>JAHDIQ010000006.1 GCA_020630715.1 Nonlabens sp.
ACTGCTATTTTGTGGGAGAGTATGTCGCCGCCTTCTTTTAAACCCTTACTTTTAACTAAGTAAGGGTTTTTTTATGTCTTATTTTTAGTTGATTTAACAGATTGCAGGTTAATCATAATAAGAGCTTGCTAATCGAATAATGAACAAGCATAACTAATAATCGTATGTCAAACATTTGCACACAAAAAAACAGCCACTCTTTAAGTGACTGTCTCTATATATCGTAGTTATGAATTATTGCTAATCGCGCAACAAATCCCTGCTGATTACTATCTTCTGAATAATGGCTTATCGATCATCCAGCCTTTAATCTCTGATGAAATATTATTAAGAAGACCGTCATTAGAATGATTTATAATAGCACTGTCAATCATCTCCACGATTTTCACCATATCGTCCTCGATTAATCCTCTTGTTGTTATTGCCGCTGTTCCTACCCTAATACCACTAGTTACAAAAGGAGATTCTGTGTCAAAAGGGACCATGTTTTTATTTACTGTAATATGAGCTTTACCTAGAGCTTCCTCTGCAATTTTTCCGGTAATGTTTTTATTTCTTAAGTCAATAAGCATCATATGGTTATCCGTTCCATTAGAAATTAAATTATAATCTAAATCGATTAATGCTTTTGCCATCGCTTGGGCATTCTTTTTTACTTGAACCATATAATGTAAAAAATCTTCTGACAATGCTTCTTTAAAAGCAACCGCTTTTGCTGCGATAATATGTTCTAAAGGTCCGCCTTGATTTCCTGGGAATACGCCAGAATTGAGCAAACTTGACATCTTTTTTAATTTTCCATTCTTTAAAGTTTGACCGAAAGGATTTTCAAAATCTTTTCCCATTATTATTAAACCACCTCTAGGACCTCTTAAGGTTTTATGAGTAGTTGTCGTACAAATATGAGCATGTGGTACAGCATCTTGTAAGATACCTTTTGCAATCAATCCAGCTGGATGAGCAATATCTGCAAGCAATATAGCATTTACAGAATCTGCGATTTCACGGAAACGAGCATAGTCTATTTCACGACTATAGGCAGAAGCACCTGCAATAATCATCTTAGGTTGTTCACTTTCGGCTATTTCTTGAATGGTATCATAATTCAACAATCCAGTTTCTTGATCTACTCCGTAAAAAGAGGTTGTATATAATTTACCTGAAAAATTAACAGGTGAACCATGTGTTAGGTGACCACCATGAGCTAAATCAAAACCCAAAATTTTGTCACCTGGTTGAAGACAGGCGTGAAATACTGCTGTATTAGCTTGACTTCCAGAATGCGGTTGTACATTTACGTACTCTGCATTAAAAAGTTCTTTTGCTCTTTCAATAGCAATGTTTTCTATTTGATCCACAACCTCGCAACCACCATAGTATCGCTTTCCAGGATATCCTTCGGCATATTTGTTTGTAAGGACGGAACCAGCTGCTGCGAGTACATCGTCACTTACGTAATTTTCACTGGCTATAAGTTCTAAACCTGTGGTTTGTCTTTGGCGCTCTTCTTCTATGAGTTGAAAGATTTCTTGATCGTGAACGTTCATGATAATTTAGTTAAGATTGAAACAAAAATACTACTTAACCTTATTTAGATTATAGTATTATGATATATTTGGTTAGTACTTTTTAACATGTAATAATTACAAATTATGCCACTAAAAACTAACGACCCTAATAGACGCTCCTGGATAGGATATAGTAATGATACTCATTTCCCTATCCAAAACATTCCTTTTGGTGTTTTTCTAACTAGAGATAATGTAATTACTATAGGTACACGTATAGGTGATTGTGCTATAGATTTAGGAGCATTGCAGGAGCTAGGTTACTTTGATGGCGTACCACTTACAGATGATATGTTCATGCAAGATACCTTGAACGATTTTATTTCAGATGGTAAAAAGACATGGCGATTAGTACGTAATAGGATTGGAGATATTTTTGATAAAGACAATCCAATTCTTAGAGATCATAAGGAACATCGTGATCGCGTGATTTTTAATATGGACGAAGTAGAAATGCAATTACCAGTTTTAATAGGTGATTACACAGATTTTTACAGCAGTAAAGAGCATGCGACAAATGTAGGGACTATGTTCCGTGATCCTGACAATGCACTTTTACCTAACTGGTTACACTTACCAGTAGCCTATCATGGTAGGTCTAGTACAATTATTCCATCTGGAATCCCTATCCATAGACCACAAGGACAAACGATGCCAGCTGGTGCAGATCAACCAGTATTCGGTCCAAGTAGATTAGTAGATTTTGAATTAGAAATGGCATTTATTACGACAGATGCTAATATGATGGGACATCCTATCCCTGTAAATGATGCCGAGGATTATATCTTTGGGATGGTTGTTTTTAATGACTGGAGTGCAAGAGATATTCAAAAATGGGAATATGTACCTTTAGGTCCATTTCTAGCAAAAAACTTTGCAAGTTCTATATCGCCATGGATTGTTACTTTAGACGCGTTAGAACCGTTTAGAACAGAAAGTCCTGCGATGGAAAAACCAGTCCTAGATTATTTAAAATCTACTGGTAAAAAGTCTTATGATATTCATCTAGAAGTCGATATTACACCAGAAAATGGTAAACCTACTACCGTATGTAAATCTAATTTTAAACATATGTACTGGAATATGTCACAACAACTAGCGCACCATACCATTAATGGATGTCGCGTAAATAGTGGTGATATGATGGGAAGTGGTACGATTTCTGGACCTACACCAGATTCTTATGGATCTATGCTAGAGTTAAGCTGGCGTGGTGAAAAACCAGTAAAATTAAATGACGGTAGTGAACGTAAATTTATTCAAGATCACGATACCGTTACCATGCGCGGTTATTGTGATAATGGTCCAGTAAGAATAGGTTTTGGAGAGGTTTCAAATCAACTATTGCCTTGTTATCAACCTAAAGAAAAATAAAACAGATATGTTAAGACTACTACCTATAGCACTTTTTATTCTCGTAATTACTTCTTGTAATAGTGTGCGTAAAACAGAAGAAGCACTCAATACTGGAAATTTTGATCTAGCTATTGATCGTGCGGTAGAAAACTTGCGTAATGATAAGGATGCACGACGCAAAGAAGAATTTGTCGTTTTACTAGAAAGCGCGTTTAAAAAAGCAGTGGCCGAGGATCAAATACTACTCAATCGCTTAACAGCAGATCCTAATCCTAATGTTTTAGAGCCTATCTATGAAACCTATGTAGCAATGGAAAACAGACAGGCAAAAATCCGCCCGTTGTTGCCATTACGATTTTATTCTAGCGGAAAAGAAGCCAAATTTAAATTCAAAGATTACTCACAAAACATCATCAGCTCTAGACAGACCTTATCAAATCATTTGTTAGAACAAGCTCGTAATCAATTAACTAATGCAAATACGTTACAGGCTAGACAAATTTTTAAAGACTTAGAATATGTCAATAATATTAACCCTAATTATAGGGATGTAGGCTATTTAATGGATCAGGCCTTAGAAAAAGGAACTGATTATATTTTAGTAAGCCTGCGCAATGATACACAGCAAGTAATCCCACAACGACTAGAAGAAGAATTACTTAATTTTTCAACCTTTGGACTTAATGATCAGTGGACGGTTTATCATGTAAAACAACAAACAGACCTTTCTTATGATTATGACATGGACATCGCTTTTCGTAATATATTGATTTCACCAGATCAGGTGTTGCAACGTGAATTGCAAAAAGAACGTAGTATAAAGGACGGCTTTAACTATGAATTAGATGCAAACGGGAATGTTAGAAAAGACAGCCTAGGAAATGACATAAAAACAGATCGATTTATTACCGTACGCGCAAATGTTTTTCAAAGCACCCAAAACAAAGAGGCTTCCATAGACGCAAATGTATTAGTTAAAAACCGTCGAGATGGTCAATTAATTGACCGTTTTCCACTAGTGAGTAACTACATCTTTTCTTATATCTATGGTAGAGTAGAAGGTGATCGTCGCGCCCTAGACGCAGATTATTTAGAAACGCTTAATCCAGTAGCAGTGCCGTTTCCTACAGATGAACAATTGATTTATAGCGCTGGCGAAGACCTAAAACTGCAACTCAAGCAATTGATCACAGGACTGCGTTTAAACCGTTAAAAACTTAAGGAGTAGGATAGTTGATGTTGTTCCGCTTTCGCGAAAGCGGAATACTTAAAACCTCAATACTCATAACCATCAATTAAGAATCATTTCACACTTCTAGAAGTATCTTTCACCCATGACCATAGAAAAATTAGATTACAAAGATGCCCGTTACTTCAGTGATTTGATGTGTGATTATATGGATGGATCTGATGTGTTAAAAGGTTTTTACGGTTTTGATCCTGCACTAGAAAACTTTAAAAATCAGATCGATTTAAAAGGTGATCATTTTCCTATTGCTAATCGTAATAAGCTAGTTGATAGTTTGTTAGATCAATACAAGCAATTAGATGATAAAGAACACTCTACAGCAAATATTAAGCTGTTAAAGGATCAAAATACCTTTACAATTACCACAGGTCATCAGCTTAATTTATTTACGGGACCATTATACTTTTTGTACAAAATCCTATCTGTAATCAATTTATGTAAGCAATTAAAGCAACAATATCCGCAGTATGATTTTGTGCCTATTTACTGGATGGCGACAGAGGATCATGATTTTGAAGAAATCCGGTATTTTAATTATGAAGGTAGAAAACTAGTTTGGGATCGTGAATCATCTGGTGCGGTAGGTAGGTTAGATACAAAAGGATTAGAGCTGGTTCTTAAAGAATTGAGAACGCTTTTAGGTAATAGTGATAACGCGCAATTTGTGATCGATTTATTTGAAAAATCCTATCTGCATCATGATAATTTAGCAGACGCTACACGATATCTGGCGCATCAATTATTTGGTAACGATGGATTAGTTATAGTAGACGGTGATGACGCTAGAGTTAAAAAGTTAATGATTCCATATTTTGAAGAAGAATTACTGAATCAGACTAGTTTTAAGCAGGTTTCAAAAACTATTGATAACTGGCCAGATAGTTATAAAGTACAAGTGAATCCGCGTGAAATCAACCTGTTTTACCTTACAGATGAATTAAGAGAACGCATCGTTTATGAAGATAACTTGTTTAAGGTTATTAATACAGACCTTTCTCTTACAAAGGATGAGATCCTACAAGAATTAAAGAATCATCCAGAACGTTTTTCACCTAATGTGATTTTAAGGCCTTTTTATCAAGAAGTAATTTTACCTAATTTGTGCTATATAGGTGGTGGCGGTGAGATGGCGTACTGGTTAGAATTAAAAAACTATTTTGATTCACAAAAGGTTCCCTTTCCTATTTTGTTGATGCGTAATTCTGCATTGTTGATGTCCCAAAAGCAACAACAAAAACTGAATAAACTAGACTTAAAGATTTCAGATTTGTTTTTGAAAGAGCATCAATTAGAAGAACTTATTACAAAAAAGCACAGTGAGATTACGATTGATTTTACAAGACAACGTGATCATTTAAGGATGCAATTTGAAGAATTACATCAGCTTGCACAACAAACTGATCCATCCTTTAAAGGTGCTGTAGGTGCTCAAGAGCAAAAACAAATCAACGGTTTAAATCACCTAGAGAAGCGACTGCTTAAGGCTCAAAAACGAAAACTAAGCGACTACATTACTAGAGCAACTGCTTTACAATTAGAATTGTTTCCACAACATAACTTGCAAGAGCGCAAAGAAAACTTCGCTAGTTTCTATAAAGAGTATGGTGATCAATTGATTACTACCTTAAAGAATCAATTAGATCCTTTGGATCAGCGGTTTACGACGATTGTTTTAGAAGATTAAAGTTTAATTTTTGATTGCTTACTAAGAAATCTTCATTTCTTAAAAACTCGTTGACAAAAGTGTGATTTACAGATTTAGGTTAGCACTTAAAAAAGTAAATTTGCGCATGCAACACGATAAGGTATTAATACTAGATTTTGGCTCGCAGTACACACAGTTAATTGCACGCCGCGTAAGGGAACTCAACATTTATTCAGAGATTCATCCCTATCACAAAGTTCCAGATCAGTTAGAAGATTACAAAGCGATTATCCTTTCAGGAAGTCCTATGTCTGTGCGCAGTGAAAAAGCATTTCACATAGACCTAGAACAAATCCGTGGTAAAAAGCCATTATTAGGAGTATGCTATGGAGCGCAGTATCTAGCACATTTTCATGGTGGTGAAGTAGCGCCGTCTAACATTAGAGAATATGGTAGAGCACACCTAGAGATGATTAAAGATGATGAAGCGCTATTTAAAAACGTTTCAAAAGGTAGTCAGGTATGGATGTCACACAGTGATACTATTAAGGAACTACCTACCGGTGGCGTTAGACTAGCCAGCACTGCAGATGTTGCAAATGCAGCGTATCGCATTGATGGTGAAGACACCTATGCGATCCAGTTCCATCCAGAAGTATATCATTCTACAGATGGAAAACAGTTGCTCGAGAATTTTTTAGTAAACATTGCACAGGTAAATCCAGACTGGACACCTAACGCATTTGTAGAAGAAACGGTAGATGCGCTTAAAGAACAAATAGGAAATGATAAAGTAGTATTAGGACTTTCTGGTGGTGTAGATTCATCTGTTGCGGCGATGTTGTTGCATAAAGCGATAGGAGAAAATCTATACTGCATATTTGTAAATAATGGATTACTACGTAAAAACGAATTCACCCAAGTGCTGGATCAGTATGAAGGAATGGGATTGAACGTAAAAGGAGTAGATGCTTCGGCACGATTTATGGACGCACTAGCAGGACTGGACGATCCAGAGGCAAAACGTAAGGCCATAGGTCGTGTGTTCATTGAAGTTTTTGATGATGAAGCGCATCAGGTACAGGATGTAACATGGCTAGCACAAGGAACCATTTATCCTGATGTGATAGAAAGTGTAAGTGCTACTGGTGGACCTAGTGCCACGATTAAATCACATCATAATGTAGGTGGATTGCCAGATTTTATGAAGTTGAAAATTGTAGAACCGCTTAAGGCATTATTTAAAGATGAAGTACGTCGTGTAGGAAAATCCATGGGTATGGCTTCAGATCTTTTAGGTCGTCATCCATTTCCAGGACCAGGACTAGCGATACGTATTCTAGGAGATATCACGCCAGAAAAAGTAGCAATTCTACAAGAAGTAGATGCCATCTTCATTGATAACTTAAGAAAATGGAATTTATACGATAGCGTCTGGCAAGCTGGAGCTATCTTACTGCCAGTGAATAGTGTAGGTGTGATGGGTGATGAACGTACTTATGAAAAATGCGTAGCTTTAAGAGCCGTAGAAAGTACAGATGGGATGACCGCAGATTGGGTAAATTTACCCTACGAGTTCCTGCAGGCGACCAGTAATGAAATAATAAATAAAGTAAAAGGCGTTAATAGAGTAGTGTATGATATTAGCTCAAAACCGCCGGCAACCATAGAATGGGAATAAGATGAAAAGATTATTGATAGTATTAGTGTTGATGTTTTTTGCTTTCGCGAAAGCGGAATCCTCAACATTCTTCCAGAATTATAAAGAGCATGTTGTAAAGCAAGACGATACCATGACCTCGCTAGCTAAGCAATATAACGTGACCGAAGCTGAGCTACTACAATTAAATCCTGATTTACGATCTGGATTGAAAGCTGGCGCTATTATATTGATACCATCTGGAGCACAAGGTTTAACACAATCACGCATTAAGGAATATAAAAAACACCGCGTACGCCGCAAGCAAACTCTTTATGGAATTGCAAAAAAATATGGTGTTACAGAATTAGATATTAAGGAAGCTAATAAAGAGTTGTATTCAAAAGGCCTGCGTAAAGGTGATCGCATACGCATTCCGGTTTTTGAAAAAGTGAAGCAAATTGACGAGCCAGCGGTAATTACTAGCAAGCCTAAGGATCCTACAACGGTATTAGAAATCCCTGCAGGAAAGCATGTTGTAATTGCAAAAGAGACTGTTTATGGATTAAGCAAAAAATATGGAATCACGATGTCTGAATTTAAAGAGCTGAATCCAGGTGTGAATATTTTAAAACCAGGAATGCTTGTGAATGTTCCGGTACTAGATCAAGAGGTAGATACTGAACCTATTCCTGTTGCTAGAACTTTTAAAAACTATACGATTCCTGCAAAAATGACCATGTATTCTCTAGAAAAAATGACGGGAATATCTACAGATTCATTGCTAGTGCTTAATCCATCATTAAAAGATGGTGTAAAAGCGGGAATGAGTATCAGGATTCCTAATAAACAAAATGGTGCGTTTGAAAAAGTGAGTAAGTATGCGACGTTAGTGGATAGCATAAGCAACTACAATCCACAACGTATTGCAGTGATGTTGCCTTTTTCTATGCAAAATTTGAGTGGTGAAGCATCTACATCAGATGTGTTAAAAAAAGATCGTACTTTACGTATTGCATTAGATTTTTATACTGGTATGATGATCGCTAGAGATAGTGCTAAAGCCTTAGGACTTAATGTGGAGTTTGATGTGTATGATACTCAAAAAAGTGATAAACAAGTCTCATCTATCATTGCTTCAAATAACTTTAGCCAGTATAATGTAGTGATAGGACCACTAGTAGGTAAAAGCGTAGTTGCTGCTGCTAGAGATTTAAAATCACTTGATGTTCCAGTGATTTCACCACTAACTAATACAGATGTCAAATTATACAAGAATCTCTTTCAAGCCAGACCAGATAAGAATTTGCTCAAACAGCGATTGTATGAATATCTAAAACTTCACGGTGAAGGCAAAAATATCATTATCGTTAATAATGCTAAAAAACCTCAATTGAAAAATGAAGTGCTTGCTATATTCCCAAATGCGAAAGTTTTAAAACCTAATAAAGACAATTACATCTTTAAGCAAAGCTATTTAGGTGCATTAAGCGATACGATGGAAAACTGGGTAATCCTAGCTACAAATAATGAAGGCTTTATTACAGATGCGGTGTCGCATTACAGTGCAAAGGCTGTATCTCATAATATCACGATGTTTGGTTACGATGATTTTGAACAGTTTAGCTTGCCTAATCCTAGATTAGCAGGTTTAAAATATACCTATCCTAGTATGAATAATACTGGTACAGATGATAATAGTTTTACCAGACGCTATTATAAACTTTATAATATATCACCTAATGATTTTGCCACTCGTGGATTTGATGTAGCAATGGATGTTATTTTAAGACAAGCCAGTGCGTCAGACTTTTATGAAAGTGTGATGCGTAATGGACAAACGCGTATGGTCGAGAACAAATTCAATTACCATAAAAAGTTTCTTGCAGGATATTATAATGAAGCAGTTTACCTCTTACAATTTCAAGAAGATTTAAGTATTAAAGAATTAGACTAATGACATCACAAGTAACTTATTTAGGAGATCTACGTACAGAATCTAAGCATTTAAAAAGTACAGATACCTTCCTAACAGATGCTCCTACAGATAATAATGGGAAAGGTGAAGCTTTTTCTCCTACAGATACTGTTGCAACAGGTCTAGCTAGTTGTATGCTTACGGTGATGGGAATAAAAGCTCGTGATATGGATAACGATCTTACAGGAAGTATCGCACAGGTGACTAAAGTAATGGCATCTAATCCTAGAAGAATTTCTCAAATCGACGTGGTTTTAGATATGAAAGGCAATTGTGATCAACGCACGCAGTTAATATTAGAACGTGTGGCAAATACCTGTCCAGTACATCATAGTTTACATCCTGATATTGTAAAAAACGTAACTTTTAATTGGTCATAAATTGAAATGGCTTTCACTCATAGCCGTATGTTTATTCTTCTGGAATTCTGTTCCAGAAGAGAAGTATACCTATGCAGAAAAGCCTATTCTAGATTGGTCTGATTTTAAAGGAACGCCACCTATAAACGCCAGACATGCTGCAAACGTAAATTCAGGAATTGCTTTTTCTTATGATGTTAAAAAGAATCGTAATAAGTATATCATTACTTATGAAGTGCGCAGTGAGTTCTATCCACAATTAAGCTGGAAACGTGATTTAAATGAGAATGACGCAGCATTGCTTAGTCATGAACAGCAGCACTGGAATATTTCTGAAGTTTACGCTCATAAATTACGCAAGGCACTTCACGGCTATAACGCCACCCGTAATTATAAAAGCGATATCAATAAGATTTTTAATACGATAGAATCACAACGACAGCAACTTCAAATGCGTTATGATCGTGAGACAAATCACGGCTTAAATAAACAAGCACAGCGTAACTGGGAAATCCGCATTGCAGAAATGCTTTTTAGGTTGTAGCAAGAGCTTTTTAAAACGTTCCACTAAAAAATCACCATCACACATTATAGTTCGAGCGCTAGTCGAGAACAAGCGGTAGCGTTGCATTGAGTATATCGAAGTCTCTTTAAGGTACAATTTTACTTAATTTAAATTACTGAATTATCAGAAAGTCGACATTCATCTAAAAGAAAGAATTAAAAACAGCAAACCACAATTATGGAATAACTCCTGGCGGTGGAACCTCAGGATAATGAAATCCAATTTGCATATTAAATTGAGCCTTTGGGAAATGTTTCTTTACATTCTCATATTCCGAAATGGCTAGAAGGATTCGTTGTTTTAACAAATCTATTTTTGAGTTTTTAGAAAGTTGAATATCTAAAATGGTGCTTAATCGCTTTGAGTTGAAATCACCATAGGCATCAATAGGATTGTACTGGTTTAAAAACAGCTCTTGAACTTCTTTTTCTTGAAAGCTATTCTTTTGATTAATTATTGTAAAATCATAGTCAACAATAAATTCGTTGCTAATTGAAATTTTAGGCGTTCTTATTCCGCAATAAATAGTGCCAACATTAGGTCTGAAATTCTTTACTGGAATGATACGGTAACGATGATTCTCTACTTGGAATTCTAAAGTTACATTGTAGTCATAATGCATTTTTTTATTCATATAATCCGTAAAATCACCGTAATACTCAAAGTCATCTAAGTCTATGGTGATCTCACAATTACTGTCTGATGGGTAAACGTTTTGAGATACGTACACATGTTCTTTTAACCCGAATTTTTCCCAACTCAACATCCCAGAACTAAAAATCAAAATACTAATAATAGAATATGCGATATATTTCATAACCTAAATTTAGGATAAGGTATCAAACACAATACCATGAAATAAAGCTTTAGAATAACTCAATATCACTTCAAATTCCCTACTTAATTAAAACATAAAATGCCTACTTTTGCACCTGATTTTTAAAGTATAAAATCCTCTCATGGCACACGCAAAGTATATTTTTGTAACCGGTGGTGTTACCTCTTCATTAGGTAAAGGAATTATCGCCGCATCATTAGCAAAACTACTTCAGGCGAGAGGTTTTAGAGTAACTATCCAGAAGCTAGATCCTTATATCAACGTAGATCCAGGAACTTTAAATCCTTATGAACATGGTGAATGCTATGTGACAGAAGATGGCGCAGAGACAGATCTAGATTTAGGACATTACGAGCGTTTCTTAAACGTAAATACATCACAAGCTAATAATGTGACCACAGGTCGTATTTACCAGAGCGTGATTCAGAAAGAACGTCGTGGTGAGTTTTTAGGAAAAACCGTTCAGGTGATTCCGCATATCACAGATGAGATTAAAGAACGCATACAGATTCTAGGGAAATCTGGAGACTATGATATCGTTATTACAGAAATAGGTGGTACCGTAGGTGATATTGAATCCTTACCGTATATAGAAAGTGTACGCCAGCTAAGTTGGGAATTAGGAGAACATAATTCTATGGTAATTCATCTAACCTTAATTCCATATTTAAGTGCAGCAGGTGAGTTGAAGACAAAACCTACCCAACACAGCGTAAAAACACTTATGGAAAGTGGAGTACAGGCAGATATCCTAGTTTGTCGTACAGAACATGAACTTTCTGAAGAAATTAAAACGAAGCTAGCTCGTTTTTGTAACGTGCGTCGTGAGGCAGTCATACAATCCATAGATGTAGAAACGATCTATGATGTACCTAATAAAATGCGTTTTGAAGGACTAGATCAAGTAGTTCTAGAAGAGTTGAATTTAAGCACAGATTCCACACCAGATTTAACCACGTGGAATGAATTTGTACAACGTCACAAAAATCCTAAAAGTGAAGTAACCATAGGATTGATTGGGAAATATGTAGAATTACAAGATTCTTATAAATCAATTTTAGAAGCATTTATACATGCAGGCGCTGCAAATGAGGTGAAGGTAAATATTGAATCCATTCACAGTGAATTTATTGATCCTAAAAACATAGCAAATAAGTTAAAGCATCTAGACGGATTACTAGTAGCACCAGGTTTTGGCGAGCGTGGAATAGAAGGTAAGATAGAAGCCGTGAGATATGCACGCGAGCATAAAGTTCCGTTTTTCGGAATTTGTCTAGGGATGCAAATGGCGGTGATAGAATATAGTCGCAACGTTTTAGGATTGCAAAATGCCAATAGTGTAGAAATGGATGACAAAACTGCACATCCTGTAATCTCTCTTATGGAAGAGCAAAAAACCATCACAAATATGGGTGGTACCATGCGATTAGGTGCTTGGGATTGTGAATTACTAGGTGGCAAAGTGGCAGACATCTATGCATCAGGCATGATTAGTGAACGTCACAGGCATCGTTATGAGTATAATAACGCATACAAAACACAATTAGAGAACGCTGGATTAAAAAGTACTGGTGTAAATCCAGAAACTGGACTAGTAGAGATTATAGAGATAGAAGATCATCCTTATTTTATAGGAGTTCAATACCACCCAGAATACAAGAGTACGGTTGCAAATCCGCATCCATTGTTTAACTCTTTTGTAGCAGCTGCGTCGCAGTTTAAAGCAAGTAAGTAATCGTGTTACGCTTTCGCGAAAGCAAAACAAAACAACATAACAGGTTCACCAGAACCTAAATAATTACCCTAACAGTAAGGGATTTTTTATGGAACAAAAACCAATAGACTGGAAATCCATCATCGGGATGTCGTTGATCTTTATGATCATTATGTACTGGATGACCTCAAACCAGCCAGAAGAATTAAAAGATGATCAAGAAGCTGTTGCAACTACAGAGCAGGTAACAACACGAGCTACAGAAACGACGCAAGCAACTGCTGTAGTAGACAGTATCGCAGTGCAACAACCAGTAGATAATGGTGTTTTTCAAACTGCTAGTGAACAAGTAGTTGATTTTGGGAATGATCTAGTACAGTTTAAATTAAACTCACGCGGTGGTTATATTACTGAAGCCGTTTTAAGCCAATTCAAAACCTACGATTCCTTACCAGTTTATCTGGCACGTCCTGGAGTGAATGATCACAGTTTTGACTTAGAATTTGTTACTAATGATGGTCGTATTGTTCATACTAAAGATGTGGTTTTTAATGCTACAACTTCAAAAAATGGTGATAACAACGTGCTTACATTGCGCGCTAGCGTATCCTCACAACAATTTATAGAATACCGTTACGTATTGCCACAAGGTGAATACATGATGGAATTTGATGTACGTTCTCAGGGAATGGCTCAAGTTTTTAATAGTTCAACAGATCCTAAGATCAATTGGGAAATGATGGGTTATAAACGTTCTAAAAGTATGACTAATGAAAATCGTTATACTGAGGCGATCATAGAATACGGTAATGGTAGCGACGATTATACTGGTCAAGGTGCTGAGGCCGAAGAAATAGAAGAAGAAGTGACTTACGTTGCTTATAAACAACACTTTTTTACATCCATCTTACTTACAGATCAGGCGTTTCCTGTTGCAACGATACGTAGTAAAAATATTGAGTCGATCAATGAAGAGCAGGATGAGCATACTAAATCATTTGCTAGTGAGATTCAATTGCAATATACCGCTGGTGAATTAGCTTATAATATGGACTGGTATTGGGGTCCTACAGACTTTGATATTTTAGATAAGTATGATCGTAATTTAGATGAAGTCGTTGATTTAGGTTGGGGAATTTTTGGATTCATTAATGAATGGGGAATTAGACCATTGTTCTCATTCTTAACTACTGGACTAGGAATACCTTATGGAATTGCTATTATTCTATTAACGATATGTGTACGTATTGTATTATCACCAGTATTGTATAAGTCGTATTTAACACAAGCAAAGATGAAAATCTTGCGTCCTGAAATCAATCGCATTGCCGAGAAGTATAAGGACAATGCGATGAAGAAGCAACAGGAAACCATGAAAATTCAAAACGAAGCTGGTGCCAGTCCATTGAGTGGTTGTTTGCCGGCATTATTGCAAATGCCTGTTTTCTTTGCCTTGTTTAAATTTTTCCCTACAGCATTTGATCTCAGACAAAAGAGCTTCTTATGGGCAGATGATTTATCTAGTCATGATGAGATTTTCAAGTTACCATTTGAGGTTCCTTTTTACGGTGATCATGTAAGTTTATTTCCGATACTGGCGTCTATAGCGATTTTCTTCTATATGCAAATGACAACTGGTCAAAACATGCAGGCAGCATCGCAACCTGGTATGCCTAACATGAAGTTCATCATGTATCTATCGCCATTATTCATGCTGGTATTCTTTAACAACTATGCGAGTGGTTTATCCTTATACTATTTTGTATCTAACTTGATTACCATAGGAATCATGTTAGTGATTAAAAACTTCATCATCAAAGAAGAAAAAGTACTAGCCAAAATTGAAAAGGCAAAAGCTGCTCCCAAAAAGAAAAAAGGACGCTTTGCTAAAAAAATGAGTGAGATGATGGAACAAGCTCAAGCCCAACAAGAAGCGCAAAAGAAAGGAAAGAAGTAATTTTTTTAAGATATCAAGAGTAGAAAAAGTGCATTTGAAAGAATGCACTTTTTTATTTAAATAAATCGTCATTTAGTTGATGATCCTTTTCTACATCCCTAAATTAGCAATTGATCAAAAGTTAATGTTTCATTGTCTGTCCTAGAAAAATACATACCACGACTAGCCGTAATGCCATTAACCGCATTACTAGAGCAACATCATGTGCATTTAAAGATTGTTAATGAACGCAAGACCAGACACGGCGACTACAGACCGTTACCAGATGGATCACATCGCATTACTATTAATGCTAACCTAAATCAATACAGGTTTTTAATTACGCTGGTACATGAGATTGCTCATCTGGTGGCGTTTACTAAGTATGGTCGCTACATAAAACCACATGGTGTAGAGTGGAAGCATACCTTCCAGCAATTGATGTTACCCTTTTTAAGACCTGATGTATTTCCTAATGATTTATTGCCTGTACTGGCCAGACATTTTAAAAACCCAAAAGCCAGTAGCGACACAGATGCGCTCATGAGTATTGCCTTAAAGAAATATGATCCAGAGACGCATAAAAATTATATATTTGAGTTGAACCATGGCGCACTATTTATCACAGATAATGGACGCAAGTTTATGAAAGGCAATAAACTACGCAAACGCTATGAATGTAAAGAAGTGGATACGGGAAGAGTTTATTTATTCCAGCCTAATGTTCAAGTAGAATTGATAAAAGAATGACAGAAAATAATAAGTACGCAGTAATTATGGCCGGTGGCGTTGGGTCACGATTTTGGCCAGTGAGTAAACAGTCTTTTCCTAAACAGTTTCACGACATGTTAGGTATGGGAAAGTCGTTACTGCAAATGACTTTTGACAGACTTAAAAATCAGATTCCAGCATCACAGATTCTGGTCCTTACTAATGCTGCCTATGTAGATTTAGTACAACAACAACTACCAGAGATACTACCTAGCAATATCGTCGCAGAGCCTGCGATGCGTAACACCGCACCGTGTATTTTATTAGCGGCATTAAAAATTCAGAAGATGAATGAACACGCCGCGATGATTGTGGCGCCTAGTGATCATTACATTGCAGATGAGGCAATTTTTAATGAAGACCTCGCTACAGCGTTTGACTTTTGCGATATGCATCCACAAGCCTTGATGACCTTAGGAATTCAGCCTACATCGCCTAATACTGGATATGGTTACATTGAGTATGATGAGCAAGAAGCTTCGGTTAAAAAGGTAAGTCAGTTTAGAGAAAAACCAGATCTCGCTACCGCACAAGAATTCCTTAAAGCAGGGAATTTCTTATGGAACGCAGGGATTTTTATATGGAATGTGGCTGGAGTAGTAAATGCTTTCGCGAAAGCGCAATCACAAATGACCACATTATTTAACAGTGGCGTTGAGGTATATAACACTGGTGAAGAAGTAGCGTGGCTAGAAGAAAATTATCAAAAGGCCGAAAACATATCGGTGGACTATGCCATTATGGAAAACGCGGCAAATGTATTTGTGTTACCAGCGAGATTTTCATGGAATGATTTAGGGACTTGGGGTTCTTTATATGATAAACTAGATAAAAATAGTGATGAAAACGCAGTGGTAAATGCTAGTGTTACTGCAATAAATGCTAGCGGTAATATGATACGTACGGCTAGTGGTAAAAAAGTGATTTTACAAGATCTAGAAGATTACATCGTGGTAGATCAGGATGATGTACTTATGATCATTCCTAAAACCGCAGAACAAGAGATCAAACAAATACGCAATAATGCGATGGAACAATACGGTAATGATATAGGATAATGGAATCACAACAACCTAATAATCAATCACCAGAGGTAGATAATAGCTTAGAGGCTAATCAGCAAAAGATATCTGGTATATGGGAAAATGGAAAGTCTTTCATAACAGAATTACTCGATATACGTAAAGATTCTGATCGTGATGAAACGATCGAGTCGGTTAGAAAAGACATTTCTTTTCAAGGGCATAATGCGTGGATTTTAATATTCTCCATTTTAATTGCATCCATAGGATTAAATGCAAATTCTACTGCGGTAGTTATAGGTGCCATGTTGATCTCACCACTTATGGGACCTATTGTAGGAATGGGTTTAGGTACGGCCATAAATGACGACACAATGCTGCGTAGGTCATGGATTAATCTACTTGTTATGGTAGGTTTATCGTTGTTAACGGCTTCATTATATTTTTTAATTACGCCTTTTAAGGAAATTACACCAGAATTAGAAGCTCGTACGTATCCTACTTTATTAGATGTGTTGATTGCCATTAGTGGTGGACTAGCATTAATTGTTGCAAAGGCAAAGAAAGGAACGATATCAAATGCGATTGCTGGTGTAGCGATCGCTACAGCTTTAATGCCACCGTTATGTACCGCTGGTTATGGGATAGCTATTTGGAATTTGAGCTATTTTGGTGGAGCGATGTACTTGTTTTGTATCAATACGGTTTTTATTGCATTGTCTACATTTTTAGTGAGTAAGTTATTACGTTTTCCTATGGTGAAATATGCTAACCAAGCTAAACGTAAACAGGTATCAAGATGGGCTACTTTAATAGGAGTTTTGGTATTACTACCATCGGTATATTTATTCTGGCAATTACTCCAAGATCAGGTGAGAGAAAGCGAGGCGCTAGCCTTTGCAACAGAATATGTGAAATATGATAATATGCGTTCTAATCCTGAATGGGACAAAGAAACGAATACACTAGAAGTGGTATTAATGGGTGCGCCGGTACCAGAAGTTTTTATAGAAGACTGGACTAGTAGGTTTAAAGCGGTCAAAGAATTAGAAGGAAGTAAAATAAAATTTTATCAAGGCAGTGCTATAAAAGATTCTAGTAATGAAGATGTTGCTTTAGTTCAAGAAGAACTTATTGATCAATTAAAGGTCATCCAGGATAAGGATACGCGTATTGTGGCACTAGAAAATGAAATCAAAAGGATGAATAATGCTCAAAACGATTTTGAGCGTATAAGTGAGGAAGTGCGATTGAACTATCCTGATATTTCTAGTATCAGTTTTGCTAATTCTGTCAACAAAGATTTTATTACCCAGCAAGTAGATACCGTTGCCGTGTACAACATACGCTTTGCAGATTCTACTCTAACCGCTGCAGATAAAAATACCGTAAAACAACGACTGGTTAACTGGTTAAGCTACCGCCTTAAAACAAATGCTATTAAGATCAATGAAGTCGCAGATGGTGTAAAGGTGAATGCTGAGGTTGTGGAGTAGGTATAGTTATGATGATATGAGTAAACACGAAAATTACGAAGTACTAAATTTAATAGGCTACGGCTTAGCTAAATTTAATAATGACTTCATTAATCAATTTTCATATTCAACAAAATCATCTTTTTATCGCTTTATTGTAGAAATAGGTATTGCTGATTCCGTAGGAACGGTCAAAAATAGAATGGATTTATTTGATCATTTCTTTCCTAATAATGGTAGAAAAGGTTGGTGGCAAAAAGGCGATGCATACCTTCATAGAAAACTCTTTATTGACAGCCTTTTCGGAACTGCTAATGTTAGTGAATATGCTGAAATCGTTAAGATGTATTTACAAGGGAATTACGGTATTGAAAACCTCTCTGTAAAATCAAAACCCATTACAGAATCTAAGTTTAGAAAACTACAAGAAACAGGACTAGAAGCAGAATTGTTTTTTATGCATAATTTTAGATCTATCGATATATTTAAGGATGGTGTAATTGAGGACGCTAGACTTTTTGGAGATGGATACGACTTTCAAATAGAATCAAATGATCATTTGTTTTTAGCGGAAGTAAAAGGTATTCGACAAGAAAAAGGTAAATTTCGACTTACCCAAAAAGAATTCTCTAAGGCTCAAGAATATGGTAAAGATTACATAATTACAATTGTATTGAGTCTAAATGATTCACCATATTTTTTGACCATTGATAATCCTCTAAAAAATTTAAATTTTCAAAAAAAGCTGGTAAAAACTAAAGATATAATTGAATATCATTTAACCTCAGAAATTTGTTAGCAATGAAAGAAGTTGATTTTACCACGCTTAACGTTGCGTCTGTTTCAGAGGAGTCTGTGGTTCTTAAAGATATAGCATATAACTGTCCTGTTTGCGATTACGGAATTGAATTAAATCTTATTTTAACTACACCAGAATTTGTTGTTTGTGAGAATTGTAATCACAAAATAAAACTGATAATCAAATTAGTCTAAGCGTTTCGCTTTTGTTAAGTTGAAACTTCTTTGTCAATCAAAATCCCCTAAAACCCTTCATTCTGCGCAATGCGCACCTTTTTAAACAGGTCTGAGCTGTAGACAAAATCTGTAACTGCTTCATTATCCGTTTTAAAGATCTCTTGATTTGTTCCTTCCCATGCGATATGACCATCTTTTAAGAAAACGATAGTTTCACCTATTTCCATCACGCTATTCATATCATGAGAAATAATTACAGTGGTGATATTACGCTCGTGTGTGATCTCTTGAATCAGCTGATCGATTACCGTAGCCGTTTTAGGATCCAGACCACTATTAGGTTCATCACAAAAGAGGTAATTAGGATTATTTGCCACAGCGCGAGCTAGGGCAACCCGTTTTTGCTGTCCACCAGAAATCTCACTAGGCATTTTGTGATTCAAGTTGACTAAGTTGACACGTTCTAGGATTTCGTTAGCACGTTCACGACGTTCGGCTAGTTTAATTTTAGAAAACATGCGTAATGGGAACATCACATTTTCTTCTATCGTCATAGAATCAAACAAAGCACTATGCTGAAACAGCATGCCCATTTCTTTACGCAAGTCACTTTTGCGTTCTATGTTCATATCGTTCAATCGTTCACCAGCATAAATGATCTCACCGCTATCCGGTTCAAATAAGCCTAGCATATTTTTAAGCCATACACTTTTACCAGATCCACTGGCGCCTATGATCATATTTGTTTTTCCCTTTTGAAAGGTCGCGTCTATGCCTTTAAGGATTTCCTCACCGTTAAAAGATTTGCGTAATGCATTAATTTCTATCATGCCGCTAGTAACAATTTAGTGAGTATAAAGTTTGCGATGATAATCGCTACACAAGTCCATACAAAAGATGTGGTAGATGCCTTTCCTACTTCTAGCGCGCCACCTTTCATATAATAGCCGTGATAGCTAGGAATAGTGGCTAGCAACATACCAAAAACCATCGTTTTAATAAACGCATACACCACATGATAAGGAATAAAGGTATCCTGTAGTCCAGTCACAAATTCTTCTAGACTTACCAGGTTTCCATAAACACTCGCCATAAAACCGCCGAAAATCCCTACAAACATGATAATCGCAATCAAAAAGGGATAAAATAACAAGGCAATAATTTTAGGATAAATCAAATAATTTAAGGAGTTAATTCCCATTACTTCCAGCGCGTCAATTTGTTCTGTCACGCGCATTGTTCCTATACTGGATGTGATGTAAGAACCTACCTTTCCTGCCATAATTACACTAATGAAGGTAGGTGCAAATTCTAGGATAATAGACTGTCTAGTGGCAAATGCAATTAGCGTTTTAGGAATTAAGGGATTGTCTAGATTTAAGGCTGTTTGTAAAGCTACAACTGCACCCATAAAAAACGAGATAAATGCCGTAATTCCCAGTGATCCTATCACTAAATCATCGATCTCTTTAAGGATCAATTCCCGCAATACAGATGTTTTTGTAGGTCGTCTAAAAACTCCTGCCAGCATCATCATGTACCTGCCTATGTGTTCTAAGAATTTCATGGACTGTAAAAGTAGACATTTTTTTGGCTATGGATTTAATGCAATCTTAAACTTTAGCGGTAGATCATTGACTATTTTTGCTGTAAAATAGACCAGCTATGAAAATGCGTATCGTCCTCTTTTTATTAGTAGCAGTAATGGTGAGCTGTGCCTCGCTTTCGCGAAAGCGAGATTACCAGCAACCTACTACTTCACAGCAGCTATCTACTGTAGAGAAGCCTAAGTTAGTCGTGGGAATTGTAGTCGACCAAATGCGCTACGATTATTTGACCAGATTCAATGATCGCTATACAGATGATGGATTTAAACGATTAATGCGCGATGGTTTTAATTGTAAAAACAATCACTACAATTTTGTTCCTACTTATACCGCACCAGGACATGCTAGTATTTATACAGGAACATCGCCTATGAATAACGGTATTATAGGAAACAACTGGTACGATAAATTTGAGTCTAAGTCTATTTACAATGCTTCAGATGATAGTGTAGATCCAGTAGGAACAACCAGTGATGACGGGAAAATGTCGCCACGACGATTACTCACCACTACTGTTACAGATGAATTAGAGTTACATACACAAGGACGTGCAAAAGTCGTAGGAATTTCCATTAAAGATCGTGGTGCGATCCTACCAGCTGGTCACGCCGCAGATGCTGCTTACTGGTTTGAAGGTGGCGATGCAGGAAATTTTATATCTAGTACATTTTATATGAATCAATTACCACAATGGGTGAATGATTTTAATGCTTCTGGAGTTTTAGCATCATATATGAAAGAATGGAATACCTTATTTCCTATAAATACCTATACCGCAAGTGGATCTGATTTAAACGAATTTGAAAAACCACCCAAAGGCAAGGAAACAGCCACCTTTCCGTATGAATTACAACGCTTAAGCAAGAAAAATGGCGGTTACAGCTTATTAAAAGGCACACCTTATGGCAATAGCATCGTCGCAGATTTTGCTATACAAGCATTGAAGAACGAAAACATGGGAATGGATGAAATCACAGATTTCCTAGCCGTAAGTTTTTCTAGCACAGATTATGTAGGACATCAATATGGTGTGAATAGTGTGGAATTAGAAGACACCTATTTACGACTAGATCGTGATATCGCCCGATTATTAAAAGCACTAGATGATCAAGTAGGTGCAGGGAATTATACCGTATTCCTTACCGCAGATCACGGTGCTGTGAATAATCCAGCCTATTTACAATCTCGTGGTGTGAACGCAGGATATTTTAACAGTAGAGATTTAGAAAAATTCTTAAAAGAGCAACTAGCAACTGATTTAGGAAATGAAGCTATTTTAAAAGAAGTCTCTAACGGTCAATTGTTTCTAGATTATGAAATTTTAAAATCATCTCGAATGGAACAAAATTACGTACAACAATACCTAGCAGATCTAATGGTGAATTATCCTCAAATAGATAAAGTATACACTAGAAATGCGTTGATGAATACACAGTTTACTACAGGAACAGGCGCACTAGTGCAAAATGGTTTTCATCACAAGCGCAGTGGTGATGTCGTTTATATTCTTGAACCTGGTGTAATAAGCTATTCCAGAACTGGATCTACACACGGTAGTTCGCAATCTTATGATACGCATGTACCATTGTTATTTTATGGAGCAGGAATACAAAACGGTAGTACCGCAGATCGTACGCATATCATCGATATTGCCCCTACGATTTCTAGTTTATTAGGCATTAGTTTTCCTAATGGAGCTACAGGAAATCCTATCGTACCTGTTTTAAAATAAACTAAGAACAATTCATATCTTTGCAAGCCAATTTTGAAATTAGAAATTATGAGAAATATATTAGTAGTAGTAGCGTTTTTTGTAGCAACAGCTATGAGTGCACAGGTGTACACAGGTAAAGGTGATCAAAAATTCAACATAGGAGCAGATTTTCAATCTGGTGCTACGGGAATTCAAGCAACCTATGATTATGGAATAGGAGAGAACATCTCTTTTGGTCTTACAGCTGGTTATGCATTAGGATTATCAGATGATATAGATGCAAATTTTGGTGAGCGTGCCCTGATACGTGCTCGCTTTAATGCAAACATAGGTAGTGTACTTAACATCGATCCTAATTTTGATATTTTTCCAGGACTAGGATTTTCTAATAAGAATTTTGGTGGTCATTTAGGAATGCGTTATTTCTTTTCAGATGGATTTGGTTTATTTACAGAAGCTCAAGTACCATTTGCACAGTATAAAACAGAAAACCTAACTCCAGCCGAAGAAATTTACAATCAGTTTAATGTGAGTTTAGGAATGTCTTTTAATTTCTAAAAGCTCCAATAGATACTCAGCAGACTTAGGTCTACCGTTTTAAAACCTTGAATCAATGATCATTTGATTCAAGGTTTTTTTTGTTTGATAAGGTAAATATTTGTCATTCAGAGCAAAGCGAGGAATCTAATTTTTTACTTGAGATTCTAAATGAGATAATAGTTTTTAGTTCTCCCAATACTTTGAGATCTAGCAATGGCAAAAATGAACAAGCCTATAGAATTAAAATGGTATTATTAAATCCCAAATTTAGAACGAATTCCTTTCCAGCGATACGATCTAATAAATTTACCTTGATCTACCGTAACCAGTGGTTTGAGGTTTTTTTGTTGTGCCAGTTGATAACCTTTTAGGTAATCTGTAAAAAGCTTCCAGTTCTTTTTATTCCATGCCATTTTTGCACCAGTAATTGCTGTAAGCCACCATCCGTAGCGCATTTTGTAAAACGCTTCTCCTTGAAGGTATTTTGCATTTGCATTATAAGCCGCACCGGTAGGTTTTAGATGTTTTACATGTAATTCTGGAATGGTGATAACTTCCCAATGATAATACCTGGCTAGCATCTCATCTATGGTGTCCCAACCTATACTGGGTTGTAGTCCGCCTATTTGTTCAAAGCATTCACGGCTGTAGGCTTTTAAAGCACCACGTATGTGATCTTTATTTGTACCTTTTTCAAGAATCCAGTTGCCGTTATTCTCAATCGTGCAATGTCCAGCGACCATTCCTGATTTTTCGCTTTCGCGAAAGCGAGATACGATCATCTCTATATAGTTTTTTGGAAAAATAAGATCTGCATCAAATTTACAGATCAGGTCAAAGTCTGATGATTGTACCTGTTGTAATCCGTAGGTAAAAGCACGAATCACCTTTGATCCAGGTAGATTCTGATCACTAGATTGATGGGTGACGACTTTTATGTTAGTATGAGTTTCTTGGTATTGGGTTGCTATATTAAGCGTACCATCAGTAGAGTTATCATTGACCACGATAATTTGATCTACTGGTGTGGACTGATGTAATAAACTATCCAATGTTCCAGCGATAAATCGCTCTTCATTATAACTAGGTATGATGATTAAGATTTTCAAATGCCGTTAGGATTTATTTCGTTCACAATAAACCAAATAATAACGATCTGTAAAATTGCGTAACAGTGGTCGTATCCCTAGTTTTTTAACTGGATTTGTAAACTTCACGCTATCGATCACCTTCCAGCCAGCTTTTTCTAAAACATAATCCAGTTGCCATGATTCAAATTCATGGTAGTGTTGGTCTCTAATATCATTTTTATTGCGATACGCACCAGCAAACCATAGTTTAAGCGGTACACTTATTACCGCACGATCACATGGAATAGCTTTTAAAGAAGTATATGGACTTACTAAATGTTCAAAAATTTCAAATGCAGTAACTACGTCACCGTCAAAACTAGTAATCTCACTTACATCATCATCCAGATCAATACCGCTAGTGTTTTGAACCTCGTAACCAGCATCTCTCATGATTTTTGAAAATGGATTTGTAACACCTAGATCTAGAATAGAAGCATCTTTAGGAACATGCTTTTCTAGAAAGTCTAGTGTGATTTTAAATCGTTTTTTAGGGAAATTAGCTTCGTACAAAGAGGATTGAATTATCGAGTTAAATTAAAATGAACTTTAGGATGCTAAATCAGAATATCCTAAGCAATTGATTATTTGTTATTTTACATTAAGCTGATAATTATGAACTAAAACAGAGGCCGAAATTTGTAGGGTTTGTTCTAATTTACGAATCATCTCTACGGTTAATCGTTTTTTCTTATTTAGGATTTCAGAAACACGGCTTTTACCACCTATGATACCTATTAAATCTTTTTGCCGCATATTCAATTCTTCCATTCTGATTTTGATAGCTGCAATAGGATCTGGTGCTTCAATAGGATGAAATTCATTTTCATAATTTTCAATTAAGAGCGATAGTATTTCTGCTTCATCACCATCTTTACTATTAACAGGTGCATCAAAAATATGTTCTAAACGTTCTAGTGCGTTATGATAATCTTCTTCAGATTTGATAGGTTTTAAATTCATTTCATTTTTTTTAAATAATGTCAGCGTTGATCTTATCATATGCAGCATGTGTGCCTATAAACCTTATAAATGCCCATTGTCTCTCGTAATTAAATTTTACAATAAGTCTATATGAATTTCCCTTGATGTTGAAAACCACACGATTATTTTTAAGAACACTTGCGTTGATATAAGTTTGTTTCACATCATTAGGAGAAAACCATTGAGCATTCTTAGCTGTGTCATACCATGTTTTAAGATATTGCTCAGAGTCTGCATGTTTTTCCCAAAATGTTCGCAGAGTACTTTTTGCAATTATTCTTTTCATTAAGCTTACAATAAAAACAAATTTACAGTAAAGTTCTCAAATAAAGAACATCTTTACTTGTTTTTTTTAACGCTATGTTTTAACCGTGATAAAACTTTTACTAGTCTTATTTGTCTGTAATTCCTAATTTTTTGTTCCATCTTATAGGTCGCATTTTAGACGTAAATACTTATCAACTTACAATTCAGTAGTGTAAGAATTATCCATGTTTTTGTTTCCTATAGATTTAGACTATGCGAGCAAAAATATTACACTTATTAACAGGTTATCATCAATAAAATTTAGAACTTTGTTCACTACTGTAAGACAACCTAAATTCTTGCTACTCATATTATCCACTACTTTTGATCTCTATGGAAAAAATTCAATCACTTGCTTCAACTAAAACTGTAAAAGGTGCTGTAATACCTCTTGAAAAAGGTAAAATACCACCTCAAGCAGTTGATCTTGAGAAAGTTGTGTTAGGAGCATTAATGATTGATGGTAAAGGTGTAGATGAGGTTATTGACCTTTTAACACCAGATGTTTTCTATACAAAAGCGCACCAATTCATCTTTGACGCGATTGATAAGCTCTTTAAAAGCGGTAGTCCTGTAGACTTATTAACCGTAAGTGCTCAACTGCGTAAGGATGAGAAAATTGAAGCTGCTGGTGGTGATCATTACCTAGTACAATTATCACAATTAGTGAGTTCAACAGCGCATATTGAATTTCACGCTAGAATCATCCAGCAAAAATTCATTCAGCGATCGCTTATTAAATTATCTACAGAGATTATTCAGGATTCCTATGAGGAATCTACAGATGTTTTTGATCTACTAGATAAAGCCGAATCTAAACTGTATGAAGTTACACAAGGTAACATTAGAAAAAGTACAGAAACAGCAATGGATCTCGTAAAACAAGCAAAACAGCGCATTGAAGACATCGCAAATCGCGATGGATTAAGTGGTGTTCCTACTGGATTTACGGATTTAGATAAATTGACCTCTGGATGGCAACCTAGTGATTTAATAATCATTGCTGCACGTCCTGGTATGGGAAAAACTGCATTTACCTTATCCATGGCGCGTAATATCGCAGTAGGTTCAAACCTACCAGTAGCGTTTTTCTCGCTAGAGATGAGTAGTGTGCAGTTAATCACACGCTTGATATCGTCAGAAACTGGATTGAGTAGTGAAAAATTACGTACTGGTAAACTAGAACCTTTTGAATGGGAACAACTCAATGTAAAGGTTAAGGATTTAGAACAAGCACCTATTTTTATTGATGATACGCCATCGCTATCCATTTTTGATTTACGTGCTAAATGTAGACGACTAGCTTCTCAACATGGTATTAAGCTCATCATGATAGATTACTTGCAATTGATGACTGCTCAAACTAATGCAAAAGGTGGAAACCGTGAGCAAGAAATATCTACCATATCTCGTAATCTTAAAGCACTAGCAAAAGAATTAAGCGTTCCTGTAATCGCCCTATCACAGCTTTCTCGTGCCGTAGAAACTCGTGGTGGTAGTAAGCGTCCATTATTATCTGATTTACGTGAATCTGGAGCGATAGAACAAGATGCAGATATTGTATCATTTATCTATAGACCAGAATATTACAACCTTGAAGAATGGGATGACGATGACCGCAGTCCTACCGCAAATCAGGCGGAATTTATTGTTGCAAAACACCGTAACGGTGCAACAGATTCTATACGTATGAAATTCCTTGGGCAGTTCGGTAAGTTTGATAATTTGGATGATTTCTCAACACCTTATGAATTCGGTTCAAAGATGAACGCGGCAAACGATGATACGCTTAAACCTGATGCGTTAGATCCACGTAGTTTGCCTAGTGCAAAAGATGCTTTTGGTGATTTCCCATCAAATCCAGAGGACGACGTTCCGTTTTAAAAATTTCCTATAACCCATCATTTTAATCCGTGAGTTCTTTATTTTAGCAGTAAGTCTAGTTATGGCTTTATTGTTGATATCAAGATGTCGTGTTTGTTTTATTTCGCTTTCGCGAAAGCGTAATTCAAAATAATTTAAACGATTTCCACCATCCAATGATAGTCGAGATGGAGCGACAGCGTTGCACTGAGTTAACAAAAGGCTGAGAATAAAGCAGAATAGCTAGCAGAAAAAGAATATGATGAAGAACTTTCTAGTACTACTTACCTTTTTATGCATGGCGCAATTTAGCGCCTCGCAATATCTCTTCATCCCTATGGATGCAGAAACACAGAACGATCATTTAAAAGCCTACGGAATTTCTTATTGGGTATTAAGTAAAGGAACGAAAGTAAAATGGTTACTCAATTATCGTGGTGGATCATTTGTATTACCAGACGTAGAAGAGATACGTAAAGAATTAGTCGTACGTGGCGTGAGTTATGAAGCGATGAATGAATCTGAAATTAATCAGATTTTGGAATTAGTATCTAGTCCATCACAAAATATGCAAGAGGTAATGCTAGAAAAAGCACCTAAAATTGCGGTTTACACACCTACTGGAAAATTACCATGGGATGATGCCGTGACGATGGTACTTACCTATGCCGAGATTCCTTATGAAAAAGTATATGATAAAGAAGTCCTGGCAGATGAGTTGTTGCTTTACGACTGGTTGCACCTGCACCATGAAGATTTTACAGGACAGTACGGAAAATTTTACCGCAGTTTTAAAACCGCACCATGGTACATTCAAGAAAAAAAAGAAGCAGAAGAACGTGCTAAATCACTAGGCTATGATAAAGTAAGTGAGGCAAAACGTGATGTGGCTCTTAAAATAAGAGATTACGTAGTAGGTGGCGGATTCATGTTTGCCATGTGCAGTGCGACAGATAGTTTTGATATAGCCCTAGCGGCAGAAGGCGTTGATATTTGTGAATCCATGTTTGACGGTGATCCTAGTGAAGCGGCTTATCAGTCAAAAATAGATTACACAAAGACCTTTGCTTTTACAGATTTCACTCTAGAACGTTCTCCTAATGTGTATGAATTTAGTTCTATTGACATGACGCGTAAGCGTAAAATTAAAAAGGAACTGGATTATTTCTCTTTAATGGATTTTAGTGCAAAATGGGATCCTATTCCTACCATGTTATGTCAGAATCATACGAGTCTAGTTAAAGGTTTTATGGGACAAACAACTAGTTTTGAACGTAACGAAGTAAAAAAGAACGTGCTAGTAATGGGTGAAAATCGTACCAATGGCGAGGCTAAATACGTCCATGGAATACGTGGAAAAGGATTTTTTACATTTTACGGCGGTCATGATCCAGAAGATTACCAGCATAGAGTAGGAGATCCACCTACAGAATTGAGTCTACATCCTAATAGTCCTGGATATCGTTTGATATTGAATAATATTCTATTTCCAGCGGCGCGTAAAAAGAAGCAAAAAACCTGATGAAGCAGTTTTTAATTTTAATAGGTTTATTATGTACTATTTCACTATCTGCACAGATTACGTATTATGAGGTAGAGAACGGTGATATTCTAGATGTTTTTGCTTTAGAACGTTTAAAGAAAAAATTGTCTGAAAAAGGTCAGGTAATTCATAATACCATATCCCAGCGTGAGGCACAAGATTCTTTGATTAAAAAGGTAAAAATTCAAATCATAGAAAGCAATCCTAGTGGTAGCTATTTTGATCCTTTTGCGGTACATCGTAAGCGTATAGGCGAGCGTTTTCCTATTGAAGAGTTTTTATCCAGTGATAGCTCTGGATTACAGGATATTGCCATAAATGGAAAACCTACACTAATCAACTTCTGGTTTACAAGTTGTGGACCGTGCGTGATGGAAATTCCTATTCTTAATGAGATGGTTACAGAATTTGATGGTGAGGCTAATTTTGTCGCGATTACCTTTGATCGTACCAGTAGAGTAGAACAGTTTTTAAAGCTTAGAAAATTTGATTTTGATCACATTACAGATGTAAGACCAGCCATAGATAAAATGGGCGTTCAGGCATTTCCTATGAATGTGTTATTAGATAAAAACGGCGTTATTGTAAAAGTCTACGGCGATGTATTTGCAGATCGTTATAATCTATCTGCCTTAATACGTAAGATGATTAATGAAGGTTAAGATTCTTTGTTACGTTCTTCACGTTTACGCTCTACACGATCTTTAAAGCGTTCTCTTTTTGATCCTTTTCTACTAGCTTGTTGTTTTTTATTCCATATTAGAAAGGCAAAAAAGGCGACGATCACTCCTACGATATAAATCCAGTCTGATGTATTTGATGAGAAAAAGTCCATGATTAAGTTTAAAGTATGAAGTTATGAATTTTATAGATTCCTAAGAAATCTGATCCATTAATTCCAGCCATTCCATTTCTGTTTCTTCTAGTTCTTTTTTGGTCTTTTCTAAAGCTATGGAGTTTTCTGTTAGTTGGTCTGGTGATAGGTCGGTGTTGAGAAATGATTTTTGAAGCTCGTCACGTTGCTCTTCTAACTTTTTGATTTTGTTTTCTAGTCTAGAAACAGTTTTCTGTTGTTCACGAGTAGGTCCTAAAGGAGCGGTAGCGACGACTGGCACTTCAGTTTTAGGTGTTTCCTTTTCGCCTTGAGCGGTATCATCATCTTTATCTAAAGCAATATCTGTATTCCCTACATAAGCGCGAAAATCACTGTAATTACCAGGGAAATCTGTGATGTTACCAGACTGGTTAAACACAAATAAATGATCTACAATTTTATCCATAAAATAACGGTCGTGACTCACCACCACGAGACAACCTGGAAAATCCATCAAGAAATTTTCTAGCACATTAAGCGTAGGAATGTCTAAATCATTAGTAGGTTCATCTAGAATTAAGAAATTAGGATTCTGGATGAGAACGGTACATAAATACAATCGCTTGCGCTCGCCACCACTTAGTTTTTCTACAAAATCATGTTTCTTTTTACTGTCAAATAAGAATCGCTCTAGCAACTGGCTAGCACTGATGATTTTACCTTTGGTTAGCGGAATATACTCACCATATTCTTTAACGACGTCTATAACTTTCTGTCCAGGTTTGATATCCATTCCTGCTTGCGTATAGTAACCTATTTTAACCGTTTCACCTACTACGATTTTACCGTTATCTGGTTGTAACCTATTAGTAATTAGGTTTAAGAACGTAGATTTTCCAGTTCCGTTTTTACCTATGATTCCTACGCGTTCTCCTTTTAAGAAATTGTAAGAGAAGTTATTGATCAAATTTTTACCAGGAAATGATTTAGAAACTTTATGTAGCTCTACGACCTTAGTACCTAAGCGTTCCATATTAATTTCTAACTCTACTTGATGGTCTTTACGGCGGTTGTGTGCAGCTTCTTTTATTTTATAGAAGTCGTCTATACGTGATTTTGATTTTGTAGTACGTGCCTTAGGCTGGCGACGCATCCATTGTAATTCTTTTTTATAAAGCTGTTGTGTTTTTTCTTGCGTGGTTTGTTCTACCGCTAAGCGTTCTTCTTTTTTCTCTACGTAGTAGGAATAGTTTCCTTTATACGTATATAATTTTCCACTATCTAATTCTATAATCTCGTTACACACACGATCTAGAAAATAACGGTCGTGAGTCACCATTAGAATGGTATAATCTTCTTGTTTAAAATAAGCTTCTAGCCATTCTATCATTTCTAGATCCAGATGGTTAGTAGGCTCATCCATGATAAGTAGTTGTGGATCTGATAATAACGCCATCGCCATAGCGATACGCTTTTTTTGTCCACCGCTTAGCGTTCCTATCTTTTGCTCTAGATCATCCAGTCGCAGTTTAGATAGAATTTGCTTGTATTTAGTTTCAAAATCCCACGCGTTATGGCGTTCCATTGCGTCAAAAGCTTTCTGGTAAGCCTCTGAATCATCCATGTTTTTAAGCGCACGCTCATAATTAGCGATTACTTTCATGGTAGGAATATCAGAGTCTAGGATCGCATCTTCAATGGTGATGTTAGGATTAAGATCTGGTTCTTGAGATAAAAACGCCATGCGCAAATCATTGCGCTTATTCACCGCACCGCTATTAGGTAATTCTGCACCAGTAATAATGTTGAGTAATGATGATTTTCCAAAACCATTTTTTGCCACAAAGCCTATTTTCTGACCTTGATTGATACCTAATGAAATGTTTTCAAAAAGTATTTTTTCACCATAAGATCGTGACACATTTTCTACCGACAAATAATTCATAACAACACCATTTTTCTAAGGTTGCAATATTAAGGAAAAAGAAGCGATGAAGATGATTCTATAGCTATGCTTTCATGATAATGTTGCTTTCGCGAAAGCGAAATAATTTCATCCCATTACCCATCAATTAACTCTTGTTTAATAATAAAAGCTTACAATTGTTAAACTTTTTAACATTTAAGGAGTCTTACAATTAAATCCACCTATCATATTATGAATAAATGCTCCATCTTAACTTGTCTTTTAGTTCTTTTTACATTTCTCGTATCCTGTGAAAATGATGATTATCAACCTGTTGATGAATCAGCAACTCTGTTAGATCTTCCGGCAGTTGCCTTTGACTATGAAACCTTAAATCTGCCTAACCATTTTACCGTTGATGCGATGGGTGCACTTCCTACATCAATAAATGGTATTGATAACACACCTAGTGATAATCCGGTTACAGATGCAGGTGCAACATTAGGACGTGTGTTGTTTTATGATAAAAAGTTGAGCGCTAATGGTACCATTGCCTGTGCATCCTGTCATATTCAAGAGAAAGGTTTTTCTGATGATGAGGTTCTAAGTATAGGTTTTGATGGTGGATTAACCAGACGTCATTCTATGACATTAATAAATGCAAGATATTACCAGCGAGGTCGATTCTTCTGGGATGAAAGAGCAGCTACGCTAGAAGATCAAGTTCTAGAACCGTTTCAAGATCCTGTAGAAATGGGAATGACACTAGATGATATTGTGTCTACTATTGAAATGCAAAGTTATTACAGCGATTTATTTGTAGCAGCCTATGGTACAGAAGAAGTAACCACAGATCGTGTTGCTAGAGCCTTATCCCAATTTGTGCGCAGTATTGTAAGTTATACTAGTAAGTATGATGAAGGTAGAGCACAATTAAGTGGACCGTTAGGTCCTTTCCCAAATTTTACTGCTCAAGAAAATATGGGCAAAAATTTATTCTTTACAGATATATCTAATGGCGGTGGTTCTTGTTTTAATTGTCATACTAAAGAAGCTTTTGTAAGTTCTAATCCAGGACCATTAAACAATGGACTAGATGCTGTATCAATAACTGATCTAGGAGCAGGCGAAGTTTTTCCAAATTCTATTTTTGAAGGTAGATTTAAAACGACTACGTTACGTAACATTGAGCTAACTGCGCCTTATATGCACGATGGTAGATTTGCAACTTTAGAGGAAGTAGTAGAGCATTATAATAGTGGTATTCAGGCACATCCTACCTTATCACCAGCTCTAACAGATGCAAATGGTAATCCGATTCAATTGAACTTTACAGACGCTCAAAAAGCGGCATTGGTGGCTTTTATGAAAACGCTCACAGATCCATCTATTGCAACAGAAGAGAAGTGGAGTGATCCATTTGATTAAAACCGTTGAACTTGAAAGAATATCGAATTTTGAATTGACGAAAGACGAGCTCGCTATTTGCTACGCAAATATCTTGCTTACAAGCGACGGTTGATTTTTTTAACTGAATATAAAGTCCTTTCCGCTGGAAGGGATTTAGGGATGGCCTAATTCTCCATCAACCCATTCAACGTCTTATACTTAAAAACAGGAACAGTTTCACTATCAGTTTCAAAAATGATGGTCTTTTTAGTGTTATGTTCTAGGTTAAAGAAGTTATCTATGAAATGTCCTTTCGTGTCGGTGTAGAGGAAAACATCTTTTGCAAAAGCATTTGATTCTAGAGTTATTTTAAATCCATTTTCAACTGATTCTGTTGTCATATTCATGGTTACAGGTTGCAGAACCAGATTTTTGGGTTTCTCTAAAAAAGACATCAATTCGTTTTTACCATACTTGGTAACTACATAGACCTCATTAACATTGATATTTATTGAATTCAAATCAATGGTGTTTACTAGTTCGCTAGTGCCAGCATCTATAGATGCCGTGCTACTGTCTTCAAATTCTCTGTGTAATACCTTACCATGAAAATCTTTTATGAGTAACTCAAAGTCCCCAACTTCAGTTTTAAGTTTATCATTCACCACATAAGTTTTCAACGTATCATTCTCCACGACATTACTGATCAATACATTCTCAAAATCACGTTTAGCTTGATAATGCAAGGCTTTCCAGTTGCCAAAATGATCAATACTACTCCAGCTCACCACAGGCCAGCAATCGTTCAACTGCCAGTATAGTGTTCCCATATTATAAGGCCTAGCTCTACGGTGCGCTTGTATTCCTTTAGACATTCCATAGGCTTGCAGTAGCTGACTTATATAAACGTAGTCCTCATCATTAGTCGGTACAGGGAAATCGCGTTCCATGTATTCTCGTATTAATTCATTTCCACGAGCATGTTTTTGATGCGAGGCATAATCTTTAGACTTAATGTTTATAGTTTCATCTTCATTTATATATCGTATCGCCTCATAAGATGGATGTGATTGAAAACCGAACTCACTCATAAATCGCGGTACGTGTGCTTCAAAATGCTCAAACGGATACGCATCGTGCCACACATGCCAGTCGTGCGCATCGCCTTCAAATTCATATCGAGGATTACCACGACCTAATTGCGGCGAGCTTTCCCAGTAGGGTTCTTTGCTGAGTTCGCTCACGTATTTAGGCATAGCGATTTGAAAAACGGCACGATAATCTTTCCAAATACTATCGCGTTCAGCTTGTGATCTTCCTTCTTGCCAGCCCCAATTATGCCATGCCTCACTGGTTTCATTATTTCCACACCATAGGGCAATGCTACTGTGATTACGTAGTCTAGTAATTTGATGTGTGATCTCGTTGGTTACGCTTTCGCGAAAGCGTGCATCACCAGGATACATCGCACAAGCAAACATAAAGTCCTGCCATACCAGGATTCCTTTCTCGTCGCATTTTTCATAAAAAATATCATTCTCATAAATCCCGCCGCCCCAAATACGAAGCATATTCATATTGGCATCTTTTACATCACTTAATAAATCCTCATAATGTTGATCAGTCACAAGGTCCTGCATCGAGTTTTGCGGAATGTAATTAGCACCTTTCATATAAACAGGTACTTGGTTTACTTTAAAATAAAAAGATGTGCTGAGATCGTCGGGCTCGTTGACCAGTTCTATAGTGCGTATTCCAGTTTTAAGCGTTTTAGAATCTATGAGTTCATCATTTTTAGAAACCAAAACCTCGATATCATATAAATAAGGTTCACCTATGTTGTGTGGCCACCAGAGTTTTGCTTCAGGAATTTCAAAGTGAATTTCAAACTCATCTTCTTGAGCCTTGGGCTGGTAATCTTGTTCCCAGTACAAACTATCATTGACCTTGATTTGAAATTTTAATAATTCGGTACATTTTTCTGATAGCTTAATTTGAGCCGTAAGATTTGCGATAGAATCTTTTATAAAATTTTGCTTGATATAAAGATCTTCGATTTTAAAATCATTATAAGCTTCAAGATATACCGGTTTCCAAATTCCCATTGTATTGAGTCGCGGTCCCCAATCCCAACCGTATTGATACTGTGCTTTACGAGTATAAACACGGTTTCCTTCTGGTAAGCTGTACGGATTTGCAGCTGCTTTTTTCGCCTCAATTTCTAGTGGTGATTCAAAGGTAACGTAAAGCTCATTTTCTTTCTCTAAAAATGGTTTTACGTCTTGTTGCCAACTCAAAAAAGCATTATCAGTTTCTAGAATCTGGTGACCGTTGAGTTCTATACTAGCATACGTGTCTATTCCTTCAAAGTTTAAAGTGATGTGTTCTTTGGAAAGTGTTTTTTCATCGAGTGTAAAAATCGTTTCATAAATCCAATTCTCCTCGGTAATCCATTGTAAGCTGTCCTCATGATTTCCCTTAAATGGATGCTTTATCAATGGTAATAATTCTTTGTGAACCGTTGATGGAATAGTAACAGAATCTGAAACCAAACTATAATCTGCTGCCTTATGAAGCGACCAATTGCTTTCTAAATACTGTCGTTCTACGTTAGGTGCTTTTTCATGACAAGAAGTAATGAGAACTAATAAAACCAATAAGAAACTATATCTCATTATTTAAGTTTTTGAGGATGGTTTCTATGTTTTTTTGGCTGGAAAAAACTTCCACATTTTCTTGAAGAAATTTAGGCGAATTCATAGAAACTTTTTCTTCACTAGTTTGCTCCATAATTTCTGTGGCGCTGGCGTGGATTTCTTTGAAATTCGCTTTCGCGAAAGCGTAACAATTACCAGCATTAATTCCACCACCAGGCATGATAGTTAGTTCTTTTCCCGCTAACTTTTGATACTGTTTTAAGTTTTCTATTCGGTCTATGGCTTTAGCATGTTGACCAGAAGTAAGGATGCGTTTTGCACCTAGATTCACTAAATCCACAACGGCTTCTTCTGGATTCACTACATGGTCAAATGCTCTATGAAAAGTAAAGGGTAGTGGTCTAGAAAGTTCAATTAACTCACTCGTACGTCTGATGTCAATTTTAAAGTCTGAAGTCAACACACCAGAAACAATTCCAGCGCAACCTAGTTCTTTACACAACTCAATATCGCGTTTCATAATGTCAAAATCAGCAGCGCTGTACACAAAATTCCCAGAACGTGGACGTATCAAAACCATGACCGGAATCGTCAATTCTTCCATCACTTTTTTAAGCAATCCATAACTAGGTGTGATCCCACCTACGGCGAGTTCGCTACATAATTCTATCCGATGTGCGCCAGCTTTTTGAGCGTTTACAGCACTTTGATAATTTGATGCGCAGATTTCTAGGAGCATATTAGTATTTAATTGTTGAATTTACCATAATGATCGCATTTTTAAACTTAAACTTAAATCAAAACCACCACAGAACTTTAAAATACTTAAAAAATAGATTAGAAACTTCACCCTTTAGGGTTGGGGAAAAGTTTCGGAATTATTAAACTTAAACTAAAATCAAAACAAAGAGTTAGAAAAAGTTACATTTAGAATTGAGTAAAAGGTTTTACATTTTATAGGTACTACCTAATAATAATCTCATCAATAAAAGTCCAAGCTTTATTTCCTGCGCCTTGATTGCTGTCTGGAATGGTGCCGTAGTTAGGGATTACAAGTCGCAATTTAGAAAACTTCAAGTCTTCATATCCCTTGAACCGTTCGCTGTTATAATTTGAAATTACTAGATTTTCGTTTTCTTTTGGTGTTGTAATCAAGTCGGATATTATGCCTTTTTCAGTTTCTAGTTTCAAATAATATTTCTCAGGCGCATAAATCCATTGACCAGGCGCATGATAAAATCGTAACTCAATTTCATTCACTTCAACTTCGGTTTCAAATTCAATTTCGATTTCTATGTCTTCTCCCCAAAACCCTAACCACTCGCTATCACCATAACGAGAATCACTTCCTTTAATTCCGTTAATTAATCCGGCTGCGCCACTACCAGCATAGGATTTATGTGGTTCTTTATTAATGCTAATGGTTGCGCCTACACCTTTATGGAAGATGAATTCTTGTGTAAAGAGTTTTCCTAAAAGCTTTTCATCCTTAAAAACGCCAGCTTTTATGGTAAGATCATCCGTAAAAGGAATAGGCTGGTCGTACAGAGTAGAAGTAGAATTTGGTACAGATCCATCGGTTGTGAATCTGATTTCCTTACCTAATGTTTTGGTGCTTAATTCATATTGTTGCTGGTCATTCAATTTACCTTCTACTTCGTATAAATGATTTGCGTAATTAATATCTAGCACATCCAGTCGCTGGTGGAAGTATTCTAATCTATTTATAAAATTATCATAGTTTTTATGTGCTGGTTGCGTCCAAGCTACTTCGCTCATGGCAAGCATACGTGGGAAAGCCATGTATTCTACTTGGTCTGCAGTCGTCATATATTCTGTCCAGACATTTCCTTGAACGCCTTTTATGAATTTGCTTTCTTCTTCGTTCAACTCATCAGGAATAGGATTGAAATGATAGACTTTTTCTAAAGGAAGAAATCCGCCTATAGCCAGTGGTTCGTTGTCGTTTTCACTTTGATAGTAGTCAAAATAACAATGCGAAGTAGGCGTCATGATCACATCGTGACCAGCTTTTGCAGCTTCTACAGCACCTTTTGTACCACGCCAGCTCATGACCGTAGCATTAGGCGCAAGTCCACCTTCTAGAATCTCATCCCAACCTATGATTTGGCGTCCTTTTGAGTTCAGGTATTTCTCTATGCGCTGTATGAAGTAGGATTGTAATTCGTGCTCGTCTTTTAATCCGTTTTCTTGGATGACTTTTTGGGCAACAGCACTGGTTTTCCATTGGGTTTTTGGCGCTTCATCGCCACCTATGTGAATATATTTTGATGGGAATAATGCTACGACTTCGTCTAGTACATTTTCTAAGAATGTAAAGGTTTCCTCACTAGGACAATAAATGTTTTCAAAAACGCCCCATTTTGTTGCTACGTTGACTTTTTGGCCAGCGCAACCTAATTCTGGATAGGCGGCGATAGCGGCTTGTGCATGACCAGGTAGTTCTATTTCTGGGATGACGGTGATGTGTCTCGCTTTTGCGAAAGCGATCACCTCACGAACTTCTTCCTGTGTATAAAAACCGCCGTATCTCTTACCGTCATATTGCTGTGGTGTGTCGTTATAATGACCTATCAAAGTGCTGTCACGATAGGCGGCAACTTCTTGAAGTCTTGGATATTTCTTGATCTCGATGCGCCAGCCCTGATCATCTGTAAGATGCCAGTGAAAATTATTCATTTTGAGCATAGCCATCGCGTCGATGTATTTTTTGATGAAGTCCACATCAAACATATGTCTTGAAACGTCCAAGTGCATACCACGATAGGCAAATCCAGGTTGATCCTTTATTGTGACTGCTGGAATGTGAACTCCACTTTGGTAATTTTCTAAAGGAATCAACTGAATTAAAGATTGTACGCCATAAAATGCTCCTGCGTCAGTACTCGCTTTAATGGTAATATTTCTGTCTTTACTGATAATGCTATAACCTTCTTTAGAAGAGATTTGAGCGTCATATTCCAGTATTATTGCATTATTATCACTGTATTTAGTTTCCCATTCACGACCTGTTACTTGTTCTAAATAGTTGATTAGAAAGTCATGTGAGGCTGTAAAATCATCATTATTACTTACCGTAGTCGCCTCATTTATGGTGAAATAACCTGGGTTTACCTGAAGTGACTGCGGCGCTGGAATAATACTAGGACTGATTAGTTCAACCTTTTTTTTCTCACATGAAAACAGTGTTAATATCAAACTGAGAAGGATTAGAAATCTAGCGCTCATTATTGTAATTTAGAATCGTATAATTTGAGCAGAAGATAGCACATTTTCCATGAGTCCAAAAGAACAAATACAATCCCTGCGCGACGAGTTGCGCGAGCATAATTATAACTACTACATTAATGATAATCCTACCATATCAGACTTTGAGTTTGATAAGAAACTAGAACAATTAAAAATGCTAGAAGCATCGCATCCAGAGTTTTATGATGCTACTAGTCCAAGTGTGCGCGTAGGTGGCGAGATTACTAAAAATTTCAATACCGTAAAGCATATCAACCGTATGTACTCGCTGGATAATTCATATTCCATTGAGGATTTACAGGATTGGGAAACACGCATAAAGAAAATCGTAGATGGTGATATTCAATATACTTGCGAGCTTAAATATGACGGTGCCAGTATTTCACTGCACTATGAAAATGGAAAATTTGTTCAAGCGGTAACACGTGGTGATGGAAATCAAGGTGATGATGTCACTGCAAATGTGCGTACCATAAAATCAGTTCCACTGCAATTAAAAGGAGATGATATTCCGGCCAAATTTGAGATACGTGGTGAGATCGTATTGCCATGGGATGGATTTCATAAAATGAATGAAGAACGCGCCACACAAGGACTGGACTTATATCGCAATCCACGTAATACGGCGAGTGGAAGTTTAAAATTACAAGACAGTGCCGAGGTTGCAAAACGACCGCTGGACTGTTTATTATACCAACTAGCTGGCGATGATTTACCTATTGAGACACAGTTTGATAGTTTAACGCTTTCGCGAAAATGGGGTTTTAAAGCACCCAAAGAATCAAAACTAGCCCAATCGATAGAAGAAGTATTTGAGTTTATCAATTACTGGGACATTGCACGAAAGGAATTACCATATGAAACCGATGGAGTAGTGGTGAAAGTAAACTCGCTAAGACAACAAGAAGAACTAGGCTTTACTGCCAAGGCACCTAAATGGGCTATGGCCTATAAATTTGCTGCTGAGCAAGTTTCTACACGGCTAGAAGAAATCACTTATCAAGTAGGACGTACTGGAGCGATTACACCAGTAGCAAATCTTGCGCCAGTTGAAATTTCTGGAACTACTGTAAAACGTGCCAGTTTGCACAATGCAGATCAGATTGAGAAGTTAGACATACGAGTAGGCGATGAAGTTTATGTAGAAAAAGGAGGCGAGATCATCCCAAAGATTATTGCTGTAGAATTATCTAAAAGGCCAGAAAATTCTGTCCCTACAGTATACGCCACACATTGTCCTGAGTGTAACACTCCATTAATCCGTAAGGATGGAGAAGCACAGCATTTTTGCTCTAATGAATTAGGCTGTGCACCACAGATCAAAGGTAGGATTGAACATTTCATTTCGCGTAAAGCCATGGATATAGACGGAATAGGAGCAGAGACTGTAGGTCAGTTAGTAGATGCTGGTCTCATTTCAAACTATGCCGATTTATATGATTTGACCGTAGAGCAAGTGTTGCCACTCGAACGTATGGCACAAAAAAGTGCAGAGAATATGGTGAATGGTATTGAAGCTAGCAAACAAGTACCTTTTGAACGTGTCTTATTTGGTTTAGGAATACGCTACGTAGGTGAAACAGTCGCAAAAAAACTGGCCAAACACTACAAAAACATGAATGCGTTACTCGCCATGCCACCAGCACCAGAAAAAGAGAATCTAGATCTATTTGCAGATGTAACCAGTCCAGCTGATAAGAAAAAAGAAGAGCTCACTGCCATTCCAGAAATAGGTGAACGCATTGCCGAAACAGTTGTGGAATATATCTTAGATCAACACCAGCAACAAATTCTTAGTAGATTAAGAATCGCAGGATTACAGTTTGAATTATCTGCAACGCAGTTAGAAGGTCAAACGGATAAATTACAAGGTAAAAGTTTTGTGATTTCAGGTGTTTTTGAAATGTCCCGAAAAGATTTAAAAAAGCTTATCGAGGATAATGGAGGAAAAGCCAGCAGTTCCATATCTAGTAAAACTGATTATCTAGTGCGTGGAGAAAATATGGGACCGTCTAAATTAGAAAAAGCCGAAAAGCTAGGGATTACTATGATTAGTGAACAGGAGTTTCTGGAGATGGTTTAAAGTGTAAATTCTCAACCTCTATACTTTATAAAACATAAAGGTTAAGAATCATAATTTTTTTGATATTAAGTATTCTGTTATTCTTTAATCAGTCTTATCGCTCCACAAAAGCGATTGTCTTCTACAGAAAACAACATTTCATCTGATGATGAAACAAGTTGTACCAGTGTATGTTGTGTTGCGCTTAAATCATCACTAGTTGAAAAAGTAGAAATAGCAGGTGCGCCAGTAGCACTTCCTGTAATTACAGTATAACCATTAGGTAATACCGTGAACCCAGATTCATTTGTGGTTAAATCATTAGGGAACCAGTCTGTTTGAGATCTTAAAGATTTGCTAACATTTTCAGCACCATAAGTTGTAGTGAGGTGAGATTCTAGTAATTGAAAATCGGCTAGAGTAGGTACTCGCCATCCTGCTGGTGCTAGTTTGCCTGAATTAATAGTACCACGACTATAAGTATACCCATAAAAATCTGCAGGCAATGGGTCTGGATAGTTATTTCCTAGGTCAGCAGTAAATGGTAAGGCATACATACTGGTTGTTCTAGAATTAAAAAACCAGTTGTCATCACCAGGAGTAAATTCAAAAAACTCTATAGGAGTACCATCATTTAATTGAGTGGCTTTAAAGTTTGAAGTAGTCCATACTTGAGTTCCGACGGTAACAGTTTCATAAACATTGCCATTAATGTCTGTAACGCTTATAGGATCTGGAGTATTTGGAGAGTCATCATCATTATCACAAGAATGAAAAGTGAAAAGAATGCCTATTAGAAAGATAATTTTAAAAAGGGTTTTCATGGATAATAGTTAGTTAGAAACTGTTTCCCCGTGCTGGCTTGCGTCTAGACCACGTTCTTCTTGGTCTTGTCTCACTCTAATAGGGATTAAAATGTCTACGAATTTATACAAAAATAAACTTCCACCAAAAGTAAATACACTTACCGCTATTAATGCAACGATGTGCCATATAAAGGTTTCGGTTTCACTACTGGTTAAACCTAGGTCTTTTGCAAAAACTGCGGTCAGTATCATCCCTACTATTCCACCTACACCATGACTAGGGAATACGTCTAAAGTGTCATCTACTCCAGTCTTTGAAAAAAGCGAGATCGCAATATTACTGGTAATAGCAGCAATAAACCCTATGACGATACTTTCTGATATTGTGACAAAGCCAGCTGCTGGAGTTATGGCTACAAGACCTACTATTGCTCCTATGCAAGCTCCTACAGCGCTCATTTTGCGATTGCGGAATCGTTCATAGAACATCCAGGTAATCATAGCTGTTGCACTAGCAATATTTGTGTTTGCAAATGCTATGGCGGCATCAGCATTTGCGGCTAGAGCGCTACCAGCGTTAAACCCAAACCATCCAAACCATAGTAGACCTGTTCCTAGAATAATATATGGAACGTTAGCTGGGTCATGTGTAATTTTTTTGCGCTTACCTAAGTAAACAGCACCGGCTAAGGCAGCAAAACCTGCACTCATGTGAACAACGGTTCCTCCAGCAAAATCAAGAACACCTAAATTACGTAACAAACCATCTGGATGCCAAGTCATGTGAGCTAATGGTGTGTAAATAAACAAGGTAAATAACACCATAAACAGAATGTAGCTTCTAAATCGCACACGCTCTGCAAAACTACCTGTTATTAAAGCTGGCGTGATAATGGCAAATTTTAATTGAAATAATGCAAACACTAAAAAAGGAACCGTTCCTGCAAAATCTGGATTAGGAGCAAGGCCTACATTCCTAAAATTGAAATAGGTCATTGGGTTACCTATAATCCCATGCCAGCTTTCACCAAAGGCTAACGAAAAACCTACAATCACCCATAAAATACTCACCACACCTAATGCCACAAAACTTTGTAGCATGGTAGAAATCATGGATTTTTTATTTACCATACCACCATAGAAAAAAGCGAGTCCTGGAGTCATTAATAATACAAATGCAGATGCGATAAGCATCCACGCAGTATCACCACTATCAATAGCGCTTAAATCTCCATTTTCTGTATAAGGATTACTAAAAACTAGACTTATAATTACTAGAACAGCAAGAACGACGAAATTAACTTTTTTACCCATGTTGAATTGATTTGGAGTAAAAATATGGAATCAACCCTAAAAATTATAGGGTTGTTAGGTGAATAAGTGTATTTATTATTAACTATACCGTTATAGTTATGGGGTGTGGTGTTAAATTTCGTAAATCACATCTGTGCCTTTGTCTAATTTACCATCCTTTAAATAAAAATCAATTCGTCCTAAATTAATACCATAACAGCCTACCTGATTTACCATAACCTCTTTACCGGAAGCGTTTTTTACAATTTCTGGCGCGTCCAGAAACGTATGTGTGTGTCCACCTATAATTAAATCAATACCACTGGTAGCGGTCGCTAGTGATATATCAGAAACCTTGTCACCGCGATATTGATAACCTAAATGCGACATACAGATTACGATATCACAGTTTTTCTCTTCGCGCAGGATACGCGATTGATCTTTGGCAATTTCTATAGGATCTAGGTATTTCGTTTCCTTGTACATGCTTTTATTTACTAAACCATCTAGTTCAATCCCTACACCGAATAACCCTATGCGTACACCATCTTTTACAATTACTTTGTGATCCATAGAATGACCATCCATTATAGTATTAGTAAAATCATAATTACTGATTACAAAATCAAAATTAGCATGAGGAAGTTGCTTGTATAATCCATCAATACCATTGTCGAAATCGTGATTTCCTAGTGTTGCTGCGTCATATCCTAACATGGACATTAATTTGATCTCTAGCTCACCACCATAGAAATTAAAATAAGGTGTTCCCTGAAAAATATCACCACAATCTAGCAGTAAGGTGTTAGGGTTTTCTTCCCTTACTTTATTTACGATTGCCGCACGTCTAGCAACACCACCACGGCCATCATTGCGTCCACCAGTAATAGGTTCAATATGTGAATGCGTATCATTAGTATGTAAAATGGTGATTTTTTTTGTTCCAGCTTCTGATTCAGGACCCGTAAAAATGTTGTTAGCAAGAGCGTAATTAGACCACAATGCGGCACCAGCAATGATTCCTGAACTAGAGTTTTTTATAAACGTTCTTCTTTTCATAGCTTAATTTTTATAGGTAAAACGGTCATCGTGCTCAAATCGTAAGGTGTCTACTTTCTTAAAGTAATCAATCATCGCATTACGTATTTTATAGTCTAGTTTCACTACTGGAGCGTCTTTGAAAAAGCTCATATTATCACCACTATTGTATAAATAGTCACTGGTAGCAACGTAATAAAATTCTTTTTCTTCAATGGTTACCTTATGATCACCATCTGGCGATAATTCAATTTTAAGTCCTTCAAAAGGATGCGCACGTTCACGATCTGTGAGGTATGTAATCAATCCATTCATTTGTTTTTTATCAAGTGTGGCAACTACCATTTCATTTTCAAAAGGCATTATTTCATAAGCCGTGCGCATAGTAACAGGACCAGCTTTCATAGGTGCTCTAATTCCACCATGATTTAGTAGTACTACATCGATGTCATTACCTGTACGCTGTTTAAATACAGGATTACCTTGTTCCATAACTGTGTGCGCCATCATATTTCCTATCGGTGTGTTGAGTTTATAGTCATTTTTATGCATGCGTTTAGGATTGTAAGAAAGCATCTCATCCATTTGTGCATCTAGACTTTTTTTGAATGGAGCGATAAATTCGTTAATCTCTGTAACACCGCTAATGGTAGTGTCTACGACTATTTTTGATCCTGTAACTTTCTGTAACTGTGATGGTGATGGTTTGCAGGATGATAATAGTAATGCCGCTTTCGCGAAAGCGAAATAAAACAGCCATGATTGCCACCTATAATTTAAGTTCATTTTTATATGCATTATGCTACCTTTGTATGGTTAGTAAAAGTAAATGATTTTTAACGGAATTAAGCGCAGATGGATGCGCAAAGTAGTAACAAAAAAAGCGCGAGAAGATCGCAGTACGGTAATATGGCCACAATCCATGGTGGTGATTTGTGAAGTTGATCAAATTAAACTCCTAGAGACGTTTAAAGACTGGGCAAGTGCATTAAAAATAAAAGCTATAAATGTTACGGTTTTGTGTCTGGTAAACGATGTAAAAAAAGAGACTATTGATGGAGTGATTACCTTTGATCAAAAAGCGATTAAATGGTCTGGCGGATTCAATAATGTAGATTATGAGAACGTATTAGATCAACCAGCAGATCTACAAATTAATTACTTTAAAGACTCAAATGAACTATTAGATTTTACATCAAATTACATGAGATCTAGGTTAAAAGTAGGTTTTGGGAATGAAGAAGATTCCATCAATGACCTCACCATTAAAATGGATCAAAATGATCATCAATTATTTATAAAAGAATTAAAAAAATATCTATCTATATTAACTCAATAATATGCAGGAATTAATAGGAACTGGAGTAGCATTAATCACACCTTTTGATGCAAATGGAAGTGTAGATCATAATGCATTAGAGAATGTGGTTAATTACCAAATCGATAATGGCATAGACTATCTGGTAGTGTTAGGAACCACAGGAGAAAGCGCTACGCTAACTAAAGAGGAAAAAGAAGCTGTAAAAGCCACCATATCCAAAACAAATGCAGGTAGATTGCCTATGGTTTTAGGGATAGGTGGTAGTAATACTGTAGCAGTTGTTGATGAAATTAAGACTACTGATTTAAGCGATTACACAGCGGTTTTATCGGTCTCACCAGCTTATAATAAACCTACTCAAGAAGGGATTTACCAGCATTTTAAAGCGGTAGCACGGGCGACAGATAAACCTATTATTTTATACAATGTTCCAGGAAGAACAGCCTCAAATATGGCGGTAGAAACGGTAGTGAAATTAGCTCATGAATGTGAAAATATCATAGGTATTAAAGAGGCGGCTGGTGACATCGTTCAAGCGATGAAGATGATTCAGTATTCTCCTAAAGATTTTCTAGTGATTTCAGGTGATGATATGATAACCCTAGCGATGGTGCTGGCTGGTGGAGCAGGAGTAATCTCTGTCATAGGTCAGGGAATTCCGCAAGATTATAGTGACATGGTACGTTATGGATTAAATGGCGATGTAGAAGAAGCTTATGAGTTGCACTATAAAATTGCAGCTAGTATAGATATGATTTTTGAACAAGGGAATCCAGCGGGAATTAAATCTATACTTGCGTATCGTGGACTGATTCATGAAGAATTGCGTTTACCTTTAGTTCCGGTTAATGATGATCTGAAAAATCGAATTAAAAACTTTTTAGATCAATACCAGAACGATTAATCTTACGTTAGTCTACTGTAATATTTAAAAAATGGATAAAAAACGTACCTTTGCGTCTTTGTTAAAAACACAAATGAAAAACATATTTACACTTGTAGTTGTAATCGTAATTCTTACCAGCTGTGGTCCATACCAGAAGGCACTTAAAGCCACAGATCCAGAAGTTAAACTAGGCGTTATAGATACCTTATTAATGCAGGAGAAGTATACTAAAGCGGTGAACCTTTTTGAGCAAATAGTTCCCGTTTATCGTGGAACTGATAAAGCAGAAGGTCTAGCCATTAAATATGCTAAGGCGCTTTATGAAACAAAGGATTTTGTTAATAGTGCCTATCAATATGAACGTTTTGTGAATTCTCACCCTAAAAGTGAGGATAAAGAATTTGCGATGTTCATGGCTGCAAAAAGTCATTATGAAATGTCTAATGTATACTCACGTGACCAGCGTGATACTAAAAGAGCTATGACAAAAGTACAGGATTATATAGATGTCTATCCTAGTGGAAAGTATGCGATAGAAGGAAACATGATGATTAGTGAATTGCGTCTTAAATTAGATCGTAAGGCTTATGAAATCGCAAAAAATTACCACCATAGAAACAAATATATTCCTGCACTTGCTACTTTTGAAAATTTTATTGCAGATCATCCTGGTTCTGAATACCTAGATGATGCACAGTTTTACATGCTAGATTCCCAATACAGCTATGCCATTAAAAGTACTGCAGAGCTAGTGCCAGAAAGATTAGAAAAAGCAAAGGAATTATATGATATCTTTGTAAGTCGTTATCCTGAGAGTGAATACCTAAAGGATGCAGAAAAAATCAAAGAAAAAATAGATAACTTTAAGTTAGAAGAGATACAGATTAATTATGGATACTAAAAACATCAATGCACCAGCTAGTACAATTACCTATGATAGAGATCAATTAACTAATCCTACAGGTAATATGTATGAAGCTATTTCTATCATAGCAAAGCGTGCAGATCAAATCAATTCTCAAGTAAAAGAAGAATTAATTGAGAAGTTAGAGGAATTTGCAACGCACAATGATTCTCTTGAAGAGATCTTTGAAAATAAAGAGCAAATAGAAGTTTCTAAATTTTACGAGCGTTTACCTAAACCGCATCAGATTGCTGTACAAGAATGGTTAGAAGGTAAAATCTATTTTAGAGATACTACTCAACCAGTACAATAACTCATGTCATATTTAAGCGGTAAAAAAATATTACTAGGAGTTACTGGTGGTATTGCTGCTTATAAAACTACTTACCTAGTGCGCCTGCTCGTTAAAGCAGGCGCAACTGTTAAGGTGGTAATGACGCCTGCTTCTAGAGAATTTGTCACGCCACTTACACTATCCACACTTTCTAAAAATCCCGTACTTTCTCATTTTACTAATGAAGAAGATGAGAATGATACATGGAATAATCATGTAGATCTAGGCCTATGGGCAGATTATATGATCATTGCTCCAGTTACAGCAAATACGATGAGTAAAATGGTGGGTGGTACCATAGATAATTTACTACTTGCCGTTTATTGTAGTGCAAAATGTCCAGTATTCTATGCGCCAGCAATGGATCTAGACATGTATAAACATCCATCTACACAACATAATTTTAAGCAATTAGAATCTTATGGAAATCATATGATTCCTGCCGGTGTTGGCGAGTTAGCCAGTGGTTTGTCTGGTGAAGGTCGCATGGCCGAGCCTGAGGAGATCGTCAGCTATGTAGAAGACTATATTTCTGATAAATTACCTCTTAAAAGTAAAAGTGCACTCATTACCGCTGGACCTACTTACGAGCCTATAGATCCTGTGCGTTTTATAGGAAATCACAGTAGTGGGAAAATGGGTGGTGCGCTGGCCATGGAATTGGCTCATTTAGGAGCACAGGTTGTACTTATTATGGGTCCTAGCCATGTTATAACTAATCATAATAACATTGATAGACAGAATGTGACCACCGCGCAACAAATGTATGATGCCGTTCATAAGCATATTGACAGTGTGGATATAGCGATTTTTAGCGCTGCAGTTGCAGATTATCGTCCTGTAAATAGAGCAGATCAGAAAATAAAAAAGAGTGCAGATACGTTATCTATAGAGCTAGTTAAAAATCCAGATATATTAGCTAGTGTAGGAGCAATGAAGCTACGACCGTTTCTTGTGGGATTTGCGCTAGAGACAGATAATGAATTAGATTACGCTTTCGCGAAAGCAGAAAAGAAAAATACCGACTTACTTATATTAAACTCACTAAGAGACAAAGGAGCAGGTTTTAAAAAGGATACGAATAAAATAACGATTATAGATCGCCAAAAAAATGTCATACCTTTTGACACGAAATCAAAAACAGAAGTTGCAAAGGATATCATTAATGAAATTATTAAACGTACATCTTAAATTAGTCACAGCTTTACTGCTGGTGTTTTCATGCATTTCTAATGCACAAGAGTTTAATGCTGTTGTACAAGTGAATGCAGATAATGTGGCGCAGCCAGATCTTTCTATTTTTAGAACACTAGAAACATCTGTACAGGAGTTTATTAATAATACAGAATGGACTAATAAAGAATTTGAAGATGAAGAACGTATAGATTGCTCGTTTGTATTTGTAATTACAGAATACAATAACGATCGTTTTAGAGGGAATTTACAAGTATCTGTAAATCGTCCTGTCTATAATTCAACCTACAGCAGTCCTATTTTTAATTTTAAAGATCAAAATATAGCTTTTGAATATTTAGAATACGCACCTTTATTTTACAATGATAATCAGTATGAAAACAACCTAATTTCATTGATTAGTTTTTATGTTTTTACTAGCCTAGGTATCGATGCAGACACTTTTGAGCTTAAGGGTGGTGATGAATATCATGCTACAGCACAACGTATTGTGAATTTATCTTCTCAAAATCAGTCTGTAGGATGGAAAGCAAGTGATGGTCCTTCATCACGATTTCAACTAAATGATGATATGCTTTCTAACACTTTTAAGGAGTACCGCGAGCTACTTTACAGCTATCATGTTAAAGGAATGGATACCTTTGCAGAGGATCAAAAGAAAGCAAAAACCTTTTTAAGTAAAGAAATTCTCAAGCTTAAAGAGTTGAATAGTCGCCGTCCTAATAGTTTATTGCAACGACTGTTTTTTGATGCAAAGGCAGATGAGATCGCGAGTATATTTTCTGGTGGTCCACCAGTAGATATTAGAGAACTTAAAGCAGCACTTCAACAATTGTCTCCTAATCAATCCTCAAAGTGGAGATTGATTAAAGTATAGCCATAAAGTATCCATTAAATTTGATTCTAGATGTTATCTCACATTCATATTGAGAATTTCATATTGATTGATCAGCTATCGCTGGATTTATCAAAAGACCTTACCATGATTACTGGTGAGACTGGTGCAGGTAAGTCCATACTTCTAGGAGCAATAGGTCTTATTCAGGGAAATCGAGCAGATCTCAGTTCCATTAGAGATATAGATCGTAAATGTATTGTCGAGGCACATTTTGATATTAGCAACTTAGGTTTAAAACCTTTTTTTGACACTTATGATTTAGATTATGAAAAGATCACCATCATACGTCGCGAGATTCTACCTAGCGGCAAGAGTAGAGCGTTTGTTAATGATACGCCTGTAAAACTATCTGTTTTAAGTGATTTAGGTTCCTATTTGATAGATGTTCATTCACAACATCAAACATTAGATCTAGGCAAGGATACCTTTCAAATGGATGTACTACACTCTTATGTAACACATTGCACTAAGGATCATGAAGTATCTGCCGCAGTTCTTTTAAATAATTATCAAACGGAATTAAAGCATTTAAAAGCATCTGTTAAATTGTTAAACCAATTAAAGGAAGATGAAGCAAGACTGAACAGAGAATCAGATTATAATCAGTTCCTATTAGAAGAATTAGATAACGCACAGCTAGATCAAATAGATATTACCGCGTTAGAAACAGAAAATGATCAGTTGAGTAATGTAGAATTGATCAAAGAGAAAATAGAGCATTCTCAGGCTTTACTTAATAATGATGAGTTAGGAGTTTTAGAACAACTACGATCGATAAATAATAATTTACAATCCATCAGTTCTTTTAACACATCTTATAAAGATACTGTTAGCCGTGTTCATAGTGTTTTATTAGAATTAGAAGATCTGAATGTGGAGATCACTAATCAATCAGATGTATTAGAAATTAATCCTGAGCGACTAGAGCAAATCAATGATATATTAGGAAGCGTTGAGAATTTGCTTAAAAAACATCAAAAGCAATCTGTTGATGAATTAATTCTATTAAGAGATCAATTAGCAGATGCTGTTTTTGAATCTCAAGGGATAACTGGTAAAATTGAAAAATTAGAAGAACAGATTAAGACATCAGAGATAGAGCTGAATAGAGTAGGAGAAGAGCTATCTAGCTTGAGAATGATACACGCACCGCAATTATCCCAACAGATTATGCAGCTGGTGCATCAATTAGGAATGCCAGATGCAGTTTTTGAAATCCAAATTCTTAAATCAGATCAATTCATGGTGGATGGAATGGATCAAGTGCAGTTCAAATTCAGCGCTAACAAAGGCATGGAATTGCAATCTTTACAAAAAGCAGCTTCTGGTGGTGAATTATCCAGATTAATGCTAGCTATTAAATCTTTATTTTCTGGATACAAAAAATTACCTACTATTATTTTTGATGAGATAGATACTGGTGTTAGCGGTGTCATTGCAAATCAAATGGCCCAGATCATGAAAAACATGAGTCATAAGATGCAAGTGATAGCGATTACACACTTACCACAGATTGCAGCTGCAGGAAACACCCATTTAAAAGTTGCCAAAACCACTTTAGATCAATCTACTATTTCAAAAATAACAGCCTTATCTACACTAGAGCGTATTGAAGAAATAGCTCAGATGCTTAGCGCTGGTAATGTAAGCGAGGCAGCCAGAGAAAATGCACGCGTATTATTAGGATAACAATTATATTTGCCACTTACTTAAATAGATATGTCATACAACTTACTTAAAGGAAAAAGAGGAATTATTTTTGGAGCGCTAGATGAAAATTCGATCGCCTGGAAAACCGCAGAGCTTGCTCATGCAGAAGGAGCAACATTTGTTCTTACTAACGCACCTATAGCAATGCGCATGGGAAGTATCAAGCAACTAGCAGAAAAAACGGGTAGTGAAATCATCCCAGCAGATGCTACCAGTCTAGAAGATTTAGAAAATCTAGTTTCTAAATCCGTAGAAATCTTAGGTGGTAAAATAGATTTCGTATTGCACTCTATCGGGATGAGTGTTAATGTGCGTAAAGGAAAAGCTTATACAGATCAAAATTATGACTGGACCCAGAAAGGTTGGGACGTAAGCGCAGTTTCATTTCATAAAGTAATGCAAACCTTATATAAGCACGATGCCATGAGTGAATGGGGAAGCATCCTAGCACTTACCTATATGGCGGCACAACGTACATTCCCAGATTATAATGATATGGCAGATAATAAAGCATATTTGGAATCTATTGCTCGTAGCTTTGGGTACTTTTTTGGTAAAGATAAAAAGGTACGTGTGAATACCATTTCTCAATCACCTACTCCTACGACTGCCGGTCAAGGTGTAAAAGGTTTTGATGGTTTTATAAGCTATGCAGAAAAAATGAGCCCTTTAGGAAACGCTACCGCTCAAGAATGTGCGGAATACAGTATCACATTGTTTTCTGATTATACTAAAAAAGTAACCATGCAAAATTTATTTCATGATGGTGGTTTTTCTAATACTGGTGTTAGTCAGGATGTTATAGAAAAGTTCTAAAAATCCTAAAATTTTAAGATAAAGCTTCTGCATCTTGTAGAAGCTTTTTTTTGTTTACGCTTTCGCGAAAGCATAATCCTGTAATAACTTTAAGTTCTTGTAAGTCAGATACTTGTATGAATGTAGCTTGTTTACTACATAAAAAACGAATTTCAAAAAAAAGTATATTAAGCGTGTTTCATCTAGTTAAAAAGTAATACATCGATTTTAAGACTAAAAAAAATTGTTAAGATGATCTAAATACTTATTTTCATCAACTTATAAATTTAACCTAAACTTAACTATGAGAAATTTTTACATGACAATGTTAGCGTTGCTTTCCTTCTCTGTAGCTGTAGCACAGTGTGACTACACTTTAGAGCTAACGGATGGCTTCGGTGACGGATGGGCAGGTGGTGCTACAATCACCGTTACAGTAGGTGCTGGAACACCACAAGTGTTTTCCATACCGGTCGATGCGACAAATATGTCTTTTTCGCAAACCGAAACAATAACTGTTAATACCGGTGATAATATAGTCCTAGACTATAATCAAAACGGGACATTGTCTCCTGGTGAAAATAGTTTTATTTTAAGGGATTCAGAAGGGATTATTGTCTTTGATGCTGGTTTTAGTCCAGCAACTGCTGTTAATAATTTTACAGCGGCTTGTCCTACGTGTCCAGCAGTTTCTGCGATTAATGCTCCTACTATAGGTGGAGATAATGTTGACATCGCTTGGACAGCAGGTGGTGCAGAAACAGAGTGGATAATAGAGTATGGTGTTAGTCCATATACATGTGGATCTGGTGGTACTCAAATTACTACGACCACAAATCCTACTAATGTTCCAGGATTATCTCCTTTAACAACTTATGATTTTTACGTAATTGCAGTTTGCTCTACTACAGATCAAAGTGCCTGTCAAGGTCCAGTTCAAGTAACAACTAGTTCTTTATGTCCTGAACCTTTTAATTTTGCTCCTATTGATAATTTACCTCGCGAAATTCAATTCGGATGGGATACTAACGGTAACGCAGGTGGTACTGTAACAATAGAATATGCACCAGATGGTGTAATTACCACTCCAGGAACTGGTCAAGGAACCACGTTAACTGGTCAACTTTCTGGTTTTGCCTTCATTAGTGGTTTAACTCCAGAAACTTGTTATGATTTTTATGTACAGAATGATTGTGCAAATGGATTCTCAAGTATCTGGTCTGCAGAGTATGAGGCTTGTACTACAATATCTTGTCCTGCTCCTACATCAGTAACTGCAAGTGCTATATCTTTTGATAGTATGAATATCGATTGGACTGCAGGAATGTCAGAAACAGAATGGGAATTAGAATACGCTCCAGCTGGGACAATCACAACGCCTTTTGATACAACACCACAAGGAACGGTTCTCAATGTTATGACAACACCTTCACAACCATTATCAGGTCTTACTGATGCTACAACTTATGATGTGTATGTGAGAGCGGTATGTGATCGTAGTATTTCAGACTTTAGTGCAGCGGTGCAGATAACACCTACAACATTGTGTTTGCCACTTCCTGCTCCTTACACAGAAAGTTTTGATACAGCAGCACTTCCTAACTGTTGGTCATCTTCTGCAGATGATGGAGCATGGGCTTATGGTGGTGCAACGAATACAACGCAATGTAGCGCAGCGGCGTCAGACTTTAATGCTAATGGTGGTTCTTATGCATGGGTTGATTTTTCAGGTACGGATAATAATGTTTTATTAAGCTCACCGTTGATCGATGTGTCTTCATTGACTGTACCTTATTTATCATTCCAGCAATGGATGTGTACAACAGGTTATTCTCCTGCTAATGAATTATATGTAGAAGCAAACGATGGAACAGGTAATTTTGTTCAAGTTGCTTTAATTAACACAGGTGATGCAGCATGGACAGAATTTGGTTTTTCTTTAGCTCCTTATGTGTCTGCAAATAATACAGTACAATTTAGATTTAGAGCAGAATCTGGTGGTTCAACTAGTGATTTTGTAGGTGATTTAGCTTTAGACAATATTGTTCTAGATGAGGCTCCTTCTTGTATTAACCCAACAAATTTAGGTGTTACTAATGTTACTGCATTTTCAGCTGACCTAGTATGGCAAGAAAACAATGTTCCTCCAGGAACAGACTGGACTGTAGAATATGCAGAAGTTGGTGTTATTACTACACCAGGAACTGCTCAAGGTACAGAAGTCCTTATGGCTTCAAACCCTTTACCTATAACTTCATTAACAGCTGCTACAGGTTACGAATTTTATGTTAAAACGATTTGTGCAGTAGGAGATGAAAGTGAATATGTTGGTCCATTTACATTCGCTACTCAATGTGATGTTTTTGCTGTGCCGTTTTTAGAGACATTTGATGCTGGAAGCAGCACTCAACAATGCTGGACGGTTATTGATGAAAACGCAGATGGTGACGCATGGGATTTAGATTATGCATTTAACCCATTTGGAGGTGCAGGAGAAGTAGCCGCTATTACTACTGATTTTAATGCTGGTAATAACGATGATTACTTAGTTTCACCAGCGATCACTCTAACAGGTAATGAAAGATTAGTTTATCAGTACAGAGTACAAAGTGCTAATGAGCCAGATGATTTTGAGGTGTTACTTTCTACTACTACGCCTGATGCAGCTGGGTTTACTAACGTAATTTTACCACAAGCGACCTATTCTAATGTAGCATATCAAGAACAAATCATTGATATATCTGCTTTTACAGGAGATGTTTACATAGCATGGAGAATTCCACCAAATGGTCCTGATGGCTGGAGAATGTATATTGATGAGGTAGTAGTTGAAGCTATTCCTTCATGTCCTAGACCAGTGAATTTTGTGGTTAATTCAAATGATGATGTTTCCATAGATATGACTTGGGATGCAGGAGGTTCTGAAACTGAGTGGATCGTAGAATATGCAACACCAGATTTTGCGACTGGTACGCTACAACAAGAACTAGCTGTTACAAACAATGTGAATTATATATTAGGCGGATTAACACCTAATACGCCTTATGAAGTGCGTATAGTTGCAGCTTGTGCTCCTGGTGACTTAAGTACACCTACAGCTACTACAGCAGTTAGAACATCACCACAAGGTCCACAAGGTGTTACTTGTCCTAATAACGATGCAGCTTTTGCATGGGAAGAATCATTTGATAACGGTTTTAATGGATGGACTGGTGACGTAGGTACTGGTAGTGGTCAATGGGACTTCACTGGTGGTAATGCAGCTAATGGAGGTACTGGTTCTACTGGTACTGGTCCATTTGCTCCTGCGCAGGGAACAAATTATGTGTTCTTTGAAACATCAGGAACTAATGTAGGTCCTAGGTCTATGGTTTCACCAGCGATCGATTTAACTAATGCAACGGATGAAGCAGAATTATCATTCTTTTTCCACTCTATAGGTGGTGACTTAACCACTTTTGAAGTTGGAGTGGGAACGGATCCTGCAGGTCCTTTTACAAACGTATTTACTTTTGTAGGACCACTACAATTGGATCAAAATGATGCTTATGCATTAGTGGGTGCTTCTTTACCAGCATCTGTTTTAGGATCTGCTACAGTGCACATCCAGATTACAGGTACGGAAGAGGCAGGAAATGAAACTGGTTTTGTAGGTGATGTAGCGATTGATTTAATGCGTATTGAAACCTGTGGTAATTTCTGTAGTAATCCTGATATGTTAGATGTTACTAATATTACGACGACTACTGCTGATTTAACGTTTAATGATACCAGTGGTACTCCTACTGGAAACTATGAGTATGTGTTGCAACCAGTAGGTACTGGTGTTCCTACAGGAGCAGGAACAGCAACTACTTTAACGACCGTTCCTCTTGGTCCTTTAACCACTGCCACTTTCTACGAGGTTTATGTAAGAAATGTTTGTGGAGGTACTGCCGGATTTAGCGATTGGGTTGGTCCTTTAGAATTTGCAACGGAGTGTGATATTTTTACGGTACCGTTTTATGAAAGTTTTGATCCAGGCAGTGGTAGCCAGCAGTGCTGGACTGTTTTAAATGAAAATGCAGATTTTGATGAGTGGAATTTAGACTATGCGTTTAATCCATTTGGAGGATCAGGTGAGGTAGCTGCCATCACTACAGATTTCAATGGTGGAGCAAATGATGATTATTTAATTACTCCTCAAATTACCCTTACAGGTAACGAGAGATTAGTTTATCAATACAGAGTGCAAAGTGCCGCTGAGCCAGATGATTTTGAAGTGTTGTTATCTACAACGACTCCAGACGCTGCAGGATTGACTAATGTTATCCTTCCTCAAGCAACTTATTCTAACGTAACTTATGTGGAAGAAGTTATTGACCTATCTGCTTTTACAGGTAATGTATACATCGCATGGAGAGTTCCTCCTGGAGGTCCTGATGGATGGAGATTATATATAGATGATGTGTTAGTAGAGACTATTCCAGCTTGTCCTAATATATCAGATATTAGTGCTGATCAGATAACAAGTACTGGTGCTAACCTTTCATGGACTGAAAACGATGTTGCAACAGCTTGGGAATTTGAATATGACCTTGCAGGATTTGCTCAAGGATCTGGTGCTAATGGTATTGTTTCAACAAATGACAACTCTGTAAATGCTGTCTCTGGTCTTACACCGGATACGAACTACGATGTTTATGCAAGATCTGTATGTCCAGGTGGAACGACGTTCTCTAACTGGGTTGGGCCATTTACATTCTCGACTCGTTGTGCACCTTTAACAGCTCCTTACTTTACTGATTATGAATCAGATCCTTTAAATGGATTGAATAATTGTGACAGTAATATTGTTATAGGTTCTGGAACTGGTACTGCTCCAGAAGTAAGAGTGGATGATCTAATTGCTAATTCTGGTAATCAACATATTTATATGTACAGTGGTTCAACTGGTGCTACTGCTGAGTTGTACTATGTGATGCCTGAATTCTCTGATTTAGATGCCGCTAAACGTGTTCGTTTCTTTGCTTATGATAGAGATCTAGGTGGATTAGAAGTAGGTACAATGACAGATCCTGCTGATCCTGCTACATTTTCAGTAGCACAAGCATTTACTAATGCAGATTTACCAGATGATCAGTATGTAGAGCAAACAGTCAATTTTACATCTTTAACAACTACAGGTGGTTGGATAGCATTTAGATTCCTACCAGCGGGAACGTTTGATGCTATGTACTTAGACGATATCAACTATGAGGATATTCCTAGTTGTCCACAGCCTACTTCTGTTTCAACGGCTAACTTAACAGACACTTCTGTTGAATTGACATGGCAAGCAGGTGGTTCAGAGACTGAATGGACTGTAGAATACGGTACACCTGGATTCACTCCTGGTGGTACAGGTTCTTTAGGTGTTAGAAATGGTGTAACTGTGAATACTAACTTCGTGTTGGATATGCTTTCAGCAAATACAGAGTATGAAATTAGAGTCTTTGCAGTATGTGCTCCTACTGATATAAGTCCATCTGCTAATCCTGTTACGATTAGAACATTCCCTACAGGTCCTCAAGGTGCTAACTGCGCAACAGGATCTCCTGCGGTAGTGTTTACAGAGAGTTTTGAAAATGGAGGTGCTGGCTGGACTGGTACTACTTTTACAGGTAATGGTGGTGACTGGGATATTTCAGGCGGTAATGCTAACAGTACAGGTACAGGACCGTTCTCATCTTTTGATGGTGCAAATCATATGGAGTATGAAGCTACCGGTGGTAATAGTGCTACTGCATCAGCTATAACTCCTGCGATTGATTTATCTACAGGTATGGGTGAGGCTGAGTTGTCTTTCTATATGCATGCTTTTGGTAATGAAATAGGAGATTTAACAGTAGGTGTTTCGACTTCTGCGACAGGTCCATTTACACCTGAATTTACATGGACGGGTGGTCTACAATCAAGCGATACTGATGCTTGGGCTCCTATAGGTGTAGATTTAACGGCTTATAATGGTCAGATAATATTTATTGAATTCTCATATACGATGGGACCTGTAGGTTTTGAAGGTGACTTGTCTATCGATTTAATTGAGGTTGCTGCTTGTGGAAGTTTCTGTCCAGATGTATCTCAATTAGACGCTACTGCCATTACTTCTACCGGTGCTAACTTAAGCTGGACTGAAAATGGTTCTGCTACTGAGTGGGAATATGAAGTTGATGTTACTGGATTCACACAAGGTTCTGGTGCTAATGGTATAGTTAGTACTATGGATAATACAACTAACGCAGTATCAGGTCTACTACCTGCTACTAGCTACGACTATTATGTTAGAGCTGTTTGTGGTGCAACGCAAACTAGCGCATGGGTAGGGCCGTTAACATTTACAACTGAATGTGCTGTCTTTGTAGCTCCATTTAATGAGCCGTTTGACAATACCTCTATACCTAATTGCTGGTCTAGTAGTGCGACTACAGGTGGTCCATGGTTATTTAGCGGTGCAACTAACAGTGCTACTACAGGATGTTCTGGTGTGCCTTCTTTTGATTTTAATGGAACAGGTGGTTCACATGCATGGATGGACTTCTCAGGTACTGATGTTGGTGTAGTATTGGAGATGCCAGAAATAGATGTAACGGCATTAACTGATCCGTTCTTACAATTCCAGCAATGGATGTGTACTACTGGACAAACTGTATTTAATGAGCTGTATGTAGAGGCTATAGATCCTGCTACTGGTAATTATGTTCAAATAGCATTAATCAATACAGGTACAGCTGCTTGGACAGAGTATGGTTACTCTTTGACTCCTTACGTTTCTGGTACTGGTACAGTTCAGATTAGATTCCGCGCAGAAAGTGGGAATGATACTAACGATTTCTTAGGTGATATTGCGTTAGATGATGTAAGCGTAATTGAAGAGCCTGCTGCAAGTGTAGATTCATCTGATGTTTTAGGTTTCTCTTATTATCCTAACCCTACTCAAGATGTAGTTACATTTAATGGTAATGAAACTATTGACAGTATTACAGTAAATAATATGTTAGGTCAGGAAGTTATTAAATTAACTCCTGGAACTGAACAAGCTCAGATAGATTTAGCTACTTTCACTACAGGTGTTTACCTTGTAACAGTGCAAACTGGAGATCGTAGTTCAACGGTTAAAATTGTTAAGGAGTAACACTTCTTAAATATTAAATAGAAAGGTCATTCCTTAATTGGAATGACCTTTTTTTATTGCCTATTTTTACTCAATGAAGTTACAGCAGTTTTCTTTTGTTATCCCTGTTTTTAATAGACCTCAAGAGGTTGAAAACTTATTATTGTCTATTTCTAAGTTAGAACATACAGATCCATTTGAAGTGGTTATCGTAGAAGACGGTTCAAGTGAAACTTGTAAGGATGTTTGTTTACGCTTTCGCGAAAGCATAAATATTACCTACTTATATAAAGAGAATAGTGGACCTGGCGATTCTAGGAATTACGGAATGTCAAGAGCTAACGGTGATTATTTCATTATTTTAGATAGTGATTGTGTATTGCCAGCTCATTATTTAACAGAGGTAAGGTCTTATTTAAACAACAGCTATGTGGATTGCTATGGCGGTCCTGATGCTGCTCATGAGCGCTTTTCTAATTTACAGAAGGCGATCAATTATTCTATGACGTCTTTTTTAACTACAGGAGGAATACGTGGTGGAAGCGAACGATTAGGTAAATTTCAACCTCGCAGTTTCAATATGGGAATAAGTAAGAAAGCTTTTCTTGCTACTGGCGGTTTTAGCAAGATTCATCCTGGAGAAGATCCAGATTTAAGTATTAGATTATGGAGACTAGGTTTTGAAACGGCTTTGATATCAAATGCCTTTGTATATCATGAGCGACGTATTTCATGGAGACTATTTTTTAAACAGGTCAATAAATTTGGTAAAGTACGTGTAATACTTAATAAATGGTATCCTGATACGCGTAAATTCTCGTACTGGTTTCCTTTTTTATTTCTTGTTTTCTTAGGACTAGGTGTTTTGTTTTTGTTTTTGGGAGAGCCGTTGTTGATTTCTCTATTTGTCTGTTACTTTATTGCTGTTTCAATAGATAGTGTTTTAAAAAACGGATTGATTGTAGGTGTGATGTCTATCCTTGCAGTGGCTATTCAATTTGCAGGCTATGGAATGGGTTTTATACATTCATGGATTCAATTAGTGGTATTAAGAAAGGAAGAGCAAAAAGCTTTTCCCTATTTATTTTTTAGCTAGAAATGACCTATAATTTAAGAAAATACGGTACTTTTTTAATTTTTGTGCTTCTAGCGTTTACCTTATGGTTTGTTTACCGCTATCAAGATGTTTACGCTAAGAATACAATTATATTCATAGAATTCACTAATGTACCAGATCATATCTTGTTTGATAATAATGGTCTAGTCCCTGTAGAATTAGTGTTACAATCATCTGGTTTTAATCTGTTAAAGGCTTCTTATTTTCCACCTACTATTCCGTTAGATTATTCCTTATCCACAACTATGGTGAATGACGAATTAGTTTTAGATCTTAAAAATAATTTACAGAATTTAAGTGATAACCTTAACGGAGTTTATTCTATAGAGCGGCTAAATCAGGATTATATAGCTTTACCAGTTAGAATCCTAGATCGCAAGAAAATAAAACTTCATTACGATCCAGAGGTTGTTTTTGAAAACAATCTTGTTCTAATAGAGAAGAATTTTGTTGATGGTGACAGTATTATGATATCTGGTGATGTAAATCTTTTAAAAACTATCGACAGTATAAGATTAGATAATCAAAGAATTGTGATCAATGATAGTTTACAAAAAATGAATATTAATATTCAAAATAAACTACCAGAAGGAGTAACTTCTTCAACATCTGAAGTAGTTTATGAAGTTAGATCTACGCAAATGACAGAAGGAGTCATGGAACTTAAAGTAATTATTACTGATGTGCCAGAGGATGTTGCCATTAAGACCATTCCTTCAACGGTAAGCGTGACCTATACAGTTCCTTTATCATCTTATAATTCTATAATCGCTAATGACTTTTATTTTAAAATTCCATTTGACCAATTAACAGAATCTGAGAATATCATACCGGTAATGGTTAAAAGTTCTAATGATGAAGTGCATAGCGTAAGAACAGTACCTAGTCAAATTAAAATTTTAGTGATTAGATAATGAAAGTCATAGGTTTAACAGGCGGAATAGGAAGTGGTAAGACTACCGTTGCAAAAGAATTTGAAAAATTAGGTGTCCCAGTTTATATAGCAGATGAGCGTTCTAAATATCTACTTGCAACTGATGCATCTGTTATGGAAAAAGTTTCTGAATTGTTAGGAGATAAGGCTTATATAAATGATAATAGTAGATCCATACCGGATAAAGAATATATCGCTTCAAAAGTTTTCAATGACGCTGAATTGCTAAAAGCGCTAAACGCCATTTTGCATCCAGCAGTACGCAAAGATTTTGAGCAATTTATGCTGAATCAGTCTAAGGTGTATGTGATTTACGAGGCTGCAATTCTATTTGAATCAGGCGGTGATAGTCGCTGTGACCACGTTATACTAGTCACTGCACCAGAGCAGGAACGTATTAACAGAGTGCTTAAAAGAGATGACGTTACAGAATCTCAAGTGCGCTCTAGGATGAGTCATCAATTACCAGAGCTACAGAAGTTACAAAGATCAGATTTTGTTATTGAAAATATAGATTTCAATAAAATTCATAAATATGTTTATACTATTAATGAATTTTTGTTAAAAAATTAATTAATTACTATTTTAAGCGTCCTTGTTAACATTTGGTTAATTCCTTTTTAACAGTTTGACTAAATGTTAAATTTGAACGTGCAAAAGAATTTACTACATATTCTCATAGGTTTAATGAGTCTATCTTTAATAGGTGTGATGGCGGTTCAGATATACTGGATCGTTAATAGTATTCAGGATAAAGAAGAACAATTTGGTTTTGCCGTCGCGCAAACCCTAGCTAGCGTTTCAAAGGAAATTGAAAACCAAGAGGTAGAGCGATATTACAACGCGGTAGAGCGACTTGCAGATAGTCTAGGAACAAAACCTCAAATAAGCACTATTAGATCTTTTCTAATCAGAAGTTATGATAGTGAATCAGATATCATAACCACTTACAGTAATGATATTTTACAGGAGAATTATAAACTCAATTCCAACTTAATGGAAATTGAGATGGATAGTCTCACCTTTACAAAGTTATTTAATAGAGAATCTCGATTAGAACAACGACAAGCTGGAATTGAAGGTAGGCCAGTTGATATTCAAGATTCTTATGAAAACTTAAGCCAACTAGATGATCTAAATAAACGTAAATTTAGTCAGGCTATTAGCAGTATATCTGCGTCCTTGCCTATTACAGAACGTGTTAATGCGCAATTAGTAAACGACTTACTTAAGCAAGAGCTAGAGAAACGTCGCATCGATTCAGATTTTGAATTTGCTATATATCAGGACGGCTTCCCTACTAGAATACAATCTAATAATTTTGATTTAAATGCAGAAGCTAACTGGAGTTATCCTGTTTTTACCTCAGATGATAATTCTGTTGATGCTTACAATTTATATGTGAACCTTCCAGGTCGTAAGAAATTCATCCTTTCTTCTATTTGGGGAATGGCTGCTTTATCATTTTTATTTACGGCGATTATTGTAGTGGCTTATTCCAGTGCGATATCGCAACTATTTAAACAAAGGCAGATTTCTCAAATCAAGACAGACTTTATCAATAATATGACGCATGAGTTTAAAACTCCTATCGCGACTATTAATCTAGCTCTAGATTCTCTTAAGAATCCTAAGATTAGTACAGATCCTGATCGAGTAAAAAATTACTTGCGTATGATCAGAGAAGAAAATAAACGCATGCATGCTCAGGTTGAGAATGTATTACGCATTTCTAAGTTAGAAAAACGCAATCTAGACCTTGAAAAAGAAGATACAGATCTCATTGATGTTCTAGAAGATAGTATCAGTCATGTATGGTTAATTCTAGAGCAACGCAATGGAGTGTTGAACACGCATTTCGGTTCTTTACGTAATACAGTATTAGCAAATGAAAGTCATTTATCTAACGTTTTTGTTAATATTTTAGAGAATGCTATTAAATATACAGATGAGTCAGAAGCTCCACAAATAGATGTTTATACAGAAAATGCTCGTGATAAAGTAGTCGTAAAAATTAAAGACAAAGGTGTAGGAATGTCAAAATCTGCACAGAAAAAAATCTTCCAAAAGTTCTTTAGAGAACACACCGGTGACATTCACAATGTAAAAGGACATGGTCTAGGTCTTGCTTATGCAAAACGTATTGTAGATGACCACCACGGCTCTATTTATGTAGAAAGTGTCAAAGGAGAAGGAAGCACATTTATAATCAATTTACCCTTAATAAATTAACTTATGGAAACAGTAAACAAAAAAATTCTACTTGTAGAAGACGACCCTAACTTTGGTACCGTATTAAAGGATTACCTTCAGATGAATGACTTTGATGTGGTTCATGCAAAAAACGGTATGGAAGGTTTTGAAAAATTCAAAAAAGACAATTACGATCTATGTATTCTAGATGTAATGATGCCTTATAAAGATGGATTTACACTAGCAAAAGAAATCAGAGAAAAGGATCAAGAAATCCCTATCATTTTCCTTACTGCAAAAGCAATGAAAGAAGATGTGTTACGAGGTTACAAAGTAGGAGCAGACGACTATTTGAATAAACCATTTGATAGTGAGGTGCTTCTTATGAAGATCAAAGCCATTATGCAACGTAAAGGAACAGACTCCATCGCAGATTCTAAAGAATTTGAATTCCAGATAGGTAACTTCCACTTAAATTCAAAATTACGTTTCTTAACCCTAGATAGCCAGGATCCTATTAAACTTTCTCCTAAAGAAAACGAGTTATTGAGACTACTCGCATTACATTTAAATGATTTAATGCCTCGTGAGTTAGCTTTAACTAAAATATGGAGAGATGATAATTACTTCACCTCTCGCAGTATGGATGTTTACATTGCAAAACTGCGTAAATATTTAAAGGCAGATGATAATGTGGAGATCGTGAATATTCACGGTGAAGGTTTCCGCTTGCTGGTGAAAGATCAGGTAGATTACTAGAAATTAGTAACCCATAAGTTCTTTACGTACTCGCTGTACAATATCTGTATGGCGAGTGCGATAGGGAAACCACGTTACATCTGGATCTTTACGATACCACGTAAGCTGGCGTTTTGCAAACCGGCGCGTATTCCTTTTAATAAGACGTATGGCTTCTTGTAGATCGTAATTCCCGTCATAATGACCATAGAATTCTTGGTATCCTACCGTTTGCAAAGCGTTTAGATTTTTAAAAGGATAAAGTGCTTTGGCTTCATTTTCTAAACCTAATTCTAGCATTAAATCTACGCGTTTATTAATGCGATCATATAATTCTTCGCGCGGTGCTTCTAGTCCTATTTTTACAACATTGAAAGGTCGATTAGACTTTTTTTGTGAGCGTAAGCTACTGTACGTGATTCCGCCAGATTTATAAATACTAATTGCCCGTATTAGTCTTCTTGGGTTTTCTAAATCTACTTCTTTGTAGTATTCTGGATCAATAGTTTTTAGAACTTCTTGCAAACTCTGGATTCCTTTTTCCTCTAGATCATCTTCTAATTGTTTGATGATATCTGGATGTACATCGGGAAAATCATCTAATCCATGCGTCACCGCTTTTTCATATAATGCACTGCCACCTACCATAACGACTACATCTTTAGTTAAGAATAAATCAGAAAGCACGGCCATGGCGTCTTTTTCAAAATCTCCTACGCTATACGTATCCTTTATGCTTAAGTTCTGTATAAAATGGTGCGGTGCTTCGGCTAGTTCCTCTGCGGTGGGAACGGCTGTTCCTATGGTCATTTCTTTATAGAATTGTCTGGAGTCGCAGGAAAGTATGTCTGTATGGTACGCTTTCGCGAAAGCGAGACTCAAACTAGTTTTTCCTATCGCCGTAGGCCCTACAATTACAAGAAGCGTCTTATTGCTAGTCATTTAGGGGAAAGCCACAACTGTGACAATATTTTGAACCGTCCTGATGCTTGCGAGACAGACAATTTTGACAAACCTGCGTGTTTACATGACGGTAATTAGGATCATCTTTACCAGGTAGTGGATCTTTTCCAGATTTAAATCCTTGACCATATTCTGCACTAACAATTCCCGTGGGAACGGCAATAATTCCATAACCCATGATCATAATTATCATAGCCATAAACTGTCCAAAAGGAGTTTCTGGAGCAATGTCTCCAAAACCTACCGTCGTGAGTGTCACAATACACCAGTAAATGGACTTAGGGATGCTGTCAAAACCATGTTCTGGTCCTTCTACAAGATACATTAAGGTCCCAAAAATCACTGAAATTACCATTACCGCAAACAGGAATACCATGATTTTAGGGCCACTGGCGCGTATGGCTCTAGTCAATTTATCTGATTCACCTATAAAACGTGTTATTTTAAGAATTCTAAATATACGTAGTAGTCTAAGCGCTCTTATGGCGAGAAGAGCATTCATACCACCAAAGAAAAAAGTTAAATACAGCGGAATAGTAGATAGAAAATCAATGACTCCATAGAAACTGAAAATGTATTTTTTAGGTCTATTAATAGAAACGATACGTAGAAAATACTCGATGGTAAAAAATATAGTGATGATCCATTCTGAAACATAGAAAAATGTTTGATAAGTGATTCCTAGATTTAAACCTGTTGATAAGAACTGCTTATCGCCTAGACCAGGAATACTTTCTAGCATTACTAGTATTAAACTAATAATGATAATGATTAATAGAGTTAGATCAAAAACTTTTCCTTTTGGCGTGTCAGCCTCGTAAATGATTTCGTGGATTCTCTGACGCCAGTGATTAATATTTTCCTTGTATTCAGGACGCATTATGAATGTTTAGGATAATCATTAGGAGATGCTTCATGCATGATTTCATAGGCAGCATCAAAGATATCATCTATACTAGGTTTAGAGAAATAATCTCCATCTGTACTATAGGCTGGTCTGTGTGCTTGTGCTGCTAGTGCTTGTGGCTTACTATCTAGATATCTCCATGAATCTTGTTGATCCACCACTTGCTGTAATATAAAAGCACTTGCTCCACCAGGAACATCTTCATCTACGACTAGCAGTCTGTTTGTTTTTGCAACACTTTTTGCAATATCATGTTCTATATCAAATGGTAACAATGATTGCACATCAATAATCTCTACATCGATGCCTACACGTTCTAATTCTACCGCAGCATCTTCTATTAATCGCAGTGTAGAACCGTAGGAAACAATAGTGAGATCAGTTCCTTCTCTTAAAATTTCTACTTTACCTAGTGGTGTTTTAAATTTACCTAGATTAGTAGGTAATTGCTCTTTTAAACGATAACCGTTTAAGCATTCTACAATTAAGGCTGGTTCATCACTTTCTAGCATCGTATTATAAAATCCAGCAGCTTGTGTCATGTTACGTGGAACTAATACATGAATACCACGCACTAAGTTGATAATACCACCCATAGGTGATCCACTGTGCCATATGCCTTCTAGTCTATGACCGCGAGTACGTATAATTACCGGTGCTTTCTGTTTACCAGCAGTACGGTATTGAACGGTCGCTAGATCATCACTCATAATTTGTAAGCAGTAGAGTAGGTAATCCAGATATTGAATCTCGGCAATAGGTCGTAAACCTCTCATGGCCAGTCCTATTCCTTGTCCTAATATAGTTGCTTCGCGTATTCCAGTATCAGATACTCGTAGTTCACCATACTTTTCTTGCATTCCTTCTAGGCCTTGATTTACATCGCCTATCGCTCCTGCATCTTCTCCAAAAACTAAAGTTTCTGGTCTAGCAGCAAATATGGCGTCAAAGTTATCACGCATGATCACACGTGCATCTACTTCTTCACTACCAGCTCCATATTCTGGTGCTACAGCAGGAATATTAATCGCTGCTTTATCAGAATGACTCATTAAATAACAGCTGTATTTATCACTCATTTTTGAATGATACGTAGTGAGCCAGTTATTCAATGCCGTAATCGCATCGCTAGATTCTTTTAAAGTGTAACGTAAAACTTGTCTTACGGTTTCCAGTATTTCTTTGCGGATAGGTTCCTTACTATCTGCTAATTTATTAATGATAGGATTGATGAAAACTCCATTTGAAGAAGCAGTGGCAACTTCTTTTAATAAAGGTAGTACTGCATCACGTTCTGCCTGAATAGGTTTTATAAATGCATTCCATGCCGCTTTTTTACCATCACGCACTTCTTTTTTGATGATTTTTTCTAAGTCTGATAATTCATCATCAGTAGCAAACTCGTTATCAATTAACCATTTACGGAACTGTGCATTACAATCATAATCTGCTTCCCAGGCTAATCGTTCTTTACTCTTATAACGTTCATGTGATCCACTAGTAGAGTGTCCTTGTGGTTGTGTCAGTTCATCTACATGAATCATTACGGGAACGTGTTCCTCACGAGCAATTTTACTGGCTTTTTCATAAGCTTCTACCAGTGCTACATAATCCCAACCTTTAACCGTGATGATTTCAAATCCTTTATGATCTTTATCACGCTGGAAACCTGATTGGATTTTTGAAATATTTTCTTTGGTAGTTTGATGTCTTGCGTGCACTGAAATACCGTATTCATCATCCCATACACTTATCACCATAGGAACTTGTAAAACACCAGCGGCGTTAAAAGTTTCCCAGAAATGGCCTTCACTGGTACTCGCATTACCTATAGTTCCCCATGCAACTTCATTTCCTTTATTTGAGAATCCGTTGTCCTGTGGGATTAAATCATTATGTCTGTAGATTTTAGAAGCTTGTGCTAGTCCTAATAATCTAGGCATTTGTCCTGCTGTAGGAGAGATATCTGCACTAGAGTTTTTCTGATCTATTAAGCGTTTCCAGCTTCCGTCTTCATTTAAACTATGCGTAGCAAAATGTCCGCCCATCTGGCGACCAGCACTCATAGGTTCTTCTTTGATATCTGTATTTGCATACAATCCTGCAAAGAACTGCTCAATCGTTAATTCACCTATCGCCATCATAAAAGTCTGATCGCGATAATATCCACTGCGGAAATCTCCATTCTCAAATGAACGCGCCCATGCTAGTTGTGGTAACTCTTTTCCATCACCAAAAATCCCAAACTTTGCCTTACCAGTCAATACCTCACGACGTCCTAATAAACTACACTCACGGCTGGTCACCGCAATTTTATAGTCTTTTAAAACTTCATCTTTAAAGTCATTATGATTAAATGATTCAACAGGTAATTCTTGTGTTTCCATAGCGTTTTGATCGTCTTGCAAAAGTACGGATAAGCGATTGTAGATGCAATAGGATGTTAATTCCTTAACAGCTGTTGAAAATCAAAGCTAAAAATAAAATCAAAAACTGAAATCGAACTTTTAAACCTAAAGCCTAAACCTAAATCAAAACTAAAAGCATTTGCCCCATACTATGGATTACGAAATAAATTCTGCAATGACTATACTGTATAACAAAATGATCTTTAGTTTGTAAACAACTTAACGGCGCAATATATTCCATTCAAATACTGCACACTGAGACTGAAAACTGAAAACTGAAAACTGCATACTGCATACTGTGACTGAAAACTGAAAACTAGATTCCTAATACCATCTTCTCGTAAACAATCCAGTAAGCGTTCTTAGATCCAGAGTGACAATAAACCGAATGCGCTCGTCATAATCTCCTTGTCCTACTTCCCAGCCATTACTACTGTATACTGGAAAATAAAGTTCAAAATAATCTTGAAGTAAATTAAGACGTATACCACTGTCATAAACTCCGGTGAGTGGTTGGTTTTGGTTTTTTACTAATCCTATATCTGCATAAACAAAAATGTATTTCCAGATGCTGTAGGATGTGTTTACGGTACTGATAAATTGATTTGCAAATGGTGTGTTTAATTGAGATTTAAAACCACCTTCTGCAATGATTAACTGTTGTGAGAATAGACCGCTATCTTCTGATCTACCGTAGTAATCGTAATCAAACAAATAGTCTGTAGGGCGATCCAGCGCAAAAGAGAAAAAATCACCATCAGATGTGGTGTCATTGTATAAAAATGCTCCTGTAAAAAGCCTGATATCCAGCTGTCTACTGTCTTTAAATACTTTACGCCATTGCGCTCTAAAAGTTGCTTTACCAAAACGTGGCGAAATCTCTGTACCTACATTATAACTCCACAGTCGTTTAAGATTTAAATCACGCATACTATAATTCGTAGCAAATACATTGTAATCTGGCTCATTTACTGGGTTTGCAGGATCACGATCACGATCTACGTACACATTTCTAAAACTTAAAAAAGAGCGTTTATTACTTCTTAAATCTTTAGGTCTAAATCCTAGCGCAAAAAAACCAGATGCACGGCGATACATTAAATCATCTGCATAAGAAAACCGATTTCCCGATATCCCATAGCGCACTAAAAACAACGATTCTGACCTATCTTCAAGAAAATGATTATAAGAGAAACTAGCAGATCCTACAATTTTCTTAGACGTCGTTCCATAGATAGGTTTTAAACTGTATCTAAATGGTTTAGGTAACAGCGTCCCGTTATTAAATCGCGCTCCTAAGGTCAATCCATCATAAACATTAAAGCCAAATTCTGGCATCAAATAAACTTGCGCTCTTTGCGGATCCTCGATATCCTTAAAAAGCCTGAATTCTGGTGGCCGGTGTAATGCAAAATTCTTCAGCGTTTTATAATTATCACGCATGCTGAACTCAGGAATAAGTCGTTCGTGATTGAGAGAGATGCGGTTAGCTCGCTTTCGCGAAAGCGTAATCACAGTATCACCACTAATACTAGGAATCCATGTTCTATCCACAATACTGTCGTTATACATGCGGTAGAGTGGTAGTGGTAAATTGCGATCTGATTTATTCTTGAGATAGACTTTTACAGAATCCTTAGTCTTTTTAATACGTCGGATTTTCCAATCCATGCGTGTGTGTTTTGTGATGTAATCTTCAAAAAACCAATCGGTATTTTTAGGACTTAATGAATCTATGATAGATCTAAATTCATCAGCATTTGTTTCTGTAAGACGGTATTTTTGATAAAACTGTTCAATCGCGAGATCTACTGTATTATTCCCAGAATATTCATTAAGATAATCTAATCCTACCGCCGTTTTATTCACAATCCCTAATTGCTGATTGTACTTTACTAGTGAATCTGCTGGTGTGTTTATAGCTTCATCTAGGTTTAGTCTCGCTGTATTTTCATAAAGCACGCGATATTGATCTGTAAAGTCTACTTGGGTAAGATTAAAACCTCTAATTCCCCAAAAATTGCTAAGCTTTCCTGCTATTTTTAAATCTGGATAATACTGTTTCTGATAGTTATAGATCAAGTAAACCATCATCCCATTTTGTAACCATGCTTCATCTCTAGGGTTTAGTCTAGCACCAGCTTTAATCCATTTACGAGTCATGGATTTAAGTAGTTTTAATTCCCATGTAAATCCAGCAGGAAACGGATTGATAAAATCTGGTAAAGAGCTTAATCCATAAACTGGATCTTCTTTATAAAAACGTTCTGTAAGTAACATCTCATCAGATGAGTAATCACCTAGTCGTTCTTTTAAATAGCCAGAAATACGATCTATAAATAAAGCTTTGAGCTCAATAGGGACATCATCATCATTAATGTCTGTTTTTACATTGAGATCAGGAACACCGTAGTTTTTAAAAGTGCTAACATCTTGTTTCACATGCAACTCAACAAGACCAGCATTTTCTTTTTTTAAGAGGTAACTGTTTCTTTTTTGCTGGTTTGCTTGTGTTTTGATAGAAGCATTTGTGATTACCTTATGACTGGATGGAAGGTGTAAGGAAATAGAATGATCCATTAATGCTGGATAGTAATCATTGATTCCTTTATGAGAATAGTATTCCCATGATCCATTCTTGTAAACTGCTGGAGAAATGTACCAGTATTTTAAGTTATAGTCATTAGTACTAGTTCTACCATAACCAGTGAAATCATCTTCTGGAATTTTAATGGTGTAGTTAAGTGAAACAGTTTTAGACTCGCCAGAAGCAAATGGTGTTTCTAGATCTAATCGTATAATATCAGGATGATCGGGTAATCTGGATAGGTCATAAGCGCTAGAAGTTTCACTATTAAAAAAAGTCATACCATGATCCTTATCGTTTGCAAACTGAAAGCGGTTTTTAAAGTCTTCGGCAAATCGGTTTGCCAGTGGTGTATCTGTATTGCTAAAAGCATGCGCCCAGTCTAAAAGAATAATATGATCCCAAGGATCACCAGAATTGTTTACGATTTCTAGGGTTTGCTCTATTTCTAGGGTACGATTATCTGTGTCTAAAGTTGCAATAACCGCATTCTTGTGTTGTGCTTGTAACTGGAATACAAGACCTAAAAAAAAGATAACAAGGCAGTTTTTCAAAATATGCAATCGGTTCTAAATGTTATATAATAGACGTGAAAAGTCCTAGATGGTTGCGTGGTAAATATAACGGTTAACAAATGACTAGCGACAGATCTTATTTCACTTTTTTATGCTAAAATAATAACGGTGGTATCACGGTATTATGATTTCAAAATGATCACAATTTAAAATAGCTAGTAAATTAATTACAATGAATTAAGTTACTAGCTATCAGTGTGTATTGTTTCTAAAAGTTAAGTCTCTAGAAATTAGGGCTCAAACTATATTTAGAATAGAAATCGTTGATGATTTGTATCGCTTCATCAGTAGAATCTACGACATGAAGTAAGTCGATATCTTCTGGACTAATTGTTGCAAATTCTGTGTCTAGAGTTCCTTTTACCCAATCTAATAATCCAGTCCAGAATTCACTGCCAAAAAGAATAATAGGAAACTTCCCGATTTTATTAGTTTGAATTAAGGTAATTGCTTCAAACAACTCATCTAAAGTTCCAAAACCACCAGGCATGACCACAAATCCTTGTGAGTATTTCACAAACATTACTTTACGCGCAAAAAAGTAATCAAAATCCAGACTCTTATCATGATCTATATAAGGATTATCGTGTTGCTCAAAAGGCAATGCAATGTTCAATCCTACAGATGTTCCACCACCTAAATGTGCTCCTTTGTTTCCAGCTTCCATAATTCCTGGTCCACCACCAGTAATAACACCGTAGCCGTTTTCAACGATTTTTTCGGCCATTTCTGTGGCTAGTTTGTAATACTTGTGGTCTGGCTTTAAACGAGCACTTCCAAAAATAGACACACATGGACCAATACGGCTCATGCGTTCAAATCCCATTACAAATTCTGATAGTATTTTAAAGGTTGCCCAACTATCGTTAGTCTTTTTCTCATTCCAGCCTTTTTCTCTTGCTTCTTTTCTCATATATATTGTTGCTACACATATTATGATGTAGACTTATTTTTAATTTTTACCAGCGCAAAAATACGTTTCTATATTTTATTCCAAATTCCAAATTCCAAATTCCAAATTCCAAATTCCAAATTCCAAATTCCAAATGCTCAAAGCTCAAAGCTCACGACTCATAAACTCACAACTCAAAGCTACCAGACTCAAAGACTCACAGCTCACGACTCAAAAACCTCGCAGTATGACTTGTTTTATGTTTAGCTACTTTTTCTGGTGTTCCAGTAACTAGAATTTCTCCGCCACCACGGCCACCTTCTGGTCCTACGTCTATAATATGATCGGCTATTTTAATGACGTCCATGTTATGTTCTATGATTAAAACAGTATTTCCTTTATCTACTAGTTTGTTGAGAACGATTAGTAATACTCTAATATCTTCAAAATGTAATCCTGTAGTAGGTTCGTCTAATATATAGAATGTGTTTCCAGTATCTCTTTTTGATAACTCGCTTGCTAGTTTGATACGTTGCGCCTCGCCACCAGAAAGTGTGGTAGATTGCTGTCCTAGCGTGATATATCCTAGTCCTACATCTTTAATGGTTTTTAATTTGCGATAAATCTTAGGAATAGGTTCAAAAAAAGTAGTCGCTTCATTAATGGTCATGTTAAGCACATCACTAATGGACTTTCCTTTATAACGTATTTCTAAAGTCTCACGATTAAAACGTTTTCCTTGACAGGTTTCACAAGTGACGTAAACATCTGGTAAGAAGTTCATTTCTATAACGCGCATTCCGCCACCTTTACAGGTTTCACAACGTCCACCAGTCACATTAAAGCTAAAACGTCCTGGTTTATAACCACGGATAAGTGCTTCAGGAGTTTTAGCAAATAAACTTCTTATCTCGTCAAAAGTCTTCGTATACGTCGCTGGATTAGAACGTGGCGTTCTACCTATCGGGCTTTGATTAATATCAATTACTTTATCACAGTGATCCAGACCTTTAATGCTGTTATAAGGCATTGGTTTTTTAACGCCGTTAAAATAATGAGCATTCATAATAGGGTAGAGCGTCTCATTAATAAGCGTGGATTTACCACTACCAGAAACACCACTTACTACGATCATTTTACCTAGTGGTAAATCAATGGATACATTCTTTAGATTATTACCGGTACAACCTTTCAGACTTATTTTCTCACCAGTTCCTTTACGGCGTTTTTTAGGTACTTCTATTTGCATTGTACCTTTTAAATATTGCGCTGTTAAGGTATCGTGGTCTATAATCTCGGCTGGTGTTCCTTGCGAGATGATGTTTCCTCCATATTTCCCTGCACGCGGTCCTATATCAATCACATGATCTGCACGTTCTATCATGTCTTTATCATGCTCTACCACTACGACACTGTTTCCAGTATCACGTAGCGATTCTAGGGAATTAATCAACTTCTCATTATCACGTTGATGCAGTCCTATACTAGGTTCATCCAGAATATAAAGCACACCTACTAGTTGCGATCCTATTTGCGTGGCCAGCCTGATGCGTTGCGCCTCACCACCAGAAAGTGATTTTGCGCTTCGGTTTAATGATAAATAATCCAGCCCTACATCCAGCAGGAATTGTAATCGTACTCTGATTTCTTTAAGTAACTCTGTAGCTATTTGTTTTTGCTTTCGCGAAAGCGTAATCTCAAGACCTTCAAACCATTCCACCAGCTCTGCGATGTCCATATGAGCCAGTTGGGCGATGTTCATCTCATTCACCTTAAAGTATAAGGATTCCTTGCGCAGTCTTGCACCATCACAAGTAGGACAGGTGACGTTATTCATAAATTCCTTTGCCCATCGCTGTAAACTAGCGCTGTCATTGTTATGATAGGTTTGCTCTATAAAGTTTGCAATCCCTTCAAAATCAATTTTATACTTACGACTTACACCTAGATCCTTACTATTCACTTCCAGCGCTTCATTACCACCGTAAAGGATGATGTCCATCGCCTCTTGCGGAATTTTACTTAAAGGATCAGTAAGTTTGAAACCGTACTTTTTTGCGATGAGATCCAGTTGTTTAAAGATCCAGTCTTTTTTCTGTTTTGGGTAAGGAGCTAGTCCACCGCTGGCGATAGACAGGCTATCATCTGGAACGATTTTATCTGGATTAATTTTATACAAACTACCTATACCGTTGCAATCTGGACAGGCACCTTTAGGCGAGTTGAACGAGAAGTTATTAGGTTCTGGTTCTGGATAAGAAATTCCAGATTCTGGACACATTAAAGTTCTAGAAAAATAACGTCCTTCCTTATCGCCAGCTTTCACTAGCATCATGATATCATCACCGTGATACATCGCTGTGTTGATAGATGCGTCTAGTCGTTTGATGTCCTGCTCACTTGTTCCTACCGCGATCCGGTCTATGACTATTTCTATGTCGTGCGTCTTGTAACGGTCTACTTTCATGCCTTTCATGATGTCTAGAATTACACCATCTACTCGCACTTTTACAAAACCTTGTTTGGCGATATTCTCAAACAACTCACGATAATGACCTTTACGGGAACGCACTACTGGCGCTAGGATGTTAATGCGATCGCCTTCATATTCTTTAATGATGAGGTCGCGTATTTGTTCGTCACTATAGCTTACCATTTTCTTACCAGTATTGTAAGAATACGCATCACTGGCACGTGCATATAACAATCGTAGGAAGTCATAAATTTCTGTAATCGTTCCTACCGTACTACGCGGACTTTTACTAGTCGTTTTTTGTTCAATAGCAATAACAGGAGAAAGTCCATCAATTTTATCCACGTCTGGACGTTCTAGTCCACCCAGAAATTGACGTGCATAAGCGCTAAAAGTTTCTATATAACGACGTTGCCCTTCAGCATAAATCGTATCAAAGGCAAGCGATGATTTCCCAGATCCAGAAAGACCTGTGATTACCACTAATTTTTCACGTGGTATATCTACATCTATGTTTTTAAGGTTGTGAACTCTAGCACCTTTTACTTCAATAAATTCTTGTGGTCTTGCCATAATTTTTTGCAAGCGACGAAGTTACTTCATGCTCTGCTAATTAAGAATTAAAGTGAGCTTAAAATTGTGAGGAAGGATTTGTGTGAAGATTATTGAGAATTGAATATGGAACATAGATTTCTCGTGTTCATTTCTTGAACTCTTGTGATGAAAGATGAAAGACGCTCGCGTTTGCTTCGCAAACTCTTGTGATAAATGACAAAAGACTTTTATTCTAATTAAAATCAATTCACTCTGGAAATATCGAGTTAAAGAGATTTGATGATTTGAACCTAAATTACCGTCTTCCTTGGAAGGAAGATAAGAGATGGATGTTTTTTGAGAAATTATTATAAAAACTAGTTTACTTTCCATAAAGTAAAGTATATTTGTCATATTATTAAGTAAACTTTACGTTATGAAACAATCGATTTTGAAAAAATTTTGTGAATTTGAGAAGAAAGGTGGTGTTTTTCCATTACTACCATCGTCATTTAAATTAATAGGAATAGCTATTTCAGTAATAGCCATTCTAGGTATGATTTTTACCTATTATTACGGTGATGATCATAGAGTGTTTTTTAAAGATCTTTTGATGCACACGATCTTAATTGGATTGTTTTTGATTGTCATAGCTAGAGATAAAAACGAAGATGAACGCATCAAAAATTTAAGATATCGTGCTTTTGCATTTGCCTTTGTTCTAGGAACAGCGATTCTACTATTATTACCTTTTATTAATTTGTTAGTGAATGGTTTTTTTGAAGAAGTTTTAGAATGGGAATTTCAAAGCTTCTTTTTTATAATGAGTTCCTATTTATTCTATTACCTCATGTATTTTGAAACCTTTAAAAGACAGTTGTAATGAAAAACACCGTTCATGTACAACGTGCGATTCATAAAATGACGCAAGCAGATCTTTCAAAAGCCATAGGTGTTTCTCGCCAAACGGTAAATTCTATTGAGAATAACAGGTACGTACCATCTACTATTTTGGCTCTTAAAATCGCTAGACTATTTAAAGTAAATGTGGAAGAAATCTTTGAACTAGAAGAAAGTGATGAGTGAGTTTTTGAGTTAACACCTAGATATTCCACATTTTTAAACTTAAACTTAAACTTAAACCTAAACCTAAACTTAAACTTAAACTTAAACTTAAACTTAAACCTAAACTTAAACGAAATTACCATTCACTGCGACTGTAAACTGCGACTGAATACTGCGACTGTAAACTGCGACTGTGAACTGTAACTGAATACTGCGACTGTGAATTGTAACTGAATACTGCGACTGTGAACCGCGACTGTGAACTGTAACTGAATACTGCGTCTAAATACTGAAAACTCAAAAACTTAACACTACTTAATCACCTTAACATCAGTAATGGGAATCTCAATGCCGTAGAAATCACGCTTTCGCGGAAGCGGAAAACCTCCATCTGTTATGGTCCAATTTTCCCATGTCGCTTTAATGCCGTCCAGTGGTATGATACTTACCCACATTTTAAAAGCAATAGGTTTATAGTTTTCATCCAGTTCCCATAAATAAGAATCACCTGGTGTGCTACCACCATTCTCGTAGGTGACAAGTAGATGTTGCTTTCCATCCTGATCTATAACTTGTCGTTGAACGCCTGGATCAAATAATTTATGTGGCGCGATGAGCCAGAAACTATCGTTGTTAAAGCGATCTTGTGCGGTAGCAACAGCCTGATCAAATGCTTCATCCTTTAGTTTTTCATCACCTTTCCATGCAAAACTTATTTTGGGGTACTTAGTATGCAAGCTCACACGATAATCATCCCAGTATACGTCTACTAAATCTTGCTGTAGTTTCCATTCATACCTATTCATTCCTGCAAATGTCCAGTGCAGTTCTTTTGCCTGCGTGAACTGCTTATGGTTAATTGCTTTAAGAACTTTCATCGCTAGTTCATCTGCTGGTTTACCAGTCGTACCTTTTGGAATATCTTCACTAAAAGTGATTTTAAGAATTATAAAAACGATGAAGAGCAATCCTATCAGTCCTAGAAACAACTTCAATAATAGTTTGAGTATTTTTTTCACTTCAGCAGTTTTTTAATGAAATTCGTCGTTCAAAGATAATAGTGCATTTTCATAACAAGAACATAAAATTTACACCATGAGAATATTAGGAATAGGCAGTAGAATAGAACATAGTGAGTACGGTTTTGGAGTAGTTACAAACGTAACGCCAAAGCATTACTGGGTCACCTTTCAAAAAAATGGTTTAGAAACTATCGATATCGATTCAGAATTTGAAGTTATAGAAGCCTGTGATGATGATGTGGATACCATTAGCTTATACGATGTAGAGAAAAGTTTGCGTGAGATTTTAGAGCGTTTTAGCGATGTGTCGCAAGTGGTTCCTCTAGCAGATAAGTTTAAAAACGGTACCTTAATCCTGCAACCAGCAGATACTGATTTAGCCTCTAAAGAAATCCCGATTAATAAATTCTGGCACAAAATCATCATGTTACGCGATCGCTTAAGAGTGATGGAACAAAAAATCAATAGCGCAGATATGGATGAGCAGTTAAAAATAGACCTACAACAATATCTTACGCGTATTTACGGTAGTCTTACCACGTTTAACGTATTATTTGCGAGTAAAGACCAGCAGTTTAAAGGAACTGGGAAGTAAGGTTTAAGGATCATTGTTTTAGGTTCGAGGTTTAAAGTTTAGGGTTTTAAACCGCAATTTCACTTCGAACGAAAGCGTTGCCTTGAGTTTATTGAAATGTCCAGAATTTAGAACCTCAAATCTTGATCCTAGAACTTAAATTTCACATTTGTACCGCATATTGCGAGGAGCGTGCGACGTTGCAATCTGTTGTGAGGAAAACCAGTGCTTGAAAAAATGAATTTATGATTACATCATCGTTTCACTTCAATAGATTCCTTCACTACACAAGCTACGTTCGGAATATGCAGATGAAGACCTGAAGCGACAAAGTGGTTTGCACACTAGCCGAAAACGCATCAAAATCATCGTTATTAAATTCACCATTTTCTTAAAAAATCACCTTTAAATTCAAACCACTATTTTTGTAATACAATTAAAAAAGTAAATCAACACAATCAACTCATATAATGAAAGGTAAAATAGCAGGAATAGGATGTCTAGGAATAGGCGCGATCGTTTTAGTACTAGGTGGAATACTAGTATGGTATGGAATTAACTGGAATAACCAGGCCGTACGATTAAGTGAAGAAGTAGAATCACAATGGGCAAACGTAGAAAGTAGCTACCAGCGGCGTGCAGATTTAATTCCTAACATCGTGGCGACAGCTCAAGAATATGCCGAGTTTGAACAAGAAACCTTAACTGCTGTAATAGAAGCACGTGCACAAGCAACTTCCATAAACGTTGATGCTTCTAACTTAACTGCAGAGCAGATTGAGCAATTCTCTAAAGCTCAAAGCGCAGTTAGTTCAGGATTAGGACGTTTACTGGCGACTTATGAGAATTATCCAGACCTTAAAGCAAATGAAAACTTTAAGGAATTAATTAATGAATTAGAACGTACAGAAAATCGCATCAACGTAGAACGTAATCGATACAATGAGCGCGTCAAAGCTTACAATATTCACATCATGCAATTCCCAGGTAGTATGCTAGCGAGTTGGTTAGGATTCGGTGAATCGCCATACTTTCAGGCAGACGCTGGATCAGAAAATGCACCAGATGTAAAAGACCTTTTTAACAACTAGAATGTCTAGCCTAGTAGAAGATTTCTTAACGCTGGATCAGGAAGCACAGGTCATCAATGCCATACGTAAGGCAGAATTGAAAACCAGTGGTGAAATACGTGTGCATCTAGAATCACATTGTGATGGCGATGCCTGCCAGCGTGCGCAAGAAATCTTCCACTTGTTAAAAATGGATAATACTAAAGAAGAAAACGGCATCTTATTTTACGTTGCCGTTCATGATCACAAGTTTGCGGTCATCGGTGATAAAGGTATTCATGCTCATGTGGGCGATGAATTCTGGGAAAAGACTAAAGAGATGATTGGATTACGCTTTCGCGAAAGCGATTTTACCACAGGCCTCACTACCGCTATAGAACATGTAGGTGTACAACTAGCAAGGTATTTTCCATGGGATGTCGCAGATACCAATGAACTTCCTGACGAAATATCCACCAGTTGAAGCACCTAAAAACATATTTTACGAGCTTATTAGTGCTATTCTATTTTCTGGGAACAGCGCAATTAGACATTCCTGAAAAACCAACGGGTAATGAGCAAACCAGTGTTTATGATTACATAGGTTTACTTAATAATTCGCAAAAGAAAGCATTAGAAAGCAAGCTCATACGCTATGCAGACTCTACCAGTACGCAAATTGTTATTGCTATTATTGATACTGCAAATGGTGATGATATTTCGCTGGTTGGTGCACATTGGGCAGACAAATGGGGCATAGGTCAGGCTGGTGAGGATAATGGAATATTTATTTTACTTGCTCATGGAGATCGTAGAATAGATATTAATACAGGTCGTGGAATAGAATATCGTATGAGCGATACGGACACAGAACGTGTGATTAATCGCGTGATCATCCCACAATTTAAAAATGGTAACTATTACGCTGGATTAGATAAAGGTACAGATGCCATATTCCAGCATTTGATGGGAGAATTTACAGAAACCAGAGACTTTAGTGAAACTGAGATTCCATGGCAATTGATATTGTTTTTTGGTGTGATTTTATTGTTTATCATTTTAAGCGCCAGCAACCGTAACGATAGTAATAATGGCGGTAGAAACGGTAAACAGCCATCTTTACTTGACATCATAATCCTAAGTAATATGGGACGTGGTGGTTTTGGTGGTGGCTCTGGTGGTTTTGGATCTGGAGGAAGTTTTGGCGGTGGTGGCGGATTTGGTGGTGGATTCGGCGGTGGCGGTTTTGGTGGTGGTGGAGCCAGTGGTAGCTGGTAGATTTTCTTGAATTCAAAGTTCTAAGCTTTGATAATATCAAGAGGTAAGAAACAGGAGACAAGAAACAAGAAACAAGAGTTAAATCTTCAACAAAATTCCAGTTCGAGCGATAGCGTTGCACTGAGTTTATCGAAGTGTCGCGAACTTAGAATTCCAATTTACAAGTTCCAAACTCCAAACTCCTAGAACCAAATCACAAATTCTGTACTTATAAACTTAAATGGCCAATAAAATCCTCAATTTCATTTCGAGCGATAGCGTTGCACTGAATTTATCGAAGTGTCGAGAACTTAGAATTCCAATTTACAAGTTCCAATTTCCAAACTCCTAGAACCAAATCCCACATCCCTAATAATTCACAACCTTGCACACAAAAAACTCAACTTTTAGCAACTGTTATGGACTATAATTCCTAATTTTATCAAATGAATTTAAAGGTAGCTATAATCATGGGTTCTACTAGTGACTTGCCAGTCATGCAGGACGCCATAGACGTTCTAAAAGAATTACAAATAGAAACAGAGGTAGATGTAGTAAGCGCACATCGCACTCCAGAGAAGATGTTTGAATTTGGTAAAAACGCTCATAATCGCAACATCGCAGTAGTGATTGCTGGTGCTGGTGGCGCGGCGCACTTACCAGGAATGGTAGCTAGTTTATCACCGTTACCAGTAATAGGAGTTCCCGTCAAATCATCTAATTCTATTGATGGCTGGGATAGCGTGTTGAGTATTCTACAAATGCCAGGTGGTGTTCCTGTAGCGACTGTTGCCTTAAACGGTGCAAAAAACGCAGGTATTCTAGCCGCACAAATTATAGGAGCGAGCGATGAAGTAGTGCGTAATAGAATTATAGATTACAAGGAAAGTTTAAAACAAAAAGTAACAGACGCAGCTGCTAGCATGAAAGCAAATGGCTAAATCATATCAAATACTATCTATCATTGCGATTCTGGCAACCGTGGTTTGGTTTTTTACCTTTGGTATATCAAGACATCCAGTACAATGGCATTATCTAGCTATTGCTGGTGTACATTTTATTTTATCCATTATCATAAATAGACAGTTTGTGAAATCTCAATATAACTATTTAGGTATCATTCATGGATTCTTAATGGTGACTTTAGGTTTTTATGGATATTTCTTTTTAGGCTAGTAATACTGATACTTCCCACAAAACATTAACAATAACTTGCACAAAATGCAATGCTTGCATTTTAACTTTACAGAAGATAAAGACTATGGAAAATCCGTTAATCGTACCATTTGACAAGCCTTTTAATACGGCGCCATTTAGTGAATTAAAGATTCATCACTATGAGCCTGCTATAGAAATAGCTATAGATATGGCTCGTGATGAGATCAATTCTATTGCTAGTAATAAGGAAGTTGCTTCATTTGAAAACACCATTGAAGCCTTAGATAAAGCAGGAGAAACCTTAGGTAGAATCACTAGTATTTTCTTTAATTTAAACAGTGCAGAAACTAGTGATGATATTCAATCTATCGCTAGAGATGTAAGTCCTAAGTTATCTCAGTTCAATAATGACATTACTTTAAATGAAAACTTATTTAAACGCGTAAAAGCCGTTTATGAGCAACGCGATAGTTTAGAGTTAACTCCAGAGCAGCACACATTGTTAGAAAAAAATTATAAACGTTTTTCTAGAAACGGTGCAAACTTAAATGAAGCAGATAAAACACGATTACGTGAGATTGATTCACAGTTGTCTAAATTGACTTTACAATTTGGTGAAAATGTACTTGCCGCAACAAATGAATTTGAGTTGCATCTAGAAGATGATTCTAGATTATCTGGATTACCAGAAACTGCAAAAGAAGCAGCTGCTGACCTAGCAAAAACAAAAGGAAAAACAGGTTATCTGTTCACATTAGATTATCCTAGCTATATTCCATTCATGACCTATGCAGATGATCGTGAATTACGCAAGGAAATGACAATGGCTTTTGGTTCAAAGGCATTTAATGATAGTCATGATAATCAGGATAATGTTTTACAAATAGCAAAACTACGTTACGAGCGTGCTCAATTACTAGGATATGAAACGCATGCACATTTTGTATTAGAAGAACGTATGGCCATGACGCCAGATAAAGTAACTTCTTTTTCACAAGAACTATTAGATAAAGCAAAACCAGCAGCACAGCGGGAATTTGCCCAACTGGAAGCATTCGCCCAAGAGCATGCCACAGCAAATGGTTATGAATTAGATCAACTGCAAAAATGGGATAGTGCCTACTATTCTGAAAAACTAAAACAAAAATTATTTGATCTAGATGATAATTTACTGAAGCCTTACTTCAAGCTAGAGAACGCTATCGATGGTGCGTTTGAAATCGCTAACCGTTTATTTGGTTTAAGTTTTGAGCTGGTTGATAACATTGATAAATACCATGAGGACGTACTTACTTACGTGGTGAAAAATGAAGATGGCAGTTTAAATTCTATCTTTTATGCGGATTTTTTCCCGAGATCAGGAAAGCGTAATGGCGCATGGATGACTTCATATAAAAGTCAGTATGTAGAGCAAGGTGAGAATGTAAGACCTCACGTTTCTATCGTTTGTAATTTTACAAAACCTACAGGTACAAAACCATCTTTACTTACCTTTAATGAGGTGACGACGCTGTTCCATGAATTTGGTCATGCGTTGCACGGTATGTTAGCAAATACGACCTATCGCAGTCTTTCTGGAACATCAGTGTACTGGGATTTTGTAGAATTACCTAGTCAGGTATTAGAAAACTGGTGTTATGAAAAAGAAGCCTTAGAATTATTTGCACGTCATTATGAAACTGGTGAATTGATCCCATCAGAATATATTGAACGTATCAAGGCAGCTTCAAATTTTCAAGGTGGACTTGCAACCTTAAGACAGTTATCTTTTGGTATGTTAGATATGAGCTGGCATGGAGTAAATCCTAATGAAATTTTAGATGTTAAATCTCACGAGCGCGAGACCTTTAAAAATACAGACTTATTTCCTGATGTGGTAACAAATTGTATGAGTACGTCTTTTGGTCATATTTTTCAAGGTGGATACAGTGCTGGATATTACAGCTATAAATGGGCAGAAGTTTTGGATGCAGATGCCTTTGAATTATTTAAACTACGAGGAATTTTTGATACCGCAACCGCAGCTAGCTTTAAAGATCATGTACTATCAAAAGGTGGAACAGAAAATCCTATGGTGTTGTATAAACGCTTTCGCGGAAGCGAACCCAGCATAGACCCATTACTTAAAAGAAGTGGCCTACTAGAAGAAACAGTATAACTAACCTAAAACCCAATAACATAAAACCTAAAGAAACTACAGAATGCCAGAAGTAAAACTAAATCCTGATAAATGGGTAGATCGCTATGCAGACTACCTGTTTAATTTTACCATCACTAGGGTGAATGACCCGATTATGGCGCAGGATCTGGTATCTGAAACTTTTCTGGCAGGTTTAAAAAGTGCTCCTAATTTTCAAGGAAAATCCACGGAACGTACTTGGTTAGTTTCGATATTAAAACGAAAAATTATAGATTACTATCGCAAGAGCAATTCTAAAAAGGGACAGGCAGAAGTACGCATGAGCTATTTAAATAGTAGTGATCAAGAAGGTGACTGGCTAGAAGAACAGGTAGAAGACTTGCGCAATCCTACGATAGAAGATGATATTGAGCAACAAGAATTAGGAGAAGCATTAAATGATTGTATCGCAGCCTTACCAGAACGATATGCCACTATATTTGTACAAAAAACTATAGATAAATTAGATACAGATACAATCTGTAAGGAGCATGATATCACGGCGTCTAATTTATGGGTGATCATACACCGTGCAAGAGTGCAATTGATGGATTGCTTAAATAGCAAATGGTACAAGAACAAATAAAGAATGAGTAAGATATTTATTTCCTGTGATGAAGCAAACATTTTATGTACTAGAAATCAGTATAGTGACCTGAATCCAAAAGAAAAATTCAGATATAAATTGCACAACGGTCACTGCGTACGTTGCAAGAATTTCAGTAAAAAAAGTCGCGGATTTACACGTACTTTAAGTAAATTAGGTTGGGTTAAATTATCCACTAATCAAAAAGCTTCTATAAAGCAAAAGCTCAAAGCGGCGATGAATAAATAGGATTACTATTCATATTACTTCTGCATTCCCACAAACTACTTTATAGATTAGCACCTACGGTAAAAATAAATTAAACTTGCAGTCGTTATTGAATACGTGAGTTTGAAGCAATTATTCCTCTTTACATTTTTAATTCTTTGCGCTGTGGATGCTACAGCTCAAATAGGAGGAAGATCTGTATATCAATTTCTTAACCTTCCTGGTAGTACAAAACAAGCCGCTTTAGGTGGTCGTGTTCTTACCGCAGTAGGCTATGATCCTACAACAGCCATATTTAATCCTGCGACTATAAATCCAGAGATGAATAACCAGTTGCAAGTGAATTATGCTAACTGGCTAGGTGATGTGAATTATGGTACTGCTGCTTATGCATACACATGGGATCGACACGTACAAACCTTTCAAGTAGGCGTTACGTATTTAGATTACGGTAATTTTGATGGATTTAATGAGCAAGGAGTCGCTACGGGCGAGTTTGGCGGTAATGATATCGCAGTAAGTGCTGGATATTCTTATAACATTCCATTTTCTGATATTTATCTAGGAGCAAACGTAAAAGTCATAAGCTCTAGACTAGAACAATATAGTAGTATAGGTGGCGCTGTAGATTTTGGTGCATTGTATTATGACGAAGATAAAGCCGTACGTATTGCTCTAGTAGTGCGTAATATAGGAACTCAGTTTACATTATATAATGAAGTGCGTGAGCCATTGCCATTAGAAGTTGCCGTAGGTTTTTCAAATACCATGAAAAAGTTGCCCTTGCGATTACACGTTACTTTAGAGAATTTACAACAATGGAATCTAGCTTTTTCAAATGATGCAAATGCTCAAACAGACTTAGATGGAAACGTGATTGATGAAGATCCTGGATTTTTTAATAATGTATTGCGACACACTATTTTTGGCCTAGAATTTTTCCCAGAACAACCGTTTCAAATACGTTTAGGGTATAATTTTCGTAGAGGTCAGGAGTTGAGTATTCAGGATACCAGAGCATTTTCTGGTGTTAGTGCTGGATTTTCATTAAAAATTAATAAAATGCGTTTTAGTTACACGCATGCTAGATATACCTTAGCCTCGCATACCAGTTTATTTGGTGTAAATATTAACTTGCAATAAATGGATCGTAAAATTACCATCGCGATAGACGGACATTCGAGTACTGGTAAAAGTACCGCTGCAAAACAACTTGCACAGGAATTGCAGTATATCTATGTAGATACAGGAGCGATGTATCGTGCTGTTTCTTATTTCGCTTTAAGCGAAAACTTAGTCCACAACGAGCGTTTAGATAGCCAGAAACTCATCGATAGATTAGATGATATTACCATTACTTTCAAACGTAATGAGGAAACAGATAGAGCAGATGTATATTTAAATGGACAGAACATTGAGCAACAAATACGCACGCTAGAAGTAAGTAATATTGTGAGTCATATTGCCATAATTTCAGAAGTACGAGCAAAGCTAGTCGCACAACAACAAGCTATGGGACGCGATAAAGGCGTCGTCATGGATGGTCGTGATATAGGAACTGTCGTATTTCCTGATGCAGCATTAAAAGTATTCATGACTGCAACGCCAGAAGTACGCGCACAACGCAGGTACGTAGAATTAAAACAACGAGGTGATGAGGTAACCTTAGATGAGGTATTGCACAACGTTCTAGAACGTGATCGCATTGATTCTACTAGAGAAGATAGTCCGTTGATTCAAGCAGATGATGCTAAATTGTTAGACACATCTACCATGACACGTGAAGAACAATTTGAGTTATTACTGGAATGGGCTAAAGAAGCGATGGAGTAGGTTACTGGTATCAGTTAGTTGTTGTTAGCGAGTAGTAATTTTAGTTTTTACCACTATAAACCTAGTTGTCATTCTTAACGCAACTTAGTGAAGTGAAGAAGTTTTGGTAGTTAAAAAAGAGATTCCTCGCAAACTCAGAATGACAATATTCTAACCTCTAATTTCTGATATCTAACCTCTACTATCACTTAGGCTCAATAATTAAAAACACAGCAGTGCTGTCTCCTACGTTTTGCACTTCGTGCCAGGTAGTTTCATTTTTATAAAAATCATATCCAGCAGGAACGTTAACTTCTCTAGTTCCGGTATCATCGGTTATTTTAAAAGTACTGCCTTTTAAAGTATAGCCAAAATGCCTCGCATGTTCATGTTTTTCATGTCCTACACCTGGAGGAAATGTACATCGCAGCGCTCTAATATGTTCATTATCTACTAGAACCTCACAAACAGATTCACCATTCCATCCAGCTTTTAGTGGATCAGGTAGTTGGTTTTTTGATGGTTTACATGATAAAACCGCTAGTGTTATGATAGCGAGTAAAAAGAGATATATGTATTTCATTTATTAAAGATAATTGAATTAACTAGGAACAAAAAAACCACCTCAATAAGAGATGGTTTTAAAAGTTGAGGAAAGATCTCCTTATTTAGGAAACTTCACTTTATAATCTTCTATAGCTTGGTTTACGATTTCCATTGCTTTTTCACGACCTTGGAATTCTTCTACGTCCACGGTTTTGTTTTCTAGTTTTTTATAGTCTTCAAAGAAATTACGCATTTCTTTTTTCCAGTATTCTGGCAATTCACTTACATCATTAAAATGCGCTACAGACATATCATTTGCCGCAACAGCGATAATCTTATCATCCATCTCGCCACCATCCATCATTTGCATCACACCTATCACCTTAGTCTCAACCAGACACATAGGAACGATCTCAATTTGTGAAAGAACTAATATATCTAGTGGATCCTGATCATCACAATAAGTTTGTGGTATAAAACCGTAATTTGTAGGATAGTACATAGAACTGTAAATCACACGGTCCAGTAACAACATACCGGTCTCCTTATCCAGCTCATATTTTGCTCGAGTATTCTTAGGAATCTCGATCACGCTCATTACTTTTTCCGGAGCATCTGCACCATAACTTACATCATGCCAAGGATGATTTCTCATAATCTTCATTTTTTAGCGATTGCAAAAATAGTACTAATAGCAAGATCTAATGACATGAATACTACTAAAGTTGTGATAATAAGGCTTGTTAGAATTTCGCTTTCGCGAAAGCGGAATCCTAAATAAGCATCTTAATAATAGAAGAGCATTTAAAATGTGAATTCATACTCATAAACTCACCAACTCATTAATCCTTTGTTAAAGTAAAACCACCGTAAAGGAATTGGCTTTTTCCCGACTATCTTTAACCTATGCAAGAACGATTAGGATTCAAATTTGACCGTTTTAACCCAAAGGATGTTGATCCATTTGATAAGCTTTTTGGGATATTTAAAGAGTTGATCACGCATACTTCAGGAGATTTTGATGAAGCTATAGACTGGTTGCGACAACTGGATGTGGAATACAAGCTTACCACACCAGAATATACCATTGATGATTTTATCAACGATTTACTGGAGCGTGGTTATATCAAACAAGAAATTGATCCCACACAAGGCGATCAAGGCGATGGAGAAGGCGATGAAAATGGTACAGGTGGTTTTAAAATTACTGCAAAAACAGAACAGCTTTTAAGGCAACATGCGCTGGAACAGATTTTTGGCAATATGCGTAAAGGCTCGAGCGGTAACCATAAAACAGGAAAACTAGGTCGTGGTGATGAGCATAGTGGTGATTATAGACCGTATCGTTTTGGCGATGGGCTGGATCGCATATCAATGACAGAAAGTCTGCGTAATGCACAAATCAATCACGGTATGGGAAACTTCAACCTTACAGAAGATGATCTTGTGGTAGAAGACACGCAATTTAAAGCCCAAATGTCTACCGTATTGATGATTGATATTTCACATTCTATGATTCTGTATGGTGAAGATCGCATCACACCAGCAAAGAAAGTTGCCATGGCGCTGGCAGAATTAATTACAACACGTTATCCTAAGGATACATTAGATATTATCGTTTTTGGTAACGACGCGTGGCCTATTAAAATAGCAGATTTACCTTATCTAAAAGTAGGTCCTTATCATACTAATACGGTTGCTGGTTTACAACTAGCAATGGATATTTTACGTCGTAAACGTAATACCAATAAGCAGATTTTTATGATTACAGATGGTAAGCCTAGTTGCTTACGTCTTAAAGATGGTCGTTATTATAAAAACAGTAATGGGTTGGATGAATACATCGTAGAGAAATGTTATACTATGGCATCACAAGCACGCAGACTGCGTATACCTATCACCACATTTATGATTGCAAACGATCCTTATCTACAACGATTTGTAGATGAATTTACAGAAGCTAATCAGGGAAAAGCATTTTTCACAGGATTACAAGGACTAGGCGAAATGATCTTTACAGATTATGAAGCAAATAGAAGAAAACGATTGAAGTAGTATAAAGTATAGTAACGGCGGAATTAATTCCGCCGAAACTTGAAGTAAGAAAGTAAAGTAAAGTAAGAGCGGAATTAATTCCGCCCAAGCTTGAAGTAACAAAGGAAGTATAGTGACGGCGGAATTAATTCCGCCGAAACTAACAAACTAACAAACTAAAAATGAACATAGAAAACATAAAAACACTAGGAGAACTTAAAACATCAGGATGGAAATCTAAATCTATCAAAGATGAATTGAGAGATAACCTGAAGGAAAATATTAAAAACGGCGTTGAATCTTTTACAGGAATTCATGGTTATGAAAACACCGTGATTCCAGAGTTAGAACGTGCGATTTTGTCTAGACATAATATCAATCTGCTAGGGTTACGTGGTCAGGCAAAAACACGTTTAGCAAGACTTATGACTGGTTTGCTGGATGAGTATATTCCTTATGTAACAGATAGTGAAATTCATGATGATCCTATGAATCCGCTTTCGCGAAAAGCGATACAACTCATCAGTGAGCATGGCGATGATACACCTATTTCATGGCTACATCGCGACGACCGATTTTATGAAAAATTAGCCACACCAGATGTTACCGTGGCAGATTTAATAGGAGACATCGACCCGATAAAAGCAGCTAATTTAAAATTAAGCTATGCAGATGACCGTGTGATTCATTACGGAATGATTCCGCGAGCTAATAGATGCATCTTTGTGATTAATGAGTTGCCAGATTTACAAGCTCGTATTCAGGTAGCATTATTTAATATTTTACAAGAAGGAGATATTCAAATCCGTGGATTCAAATTGCGTTTAAATCTAGATATGCAGTTTGTTTTTACCGCAAATCCTGAGGATTATACAAATCGTGGAAGTATCGTAACACCGTTAAAAGATCGTATTGGTTCACAAATTTTAACGCATTATCCTGCTAGTATTGAAATTGCCAAGACCATTACACAGCAAGAAGCTAGAAAAGATGTACGTACAGAGCAATCTGTTCATGTGCCAGAACTAGCCAAAGATCTTTTAGAACAAATAAGCTTTTGCGCTAGAGAAAGTGAATACGTAGATGAGAAAAGTGGTGTAAGTGCGCGCATGAGTATTACCGCTTATGAAAATTTACTCAGTGCTGCAGAGCGTCGTTCTTTAATGAATGGTGATGAATCTACCACGATACGTGTTTCAGATTTTATGGGTGTGATACCAGCAGTAACTGGTAAAATAGAGCTGGTTTACGAGGGTGAACAAGAAGGCGCTGCTTTTGTAGCCAAGGAATTATTAGGTGATGCGATCATGACCTTATTCCCGTTGTATTTCCCAGAGATTAAGAAGCTCGTAAAGCCAGATGAAAAAACACCTTATGATTCCTTATTAGAATGGTTTTTCAACAACGGTTCTGTAGAGTTATTAGATGAATTAAGCGATGCAGATTATAAAGCGCTCATAGATCAAATCACACCACTAGAAGAATTAGTTAAAGAACACCAGCCAGAAGTCATCGATGAATCTCGATACTTTTTGAAAGAGTTCATTCTATGGTCATTAGTAGAATATGATAAATTAAGCAAACACCGCTTTACAGAAGGTTATCAATTCAGCGATTTGTATAGTAATTTTATTAAAGGGATATAGGTTTTAGTCTCTAGTTGTTTAGTCTTCAGTCGGCAGTTAGAAGTCTAAAGTTTACAGTGAGCAATTGTTTTGTCATTCTGAGCTTGCCGAAGAATCTTAAGTGTTTTGTGATTCCTCGTTTATCTCGTAATGACACGAGTATTGAAATTCTCAATAAGACTTGTGTAAGGTAGCATCTCTATTATTGAATGAGTTTAACTGTTTGACAATCTGTTTCGGTCTAAAAAGCAGACTAACCTCACAGGTTTCGCCATTTAAACCTCAATGATAAATGCAACTTTGATTTTTTTTAAAGCACTAAAGCGACAATTAATAAAACCTGTGAGGTTTGGTCGGATTAGAACCACACCACTATCAATAACCACAAAACAGGAATCGCTTCAACAAAAAAGTTTGCGTAGTAGTCTGATTTGAATCGATCTGAAAACCATATTGCTAGTCCTAGAACGATATGGATAATTAGTAATTCAGCTGTGAAATAACCTTGATGACCTATTCTAAATACTAAGTACCAACTTATTGCTGTTAAAACAATTCCTAACCATTTGGTTTTACGGACGCCTATAACTTGTGGAATGGTCTTTAATTCAGCTGAATCATACCTTAAATCCTTTATTTCAAAAGGAATGCATAGCGCTAAAACAAAAAAGAAATAACCAACTAAACAAGCATAAAACCGAAAATCAAACATCATAGATGATGGTCTACCAAAGCACCATATAATATCTAAATATCCTGGGGTTTCGATTATCTCGCTAATTATAAAGTCACTATGACCATAACTAGAAATAAGAAGTAACCAGCAAAACGCCACGATAGGTAATTTTAAAAAAGCGTAATGCCTGAAATTTTTTGAAGTGATCGATGGATATACGTAAACCAGTACTAACAAGACCAATCCTATGATATAAGGATAAATATATTTGATTTCTGGTATTAACAAAATTCCACTAACTAGACCACAAAAAATAGTGATACTGATAATTGCTTTTTTGTATTTGAAATGATGTTTATTTCTCCATAAATCAAAGTATTTGATAAAATTATAGGCAGTCACAACTAGACAAAATTGCATGACACCAAACCATAAATTCTCTTCAATGATATGGTAACGACCTATCACTATGGTGGCTAGTGCTGTATAGCACACCGCCACATGCAAACTACTCCTTATATAAAAATCAAAAACTGCTTTTAACCACTTCACTGGGTAAAAGTAATCCATCGGTTAATAACTTGATAAAAAGCGTTGAAAAATACCACAGTTCATTAACAAACACTTGTTAGTTTAAGATACATTATCGACTACTTTTGCATCATCTAAACTGTACCAGTTATGATTTGAATTTGCCATAAAGAAAATTGTGATTTTTTTCTTTATTCAAGTTTAAAAAATCAAGCATAGCTATAGCTACGTTTTCTTTTTTAAATGAAGAAGAAAGGAAAAAAGGTGTTTTATTCTGGTAAATTCAATTTGTTAATGGTACTCAGACCACATAAGCACTATGAATACAGATCGTTTTGCACTCAGACACATCGGTCCGCGTAAAGCAGACTTAGACAACATGCTAGAAACCATAGGAGTAGATAGCGTTGAAGAGTTAATCTTTGAAACGGTTCCTAATGGAATACGACTCAAAAAAGATTTAGATCTAGCGCCAGCTATGAGTGAATTTGAATTCTTAAATCACATCAATGAGCTGGGCAATAAAAACAAGCAATTTAGATCGTATATAGGTCTAGGATATCATGCCGGAATTGTACCAGCCGTTATCCAGCGTAATATCCTTGAAAATCCAGGATGGTACACGGCTTACACGCCTTATCAGGCAGAGATTGCTCAAGGTCGTCTAGAAGCATTATTGAACTACCAGACCATGGTAACGCAGCTTACCGGTATGGAGCTAGCAAATGCCTCTTTACTAGATGAATCTACTGCAACGGCAGAGGCGATGACGCTTCTTTTTGCCGTACGTGAACGCTCACAGAAAAAAGATGGTGTTGTAAAACTCTTTGTAGATCAGGATGCATTACCACAGACTAAAGAGTTATTAAAAACTCGAGCGATTCCGTTAGGAATTGAGCTGGTAGAAGGAGATCCTGCTACTATGGATATGAATGATGGCTATTATGCTGTATTGTTACAATATCCTGGAGCTAGCGGTAAGGTGAATGATTATGCCGCTTTCGCGAAAGCGTGCCAAGATCACAACATTAAAATCGCAGTAGCAGCAGATATTCTAAGTCTCGTATTACTAGAAGCACCAGGAAATTGGGGCGCAGATGTGGTTGTGGGAACAACACAACGTTTTGGGATACCACTAGGATATGGTGGGCCACATGCCGCATATTTTGCTACTCGTGAGGAATATAAAAGACAAATCCCAGGTCGTATCATCGGTGTGACCGTAGATATGGATGGAAAACGTGCTTTGCGTATGGCGTTACAAACTCGTGAACAACACATTAAACGTGATAAGGCGACCTCAAATATTTGTACCGCACAGGTATTACTAGCCGTTATGGCAGGAATGTATGGTGTTTTTCACGGTCCAGAAGGATTGAAATTTATTGCAAATAAAGTACATGCACATACCGCAACGCTAGCAGATGCGATTGAAAAACTAGGACTTTATCAAGAGAATGAGAATTTCTTTGACACCTTGCGTTTTAAAACAAATGCTTCGGCAGTGCGCGAAGTGGCACTGGAACACGAGATGAATTTCTATTATCCAGACGAAGAAACGGTACAGGTTTCTTTAAATGAGACGACTAGTTTACAAGATGTGAATGATATTGTGGCCGCTTTTGCAAAAGCGTTACAAAAAGAGCATACTGTTGTCACAGAATTGTTAGAGACAACGCACTTAGGAGCTGGACGCCAGACTGATTTCATGAAGCATGAGGTGTTTAATTCCTACCACAGTGAGACGGAATTAATGCGTTATATCAAGAAATTAGAACGTAAAGATCTAGCCTTGAATCACTCGATGATTTCGTTAGGATCATGTACAATGAAACTGAACGCGGCGGCAGAGATGTTACCACTTTCAAATCCACAATGGAATAATATTCATCCATTTGTACCACTAGATCAGGCACAAGGATATCAGGAAATGCTACGCACGCTAGAACAGCAGTTAAATGAGGTAACTGGATTTGCAGGAACTTCGTTACAACCTAATTCTGGTGCGCAAGGTGAGTTTGCAGGACTAATGGCGATACGTGCATACCATCACAGTCGTGGTGATCATCATAGAAATATCTGTTTGATTCCATCTAGTGCTCACGGAACAAATCCAGCGAGCGCAGTAATGGCAGGAATGAAAGTAGTGGTTACAAAAGCATTAGAAAACGGTAATATAGACGTAGATGATTTACGCGCAAAAGCCGAAGAACATAAAGATAATCTAGCTGCTTTAATGGTGACCTATCCATCTACACATGGAGTTTATGAAAGTGCGATTCAGGAAATTACAGGACTGATTCATGAAAATGGTGGTCAGGTTTATATGGATGGAGCAAATATGAACGCACAGGTAGCATTAACTAATCCTGGAAATATAGGTGCAGACGTTTGTCACTTGAATTTACATAAAACATTTGCCATTCCTCATGGTGGTGGTGGTCCTGGTGTAGGACCTATTTGTGTCGCACCACAATTAGTACCATTCTTACCTACTAATCCTATTATTCCTACAGGTGGTGAGCAGGCGATAACGCCTATTAGTGCAGCGCCTTTTGGTAGTGCGTTAGCTTGTCTCATATCCTACGGATATATCTGTATGCTAGGAGCAGACGGATTAAAAGAGTCTACAGAATATGCGATTATTAATGCTAACTATATTAAGGAACGTCTGGATGGAAGTTTTGACTGTTTATATGTAGGAGAACGTGGCCGCGCGGCACATGAGATGATCATAGACTGTAGACCATTTAAAGAGCATGGTATTGAGGTAACAGATATAGCAAAGCGTTTAATGGATTATGGATTCCATGCACCTACAGTTTCATTCCCGGTAGCTGGAACAATGATGATAGAGCCTACTGAGTCTGAAAGTAAGGAAGAAATGGATCGTTTTTGTGATGCGATGATTTCCATACGTAAAGAGATCGATGCGGCTAGTAAAGATGAACCTAATAATGTGTTGAAGAACAGTCCGCATACCTTAGAAATGATTACTAGCGATGATTGGGAATTCCCTTACAGCAGGCAAAAAGCCGCTTATCCACTAGAATGGGTAAGTGATAATAAATTCTGGCCTACCGTGCGCAGGGCAGATGACGCCTATGGCGATCGTAACCTGATGTGTACGTGTGCGCCTATGGAAGAGTATGTGTAGAACTTGAATTTGAATTCGAAACTGAACTTGAATTTTGAGTAGGTAACTGACGACTGGTTTAGGCAGGAGCCGAAGATGTATCGAGGTCACAAATGTTGAAAAAAACACCTGCCTATTGCATATTGCGAGGAGCCCGCGACGTGGCAATCTGTTGAATAGAAAGTTTATGCTTTAAACATTGTACTAGTTTACCATTGTTCTATTTCAACAGATTCCTTCACTGCGCAAGCTACGTTCGTAATGTGCGGTTATTTAATCGATCATAATCCCATCGTAGAACCTATTTCCTATGCACTGCATTGTATTATTCTCAACGAAATCGTTGTAATTCTAAAGGATTCTTAAGGATGTGAAAACTCCTATCGATTAGTCGCGTTAATATTAGGATAACACCGCATTTATTGTTTTTTTTACATTGGATTGACCTAATGAATGATTCTATATGAAGTCTAAAATCACAGGAGTAGGAAGTTACGTACCGGAAGTAGTAACAAAGAATGAAGATTTTTTAAACCACGAGTTTTTAAATAATGATGGTAGCGCTTTTGGTAGTGACAACGAGACTATTATTGAAAAATTTGTCGCTATTACAGGTATTGAAGAACGTCGTTACTTAAAACCAGATCAGACTACCAGCGATATCGCTGCGATTGCAGGACAGCGCGCTATTAATGATTCCGATGGTTCAAAGGAAGACATCGACTTTATCATTGTAGCACATAACTACGGTGATGTAAAACCTGATGGTGGATCTAGTGATATGGTTCCTAGCCTCGCTAGCCGAGTTAAAAATAAATTAGGAATTAAAAATCCTGCATGTGTTGCTTATGATGTGCTTTTTGGCTGTCCAGGATGGGTTTTAGGATTAACACAAGCAGATAGTTTCATTAAGTCTGGTCTTGCTAAAAAAGTCCTAGTCATAGGAGCAGAAGCTCTTTCTAGAGTAGTAGATCCACATGATCGGGATTCTATGATTTATAGTGATGGGGCTGGAGCAGTAATTGTTCAACCTAGTAATGGTGATGAAGGAATTCTAGGACAAGCTACTGCTACTTATACAGAGGATGAAACTTATTTCATTTTCAATGAAACTTCTTATAATAAGGAGCTAGAAGATAAAACTACCTATATTAAAATGTATGGTAGACGCATTTACAATTTTGCTTTATCAAAAGTTCCAGAAGGTATGAAAACTGCGATGGAACAAGCTGGCGTGGATATTAAAGATCTAAAAAAGATTTTTATTCATCAGGCAAATGAAAAAATGGACGAGGCAATTGTGGAACGCTTTTACAAGTTATATGGCATGGATGTTCCTACGGATATTATGCCTATGATCATTCATAAACTAGGAAATAGTAGTGTCGCAACGGTTCCTACGGTAATGGATCTTGTCGTACGTGGTAAAATGGAAAATCACAAAGTTGAAAAAGGTGATGTGGTTATGTTTGCTAGCGTAGGTGCAGGAATGAATATCAATGCGATTGTATACCGCTATTAGTTTTAAATACTCTTAATATCCATTTTTAGTGATTATAATGAAAAGCATCGACGCACTACACTAGGTCGCTTTGCGGTTCATTTGTCGCCTCGTGGCGTTCTGTCTATTAAGCAACATAAATTCTGCAAAATATTCGTCGTTGATCATTCCTTTTTTTTAAAACTTAGCTCACAGCTCACAGCTCACAGCTCACAGCTCACAGCTCACAGCTTACAGCTCACAGCTCACAGCTTACAGCTAATCATCTTCTCTAATTCCGGTAATCAATAATTCCACACGACGATCATAATAGTCACCTTTGCCTGTTTTAAAATCACTACGTTTTCCTACAGCTTTTAATCTAGTAGAGTCTACACCATAATTCTTTAATAATTCTTTCACTGCATTTGCCCTAGCTAATGACAAATTCCATTTTCCTGTGTCCATATCACGACCATTGACACCAGGTTTTAAGCAACAGATATGTCCTTGAATTTCCACCTCATACTTTTTGTGAATTAATAAGGAATTGATGATGGAATCCATGACAGGATAGGAGACTGGTCGCATCTTGTGTCTACCAGGATAAAAAATAATATTATTGAAAACTAGTTTATCGCCTATTTGTAAGGAATCTTTAAATATATCATAGCTAGGATTGCCGGTGATGGTATCTTGAACCTTTGGCGCTACAACAACTTCAGGTTGTATAAGTTCATAGGTGATTTCAATGTCCACACGTCTATTATTTTGACGTTGTTTTTTGATATTTTGAGAGCTTGTTAAAGGTAGTTCGCCTACTGGTGCTTCATTAAAGGAATTATAACCATACTTAGGTTTTAAGTAATCAATAATAGACCAGATGCGTTTACTAGCAAGCTGTTTATTATAGGAAATACTTCCACGATCATCGCAATAACCGGTTAGAAAAATGTTCTTTATAGTTTGTAATGAATCTGTAACGGTGATTCCATCTATGACCTGAATAGCATCCGTTGTTAGTACAAATTCATCTGTGTCAAAATAGACACTTGTGGTTGTAGTAGTTTCCTGACCGTACCCTATGGCACAAAAGAATAAACTTAAAAGTAGCAGTTTTATCATTATAATAATAACCACAAATAGGATGCCTTATTGTGGATGCTTTAAAACAGTTGCTGTCAGCTTGTCATAAGATGTGTTTTGGTACTTGATTTGAATTAGGGAGAAAGAGTTTAATGAATTACGCTTTCGCGAAAGCGGAATACTAACAACAATAAAAATTATGTCACAACAAGGAACCATTAACGTAGCGGTAGAGAATATTTTCCCGCTGATTAAGAAGTTTTTATACAGCGATCACGAGATTTTCTTACGTGAGCTGATTTCAAATGCAACAGATGCAACGCTTAAACTAAAACACCTAGCACGTATAGGTGAAGCTAGCGTAGAATTAGGAGATCAAAAAATTGAGATTAAGATTAATAAGGAAGCAAAAACGCTCCATATCATTGATCAAGGTCTAGGAATGACAGAAGATGAGGTGCAAAAGTACATCAACGAGGTTGCCTTTTCTGGAGCCGAGGAGTTTTTAGAAAAATACAAGGACACGGCACAGGATAGTGGGATCATAGGACATTTTGGTCTAGGATTCTACAGTGCTTTTATGGTGGCAGATAAAGTAGAGATTCTTACTAAGTCCTTTAAAGATGAGCCAGCAGTTCACTGGACTTGTGATGGGTCACCTAATTATACCATTGAGCCGGCAGATAAGAAAGAATTTGGTACAGAGATTATCCTGCACATTAGTGAAGACGAGACAGAATTCTTAGAGGAATCTAGAATACGTGAGTTGCTTACTAAGTACAATAAATTCATGCCAGTGCCTATTAAATTTGGTACTCGTACTGAGACTTTACCTAAACCAGAAGATGCTAAGGAAGATGATCCAGCACCTACTCAAGAAGTAGATGATATCATAAATAATCCTACTCCAGCATGGACTAAACAACCAGCAGATCTTGAGGATAAGGATTACAAAGATTTCTACCGCGAGTTGTATCCTATGCAATTTGAGGAGCCGTTATTTAATATCCATTTGAATGTAGATTATCCATTTAACCTTACGGGAATCTTGTATTTCCCTAAGATGACACAAGATTTGAATGTACAAAAGGATCGCATCCAGTTGTATCAGAACCAAGTGTTTGTAACAGATAATGTAGAAGGCATCGTGCCAGAATTCCTAACGATGTTACGTGGTGTGATTGACAGTCCAGATATTCCATTAAATGTTTCTAGGTCTTATTTACAGGCAGATGGTGCGGTAAAGAAAATCTCTAGTTACATCACTCGTAAAGTAGCAGATAAGTTAAAATCATTATTTAATGATGATCGTAAAGCTTTTGAAGAAAAGTGGAATGATATCAAAATTGTGATTGAATACGGAATGTTAAGCGAGGAGAAATTCTTTGAAAAAGCAGATAAGTTTACCTTATATCCTACCGTAGATAATGAATACTTTATCTGGGATGAATTAATGGATAAGATTAAGCCTGCTCAAACAGATAAGGACGATAAGACGGTAATTCTATATGCTAGTAATAAAGATGAGCAACATTCTTACATCACCGCTGCAAAAGCAAAAGGATATGAAGTGTTATTGCTAGATTCTCCTATTGTATCACATTTAATGCAAAAGCTGGAGACAAGTAAGGAAAACATCACATTTGCTAGGGTAGATGCAGATCATGTAGATAACCTTATTAAGAAAGATGAAGATCAGATTTCTAAATTAAGCGATGAAGAAAAAGAATCTTTAAAAGAAATTGTAACCACAACCATTGCAGATTCTAATTACACAGTTCAAGTAGAGGCAATGAGTAGTGATGCCACACCATTTATGATCACGCAACCAGAATTTATGCGACGTATGAAGGAAATGCAAGCAACTGGTGGTGGTGGAATGATGGGCTTTGGTAACATGCCAGATATGTACAATCTAGTGGTGAATGCAAATCATGAGTTAGTACAAGAAATATTCAATACAAAAACGGCTAAGAAAAAGGAGCGATTGATCAAACAATCTGTTGATTTAGCAAAGCTATCTCAAGGACTTTTGAAAGGTGAAGCACTTACAGAATTTGTAAATAGAAGTTATGAGTTAATCAAATAACTAATTGTTTTTAATGTTTAAATAGCCATAAGACATTCTTATGGCTATTTTTTTTTCCTGTTTATGAATGTCTAGGATGAAAAAATCAAACATTTCAGCAGATTAATACGTAATTCAGCGTTTTAACACTAAATTAACAAATCTTTTTTATCTGTTGATATCAAAGGATTTTTTGATTTAAAATTGTGGTTTTAGTGACTGTTTTAATTTTTGGACACTTGGATTTTCGATAAAATGCATTCTATCTTTACCACATCTAAATAGCAGGATGCTCATCTGCAATACTTAGATATTGACAGAACTCCCTAATTACTGTCATAATTAACCCTTAGAAAAATAAGAACTGAAGTTCTTTGAATTAACATTTTGTAAGAATGTTAGTTCATGCTCACGAAGTTGTGTTTTTATTAATTCTAAATATCTAATTATGAAAAAAGTAATTTTAAGTGCGCTCGCACTTTCTACTGGTAGTTTTGCATTTGCACAAACACCACAAACAATCGTCAATCCAGGACAACAAGTAAGTCCTGTTGTTCCTACCGCTGTAGTAGGAGGAAACTACTCAAACATTGATCAGAAAGGTCAAGGTAGTGATGCACTAGTACAACAACAAGGTACTTCTAACATTTCATTTATTGAGCAAACAGGAACTAATGCCGCAAATCGCAACAGTGTAGATGTTTTACAATGGGGAAATGTACAACCAGCTATTAGCGGTCAATTAAATTATTCTGATATCAAGCAAGATGGTGAAGGGAATACTTTTACAGTAGCACAGCAAGGAGACTATAATGAGGTTTTTGGTACTAGTACAGGTACAGATAACACCGCATTAGTAATGCAAGGAGCTACTGCACCGCAACAAGGAGAAGCAAATTTATCACTTGTAGATCAGGATGGTAGAGAAAACAACGCCGAAGTTCAACAACGTTATGATAATAATGATGCTTCTATTGTGCAACGTAACGATGTAGCAACTGGTGTAGGGAACAGTTCTTATCAAGAGCAAATTGCTAACCCAAACATGAGTTCTGGTCATACCGCAATAGGTGCACAGTACGGTGACGGAAATGCTTTAGTACAAGAACAAAGAGGACTTGCCGGACTTGCTGGAGATGGTAACTATGCTGAGGCTAGTCAAGGTGATGTAGGGACAGACGCTACAAGAGCTTATGCAAGACAATTGCAAACAGGAGAAAGAAATGAAGCTTATGCTACTCAATATGGAATGGACAATGAGTTGTTTCAAGAGCAGTTAGGTACTGATAATACAGCAGTAGGTCTTCAAAACACATTACCTACAAATGGTGGTGGAAATCTTCTAGAGCAGTATCAGGATGGTTCTGGTAACTATTCAGAAGCTGATCAAAACGGTAATAACAACGAGGCATTCCAAGAGCAAAGAGGAATGGATAATACATCTCTAATTACACAGCGTCAAGGTCAAGTAGCTGGTAATGTAGCTATTGCTTTACAAGAAGGTTCAAATCATGATTCTGTAATTCACCAGAAAACAAACGGAAACCTTGCAGAAGTAGATCAAACAGGAAATGGTCAAATGAGTGTGATCACACAAAATTTCCCACAAGGAAATGGTGCGTCACCAGCAGGAACTGGTCAGAATACAGCAACAGTAGTTCAAAGAAATGCTAATATTTCTTTAAGCGTGAGACAAGCACAAAGAGCTAGACAAGTAAGAACTAGATTCTAAAAAACATTAACTCAAGCAGGTTTAGGGATTTGCTTGAGTTTTTTATTAATTCTAAATATTTAATCATGAAAAGAGTAATCTTAAGTGCAGCAGCACTTGCATTTGGTAGTTTTGCGCTAGCGCAAACGCCACAAACAATCGCCAGTCCAGGACAACAGGTTAGTACGGTAAATCCTGCAGCGGTAGTAGGAGGAAACGCATCTACAATTGATCAAAAAGGTCAAGGTAGTGATGCCTTAGTACAACAACAAGGTACTTCTAACATTTCATTTATTGAGCAAACAGGAACTAACGCTTCAAACCGTAATAGTGTTGATGTGCTACAATGGGGAAATGTACAACCATCTATTAGTGGTCGATTAAACTATTCTGACATCAAACAAAATGGTGAAGGAAATGGTTACACAGTCGTTCAACAAGGTGATTTTAATGAGAACTTTGGTACTCAAGTAGGTGTGGATAACACAGCTTACGTACAACAAGGTGCTAATACTCCACAACAAGCAGAATCTAACCTAGCGATCGTAGATCAGGATGGTTTAGGAAATGATGCAGAAGTACAACAACGTTATGATAACAACGAATCTTCTATTTTACAACGCAATGATGTTGCTACTGGAGTAGGAAACCGTTCTTATCAAGAGCAAATCGCAGATCCTAACATGTCATCAGGTCATGTTGCCATAGGTACGCAATATGGTGATGGTAACACATTAGTTCAAATGCAACAAGGTGGACCACTAGGTACAGGTGCTGGAAATTATGCAGAATCTAATCAAGGTGATGCGGCAGATGCAGCAACTAACGCTTTTGCTCAACAAGTACAGCAAGGTGATTTAAATGAAGCTTATGCTTCTCAAAAAGGAACTGATAACACAATTTTCCAAGAGCAAGCAGGAACTTCTAACATAGCTGTAGCTTCACAAGCAGATAACCCAACAGGTGGATCTAATATGTATGCAGAGCAGTACCAAGAAGGTACTATGAATGAAGCTCGTTCTAAGCAAAATGGAGCAAATAACGAATCTTACCAAGAACAATATGGATTGAGTAACTTCTCTACTGTAGAGCAGCGTGGTGGTGTAAACCCTGCAGATGCAAATGTTGCAATATCCATTCAAGATGGAACAATGAACTTTAGTTCAATAGAACAAAAGGCAAGAGGAAATCAAGCAATGGTAGATCAAACAGGAAACGGTCAAATGAGTGTTATTACTCAAAACATTGGTTCTAGTTCTGCACCTAATGGTAATGGTTTCAACACAGCAACTGTTATACAAAGAAATGCAAATGTTTCTTTAACTCCACAGACTCAAAGAGCTGCGGCAACTAGAAGACACTTCTAAAAAATCAATACATCGTTAGGGCGATTTATTGTATTAATAATTTTTACAATCAATGGATGATGATCCATTATCTATTGATTTAATTCTAAATATTTTAAACATGAAAAATTTAATTTTAAGCGTGTGTGCACTAGCAGCAGGAAGTTTTGCAGTAGCACAAACACCACAGGTAATTACAGCACCTGTACAACAATCATCTCCTACAGCAGCAGCTACAGTAGGTGGAAACTACTCAAACATCGATCAAAAAGGTCAAGGAAGTGATGCCCTAGTTCAACAACAAGGTACTGCAAATGCATCTTTCATTGAGCAAACTGGTACAAATGCAGCTAATCGCAATAGTGTAGATGTATTACAATGGGGAAATGTTCAACCATCTATTAGTGGTCACTTAAACTATAGTGATATCAAACAAAATGGTGAAGGAAATAGCTTTACAGTTACACAACAAGGAGATTTGAATGAAGTTTTCGGTTCAAGTACTGGTATGGATAACACAGCCTTAGTTCAACAAGGAGCAGATTTACCACAACAAGCAGAAAGCAATTTAGCTTTAGTAGATCAAATGGGTACTTCAAATGATGCTGAAGTTCAACAACGATGGGATAATAATGAGTCTAGCATTTCTCAAGATAACTCTGGAGCAGCTACATCATTAGGAAACCGTTCTTATCAAGAGCAGTTAGCAAATCCTAATCAGTCTGCTGGTCATACTGCGATAGGTGTGCAGTACGGTGATGACAACTCATTGATTCAACTTCAAGAAGGTCCTGGATCAGGAAACTATGCAGAGGCTAATCAAGGAGATGGAACAACAGAAGCTACTGGTGCATTTGCACAGCAAGTACAGTTAGGTGAAGGAAATGAAGCTTACGCAGATCAAATGTTAGTAAATGATGTTTCTTTTCAAGAGCAAATAGGTACTGGTAACACTGCGGTAGTAGAGCAAAATACAGTAGGAGCTGCTTCTGGTGGTGACAACTATGTAGAGCAGTATCAAGAAGGTGCTGACAACTTTGCTAAAACTAGCCAAGCTGGAAACAACAATGAAGCTTATCAAGAGCAGTACCAAGATAGAAACTCTTCTACCATCATTCAGCGTAATGGTCAGGTAGCTGGTAACCTTGCTACTTCAATTCAGGATGGTTTTGATAACAGCAGTATGGTAAGACAACGTGCTAATGGAAACATGTCTATGGTAGATCAAACTGGAAATGGTCAGATGAGTGTGATCAACCAGAATCACCCATTAACTCCACCAGCAGGTGTACAAGGTCAGAATAACGCAACTGTTATTCAAAGAAATGCAAACGTCGCACTTACTCCACAAGTGAGAAGAGCAGCAGCAACAGTTAGACATAACTTCTAATTGAAACTTAATTTCAGGAAGCTTGATAATACAAGCTTCCTGATTTTTAATACCACTATTATGAGAAAGTTAATTTACATTTTTATATTTTTTTCATTTTCTATTAATGCACAAACGTATGTGAATGAAGAAGTTGTGGTGAGAACGCCTGGATTAACAACGCAAAACTCACAGCTCAGTTTTGTGAATCAGCAGTTAATTCAACCTAGGACTTTACCACAATCTGCTAATACTCAGAACGCGGTGTTTATAGATCAAGTAGGGACTGGTAATGTAGCTAGTGCAGCAATCATTTCTAATGATAGTCAGATCGTCATATCTCAAGAAGGTGTTAATAATAGATCACTTTTATTTTCAAACTCACAGCGCATCAGATTAAATGTAAATCAGTCAGGAATAAGTAATGATTTTCTCAACTATAGTTTAGGAAACTCTGTAAATCAAGAGATGGGAATTAATCAGCAAGGTAACTACAACACCACTATTAGTGTAGGAACTAATAGCAATGCACAGCGATTAAGAGTGAATCAGCAAGGAAATGGATCTTCAGTTTATGTACTTCATTTCTAGATGGTAAGAACGATTCTTTATAGCATGATGTTTTTAGTTTTCGCTTTCGCGAAAGCGCAATCCACATCATCATCATTTTACAATAAAGACATCAAGGCTGAAATATGGCTAGAACAAAAAGGGGAATTTGTAGAGGTCAAAGGAGTCGCCTCAAATTTTCTACAAGGTAATGCCGAAATAAGATATGAGCTTACCGTATTTAAAATAGACTCGTTAAAAAATACAAGTAAGAGTAGTCAAAAAGGTAGAGGAATTTTAAAAGCTAGAAACAAGGCGTTTATAGGAAATACTACCGTTAATTTAAAATATCCAGGTATTATTAGAATTATGCTTCTGGTTTATGATATCAATGATAAACTAGTAGGTAAGGACCTTAAAGAAATTGAAAAGGGAACACTTTTAATAAAAAAAGAAGATAAAAGAGATACATCGTATGAAGGAATCGCGATAACAGGAATTGTACTAGATAAAACCAGAACAAAACCAGCGAAAGACTTTTTTGATGATTTCTACATGAAATACAATCAATACAAATTAAACGGTAAGGAACCGGTAGTCATAAGAGAACAATTTGCTCAAGGTCGTAACTCCATGATTAAAATATTTGTAGGGACACAATTAATACATCAGTTCTTTGTAAATCCTAGATCTGATTATATGGAATCAATGGTAGATCCATGTATTTATAAGGTATACCAGCACTTCCAACGCATAGAAAATACAATAACGCAACATTAAAATTTAAACCATGCTCACTAAAATCACAACATTGCTCACGTTGTTATGTTTAACTGGAATGATGTCCAGTTTATCTGCTCAACAATTAGTTTACAGGCCTATTAATCCTGCTTTTGGCGGTGATACCTTTAATTATCAATGGCTCATTCAAAGTGCCGAGGCACAAAATAGATTCACAGATCCAGCCGAAAATCAGGCACTAGATCAACAGTCAGAATTAGACAGCTTTGCCGAAGGTCTTAACAGACAATACTTAAGCCAGCTTTCTAGAATTATACTTGCAGGACAAGTAGATGTAGAAGGTGGTTTACAACCAGGTACTTTTACAGTAGGTAATCTAGAATTAGAAGTTCTAGAATCCTTTGATGGGTTGATCGTTAATATTCTCAATACTAGCAACGGCGACCAGACACAGATCTTTGTTCCTAATAACTAGATCTACAGGTCATGAAATCATATTTAAAAATAGCAACGCTATGCGTGCTTGTGATGCTGTGTGCCCAGTGTGGATCATATTTTAGCCAGCCTCTAGATGTGCAACCAGCACGTATAGGTGAGGAAACAGCTTCTTATAGAAAATTAGTCAATATGCCACCTGCAGCGGCAAAAGCTGTAGTAGGTGTTTATAAGTTTGAAGATCAAACAGGTCAATTTAAACAGGCAGAAAATGGAAGTACCTTTAGTAATGCCGTTACACAAGGTGGAACCACGATACTTATAAAAGCCCTAGAAGATTCTAACTGGTTTAGAATCATAGAAAGAGAAAATTACATCAACTTACAAAATGAGCGTAATATTATACGTTCTACCAGACAGGATTATGCAAAAAAGAATAATACGGCAGTTACGTCTTTAGATCCATTATTATATGCTGGTGTTCTTATAGAAGGTGGAATCGTTTCTTATGATACAAATGTATTAACTGGTGGTGCTGGTGCGAGATATTTTGGCGCAGGTGGATCCTCAAAATATCGTCAGGATCGCGTTACTGTTTATTTACGAGTAGTTTCTGTACGTAGCGGTGAAATTTTAAAAACAGTGTATGTTTCTAAAACAATATTTTCTCAAGCGGTAGATGCTAGTCTTTTTAGATACGTTAGTTTCCAAAGATTGCTGGAAGCAGAGACTGGTTTCACACGCAATGAACCAGGACAATTAGCGATTAAAGAAGCTATTGAAAAAGGTGTAGAAGCTTTAATCATAGAAGGAATTGAAGCTCAATTGTGGGCTCCTAAAGGTGGACCTCAAGTAGCACAAAAACTAATAACAGATTATCGTGCAGAAAAGGAAACAGCACAACAAACAGATGTTTATCAGCGTGATTTACAAGAGTACCGTAGTAAGTGGTCACTCTTTGGTCTTGCAGGTGCGACTCGCAATAATGCAGATCTACCTAATACAGATTATGAATACCACTTAAGCGCAGGAATGCGCTACAATTTAACCACTCATTTAGGTTTAGAAGGATCTGTTCACAAATTTAGGTTATACAATAGAGACTTGTTGAACAGAGAATTTGCTGCAACAGAGCTTAATCTATCTTTTATGGTATTGCCCTACGATAAATTTTCACCTATGATTTACGGAGGTGCTGGTGTGAATCATGCAAACTGGTTTGAAGTGAATGACTTGAAAGTTCAGGCTGGATTAGGATTTGAGTATATGGTAACGCCTAGTGTAGGAATACGCGCAATGGTAGACTATAACGCAGCATTTAGTGATGAATTAGATGGTATCGTATCTGGAACAAGAGATGATCATTATTTTAAAGGTGGACTAGGTATCAGTATTCATTTGGGATCTAATGACGCAAAACTAAAAGATGCAAAAAAACAACAACGTATTGCAGATAGAAAAGAACGTAAGCTTCAAAAGAAATTGAAGAAAGCTCAACCGCAATCAGCAGTAAATGATACGGTTGTATCTCAATTAAACCTAAAGCTATTTTAAAAACATCCTATTATGAAAGATCTTAAATACATATATATCGTTCTGTTTATTCTAGGAATCACTGGATGCAGTGAGGAAGCAATAGACATTAATGCAAAAGCTACTTTAAAAGGTAGAGTTGTAGAGGCAGTAACCTTTAATCCTATAGAAAACGCAAAAATATCAACTAATCCGTCTAGTAGTACGGTATTCACAGATACAGATGGAAGATTTGAATTTGAAGTAGATGCTGGACAGTACGCTGTTCAGGCAGAGAAAGATGAGTTTCTAGTCGCCTTTGAAAGTGCCACTTTAGAAGCAGATGAAACTATAGAGCTCGTTTTTGAACTCAATGAAGAAACCGCTAACAATAGACCACCAGAAATTCCACTATTAGTAGCGCCAAATGATGGTGAGACAAATGTTTCTACTACTGCAACGCTAGAATGGCTGGTTATAGATCCAGATGATGATGATCTTACTTATGATATTGAACTGCGTAAAACTAGTGATAATACCGTTCAAAATTTTGAGGATGTTACGACTTCAACACTGGATGTAAATGTTGATTTTGGCGAGACTTATTTGTGGAATGTTACTGCAAGCGATGGTATTAATCAGGAAGTAATCAGTACTACTTTTTCTTTCACAACCTCTTCATTTCCTACTAATAGATTTGCATTTGTAAAGAAAGAAAATGGGAATAACGTCATTTACAGTGGTGATGATAACGGTACCACGGTAGCGCTAACCTCAAATACAGAAAACAGCTGGAGACCACGTGTAAACAGGCAAGTGAATAAAATTGCTTATTTACGCAGTGTAGGAGCTCAGGTTCATGTGTTTACAATGAATCTGGATGGTACAAACAAGCAACAGGTCACTACATCTGTACCAGTAGCTGGATTTAATCTAGAAGAGATTGATATTTCATGGTCTAATAATGGATCATTTATATACTATCCTGCACAAGATAAATTGTATCGCATCAATGTTAATGGTAGCGGTCTTACTCAGGTTTTTCAAACTATTAACGGTAAACTAATTTCTGATCTAGATGTCAATGATCCGGTGATTGCCTTAAAAGTGAATGATTTAAGCGGTTATCAGGTTGAAATTTTCACTATTAACCTACAAGGTACTATTCTAAATACGGTGGTTTCTGGAATCCCAGGCGCTTTTGGAGGTATTGATTTAAGCGCAGATAATTCTAGATTACTATATACAAGAGATTTTTCAGGATTTGAAAATAACACTTATAGACAGCTGGATACTCGTATGTATATCTATAATTTTAATAACATGACATCTACGGATATTTCATTTAATAAAGATGCTGGAACAAATGATCTGGATGCACGATTTTCACCTACAGAGGCTCAAGTAATTTTTAAAAATCAAGCAAATGATAATAACAGTCCTGGAATCATCCAGTCGTTAGAAATATCCCTGGCAGATTCTCGAGAGGATTTGTTTACAAATAGTATGATGCCAGATTGGGAATAGGCACCTTTTATTTACGATGTGTGATACATGCGTTAAACACATTAGTTGTAAAAATCCCTGAGCAAGATTTCTACATATTTAAATAATCGACTGCGGTACTTACGCAATTATTAGCAGTAGCGTGTCTATTCCTGTGGCATTATATTAAAAAAGCCTGGCTAGAATTTAGGGATTCTGTGCCAGGCATTTTTAATTCTAAATATCTATATGAAATAATATTTTACTTCTTAAAGATGTACAAATGTAAAATAAAAACTGGTGTAATTAGAATTTGGAGGTTTTAAATAGTAAATAACAGCATTTCGACGATGTTTTAGCAAGTATGATGAAAACTATTCCGCTTTCGCGAAAGCTAAATTACCAAAACTCTAAGATCCTAAATCCACACTTTCATAAGCACCAGCATCTGGATTAACTGCTGGTCTAGTCGTTCCTAAAATATCAGACGGGTTGTCTGTTGTTGGATTTGCAATTCCATTTGCACCGCTGGTATTATCTATGAGCATTAGATTAGCGTCTTCATCTTCAAATTCAGGATCGATATTTAGTTGAATTTCATCGTATAAAGTAGTGTTTGTAAAGTCGTAAGCTGGTAAGCCTACAAAATCATCAAAACGATCATCAAATTTGATCAAGCTATTTTCAAATTTATAATTGAATTGAGAAATACCATCATCTGCCAGAATCAGCTCTATATCACGATCACCGTAGATAATGCAATTTGTAAAAGTAGCTTGCGTTAAATCCTCTGTAAGATCTGTGTTAGGAAATACATTTGTCATTAAAACAGTAGGCTCCTGACGGAAACCATTACTCCAGTAATTTGCAATCGTACAATTATTAAAATTATAAGAACCGCCTAAACGTATCAATAAGGAACTCAAACCAGAATTATTAATTACCATATTGTTAGCCTCAATATCTGCTGTAGTACCTAGTAAGCCTATATTTGCGCTATTGTAAATCTGTGTATTATTAATCTGTAAGGTCGCGCCAGTTGAGGTAGGATTGCTATTATCTGATATGATTCCTACAGTGGCGTTTTTAATCGTAGCGTGATTAATGACATTATTTTTACTACCATCTGTAAGCCATATGGCAAACCATTGACCTGGAACATCTGCAAATTGTGGTTCTAAGCGATCACCTTCAAAAATGACTTCGTTTTCTAGATCATCTGTGGTTGATAATGCCCCATTTACCTGTAAACTTCCTTCATTACCTACAATGATACCGCTACCAGCATGAAAATGAATGCGTGCGCCTGCATCTATCGTGAGTGTTTTATTTTCACCTACAGCGGCAAAACCATAAATGACATAAGGTTTATCTGCGGTGAAATTGAGTTCTGTGTCGTCTAGAACAAATCCAGAGATTCTAATTTCATCACCATCTGCATTAGTTCCTAGTGATAATGTTTCTGCCACACCTTGTGCGTCACGTTCTGGAAATAAGAATATCGCATCTTGTATTAGGGTTACCAGTTCTACTTCTTGTAAATTAGGTCCACTGTCAAATTCTATAGTATCTGTATATAAAAATTCATCAGCTGTAGAAAAATCTGTGATATCTACCGTGGTTTCTACAAATACAAAAATGGAATCCTTTGCTAGAATTTCTACATTATCAAAAATCTGCCCTGGCACACCATCTACTGACAGCCTATATTTAGATTGAGAACCTAATGCTAGTCCTACTGTAGGAATAACGATATCCTCATTACTGCGATTATATACTTTAAAAGTACGAGTGCTAGAACCTATGTTAGAAAATACGGTATCTAAAAAAATAGTGTCTTGTGAAAATTCAAGATTTCCAGTGCTGTCTTGAAAAGCAAAATCATCTCTACAAGATCCTAATATGATTGTAGTGATGATTAACAGTATGGCAATGAGGTAATTTCTCATGATTGGGTTTCAAACAAATCTTTCAATTCTTGTGAGATACGTGTAGGTCTACCATGCTCATTGATCGCACACCATACAGATTCTGTTTTTACAAGTAATTGATTTGTAGTTGCGTTATATATTTCAATAAAACGCTCATAGGTTGCATTTGTTGCTTTTCCTACCTGAGTTTTTATCATGATGGTATCGCCTAAAACGGCTGCTGCCTTGTATTCTAGGGTATGTTTAACCATAACCCAATCCACAGATTCTCGCAGTTTATCTCCAGCAACCGTAAGCCAGTGTTTTACAGCGATATCATTTGCCCATTCATTATAGACCACATTATTCACATGATTTAAATCATCTATTTCATCTTCTTTAACGGTACGTTTCATGGTAAACGTAGGTATCTTTATATTCATAATTATTGTTCCGTTAATTTGATTTCAAATAGCTTTTCCCAGCGTTTCCCTGTAACAAAAAAGTGTCCTGTTTTAGCATCAAACGCGATACCGTTAAGGACATTGTCTTCTTTATCATTATTAGTTACTTGATCTTTTAAATCTCTTAAATCTAGAACAGCATCTAATTGTCCAGTTTGAGGATCTATGACCATTACACCATCATATTGATATTTATTTGCATAGATTTTTCCGTTCACAAATTCTAGTTCATTGATTTTGTCAAAGGTTTGTTTATTTGAAGTCACAGTGATGTAACCTAATTCTTCAAAAGTTTCAGGATCCAGTCGCCAGATTTTATCGGTTCCATCGCTTTTATATAAATAAGTACCATCGTTAGTAAGTCCCCAACCTTCTTTACTTTCATTATACTTAAACTCGTCAATTTTATTGAAATCTAAATCATAAACAAATCCATATCCTGAACGCCAAGTAAGCTGGTAAATTTTATCATTCATAATGGTCATTCCTTCGCCAAAAAAGTGGTCTTTCATTTGCATTTTCTCCATCGCTTCACCAGTAGTTACATCTACTTTTCTTAGGTCAGATTCTCTGTACTGTCCAGTACTTTCATATAAAGTGTCCTTATAAAATTCTAATCCTTGCGTGTAGGATTCCTTTAAATGTGGATATTCCTTAATGATATCATATTTGATCACCTTAGGTTTTTGTGGCGCTAATCTTTTAATAGTTTCACTAGCCGTGGTATAAGAACCATCCTTATAAATATGAGCTTCATAAGTCACGTTACCTAATGGGCTGTCATTAGTTAGCTTTCGCGAAAGCGTAATTCCCATCTCACCATCAATGATTCCACCATTTTCCTTCCACACCACACTATCGATTCCCATACTCGCCACATCTATAATCTCTAAATTTACCGTACTACCATTTTTATAGTCAGAAGCAGTGCTAGAAAGTTGCATGCTGTAATTATTGTTAAACTGCTCAATCGCACTTTTACAAGCTGATAATAAGAGGATTACAGTTACTGAAAAAAGAATGTTTTTTAATTTCATGTAGTCTAATAATGAAGCCGAAATATAATGAATAAAAATGCGTGCATAAAATCTTTGCACACCTTAAAGTAGGTGTTATATTTGCACCGGCAAGTCCTACACAACTAGCTCCTGCTGAACTCCTCCAGGGCGGGAACGCAGCAAAGGTAAGCGGTCGTAGCAGTGTGATGTAGGTAGCTTGCCTTTTTTTATGGCTATAAGTGAAATGCAACTATCTCAATTCTAGTTTGTTATGAAAAAAGTGGTTTTAGTTACAGGTGGATCTAGCGGTATAGGAAAGTCCATCGCGATCTATTTACAAGATCATAATTATGTGGTTTACGGTACGAGTCGTAATCCAGATCGCTATCCTGACAGTCCTGTGAAATTACTTGCTATGGACGTAAAAGATGCCACATCCATCCAGAATGCGGTAGATCAATTGATCCAGCAAGAATCTCAAATCGATATTTTAATAAATAATGCAGGTGTAGGAATCACAGGTCCTGTAGAGGAAACACCTATGGATGAGATTCATGCAGCAATGGATACGAATTTTTATGGTCCATTGCGAGTATTACAATCCGTAATGCCTCACATGCGTAAGCGTAAAAATGGTAGAGTGATTAACATTACCAGTATCGCAGGATATATGGGATTGCCATATCGTGGGATTTATAGCGCTAGTAAAGGAGCTCTAGAAATAATTACTGAAGCTTATCGTATGGAATGTGCTCATTTAAACATACATTTTAGTAATGTAGCGCCTGGTGATTTTGCTACTAATATTGCTGCCGGACGTTTTCATGCACCAGTGATTGAAGGTAGCGACTATGCTGCTGGATATGCGCATACGTTAAAACTTATTGATGAACATGTGGATGATGGTAATGATCCACAAGAAATGGCGATCAAAATTCACGAAATATTACAAGAAAAAAATCCAGGAATACATTACAAAGTAGGTAGCTTTTTACAGAAATTTTCTATTGTTCTAAAGAAAATCTTACCAGAAAAGCGATATGAAAAAATGCTCAAGAAGCATTACGGATTATAGCTGTTAAATATCACTGGCTAATCGCTCTAATGCGGCTAGATTTTCAATTTTAATATTTTTTCCTTTAGTACTGATAAATCCTTTTTTCTTAAAATCAGAAAGCAGGCGTATACAAGATTCTGTTGCAGTTCCTATCGCTGCAGCAAGATCTTCTCGAGATAAAGTAAGTGCTAGATTTCCATCTTCCTCTTCACCAAATTGATCTTTCAAGTATAAAATAGACTGAGCTAGTCTTTGTTTTACGGTTTTTTGTGAAAGATCTACGATCATGTCATCTGCAACACGTAATTCTGTAGCCATAGTTTTAAGAAGTTTTCTCACAAATTCAGGATTATCTTTAATCCTTGTTTCGATAGTGGATTTAGGGATAAAACAAACCTCCATATCTTCTAAAGCAGTAGCACTTAAGTTTGCATTCTCATCACAAACTACAGATCGCTGTCCTAATAATTCTCCTTTTGTAGCAATTTTTACGATTTGGTCTCTACCAGATGCAGTGACTTTAGAAAGTTTTGAAGCACCATTACGCACGCAGTAAATACCGCTTAAGCGTTGACCTTCTTTAAAGATTTTTTCACCTTTAGAAATAGAAACTAATTCTTTAGCTCTATTAATTGCCGTAAGATCTTCTGTACTTAACGCTTTGAGAGCATTGTACTGTCGTACCACACAATTTTCACATTTTGAACTCATAATAATATACCTGACTTTCACAAATATAATTCTCAATTCAATGTGTTGTTCAATAAACACAGCTGTTTACTCCTAAATGTTTGTTCAAAATATTTGTATTTTAATTGAACGTAAAATCTTAAAAAGCTGACAATTATCATTTTTTACGCTTTGTGTATTGTACATATTTGCCATAGGTATAAGAGTAAATAGTGTATTATGGATAATTGTTTCCATTGTGGAGATCCATGTGTTGAGCATCGGATTCCTTATGACGAGAAGTTGTTTTGTTGTAATGGATGTAAACTGGTGTACGAGATATTAAGTGATAATGACTTAGGTAATTATTATGATATCCAACGCACGCCTGGAATTTCTCCGCAATTTTCAAAAGACAAGTATAATTTTCTAGATAATGAGGAAATTGTAAATCAACTGTTAGAGTTTAATGAACAAGATGTAAAGGTCGTACAGCTATCCATTCCATCTATTCATTGCAGCAGTTGTATCTGGGTTCTTGAAAATTTGCAACGTATTCATCCAGGTGTAAAAACATCTCAAGTAGACTTTCCTAAAAAAACAGTTCGTGCTACTTTTAATAGCACTGAAATTTCATTGAAAGAACTAGTACTGCTATTAGGTTCTATAGGATATGAACCATACATATCATTAGAAGATTACAATAAAAAAGATCAAAAAAAAGATTATTCTTTAATATATAAATTAGGAGTTGCTGGATTTGCCTTTGGAAACGTTATGTTTCTGTCATTTCCAGAGTATTTTGAGGTTGAGGAGTTTTGGTTAGATCAGTTTAAAGGACTGTTCCGCTGGATGATGTTTGCCTTTTCTTTACCAGTGGTATTCTATGCAGGATTTGATTATATAAAAAGTGCTTACAAAGGCATCAAATCAGGTATTCTTAATATTGACATTCCTATAGCTTTAGGGATTGTTGTCTTATTTATACGTAGTACGATTGAAATCATTTTTGATTTAGGAACTGGATTTTTAGATAGTCTAACAGGACTGGTGTTCTTTTTATTATTAGGTAAATTTTTCCAGCAACGTACGTATTCTTACTTGTCTTTTGATAGAGATTTTAAATCCTATTTTCCTATAGGTGTAACTAAAATCATAAGAAATAAAAACGGACTTACAGAAGAACAAATTCCTATTTATCAGGTTAAAAAAGGAGATCAACTACTTATTAGAAATGAAGAAATCTTACCAGTAGATGCCATGTTATTAAGTGATCGCGCATCTATGGATTACAGTTTTGTAACCGGAGAAAGTGATCCTGTATATAAACAATTAGGGCAGTTACTCTATGCTGGTGGTAGACAGAAATCTGGCGTAATAGAAGTAGAAGCCGTAAAAACGGTAGAGCAAAGTTACCTGACCAGTTTATGGAGTAATGATGTGTTTAAAAAGCGACGTCATTCAGGGTTTCAAAGCCTAGTGGATCGTATTTCTAAAAAATTCACCATTACCATTATTACGATTGCTGTTTTAGGTGCTGGGATATGGTTATTCATACATCCTGCTACCGCGATAAATGTATTTACTGCGGTACTGATAGTCGCCTGTCCATGTGCGATTGCTCTTTCCACACCATTTACGATGGGTAATATGTTACGCATTTTTGGTAGATCTGGATTTTATTTAAAAGAAGCTGCTGTTATAGAGCGCATGGCTCAAATAGATACTATCGTTTTTGATAAAACGGGTACCATTACAACAAATACTAGTTCACATATAGAATATGAAGGTGAACCTTTAAAAGAGAATCAGTTAGATCTTATCACCAGTACGTTACGAGGATCAAATCACCCGTTGAGTAGGTCTTTATATCAAGAGCTTAAGAAAAATGATATCCTACCAGCACTAGATGAATTTAGTGAAATCGCTGGTAAAGGATTGCTCTCTAGATCACAACAAGATGTATTAAAAGTAGGATCCTCCAGTTTTACTAAAGCGGTAGAAAAATCAGATTCTACAAACACCGCCGTACATGTGAATTATAACAATAAGTATAAAGGTAAATTCACTTTTAAAAATAAGTATCGTGCTGGGGTAGCTGCGCTATTTGATCGTTTATCTGGTGATTTTAAACTTCATTTAATTTCTGGTGATAATGATGGTGAGCGTGAGAAGTTAGAAGCGATTCTTCCTGAAGGTATCCGTATGCAATTCCAGCATCAACCGGCAGATAAGCTAGAATATATAAAAGAGCTACAATCTCGTGGTCACAAGGTGATGATGATAGGCGATGGATTAAATGACGCTGGCGCACTAGCACAAAGTGATGTCGGGATTTCAATTGCAGAGAATGTAAACGTATTCACGCCAGCCAGTGATGGTATTATGGATGCGACTATGTTAAGTAGGATGGATGAAGTAATTACGCTTTCGCGAAAAGCGGTAAAAATTATCCACTGGTGTTTTGCATTATCCTTATGCTACAATTTTATAGGAATAGCCATTGCCTTAAGTGGGAAATTATCACCTGTAATCGCGGCTATTTTGATGCCTGTGAGTTCCTTAAGTGTAGTCGCGTTCACTACTGTGGTCACTAATTATATAGGAAGAAAATGGATGAACTAATTATTTTTCCAAAACTGACAATTGTCATGTTTTACACAGTCTTCACAAAATACATTTGTAACGATAATTCAAATTAGGTATGAGTATCATTTATATGTTATTAGCGATAAGCGTAGTAGTTGCCCTTATTTTCTTTGTGCTGTTTATCATCTCTGTGAGATCTGGACAGTATGACGATACGTACACGCCTAGCGTGCGCATGCTATTTGATGATGAGCTTGTAAAATCAAAAGAAGAGAACCCAACTAATCTAAAGTAATATGCAGTTAGAACAATTCCATTACGATAATAAAATCGTTAAAAAGTTCCTCTATGCCACCATGTTGTGGGGTGTGGTAGGAATGCTGGTAGGTTTAATCCTAGCCTTTATGTTTATTTTCCCTACCATGACAGATGGGATATCGTGGCTTAGCTTCGGTAGGCTACGTCCATTGCATACTAATGCGGTGATCTTTGCCTTTGTAGGTAATGCAATTTTTGCAGGTATTTATTACTCAACACAACGACTGCTTAAAGCACGTATGTGGAGTGATTTACTTTCTAATGTTAATTTTTGGGGATGGCAGTTGATCATTGTAGCAGCGGCAATCACCTTACCATTAGGAATTACCAGCTCAAAAGAATATGCAGAGTTAGAATGGCCTATTGATATAGGTATTGCCTTGATTTGGGTTGCCTTTGGAGCTAACTTAATAGGTACACTTATTAAGCGTCGCCAGCGTCACTTATATGTAGCTTTATGGTTTTACATCGCAACATTTGTTACGGTAGCAGTACTCCATATCTTTAACAGTATGGCATTACCAGTAGGACTCTTTAAGAGTTATAGTGCGTATGCAGGTGTTCAAGATGCGCTAGTACAATGGTGGTATGGTCACAATGCGGTAGCATTTTTCTTAACGACTCCTTTCCTAGGATTGATGTATTATTTTGTACCTAAAGCAGCAAATAGACCCGTTTACTCTTATAGACTTTCTATAATTCACTTCTGGTCATTGATCTTTATTTATATCTGGGCAGGACCTCACCATTTATTATATAGTGCATTACCAGATTGGGCTCAAAATTTAGGTGTTGCATTCTCTGTAATGCTGATTGCACCTTCATGGGGTGGAATGATTAATGGATTATTAACCTTGCGTGGTGCATGGGATAAAGTACGTACCAGTCCAGTATTGAAATTTATGGTGGTAGGTATCACGGGTTATGGAATGGCAACATTTGAAGGACCTATGCTATCTCTTAAAAATGTAAATGCGATTGCGCATTTCTCTGACTGGATCATTGCTCACGTTCACGTAGGAGCATTAGCATGGAATGGTTTTATGACCTTTGGTATAATCTATTTCTTAGTACCAGTTTTGTTTAAAACAAAATTAGCTTCTACTAAACTGGCTAATTTCCACTTCTGGATAGGAACGCTAGGGATCATACTTTATGCATTACCTATGTACGTGGCAGGATTTGTTCAAGCATTTATGTGGAAACAATTTAATCCAGATGGGACACTTGTATATGGTAACTTCTTAGAAACTGTAAACGAGATCATGCCTATGTACTGGATGCGTGCGATAGGTGGAACATTCTATCTCGTGGGAATGTTAGTACTGGTTTACAATGTCATCATTACGATTAGACAAGGTAGCGCTGTTACAGATGAGTTAGCAGAAGCGGCTCCACTTGTAAAAGTGACTCGTAAAAGAACCGCTAGTGAAGGGTGGCATACCTGGTTAGAGCGTAAACCATTAAAACTTACCTTATATGCAACTGTAGCCATTCTTATAGGTGGACTCGTTCAGATTGTACCATCATTATTAGTAGATGATTATGTACCTGTTATTTCTAGCGTGAAACCATACACACCATTAGAATTAGAAGGTAGAGATATCTACATACGTGAAGGTTGTGTGGGATGTCATTCACAAATGATACGACCATTCCGTAGTGAGACAGAGCGTTATGGAGAGTATTCTAAATCAGGAGAATATGTATATGACCACCCATTCTTATGGGGTTCTAAACGTACTGGTCCAGATTTAATGAGAATAGGTGGTAAGTATAATGATAACTGGCATTTAAATCACTTCTATGATCCACAAACTACTAGTGCAGGTTCTATTATGCCATCCTATAAATGGTTGATAAGAAATGAACACGATCGTAGTGAAACTCAAAATAAAATGGAAGTTATGGTAAGTCTAGGCGTACCATATTCTCCAGCAGCAATTGCTAGCGCACCAGAAGATATGGCTGCACAAGCACTACAAATTGAGAAAAACTTAATGAGCGATCCTGACTTTAAGAAGGTGTATGAAGAAGATAAAAAGTATGCTAAAGAAAATGGTGAAGAATTCATTGAGATGAGAGATCGTGAAGTAGTTTCTATCATCGCTTACCTACAACGCTTAGGTACTGATATCAAAGTGAAGAATGGACCAGAATTAACTGTTAACTCAAACGAATAGGTCATGTTGAAATTTATAAAAGGAAACCTAGAAGCTATAGACGATGTTTCGCTATATCCTATCATATCATTACTAATCTTTTTCATCTTTTTTGCGGCATTATTTACTTATGCACTTACGGCAAAAAAATCACACATCAATGCCTTGCGTGATATGCCTATGGATGATAACCTTAAAACTTACGACCATGAATAAATCATCATTAATTAGAATAGTTGTCTTTATGGCAATTGCACTAGTCATTTTTGAACTAGTGGCAGGAAGTGAAGGAACATGGGCAGTACAAGAATATCCATTGATCTGGTTAATACTAGGTGTGTTATTCTTATGTGCGTATTTACTAGAAGCTAGTGTAAAAACATTAGAGAAAGTATTGTACAATACACTAGACGAGAAAGCACAAGAACGATACAATGAGGCAGAAGCTTTACGTAAAGAACAGCAATTTGCAGGAATTAAAAAGACCTACGCAAAATTACTAGACAGTAGAGCAGTAGAAGAAGAAGGAGAGATAGAACTGGATCATAATTACGATGGAATACGTGAATTAGATAATAATTTACCACCATGGTGGGTTTATTTATTCTATGCAACGATATTATTTGGTGTGATTTACTTAGGTAAATACCATGTATTTGATGCTGCACCAGATCAGGCCGAAGAATATGTACTTCAAGTAGAACAAGCTGAGTTAGAAATTGCAGAATACAAGAAAACTGCAAAAGATCTTATAGATGCTAGTACAGTAACCTTTCTGGCAGATGCCTCTGACCTTAATGCTGGTAAAGCCATATTTACAGAAAGCTGTGTAGCCTGTCATAAGGCAGATGGTGGTGGTGGAATAGGACCTAACCTTACAGATGAATACTGGATTTTAGGTGGTGGAATCAGCAATATTTTTAACACTATTAGTGAAGGTGGACGTGACGGAAAAGGAATGATCGCATGGAAAAATGATCTAAAACCTAGCGAGATGGCACAGGTAGCTAGCTATGTTGTAACTCTAGTAGGCACCACTCCAGCAGAACCTAAAGCAGCTGAAGGTGAAATCTGGGAAGATCCTAACGCTGTTAAAGAGGCAACGCCGCAAGTAGAAGAAGTAGCAGTAGATTCTACATTAATTACCATGAATGATTAGTACTTCTTGAGAAGTAAATTATGGAAGCACCAGCAAACGAGGTTTTTAGAGACAGTATCGCAACCATCGATAAAGATGGGAAGCGATCATGGCTGTACCCTAAAAAACCATCAGGTAAGTTTTACAACTATCGTAAGATCGTAAGCTACGTATTGCTGGCGTTTCTATTTGCAGCGCCGTTTATTAAAATTAATGGTAACCAGTTTATCATGATTAATGTGTTAGAGCGTCGCTTTAACATATTCGGATTTCCATTCTGGCCACAAGATTTTCACCTTTTTGTGATCATGATGTTGATAGGCGTTGTGTTTGTCATATTCTTTACGGTAGCCTTTGGAAGGATATTTTGTGGATGGATGTGTCCACAAACTATTTTTATGGAAATGGTTTTCCGTAGGATAGAGTACTGGATAGAAGGTGATCGTGGTAAACAAATACGCCTCAATAAACAAAAATGGAATGCCGAAAAAATACGCAAGAAAGCTACAAAGTGGTTTGTATTTGCCGTGGTTTCATTTCTTATTGCAAATGTGTTCCTAGCCTATCTTATAGGTAGTGATGAATTACTGCGCTATGTTAAAGAAGGACCATTTGTGCACTGGAGTACCCTTATTTCATTGGTCATATTTACTAGTGTGTTTTACTTTGTGTTTGCGTGGTTTAGAGAACAAGTATGCATCATCGCCTGTCCTTATGGTAGATTACAAGGAGTGCTGCTGGACGATAAGTCTGTTATTGTAGCTTACGATCATAAACGTGGTGAAGGAGAAACCGGTCGTGCTCTATTTAAAAAGAATGAAGATCGCGCATCTACTGGTAAAGGTGATTGCATCGATTGTTTTCAATGTGTACATGTATGTCCTACGGGAATTGATATCAGGAATGGTACACAGCTGGAATGTGTGAATTGTACCGCATGTATAGACGCTTGTGATCATATGATGGAAAAAGTAGATCTACCTAAAGGCTTGATACGTTATGCCAGTGAAGATAATATTACCAAAGGCAAAAAATTTGAATTCACTCCTAGACTTAAAGGTTATACCGTAGTGCTAGGGATTCTGATTGCTGTAGGTGCTGGAATGATGTTTTTACGCAATGATGTAGAGGCTAGAATCCTAAGATTACCAGGTTCCTTATATGAGCATAAAGCAGATAACATCATTAGTAATGTGTATACCTATAAACTGGTAAATAAAACCATTTTAGAGATTGATGATGTACAGTTTAAACTGTTATCACATAAAGGAACGGTAAAGCTCGTAACAGATTCTGGATTTGATATTGATAAACAAGGCCTTGCAGAAGGTACCTTGTTTATAGAACTACATGAACGTGAATTAAAAGATGATAAAGACAAACTGGAAATAGGAATTTACAGTGGTGATGAACTCATAGAGACTACCACCACGACTTTTCTAGGACCACGCACGTATCGATAGAGTAGTAGTGATGGTGGTAATTACGCTTTCGCGAAAGCGTAATCAGAACAAACCACACAGTTTAATAAAAACAGTAAAAAAAATAGGAAGATGAAAATTAATTGGGGAACCGGAATTACGATAGGAATACTGCTATTTATTGCTTTTATCATGACCATGGTAGTGACTATGCTAACTGATAAGGGATATAATCATGACATGGTTACTACAGAATATTACAAGAAAGAATTACTGTATCAACAAGAAATTGATGCCGCACAAAACGCAACAGATTTAGGTGCGATTACTAGTAAAAGAACATCTACTGGATGGGCGATCGCTTTTCCAGAGACCATAGATGCTACAAAATTAAAAGGAAATGTGTCCCTATACCGACCGTCTGACGAGCAGCTAGATACTAACTTACCGTTAGTTTTATCTGGCCACTATTTGCTCATACCTGACAATCGCTTGCAGACAGGTCGCTGGGACATCATTATTACGGCTATCTATGATGGTAAACCGCTTAAATATAAAGAATCAATTTTATATTAAATGATACTGTCTGGATTCATATTAGGTTTATTAGGTAGTTTCCACTGCGTGGGAATGTGCGGTCCTATAGTTTTTATGTTACCAGTTTCTCATGATCAACCTAGATTAAAAGCCTTACAAGTAAGTGTTTATCATGTAGGAAGATTATTTTCTTATGCATTAATTGGTGGGCTTTTTGGGTTGCTAGGAAGAAGTTTTGACATCTTTGGGTTGCAACAGCAATTAAGTATTGCGGTAGGTGTATTAATGATTGTAATGGTGATTGTAACGTATTTCTCTGGTATGAATTTCACGTTAACTAGACCATTATATAAGCTGGTAGGAAAATTGAAAAGCGCTATGGGAGCAACGTTTAAAAAGAAATCCATGGATGCTTTTTTTACGATGGGATTCTTAAATGGGTTATTACCATGTGGACTGGTGTATACGGCGGTTTTTGGTGCGCTGGGATCTGCTTCAGTTTATGAAGGTGCTTTTTATATGGTGTTTTTTGGATTAGGAACCGTACCGTTAATGACTGCGGCTGTTTATGTAAACAACTTTCTGTCTAATGGAATTAAAGCAGTGATGAAAAGAGCTGTTCCGGTTGTTGTTATTGTTATAGGTGTGTTGTTTATCGTAAGAGGATTAGGTTTAGGAATACCATACATGTCACCACAACAATCTGATCCTATGAATACGGCGAGTATAGAATGTCACGATATAAATTAAAAAAGATATTAATCACTTAAATACTATTATTATGAACTTATTATCATCACTTTTTATGTTACCACTTGTAGACTGGACCATGGGTGCAGTATTGCTAGGAGTTTTTCTACTAGTATGCGCAATTATGGTAGCTGTAATTATGAATATGGTTAACGGCGATAAAAAGAAAGAAGAAGAAATGCGATAATTGATCGCTCTAGAATAATATCACACTTGCGATGATATTGAATTTGAGGTTAAATTATTTTAGACCTTACACTATGGTGTAAGGTCTTTTTTTTGGTTTTACGGAAAAACTAAATGGCTATTTTTTTTTAGCCACAATTCCCTTTATTTTTTCAAACGTACCTATCCAGTTTACGTTTCCATATTTTTCACCCAACCTCACGATAATTAAATTTTCTTCTGGACTCACGTAAATGAACTGGCCTAAAATGCCTTTTGCGGTATAATCACCGTTAAGACTAGTGATCCACCACTGGTATTGATAGCCTGGGCTACTACCATTTGTGCTATCCCATTTAGTAGATTGTTCTACCCAAGCTTCAGAAATTAGTTGTTCACCATTCCAGTTTCCTTTGTTGAGGTACAGCCTACCAAATTTTGCAAAATCAATAGCTCTAGCATTAAGACAGCAAAAAGTTTTTTCTAATCCATTTTTTTTCTTGTCAATAGACCAGGATGCATCGTATTCCATACCTACTTTTTTCCATAACTTTTCTTCTAGATATTGAGTAACCGTTTTTTCTTTAAGTACACGATCTAGAATCAGTCCTAGTATCTGTGTATTTCCACTTACATAGTCCATCTGTTTTCCTGGTTCCTCTTTAAGATCTAATTTCAAGGTAGATTTCCTTAAAGTTCTACCATAATAAAATGTAGCAGCATGGCCAAATGGATTCCAATAGCTTTCATTAAAATCCAGTCCAGAAGTCATTTGTAATACCTGTTCTATGGTGACTTTATCAAAACCACTTTCTTTCAACTCTGGAATGTATTGTGATACAGGATCGTTGACAAAATTAATGAGATTATCTTCTAGGGCGCAACCTATTAGGAATGAGGTAAATGATTTTGCCATAGAAAAAGAAGCAACTGTAGACTCTCTTTGATAATTATTAAAATAGTTCTCATATTTAATGGTGTCATTATGTATAATTAAAAAAGCAACCGTAGAATTGTCTTCTAAATAATCTTCAAACGTACGATCATCTTTCATTTCAATGACCAGTTTTTTATCGCTACGTTCTTTGAAATAAAAGGTATTTGTACTATCGCGTTTTAATTCCCGATTTGAAAATATTTCATGATCTGTGATATCTGCAAAATTGTAATAGGCAAACCTACTTACTTTACATGATGTTAGAATAGTGGTCACTAATAATAGAGGTAAGAGTCTTTTCATGGTTTGCGCATTTAAAGAAAATATTAAGTTCCTAAAGTTATTGAATTCTAATTCCTTTTTAATTCAATAATTACTAAGGTTTGAGTATCAATATTGAACGTGCGATCTTTATGTTTATCTCTATAAGTAACAGTAAGTAGATGATCCTTAAATTCAATGAAACTACAACCAGCAGATGCTAATCCCATCGTATTTATAGGTGGTCTCCAGTTCATGATTAAACCATCTTTAATTTTGATACGCAATAGTTCTTTTCCTACTTCATTTTTTTGCCACCATGCGAGTTGAGATCCGTTTGTCGCAATTTGGTTCACTAATACTTCATTTTCTGCGCCTAAATTATCCATCCAGAAAATTCTATTATCGTCTATTTCTGTGTCGATATTATCCAGGAACAATTCTTCATCTACTAGATTTAAAAGATCTGTATTCAAATTAGTTTATTTTTTAAATCAGTAACTAGGAAACAGTTCTCAGTATCTTATCCATTTTGCGACCTCGCGCTAGCTCGTCAATGAGTTTGTCCAGATAGCGACAATTTCTAGTGAGTTCATTATCTATTTCTTCAATACGATAACCACAAATTACGCCTTTTATTAAATGTGCATTTGGGTTTAAGGAAGCTTGATTGAAAAACTCTTCAAAAGTTACTTGGTCTTTAATTAACTGTAGGATTTTATTTTCATTAAATCCTGTTAACCACTCCATTACTCGATGAAGCTCTTCTACGGTTCTACCTTTCTTTTCAACCTTAGAAACATAATGTGGATAGACACCACTAAATTTCATAGTGCGTATGCGCTCGTTGTGTTTTTCGGTTACTTTCATAAGGATGATTCGTTAGCTATTAGGTAATCTATATTTAAGTAATGTTTATAATCATAAATGTAACATTTTAAAACACGTCGTACAATCGTTGTTACTTAATTGAGTATGCACCTATTCTCAATTAATAAACCTAATTTAGCTATATGCAATATGATGATTTTTATAAGAATTTATTGATTCAGCATGTAGCGGTACATGAGGTTTTTAAGAAAGAAAATTCTTTTAAGCCAGTTCCAGATAGCTGGAATGTTATCGTTACAGACATTAAGAATTCTACTGCTACCGTTGTAGCTGGCGACCATCAACTGGTAAATCTAGCAGCAACTGGTTCTATCGTTGCATGTTTAAACGTCGCAAGAAAGAATAACATTGAGATTCCGTTTTTCTTTGGTGGTGATGGAGCTACTATTTTAGTACCAGATACGATCTTAGAAGAATGTATTCATGCCTTAATTCTACATCAAGAAAATTGTTTACTTAATTTTCAATTCTTTCTACGTGTAGATCATTGTAAGGTGTCAACCTTGTATGATTTAGGACATCAATTACTCATGGTAAAAATTAAGATTAATGACTTACACGTTATTCCCGTAGTTATAGGTGACGCATTGCAAAAAGCAGAATCTTTAATGAAATTAAAGGATCGTAAATTAGAACTTGAGCCTTTACCATTTAATTTAGATCTTAATGGGATGGAATGTAAATGGGACCGTATAGCACCACCTGTAAAGAATAATATCATCATTACTTTAATTGTAAAAGCGATTGATTCTCAATCGCAAGCACAAGTATATGGTCAGGTTTTAGAAATTATTCAGGAAATTTTTGGTGATGTGACTAGTAGACATCCTATTACTTCTGAGAAATTAGTGATGATCAATAAAATGAGCCAATTGAAAAATGAGGTCATCATGAAATTCTCAAAATTTAAATGGTTTGCTTTTATAACTACAGTAATACGATCGGGAATCGCTCGATGGTATTTGAAGAAAAATTCTAACGGAATTAAATACTTAAATGAATTACCATTACTTTCAGAATCTTTAATGTTAGACGGCACTATTAATACCGTTATCGCAGGTACGACACCTCAAAAAGATGAATTAATTTCACGATTAGAACGATTAAGAAAAGAAGGACTACTACAATACGGTCATCATGTGAGCGATCGTAGTGTATTATCCTGTTATGTGACAGCAATGGATGATTATCATATTCATTTTCTAGACGGCGATTATGGCGGTTATACGAAGGCAGCTCAATACTTTAAAATATAAAACCGCCTTTTCTAACGAAAAGACGGCTCTCTAACCTCAAATTTAAAATCGTTTAGTAATAGGTAAAACGTCTTACTTTGGCAATATATTTTGCCAGCCGTATCACCTGATGACTATAACCGTATTCATTATCATACCATACGTATAAGATGACATTTTTTCCATCTGGACCTACAATAGTAGCATTAGAATCATAAATAGATGGTGCGTTAGAACCTACGATATCGCTCGATACTAATTCGTTATCAATACTATATTTTATTTGTTCTACCAGATCTCCTTCTAGAGCGTATTTCTTTAAGGTTTGATTAATACCATCTAGACTGGTTTCTTTTTCTAGTTGTAAATTTAGAATTGCAAGTGATCCATTAGGAACTGGTACACGTATCGCGTTACTAGTTAATTTACCTTCAAATGATGGTAGCGCTTTACTTACGGCCTTACCAGCACCAGTTTCTGTAATTACCATATTTAATGCGGCAGCACGTCCACGACGGTATTTACTATGCATATTATCTACAAGATTCTGGTCGTTTGTATAAGCATGAATGGTTTCTAAGTGTCCTTTTTCAACACCATAACTATCTTCAATAGCTTTAAGCACTGGCGTTATCGCATTTGTAGTACAACTTGCAGCACTAAAAATATCCACCTCATCCGGATGATGTTCTGTATGATTCACACCATGTACGATGTTAGGTATTCCTTTTCCTGGTGCTGTAAGTAATACTTTGTGGGCACCTTTTGCTTTAAGGTGACGCGATAAAGCTTCATCATCTCTAAAAGCACCTGTATTGTCTATAATTAAAGCGTCATTAATACCATAAGCAGTGTAGTCTATATCTTCAGGAGCATTTGCACTAATCATGCTTACCGTGGTACCATTAATGATCAGGCTTTTAGAATTTGCATCATAACTTACCGTGCCAGAGAAATCTCCATGAACAGAATCCTGAGCAAGTAAAGAAGCACGTTTTTCTAAAACTGTGGCATCTATCGCTCCACGAGTTACAATGGCGCGTAAACGCAACTGGCTACCTTTACCAGCTTTAGTCATTAATTCTCGAGCTAGTAATCTTCCTATTCTACCAAAACCGTATAACACCACATCCTTAGGCTGAATATCATCTGCTTTTTGAGCATCATTCATTTTACTAGCAACAAAACTCATCGCATTCTGGTATCCATTTTCTTCTAAATGATATTCATAAGTAAGTTTACCTATGTCTAGTTTTGCCGGTGGCATATCTAGTTGTAAAATCGCTTGAGCAATTTCTACACTGTCAAAAACAGAAATAGGTTTCTGCACAAATTCACCAGCATATTCATGTAAGTTGATGATTTCACTAACGTTACAGTCTATTAGCTGATTTCTAAAAAGAACTAATTCAATAGATTTATCATACCATAAATCACTTACGGCTTTAATAAATTCGACTGCTGCGCGTCGTCTATCAGTTTGAAAGGCGAGCTCTTTTTCATAAGTATCGTGGCTACTCATTGAATGGTGTTTAAGGTTTTAATTTGCTGCAAAAGTAATACTTCTACAACGTTTTCGTAAATCGTGATACCTTAATTTTAAGTTATAACTAGAAATTGATTTTGGGTAATATTTTGGTCGATATATTACGCTTTCACGAAAGCGTATTTCTAACAATATTCACAATAGATAGATGTTTTAGGTGTACAAGTACGGTGTAACTTAAATTTTGACGCTAAACATTTATTTAAAATCACAACACAAAAAAACCGCTCTTACCGTAAAGCAAAAGCGGTTTTTGTTTTTTAAAAGTATCAAGTTCTAATCCACTGAGTAACGGAAACGTTCTACATCTCCATTAGAATTTTTGATCTGGATTAACAGCACATCACGTGGTGCGACTTCACGTAAAATGGCTTGAACATCATCAATGTTTTTTACCTCAATATCGTTTACTTGAGTGATAACATAATCTGACATGTTATAACGTTTCAATTGACCTAATGTTCCTTCGATCTTGACACCATTTTTAACACCATATTTTTTCTTTTCGCTCTTTGTGAGGTTACGTAATTTCATTTCTATTTTAGGAATAGTAACCGTATTGTTTTTACTTATGGTAATAGGAATGGATAATATCGTGTTTTCTCTTAAAACGGCAGCGACAACTGTATCACCAGGATTTTTACTGGTGATGTATCCAGCTAATTCTGTAAACTTATTAATAGGAACTCCATCTAATGCTGTAATTACATCACCAGTTTGTAGCTCACTTTGAGCAGCACCACTATCTTCTACGATTTCTGATATATAAATTCCTTCTGTAGTGTTGATTCCTAATTCAGTAGCGATATTACCCGTTAAATCTGTTCCACGAATCCCTAACATGCCTTTTTGCACAAATCCGTATTCCATAAAATCATTGATGATTTTACGGGCATTATTTGATGGTACAGCAAATGAATATCCTATATACGAGCCTGTTTTACTGTAAATCGCGGTATTGATTCCTATTAATTCACCACGAGTATTTACTAGGGCTCCACCAGAATTCCCAGGATTCACAGCAGCATCTGTTTGAATAAATGACTGTACATTAGAATCCCTACTGTCTATGTCTCTTCCTTTTGCACTAATGATTCCCGCCGTTACCGTACTGGTTAATCCTATAGGATTTCCTACAGCAAGAACCCATTCACCTACTTTTGCTGTATTAGAATCTGCAAAAGGTATAAAAGGTAATTCTTCATCAGTATCCACTTTTATTAAGGCTATATCACTTTCTTTATCTGCTCCTACTAATGTTGCTTTATAGGTCACATTATTATTAAGTGTCACTTGTAATTCATTAGAATTATCAATCACATGATTATTAGTGATAATATATCCATCTGGTGTAATTATGACACCGCTTCCAGTTCCTATAGCTTCACGATATGGCGTACCACCGCCAAAAAACAAATCCATAGGAGATACTCTCGCTGGTGCCATAGTTTTATTAATAACGTGAACCACAGCATCTACAGATCGTTCTGCAGCAGCTGTAAAATCCACGTTAGGAACTTCTGTTCCATCAGTAGTGTAGTTTACCTGTGTGGCTTGAGCTACTGGCTCAGGAATAGAAGTAGATACAACTAGATCCGTAGATTCATCTGATGATGGATTCAAATACGTATAACTCGCTAGTGCAATCGCTCCACCTAGAACGGCAGCACCTAATGTTTTAAAAAATGATTTCATGTGTGTACTTATTTATATGAAACAATAACTCTAAATTAATTTTTCAATTGTATTAAGAACCTAGGTTTAACCTATTTTAACAGCTAATAAATTCTTAAAAAGATGACGCTTATCTACAGATTCTATTTCATAGACCTATAGATAGATGTTACCTTTGCGATATGCCATCAATACCATTTTATAAATACCAGGGAACAGGTAACGACTTTGTAATGATAGATAATCGTAGCTTATCATTTTCCAAAAACGATACCAAACTCATTGCTCGTATGTGTGACCGTAAATTTGGCATAGGAGCTGACGGATTGATCCTTTTAGAACATCATGCTACAGCAGATTTTACCATGGTGTATTTTAATGCAGATGGTAATGAAAGTACCATGTGTGGTAATGGTGGTAGGTGTTTAGTAGCATTTGCGCAATTCTTAGAGGTCATTAAAGATACAGCGACTTTTGAGGCGATAGATGGAATGCATCACGCCACTATTTCTAATGATGGCATCGTGAGTTTGCAAATGAGTGATGTAGATCAGGTTCATGATAAACAAGAGTATCTTTTTACAGATACTGGATCACCGCATCATGTACAGCTGGTTCAAGATATAGACCATTATGAGGTTGTTTCAAGTGGAAAACAATTACGTCATGATGTATATGGAACCGCTGGAGCAAATATCAATTTTGTAGAACCTATAGAACAAAATATCTTTAAAGTACGCACTTATGAACGTGGAGTAGAAGATGAGACCTTAAGTTGTGGTACAGGTGTTACCGCTGTTGCACTTGCTATGCATCATTCTAAGAAGACTACTGCCACTCATGTGGAATTAAAAACGCTAGGTGGTAATTTACAAGTACGATTTGAACCTAGTGAGCGTGGTTATAAAAATATATGGTTGATAGGACCAGCACAACAAGTATTTAAAGGAACATTTACGATATGATGTTGCGATCAGAAACATGTTTACTACGTGCGGTAGATCCAGAAGATCTAGACTACATCTATGAGTTAGAGAATAATCCTGCATTGTGGGAAGTAGGGAATACCATCACACCGTATTCTAAGTTTACCATAAAAGAATATTTAGAAAATGCCCATCGCGATATTTATGAAGTAAAGCAATTGCGACTGGCTATTTGTGATTTAGACCGTAATATAAAAGGTGTAGTAGATCTGTTTGATTTTGATCCTTATCATAAACGCGCTGGAGTGGGAATTGTCATTTCTAGTGATGTAGATCGTCGTAAAGGATATGCAGCGCAAGGTTTACAATTGATGGTAGATTACGCTTTTAATCATTTACGATTGCATCAACTACATGCTGGTGTTGCGGTAGATAATGAAGCGAGCCGTAAATTGTTTGAGAAATTACGCTTTCGCGAAAGCGGCATCAAAAAAGACTGGATTGCTACTCAAGATGCATTTAAAGACGAAGTTATTTACCAATTGATCAATGAATAAAAATTATAAAAAAATCATCCTCGCAGCAGCAATGTTGGGACTACTGGTGATGGCCATATTTGCCTTTAATGTATACGGAACCTTTTTCTCTCCTAATACAAACTTCACCACAGATACCTATGAGGTAAGAATTCCATCTACCGCAGACTACAAAGAAGCTTTTTTACTAATAGCAGATGCGGTAGAAGATCGCGATGCATTCCACACCACGGCAGTCCAAAAAGGATATCATGAAAATGTAAAACCGGGACGTTATATTCTAAAGCAAGGGATGAGTAATAATGACATTATTAATACCATACGCAGTCAGAATACGCCTGTAAAATTGCGATTTAATAATCAGGAACGTTTAGAAGATCTGGCAGGTAGAGTAGCGCAACAAATTGAACCTGATAGTCTTACGATTCTTAATGTGATGCGTGATCCAGCGTTTCTTAAGGAACAACTTTTTACCCAAGACAACGCTCTAGCGATGTATCTACCTAACTCTTATGACATTTACTGGAATAGTAGTGCGATCCAGTTTAGAGAAAAAATGCTGCAAGCTTATAACAACTTCTGGAATGACGATAGACTGTCTAAGGCAAAAGCTATGGCACTAAAACCAGATGAGGTTTACACGCTAGCATCAATAGTTCATAAAGAAACTGCCAAAGCAGATGAACGTCCACGCGTAGCTGGTGTATACATGAATCGTTACAAGCGTGGTATGAAACTAGATGCAGATCCTACAGTAATTTATGCTAAAAAACGTGCCGAAAATAATTTTAATCAAGTCATTAAAAGAGTGCTTTTTAAAGATTTAGAACTAGATTCTAAATACAATACGTATAAATATGCCACCTTGCCACCTGGACCTATAGTGACACCAGATTTAAATGCTATTGATGCCGTACTTAATTATGAAAAACACGGATACTTTTATTTTGTAGCAGATGTTACAAATCCAGATCGTGCTGGTTATCACAAATTTGCAAAGACCTTATCACAGCACAATGCAAATGCGGCAGCATACCGCAGATGGGTAAATCAGCGTGGTATTAATCGGTGATTTTATCGTATAAATATGTGATTCAACGTTTTAACTGTTAAAAAACGCTAATATTTAGTTGGTTTGTGATGCAGTGAAAATTGATGTTTTTGAACACTATAACGTTGTAAATATTTACAAATCCTCGTTTTTGGTTGTTTTTTATGCAAAAACTGCAATAAACCATGAATTTCAATATGAAATACCCGTTTTAAGGATCTAGTATAAGGCAGTACTTTTGCGGCGCGTTATAGAAAGAGTGACAGCAGCTTTCGAAAACAAACTCTATGAGATCACTAACTGTGACTTTTTTAATGCTACCTATTATGGCAGCATTATTTCCTTATCGATTTGATAACCGTGTTAAAGACATTGTTTCAGATCATCACGAGTCTAATCAGACTTATGTATTAGACAATTCAAGTATTCTAATGGGACCTTTTTTAGAGGAAACCACTTTAGATCCACGTTACTTTTCACTAGCGACTTCAAGTCCGGATTCTTTTATCTCTTTTAAAGAAGCATTAGCCTTTAAAGAGTCTCAAGGAAAGTACTGGCGTGTGAATAGCTTAGGATATTTAGGTAAATATCAATTTGGCGCTTCTACATTAGATTTATTAGGTGTGCGTGATACCTCTAGGTTTTTACAGTCACCACGTTTACAGGAACGTGTTTTTGTAAAAAATGTACAGTACAACTATGAAGTGCTAGAATCTTACATTGAAAAATATGAAGGTGAAGTTATCGCTGGCGTACCTATTACCGCCAGTGGTGTGATTGCGGCAGCTCATTTATCTGGTCCAGGTGGTGTTAAACGTTTCTTTAAAACAAATGGTCGTAAAGCCAGCCGTGACGCTTATGGTAGCTCTATTAGAACTTATATGAAGCGATTTGCAGGTTACGACATTACAGAGGTGATTGCAGATTAGCAATTATGCTTTAGGGAACAATTACCTATCTTTTAGGTAGTATTCTCTCTACTCATCATTATATAGCTTCTTATATTTGTGCTATGAGAAAAACCATATCACTTATTCTTGTTGTTATGGCTGTTATGGCCTGTAAAGAATCTCCTATTGATACGATTACAAAGCCTGCTACACTTACCGCAGATGATATCATATCAAAAGCTATTGAAGTACATGGAAGTGATGATCTAGAGAATTCTACCATGACATTCAACTTTAGATCTGCAGATTTTATGGTGAATCGCAAGAATGGCGCGTTTTTGTATGGTAGATTGACTACAAAAGATGGTGATACCATTACAGATCATTATTCTAATGATAAAACAGTGCGTTATCTTAACGGTATTCCTCAACAAGTACCAGACAGTATTCTAACTAATATAACTAGCGGTGTGAATAGTGTCGTGTATTTTGCCCAGTTACCTTACAGTTTGAGTGGTGATGCTGTGAATAGAAAAATCAAAGGAACAGATACGATTAATGGAACTTCATATTATGAAATAGAAGTCACCTTTGATGAAAATGGTGGTGGCGAGGATCACGAGGATGTTTTTGTGTACTGGATACACCAGCAAGATTTCACTATAGACTATCTAGCTTATAGTTACTGTGAAGAAGAATGTGGATACCGCTTTCGCGAAAGCGTGAACCGCAGAAACATCAACGGTATCATCGTTCAAGATTATAATAATTATCAGGCAAAGGTTCAGGATCCAGATCTAACCGAATTAGATGATTTGTTTCAATCTGATGGTCTTGAATTAGTAAGCGAGATTAAAACTGAAAATGCAAATATTAGCCTGAGGTAGCTTAGAACTTTTTCATTTGCTGTTTCATCATTTTAATCTGATCTGTCAGCATGTTGTGTTTATCTAATTTTTTTGCTTCATTCATTAAGGTAGTAGCCTCACGCTTACGTCTTTTAGTCATTGCGATTCCAGCGAGTTGTAATTTTGCCACAGCCATATCTTGATCCATGCTTAAGCCTAATTTGATCGCTTTCTTAAAGTACTTCTCAGCTTGAGTCATGTTTGTTTGAGAAGCCATTAAACCATGTATGTAATTGAAATATCCTTGCTGTTTAGTAACTAAAGCAGCCTCTGGATTCTTGATCTTATCTAACCATTTTTTTGCACCAGGGAAATCCTGTTTACGTAGTTTTAAAAATGCTAGCAAAATCATTTCATTTTTAAAGTATAAAAACACAAAAACACCAGCGAGTAAGATCAATGAGATCCCATTCATGATATTGTTTAAAGTGAATTGGTACACCGCATAGGCAATGATTAATGCAGCGATTACTAGTTTTATATTCTTATGAAACATCTGTCAAATTTTAGAAGTTGCAAAGATATTGTTTTAAGGACGTAGATTCAAACTGAGTATACCTTATTCGATAGAGCGATATTTAAATACCAGCTACCGCTGATATTTACGCTTACGTAAATACTGAAATAACCACCCAAAAATGCCTAGCAATACTAAAGGTAGCATTACATTTATGACTTGCCATTGAGTACGCTCTTCATAACTCTTTTCTATATCTAAAAATGGAACGGTAATGTTTTTACTGCGTAGTACTATTAAACCAGTATCGTCCAGTAAATAATTCACAGTATTCATTAAGAATTCCTTGTTGCCGTAAAGCGCTCCAGTTCTTAAATCATAACCTAGTTCCTGTGGTTGACCACGATCTATTTGGTTTTTCATGATATCACCATCTGCGATGAGGACGATGGATGTGTTACTACTTTTATCTTTTGGGTTAGTGATCGTTGCTGGTTTTACTCTATTGCGATAAGCACTGGTAAATTCTCCTTGTGCAAGAACGGCAAGAGGTTGTTCTGGTGATAAGGTCGCTAGTGGATCCAGAGGCTGATCTAGTTCTTCTAGTGATATTCTAGCAGGCAATATTTTAACGAGTGATTTAGGCGAGGTTTTTAAAAGCACTGTTTTTTGAATTCCATTTTTTAAGGTGTCAATAGTTCCGGTGTATTCAAATTTTACTTCCTCTAGATTTTTAGTAATAGGATGACCATCTGTAGATTTAGAAATAGGGTAATACGGCCATTGAAAAGCATCATATTGTGTATTACGACCAGATCCGGTTGCTAGTGCCATAAATCCACTGCGTTCATCCTTTACAATTCCTGCGTTGAGTCTTAAACCGTACTTAAATAGCATATCGTCCAGTTGAAGATCACGATTAAGACCGTATCCTACTCCTTGTAGATTTGCCAGACTATCGTTTTCAAAAATGATAGGATCCACGGCTAGCAGCATTTTACCACCATTCATAAGGTACTGATCTAAAACATATTTTTTAGTCTCGCTATATGCTTTTGTGGGTTTTGCGTCTATGACTAGATCAAAATTATGGAGTTGGTTCAGGACATCCTGAGCATTGATACTATCATTTGTAGTGACAAATTCAATCCCAAATGGCGCAACACGATAATATTCCTGTAAACTTTTAATAAAATCATTGAGTTGTAAATCACTTAATTCACCGCTATCACGCAACATGGCGATTTTTTGAGATTTTTGAGTGCTTACTTTTTTAATACCATCTGCAAATTGATATTCTAGTTGCTGTATGGATGAGTTTACACGTTCTTCTGTACTTGCTCTTGCCACCGTTTTTAATAGTGGTACGCTTGTTATATTTCCTTTGTAAGTAAGCATCGCCCATGGAAAAACAATCGCTTTTGTGCTTTTACCACCATCCTTAATGGTAGCCATAGCAGGTTTGATACCGTATTCGGCTAGTTTTGCAGTAACCTGATCTACAGCCGTACCTTCTAAATCTTCTATAGGATTTATGAAATTGTATTTAATGTCTGGATTTATCGCGCTGTATTCTTCTAATATTTGTTGAGTCTCTGATCGTAGTTTTCTAAATTCGGCAGGTAATTCACCGTCTAGGAAAACATCTATAACTAGTGTATTGTCTAGTTGCTGTGCTAGATTTGTGGCAACAGGACTGATTGTGTAGCGTTGATCTTTAGTTAAGTCGATACGTGTATACCATTTAGAAGCTAGGAAATTTATTGCGATTAATCCTAGAATCAGTAACACCAGAGGTTTTAGTAATTGCTTCATGGTTACGATTTCTGAATGATTGTTTTGAGTGATTTTTCGCTTAAAGCGAAAAAGAAAACAGCAACACTTATAAAATAAATCACATCTCTAGTATCTATGACGCCTCGCGCGATACTTTCATAGTGATATTGCATTCCTAATTGTGCTACCCAATCCTGATCTAATAAGATTGAAGCGATTCCTTCAAATCCGTAATAAATGATGAAACATAAACTAGCCGATAGTAAAAACGCCGAAATCTGATTGCTACTTAAACTAGAGCAAAAAATACCAATAGCGGTATAAACCAGAGCGATTAAGATAAGTCCCATATAACTACCAGCGGTGCTTCCTATATCTAGATTAAATGAAGTCTCACCTAACATTCCTATGGTGATTACGTACAATAGCGTAGGAATTAAGGCAATCAAAATTAAAGTTACGGCTGCAAAATATTTACCTGCAATTAATTGATAAAACGATACAGGTCTGGTGACCATTATTTCTAGTGTTCCTAAATGACGTTCTGTGGTAAAACTGCGCATCGTAATTGCAGGAATTAAAAATATAAATAGCCATGGTGCTAGTAAGAAAAATGGCGACAAATCTGCAAATCCATAGTCTAGTAAATTAAATTCACCATTAAATACAAATAGGAATAAACTAGTGATTAATAAAAATATACTTATCACGAGATAACCCGTTATGCTGGAGAAATAACTGCGTAATTCCTTGAAGTAAATTGCTTTCATAAAAGGCTATGAATCTTTGTAAGACTGGTTGCTTCTGGTTTCTGGTCAAAAAGAGCTTTGGTCGCTGGCCACACTTTACTAAATAACGCACTATGTCTGTAATTATTTAGTGAGTCTTCATCTTTCCAGTAACTGTAGGTATAAAAAGCTGCTGGATCGTGTTTTTCTTGGTATAATTCTAATAACTCGCAACCAGGCTGTTTTCTAATATGGATCTTATGATCTTCAAATAACGCTTTAAATTCTTCAATAGCGTCATCTCTAAAGTGCATTTTTACAATTCGTACGATCATGTAGCATTAAATTTTATGTGGACTGGAGCGTGCAATTTTAAACCAAATAAACTACTTGCACTACCTACTGTTAGCGGATTAGATTTATAAGTGGCTAATTCTATATATCCTGAGCTGTTGTAAATAGCAACACCTTTACCATCAATATCACGTTTTGCGACATCTTTAGTAAAATCTACAAATCCAGAATAATGATCGTAAATCCTAGTCATGCGTTCACTGCGCGCTCTTAGCTCAAAATCTCGTCCTTTACCTACGGATTTAAATAGCTCTTTAGTAATATTAGTTACCGCGTTACCGTAATTATCTATATAAATCACCATTCCATTAATGGTATGTGCTTTTTCATTTACGGTAGGATGTAAACCGGTTAATTTTTTCAATGAGGTAATGGGTTTACCTATAAAATCTAAGGTTCCACCACGTGCAATATGGCATGCTGTTTTTACAAAAGCGTCTAATACTGTGAAGTTAGAAGTGATATGATCATGAATATTAATCTCTACTAATTTATCAGGTTTAAAGGTATCCATGAGTAAACTGGTAATACCATTATCTGCACATACAAAGTAATGTCCGTCCATAAACATAGCAATATGTTTGTTTTCTGGAGTATGTTCTGCATCTATTCCTATGATGTGAATCGTTCCTTTAGGAAAAGAATAGTAGGAGTTTTTAATTATGTAAGCCGCTTCTGTAATATGGAATGGAGAAACGTCGTGAGAGATATCTACAATAGTAACATCTGCAAGGTCACTATAAATCGCACCTTTTACCGCACCTACATAAGGATCTTTTAAGCCAAAATCTGTCGTTAAGGTAATAATAGGCATAAGTCTATGGCAGATTGTTAATTACTAACGTGTAAAAATATAAAGTTGGTTTCCTAATTACACTCAATTTTTATAAATTTCCTATAAGAAATACGTAACTTGAGTTAGTTACAAAATTAGGAAATAATAAACGCAATCATTCACTTAATTCATCGCTTTTGAACGAACTTATCATAGACCTTACAGAATCAAATCCTAGAGAGTTTTTTGGTGTTAGAAATAGAAACCTGGCATTCTTAAAACAACACTTTCCAAAGTTAAAAATCGTTGCTCGTGGTAGCACTATGAAGGTCTACGGTGATGAAGAACAGCTAACAGAATTTGATAAACGTATCCAGATGATGCTAGAGCATTATGGCAAGTATAACACGATGGATGAAAATATTATGGAACGTGTATTAACTAGTAACAGTAGAGAAGATTACGACAAGAGTTCTGGATCTGGTGATACCTTAGTTCATGGAACTAGCGGTAAAATCATTAAAGCAAAAACACCTAACCAGCGTAAACTAGTTGATTTGTGTAAAAAGAATGATCTCGTATTTGCCATAGGACCTGCAGGAACTGGTAAGACGTATATGGGTGTGGCTATGGCTGTAAAAGCATTGAAAGAGAAACAAGTTAAACGTATCATAATGACTCGTCCTGCGGTAGAGGCTGGAGAGAATTTAGGGTTTTTACCAGGTGATTTAAAGGAGAAGCTAGATCCTTATATGCAACCTATTTATGACGCCTTAAGAGATATGATTCCTGGCGAGCGATTAGCTAGCTATATAGAAAAAGGAATTATTCAAATTGCACCATTAGCATTTATGCGCGGTCGTACTTTAGATGGAGCTTTTGTGATTTTAGATGAAGCACAAAATACCACTCATGCACAAATGAAGATGTTCTTAACCAGAATGGGTAAAGATGCAAAGTTTTTTGTCACTGGTGATCCTGGACAGATTGATTTACCTAGACGTGTTACTTCTGGTCTCAAAGAGGCGTTGCTTATTCTTAAAGATGTGGATGGAGTGGGAATGATGTACCTAGATGATAAAGACGTGGTACGTCATAGGCTCGTTAAGAAAGTGATTGCGGCTTATAAAGACATTGAAAATAGAAATTAAAGACTATTCGTCTTCTTCTAAGGATGGAAGATCATGAATTAATTCTGATAATTCCATTTCACGTTCAATAACGCCTACGGCTAGGAATTCCTCATTAATTTTTTCTACGGTGCTGTCCCACAATTGATCATCACTAAATTCTGTACGCAATAACCATTGCTGTACATCACCTACTTGTAAATCATAATGAGCTGCGATAGTGCGATCTATGGACGGAATCAATTTAAAATCTGCCGTATAGCGATTGATAATTTCTAGCATTTTTGCGAGTGCTAATTCCTTTTCATTGATACAATCTTGAGTTGCCGCAATAACAAAACTAGGCCATGGTGTTGCAATGGTTTCTAGTCTTTTAAAAATACCGTCATCTACAATGGGTTGTGTCATATATCGTTCCCATAAGAACAACTGTGCTTTATTTGTACTTAAGGCTTCAACAGCACCATCTAGCGTGTTCACGAGTTCAAATCGTAAATCCTCTGCGTCCCAACCGTATTTTTTAGCAAGTAAGTAACTCATTAAATGTGAACCACTACCGTATCGCGATATCGCCAGTTTCGCATCTTCTAATTGACGCACGTTATTAGCTTCAATTGTTCCTGGTGCATGAACGCCCCATAATAATGGTGATGCGACATATACCTGCAGGATGCGAGAGGCATTTCCGGCAGCGATGTCTTTAACAATTCCATCTGTAAGAATACAGGCTACATCTAGTTCTTTCTCGCGCAATAATTTACTCATGCGACCAGTTCCTTCTGGAATATCTTGCCATTGAAGGTCAATACCAGCTTCCTTAAAAGCACCATCTTCTATGGCTAGATGCCATGGTAAATTGAAATGTTCTGGAACGCCACCTATTCGTATCTGGACCATAGTTTATTGCTTATTCAAAGATACTATTTTATGCTTATTTAAGAGTTGATTATAACGCATCAAGCACACAATTTTTCTAGTGCAAATTGGATCAATTGATCTACTGTTGTTGCTGGTGTATTTGAAAATTCTCCTGTTGCACGATTAGCTAGAATTGCATTTAAACTCACCGCACGATGTCCTAGTAAATAAGACATTGCATAGATTCCAGCCGTTTCCATTTCTAGATTTGTGATACGATCACCATCAAAAATAAATTTCTGCATGCGATCGTTCAATCCTAATTGTGATGGTTGTAATCTGATTTTACGTCCTTGTGGTGCATAAAAACCTACATTAGTCACTGTGTTTCCTTCTACTAGTTTAGGGTCTTTGAATTGTAGTGCTAGGCTAGTAGATGCTGGGATAACGTACGGACTGGACAGTTGAGGTGATAGGTGTAGTTGTTTTTGTATCGCTTTTGCGAAAGCGGTATCACCACCATCATTTTCATACCAATGAAATAAAGAGTCAAAACCAATACCGCGTTTAGAAATCAAAAAAGAATCCACCGAAATATGCTCCTGAATCGATCCAGAAGTACCGATGCGTATGAAATCTAAAGTAGTTTTATGCTCTTGTACAGTTCGTGTCTTAAAATCTACATTAACCAGCGCATCTAGTTCATTGAGTACGATGTCTATATTATCAGTGCCTATTCCAGTAGAAACAACGCTTAAATGCTTGCCATTAAGCACACCAGTATGTGTGTGAAACTCTCTACGACCTACTTTATGAACGATCTGATCAAAATATTTTGAAACCTCTGGAACTCGCTCTGGATCACCTACTAGGATGATGGTTGTTGCAAGTTGATCTGGTCGTAGACTTAGATGGTAAATACTACCATCTTCATTAATAATTAATTCTGAAGCGGCTAGTGACATATTAAAAAGACATGGCGATTATGGATATCTCTACGTTGACGTATTTAGGTAAGTTTGCTACTTCAACGGTCTCACGTGCTGGTGCAGTAGCTTCATTAAAATAACTACCGTAGACTTCGTTAATAACGTTGAAGTTGCTCATATCACTCAAAAATATACTAGACTTGATGACATTATCAAAATCCATATTTACTTGACCTAATAGGCTTTTTAAATGCGCCATCACTAGATGCGTTTCCTCTTTTAAGTCGTCAATTTTAAGATCGCCAGTTGTAGGATCAATAGCAATCTGCCCGCTAGTATATAAGGTTTTTTGACCTGCATTTTCTACTAAAACGGCTTGGTTATAAGGACCTATCGGGCTAGGAGCAAGATCTGTGTAAATGATTTTTTTCATACTATAAAGTTACGGCGAAGTGTGAGATGTTACAAAGGATTATTTAAGTCAAATAAATTCCAAATTCCAAGTAAGTAATTTTTCTAACCACAATCTCTAATCTCCTTAATCCTTAAAAAACAGGATCTGGTTGTCTACGTTGATCCCATTTGATATCACTTAATGCACCAGCTTTAATACCTATAAAGAAAAACCAACTTTGTTGTGGTCCTATCGGTGTCCAGTTAAAACTTAATCGCCAGTCTTCTAGATCGCGATTAAAGCGTATGGTTGTAAAAGAAACACCACCATTTGCAAAATCATAACCAGTATTTCCTCCTACACTCCAGCGCGGCGATAATTCTACATCACCAGAAACCATTATGGATTGTCTATTGATTTCATTTTGGCGTTGAGCATTATTATAAGTCATGGTATACGCAAAGTTTAAACTCCACGGTACCTTAAAACGATACCGTTGTTCATCAATGTCTACGGGATCTTTATTGCCTTCTTCTTGAAACTGTCTACCATCTGCAAAGTCTACTGCAGCCCCAAATAAATCATCATCGCGTCCACCATTTTGAAGATTACGGTTTTCTAAAATATCTTCATCTTCGCCGTCTTCTTGATCTTCTTTTTTCTCAAAATCTTTATTACTTAATCTAAAATTCAACCTTGCTCCAGCGCGTGTAAGTCTAAATAAACTACCACCATTATTGACGTTAAAAGTGTTTACTCTAGCGTTATTATTATCTAAAGCATAAGGATCAAAATTAGCATCTAGATTCAAATCTATTTTTTGCGTAAGAGGAATCACGCCACGTACTTGTAATGGGCTCCAGTTTAAAGAATCGCCTGCTAGGTTATAAGCTGTATTAAAGTTTAGAGATTTAAGTAAGGAGACTTTACGTGGTTCTGTTTTTGTGGTGTCGCGTTCTCGTATTTTAGCTTCTATATTGTTTTGCACCGCAATACCTATGTTACTGCTAAAATTCTGTCCTGGTGGAGTATATAAAGTTCCTTGAAAACGACTAAAGAATCGCTCTTCTGGTAAAATATCTAAACCTTGTTCATCTAAAATTTGTTCATAGTATTGATCAAAGCTAGGGTTTGCATTGTAGCTAACAGTAGGCCTAATGATATGCCTTATAGCTTGAATTTTTGCATTTTCTTTAGTGGATTGCCAGTTACCATAAATAGTGGTTCCTATGTTAGCACCATAACTGTAGGTTCTAAAACTGTCAAAACCATCTACTTGTTCTGTAACAATTTCTACTGTACCAGTCCCATCATCTACAGCGATTTGATCAAAAGTCTGAAAAACCCAGGATTCATCATAGTTAGCGTTTAACCCTACAGATAGATATTGAAATACTTTAAAATTAGTAGAAATAGGAATAGAATGTTGCATACCAGATAGCATATTGTCAAACATGCGACCGGTTAGAAAATCCTCATCGTTTGTGGTCAATCGGTTTTCTCCTCTTAAGTTGTATTGCAAGTTGATATTGTGTATAAGCCCTTTTTTTGCGCCTTCTTTAGGTGCAAATGGGAATACACGTGATACACTAGCTTGTAGTGTAGGTAGTGTCATGCTAATATTATCTGTAGTGGTATTTGTATTCTGTTGATGAGAAACGCTGGTGTTGATAACCACTTGAGGTTCGCCCTGAAAGGTTTTAGTGTAGTTGATACTAGAATTTAGGGTGTTATTTAAAGTGGCACCTTGGTTCACCTGATTAAAGGATTGCCTAAAAAACTGACTACTACCTAAGTTTACACTAGCGCTAAATCTACTATTAGGATTGTTTTTAGGATCTTGTGAATGTTGCCAGTTGATGTTGTAACGATTCGTCTGTGCAAAATCAGAAAAGCCACGTTCACTTTGAATTTGATTCTCATATAAGAATCTAAAACTTCCATTAAATTTATATCGATTACGGTAGGAACTCTCTACTCGTGTTCCCCAACTACCGTTTGTAAAGTAATCTCCTAAAACGGTTAAATCTAGATAGTCATTCACTGCAAAATAATAACCACCATTTTGTAAAAAGTAACCTTGATTCACGTTGTTACCAAAGGCAGGAACAATCACACCACTCTTGCGTTCTGTAGTCATCGGGAAATAGGCAAATGGTAAACCTAGTGGTGTAGGCACATCTGCGATGTACATGTTTACTAATCCGGTGACTATTTTCTTTTTAGGAACAAACTTAATTTTACGTGCTAGAAAATAATAGTTAGGATTCTCAGGATCTTCAGACGTCGTGAAAATTGCATTACGCATGTAGTAAACACTGTCGTTTACCCGTTTTGTGGTTTCTGCTTTTACATTGAATTCACCTTGTGCCGTAATCGAGTTATAGGTTAACGCCTTTCTAGAATCCTTATTAAATACAATAGAATCTGGTTTAACGATATTAGCTCCTTGAGTGAATACTGGTTTTTGCGTGTAAACTCCTGCGGTGTCTACAATTCCTTGTGCATATACGTTTCCAGAATTTAGATCAATGATTATTTTACCAGCTTCCATGGTGACATCACCGTAAACTATTTTTGCCTCGTTATATAGAGTAATGATGTTCTTTTTGCGGTCTATTTCTTTGTAATCTTTTGCATAAGAATCGATGTTATATTCTAGCGCGCCTTTTTTCTTTTTAGTGCTATCATTTGCGACTTTAAGCTCGTCTAGATTAACGGTAGAATCTTTTTTAATGGTGTCCAGAACAGGTTTTGCAGTTTCTGGTGTAGGTTTTTTTGTTTTCTCCACCGGTGGAATCGTTTCTCCAGATGCAGGTAACTCCTGCGACCAGCCGATCAGACTTGCTGTTAAAAACACTATTGATAAAATATAATATCGATACAATGGATACAATCTACAGTGGACTATTTTCGTTAATCAGAAATGGTCTGGTTTTTGAAACCTCAAAACTACGTATAATTTTTAAGCGTTTGTTAGTTATTAAACTAGGTATAGTGTTAAGTATAATATCATCTAGTTATTACGCTTTCGCGAAAGCATAATCACAAAAGCAAAATTAATCATACTATAATTACTATATATGATCACTCTTATAAAAACGAATTTAAACTGGTTTATTGCCTGCCTGATGATATCTTCTATCGCGATGGCAAAAGTGCCAGTAGATTCTACTAAAGTTGCGCCACCAGTATTCATCATAGTGCTAGACGCAGGTCATGGCGGGAAAGATTCTGGTAAAGCAGTAGGTACTACCTATGAGAAAGATATCGCGTTAAGCATTGTTAAGAAAGTAGGTGCCCAACTCTCAAAACAACCTAACTTTAAAGTGATCTATACTCGTACGACAGATAAGTTTCTAGAGTTAAGAGAACGTGCGCGTATCGCAAATGATGCAAAAGCAGATTTTTTTGTATCAGTTCATGCAAATGCAGCTGCAAATAAAAGTGCAAAAGGTAATGAAACCTTTGTATTAGGATTGCACCGTAATAGCGATAATCTAGAAGTTGTAAAACGTGAGAATGCTGTTATATTATTAGAAGAGAATTATGAGGAGCATTATGAAGGTTTTAATCCTAATGATCCATCCTCATTTGCCACTAGTTTATTGACTCAAGAGGAATACCTGGATGAAAGCATCGAGATGGCAGCACAGGTGCAAACTAAATTTGAGGATCGTTTAAAACGACGTAATCGTGGTGTGAAACAAGCTGGTTTTGCCGTATTGCGATTATCGTACATGCCTAGCGTCCTTATAGAAACAGGTTTTATCACAAATACTGAAGAACGTAATTTCTTAAAAAGCACCGTAGGCCAGCAAAAAGTAGCTAATGCGATTACAAAAGCCATACTTCAATATCAAAACTCTAGAGATATTAATACCTTTAAGGTAGAGCAAGTAGATGTAGAGTCTCAAGGTAATGATACCAATTCTCAATCAATTCCTATTGTAGAAGATGGAACGAGTTATAAAATTCAGATTGCAGCTAGTAAAAACAAGCTAGCGCCTAAGTCATACAACTTTAAAAAACTACCTAGTATTTCTAGGATAAAAGTAGGTGAAGTATATAAATACTACACAGGTGATGAATTGTCGCTATCGCAAGCACAGGACTTACTTCATAAAGCCAAAGCTAAAGGCTACAAAACCGCTTTTATCGTAAAAGAAAAAGATGGAGTTATAGAACGGTTGTAGGTTGATTATCTAGATTCTAACCATATCCTATTGCTTCTACAATTTGCATCTGCAGACTAAAGTCTACCGCTGCGATATTCATTCGTCGCCTTACGGCGTTCTGTTTTTTAGCGGAATAAATTCCGTTAACGGTTGTTTTTTGAACCTAGGAATTTGAAATTCGCCTAACGCCTAACGCCTAACGCCTAACGCCTAACGCCTCTCCAGCAATAGATTTCCAGCAACCGCTCATAACTTTTATCAGTATTCATTCTATTTAAGGCTAGGTTTTGGGTGATTATGAATACCTTTAATTAAATTTGTAAAAAACCCGTCCACGTGAAGTTTTCAAAAGAGATTAAAGTAGGTATTCTTACCATAGGTGCGCTGGCGCTGACTTACTTTGGATATTCATATTTAAAAGGAAGTAATATTCTAGAGAATAATAGAATTTACTATGCCGTGTATGACAATGTAGAAGGACTTACTAAGTCTGCACCGGTAACCATAAATGGACTTAAGGTAGGGAACATTGATGATATCAAGTTTCTAGATGGTAGTGGTCGTTTACTGGTTCAATTTCATGTTAATGGTGATTTCTCGTTCAGTTCTGAAAGTACGGCTAGCGTTTATAGTACGAGTCTCATAGGTGGAAAAGCTCTTGCAATTCTACCAGATTTTGAGTCAAAAGCACGATCAGCACAATCTGGTGATACCTTACAATCTAAATTAGATAAAGGATTACAAGGCGAAGTTATGGATCAATTCATTCCTTTAAAAGATAAAATTGAACACATGGTAGTAAGTGCAGATAGTGTTCTAGTAGCGGTAAACAGCACTTTAAATCCAGAAGCACGAGATAATATCAATCAATCCTTAAGCCAGTTGAATCAAACCTTAATAGAGTTTAAAAACTTATCTAGAAAGGCAAATAGCTTTATGGCAAATAATGAGGAAAGCCTCAATAAAACCCTAAAAAACCTAGATACTACTACAGAAAACTTTGCCAAAATATCTGATACTTTAGCACAAGTAGAAATAGCTAGTACCGTAAAACAACTAGAAAACACCATCGCTAATTTTAATACAGTTCTAGATAAAGTAAATAATGGTGATGGATCGTTAGGAAAACTAATGACAGATGACCAATTGTATACCAATTTAACCAGAGCATCAGATCAAGCAGCAGATTTACTTCAGGATATGAAGTTAAATCCTAAGCGTTATGTACATTTCTCGGTTTTTGGTAAAAAACCAGGCGAGTATGAGGAACCAGAAAGTCCTAATCAATAAATAGCAACACATGGAATACATTCCACAAATCATATTTGCAATTCTTTTAATTGCTGGGATAGGATATTTTACGAGCAACATCCGTAAGATGATTCGTAATATTAAATTAGGTCGTGATGTAGATCGATCTGATAACAAGAAAGAGCGATTTGCACAAATGGCGCGCATCGCTTTAGGTCAGTCTAAAATGGTACGTCGCCCTATTGCAGGAATCCTTCACATTGTGGTTTATGTAGGATTTGTGATTATCAATATAGAAGTACTTGAGATAATCATAGATGGTTTATTGGGTACACATAGAATATTTGGGCCTCATTTAGGCGGTGTTTATGATTTCTTAATCGGTACGTTTGAAATTCTAGCTTTATTAGTTTTAATAACGGTAGTGGTTTTCTGGATTAGAAGAAACGTGATGAATATCAAGCGTTTTGTAATGGGTGAATTAAAAGGCTGGCCTAAAAATGATGCCAATTATATTCTTTATTTTGAAGTAGTGCTTATGTGTTTATTCTTAACCATGAATGCTACAGACTTTATATTACAAACACGTGGAGTAGAAGGTTATGCACATGCTGGTGAGATTTTTGGATCTTTTCCAGTATCACAATTTTTAGTTCCGTTATTTGATGGAATGGCAGATGGTAGTCTAGTCATCGTAGAACGCGCCGCATGGTGGTTACATATCGTAGGGATTTTAATCTTCTTAAACTACTTATACTGGTCTAAGCATTTACATATTTTACTAGCATTCCCTAATGTGTATTTTGCAAAATTGACACCTAACGGTCAGTTTACAAATATGGAAGCCGTAATGGCAGAGGTGAAGCTCATGATGGATCCAGATGCAGATCCATTTGCCACACCAGATCCTAGTATGGCAAATGAAGAACCAGCAACACTAGGAGCAAAGGATATATTTGACCTGAATAAAGTCCAACTCTTAAACGCATACACCTGTACAGAATGCGGACGTTGTACTAGTGAATGTCCCGCAAATATTACCGGTAAAAAATTGAGTCCGCGTAAGATCATGATGGATACACGTGATCGTTTAGAAGACGTAGGAAAAGTGATCAATAAAGAAGGTGAGTGGAAAGATGATGGAAAATCACTTTTAAACGATTATATCACGACAGAAGAATTATGGGCATGTACTAGCTGTAATGCCTGTGTAGAAGCCTGTCCTATAGGAATCGATCCGTTAAGTATCATTATGGAAATGCGCCGTTACCTGGTGTTAGAAAACAGTGCAGCACCTACAGACTTAAATAACGCATTAACTAACATAGAAAACAACGGTGCGCCATGGCCTTACAACCAGCAAGACCGTTTAAACTGGGCAAACGAATTATAAATGAAAAACGAGAATCCATATCTAGAAGCAAAAAATGAGGACGGCAGTCTAGCCAGTCCTGTACTACCAGATGGAGTTAAGAATTACCTGATTGACATTGACGGCACCATTACAGATGATGTCCCTAATGAAGAACCAGAACGCATGGCAACCTGTTTACCATTTCCAGATGCTTTAAAAACACTGAATGAATGGTATGATGAAGGACACGTGATTTGTTTTTTCACCAGTAGGACAGAAGAGCATCGTGAAGTGACCGAAAACTGGTTGAAGCAACACGGATTCAAATACCATAGTTTATTGATGGGTAAACCACGTGGTGGAAATTACCACTGGATCGATAATCACATGGTACGCGCTACTAGGTATAAGGGAAAGTTCACCCATCTGGTAGAAGAAGAAGTGACCATAGAAGTATTTAAAAAGTAAAAGAGTAGAATTGATTCCGCTTTCGCGAAAGCGTAATTTCAACAACATAACATCATGAGTGAAGCCATAAAAGTACCTACAGCAGCCGAGTATATCGCACAGGATAAAGTGCCAGAAGTATTGTTTTGGGTAGGATGTAGTGGAAGTTTTGACGATAGATCAAAGAAAATCACCAAAGCTTTTGTGAAATTATTACACAAAGCAGGCGTGGATTATGCCGTTCTAGGAGCAGAAGAAAGCTGCACCGGTGATCCTGCAAAACGTGCTGGTAATGAGTTCCTATTCCAGATGCAAGCCATGATGAATATTGAGGTATTGAATGGCTATGGGATCAAACGCATTGTGACTACCTGTCCGCACTGTTTTAATACCTTAAAAAATGAATATCCAGAACTAGGTGGAAATTATGAAGTGGTTCACCACACCTCATTTTTAAAAGACCTGATCGCTAGCGGTAAACTTACCATTGAAGGTGGCAAGTTTAAAGGGAAACGCATTACCTATCACGATCCGTGTTATCTAGGACGTGCAAATGATATTTATGAAGCGCCACGAGAGCTTATAGAAAAATTAGACGCTGCATTACTAGAAATGAAGCGTAACAAGCGTAATGGATTATGTTGTGGCGCTGGTGGCGCACAAATGTTTAAAGAGCCAGAACCTGGAAATAAAGACATCAATATAGAACGTACCGATGAAGCGCTAGAAACACAACCAGACATCATTGCGGCGGCTTGTCCATTTTGCAATACCATGATGAGTGATGGTATCAAAGCCGCAGAAAAAGAAGGTACAGTAGAAGTCCTTGACATCGCAGAGTTGATTGCAAGTGCGCAGGATTTGTAAAGTCATTTCAATGAGTGAAACTCCAACATATTTGATTCCTAAACCTTGTCACAAAAGGTGGTCAAATATGAGTGCAATTGAAAATTCAAACTGTAAGATTTGTGAACTTTGTGATGAACAGGTTCATGATTTAAGGACCAAATCAAAATCTGAGATCAAAGACTGGTTTCAATCTCAAGAAAGTCCAAAATGCGTTTTCATAGAAGCTAATCAACTTTCTAATTCAAAAGAATCCACTTATCTAGGATGGAGAAAACTTGGTATAGCAAGTATATTATTTGGTGGTTTATTTTTCAATCCATTGTATGGTCAGGAATCCACAAAAGCGGATTCTTATGTAATTGAACAAAGTGATATAGAAAGCCAGTCTATTATTATTCAAGGAAAAGTAAAAGTCAAAAAATTCTTAGGTTGGCATAGTCTCAAAGATTTTAGCATTAATATTTTTAGTGATGATTCGCTAATTTCAGAAGTGTTGATCGATGAACGCGGAAGATTTGTAATCGAGTTGAGTAGAGCTGATTTATCAAAAAAGATGACGATATCGATTCACGCATTGAATTATAAGAGTATACGGATAAAAGATATTCCAGTTAAGAATACTGATATTAAAGTATTTTTAGATGAAAGAGACTATCGGTTTGTTACTGGTAGATTTTTCTAGAATTTCAAGCTCAATGTAATTTAACTTACATGATTTATGGTTTTATGTCAACTAGTCTTGAATAATAGTGTCTCAAATTAATGAAAGAAATTGTTGTTTTTTACCTCAGTTCTTTGTTAGCCAACGTGTTTCTCTTCATTCCAAAGTTCAATCCTTTTATTTATTTCTTTTTTTGGAAGCCTATTATTTAATAGCATTAATTGTTTGATTTTTTCAATTGCTTCTTGAAAATTTATCAGATTTTGATTTAAAAGTGCATCAAAAAGATAAATTATTCCATGAACATCAATGTTGTCTTTACTGGCTTGTTTTCTTAATTTTCCGTCACCAGTTAAAAGAATTCCTGACATTTTCTTACTGTAATACCAAACAGAACAATCTTCAAAACTTAGTCCTGTACTTTTTTCCAAGATTGTAGTTATACCTTGAAAATCTAATGTTTCTGTAGTTTCTATTACCGTAAGTTTTTTTCCATTGTTTAAATTTACAATTGGTGTTTTCTGCTCATCATTTAATTCATCAAGAACAAAGTCTGTAGTATGTAAATCAAAATGTAGCTTAGAAAAAGCATCTATAAGTTCTAGTTTTACTAAGTCGATTAAGATATTAGCATCATTAATAACAATTTTCATAATGCTAAAACTATATTAAAGAACTTTCCTTAACATTCTCAATATTCTTATTTAATAGTGAAGATGCTTTACTTATTGAAATGTTTTCTTGCGATAAGGCTCTGTAAACTAATTGTTCAAATCGAGAAGATTTTTCAGGGGTTTCAAAACGTGATGCGTTTACTTCTCTATTTAAAGAAGAATTAAACCTAGTTTTTTTATAAAAATCGGTATGTCGTTGTTTACTCAAAATTCCAGAATCAACTAATCTATATACAATTGCTGGAATACTTATTCCGTATTTTTTTTGAGTGGTGATTAATTCAGCAAGAGTAATGTGGTTTCTTTTTCCGCCGAATTCTTTAACAACAATTTCTCTAGGGAAGAGAAATTCAGCTGCAAATTTGTTACAAAATTGTTCTTCTTTTTTGGTTTCACAATTAGGAAGATTGAGTAGTAAATGTCCTAGTTCATGAAGTAAAGTAAACCTCTTTCGCTCAACAGGGAAATTTCCGTTAACAACAATTACTGGATATTTGCCATTAACATAGGTGGCTAAACCATCAAACTTTTCATCTACGTCATATAACTCAATAACTTTAATCTCTTTATCTTCTAATAGCTGTATAATATTATGTATTGGGTCAATTCCAATATTCCATCCAGTTCTTAACTCCAGTACCGCTCTTTCTACGTCTTTTAATTTATTAATGTTAATATTTTCTATTGCGTTTTTAAAGCTATAGTCAATAGAAAGAGTGTCTTCTAACCAAAGATAATTTTCTAAATTAATTTTGATTTGTTCTTTTAAAGAGTTTTGTTTTTTTATTGAAAAACTAGATTTTTTTCGAAAATTTATTTCGCCTAGTTCAACTTGAAAAGAACTAAAGAAATAGTCGATTTTCAATCCGAATAATTTTGATAATTTTAGAAATTTTGAACTAGTAGGTATGGCTTCACCATTTTCATATTTGCTTACCATTTGCTTTGAAACACCTAACTCGTCCGCAACATTTTGTTGAGACAAGCATTTAAGTATTCTTGCATTTTTAATACGATTAGCGACTAAGTTTTCCATCATTCACGTTTGTTAGTTGACAAAATTATATAAATTTAATGAATTGTCAACTAAAAAGCAAAATATTAACGGTTTACTTATATGTTGGGTAACGACTACGTATATGAAAAGTAGTGCTGAAAATAAGCGATAACTTTTCGGATTAACACAAGCCTAATCTTAATTTAAATATACGCTAGAAAAAGGAGAAAACGGATTATCAATAAAGGAAAGAGTAAAAAAGGAGCCTTAATAGCTGTAACAAACAAGCTTTTGAAACAATGTTTTGCTATAGCAAAATCAGGTAGGCCGTATGATGAAACTTACGTTTCAGTATTGCCTAAATAAATAGTGTGAAATAGAAACAAAAAAGGCTCCAGAATCAAACAAATGAATCTATGAGCCTAGAATAATAGTGTCTCAAATTAATGAAAGAAATTGTTGTTTTTTACCTCAGTTCTTTGTTACCTACCGTTATTTTTCAATTCAATATTTTTTCAATGCAATTTTCTTCAAATTCCTCAAGTATCGAATCTTTATTTCTCTCTGGATAAACTTGAGGATAAATATGCTTAAAACTAAATCGTTTTTGTTTTTCCGTTTTAAATTCTTGAAAGTTTCCTTTTTTGGTTTGACTGTACAATATGAACTCTGTTGTATCAATCATTTGTTCGTTTCTGCCATAGAAAGTCTTACTTAAAAAATCAATTTTTGAATCTTGATTAAAATCGTATAATTCGAATTCAAATCCAGTACTAAAGCGACCAAAGTAACTTTCCTTTTTGGTTTTCAAATCATAAATGAGTTGATAGTTTGCGCTACATCCAAGTCCTGTACAAGGCTCGTTGGTAAGAACAAAGCCAAGTATTAGTTCGGATTCGTAAAGTTTAATTTGCCTTACGTTATTGGCAAAATTTACACTATCGACATTATTTCTCCAATTATTATTTAAAGTAACTTTTTTAGACGTGTTTATCTTATTACCGTTAATGATAATTTCAAGCGCATTATCTTTTTCAGACCAGCTAATTTCGTTTTCTAAAAGTCTGATAGAAGACTATTTATTATTGTAGTATGGATTATTGAAAATAACTGTTGGCTCATACTTTTCAGATTCAAGGTATTCAGATATTATAATTCCGTATTCAATTTTTTTCGCAATAATTTCAGATTCAGTTGTATTTTTTTTTCGAACAACTAAATGTTAAGATTAGTCCTAATGTTAGTTTTATTACGGATTTCATCTAATAGTAGGTAACGTGTTTGTATATGGTTTGTTGCGTGGTTTAAGCACCTAATTTAGCAAATAAATCACAGATAGAAAGTCCTCGCAGACTTTCGTAAGTAAGCTATAACTAGCAATGAATTATATACGGTTTAAACCTTAACCGCCTAAAAGCAAATACTTAAGCGTATTTAAAACCGTAATAAGGTATTTTTTGCCCAAGCAGGTTAGAAGTGTATTTGATTAATTTTAGATCCTGACTGCAATGGGTGATGCACTTCATTAATTAGAAAGCTTAATCCAGTGAATCAAAAGACACGATAAAACAGCATACATTAAAAATGCACGACATCATAACGGTCAAAACCTTATAATCACACTACCTATGTATCGTCTGAGTACGATCAGGTCCTACACTTACAATCTTAATTGGGATTTGTAATTCTTTCTCTAAGAAATCGATGTATTCATTTAATTCTTTAGGAAATTGTGATGGATCTGACATTTGAGTAAGATCTTCTTTCCAGCAATCAAATTTTGTGTAAATAGGAGTGACGTTCTCTGGCTCAATATTGAATGGTAAATGAGTGATGGTTTCACCTTTATATTTATAAGCAGTACATACTTCTAGTTTGTCAAATCCAGATAGTACATCACCTTTCATCATCATTAACTGAGTAACACCATTAACACGACAGGTGTATTTTAAGGCTACGAGATCTAACCATCCACAACGTCTAGGTCTACCTGTTACCGCACCAAATTCATGACCTACTTTTGCCATTTCTGCTCCAGTATCGTCAAATAATTCTGTAGGGAATGGTCCACTTCCTACACGAGTGGTATAGGCCTTAAAGATCCCAAAAACTTCTCCTATTTGATTAGGAGCAACTCCTAGACCTGTGCAGGCACCAGCCGCGGTAGTATTACTAGAGGTTACATATGGATAAGTCCCAAAATCAATATCTAGTAAAGATCCTTGAGCACCTTCTGCAAGGATGGATTTTCCTGCATCCATAGCATCATGTAAATACGCTTCTGAATCTATAAAAGTGAGTTCTTTTAATCGGTCAACTGCCGTAAAGAATTCATCTTCTAATTCTTTAAGGTCATATTGAATCTTTACATCATGGAATCCTATCAACGCTTCATGCTTGTTTGCAAGAGCTCTGTATTTTTCCTTCCAGTTATCTAATTCTAGGTCACCTATACGTATTCCGTTTCTACCGGTTTTATCCATATAAGTAGGTCCTATACCTTTAAGCGTAGAACCTATTTTTGCTTTTCCTTTTGCAGTTTCAGATGCAGCATCTAATAAGCGATGCGTAGGCAGTATAATATGCGCTTTTCTCGAAAGCACTAATTTTTTCTTGTAATCTATATTGAATTGATCCAGACCATCTAATTCTTGTACAAAAACAACTGGATCAATCACAACACCATTACCTACTAGATTAATTGCACTTTCATGAAATATTCCTGATGGTATCGTTCTTAGAACGTGTTTTATACCGTCAAATTCCAGTGTGTGGCCAGCATTAGGACCACCTTGAAATCTAGCGATGATATCATAATTAGACGTGAGAACGTCCACGATTTTGCCTTTTCCTTCATCGCCCCATTGTAGGCCTAACAATAAATCAACTGCCATGTGTAAGTTAGTTTTCGGTTGTGTTTTTAACACCGTAAAAATATAAAGAATGGTTGGTTATTTTTACATCAAAAACCTCTTCAATTGTCTTTTTTATTGACTCAATTCTTGGGTCACAAAATTCAATGACCTCGCCCGTATCGTTTAAGATTAAATGGTCGTGTTGTTTATCAAAAAATGATTTTTCATAATGGCTTTGATTCTGACCAAATTGATGTCTTCTTACCAGTCCGCTAGACATTAGTAATTCTATCGTATTGTAAAGCGTGGCGCGACTTACACGGTAGTTTTGCTCTTTCATTTTCATGTACAATGACTCAATGTCAAAGTGTTCACCGCTGGCATAAATCTCGGCTAGAATAGCATATCGTTCTGGTGTTTTACGATGCTTATTATCATTAAGAAATTGAGTAAAAACATTCTTTACAATCTCCTGTTCACGTTCTAAGTTATTAACAATTTCGCTCATAAAATTTATATTCTGGTCACCTTATCGATACCGTTTAATTTGTTCAAATTTTGCATCAGTTTAGTGAGCAAATTTTTATTTTTTACTGCAACCTGAATATTTCCTTTAAAAATACCATCGTTACTCGTAAAACTTATGTTTTTAATATTTACATGCATATTTTCTGAAATAACACGTGTTACTTCTTGTACTAATCCTATACGATCTATTCCAGTAAGTGTAATGTCTGCTTTATATTCCTGCTGTGAAGAATCAATCCACTTTGCAGACATAATTCTGTAAGCAAACTTACTTTGTAAACTTATCGCGTTAGGGCAGTTATGTTTGTGCACTTTAATGCCTTCATTTACCGTCACAAACCCAAAAACTGAATCACCTGGCACAGGACTACAGCATTTTGAAAAGGAATAATCCAGCTGTTGCATTTCTTTTCCAAAAACAAGAGAATCATAGTTCTGTATGATTTCTTCTTTATGTAAATCAGGATTCTCTTTAGGCTTACGTATTTTATTTTTAATAAAAGAGTAGAGTACGTTACTACGACTATTTGCAAACTCTTTAATATCCTTATTTTCAATCGTACCGTTACCTACACGATAAAATAGATCATGACTGGTTTTAAGTTTAAAAAAGTTTACTAACTGGTTCACTACTTTTTCATCCAGCGTGATTTTTTGTGAACGTAACTTTCTAACTAATATCGCCTTTCCTTCTAGCGCAATTTCTTTTTGATCATCACGCAGCGCAGACTTAATCTTTTGCCTCGCACGAGCAGTGGTCGCATAATCCAGCCAGTTTTTAGTAGGTTTCTGGTTCTCAGATGTAATTACATCTACCTGATCACCACTATTCAATTCATGAGATAAAGGAACTAGTTTACCATTAACTCTAGCACCGCGAGTTTTTAAACCTACTTCTGTATGAATACTAAAGGCAAAATCTAACGGCGTCGCGCCTTTAGGTAATGACTTTAATTCTCCTTTAGGTGTAAATACAAAAATCTCTTTACTGTAAAGATTAAGTTTGAACTGTTCTACAAAGTCTACTGCATTTAAATCTGGGTTTTCTAGAGCATCCTGCAGGCGATTAAGCCATACTTCTAAACCATCTTCTTTTGTATCACCTTGTTTATATTTAAAATGAGCTGCATAACCTTTTTCGGCAATTTCATGCATGCGTTCAGATCGTATTTGAACTTCTACCCATTTGCCGTCTGGACCCATTACGGTAATGTGTAATGCTTCATAACCAGTACTTTTAGGTGAACTGATCCAGTCTCGCAATCGTACGGGATTAGGTCTAAAATGATCTGTCACGATGGAGTAGATTTTCCAAGCCAGAAATTTCTCATTTGCTCTATCACTACGATATACAATACGTACCGCAAATTTGTCATACACCTCGTCAAAAGAAACATTCTGCTTTAACATCTTTCTACGGATAGAGAAAACAGATTTAGGTCTTCCTTTAATGTCGTATTCTAGTCCTTCTTTTTTTAAGGAATCATCTATAATTCCTGAAAAGTCTTTAATAAATTGATCTTGTTCTTCCTTACTTTCTTTAATGGATTTTTTAATGTCATTAAACACTTCTGGTTCTGTGTATTTAAGTCCTAAATCCTCCAGTTCTGTTTTAATGTTGTACAATCCTAATCGATGTGCGATAGGAGCATAAATGTATAAAGTCTCACTAGCAATTTTCACCTGTTTATAATCAGGCATGGAATCCATAGTTTGCATATTGTGCAAACGATCTGCTATTTTAATGATGATCACACGTACGTCTTCATTGAGCGTGAGCAACATTTTTCTAAAATTCTCTGCCTGTTGTGAAACGTCTGCATCTTTTTTAAGGTGCGCGATTTTAGTTAAACCATCTACGATACGGGCAATGGTTTCACCAAACAAGCGTTCAATATCTGCCAGCGTGTATTCTGTATCTTCTACAACATCATGAAGTAATGCTGCCGCAATAGCACTAGCATCTAGCCCTATTTGTTTTGCAACGATTTTTGCCACTGCAATAGGATGGAAGATATATGCCTCGCCACTTTTGCGTCGTTGTGGTGCATGCGCTTCTACAGCAATATCAAATGCTTTACGGATTAGTTTTTTATCCTCATCAGTAAGCGTCTGATAGCTTATTTTTAAAAGGTCTTTATAACCTTGCGCTATGCGTTTATTCTCTTCCTTTACAGCAACTTCTGTCATAAAGTAAAGTTACATTAGTTTATGATAATGAGCAATTTCTTTTTAAGGTAGTTTGTGGTGGTTATTACGCTTTCGCGAAAGCGAGATACTAACAATTGCACAGGATCTTTCAAAGATCGATAGATTCCACCTTCAATTTATAACAAATTGCCTATTTCCATTCATTGATGCGTTCTGTTTGTTCTGATAATGAAGCTGCAAGAGATTGAATACGCGCTTTTAAAAGTAGTTTTCTACCTTTTATATTGCGTGTAAAAATGAGGTCACAATCGCCTACAAGCTCTAGCCATTTTTCTTTATAAAAAACTACATGTTCTTTGCGTTTTCCTATGAGGTCAGGAACGCTGTGGTAATCACGTTGAGAAAAAAGGTTTAGCAGTTTACTTTTACGTACAATAATGTATTTAGGATTATCCACTAAATCTATGCATTCTTGAAGTGACTTTACAAAAACAGATTTTTCATAGTTTGTACCACCATCCATTCTACAAAAAATAGAGCCGTCACTTTCTATTGATGATATGATAAATAAGTTACTTTTATGTGTTTTTATAGCTCCTGTTTTGATTAAGCCATTAACGATGACATGAGCGATTTTTTCAACATCTTTTGAAATATCTCTAAACTTAATATAGATTCTGAAATTGCGCCACGCTAGAGCACCAAAAGCTATTGCTGCTGTAACTAATGTATATCCTATAAAGACGACCACTTCTTTAACCGTTCTTATGGTAACTAGAGATTTGAGCAACTGGAGGATAGATTCCAGACCAAAACTCATAACAGCAGCTATAGTCATAGAACCTAAATATTTTAAGGTACGCTGGTAATACAATGATTTTACACTAGTGTAATTTTGGTCAGATTTGTATGGTATTTTTATTTCTTCTACGAGGCGAATGCCTTTCTTTATGGCTTCATTCCATCGTTCTAGTAATTCTTTCCTTCTAGAAGCTATTTCAATGGACCTTTCATTATAAGAGGTAATGATTTCTTTATGCGGCTGTTCACTGGAAAAATTAGGTACTCCTATGCGTTGGATTCCATTTGTAATTTTAGGCTCGCCGGTATTACAAATTCCTACATAGGTTTTAAATCGTCGCTGTAATAAATGAATATCGCTACCACCATTTGTAACGCTAGGATCTACACAGGCTAGATGCCAGATGTTACTGGTTTTGTCTAGCTTATCGGGTTGAACACGAATAGCTCTACCGCGCATTTGATTAGAAGATACAAATGATCCTACAAAACTTGCTAAAATCAACGAGTTAATCGCTGGTGCATCCCATCCTTCTCCTAATAGAGATTTTGTACCTATAATTATTTCAACCACGCCTTCCTGAAACAGTTGGGTAACTAATTCTACAAGATGAGAACGATTACTGTCCTGCGGTTTTAATAAGGCAAAGTCATCATCATAGGTGAGAAGTTGTCTAGAAACAGGAGCGATACTATTTAAGGTAACTAATTCATCTAAACGTTTTAAACTGCTTACAGGTAAAATTATAATAGATCCAGTGAGGACTGCTTTTTTAGAACTGCGATCATGTGATCTACGCAACGATTCAAAAATAGAGATTACACCTATTTTATCTAGCGCAAGTGTGTTTTCTGGCTGTGAGATTAGATATTCTTTACGTATATAATCTGTTAGAATCACCATACGTAAATTAGAACCTAACTCTTTATATTCTGAGGTGACAATCTGGTGAATACTCTCTAGCTTTGAAATGCTAGAAGTTAATCGCTGATTGATTTTCCTATTATAAATTAGATTTATCGATCGATGTTCTACGGCGCCTATACGCTTCAATCGCTTGATGAATTCTTCTTTATGATATTTAAAGTAAGCTAAATACAGATCTTTTCTATCAAATAGATAATAGGTGAGTAGGATTTCTAACCATTCTAGAGTTAATGCAGGGATTTTAAAATTTACGTCACCTATGATATCAAGATGTTTATTGTCAATAGTTATTTCACAAGCATGAGCATAGATTAACATCGCACTATAGACTTTTAAGTTTTCATAAATCCAGTCTATGTGATGCTCTGGATGCTTAAAAATATAATGAGAGCTTATGGCAAGTTGTAGCTCATCTTCTTTAACAACGTCTTTTAAAAGACTCGTAACACGATCTCTAAATTTATAAATGCTCTCTCGTTCTTTGAGTGTAGGCATCGATAAGAAAACATGATCTTGATGAGGACACAAGTTCTTTTCTTTGATCAGTTCAGGAACGCTGATTTCTGTATCCACAGGACCGTTTAAACTTAGGTATCGATTCCATTCTGCATAAGTGACATCGTATGGTGGTGTCGCTGTAAGACCTACAATTTGTGGTTTAATATGTTCTTTAAGCTCATTTAAAACCGTCCACCAGGCATTTTTAAGATGATGCGCTTCATCTACTACTATGGTTTTAAATCCATAATTAAGTAGTTGTTGCCATGATTTAAGCTCTTGTGGTTTATCACGAGCATCTGCTTGTACTTTTAAAGAATAAAGGCTTTGGTAAGTGACCACCGTAAGAAATTGAGGATCTTTTAAACTTGTAGAAATCCAGTCTGGCGTGATTAATTCATCTAGAAACAACTCGCAAAATCGATTGATCCATTGATTTATTATTGCAATCGTAGGTGCAAAAATTAAGGTAGGCTGGTTAAGACGCAACGCTACCTCTAATCCTAGTACTGTTTTCCCAGATCCTGGAGGCGCGATGACGTGCAAATGCTCATCAGTCAAGTGCATTTCTAACTCATCGAGAACACGTTGCTGGTACTTACGCCACGAGAATTTAAATCTGGTTTTTTCAGGAAACTGCTTCAATGAATCTATTTTATTCCAGCAATAAAGATAGTAGAAACTGCTGTTGTAATGATTAGATGATTGTTGTAAGAATTTCGCTTTCGCGAAAGCGTGATCCACATCAACCTCAAACCATATTTACCATTATCTTAAAGCAAAAAATCAGGATCATATCGTAAATTGCAGGAAAACTAGTAGCACATGCAAAGAGAGTTACATCACTTGCGTAAAACCTATGAAAAGGACGCGCTTATTGAATCACAAATAGGCGATGATCCTTATGAGTTGTTCCATCAGTGGTTTGAAAACGCACAAGAACATACTAGTGTGGATGAAGTCAATGCGATGGGATTATCTACCATAGGATTAGATGGATTTCCTAAAACTAGGATCGTCTTATTAAAAGAAATTGTGGACGGTAAGTTTGTTTTTTACACTAACTATGCGTCTGAAAAAGGAAAGAGTATGGAAGCAAATGAAAAGGTTTCTTTACACTTTTTCTGGCCAGCATTAGAACGTCAGATTACAATTAAAGGTACGGTACAAAAAGTATCGCGTGAACAATCAGAAACTTATTATCGAACCAGACCTAGAGGTAGCCAGATAGGAGCATGGGCTAGTCATCAAAGTACAGAAGTTAGTGGTAGAGAGGCGCTGGATGAAAATTTAAAACATTTTACTGAAAAATTTGATGGAATGGAAGTGCCGTTACCAGATTTTTGGGGTGGTTATGAGGTGATGCCTGTGAGTTTTGAATTTTGGCAAGGTAGACCTAATCGATTGCATGATCGTATTCTTTACAAATCTGATGGTTCATCATGGAATCATAAAAGACTCGCACCATAATGAAGCGCTTAATTGTCATACGCCATGGAAAATCCACATGGGAACTCAATGTGCGTGATCATGACCGCGTTTTATTACAACGTGGTATAGATGATGCACACCTTATAGGTGATCATTTAAAAGGCACAGCTTTTAAACCAGATGCTGTATGGTCCAGTAGTGCAGCGCGTGCATTACAAACAGCAACTTTAATTACTGAGAAATGGGATTACAGTCTGGAGCTCTTACGTATAAATCGTTCTCTATATACCTTTGATGCTAGTGAATTACGATCTGTAGTTTCACAATGTGATGATACTATTGAAACCTTAGCCATTGTGAGTCATAATCACGGTATTACAGATTTTGTAAATTTTGCAGGTTCCACTAGGTTTGATAATGTACCTACTACCGGTGTGGTGATCATAGAATTTGACACTACTAAATGGACAGAAATTACCACAGGAGAAACCGTTTTTAATTTATTCCCAAAAGACCTTAAATGACACCTAAATATTTTAATAGAGAATTAAGCTGGTTACGATTTAACCATCGTGTGTTGCAGGAAGCAGCAGATAAATCGGTACCACTTATTGAACGTCTACGATTCTTAGGAATCTTTAGCAATAATCTGGACGAGTTCTTTAGAGTACGTTATGCAACGATACAACGTATTTTTCTTGCTGGTAAAAATGCTACTAAATCTCTAGGAGGAATTGCTGCAAAAGATCTTCTAGATAAAATTACAGAAGCTGTAATCATAGATCAGGCGCAAAGTTTTAAGATCCTGAATGAATTAGAAGATGAACTTAATCAAGAAGGAATCGTCATTGTGAATGAAAATGAGATCCTGCCAGAACACGAGAGTTTTATCAGGTCTTATTTTAATACTGTGGTTAGTCCATTACTTGCTACAATAATGATCAATGATCAGACCGAGTTTCCTTCATTGCAAGATGGTTTAGGATATCTAGCGGTGCGTATGCAATTAAAAGATCAACATAATATTAAATACGCATTAATTGAGATTCCTAGATCGCTAGATCGTTTTGTAGTATTACCGTCACTAGATGATGGAAAGCAATACATCATTTTACTAGATGATTTAATAAGAGATCGACTGCACTATATCTTCAACATTTTTGACTATGATCATATAGAAGCACATATGATTAAAGTAACGCTAGATGCAGAATTAGACATCGATATTGATCTTAAGAAAAGTTTAATCGAAAAAATAAGCCGTAGTGTTAAAGATCGTAAAGATGGAGATCCGGTACGATTTGTATATGATAAAACCATTCATACAGACACACTAGCGATATTTTTAGAAAAATTAAAAATAGATGATAGTGACTCTGTCATTCCTGGTGGCCGTTATCATAACCGTAGGGATTATTTAAAATTCCCATCGCTAGGAAGAGAAGATTTATTGTATCCTAAAGTAGTTCCTTTACCGGTTAAAAATGTCAATTTTAAAGGAAGTTTACTTCAAAGAATCCGCGAGAAGGATATCCTGCAGTATGCGCCTTATCATACTTTTTCTACTACGATAAAGTTTTTACAAGAAGCAGCCTTAGATCCTCAAGTACGAGCAGTTAAAATCACCATTTACAGACTTGCTGAAGTTTCTCAAATAGCTGCGTCGTTAATCAATGCTGCAAAGAATGGAAAAGAAGTTACTGTTTCTATTGAGTTACAAGCTAGGTTTGACGAACAAGCAAACATCAATTATGCAGAATTGATGCAAGAAGAAGGCGTTCAACTAATCTTTGGTGTGCAAGGTTTAAAAGTACATTGTAAAGCATGTGTGATTCATAGAGAAGAAAAAGGTAAAATAGTACGCTATGGTTTTATTTCTACCGGTAACTTTAATGAATCTACGGCACGTATCTATACAGATTATACCTTATTCACAGCAGATAAGAAAATACTAAAAGAAGTTGACAAGGTATTTGATTTCTTTGAGGTGAATTATAAGATTTATAGATATAAGCATCTTTTAGTTTCGCCGCATTATTTAAGGAATTCTATAGAAAGTAAAATAAAGCGTGAAATAGTGAATGCACAGGCTGGTAAGACTGGATACGTGCGAATGAAATTAAACAGTCTATCAGATTTTAAAATGATCGATTTGTTTTATGAAGCATCGCGAGCTGGCGTTAAGATAGATTTGATTGTTCGTGGTATTTGTTGTCTTGTTCCTAAAGTGAAAGGAATGAGTGAAAATATTACTGTAATTAGTGTGGTAGATAAATACTTGGAGCATCCTAGAGTTTATGAATTTTGTAATGATGGTCATACAGAGGTTTACATTTCTAGTGCAGATATGATGGGAAGAAATTTAGATAATCGTGTAGAAATAGCCTGTCCTATTTATGATCCAGAAATTAAGAAAGAATTACTGGACACGTTAGAGATATGCTGGAACGATAATGTGAAAGCAAGAGAAATTTGTGCAGATCAATTAAATAAATATGTTAGTAATGGACAGCCTGTAATAAGATCTCAATTTGAAACTTATACTTATTATGTAAACCAACTTTAATTTAAATGGGATTTAAAAGTTACAAATATGCCGCTATTGATATAGGGTCTAATGCCATAAGACTTTTGGTAGCTACGGTAAATACCTTTGATAATCAAGCACCCGTTTTTAAAAAAACAAGTCTAGTGCGCGTTCCTATTAGATTAGGTCAGGATGTGTTTACTACAGGCGAGATAGGAGCACATAATCTACAACGTATGATTGATACGATGCATTCTTATCAGTTAATCATGGGTGTTCATAATGTAGAAAAGTATAAAGCTTATGCTACAAGTGCGATGCGAGAATCTTCAAATGGAAAACAAGTTGCTTCCTTAATTAAAGAAAAAACGGGTATAGACATTGAAATTATAGATGGTCATCATGAGGCCGCTGTAATAGCGATGACAGATTTACACAATTTTATAGATGAACGCAAAGTCTACCTATATGTAGATGTAGGTGGTGGAAGTACTGAATTTACACTTTATGCAAATGGTGAATCCATTACTTCTAAGTCTTTTAAAATAGGAACTGTGCGACTTCTTAACGATATGGTAAGCTATGCTTTATGGAATGAGGCAGAAGAATGGATTAAAGAAGTTACAAGAGATTACGATAAGATCGATGTTATAGGATCTGGTGGTAATATCAACAATATTTATAAATCAAGTCAGAAGTCAACAGGTAAACCTATATCATATTTATACCTTTCTGACTACTACAAAAAACTACAATCATATACCTATGAGGAACGTATCTATCATTTGAATCTTAATCAAGATAGAGCAGATGTAATCATACCAGCTTGCAGGATTTATCTAAGCGCTATGAAGTGGAGTAGAGCAAAGAACATCTATGTGCCTAAGATAGGACTAGCAGATGGCATCATTAAATCCATATTTAATGCAGATCATCGATAATGTTAATTTTTTTATATTTTTTTACTCAAGGATAGAACTCAATTCGCGTACATTTGGCAAAATTATATATTACAATGAAAAAATATTTACTTTTATTTTCAGTAGTTCTTTTAAGCACATCTGCATTTGCTCAATATGTTGGAGATGTTTCTTACGGTTTTAGAGGCGGTTTAAACTACTCTAATCTTGCTGGCGATGACTTAGGTGATTTAGAAAGTCGTTTAGGATTTCACGGTTCATTCTTTGCAGACATTCATATGAGCGATAAATTTATTATCTCTCCAGAGCTAGGTGTTTCTGCTTTAGGTGTAAATGAACAATATACAGTAGCTTCACCACTTTCAGGAACTGATGCAGGTGATGATATCGATGCAAAAACAAACTGGTTGCAATTAACTTTATTAGCTAAATTAAATTTAGGAGAAAAGTTATACGTAATGGCTGGACCACAAGCTGGTGTAAATGTAACTCAAAACGATAACAACGATTATTACAACTATGACTTTGCGGCAGTGGCTGGTATAGGTTATAGACTTAATTCATCATGGTCAGTGGATGTACGTTATGGATTTGGTTTATCTAATATCTATGATAGAGGTTTAGGAGACCTAAGCGAAGCTAATAATAGATATTTTCAAGTAGGTGTAGCTTATAGAATATTCAATTAAGCAACTGCTAAACAATACATTATAAATAAAAAGCTACCTTTTTTAAGGTAGCTTTTTTTATGATAAATAATTAAATAGGTGTCTATTAAAGTTCTAGATCAAACGATCTTCTTAGTAAATCTACAGCGGGATTCTTTTCCACTAGCTTTTCATATTTCTCTTTCTCTGTAAAAACATACTTCTTCTGTACGCTTTTATCTACTGCTATGGATATATCTATTTCATAGTTATGGAGCTCACGCCTCAAGTGTTCTAATAAATTGCCTTGTTCTCTTTCTAAATCTTCCTTCATAGACTGATTAGGAAAACGCAAGTGTAGCGTATGATTTTTAACTACTGGTTGATCTGCATCCATAATAGATGCTAAAATCATCTGACCACTATTACGCAAGTGTGATGCATATTCACTCCATACTTTTTGCGCAGTCTCTTCATCAAATGCTTCAACGGGTAATTCTTCCTTATGCTGTGCTTCTGGTTGCGTTTTTACAACGTGCTCTTTTTTTGTTTGAATAGCCTTTATAGACAGACGGCTTACTTGTTGTTGTTTACTTTTTGCCATCAACGCTATTCTACGTTCTGCAAGGCGCTCTTGTTCATCTATGCTAGCGTCTGTTTCTTTAGAGGTGATTGTTACATCTTCAGGTATTGCAAGCGCTGTGATTTGGGTTGATGCTACTTTAATTTCGACTGATGCGGCATTTTGATTTTCAGATTGTTCACTGCTAGGTGCGAGAGTTACCTTTTCCTCTATTTGATTACTTGAAGTAATTTCTTGGGCTACAACGGTTGATTGCGTGGTTGTGTTTTGTGTGATTGGAGTGGATGGCACTGGATCTTGAACGATCTGGTGTTGGGTTATTGAAGCTTTTTGTGATGGTAAATCAGAAATACTAGGTTCAGCTGCTTGAAATTGAACAGCTGGAATAATGTATGCTACATCATTTTTTTTTTCTCCATCGATCATGATGGAGGCTAGCTGCATGAGGCATAATTCTACCAGTAATCTAGGATTACGACTGGTTCTATACTTTAAATCGGTATCATTAGTAAGCTCAATGGCTTTTCTTAAGAAATTACCATCGACAGACTGCGCTTGCTGTGCATAACGTTCTTGAGTTTGCTGTGCGACATCTAGCAAATGAATGGTACGTTGATCCATACATACCATTAAATCTCTAAAATGAGATGCCAGACCAGATACAAAATGATGACCGTCAAAACCTTTGGCCATGATGACATCATAATCTACTAAAAGCTGAGGTATATTATGTTGCACAATTAAATCTGTGATCTTAAAATAAGTCTCACGATCTAATACATTTAAATTTTCTGTAACCGCTTGTACAGTAAGGTTTTTCCCAGAAAAACTTACCACACGATCAAATATAGATAAAGAGTCTCTCAACGCTCCATCTGCTTTTTGAGCGATGATGTGTAAGGCTTCATCATCTGCGGTGATCCCTTCAATTCCTGCAATTCGTTTTAAATGTTCACGCATATCACTTACAGAAATACGTTTAAAATCAAAAATCTGACAGCGCGATAAAATCGTAGGAATAATTTTATGTTTTTCTGTGGTAGCGAGAATAAAAATCGCGTGTGCTGGCGGTTCTTCTAGGGTTTTAAGAAAAGCATTAAATGCCGCTTGCGATAGCATGTGAACCTCATCAATGATATAAACCTTAAACTTTCCTATTTGTGGTGGTATGCGTACTTGATCAATTAAACTACGGATATCATCCACAGAGTTATTAGAAGCTGCATCCAGTTCAAAAATATTAAAAGCAAAGTCTTCATCAGGATCTGTTAATCCATCTTGCTGGTTGATCTTTTTTGCTAGTATACGTGCGCAGGTGGTTTTACCTACACCACGCGGACCCGTAAATAGCAATGCCTGCGCTAGGTGATTGCTGGCTATAGCATTTTCTAGCGTTTTAGTAATAGCGCCTTGTCCCACGACATCTTCAAAAGTCTCAGGTCTGTATTTTCTAGCAGATACTATAAATGGTTCCATTAATTCAAAGATAGTAGAACCACTGTTTTTAGTTCCTTTAAGCTCTTGTATTATTTTATTGATTTATCAACATTTTTGCTTTTTAATTGACGTAATTTTGCAACAGCAGGTCGCCTTATCGCACCGTTTTTTACGGTGAGGAAAGTCCGGACACCATAGGATAACATAACGGTTAACGGCCGTCGTTTTGTTTTCGCTTTCGCGAAAGCGAAATAGGACTAGTGCAACAGAAAGTATGTACAGGTAATGCTGTAGTGAAACCAGGTAAACTCTATGTGGTGAAATGTCGCGTAAATCAACGCTTGAGCGCGATCCGTGCGATGTTGAAGGGTAGGCAGATTGAGGTTGTGAGTAATTACAATCCTAGATAAATGATAAGGAATCCCTTTATTGGGATGACAGAATCCGGCTTATAGACCTGCTTTTTTAAATTAAAGTTAATTGTTTTCTTATTTTGGCTACATTCTGTTTCTTTGCTAAAAAAAATTATCAAGGTTTATTTTAGTTTATTTTTAGTAATGTTAATTATTTCCTGTTCAACCTCTAATGAAGATAATAGTGTAGGGTTAGAAGGTAAAAGTACTAACCAGGAATTTATGGAGATGAACTCAACACCATTAACATCAGAAGACGAAAACTACCAATTAGTTATAGATTCAAGTAACTCGTTTGGTTTATCACTTAACTTAAATGATGCTATCATTGTTGAATACAACTGGACACCAATTCGTTTATATAGAATATCTTCAGTAGAGTCAAATACTTTTATTAGTTCATTTGTAATAGGTGGCGTTGTAAAATCTTATAAAGAGATTTCAAATGAGTATAATATCTCTTATTACAACAACGCGAATGAACTTTTATTTACAGCAGAATTCGCGGAAGATTTGATTTCTAATCCCATAGATAGTGGGATGATTGGTGATTTAGGTGGAGCTTTTGACAATACGACAATGAGTGTTTGCGATTGCCACGATGAGGAGTCTTCAGAAAATCACAGATTTGATAGAATGGAAAATTGTCACCAATATGATTACAAAACATGTCTTTCTTGCGGACAAGACGTTTGTACTCAAGATATAAGATGTGATATGGCTCGACTTGTTGCAGGACCAGCCTATGCTGCTGGACTAATGATGGCTTGCTTATTCTAAAATACTTTAAAATGAAAAAAACTATAACATACATAGCGGTAACAGCTTTAATTGTGCTCTTTGTTGCCATTTTTTTGATGACAAGTGGAAATGCTGAATTGGCTGGCACGTTATACAGTATTTTTATTTTTTTGATATTCACTGTTGTAATCTTAGGTTTAATTTTCTTCTTAAGAAATAGTATCCTAAATAGTAAAAATTAAAGTGATGTAAGGCTATTTTTGCTCAAGCAAAAACATCCTCATGATTACTGTAGAAAATATCGCTGTAGAATTTAGTGGAACGACCTTATTTAGCGATGTTTCATTTGTTATTAATCCTACAGATAAAATTGCCTTAATGGGTAAAAACGGCGCTGGAAAATCCACCATGATGAAGATCATTGCTGGAGCTCAAAAGGCAACGCGAGGTCATGTGAGAACTCCTGGAGATACAGTCATTGCTTACTTACCGCAACATCTACTTACAGAGGATGATTGTACTGTGTTTGAAGAAACTGCCAAAGCTTTTGCCCACGTCTTTTCCATGAAAAAGGAAATGGACGAGTTGAATGAAGCGCTCACAACACGTACAGATTATGAAAGTGTTGAATACATGGGCATCATTGAAAAAGTTACAGAACTAGGTGAAAAATTTTATGCGCTAGAAGATGTAAATTATGATGCCGAGGTAGAGAAGGCGCTGAAAGGATTAGGATTTAAACAGTCAGATTTTAGACGTCAAACTAGTGAGTTTAGTGGTGGATGGCGTATGCGTATCGAGCTTGCAAAAATCTTACTTCAAAAACCAGATCTTATATTATTAGATGAGCCCACAAATCATATTGATATAGAGTCTGTAATATGGTTAGAAGATTTTTTAGTAAATAAGGCAAATGCAGTCATGGTGATATCACATGATGTTGCTTTTATTGATAATATCACTAATCGCACCATAGAAGTCACTATGGGACGTATTTATGATTACAAAGCAAACTATTCACACTATCTAGAATTACGAGCAGATCGTCGTTCACATCAGATTAAGGCCTATCAAGAACAACAGAAATTTATTGCAGATAACAAAGCGTTTATAGAACGATTTAAAGGAACTTATTCTAAAACAAACCAGGTATCGTCAAGAGAGCGAATGTTAGAAAAACTAGAAATCATTGAAATTGATGAAGTCGATACCAGTGCGTTAAAATTACGTTTCCCACCATCGCCACGATCTGGAGATTATCCAGTAACGGTAAAAGAGGTTTCAAAATCGTATGGTGATAAAGTCGTTTTTGAAAATGCTAATATGTCAATCGCACGCGGTGAAAAAGTTTCATTTGTAGGTCGTAATGGTGAAGGGAAATCTACAATGATTAAGGCGATTCTAAATGAAATTGAGGTAGAAGGAACTTGCGAATTAGGACATAATGTAAAAGTGGGATACTTTGCTCAAAATCAAGCAGCTTTACTAGATGACAACTTAACCATCTGGCAAACGGTAGATGAAGTGGCACAAGGTGATGTGCGTACACAGCTTAAAAATATACTAGGGCGTTTTATGTTTAGCGGTGATGATCTAGAAAAAAAAGTAAGTGTACTTTCTGGTGGCGAGAAAACCAGACTTGCAATGGTTAAGTTATTACTAGAACCCGTAAACTTATTAATACTAGATGAACCTACGAATCATTTAGATATTAAGTCAAAAGATGTTCTTAAAGAAGCTTTATCTACTTACGATGGTACTATGATTCTAGTATCTCACGATAGAGCTTTTCTTCACGGTCTTTCTCAAAAGGTTTTTGAGTTTAAAGAACAAAGAGTCATTGAACATTTTGAGACTATTGATGCTTTTTTAGAAAGAAATAGAATAAAGAATATTGCAGATATTAATCTTATGTCTTAAGATGCTATTCTTTAGTCTTAACCGGTGATGCGTATTTTTCCTTAATATCATCTATAAGCTTTTGCGTTTCTTGTCGATTCAGGTTTCCACTTATTTGTAACCTACCACCAGAAATAGGACTATTGATCATAGGTGCCATAATTACTTTGTTATTTATTACAACAAAAAGTGGTTCCCTACTTTCATAAGCTTTTGCGGTTGCATCGTACCAGATTTTATGAGCATATTCATATAATTCTATTGAGATAACGGGTCTATCCATTACGTCTTTATCTAGTTTTAAGAATTTAAAATCTTTAGGTACTATGACAGGTTTATAGTCTATGAAGTACGATTTATCGGGCTGATATTCTAGTCTATAATGCATCGTAGTACTATCTGAAGTAGCCGGATAAATACCATCTATAAAGCTATTAGACTCTTTATTTATGACTGCAACTTCATTAGGATCAGGACTTACTAGTTGCAATCCTTTATCTGTTTTTTGAGTTAAACAAGAAGTGATACTTAAAACCACTAGTATGAAATAAATGATTTTATTCATTATTCCTCTTCCTCATCAGGATTTTCAAAAAAACTAAATACCGTACCACCGTATCTACGTGAGCTTTCTAAATCTTTATGTTCACTCATATCTGTATGCTTAGAGTGTTCCATAATGAATAAGCCATCCGGTTTAAGCAATTGGTTCTCCATAACGAGGCTTGCTATGCTATGAAATTCATCTTGTTCTAATCCATAAGGTGGATCTGCAAAGATGATGTCATAGTTAGAGCGATGTTTTGAAAGAAATGAGAATGCATCTGCAACGATTACTTCAATAGGCATCTCTAGTTGGGTAGCCGTCTTTTTAATAAAAGCAGTACAAGGCTTATGTTGATCTACCGCTAGTATAGATCCGGCACCACGACTAGCAAATTCATAAGACATATTACCGCTACCAGCAAAAAGTTCTAAAACCTTTGCGCCGTGAATATGTTTACGATGCCTTAATATATTAAATAGCGCTTCTTTTGCCATATCTGTAGTAGGACGTACTGGTAAGCTTTTAGGAGCTTGTATTCTACGACCTTTGTGCGATCCTGATATTATACGCATAGTATTTGTTCTATTATTTGTGGAGCACCTATTACAACATTTACCTCTTTAACGTATGTATAGAGTAGATCGTAAAGATCTTTAGACGGTTGAGTTTGATACAAGAATAAATTAATCTGATCTGGTTGTAAACCATTGTGTTCACTTGCAAATAAGGTGTAGTAAAGTATATCTTCAATGGCATCATGTTGATAAACATTATGAAGAATTAATGAACCGTTGTTGAATAAACTTAGATACATATGCGATTCTTTTACATCTAATATTACTGCATTATGAACATCATTATATTTTTTATGCCACGTGTTTAACGCTAGTGACGTGTAGTGATAGAAGTTAAAATCACCATATTTTTCAAAAAAGAAGTTATTGATATTGCTGTAAGCTATATAAACCGTTTGATAGTCTATGGTACTAATAGCTTCATCGTAACTTATAACATCTGTTTCTAGTAATCTGTTATTGTATTTAAGATAATTAGATGCATGTTCCTCTACAAAGAGAGAAGCTGGTACTCCTGAAAAAATGGGATGATGATAAATTAAAGTGACCTGATCAACCTCAAGTTTTCTTAACTTCTCATTATCCTGATATGCTTTTTGAATTTCCTCAAGAATCTCTGTAGGATTAGAATCGTATTTAAAAGAATAATCCCAACGATCTATAATATGGACTGCATTGTAGCACAAAAAAGAAAGTCCATCCTGATGAATCAGGACGGACAATTTATAATTACCAGTTTGTTCTTTATTTGTCTTCGTTAATTGCATACTGCCTAGGCCAGTTACCACTAGTGCTTACTTCATAAAGGCTACCTACTATGATGGCTTCACCATCTATAGCTTCTACGGCTTTAACTTTAAGTTCTTGTTCAAGTAGTTTTTCTGGTTGATCCCATAAAATATCTTTTTTACTTGCTACCGCTTCAAAAACACTAATACTTAAATCACCATCTTGAACAAAACCTGTTTCTAGTTTTATTTTCCCTGGAGCACCTTCAATAGGATAGTCCAGTAATTTTGCAACATCTACATTTTCAAATTTGGATTTTACACTTTCAAAACCTAAGGTGTCTGTGATAGTGATCTCTTTGTAATATCCGCCAGTTTCTGCATTAAGGCCAAAACGTCTGTTCTTTTCACGATCAACGACAGAGCTATCTCTACGTTCTGTAATAGCAAGTTGCGCCGTGTCTACAAACTTTGCAAGAGCATTGATATCGTTAGTATATCTTCCTACAATGAGTTTATGAGCGTTTTGAGCCTCACGTAGTTGAATCAAATTTGCTATTACCTTTTTGTAGCGCTCATCTTTTGTGTTATTAAACTTTACAGGTGCTGCAATAGACTCGTATAATTTGTAACTAAAAAAAGCAATCACCACTAACAATAGTAGTTTTACAAAAATTTGAGATTTCTTAGGTATCTTGTTTATTAATAAAACTAAACCTATTAAAACTATAAGTCCTATAACTATAGAAAGGATAAATTGTATCATGTTATCAATTAAAACTTAGAATGGTTATCAAAGCTAACAAATCTACAATATTTTTCTGCTTGACCTATACTGTTATATCAAATTTGAGTTAAGTTTATCCTCAAGTTTACTAACAATCCTAATGATCATAGCAGATTACTATAAGCATTTACTTCATGATTTTCCCTTTACGCCTACAAATCAACAAGATAGAGCGCTAGATAAGTTATCTGATTTCATATTAAATAAAGATAAGGATCAGATATTTTTATTAAAAGGATATGCAGGTACTGGTAAAACAACCATTATTAGTGCTATTGTTAAAAGTCTATGGCGTGTAAAAAAGAGTGCAGTTCTTCTAGCTCCTACAGGTAGAGCCGCAAAGGTGATTAGTAATTATTCTGGTCGTACGGCTAGTACCATTCATAGAGAAATTTATTATCCTAAAGGTCAGGGAAGTGGATCAAATGTTGAATTTAAATTAAAAGCTAATAAGTCCAGGAACGCCATTTTTATAGTAGATGAAGCTTCAATGATTCCAGATATTGTGAGTGAAAATAAAATGTTTGGTGGTACAGGATCCTTATTAGATGATTTAGTAGAATATGTTTATAGTGGCATGAATTGCAAACTCTTAATTATAGGAGATACTGCACAGTTGCCACCTGTTAAATTAGATGTGTCGCCAGCTCTAGAATCAGATTTACTAGGACAACGATTCTTAAAAGAGGTGATTACCATAGAATTAGATGAAGTAAAGCGACAAGAGCAAGATTCTGGGATTTTAATGAATGCAACCCAAATAAGAACTCATATAGAAGAGTTAGAATTTGATTTTAAATTTTCTGTAGATCATTATAAAGACATTCAACGATTAATTGATGGTCATGAAATTATGGATACCATTCTTTCTGCATATGATGAACATGGCCATGAGGAAACCGCAATCATTGTACGATCTAACAAACGAGCAAATCTTTATAACCAGCAAATTAGATCGCGTATTCTTTTTCGCGAAAGCGAGCTCGCAGCAGGAGATTACCTCATGGTGGTTAAAAATAATTATCACTGGTTAAAACCCACTAGCGCCGCTGGTTTTATAGCTAACGGTGATATTGTGGAGATTTTAGAGATCTTTAATTTTAAAAATATTTATGGCTTCAAATTTGCTGAAGTTAAAGTGCGCATGGTAGATTACCCAGATATGAAACCCTTTGAAACGGTCTTATTATTAGACACATTGACATCAGAATCTCCATCTTTAACTTATGAAGAATCTAATAAATTGTACCAAGAAGTACGTATGGACTACTTAAAATTACCCAAGTGGAAACAGTATAAAGAAATCAAGGCAAACCCATTTTTTAATGCATTACAAGTGAAGTTTTCTTATGCAATCACCTGTCATAAATCACAAGGTGGACAATGGGAGAATGTTATGGTAGAGCAACCGTACTTACCAGATGGACCGTCAAAAGATTACCTTAGATGGTTATATACCGCCGTTACCAGAGCAAAAACTAATTTATACCTCATAGGTTTTAAAAATGATCATTTTATAGAAAGTTAATATGGATTTTATCACTTCAAATATGAATATATTCCTTAGCATCTGTCTGGGAATAGGACTGGCGGCTAGTGCTGGTTTCCGTGTGTTTGTGCCGTTACTTTTTCTTAGTATCGCAGGTTATACTGGTTTTATAGATCTTAATCCAGACTGGCAATGGGCAGGAAGTCTTACCGCGGTTGTTGTTTTAGGCGTTGCCGCGTTTGTAGAACTACTTGCGTACTATATTCCGTATGTAGATAATTTATTAGATTCTATTACCGTACCACTGGCTGCAATTGCTGGTACTGCTGTGATGGTAAGTGTAGTAGGTGATTTAGATCCTGTTTATACCTGGACACTAGCTATAATCGCAGGTGGTGGAACTGCTGCAGCCGTTTCTAGTACAACAACAGCCGCCAGAGCAACTAGTACGGTAACCACTGGTGGTTTAGGTAATCCAGTAATTAGCACCGCAGAGGCTGGTTTTAGTGGCATTTTAAGTCTATTGTCGCTCATCGCACCTTTTGTCGCAGTAATTATTGTAATTCTTATATTGCTTGCTATTAGGAAATTATACAAACGGTTGTTTAAGAAAAAGACCGTAGATTGATGTGATTACGCTTTCGCGAAAGCGTAATTTCACCTCAACAATTAGTTTAATAATAAAGAAAACCTTACAACATGAGTCTTAAAATCATCGCAGTCATTCCAGCTCGTTATGAAGCTTCTAGATTTCCTGGAAAATTGATGCAAGATTTATGCGGTAAATCAGTGATTCTACGCACTTATGAAGCAACTGTTGCAACACAACTATTTGATGAAGTATTAGTTGCTACAGATAGTAATATTATTTATAATGAGATTGTTACAAATAACGGTAGTGCCGTTATGAGTACTAAACAACACGATTGTGGTAGTGATCGAATAGCAGAAGCTGTGGAGCATCTAGATGCAGACATCGTCATAAATGTACAAGGTGATGAGCCGTTTACTAATAAGAATGATCTAGAAAAATTGATACAAGTGTTTCAAAGTGATGGGAGTAATGATATTGCGCTAGCGTCTTTAATGCACGAAATAAATGATAAAGACGCAATTGAGAATCCTAATAACGTTAAGGTGATTACAGATTTACAGTTGAATGCTATTTATTTTTCTCGTAGTCCTATTCCTTTTAATAGGGATGAAGATGTCACCGTTTCCTACTACAAACACATAGGAATTTATGCTTTTAGAAAGGATGCGCTATTAGAATTTTATAATTCAAAACCTACGCCATTAGAACTTAAGGAAAAGGTAGAATGCCTGCGTTATCTAGAACATGGTAAGCAAATTAAAATGGTTCTCACAGGTCAATTAAGTATAGGTATAGACGCACCACAGGATCTGGAAGACGCCAGAAAACTGTGGATAAGGCTAAATCACTAAACGTGATTTACAAATAATAGGGTAGTGTTAAATGCTAATTCCTACAGGAAGCATCTCTTTAAATTCTAAACGGTGACGTCTTACAAATCCTGCAATTTTAGGATGTGTAGGTACCATTTTAATATTCTTTTCTTCTCTAATATTGTGAAAAATGGCTCTTAAGAATTCACTTCTAAACTCTTTGTCATCTTCTAGAGATTCTGGAACGATATATTTAGTTAAGAATATCTTGCGTTCTTGTTGAGAATATTCAACTTTTGCAACTAGATCGCCCTTACGAGCTTCATACTGACGTAAAAAAGTATTGTCAGTTAATTGTAGGGTAGTTTCTGTAGTTTCCATGTTCATTCTTTTTAACTCATTAGTCATTTTACGACCTTACATTAATATATTTGGCTGATTAATGCGAGTATAAAAATTGCTCTTATCTTGCAAAGATAATTCACAAATGCTTAGCTATGAGAACACAAAACGTTAAAAACCAGTTTGTTGAATGTTTTAGGTAAAAAATGAAACAAGTTTATTTCATGCCAGGATTGGCAGCATCAGAATTAATATTTGAGAACATCAAATTACCTCAGGATCAGTTTGAGGTTCATCTCATGCACTGGATTATTCCTGAGAAAAAAGAATCTTTAGAGAACTATTGCGCTAGATTGTTAGATCAAATCACTCATCATAATCCCGTTCTTGTAGGTGTTTCTTTTGGTGGTATTGTGGTTCAAGAAATATCAAAACAAATTGCAGTAGAGAAGCTCATTATCATTTCTAGTGTGAAATCTAGCAAGGAATTTCCTAGAAGAATGCGATTTTCAAAAACTACAGGAATGCATAAAATACTGCCCACAGGTCTTGTCGTGAGTTTAGAAAGTTTATTAAAATATTCCTTTGGTATCGCTCCAAAACGCCTTGAGTTATACCAGAAGTACCTTTCCATGAATGATAAACGTTATTTAGACTGGGCACTAGATACTATTGTGAACTGGCAACAAGAAGAACCTTTAGATGGGATTATTCACATTCATGGAGATAAAGATCCAGTATTTCCTATAAAGTATATCAACAATTGCACAGTTGTTGATAATGGTACTCATATCATGATCATTAATAGATTCAGATGGTTTAATGAAAAGTTACCTGATATCATTTTGTCTTAGAACTTTCTAGGACTTGTGGTTATCATTATATTTAACGCAAAAGAAATTCTCTATGAAAAAGATATGGCTAGGCGCTGGAATTGTAATCGTTTTACTCATAGGCGTAAGTGCTGTGCAGCAGGATAGTGGACCATTAGAAAAATCTACAAATGAAACTCCTGCCTTAAAAGAACCTTCTAGAGTAGGTGATTACGGTGTATATTCCTTAAAATTACCTCAGACATTAGATTTTGCAGGTGAAAATGTACCATTACATCAACCAGATATTAAAGAACGCGCAGACCGTGAGTTTCTAGTAAATACCTACTGGCAGTCTAACGGTATCATGCTTATTAAAAAGTCAAAAAAGTTTTTCCCTATCATAGAACCTATTCTCGCAGAAGAAGGAATTCCAGACGATTTTAAATACCTAGCCGTTATTGAAAGTGGACTAGCTAATGTGAAATCACCAGCTGGTGCATCAGGATTCTGGCAAATTATGAAAGTGACCGGTCGTGAACTAGGTCTAGAGGTTAATGAAAACGTGGACGAACGTTACCATCTAGAAAAAGCAACTCGCGCCGCTTGTAAATATTTAAAGCAAAGTAAAGCCCGTTTTGGTAGCTGGACGCTTGCGGCTGCAGCTTATAATGCGGGAAACGCAGGAATCAACAAAGAGTTAGACAGACAGCAGGTAAGTGATTATTACGACCTATTACTCAATCCAGAAACGGGAAGATATATGTTTAGAATTTTAGCATTAAAAGAAATTTTGAAAGCTCCAGAAAGCTTCGGTTTTAACGTTGCACCAGATTCTTACTACTATCAGGTTCCTACAGAAAAGAAAGCTGTGGACTTTGAAATTGATGATTTAGCCTCTTTCGCGAAAGCGAACAACATCAACTACAAGGTTTTAAAGATTCATAATCCGTGGTTAAGAGAAAACAAGCTGAACAACAAGTCTAAAAAGTTGTATCATATTGAAATTCCTCTTGCAGGATATTATGACTAGCGCATGGTAGAATGGATAGGACGTAACTGGTTTTTATGCCTACTCATTGCAAATTATGTGGTAGCTATTACCGCTGCCTTTTTCTTAATACGTAGTAATCAGAATCCACGTAAGACAGTATCTTCCTTACTATTTTTAGTAGCCTTACCTTTTATAGGCTTGGGAATTTATTACTTCTTTGGTCTAGAATATCGTAAGTCTAAGATTTTTGCACGTAAAGATCTCAATGCTCACCAGTTAATCATGGACTGGAATAAACGGTTGCGTGTAAGTGATGATGATCTGGATAAGTATGAACAGACCTTTCTAGAAGATCGCTTAAAAATGGTGAAATTATTACGCCATAATCAGTCTGCACCGTTAACCTTAGGCAATGAACTAGAGGTCCTTATCAACGGTCGCAGTAAGTTTGATCATTTATTTGAGGATATTAAAAATACCCAGAATCACATCCATCTAGAATATTTTATTTTTAAGGATGATCACATAGGTACAGAACTTATAGATCATTTAATTACTGCGGCAAATCGTGGTGTTAGTGTAAAGATCATATTTGACGCTGTAGGAAGCGATTTGTCTAGAAAAGCCTTACGCAGGTTTGAAGATGCTGGAATAGAATATGAGGTATTTATGCCTGTTATATTCTCTAAATTCACTCGTAAAGCAAATTACAGGAACCACCGTAAAATCGTAGTGATCGATGGTATTATAGGTTATGTAGGTGGCGTTAATATTAGTGACGATTATGTGAATGAACCTATTAATAGAAATGGTGAATACTGGCGTGATACGCATTTACGTATAAAAGGTCATGCGGTTAAGAGCCTACAAGCGCAATGGTTACTCAACTGGTATTTTTGTAAAGACATTGAAGATGTTTCTAACATTCCTCAAGAATACTTCCCAGAATTAGAACTACCAGAAAATAAAGCCGTTCAAATAGCCGCTAGCGGTCCAGATACAGATTGGGCTAATATTATGGAGGCTTTATTCATCGCAATTAATACTGCAGAAGAAAATGTGTACATCACAACTCCATATTTTATTCCTAATGAGGCGATACTAACATCTCTTAAAAGTGCAGCACGTAGCGGTATAGAAATCCACATCATGGTTCCTAAGAAAGGAGATAGCTGGGCAGCACGCTATGCTAGTAGATCTTATTTTAAAGGATTACTAGAAAGTGGTATTCATTTACACTGGTATCATAAAGGAATGTTACATGCAAAAACCATGGTGGTAGACGATAAGTTTGCCACGATAGGAACTTCAAATATGGATTATCGTAGTTTTGATATCAATTTTGAGATCAACGCATTGATTTATGATCGTGAAATCGCTTTACAATTAAATAAAGAATTCCAGAATGACTTACAGCATTGTGAAGAAGTAAAATTAGACTTGTGGAATCAACGCGATAAAGTCAATAAATTTAAAGAGTCTTTTTGTAGATTGTGGTCACCATTATTATAATATGAAACCAAAAAAGAAAATGAGTTTAGAAATTATTTTATTGCTATTGCTTTTAGGGATTTTAGCAGGTTTTTTAAGCGGTAGTGTAGGAGTAGGTGGTGGCGTGATCATGGTACCATTAGCAATATGGTTTTTAGGATATTCACAGCATCAAGCGCAAGGTATGAGTCTTGCAGTTCTCGCTGTTCCCGTAACATTTATTGCGGCATATACCTACCATAAAAATGGTCATGAATTAGACTGGCGTTATGCATTAATCATCGCAGCTGCATTTGTGGTAGGTGGATATTTTGGATCTAAATTTGCCGTTAATATTAATCAGCAGTTGCTTAAAAAGATTTTTGGTGTGATATTAATTATCGTAGCGATTAAGATGATTTTCTTTTCTGGTGCAAAAGCCTAATTAATTAAGACATCGATAACAGTTTCATTTCTCGAATAGTAGTTTCTTTACGGCATAAATAAACATACTATCATGAAACAATATTTCTTTTCATTATTTCTAGCAGTTGGATTAGTTACAACGGCACAAATAGAAGCACCACAGCCTAGTCCTAGCGCTATGGTAAAACAAACAGTAGGTCTTACAGAAGTTACTTTAGAATATTCTCGTCCAGCAATGCGTGGTAGAGCAATTTTCGGTGAATTAGTTCCTTTTGATAAATTATGGCGTACAGGAGCAAATGGTAATTCTACAATTACTTTTTCTGATGATGTAATGTTGGCAGGCACTGCTGTTAAAGCAGGAACTTATGCAATTTTTACCAAGCCTGGTAAAAAATCTTGGGAAGTAATGTTATATTCTGATTATTCAAATTGGGGAACTCCACGCGATTGGGATGCCTCTAAAGTTGTTGCTACCGCAACGGTTCCAGTGCAGTCTTTAAACATGGCTCAAGAAAGCTGGACCATAACAATAGGTGAAATAGCTATGGATAAAGCACATCTACAAATGATGTGGGATAAGACATTAGTTCAAGTACCATTCACAGTTCCTACAGCAGATAAAACTCAAGCTAGTATCGATAAAGTAATGGCAGGTCCTGGTGCTAATGATTATTATCAGGCAGCAGCATTTTATCTAGAAGCTGGAAAAGATATGAAGCAAGCGCATTCATGGATTTCTAAAGCGGTAGAGTTACGTCCTGAAGCATTCTGGATGTTTACTAGAAAATCTTTAATAGAAGAAAAAATGGGAGATGCAAAAGCTGCTGTAAAAACAGCTAAGAAAGCTCTTGAGATCGCTCAAAAAGCCGGTAATGCAGATTATGTAAAAATTAATACTGACAATTTAAAGCGTTGGGGCGCGATGTAGTAACGCTGTCGCGCGCTGCACTGAGCTTGTCGAAGTGAAAGCGAAATATCATAATTATAAAAACCACCTATAATATTCTAGGTGGTTTTTTTATACCTAGACGCAACCTTTTTAAGTTTATGTTACTATATTGATATAGACTAAAAAATAGTGGAACTACAACAACTCATAAGACGATGTAAAAATCAAGAACGAGACGCGCAGGAGTTACTTTATCGCAGATATAAGGATACACTATTTATTCTTTCTTTAAAATATTGTAGGTCTAGAGAACAAGCACATGATAATTTACATGATGCATTCGTTTCTATATTTCAATCGATAGATCGTTATAAAGGAACGGGTAGTTTTGAAGGCTGGATGAAGCGTATAGTAATTAATAAAGCAATTAATAAATACAAGGATAAAACTCTTCTTAATGTGGTGCTTAATGAAGAAATTACTAAAGATGTTAGCCTTGAAGAATCCAGTTTAGAGCATCTTGAATTATCTAAAATTTTAGAATTAATACAGAAATTACCAGATCGTTATAGACTTGTCTTTAACCTATATGAACTCGATGGGTTTACACATCAGGAAATAGCAGATGTATTGGGCATTTCTACGGGAACTTCAAAATCTAATTTACATAGATCCAAACTTATTCTTAAAGAGCAGATTAATGCTTTAAGGTTAAATAATAAAAATTACATCAAAAATGGGAGCTAATCACGATAACATCGGTAAGTCTATAGGAGAGAATCTTAAAGGATTAAGAGATGCTCCAGATGAAGAACTTTGGGGTCGTATTTCTGAGACTCTAGATAAGAAAAAGAAGAAGCGACTAGCACCTATTTGGTGGCTTTTTGGCGGTATAGGTATAGGCACGTTACTTTTATTTTTAGGGACATATTTCAATGATCAACCTGGAATTGATCAAAAACAAAATCTAATTTTAAAAGAAACACTGGATTCAAGTATAGAAAATGGTAATGTAAACCACATATTAAAATCAGTTACTCATACTTCTGAAAATTCATTAATGGATACTTTAAGTAATTCATCCGTGGTTGATAATAAGGTGAACTCAAAAAATCCGAACAATTTACGTACTAGTAAATCACTAGTAATTTCAAACACACAAAAAGCTACGGAATCAGTAATCAATAGCTCATATGCCCATGATAATGAAAAAATTACTGCAGAATTTAAACATAAAGGTGCACTTGATGAAAATCACCCAACTACAAATCCAAATTTTAGTAAAGAAAGTAAAGTGTCCTTTATTGACGAAAGTGGCACTAATAATAAGATCATTGATACCGGCAAAGAGACACGAGATTTATCGAGTAGGGATAGCCTATTAAACTTAAGAAACCTCCGTAAAGAACAGCGTAAAAAATCGATCGCAGAGAATAAAAAAGTACAAGATTTAAAAGACAGCCTTTCATCTAAGAGTAATGACTCGCCATGGAGTGTGACATTGATGGGTATTGGTTCGTTTTATCAAAACTTAAATAATGGAAGCGCTTTAGGTGAAATTTATAACGATTTAGATGTTACTAATAAAGCTAGTATAAACTATGGAATGTCTTTAAATTTCAATGCAAACGATTATATCCAGTTAAGAATAGGAGTAAATCATTTAAGATTTAATCAAACTACAGTTAATATCCCTGCTAATGCTTCTGAACTATCAAGCTTGAGAACCATATTGTATGGATCTGTGACAGAACAAGAAATTAATAACTTTCTTACTAATTCAAATCAAGAGGAAGTAGATATTGATCAAAAATTAAATTATGTAGAAATACCGTTTGAATTTCGTGTTAGATTGAATGATGATAAATTACAATTTAGTACGATTTTGGGATGGAGTTACATGATGAATTTAGATAATTCATTTATTCTACGTTCTAATGATGGTGAATTAGTTTTAGGAAAACACTCTCTATTAAATGATTCTAACTTTAATATTAATGCTGGATTTGGTTTACGTAGCCCTATAGCAAAAAGACTTTATATCAATGCTGATTTAATGTTTAAATATCAACTTAGAGCCTATTCACAATTACCTGATAATTATCCAGCCTTTTTCAATTTACAAACAGGAATTGAGTATAAATTCTAAGGCTTTTCACTTAATAAATTCACAGTAATAATCATTAATAACCCTAACCAGTAAAAACCCTGAACAGCCTTAATCAATAGTTGTTTTCTAGGCCTTGCCCATTCATACATACTCTTATTTAAACTAGAATAATGAGCAATGGATTTTAAACGATTATCAATGATGTAAGCCATAAAAAAAGGCACCACAAATCTATTCCACAGATATATTACAATTACTATGACTAGTAGCTGAAATCCATTCATTATCAATTAAAAATATGCTCTGGATCGCTAGACTTTCCCTGCAATCCTAAAGCAATTCCTACTGTTAACAAAGCTCCTAATGGATTTAACCATAAAAATGGTAAGGTGCTTACGCCAGGAACAAACTCATCAACGCAATAGCACGCAATCACGATGGCTTCAGAAATTAGTGCCGCTATAAATATGGCGCGACCTTTTACTTTTTTAAAGTAAAAAGCGACTAAGAATATTCCTAAAATAGTTCCATAAAACAGTGATCCTATAATGTTAACCAGTTGAATCAAATTATCAAATAAAGAAACTACACTAGCAAAACCTATGGCAATAATTCCCCACATGAGTGTGAACCATTTACTCATGCGTACGTAATGGTCATCATCTTTTTCTGGGCTGTGTTTAAATCGCTTATAAATATCTACTGCCGTAGTACTAGATAGTGCATTTAGCTCACTAGCAGTAGAACTCATCGCTGCACTTAAAATAACAGCTAATAATAATCCTATTAATCCTTTAGGTAGATGGTTTAAGATAAAGTGAATAAAAACAAAATCCTTATCATTAGTTTCAATACCATCATCTGCCTTTTTAATAAGTTGTCTCGCTGCCTCACGATTATACTCCTCATTAATTCTAAAGAATTCAAGTCTACGTTCTAGTTTGTCTTCTGGTGCAATGAATTCTCCATTAAGCTTCTTTGCATAATCGCGTTGCATGGCTTGTTTTTCAGCTAGAATAGAGTAGTGCTGTTTTTGTAATTCCTGATATTCTGTAGCATATTCACTTTCTAGAACCGCTTTCTCTGCCGCAGGATTAAAGTTTAACGGTGTATTGTTGAATTGATAGAATACAAAAACCATCACACCTACCATAAGAATAAAGAATTGCATCGGGACTTTTAAGAGTCCATTAAATAGCAATCCTATTCGCATTTGTTTTACAGATTTCCCTGATAAATAACGCTGTACTTGTGATTGATCTGTTCCAAAATAACTCAGCATTAAAAACGTAGCACCAAATAAAGCACTCCACACATTATAGCGATCATCTAGTGAGAAGTCAAAATCTAAGATTTTCATCTTATCTGCACTACCAGCCATGGTTAATGCATTGTCAAATGTTACGTTATCTGGCAACTGTGTTACGATAAGTACAAATGCCGTGATCATACCAGCCATAATGACGATCATTTGTTGCTTTTGGGTAACGTTTACTGCTTTAGTTCCACCAGAAACGGTATAAATAATAACGAGAACACCTATAATGATATTCAGATATTTTAATTCCCAATCCAGTACAGCACTTAATATAATGGCTGGTGCGTAAATGGTGATTCCAGCAGCAAGGCCACGTTGTATTAAAAATAATATGGCAGCTAGAGATCTGGTTTTTAAGTCAAAACGTTTTTCTAGAAACTCATAAGCCGTATAGACTTTTAGCTTATGGTAAATAGGAATAAAAGTGACACAAATGATAATAATCGCTATAGGTAACCCAAAGTAAAACTGAACAAATTCTAAACCATCTGTATACGCCTGTCCTGGTGTGCTTAAAAAAGTAATCGCACTGGCTTGCGTCGCCATGACAGATAATCCTACGGTCCACCAGCGAGCATCGCCACCTTTTATGTATTCTTCACTAGTTTGTGCACCTCGTGTTTTATAAACACCATAAAGTACGATGAATGCAAGCGTAGAGCTCAGTAGGAGCCAATCAATGATTTCCATAAACGGATGTTATGATGTAAAAAATGACCGCAAACAATAGATTTGCGACGATAACGAATATGTAGAACTTATTCCAGCGTTTAGAATCGCTGGAGCTCTGTGGTGTTGATTTTTGTTCCATGCGTTCCTAAACTTATCATATTTGCCAGTAAACGGTACGCACCGCTTACACCAGCTGGTAGTTCTCTAAATAGCGATAATCCTGTGTAAACCACGTGACCTTTGCCGTAATTTGCCACGATTAAACTTCCTTTGGTCATTTCCTCGCCTTTGTCATTCATGCCTAGTAATGGTGTGAATGCGCTATCCCATTCAGTAGGGAAATACAGTCCACGTTCTTGAACCCAATTCTCAAAATCGGCATCTGTGATCTGGTTAGGTGTGCTCAATAGTGGATGCTTAGGATTAAGGATGGTAACGGTAGCGTTTTCATCGGTAACTCGCTTTCGCGAAAGCGTAATAGACAACGGCCCTAATGCATCTGGACTAATCCTGCGACTGGTGTTGTATTGCATGATGAGTGTACCACCATTTTTTACGTACTCATCTAGCGATTGCTGCAGTGCGGCCATTTCAGTAGGAGCGACGTTAAAGGCTCTAATTCCTACCATTACGGCATCATATTTAGATAGATCTGCAGGAACTTCATCTGGATTAAAACGGAAAACTTTACTTCCTATCGCTTCTATTGCGGTAGCGACATCATCACCAGCACCATTGATATATGCAACGGTTTGTGCGGTGTTTTGCAATCCAGGTTGTACCACTTGGGCTTCATTATTACGCAACAGTTGTTGATCTGGGATATGATCGTAATCTATTGAGATCACTTCTTTTGTATAGGATTGATCACCTATTTTAACCAGTCCAGAAACTAGACCACGTGATGCGCCTTTAGGTGGTATTACGGTAAAGTTATAGGTGATGACTTCGCCTTTTTTCATAGCAGGAAGCGTGGTTTTATTAGGCGTGATGTTCCAGTCATTAGGTCCACATAATTCTACTGTTCCAGCATTTGTGTCTTGATGCGCTTTTACCGTAATAGGTATTTGTTGCGCTTCACTATTTTTAAATATATATACCGGATTTTGAATACTTACTGCAATTGCTGGTACGATATTTAGTGGCTCGTGAATCTCACCACGCACAGGATCTGTAGTTTTAAAATGAACCTTAAAAGGCTTTTTGATTTTTAAGCCGTCTATGTCAATAATCGCATATCCACCAAATTCCAATGGAAGTTCAGGATTTCCTATCTGGTGTGTATTAGGGACCGCATACATTCCTAAGGTTCCTTGTTGCACCAAATAATATGGAGTAGTAGAAGCAACATCACTAGGAATACGCAGTTGCGCCGAAACACGATTAGAGGCTTTTGAATCTACTGTGATCTTTGGGTTTTCTATAGTTAGAGAAGCGTCTCCTATAAATTCCACATCCATATTTAGACACGATCTGTTTGTGAATTCAATAGCGACCGCTAATTCTTCACCAGCCGTTGCTAGCTTTGAGTTTGTGGTAGCAGATAGGTAAATACCATGGATATCTAGAATGATCTGTTCTAGTTCCTTAAGTTTTATAGGTTTCCAGTGATCATCTTCTAGCTCACTGATCATTTCATGCAACTGTATTAATCGCGTTAAACTGGCTTCTGGATCATAAAAATCATAGCCTGCGATAACTTTGGTTAATTGATCTTGAATCTTATCGCCACCTTTAACGCGTGACCATGTGGTATTGATTCCAGAGAATAAATCTTCTTTATCTTCTGGAAAAGATCCTTTTAGGTATTCTAAATATTCTGTTTGTGAATCACGAGCACCACTACTACCAAAACCTTGCGATTTATGCTCACTACGGCTTAAAGCGGCAATCTCTCCATTAGATTTACCTATCCACGGATAATACTCACCGCTGGTTAATTCTAGAAGATTTGTTTTATCCGCTTTCGCGAAAGCGTCACGACTACCATAAAACCACCAGCTGGTATTAAAAAATAACCGATCTGTTTTCCATGGTTCTAGATTCAGGCCTGGAACTTTATAATTAGAAGCCGCTTTATCAAATGCTTCCATACTAATCATTGCACTTCCTGTGTGATGACCATGAGTGGTTCCTGGTGTACGATGATTGAATCTATTGATAATGACATCTGGTTTAAATTCACGTATCACTTTAATAACGTCATCCAGCACTTGTTCTTTATCCCAAATGTCAAAAGTCTCATCGGGATGTTTTGAATACCCAAAATCATTAGCTCGCGTAAAAAACTGCTCACCACCATCAATGTTTCTGGCTTCTAACAATTCCTGTGTACGTATCATTCCTAATTGCTCTCGTAATTGCGGACCTATTAAATTCTGTCCGCCATCACCACGTGTGAGCGATAGGTACGCAGTACGAGCCATACGATGATTAGATAAATAAGAGATCAATCTCGTATTTTCATCATCTGGATGTGCTGCAACGTATAATGCAGTTCCTAGAAAACCTAGTCGTTCTATGTTGTGATAGATCTCTGAGGTGTTAGGTTGCTGTGGAAACAACCTGTTTTCTTGTGCTTGTGAACTATATGCCAGTATAAAACCGCATAAAAAAAGGATTGTCTTTTTCATACGGTGTGAAGATAATTTAAAAATAAAATCAAAATCAAAAAGAAAATCAAAAATGAGCCAGAAGCTATATTTAGAATTAACTTAATTAATTATTGACTCAATGAACTTTTAATAATGATTATTTTAAGTTTATAATGAAAGTACCGATACTATAGCAGGCATTAATTTTACAATTGAAACTATAGCAATTTGAATATAATCACTTTAAATATGAATATTCTAAGGAGTGAAGTGAATGTAATTTAAAACAGCATTGATTATTAAATATTTTAGACTGGTAGTTAAGACTTTTAGCTATCGCGGTAACTGAAAAGCGAACGAGTAGGTGAACTTAAATTTTATATTATGAATTATAAATTCTTATTGCTGTCAGTGTTTTTTGTTTTTATGAGTATTTCAAGTAATGCTCAATGTTTAGATTGTAGTGACGATGCAAACGTTATCACCTACAATGGAAATGGAACATTTACTGCATCAACCGCACAAGCATATTTTTGGGAGATATGCGAAGGTGACGCTACCATTGTTGGGTCAAATACATTACGAACTATAACAGTAAATTGTAACTCGACTGGACCTTTTAAGGTGAAAGTTACCAGATTTACTAATGGTAATTGTATTGAATCATGTGAAGCTTACCGATGCTCAAATGGTGTTATCGATCCAATAAATATAGTTACACAATTACCAAGAATTTATTGCATCGGCTATAATCCAGTTGTTCCTTATGATGTTAATAGTAATGGGAAATTACAATATGCATTTGTAAATAGTGTTACTACTGTATTACCACCGTCTGGTATAACTTATACATGGTATTTTAAATTTAGAGATGGCCAACTACTAGTTCTAAATGGGCAGAATCCACAATTTAGAGAGTTATGTCCCCAAAACCCTGTAATGACTTTTGGATTAATTGTAACTAATGGTATTGAAACTAGAAGATATTTAAGTTCCTATGTTTCAAATCGTATACCAAGTCAGTATTCGATACCAGGTTTTTTAATTACCGACATATTTCCAGTTTGTAGTTTATTTGGCGAGAGATGTGGTATGCCACTAAATCTTGATTTAAATATGGAATCTGTAAAAATAATTTTAGATGGTGAACAAGAAGTAATTAAATTTCTAAATCTAGATAAGGATGAAGATTATAGTTTTAAGCTTTACGACCTATCTGGAAACTCGATTATCAATGAAACTAAATTTTATGATAATATAAATGTCAACAGACTAAATAATGGAATATATCTATATAACCTTATAGATTCAAAGGGAAACGTCATTCGTGGCAAGTTGATTAAGGATTAAGTAGACATTAATTAACGTGAAGAGCTTTATCATTTACTAAAGTAAAATGGTGAAGCTTTTTTTTATTTTTCATAATCCACATACATTAAGTGAAAAAAGGAAAGTATTTCATTAGATATAGACATCACTTTAATTCCATTAACTTCAAACAATATATGTTTTATTCTTTATTCTTTATTCGATTGCGTTGCATTTAAAATAAAAACTATCAAATTATTAAGTTGAAAAACTTGAAGAGTTTAATTAGTTTTTTCTAAGGTGATTATCACAGTTTGACCATCTGTAGATTGATGGATAATCATTTTTTCTTTTGAATAAGATTCTATTTCCATAGTTTCCCATTCAGATTCTGGATTATCGCGAGAAAGAAGTGATTTTCCTGAGAATTTATATTCAATTTGTTGTGTTTCTTCCAGTTGGTCACAATTAGCACCATTATAGGATTCTGTTACGATAAACTCGTCTGTAAAACTTAGTCTTGCCTTATCCATACATGGTTGATTTATATCATTCATTGCTTCTGGTGCATTCATGATTTCAACATCTGCAATTTTCCATGTACTTCCTACTAGGTCTTCCTTAGACTGTGAAAAAGTAAAAACTGGAATCAATAATAAAAATAGGAAATAACGCATTGTAATAGATTTAGAATGCTAAGATAGCTTTTTATGGCTTTAAAATAGACGATTTATCACGACAGTTGTAATTGTGATAAAACTTTTAGAATAGCCCAAGAGTTATAGTTGAAATGAGCATTTTAATCTTAAATTTATGATTCAAATCTGTAGCTAATTATTTGCTGGTTTTATCATAAAATGAATCATCGGAAACACCTTCTTTACATAGTTGTACTAAGTATTTTAACGTCTTGTTTAACAGGTTCTTATAATAAAAATGATCAATTAATTACTCAGTTTCAAGATAACTTAAAAGCTTACGAGTTAGTAGGTGAAGATTTTAATCGGGCATTTAGGAGTAATGATAGTATTTTAAAAAACGACCAAGTTACTGCTATATCAGATAGCCTAAAGCGTATCCATTATTATAAATCTGGAGAAAAGTTCCTTATTGTTAACAATGATTCTGTTGCTATTCATCTATTTGAAAAAGGTTTAGATGTTTCTAATAATTACTCTCTAACACAAGATTATAATGCTGTTGTTTTTTTATTTAATTTAAATAATGCAACAGACTATGTGGCAGAAAACATTGCACTAGTTAACGAGTTTTCTGAAAAAAAATATCAAGATTCAATCAGACATGACTATTATATATACAGTTTATATCAAATTATATATACCTATCATCGTAATTATGAATTAGCCGAATCATATATCAATAAGTCATTGGATAGAGCAAAAGAATTAGGTGAGAATGAATTAATCGTACATAATTTATTACAAAAAAGTGATTTGCTCCAGCTTCAAGGTAAGAATAAATTAGCATCAAAACTTTTAGATAGTGTCTTAACAAATACGACGATTGAATCCTTACCTCTTAAAGCTGCGGCGTATGGTGATGCAGGTGTTTACTTTTATTTTAACGGAGAATTCAGTAAAGCCATAGATAGGTATAAAGAATCCTTATCCCTTTTTAAAAGCATCAATGAATCTCGATCTGATGAGAACATAGCTATACAATATTCAAATATTGCGGAAGCATATATCGATCTGAAAGAGTATCAATTAGCGCGAGTTTATTTAGACTCATTTTACAGTTTAAATCAACAAAATATAAGTAACAAACTAAGGAAAAGTGTATTAAAATATGAGATGAGATTAGGTTTTGAGGATAATTATACTTCAAACCGCATTCATAGAATTATCGATAGCAACTTTGATGTACAAGATTCATTTTATAATGCTAAAATGAATAAAGAATTAAAAGCCCTTATTGATGAAAAAGAAGCAACGCAACAACTTAAAATTGAAAAGAAAGACTTAGAAATAGATCGATTAAAATGGAGAAATAATCTATTTATAGTTGTTTTCATATTATTATTAGCAGCGGTGTTCCTATTCTTTTTCCTTAAGAAAAGGAAACAGGAATTGTCTGTTTATAAGCTTCAAATGCAACAGAAATTACTACGCTTGCAAATGAATCCTCATTTTACATTTAATGTCATCAACTCTTTACGTCAACTAGTTAAGGTTGATCCGGAAACGTCATCTTCTTACATGAATAAATTTGCTAGATTATTACGCTTAATTTTAGAAAATTCAACACAAGAGTACGTCCCTTTAGAAGACGAGATTGAAGTAATTGAGAAATATTTAGACTTACAGCAACTAAGATTCCCCAATTTATTCCAGTATGAAGTTGTTCTTGATGGATTTGAAAAAGAGGAGTTGTTACAAGTTCCTCCTATGTTAATTCAGCCTTTTGTTGAAAATGCTGTTGAGCATGGATTTAAAGGTTTAGATTACACAGGTGATATAAGGATTACGCTTTCGCGAAAGCACCATAAAAAAAGCTATTCTTTTCTAAATTGTACAGTTGAAGATAATGGCATTGGTTTTGAAAGAAACAGCAGTAATAAAAAATCATTGTCAGTGAGTCTCATTAACGATTACATTAAAAAAGTAACAAGAGAACCCATAAGTATAACCTCCACAACAAACTTTGATTCTGGAACAATAGTAACATTTAAAATACCCTGTAAATAGTTATGTATAAAGTAAGTATCGTAGAGGATGAACTAGCAAATAGAGAAGAATTGAAGCAACTTATAGCATCATTTTATAAGGATAAGCTAGTAGTCGTCTCAGAAACAGAATCAGTTGTAGGCTCTATAGAAGCTATTAATAAACATCAACCTGATATCTTATTGTTAGATGTACAATTAAAAGATGGATTAAGTTTTGAGATTTTTGATCAATTAAATAATAGTAGTCAAAACATTGTGTTTATAACGGGCTATGATGATCAAGCTATTAAAGCGATTAAGTTAGGAGCGCTGGATTATATGATTAAACCTATTGATGAAGAGGAATTTTGTGTTGCTATAGATTCAGTAATTGAAGTAATACAAAATAAACAAATCTTTGACACCTTGTTAATGACTAATGTGTCAAAACAAAATTATCAAGAGGACACCAATCAACTGATCCTCAGGACTTCTGAGGCTATTCATCTAGTAGAGTTAAATCATATTATTTATTGTAAATCTGAAGGGAATTACACTACTTTTTATTTAGAAGATAATCGTGAGATTCTAATTTCTAAACCGTTGAAGTATTCTTTAAGCCTATTACCAGATGATCAATTTGTTAGATGTCAACAGTCATATATCGTAAATACAAGTAAAATAAATAGTTATTTAAAATCTGGTTATCTATTGATGTGTAATAAAGCAGAAGTGCCCGTTTCAGGACCTAATAGGGATATGGTATTAAAAAGAATTTTTAATTAAACTAAATATGAATGTAAAGAAGGTTAATTTGAATAAAAAGCTTTGAAATTTGAATTACATTAAAAGCATAAGATTTACATTCTTAGATTCGGCTAAAATCAATTTATTATGAAAAAAATCATTCCATTTTTACTACTGATGGCGATCATCGCTTGTAGTCCGCAAGATGAATTAGAAGATTCGATAAACATCGATAATGTTAATGCTAAAAATTTAACTAATAGTTCTAACGTATCTATTACAAAAGATGATCATGAGAGGTATCTCAATGATAATTCGGCGTTGATTTATCAGTTTATTAAAAAATATCCTCAACATGTTCCTTATCTTCAGAGTCTAGTTCATCCTATAAAAAAGACCATTCCGATGTCAGTTCTTTATGATGAATCTCGTAACTCAAATTTTACTCACGCTTTTAAATCTTATTATTTGGACTGGTATACTTCATGTTGGAGTCAATTTGCAGGTCCTGTTATAACGCGCAATCCACCACCACCACCACCACCAACACCACCATTTGGGGTGATTCCGCCTAAGAATGGTTTAAATGATCTACCTATTAATTTTAGACAACTTACAGGTGATTTAGTCTACAATCATTATAAATCTTTTAATGAGCTTAATAATACTGAGATCTTTCTACCAAATGGTATAGATTATGCAGGAACACAAGATATTATACATTTAGGTCACCCGTTAAGCGATGTTGATGCTGCTTATGCAACCCAAACTTATGTAAATCCTGTTTCTGGTTGGAATGCAGTTTCAAATCCTATAGGTTGGACGTTTGAAAGATGTTACGGTCAGAGTACCTTAATATCTAGAAATAATGTTAATAATGGAGATTACATTATTCTTTCCAGACCGATAAAAGATTCTGGTCAGATTCCACTTCATTCTTACATTAATTTCGATATTGAAGCGTTTTTGGGCAATACTAGCCATGGTTCTCATAACACAAATTTCTAGGATTTAAATCACTGCCAAGAAAAACAATTGATAAAACTAATCTTATTTAAGTCCCGTGAACCTTGCTTTCACGGGATTTTTTTATCCTATAATTCTTATAAAATTCAAATTTGAATAAGGAATGCCAAAATATGAATAGCGCTTTTGTGGATATGAATACGCTGTTTTCAGCATGATTTACCTCGCTATTTTTATATCGTAGTTAATTAAAATAACTATCGCGGTAACTGAAAAGCGTATGAGTAGGTGTTATTTAAAATTCTTAATTATGAAAGTATTAAAATTATTATTTGTCATGCTATTATTTGCAGCCTGTTCTCCAGACAATAATGAAGATTCATTATCAAATGAAATGAATGTAGAAACAAAAGTAGATCAAGATTTAAAAAGAATGTTAGAAACTCATCTAGGAGAAAGTGATTCAACAGTACTTTACGCAAAAAGTGCTGGTTCTTCAGTTATTGTAGGAGCAGTTGCATCATGTGCTACATCAACAGGAGATAATGCAAGGAGATCAGAATATGTAGACTACGTTTACATTTCACAAATTAAACCTTACAATCGCACCGTTGATTACGCAATCTTTAAAGATGGAACACCTATGTACTATGATTCTGTCATTGTGCCGGCAAATCAAGGTATCTCAAATCCATTAGCATTTAATAGAGGAATTCCATTACAAAGTACAGTAGGTTTAGTCACTACAAAGATCTTTGATATAAAGAATACAGCGACAGGTGTTTCTGAGACTGGTGGTATAACCTTATATGAGCCAAGTTTTTTCGTAGACAATTGTTTTATTGATACCACAGACAATACGGATGGGAATGGTGCAATTACTGATTGGGACTGCGACGGTGACGGTATAGCAAATCTATTTGATTCAACTCCTGGAGACTGTAATGATAATCGTCCTGTGTTTGGATTATAATCAATTTATTCACAATTATTTTCTTTAATAACCCATTTTACCTGAAAAGTGAAATGGGTTATTTTTATAAAATAGAAACTAATAAATTATTATTTCTATTAAGTAAAGAATGATATTACCTAAGGCAACACCTCATTAAATCGTTGCCATAATTCGTCGTGAAACGTTACAGGAACTAAACTGCCAGATGGCTCATCGCCCATACGTATAAGAACCATGTTTAAACTAGGAATCACATCAATAAATTGCCCATCTCTACCTAAGGCACTAAACATATCTGCTGGTGCAGATGGCGTTATTGATGAAGGCACCGTTATAGTCGATCCTGGAAATCTTGTGGTGTTTTTTCCATTAAGCCACCATAAATAACCATAGGATTCATTAATCGATTGCGAGGTGTTGATCATTTGATCATAATAGTTTTGATCTCCTAAAACTACAGTTTGATCCCAAGTTCCTTTATTTAAGGTCAATAAACCAAATCGTGCGACACTGCGAGCATTAGAAAAATAGGTGCTACCATAACCACCTGCTAATGGCAACCATGTACCACTCATTCCAGTAGGGTTTTCTATAGTATTTTCAGTATAATTATTCAAGCTACTATTACTAGCAACCTCAAGTAGGTCTTTTACTAAGGTATATGTAGCATTATGATAATACCATTCTGTTCCTGCATCAGTCAGGTAATTTAGACAGGATGGATCAGTACAATCTAGATTTGTAACATTATAATCGATCCCAGTTGTGAATGTTAATTGATTTTCTATGGTAATGAGATCTTCTTTAGCTTGTGGTAAACTAGTCCATCCGTTTCCTAAATAATCACTGGTTTTATCATTAATATCTAATAACCCATCTTCTTGTGCGATTCCTACCACCATTCCAGTAAGTGATTTTGAGGCACTAGCCCAGTACCATTGTTTTGTAGCATCAAATGGTTGTCCCAGTAAGTCATTATTCCAGTATTGCTCTGTCACGATTTTACCGTTTACTAAAACGATAAAGGCTCTGGTCTCATTCTGTTCTAAAAAGGTATGCAGTTCGTCTAGTTTCTGGGTATCCCAATTTAAGGATTCTGGTGTTGTAGTTTCCCATGTAGTTCCTGTAATAGGAGGAAAATATAGGGATGCATTAGGATCTTCTGGCGAACTATTGCTATCATCATTAGTGCAAGCAGTAAGTAAACCTAAAAGGACAAATAGTATAATAAATGGTTTCATAACTCTAGTATTGGTTCTATTATATAAGACTTTAAAAATATAGATAAGTTTAATCTATGATTATGGCCAGTGGTATTTTTTTCTGTAGAACTTCTATAGGTGCTTTTGTAAATGGTTCCATTTTAAAAGTGAATTCTTCTCCATTAAATCGCCAGTAATTCCCATCTAAAGTTCCTTGATCTGTAGAAATATTAAACTGCGGAACTTCATTAATAGAAAACTCATTCTTTTCCTCATTAAACCATATTCCCATGGCACGCAACTGTGATTCATTTGTGTAAGTCAGGCTCATCGTGGTGGTAAACACATCGTTTATTCTTTGGATTTTTAATGATTTCTTATTAAAATCCTTTAAATCAGTTGCCCATGTGATAGCGGAATCTTGTTGTGTTTTAATCTGATTCCATTCATTAATTATGGCAGTTTTACTAGACTCATCACGTATAATACTACATAAATTTTCTTGAATAATTAAAACTTCCTTTTGATCTGGTGATATGTTAACTGTAGTACTGGTTGCTAGAATCTGTCCATTTTCAATTCCTAGAAAGGTGCTGATCACAAAAAATACTATTTTTAGTTGTTCCATTATTAATACTTTTTGATTTTGATAAACTCAAGAATTTCAATGAGTTCTTTACGTCCATTAGAATCATTAACGTCTATCGTCGCATGGATTTCTAATATTTGATCATTTTTAAAATACGTTTGCGCTGTGATGCTATTCTTTTTATCATTTATCAAATAAACAGGATCATCATATTCTGTGTGAATCACTTCATATCCTGCATCATCCATTGTTGCCGTAAAATCTAGGTTGTTAAGAGCGGTTGGGATGGTTTTTATGCGTATGGTTGATGTGAATTTCGCTTTCGCGAAAGCGTAATCATATCCATCCTTATCCTTTTTAATTTCTGTATAGTCTGTATCCTTTAATTTGAGCTGTAAATTAGGCAGGAATTTCTCATGATAGAGCCCTACAAATGGATCACGCCAGAAGGAAATAGGTTCTTCATTTATGGCTAAATCTGATGGAGTTAGTGAATTCCAAGATGAAATATCCAGCCTCATCGTCTTATTAATTTCTTGTATTTTTTGTATGCTGGTAACGGTATCCTTAAAAGGAAATGCAAATTGAAGGGCCAATTGATCTTTTTGATAAAATCCAGATAGATATAGAGTATTATTAGAATTGATCCAGTATAGAATTGCTTTTTCTGATGGTGTGATTACAGCAGACTTGGTTTCTTGCAAGCTTGCATAGTAACGCTGATTAAGATTGTTCATTCCGTCAAAAGCGATGTTGCTACCTTCACTCATACTTGAACGTAGAAAAAGCGGTTCATAGTCATAAAATAATGCACCGTGAAAGACGCTTTCGCCATAAGTAGGATCTTTAAAAACTACAGTCTTTTTATCATAAAGGAAATCATGACTAGGTGATGTTAATTTATAGCTTCCTGTGGTATTTTTATATTTTCCTATGAATGGAAATACCTGATCTACATTTGTAATCACATAATTACCATCACCATTTTTTGTAGGATCCCATAAGTTTTCAAATGGTGCACTTTCTAGCCATGTTTTTAAATCATCGCCTACAATACGAGCTACGGCAGGTGTAGGTTGTAGGTCTTTTTTAGTATCACAGCCAGTGTATAACCAGATACTAATTACTATAAGAAACACACCATATTTCATATTATCTAAATTAAAATAAAAAAATAAGGAATCTATTTAAAATTGAGACATTAATAACTGGTATGCCATGAATAAAATGATAGCAACAGCAAAACCTACAGCGTAATTAATCAGTCTGTTTTCTATCTTAGGTTCTGATATTCTTTTAATGATTAATTTGTTTAAAATTGCTTTTAATCGGGCACGTTGCTGTATGAAAATAAAAATAAACACACACTGATAAATAATAGCATTGATCAAGGCTCCTAAATGAATCTGATACAACACATCCAGCAGTATGATATTGATAAAAATAGGAGTGAGTAATAATGCACCTATTAGTTTAGTTCTATTGATAATCAGTAAAATGGCTCCTATCACTTGTAAAACACCTATGATTACTGGATAAGCTTGCGTCGTACCAAAAAACGCCCACATCATCTCTGCATTACTAGCTTCTTTAATACTTACTTCCATCAATTTTGCACCTTGAAACTGGAATGATTTTGCAACGCCATAAATGATCACATAACATGCGGTCCAGATGCGCAGTCCTGTTTCAAAGATGGAAAAGGCTAGCTGTTTGTGGTTAGGATTCATGTAGGCATCAAATATTATTATCTAGGACTTCCTTAGAATGATTAGTAAGTTGTTATCGATCATAAATCTCTTAACAATTAGTTTTTAAAGAATATTTGAAATAAATAAAGATCAATCCTACTAGGATAAATATAAAAGTAGGAATGAATTATTTTAATAAAATATTTATAATAATTTTCTAGAAATCTTCACCACAATCACATTCAACTATGTAATTAGCTTTATTAAAATTCATAAAATGACCAACTGCGTTTAGCGTTTCTCGGTATTTAAATGTAAATGTTTTCTTCGCGAGATTATTATATCTAAGAATGTGATTTTCTTGTTTTGTATGTACTATATCGTCTCTAAATTCTTTGAGATTCCATATCAATTGATTCTTAATAGTATTTTTTTTAAAATAATCCATTCCTGTTTTTTGAGGAAGAATCTTAGTTATTTTTGTTTTAAAATCTACATTCTCTTGTATTTGATTTTTGTTATAAAGTATAGTACGTTGTTTCTGTGTGTCTTCATAAATAAAATCATCATCAATCATAGAGTTCAGAAAGGATTCAATAGAAGTAAATAAATAGACCACAAATCCCGATGTTAAACCATAAAAATCATAAATTTCATGAATTGGTGGTTTACTTCCAGTTTTCATTTCTTTCAATTTTAATAGAAGATTTTTTCTTGTTTCTTCTATTTTACTTAAACTTAATTGGGCATTATTAAAATATACTAATGTTGGATCAGGAATAGGTAATATGTAATAATCGTTATCGATTTTATCAACAACACCACCAACAAGAAGATCATCATCAAGCTCCAAAAAAGCGATATTTCCTCTGTTACTTTTAAGTATGTCGTGGTGTAAATTTTCAATAGAATCGAACCAATCTAAATTTGTTTTATCAACGTTGGTTTGGTTTTTATTCTTTTGAAAAAAGAATTTTCTTTTAATGTGCTTCACTTAGTATCTTTTTAAATTCCTTGAAAATATGTTTTTAGTGTTTAATATTCTCTATGTTTTCAAATTATCTCATTTTACCGTTAACAATTTACCAAAACCTAACTACTCAAACCATTTTTCGCCATCGTTTTCGTAATTTTGCAAAACCATTAAAATTGGAACTTCTCATGCAAGATCAGACTCCTTATATACCACAACATAAAATACGTATTGTTACCGCTGCTAGCCTTTTTGACGGGCATGATGCTGCAATTAATATCATGCGTCGTATCATTCAATCTACCGGTTGTGAAGTAATTCACTTAGGGCACGATCGCAGTGTGGATGAAGTGGTAAATACAGCGATTCAGGAAGATGCAAATGCTATCGCAATGACCTCGTATCAAGGTGGTCATAACGAGTATTTTAAGTACATGCACGATCTTTTAAAAGAACGTGGTGCTGGTCATATCAAGATTTTTGGCGGTGGTGGTGGAGTGATTTTACCTAGTGAAATTGCAGAATTACATGAGTATGGTATTGAGCGTATTTATAGTCCAGATGATGGCCGTGAATTAGGATTGCAGGGAATGATTAATGATCTGGTAAAGCGATGTGATGTTCCTGTTCCGGCTTTCGCGAAAGTGGAATTAAACGGCGAGCTACTCGAAAACGACATTCCTACTATAGCAAGACTGATCTCACTAGCCGAGAACAGACATGAAGACTTTGAAAAACATTTTGCCGAAGCAGATAAAACTCCACAACAGGCACCAGTATTAGGAATCACTGGAACTGGTGGTGCTGGTAAATCATCATTAGTCGACGAATTAATCCGCAGGTTTTTAATTGATTTCCCAGAGAAAAATATAGGAATTGTATCAGTAGATCCTTCAAAACGTAAAACAGGAGGTGCTTTACTAGGTGACCGTATCCGTATGAATGCGATTAATAATGATCGTGTGTATATGCGATCGCTGGCGACACGACAGTCTAATCTTGCCTTATCTAAACATGTACAGGAAGCTGTAGATGTATTAAAAGCCGCAAACTATGATTTAATCATTCTAGAAACTAGTGGAATAGGGCAGAGTGATACTGAGATCATGGATCACAGTGATGTTTCTTTATATGTAATGACACCAGAATTTGGTGCCGCAACACAGCTAGAGAAGATCGATATGCTAGACTTTGCAGATGTGGTTGCGATCAATAAATTTGATAAACGTGGCGCTTTAGACGCGTTACGTGATGTAAAGAAACAATACCAGCGCAATCACAACCTATGGGAAATTGATCCAGCAACGATGCCTGTTTATGGTACTATTGCTAGCCAATTCAATGATCCAGGAATGAATGCCTTGTATGAGTCTTTAATGCTTAAGGTGACAGAGAAAACAGGTGTAGATCTAACACCTAGTAACGATTTGAATAAAGCACAAAGCGAGAAAATATTTGTGATTCCGCCTGCTCGTACACGTTACTTAAGCGAAATAGCTGAAAATAACCGCTCTTATGACGCTACCGCAAAAGCACAATCAGAAACAGCACAGAAATTATACGGAGTTTATAAAACGATTTTGACAATTTTGAATTCAGAATTCGGAATTCAGAATTTTAAAAGTGAGAACGAATTCATCAATGAAAAAGGCTTAGATGAAGTAGCAATCGAGGAAGCGATTAAATCCTCTACAAATAATTCTGAATTCATCATTCATAATTCCGAATTTTTAAGCCTTCTTATCGCTCAATTCAACAAAACGTTTAAAGACTTAAATCCCTACAACTGGGAAGTGATCGTAGGATGGGATGAGAAAGTAAATCGTTACAAGCAACCTGTTTATGAGTTTCAAGTGCGCGATAAAGTCATTAAAATTGATACACATACACAATCTTTATCTCACCAAGATATTCCTAAAGTAGCTTTACCTAAATACAGCGCATGGGGCGATATTTTAAACTGGTGCTTACAAGAAAACGTACCAGGAGAATTTCCTTATACCGCAGGATTATATCCGTTTAAAAGACAAGGAGAAGATCCTACACGTATGTTTGCTGGTGAAGGTGGACCAGAACGTACCAATAGACGTTTTCACTATGTAAGTTTAGGAATGCCAGCAAAACGTCTGAGCACCGCTTTTGATAGTGTGACGCTTTATGGTAATGATCCAGGACATAGACCAGATATTTATGGTAAAATAGGAAACGCAGGTGTAAGCATTTGCTGTCTGGATGATGCCAAAAAACTGTATTCAGGATTTGATTTATCACATCCAGCGACTTCAGTTTCTATGACCATCAATGGTCCAGCACCTATGTTGCTAGGCTTTTTTATGAACGCCGCTATCGACCAAAACTGTGAGAAGCACATTAAAGAAAACGGTCTCGAGCCTAAGGTAGAAGCAAAGCTTAAGGAGTTGTATGATAACCGTGGAGTACATCGACCAGGCTACATAACAGCGGACGGAAGTGTAATTAGATATGATTTTGAGAATTCAGAATTCAGAGTTCAGAATTCAGGAATGGAAAAATCAAAAAATTCAGAATTCAACATTCAGAATTCTGCCTTGCCTGAAGGAAACGACGGATTAGGATTGATGCTTTTAGGTATCACAGGAGATCAAGTGCTAGATACTGACGTATATCAAAAAATAAAAGCCGACACCTTAAACCAAGTGCGTGGAACCGTACAAGCAGATATTTTAAAAGAAGATCAAGCACAAAATACCTGTATTTTCTCAACTGAATTTGCCTTGAGATTAATGGGTGATGTACAGCAATACTTTATTGAGAAAGCCGTACGTAATTTCTACAGTGTTTCAATTTCGGGATATCACATTGCAGAGGCCGGAGCAAACCCTATTACCCAACTTGCTTTTACACTAGCAAACGGATTCACCTACGTAGAATACTACTTAAGCCGTGGAATGGACATTAATAAATTTGGTCCTAACCTAAGTTTCTTCTTTAGCAACGGTATTGATCCAGAATATTCTGTGATAGGTCGTGTGGCGCGTAAAGTATGGTCTAAAGCGTTAAAACATAAATACGGTGCAAACTCTCGTGCCCAAATGTTGAAATACCACATACAAACTAGTGGTCGTTCTTTACATGCACAAGAGATTGACTTCAACGATATAAGAACCACACTACAAGCACTTTATGCGATTTACGATAACTGTAATTCGCTGCATACTAATGCTTATGATGAAGCCATCACCACACCTACAGAGGAAAGTGTAAGACGTGCGATGGCGATACAGCTGATCATCAATAAAGAATTAGGACTTGCCAAAAACGAGAACCCAATTCAGGGATCATTCATCATAGAAGAATTGACAGATCTTGTGGAGCAAGCTGTTCTAACAGAATTTGACCGTATTACAGAACGTGGTGGCGTACTAGGAGCGATGGAAACTATGTACCAGCGCAGTAAGATTCAAGAAGAATCCATGCATTACGAGATGTTAAAACACACCGGTGAATTCCCGATTATAGGTGTAAACACCTTCTTAAGTTCAAAAGGAAGTCCTACCGTTTTACCGGCAGAGGTGATCCGTGCGACAGAAGAAGAAAAGCAAGCACAAATAGCCACAAAGGATAATTTACATACCGCTTTCGCGAAAGCGCAACAAGAGCATCTAGACGCTATACAAGAAGCCGCAGTAAAAAACGACAACATTTTTGAACACTTAATGGAAGCAACGAAAACTTGTTCCCTAGGACAGATCACAGAAGCTTTATTTGAGGTAGGAGGACAGTATAGGAGAAATATGTAAAATCTCTTGACTTTGTAGCGCAAAGCCTTAAACATCGTTTACACTGCGTCGCACTGAGCATAGCCGAAGTGAGCTTGTCGAAGTGTCACACAGAGCCTTTGTAGGGTTATAAAAGCTCCTCGCCTTAGAAAAGGCGAGGACAGATTGACTAGCAAAGCCAGCAATCAGGAGTGGATGGAAAGATGCTGGTTAAACCTTATAATTTTAATCGATGCCACAAACCGTTTTAATATCATCAATAACGTTAATTAACTCATCAAATACGTATTTATTCTCATATCTAAGAATGTTAAATCCCATACGTTCTAAATCCTGATCTCGTAATTGATCTTTTTCAAACTGAGCTGGCTCATCATGATAATCTTCATCTAATTCAATGATAAGTTGATGCTGGGCACAATAAAAATCCACAATATAATTTTTAATGGAATGCTGTCTTCTAAATTTTAAATCGTGTAGCTTTTTTGATTTAAGTTCGCCCCATAAAAAAGCCTCGGCAGGCGTTAAATTTTTACGTAGTGTTTTACGGTTATTTCTTAGGTACGTTAAGTCGTGAATAGGTTTTCTAGGTTTCATGATAGGAAATTAAATGATTTAAATTAAGTAAACAAACACCGTTACGATCCTTTCTGTCTCTCGGCTTAGCCGAGATCCACCTTTCCTTGCCAAGGAAAGGAACTTAACATATATATTACAAAGTCATTGCTGGTGAGGCAAGAGTTTAGCAGTCTGTAAAAGCTATGAGCGTGATGATCATTCCAGTTCTACTTCAACAGATTGCCACTCTAGACTTAGCCGTAATCACCATAGCCTTTTCTTAGTCAATCCACTGTAGAATGGATTAGGTTAAGGAAGAATCAAAATGCTCGTAATCAATATTTTCTTAAAAACTTTACAATATAGTTAACTAACTGGTTTTTATATTTGTAGGAAAACGATTATTATGAGAATACTGATATTTTTAAGTTGCATTTTTTCTTTTGTTTTAGTGAATGCACAACAAGAAAACAATTATTGGTATTTCGGTGAAAACGCAGGTTTAGATTTTTCAACTTCTCCACCTACTTCCTTAGATGATGGTGCACTTTCCTCTTTTGAAGGTTGTTCATCTGTAAGTGATGTAAATGGTTCTCTATTATTTTATACCGATGGGACCACGATATGGAATAGGAATCACGTTCCTATGCCAAATGGTACAGGTTTAACAGGTAATTCCAGTAGCGCACAATCATCGTTAATAATCAAAGATGATAACATACCTAATATATATTATGTAGCCACGATATCAGTAGGATTTGGTCTTAACTATTCAATCGTTGATGTGAGTTTAGATAACGGTTTAGGCGATATTATTCCAGCTAGGAAAAATATTGTAATACAAAGCGCTACTCAAGAAAAAATGACGGCAATTCCTAATTCAACGGGTTATTGGCTAGTTACTTTTTATCAAGGAGTTTACAGCGCATATCGAGTTGGAGGAGGATTTATCGCCACATCAAATCCTACTATTTCCACGGTTCCTCAAACACAAGCTTTAACAGATCAAAGAGGTGTTTTAAAGGCTTCACCAGACGGAACAAAACTAGTAAACACCTCTGTAAGTGTTACAAATCAAGCTTTCTTAACCAGTTTTGATACTACATCAGGTTCGGTATCTAATCCAATTCCTCTATCTAGTTCAACTAATTTTACTAAATTTTATGGTGCAGAGTTTTCTCCTAACTCTCAATTTGTTTATTTACAGGCAAACACTTCTGATCCAGGTAATACCTGTGGAGCGAATAATCAACGCCAGATACTTCAATTTAATACAGCTGGAACCGCTGGCTGGTATTTTAAGCCAATTCCCATTGCTGGCACGCCATCTTTTACTGGTGGTAGAGGTTCCTTACAGTTAGGTCCAGATAGTAAAATTTATGTAGCCAGAACATGTGAAGCTTGGCTTGGTGTTATTCAGAATCCAGATCTTCTAGGTACTAATTCAAATTATCTTCACGATGGAGTGGGACTTGCGCAGGCAACTAGAAGTAGAGAAGGATTACCTAATCAACTATCTTTTAACTACAGAATTACGGATAATAAAGTGACAGGTGTCGTTAAAATTGATGCTGATGCAAATGGTTGTGATGTTATGGATGATGGATATCAAAATTTGATAATTAATTTCCAGTCAACTGATTTCAATGCATTTGGTATACCTATTGATAGCGGATTATATGAGGTAAATCTACCTGATGGTCAATACTCGATTACTCCAAACCCTGAAAACCCATCCTACTGGAATATTTCACCAGCTAGCGTAACGGTTGATTTTCCAACCCAAGCTAGTCCATTTACACAAGACTTTTGTGTTACCGCCAATGGAATAGTTGAGGATCTTGAAGTATTCGTAGTTCCATTAGAGCAAGCGCGACCAGGTTTTGATACTGACTATATGGTACGTATTAATAATAAAGGAAATCAGACAGCAAGTGGTACCGTAACGCTAGACTATGAAGATGGTTTTATGACCTTGCTTTCTAGCACGCCTACCGCAGCGCAACCTGCTACAAATCAATTAAGCTGGTCATTTAGTAACCTACAACCTTTCCAGATGGAAGAGTATGAGTTTACCATGACCTTGAATACACCTACACAAGCCACTAATCCTTTAAATAGTAATGATATCCTAACTTTTACAGGCGTAGTAAATGGTCAAGGTACAGATGCCATGCCAGCAGATAATACCATGATTTTTGATCAAACAGTAGTAAACTCTTTTGATCCTAACGATAAAACCTGTCTACAAGGTGAAACCATAGATCCTGTAGATGTAGGTGAATATGTTCATTATATGATCCGTTTTGAGAACACAGGAACGGCTAGCGCGATTAATGTGGTGATTAAAGATGAGATAGACCTCACTAAATTTGATATCACAACGCTAGTTCCTTTAGGTGGTAGCCATGATTACTACACTAGAATTAGAGAAGGGAATATTGTTGAGTTTATACACGAGGATATCAATCTAGATTTTAATGATGCTACTAATGATGGTCATGTATTATTTAAAATTAAAACCCTAAATACTTTAGTTGCAGGCGATACCTTTGATAATGATGCAGGAATTTATTTTGACTTTAATTTTCCTATTATTACAAATAATGAAGTTGTAACCGTTATGAGCACTGCCAGCATCGGTGAATCTACAGACAGTACCATTTCTGTTTATCCTAATCCTACTAATGGTATTTTAAATATCAACAGTGATCATTCGATTCAAACCATAGATATTTTAGACTTGAATGGAAGAATGATCTCAAAATATGATTTCACTTCAAGCAATACACTTCAACAGATTGACCTATCTCAATTAGGAACTGGTGTTTATTTCGTAACTGTGATGAGTGATTTAGGTAAAAGCACCCAAGAACTTATCGTTGAATAACTGTTGATATGATTATGCTTTCGCGAAAGCGTTTTTATATGATTACTAAATGATCCTTTTTAACTTTGTGAATCACAAAAGCGATCTATGTTAGAAAAGTATTTATTCATTGTATTTATTGCATTTATAGTGAATGATACCGTTGCTCAGGATTCTATCCCTACTGCTCAACAAAATAACTGGAATTCATGGGGACGCGTAAGTTTTATCTTTAACCAAAGTGCCTTTAACGCGCAATGGCAAGGTGGTGGAATCACAAATATATCAGGTGACGTAGGCGTTAATTATGACTTGCAATACAAGCAACGTAAATTATCATGGGATACTAAAGTCATTACAGAATTTGGTTTGAGTCAAGTAAAGGACCAGCGATTCCTGCGTAAAACTACAGATCGTTTTGAGGTGAATAGTATATTAGGTAATCAAATCAATGAATCCAACTGGAATTATAGTGCCATTTTTAATTTTAGAACCCAGTTTATTTCTGGTTATAGATTCTTTGATCGTGAAGAAACTAATGATAATGGAATCACTAGAACCATTCAAGATCGTACTGAGGTATCTGGTGGTTTTTCTCCAGCATACTTTCAAATAGGTCCTGGATTTTTATGGAGAAAATCTAAAAATTTCACCATCAATCTCGCACCTGCCACAACGCGTCTCATAACTGTTTCACCTCGATTTACCAAAGTGGATGAAAATGATCCTGCTGCTGTAGACGCCTATAAACCATTTTTTGGGGTAGAGGCTAACCGTACTGCAAGATGGGAAGTAGGTGCGGCCGTGCGTGCTTACGGTAAATTTGAGGTACTAGAAAACATACACCTAGAACAGATTTTAAGTCTGTACAGTGATTACCTGGATCGTCCTAAAAACGTGGATATAGATTATGCGCTTAATTTGTTCTTAAAAGTAAATAAATACATCAGTGGTAATTTTGCTTTTCAAGCTATTTATGACAATAACGCCGCTAGAGGTTTTCAAATACGTCAAGTCATAGGTTTAGGATTCAGGTATGATTTTGGTGAAAAACCTAAGAAGAAAAGCACCTAGATTTTAAAGTACTTAGGTTTTTAGTTTACAGTCTAGAGTGATTAAGGTTATAACGCAGCGGTTAGTTCTGTATGTAAGATGCTCTTAGTTGCTAGCTGATTTTTTGTTATAGATTTATGATCTCCATAGCTTTATGAATAGGGTTACTTTAGTAATTTTGAGAAGACACTATAACAACTTATGACAAACGACAAAATTCAAGCTACAGAATTGCCTAGCATAGAGCAATCAACTTTTGAAAAACATCCCAAACGTTTTTTAAACAAGAAATTAATTGCCAAAGTTGTTTTTTTCATCCCATTACTCATCGGGATTGTCGTTACCTCATTTTTTATAGAATTGGATGGTTTTTTGACCTATACCTTATCTGCATGGTTTGTTCTATTCTTATGTTTATTAGCAGTTTCATATAAAGAGTTCTTTGTACGAGGTTATGTGCTTAGAGAACATGACATCACTTATAAACGTGGCTGGTTATTCCATCACCAGATCACCGTACCTTTTAATCGCATACAGCATACAGATATTAATCATGGTCCTATAGATCGCTGGTTCAATCTATGTGAGTTAGAAATTTTTACGGCTGGTGGATCGTCTAGTGATTTGAGTATTTCTGGATTAGATCCAGATGACGCATCGCGTATTAAAAAGTACATCAGTTCAAAAACGGCACAGCATGTTTGATCTTTCTGCACCGCAACGCCAGAGCAAGAAAGTGATCCTAGTGTATTTGCTTAAGAATATTCGCGGATTGATTTTACTTACTTTATATGCACTTTTTGGGATGCAGGCGTGGTCTAATTTCTATATCAGTTTAGGATTTACGGTGTTCTTTGGTTTTGTATCGCTGATTTCGCCCGTGTTACAGTACTTGTTTTTTACCTTTCACGTAGAAGGTGACGAACTTATTATTCACAAAGGTTGGCTTTTTAAAGAACGTAAAGCCATACCGTTAGATCGCGTTCAGTCTATCAATATTAATGAGAATGTAGTACAGCGCTTTTTAAACATCGTATCTGTAGAATTAGAAACGGCTGGATCAAAAAAGAAAGAATTAGAAATTCCTGGACTAGAACGCGAAGTTGCCCAAGAACTAAAAAGACAACTGGCTTTAAAACCAAACACAGAAACAATTGAAACCCTTAAAATTGCTGGAGACCAAGAACCTATTGAATCTGTTAACAACAGGTCAAATCTTATCCTACAACTAGGAATTCTAGATTTGTTAAAAGTAGGAATCACCCAAAATCACTTGCGCAGTGGTGGATTAGCTTTAGGAGTTTTATTTGGGTTCTGGTATAATATTAAAGATGCTGTAGAAAGTTATTTTGGGAATCCGTTTGAAAACTGGGATGAAGATCTAGAACAATATGTGACCACGCATGCTTATGATTATAGTGATATCATTATTACAGGATTAGCAGGTTTTGTGTTTTTTCTATTCATTAGTGTTATTATTAGTCTGCTTACTACGATTAATCAGTATTACGGGTTCCAACTCATAAAAGATCACGATCATATTGAACTTAAAATGGGATTGTTTAATCGCAGGGAAATAAAAGTACCTATTTCAAAAATTCAAATCTTAGAATTTCATTCTAATCCATTGCGTAAGTTACTAGGTTATCAAACGGCACGAGTGTTTCAAGCACAATCCCAAGATGATAAATTAAGCGCGGTATCGATTCCAGCCTGTAAACCAGAAATGCGAGCCATATTACAAGAGTTAATTTTTAATGAAACCGTAGCATCTACTTATGAAGATGTACCAGCGTATAAATGGTCTTATGTGAGATTGAGCTTTTACATCGCTATTTGTATTCTTGCTCCATTTTTAGTGATGTCCATCTATTTTAATCACTATGAGTTCATTGTAGCTATAGCGCTTGTGATTTTATTGATTCTAGGATTAAGCTATAAATATGGCGCTAGTTGCAGTATTGCGCGTGATGATACGTTTATGATTTTTAAGAAAGGCTGGATATTTCCACGTACCATTATAACGCCTATTTATAAAGCGCAAGCAGTAGAGAAGTGGCGCAGTATATTCATTAAACGTCGCAAGCAGGCACATTTAAAAATGCACACTGCATCTGGTTCAAGGCAGTTAAAATACCTGCCAGAACCAGTGATCTGTAAGCTCAATAATGTGATAAATAATCGCGTGATTCAGTCTACAGAAAGCTGGATGTAGTTACGGATAATACCTCGTATCTGTAATACCACTAATCATCCACTTATCGTCTATATAAACCAGTGTAAATACATTAGTTCCATTGTGTTGAAAAGCGTCATCCACGTAAAACTCATAGGTTGCGTTAACACTAGCGATGTCTACACTATTAGTGGTTTTAATCTGGATCAAACGTTCTTCAATTTTTGCAGTATCGGGAATTCTCCCTATTCCTTCTAAAAATGCCGTGATAGGCGTATGCATCACACGACGACCCTTTGATTTTGATATAATGAGTGAGTGTAATGTGATTTTAGGCGTCATCATCTCACGCATCGCAGTGGTATCTTTTTTGTGAAAATGATTAAAAAAAGCTTTAACGGCATCAGCAGGTTTCATTTTTTCTTGCACCATTTCTGTTTCTACGACTGTGGTAGAATCTTGCGGTGTAGGCTGTTGAGAGTACGCTTTCGCGAAAGCAAAACACATCAACATCACAACTATAACTAGCTTTTTCATTATCAATTTATTTATGGTAATATTACTACTTTTACAATTCAAAGCCAATTTAATGTCTACAGCAAAAAAGGAATACAAAAGAGTCACTGTGAAATCACTCACAGAGATGAAGCATAGTAACGAGAAAATATCAATGCTTACCGCATACGATTATACGATGGCAAAAATCATTGATAGCGCTGGGATTGACGTGATACTGGTAGGTGATAGTGCGAGTAATGTGATGGCTGGTCATGAGACCACGCTTCCTATTACATTAGATCAGATGATTTATCATGCTAGTAGTGTGGTGCGAGCAGTAGATCGTGCGCTTGTGGTGGTTGATTTGCCCTTTGGTAGTTATCAAAGTGATCCTAAAGAGGCCTTGCGTAGTGCGATACGTATTATGAAAGAAAGTGGTGGACACAGTGTAAAGTTGGAAGGTGGAAGTGAGGTAAAAGACTCTATCAAACGTATTCTACATGCTGGAATTCCTGTGATGGGACATTTAGGTTTAACGCCACAATCGATCTATAAATTTGGAACATACACGGTAAGAGCAAAAGAAAAAGCCGAAGCAGAAAAACTAAAAGAAGATGCTTTATTGCTAGAAAAATGGGGCTGTTTTGCTCTAGTGCTAGAAAAAGTTCCTGCATCGCTGGCACAAGAAGTAGCAGAAAGTCTTACCATTCCTGTAATCGGTATAGGTGCTGGTAGTGGCGTAGATGGACAGGTGCTGGTTTCTCATGATATGTTTGGCATGACGCATGAGTTTAATCCACGTTTTTTAAGACGTTATTTAAACCTTTATGATGATATGGGCAATGCCGTTTCTCAATACGTGAAAGATGTAAAATCTGTTGATTTCCCTAATGATAAGGAACAATACTAGAATAGTTCTAACCAGCTAGCATAAAAAGCGGGAAATAAGGCTTGCCATGTTTTCTCACTGTGATTTGCGCCTTCTATGACAGAATAAGACACTTTGATGTGATCAGATAGCATTAAATCATGCATGCGTTTCATATCGGGAACCATGTCGTCACTTTCGCTATCGCCACATTGAAAGATGTAATGCTGTTCGATATCACTAGTTTCTACAAAGTCAGTTGCTATTTTATAAGCATCATCACTCCACCAAAAGGATGGAGAAAACACACCAACGGTTGAAAAATATTCTGGATGTTTTATACCAGCATAATGCGCAAATAATCCTCCTAAAGAGCTTCCTGCTATTGCGATTTGTTGCTCTTTTACTTTAAGATTATATTTTTTATAAACATAAGGTTGTACCGTATTCATGATCCATTCTAAAAAAGGCATTGCATTGCCTCCACCATATTTTTCATTCTTATAAGGTGTGAGTTCATCCATACGCAAATCATTACCATGATCTATTCCTATCACAATGGCTTGATCTTTTAAAGGAAATGAATTTACAATTTCATCTACCATCCACTCACCAGCATAACTGGTTTTCTCATCAAATAAATTCTGACCATCTAACATATAGAGTAGTGGAGTAGCTCTATTCTGATAGTCTTGTGGTAAGAAAACACGTATAGTTCTATATCCATCCTGATAAGCTACAGAATCGATCACTATTTTTTGAGCAAGTAGGATTTGAGAGCTTAAAGTTATAAATACCAGAAATAAGAAGGTTTTTTTCATGGTATAAAGGTAATAAACTCATCAATTTGTTAAATTGCTTATTATACATTGAATTATGACCTACACACAAGAAGAAAAACTAGCTATTATTAGTGAATTGATACTAATGGCGCATGCAGATCATAAATTAAAAAAAGAAGAGATTTCTTTTTTAACTGCTATAAGCCAGCGCCTAGAAATAGATGCGACGATAATGAAACATATGGTAGAGCATCCAGAGGAATTAGAGATTATAGTTCCTAAGCAGTTTACTAAACGCATTCTTCACTTTCATAGATTGATGTTAATGATGCATATAGACGGTCATGTAGATCTTGAAGAATTACAGTTGTTATATGCCACAGCATTGCGTTACGGAATTCGTAAAAACACCGTAGATCGACTGCTATTAACCATGGAGAAATATCCACATGGTGATATTCCACCTACAGAACTAATGGAAATACACCAGTCTAATAGTAATTAATTGACATAATGTCATTAAATAACCTTTAAAAAACGACATAGTGTCGTGTTTTTATTATTGGTGTACAATTTGCCTTTTAGATACTGAATTTAAAACAATTAAAATTTAGTATTATGAAATTAGCACATAGAAACACAAACAACTGGTTACCATCATTAATTGATGAAATGTTTAACAATGATTATATAGGTGGTAGAATAAGCACCACAGCGCATCTTCCAGCAGTAAACATCGCAGAGAAGGATGATCAGTTTCATTTAGAAATGGTGATTCCAGGATTTAAAAAGGATGAAGTACAAATAGAATTAGATCAAGATGTTCTAACGATTTCTTCAGAGGTAACACAAGAAACAGAAGAGAAGACAGAACAGTTTACTCGTAAGGAATTTGTAAAGAGTTCTTTTAAACGCAGTTTCAATTTACCAGATACGGTAAATCAAGAATCCATAGAAGCAAACTATGCAGACGGAATCTTAACCATCGCTTTACCTAAAAAAGAGGAAGCCTTACCTCAACCTAAGCGTATGATTGCCTTGAAGTAATTTTTTTGTTCTTGCTTCAAGAAAAACCCTAGCTTAACGGCTAGGGTTTTTGTTGTTAGTCAATTTAGTCTGCATTTCTTATCATTAAGTAAACACTTCTAATGTCAGCATTGTTACTACCACTGTTATTTGCTTGTAAAATAAACCTAGCGATTCCGCCACTTCCTGCGCTATATGTAACCCAAGATGTAGTATTAATATATCCGCCTCCTGCTCCATTTGCCGTGTAAAACGTATCAACAGCACTTATTGCTGTTGAACTAGTTCCACTGTTGTCAATAGCACGTAATTGATAATCAGTAGTTCCATTACTATTATTTGTTTGATCAATGACCAATCGAATTTCAAGATTTCCTGTTGTTGATATTGAACTAATATCAAAAATTGCTTCAATTCCGTTCCGATCAGTAAAAGAACCTGTATTATTTATTCCATATAAATTTGCTTCATTACCCCATAGATTTAATGTAACAATACTTTTTACTAACGTGTTGTTTTGCCAACTAGCGACCGAACCATCGGTGGTTAGAACCTGACCAGCAGTACCACCTACAGTAGGCATTTCATATCCATCACTATCATCTTCACTACGTATCGCAAAGCGATCACCTCTAAAATATCCAGAATAAGAAGGATCTGTTGTTGTGGTCCCATGTTCTGAGAAAGCGTAAACAGCATAGTTTGTTCCTCGTGATGTAGAACTACCAATTTTAGAATACAGACCATAAGAGGTGCCAGTTTCATCACCTGTACCTGGAATTTCTGATCTGATTCCATAATTCGTGGCTGCACCTGGTCCATCAATTACGCGATTATCTATACCTATATGAATTCCAGTACCTGAGCTATTTAAATCAGACCTGATTCCAACCTTGGTGCCAGTCGTATTACTTGCATTATAAACATCTAGTGCATAAGTATTAGAGGTAGTTCCAAATGGTTTAAAGTTTCTTACATACATAGCAGTATTTGGAGAAGTTGCTGAGGCTCTACTACCTACATTCATTTGAGCCGAGCCAAAATCATCACCTATATTAGTGATACCTTGTCTAAATATATCTGTGGTAGTGGAAGTTGCGGCAGTAGTTGTACCAGAATCGAAAAATATTTCACTAGCAGAAACATTATCGCTCCAACTTGCATTTCCCGAACCATCTGTGGTCAGAACCTGATTAGCTGTTCCATCAACCGTAGGCATTTCATAACCGTCACTATCATCTTCACTACGTATCGCAAAGCGATCACCTCTAAAATATCCGGAATAAGAAGGATCTGAGGTCGTAGTTCCATGTTGTGAATATGCATAGATGGCGTAATTTGTACCTCTAGAGCTTGCGGAGCCTATTTCAGTTCTAATACCATAGTTTTCACTTGACGTTCCTGTCGTAGCTCCTACGTCGTTCAGTAAACCTGTTACAGATGTTGATGCAAAACCACTATCAAACACAGTGTTTTCAATTCCAATGTGTTCGCCTACGCCTGCTGTACTGACGTTGTTACGTATACCATATTTTGTCGCTGTTGTACTACTTAAATTGTTTAAGTCAATAGAAAACGTATTAGCATTTGCAGTGCTCGTATTTAAATTACGTATTCCTACTGTTGTTCTAGGTGATCCTACAATAGCTGTACTTCCAACATATAATTGTGGCCCAGCGAGATCTTCACCAAAACTGGTTTGGCCAGTTCTAAAAATATTTTGCGTGTTATCACTTGCAACATCTGTTGTTCCTGATTCAAAAAATGGTCCTGTAGCTGTTAATGTATCAGTTACATTAATATAAGCAGCTCCATTACTAAAATAAAATCCTGGAGTTGCTCCACCGGTGACGTAAATTAAAGTTCCAGCTGGTGCAACTACAGTAGGAATGGCAGTAACTCTAGGAATCAACACACCGTTAAAATCAGTTGTACTAGCTGCTGGAATAGTTCGTGCTTCAACATCTAAATCTGTAGATGGTGTATTTGTTCCTATCCCTACTTGGGCATTTGCACTAAAAAGGCAAATACCAAGTCCTAAGGTTATTAATAGCTTCTTCATATCCGTGAGTTTAAGTAATCGAATTTGTCAAATGGTAAAACATTTAATGAATTCGGGAACTTACTAAGTTAGAATAAGAAATAGCTTAAAACAATTGGTTTTCATGACTTTACGATAAACCGAAAGATAAAAACGTTGAATGAACTAGATGTGGTAGTTTAGGAATGTTCTGTTTTTACTTTTTCTTGTAACATTTTAATTTGGTCACGCAAACGTGCCGCTTCCATAAAATCTAGTTCTTTGGCAGCTTTTTCCATTTGCTTGCGTGTATCACGTATTTTCTTTTCTATTTGATCTTTTGATAAATAGGTAGCTTCTTCTTCTGCAGCGGCAAGATTTAATGTTTTTTCAATGGTATAAGTAGCTTCTTTTTTACGAGCCATGGAATTATCAATGGCTTTTTTAATAGCGGTAGGCTCTATACCATGCTTCTCATTATGCGCCAGTTGTTTAGATCTTCTATATTCAGTTTGATCTATGGTTTGTTGCATGCTGTTTGTGATTTTATCTGCATACAGTATCGCCAGACCATTTACATTCCTCGCTGCGCGACCTATAGTTTGAGTAAGCGATCTATTATTGCGTAAAAATCCTTCTTTATCAGCGTCTAAAATAGCAACCAGACTTACTTCTGGTAGGTCTAAACCTTCTCGTAGCAAATTCACTCCTATTAAAACGTCAAATAATCCGGTACGTAAATCGTTCATGATTTCTACACGTTCTAAGGTATCTACATCACTATGAATATAACGACATCTTATAGAAATTCTAGTAAGGTATTTAGTCAACTCTTCTGCCATACGTTTAGTAAGCGTGGTAACTAGCACACGTTCATCTAGATCGACACGTTTATGAATTTCTTCTACGAGATCATCGATTTGATTCTGGCTAGGTCGTACTTCAATAATAGGATCTAATAAACCAGTAGGACGTATGATCTGTTCTACATAAATACCTTCTGTTTTTTCCAGTTCATAATCTGCTGGTGTGGCGCTAACATATAGTACCTGATTTTGAAGCATTTCAAACTCTTCAAATTTTAATGGACGATTATCCATTGCCGCTGGTAATCTAAAACCGTAATCTACTAGATTTTCTTTACGTGAACGATCACCACCATACATAGCACTTACCTGTGGTACGGTAACATGACTTTCATCTATAATCATTAAGAAATCATCTGGAAAATAATCTAGTAAACAGAATGGCCTCGTACCAGGTTGACGACCATCTAGGTACCTACTGTAGTTCTCAATACCGCTACAATAGCCTAATTCTCGTATCATTTCTAGGTCAAATTCTGTGCGTTCTTGTAAGCGTTTTGCTTCTAGTGGTTTTCCTATTTCTTTAAAATAATCCACTTGTTTTACCAGATCTTCTTGAATAGCATGAATAGCATTTTGTAATACATCTGGTGAGGTTACAAACATATTTGCTGGATAGATCGTAATCTGCTTCCATTGTTCAATGACGCGTCCATCAATAGGATTAAAGGTTTCTATAAGTTCTATTTCATCGCCAAAAAAATGAATCTTAAACGCATAATCTGCATAGCTAGGAAACACATCCAGTGTATCACCTTTAATTCTAAAATTACCACGGTTAAAATCTGCGGTGGTTCTGGAATACAAACTTTGAACTAATTGATGCAGTAATTGCGTACGAGCAATAACCTGATCTTGTTCTACTCTTATGACGTTTTTTTGAAATTCAACAGGATTACCTATACCGTATAAACAGGAAACAGAAGCTACTACAATAATGTCGCGACGTCCAGAAAGTAGGCTAGAGGTAGTGCTTAATCGCATCTTTTCAATTTTCTCATTTATAGATAAATCCTTTTCTATATAGGTGCCGCTACTAGGAATAAAAGCTTCTGGCTGGTAGTAATCATAATAGGATACAAAATATTCTACCGCATTATCTGGAAAAAAACTCTTCATCTCACTGTAAAGCTGTGCTGCCAGCGTTTTATTATGCGATAAGATTAAGGTAGGTCGTTGTGTTTCTTGTATCACATTTGCTGCGGTAAAGGTTTTACCACTTCCTGTTACACCTAATAAAGTTTGATAACGATCACCATTTTCTACACCTTGTACTAATGATTTTATAGCTTGTGGTTGATCACCAGTAGGAGAAAAGTCTGATTTAATTTTAAATTCCATGAACTGTAAAAATAGCATCTATTTAGTAGAGCTGGTAGTGGTTTAGCAATAGTTTTGTAATGATTACGCTTTCGCGAAAGCGGAATATGAACCATTGTTATCATATTCAAGAATGTTACGTTAATACCAGAACAACTACCTCTTTAAGCTGAAATGACCACGAAACATGCGACCATCAATCAACTCAACTCTAAACCAATAGTCTGACGACGGCATAGGATTACCGTTATAAGTACCATCCCAACCGATGCCTGTAGGACTTAATTGTTTCAATAATTTACCAAAACGGTCAAAGATAAAAATACGTGCGTCAGGTTCTGTTTCTATCGCAATAACTTGCCAGAAGTCATTAAACCCGTCGCCATTAGGTGTGAAAAAATTAGGAGCAGCGACTATGGTAGCATCTGCGGTTACGGTATCACAACCATTTAAATCTCTAACGTAAATCGTGTAATAACCAGGCAGTAAATTCCTGAAAACGGGTTCATCTTGATATATAAAATCGTCTAAACTATACTGCCATGGACCGCTACCAGTGACACTAATGCTTATAGAATTTGAACTAGCGGTGAACTGGCGTATTTCTACATCTGTAATAATGGTTTCTAGATAATTTGTGACGGTAATGCTGGATGTATCAGTACACCCATTACTATCTGTAATGGTGACCGTATAGATGCCTTCATCAATGATATCAATAGAACTGCTTGTTTCACCAGTATTCCATAAATACGATTGAAATCCAGAGGTAGCGCTTATGGTTACCATTTCATCTATACATTTTAGAATATCTTCAGGAAGTATAACTATAGGCTTAGGACGTACCATTAAGTTTACAGGAGCGATATCATAGCAGGTGATTACGTTTGTGTTTTCTAATCGTACATAAATAGTTTCACTAGAAGTTTCATAATTAGTAGGCAATGAATTTGCGCCATTTTCTGCTTCTTGTGGTGTGGAATGATAGCTAATTGCAAAACTAGGATTAGCGGTGATCTGGGAATTGATATCATCTAAATTAAAGATTTCCACAAGGTCTCTGCTCTCGTCATCGCATATTTCTAGATCTGAGATTACTGGTAGTACTGGTTGCTCAATGACGTTTATAGTAAATGATTCCGTATCATAACAATTAGGATTTGAATTGTTTTCTAGTCTAATAAAAATAGTTTCTGTAGGTGTAGCATTTGTATAAGGTGTTGTAATAGGATTGTTACCATTCATGGCATCTGCTTGTGAATTATAGTAGGAAGCGGTGAATAGATTTGGACTTTGCGTTCCTTGTGCTTGAGTAGTAACCGTACTAAAATCAAACTCCTCAAAACCATCATTACTCATATCATCGCAAACGTAGATATCATCTATGGGATTAATTTCTGGCAGTGTAAAAATGGTAATGTCTACTGGCGTGATATCAAAACAACCATTAGAAACCGGTCTATCGATTCTCACGTAGTACCTTCCTGAATTTACCGCATCAGTTGATGATAAGGCATTAAAATCATTAGTCGCATCTTGTAGATTATTATGTATTGAGATTTGAACTTCTGTGGCGTTTTGTGTTCCCAGCACTTGTGCAAAAATAGGAGCAAAGTCCACAAGCTCTATTCCGTCATTACTGCTATCATCACAAATGCTTACTGCTGTGGCAGTGTTTGCAATTGGTTGTGGCGTGATGACGATATCCTTAGTACTTACATAAGTATTTAATGATGTAGTGATTGTTACGGTTATACTATAGGTTCCAGCGGTATTGTAAACGTGACTAGCATCAACTAAAGTACTAGAATTATTCATGCTAGCTGGATCTCCAAAATCCCAAAGTACCGTTGTATTAGGACATGTAGCAATATCATCTGCAATAAATTGTGATGGATTCCCTACGCAACCTTCTATTACTGTAAAGGAAGGATTAAAAAAAGCATTATAGAATGGTGGTAGACCTTCATCTACTAAGGTGTTAGGACTTACTTGAACACCATTATTTATAAAATTAATGGCACCAGCGGTCGCATTAGGGTTTTCTATGACAGATAACCATTCTGTATCCTTTCTAGTATAATAGATCTTATTGTCTGGTGCGATTTGTAACGCGCCTCTTGCTACATCATCTGCAGGATCTAAAGGGTCTGTATTGTAAATGATTACAGGATTACTGGCAAATGTAGGATCGTTCAAGTCAAACTGAAATAAGCTGCGGTCTCCTGCCATTCCATTTGCGATGGTATTTGCGTCCACATAAAGCTTACTAGAATCTGGGGAAAATTCTGTTCCATAAACTTGTAAGGTTAACGGGATATCAAGGCGCTGTTGATTAGAAACTACACCAGTATCATTGTTAAAATCAAACAGCCATGCACCACGACCTGTTTGTCCGGCTACATTTGGTGTAATAGGTAATTGAGTCATCATTGCTAGACGATTACCGTCTGGTGATATTCTCAAATAACCACGTCTATCGTCTGCTTGTACATTAGGCATCGGGCTAATCACAGTAGCATTAGTATCAATACCACTCGCGGTTAGTTTAAAAGCATAAAAGGTGTCAAATAACACAGGATTAAAACCTTGTGTATAAGATATAATCCATGCGGCATCACCGTTGCGTGAAACTGCAGCAGCAATTTTTTCTGCACTATCTGGTAAGAGATTCGTGTTTTTTGAACCAGCAATAACATCTCCTAATCCATTATTTAAAGTCATGTCTACGATACTATAATTAAGTCCTACAATAGGTGCTACATCACCTACGGTAAAAACGTAGTATAGATTATTACTTTCTGGTAGTGGAATGACTAGAGCAGATTGTGTACTAGATGGATCTCCTAATAGTCCGTTACCATTAGGCATTACAGTATGATTACGATTCCATACGGTAATACCATCTGTGTAGAATAATAAACTACCACAAGCATCAGAGATTACTGCACAACCTTCTGTAGTGCTTAATTGACCTAAGTCATTAGGGACAGGAGTTCCTGTATTGAAATCTAAACCAGCATTCCCACCAAAAAACCACCAGTTAGCTTGATTCTGTGACCAGCTTATGGAACTATATAAAATGATGACGTATAATAACCTGATTTTCATGGATTATAAAAGTAATGAATAATGATTTCGCTTTCGCGAAAGCGAAATAAAAAGAACTTAAATGATCATATCAAAATGATTTATGACATAAAAAAAGCGAACCGTTAAGCTCGCTTTTTTTTAAATCACTAAAACTATTTAGCGTTTCAATGCAAAATGCCCTCTAAAACTACGACCGTCTGATAATTCTACTAAATACCAGTAGTCACTTGAAGGCATAGGATTACCATTATATGTTCCATCCCAACCTGGACCAGTAGGATTTATTTGCTTTAATAACTTGCCAAAGCGATCAAAAATATAAATATCTGCATCTGGAACAGTTTCAATAGCAATTACTTGCCAGGTATCATTAAATCCATCCTGATTAGGAGTAAAGAATTGAGGACCACCTATGATCACCGCATCTTGAGATACGATACCACAACCATTTTTATCTCTTACATATATCGTATAGAAACCAGGGAATAAGTTATCAAATCTAGGACTATCCTGATAAATGAAGTTATCTAAAGAATAATCGTAATCTCCGCTACCTGTTACAATAGCAGTAAGCATGTTATTAGTCATATTAAACTGATCAATATCGATACGCTGTATAACTGCTACGTCTGATTCTATAACAACAATAGTTGCAGTAGTATCACAACCATTTGCATTAGTAACCGTAACATCATAATCTGCTCCTGTATTTACTGTAATGGTTTGTGTTGTTTCACCAGTAGACCATAAGTAACTAGTATATCCAGGTCCAGCATCTAGAACTTCATCTACACCAGCACATATAGTAATCGGTCCTTGATTTGCAATAATAGGTCGTTCAAATACTTCAATGTCAAAGAAACTTACATCATAACATTCTGAATTCAATCGATTCTCTATACGTGCGTAAATAGTCTGTGGACTAGATACATTAGTGTGTGGTGAAGAAATAGCATTTGCATCATTGTCAGCATCAGTTAGAGATGTGTGGTATGTCACCTCATAATCTCCAGCAGACTGACCATTTAAAATCTCTGTATCCACATTAGTGAAATCAAATTGTTCTATTCCATCATTACTAGGATCATCACATCCTCGTTGATCTACTGCTATTCCCGCAGTAGGTTGTAAGCTTACTGTAATCGTGAAGCTAGTAGTGTCTGCACATTGCACATTTGCATTGTTTTCAATACGTACATATATAGTTTCAGGAGTCGTTGTCGTACTTGCATAGTTAGTAGGCAACGGATTGAAATTCCCATCTGCATCTGCTTGACTCGTATGATAAGTGATGGTGAAATCAGCAGCGTTTTGAGAACCTAGTACTTCAGCATCTGCCATTGATAGATCAAATACTTCAGTTCCATCGTTGCTAGGATCATCACATGTGATCATATCCTGAACAGTGTTTGCAGTAGGAGTAGACCTAATTACAAACTGGAAAGTAGAAGTAGTAAAACAGTCATTATTATCTCCATTATCAATACGTGCAAATAAGTTAGGAGTACTAGCACTTACGCTGTACGGACTTGCTAGTGCATTTGCGTCTGCATCTGCATCTGCTTGTGATGCGTGATAACTAACGATAAAATTAGGATTTGTTTGGCCATTTAAGATAGCTACGTCAAATTGAGATAAATCTACATCTTCCACACCATCATTACTAGGATCATCACAAACTACGATGTCTGTAGGAGTTCCAGCAATAGGTAAGTCATCAACGAATAGATCAAAGGTTGTTGTATCAAAACAATTAGTATTTGCAATCGTTTCTATACGTACATATATTGTTGTATCACCGCTATTAAAAGGTGATGCGATAGGTGTAGCACCGCCAGCAGATCCTAAATCAGCATCTGCTTGTGTTGTGAAGTATTCAATATTAAAATTAGCTGGGTTTTGAGCATCTAATACTTCAGGATCTTTTGTGCTTAAATCAAAATCTTCAAATCCATCATTTAATAAATCATCACATAGTCTAAACTCACTTACGGTATTTGCAACGGCTTGTTCATTAAGAATAATATTGATAGGAGCAGTTGAAAAGCAGGTTTCATTATCAGAATTATCGATTCTAGCAATTATAGTAGTTGTTCCTAGGTTTACAGATAATGGACTAGTGAGTGCATTTGCATCGGCATCAGCATCAGCTTGATTTGCATGATAAGTAACCACAAAAGTTGTTTGAGTTTGTCCGTTTAAGACAGCCGCATCAAATTCTGTAACTAGATCTACATCTGCGGTTCCATCATTAGTTGCATCATCACAAACGATGAAATCAGTAGGTGTAGCTGCCACCGGAATATCATCTACAATGATATCAAAAGTTGTTGTGTCAAAACAATTCGAGTTTGATGCAGACTCAATTCTTACATACATGGTTTGACCAGCACTACTGTAGTTATTAATGACAGGTGTTGCACCACCAGCAGAACCTAAATCAGCATCAGCTTGGTTTGTGAAATATTCAATATTAAAGTCAGCCGCGTTTTGTGTATCTAATAATTCTGGGTTTCTAGTTGCTAGATCGAATACTTCAGATCCATTATTTGAAAAGTCATCACACAGTCTGTAAGTGGCTACTGGATTAGCAACTGGCTGAATATCTAAAAATAAATTAATAACTACAGTATCAAAACAATCTTCATTTAAGCTATTATCTATGCGTGCAAATACTGTTCTATTAGCTACGTTTAGATCAAATGTAGTTGCTGTTAAAGCATTAGCATCAGCGTCAGCATCAGTTTGATTATCAAAATAAGTAATTGCATAGTTGACGTTAGTTTGAGCCCCAATAATTTGTGGGTCAAACTGTGTTAAATCAATTATTTCTGTATTGTCGTTATTTGTATCACAAACTCTGAAATCATTTACTGGGTTAGCGGTAGGCGTATCAAAAACACTAATGTCAAATGATGTTGTAGAAGTACAACCGCCTGGGTTTTGATCTTCTAGTCTTACGTGAATCGTTTCGGTAGTTCCAGCAGTGATATTTGTATAAGATGCAGGATTTGTAATAGCATTTGCATCTGATGAAGCATCTGCTGCAGTGTTATGATAGGTAATTACAAATTGTGCAGCAGGAAGTCCATTTAAAACTTGTGCCTCGACAGAAGTTAAATCAAAAGTCCAAAAGCCATCATTATCATTATCACATACTTCTATATTATCAGGCATAGTCGCGCCAGAACCTGATGCAACAATTACATCAAAGCTTACCACATCATAACATGCTTCTGATGCTGTATTTGTAGTATTAGTAATACGTGCGTAAATTGTAGTTGTTCCTACGGGAAATGTGAAAGAATTTGTTATTGCACCTAAGTTATTATCTGCATTGTTTTGTGTTAGAAAGTAGGTAACGGTAAAATTTGGATTCGTTTGGGCACCTAACACTTGAGGCGTTTCCACTGTAGATAAATCTCTCACTTCATCACCGCTCATATCAGAATCACATATAAAAACGTCAACTACTGGATTTGCAATTGGTAAATCATAGATACTAATTACTTGCTCTGCGGTATTTGTGTAGAAACCACTCGTTACGGTTAGAACAACGTTGTAATCTCCAGATGTTGGGAATGTATGAATAGGGTCAAATAAAGTTGAGGTAGTACCGTCACCAAAATCCCAATTAACTGTCGCTGCTGCACATAATCCTGTAGCAGACGAATTGAATTGAATAGGCGTACCGTCACAAAAATCTGTTTGAGAATTAACATTACCACCACCAGAACCTTGGTTTGCATCAGATGCTAAAAACGAAGGTGTGAAAAATGATGTTATAAAAGGAGGAAGTCCTTCCCTTGACTCTGTAGGAGCGGTAAGAGCTACTGCATTATCTATATAAGTAGCTGCGTTACCAACAACGTTAGGAGATTCTATCATTCCTAGCCATGGCTGGCAAGTTCTTGCGTGATAGATGCGTCCATCAATTCCTAGTTGCAAAGCAGATCTTCCTGAAGCAGCACCAGTGACACCAGTAAGGCTAACTGGGTTACTATTCCATCCTGCACCACCAGCTGGATTAAATTGTAATACTTCTCTAACATTTGATGTACCACAACCGTTACCAGTATTTTGAGTGTTTGCGTTTAAATAAACTAATTGAGAATCTGGTGAAAATTCAGCACCATAAAACCTATTTACGTTACTCGTACCATTTGAAAGTGCGGTCGGATTACTCACTGCACCAGTTGCTGTATCAAAATTACACAGCCATGCGGTGCCTGCATTACCTACAGAACAATTTACAATTCTGGTACCATCAGGAGATAATCGTATATAACCTCTAGGAGTTGTAAGGCTTCCTGTTTGTGGAATGTTAGAATTAGTTACTGTAGCAGGATTTGTACTAATGAATCCACCACCAGCAAAGTAAGACGAGTATGTAGCATTATCAAAGGTTACGATCCAATATCGATCACCGGCATCATTAAGTGTCGCTGTTACTTTTTCTTGCGTGCTCTGTTGAATAAGAATATCCCTACGATTAGGAACGACATCTCCTAATCCACCAGCAAGAGTCATATCAACAATGCTATAACGTAAACCTGCTCCCAAACTAATGGTTACCACAAAGTATACATTTGGCACCTGTAAATCAGGAATAATAATAGCAGATTGTGCACTACTTGAACTTCCTGACAACCCAGTACCGTTAGGCATAGGTTGATGGTTTGCATTCCATATGGTTGTACCATCTGAGTACATCAATAAATTACCACAACTATCTGATATGGTTGAACAACCTTCAAAAGTATCTAAGGCTCCTACAGTAACACTTTGTGGATTACCTGAATTAAAATCTAAACCAGCGTTACCGCCAAAAAACCACCAAGATGCTTCACCTTGTGATGTCGCAATTAGCGGTAATATTAAGATTATTATGAGTAAAAACTTTTTCATCAATGAGAATTTTGGTGGTTGAAAATAGTACTTTTTTAAGCATTCGATAATCGTAGTATTTTACAGATAAAACGCATTACTTTATTGCTTAACAATGGTTCTTACAATGATGATGCAAAATCTTTAAAAAGGTTGCGTGAAGAGTGAAAATTTATTTTCAACTTATGAACGTTGCAGTATAAATATTGCCGGTCGCTTATGAATATCAAGAGGTTGTTTTTTCCACTGATTAACGCTTAAGGTCTTGATATATTCATTAGGTAAAGTAATATCACAAGCAATAGTTAATTTAGTTTCTGGATGTAATTGTGAGACTAACTCTTCTATTAACTTATTATTGCGGTAGGGTGTTTCAATAAATATTTGTGCTTGATCTTCCTTAAAAGATCGCGTTTCTAAATCTTTAATCCTGGACCTACGTTCTTTATTATCAATAGGTAAATAACCATTGAATGCAAAATTCTGTCCATTCATACCACTAGCCATTATCGCCATAAGAATTGAACTAGGACCTACTAATGGTTGCACACGTATGTTTTTTTCATGAGCTAATGCTACGATTTGTGCACCTGGATCTGCAACGCCAGGAACGCCAGCTTCACTCATTAGGCCTACATTCTTTCCCTCTAAACAAGCGTCTAGATAGGATGGAATGTCCATAGGATCTGTAAATTTATTTAATGGAAATAGTTGTAATGAGTCTTGTGATTTTGACGGCGCTAAGGCTTTGATATTTTTTCGTGCTGTTTTTTCATTTTCTACGATGTAATAATCTACCATTTCGATGACCTTTTTTATCGATATGGGTAATACCTCTAACGGACTAATATCGCCTAAGGTCACTGGAATTAAAAACAGTCTGCCGTAATTATTCATGTTTTTGGTTATTTTTAAGGATGAATTTAGAGAGTTAGGTGGTGAGAATTACGCTTTCGCGAAAGCGTAAATAACACACACATTACTATTAACTAGTCTCTACCTTATCGAGTTCTATAATTTTAATTACTTTTTTATGTCTCAAGTAGTTCTGTACGATATGATTATGGTTACTAGATGTTTCTAAAGAAACTAAGATGGATTGAAGCATTTTAGCATTTTTAATTTGTATTTGTAAATCAATGTATGCATAACCTTTTACCGTACCATTTTCAATTAGGACCACACTATGTTCTGCAGCAGTGCGACCTTTATCCAGAACAATACAGTTTCTATCATTGAAATTATATGGTTCAATAGCTTGAATTAGTTTATGGTTGTGGTCTACGACATCTATATCATCGCAACCTGATGAGTCCTCCACATTTTTTATTCCTACTAATTGAGAACATAAGTGATGCGTATTTGCTAATTTTTCTAAAAAACTATGTGCGGCAAGGTGTGAATTAAAAGTAGTGAGGTAATTTCCTTTGCTTCTTATGTTTTTAATACTGATGGTATGAAATCCATCCTTATTTGAGTATAGATAAATACCATGTGAGAATAGCGTCCTGCGTGGTCGTTTGTTATACTTAGGTTGGTGAGTTAGTAGGCTTTGGTGTTCTTTAAGAATGGCAATAAGTTCAGATCCTGTTTTTTCGTAACTTATAGATGTTACTAACTTTTGTAATTCTCTAGCTTTACGTGTATCTTTTAAAAAATGTTGTGTTGCAGCCTTTTTAATATTCTTGCTCTTGCCTACATAAACTAAATTTTGATCGTTATCATGTAAATAGTAAACACCTGTTGTGCTAGGAATCTCGTCAAGCAATCTTTTAAAATTAGGTGCTACTTTTTTAGGTTGATTAGTTTTAAGTAGTTGTTGTAAAATGTTTTTATCTAGATCCTTTTCTAGTAGCATTTTAAACAGTTTTACAGTTGCTAGTGCATCGCCACTTGCTCGATGTCTATTAGGGATAGCGATACCTAACGCTTTAGTGAGTTTTCCTAGACTATGACTAGGTTGATCTGGCATTAAGCGTTGTGCTAATTGAACCGTACATAAGGTTTGTTTCTCAAATTCATATCCTAATCTTTCAAATTCTACACGCAACATGCGGTAGTCAAAACTTGCATTATGTGCTACTAGAATCGTGTCGCTCGTGATTTCAATAATACGTTTTGCAACTTGATAAAACTTAGGCGCTTTGATGAGCATCTTATTATTAATGCCTGTAAGTTTAACTACAAAAGGTTGTATTTCTTTCTCAGGATTTACAAGGCTAGAAAACTGATCTACAATTTCATGGCCGTCAAATTTATAGATGGCAATTTCTGTAATTCCTTCTTCGTTGAATTTTCCACCGGTGGTTTCTACGTCTACAATGGTGTACAATAGGATCGTGTTAAAAAGTAAGGCGATACGGTTAGTATCGCCTTACTATAAATATAAAATTAGATTTTTGAGTCGCCGTAAATATTATGGTATAAGTCCATATAACGTTCTTTAATATTGCGACGTTTTAGTTTCATAGTAGGAGTGAGGTGCTCATCTTCTATAGTCCATGCTTCTGGAGTTAGCTCAAACTTTTTAATGCGTTCCCATTTCCCAAAACTCTCATTATAAAAGTCTACTTCTTTTTGATAGCGATTAATGATGCGCTCCTGACTGCACAAGTCTTTCCAATCGTCATAAACGATTTCTTTACGTAGAGCCCAATCTGCAAGAAATTCAAAATTAGGCTGTATAAATGCTGCTGGCATTTTCTCTCCATCACCTATGACCATGATTTGTTCAATGAAACGACTTTGCTTCATTGTGTTTTCTATCAATTGAGGTGCAATGTATTTACCACCAGAGGTTTTAAACATTTCTTTTTTACGATCTGTGATTCTTAAAAAGCCTTCATTGTCTATTTCTCCTATATCTCCTGTGTGGAAGTAACCATTTTCATCAATGGCTTCTTTAGTTTTTTCTGGATCTTTATAGTAACCTAGCATACGCTGTGGTCCATTGATGATGATTTCACCATCTGTATCAATTTTTACATCTGTGTCTGGCAACATTTTTCCTACGGTTCCTATTTTAAAACCATTACTACGTAAATCGTTTACAGAAATTACGGGAGAAGTTTCTGTCAGTCCATAACCTTCCATTACAGGAATACCAGCGGCGTTAAACACACGCGCAAGCCTAGGTTGTAGTGCAGCGCTACCACTAGCTATAGCTTTTAAATTACCACCTAGGGCTTCTTGCCATTTAGAGAAGATTAACTTCTTAGCTAGTCCTAATTTTTTCTCGTACCACCATCCGTTTTTACCGTATGGTTCCCATTCTAGACCTAATTCTACTGCCCAGAAGAATAATTTTTTCTTGATTCCTGTTAGGTCAGTTCCTTTTGCGATGATCTTATCGTATACTTTCTCTAGTAATCTAGGTACTGCACTCATAACCTCTGGTTTCACCTCTTTAAGGTTATCAGAAATGGTTTCTATAGATTCTGCAAAGTAGATACTTGTTCCCGTATAACAGTACATATACTGTAACATGCGTTCATATATATGACAAACTGGTAAAAAGCTTAATGCTTTACTTTGACCGTTTACAATAGGCAGTCGGGTAGAAGAGTAGATCGCATTACTAGCGATATTTTGATGTGATAGCATCACACCTTTAGGTCTACCTGTAGTTCCAGACGTGTAGATAATAGTTGCTAGATCATCTTCTTTAATACTATCTTTTATGGATTGTAAGGCCTCTTTTTTTTCAGATTGTTTACCTAGATTCAGAACCTCTTGCCAGCTTTTACAACCTTCAATATCGTCAAAACTATAAACCTCAATTAAAGAAGGAACTTGATCTTTAATAGAAAGTACTTTTTCTCTCACCTCACAGTCAGAAACAAAAACGTATTTAGATTCACTATGATTCAATACGTACTGATAATCTTCCTTAGAAATGGTAGGGTAGATCGGGACATCTTGCGCTCCACATTGCATGATCGCGATATCCATAATATTCCATTCTGTTCTATTATTAGAAGATATAAGTGCTACCTTATCATTAGGCTGTACACCTAATTCCATTAACCCTAATGAGGCCTGAGTAGCAAGATCTACAAATTCTTGTGTACTGGTTTTCTCCCAAACTCCGTTTTTCTTTGTTACAAGAGCATCACTTTTAGGATATTTATCTAGCTGATATTGAGGAAAGTCAAATAATCTTTTTACTTCCATAGGTCTGTTGTATAATTAGAAAGCTAAATATAAGCTTTGAAATTATATTTTTACACCTACGATAACGATTTCTATTAACGATTTATGTAAAGGTATCCAGCAGTGCGTTCTCTATCTGGAACGGTAAGCACATAAAAATAGGTTCCTTCTGGCAAATCTTGATTTTTACGCACGGTTATTCTACCACTAGATACGCCATCAAAACTATTATCGTAATTATCTTTTTGAAACACTAAAACACCCCATCGATTAAAAATTTGAAGCTCAGTACCATCGATGTCTTCTATTCCTCGTATTACAAATGTGTCATTCCTTCCATCACCATCTGGTGTAATTCCATTGTAGACTACTAGATTACTGCCTACTTCTCTTACAGAGCTAATGGTGTAGATTTGATAATCTTCTGGATTAGGAATAGTAGAGGTGATACTACCTCTATCAAAATCTCCTGTTGTAGAAAGGTTTCCTAAATTGATCCATTGCTGTGAAACGCTATCCCATCCACAAATACGTAAATCATCTAGAAATTCTGCTAATAATTCTACCTCACTAGATGGCGTCCAGTTTAATGTAACGTCTACTGTAGAAGAACCACCATCAAAATACCAAAACTCAATATTTGAAACTACATCTAGACTAGCATCAAAGTTAGTTGTTGTAAATCCTTGGGTAAATGTACTAGGCACGTTAGGATCTTCCTTAAAAAACGCAGATGTATACTGCTGGTTTCTTGCATTATTACTTACACCTAATTGCTTCATTTCAAAGGCATCTCCTATAGGGAATAGGAAGTCAAAATCACCATTAAATTCTGCATAACCATCGATATGTCTATCATCTGTATCACCAGTATAAAGATTATCGTCTAAGTATTTAAACTTAACGGTATTATCTAGACGTGGTGTGATCACTCTACCATTTGTAAAGAACTGCTCACCTGTAATTCCTAGCGAAGTAAAGAGTAATAAATCATCGACAACATCGATTTCTAAATCTTCAAAATTCATTTGATTTGCACCACTAAAACTTAATGGAATATTATCATTATAAAATCCTGCAAATCCTTCATTATCATCTGAAATACCATCGTTTATCACATCAATATGAAAACCGATTTCTCCGGAATTATGGACTTTTAAATTGCCGTAATTTGCTAGTGCTGGTTGCGCTTTCGCGAAAGCGGAAACCATCAAAACCGTTGCTATTAATAAACCTTTCATATTCATCGATTATTTATATGCGGTGAAAATGACTAAAAGAGCCTCGTTATTCACATCATCAGGTTGTACATCTACAAGTGCATTACCATTATTTACCGTAATTACTCCATCAGTATAGTTTACGTTAATTGTAAAACCATCTGCGGTAAATGCATCGAATGCACCTTCAATCTTACCAAGACTGCTACCATTTTGATCTCCGTATCTTACGCCTATACAGTTACTACTACTCGCATATCTAGAATTATCGTTGATGGAGTTACCGTGACCACCAGAATACATAACTTGTTGTACAAGAGTACCACCTATGTTTCTCGCAAATCCGTTCATAGTACCAAATGAATTATCAATACCTCTATCATTATTTCCTACACCATTATCAGAGTCTATATCAAGGCTTTCAATATTAGCATTTGCTACAAAGGTTACTTGTGATGGTTCAAAAGGAATTCCTGTTACGGTAACCGTACCTTCTGCAGATATGATGAATGTTCCTGTATAAACTGTAGGGCCTAAGTACGCACCGCCATCAGTTCCAACCTCGATCTGATTATCAGCATCTGCACTCACAACTTGTGCAGTTGAAGTAGTACCTGCTTCATCTGTATAAGTGATTTCACCAGTAGGACTGGTATCGTCTTGAACTAAAGTTGTTACCGTTTGTAGATTTTCTACTAAATCAGTTAGATCTAATTGTGTAGTTACACCATCTTCATCAATGTAATCTATATTCGTGTCATCACCATTAAGTGCTATGGTAGTAAGTGTTTCTAAATTTGAAACGTCTATCGTTACTGGTGAACCGTCATTATTATCAAAGGTATAAGTACCATCAGCATTAGCGGTTAAAGTTGCTTTATCGACAGTGTTAGAAGTTCCATCAGGTTTAGACAAGCTAAAGCTTCCATCACCGTTATCTATTAATGCTACTGAGTCTACATAAGCTTTATTTGTTGCATCACCAGCATTAACTGGTGCACCTAGGCTAGTTACATTATTATTACTCATATCTAAATCACCTACCATAGTATCTCCTTGTACTTCTACATAACGCGGATCATATAGCACCGCATTAAAAGGATTTGTAAGAATCCACGATGAAGTATCTCCATCATAAACAAAAGTCTGACCTACGGTTGCAGGATCTGTTGCAGAATTATTAACGATGTAAATATCTCCTTCTACTGGTGAAGCAACTTCTACTGGTGTAATTTGTGCTGGATCTGCAGTAGGTCCAGTAAATACGCTACCTATGGTGATGGAAACATTACCTGAGGCATCTGGTGTATTACCATTTACAGAGGCTACTCTAGTTCCATATACCCAATCTGTACCATTCCAAAAGATTTCGTCATTTGTAGTAGTACCATTAGCAAGCATAGGTAAGGTAATCTGATCTGTAAGGTCTACTAGATTTCCAGTAGTTGCAGGATTAGTAAGTGATAATTCAGTTCCATTTAATTGAATGTCTTGCAATTCATTTGTAGGATCTGCATCTGCATCTTGAATGTTAATGTCAATATCACCGCCATCTTCTAGTGCGACATTTACTTCTTCTAAAGGAGTTGTAACGGTAGATGATATAGTTTGATCATCTGTGCTTACGCTAGAAATATCGATGGTTTGATTACCACCAGCATCTGTTATGGTTAAATCTGTACCATTAAATGTAATGCCAGTATTGGTTTCGTTTAACGGATCTGCATCTGCATCCTGAATATTAATAGTGGTGTTTGTACCGCTAGTGATTTCAATTTCTACTTCTTCGTTAGGTGTGATTACTGTATTTGATAGATTTTGTAATTCATTTGTTGGATTTGCATCTGCATCCTGAATGTTTATTAAGGTATCATTTCCATCGGTAATATTTACTCTTACTTCTTCATTAGGAATTGTTACGGTTGTAGAAAGATCTTGAAATTCGTTAGTAGGATCTGCATCTTCATCATCCGGATTAATATTTGTTGTGGTGCCATCTTCTGATGTATAGACAAGAATAGTTGGATCTGTAGCGTCGGGTAGAAGAGTGGTTACAGTTTCATTAATATCAAAATCATCACCATCTTCATCGGTATAGGTAGCAATAGTATTAGCATCACCAGCAGTTACATCAGCATCAGCATTTCCAGCCGACTGAGCAAGAGCAGTTAGTGTTTCAAGGTTAGTAACATCAATGATAGTAGGATCACCATTCTCGTCAACATAAGTAAAAGTACCATCTGTGTTTTCAGTAATGGTAGTTAGTGTTTCTAAGTTAGCGATATCAATGATGGTATCGTTACCAGCTTCATCCGTGTAAGTCACTGTCCCATCGGTATTTTCAACAAGAGCTGTTACAGTTTCATTAATATCAAAATCATCACCATCTTCATCCGTGTAAGTAGCAATAGTATTCGCATCACCAGCAGTTACATCAGCATCAGCATTTCCAGCCGACTGTGCAAGAGCAGTTAGTGTTTCAAGGTTAGTGATGTCGATGATAGTAGGATCACCATTTTCGTCAACATAAGTAAAAGTACCATCTGTATTTTCAGTAATGGTAGTTAGTGTTTCTAAGTTAGCGATATCAATGATGGTATCGTTACCAGCTTCATCCGTGTAAGTCACTGTCCCATCGGTATTTTCAACAAGAGCTGTTAC
>JAHDIQ010000014.1 GCA_020630715.1 Nonlabens sp.
GGTTCCCCAACCACTTCGATAAACTCAGTACAACCCCTAAAGGGTGCGGTTACTGCTTGTGCTAAGACCAATTTGCGTTAACATCCCTTTGTCCTATCGGACATTTCCCTTCTAAGAGAAAACCATTCTAACGTATGTTGATTTATGCTATGAGATGCACAGTGTTACCACCAAATTGCATGAACATCCCTTTGTCCTATCGGACATTTCCCTTCTAAGGGAAAGCCATTCTAACGTCTATTGAGTTATACTAGGAGTTGCATAGTTCTAAGACAATTTTGCGCGAACATCCCTTTGTCCTATCGGACATTTCCCTTCTAAGGGAAAGCCATTCTAACGTCTATTGAGTTATACTAGGAGTTGCATAGTTCTAAGACAATTTTGCGCGAACATCCCTTTGTCCTATCGGACATTTCCCTTCTAAGGGAAAGCCATTCTAACGTCTATTGAGTTATACTAGGAGTTGCATAGTTCTAAGACAATTTTGCGCGAACATCCCTTTGTCCTATCGGACATTTCCCTTCTAAGGGAAAGCCATTCTAACGTCTTTTGAATTATGTTGCGAGTTGCCTCCCTTAATCCCTCCATGGGAGGGAAACTGTTTGGGGTTTGAGAACACGTAACCGCGGTTCCCCAACCACTTCGATAAACTCAGTACAACCCCTAAAGGGTGCGGTTACTGCTTGTGCTAAGACCAATTTGCGTTAACATCCCTTTGTCCTGCGGACCTTTCTCTTCTAAGGGAAAAACATTCTAACGTCTATTGGGTTATGCTAAAAGCTAAATACCATTAGGAGCTTTAGCAATCTTAGTTTCTTGGTTTTGGGATGATTCATCTTCAAAAATCACGCGAAACGCTTTTTATTCGTTTTAAAGCGTTTTAAGGAGTTTTAAGGAGTTTTTAAAAAATACTTAATACTTTATATATCTTTATTTTTTTTATTTATTAAATCAAACTTATGAGATTGAATTTTATTAGCATAATAATTAAATTGTATTTTATAATATAATTATATAGTTTCTATCTATACCACGAGATTTATTTAACAATCTCAAACCTACTCTTACATTCAAGGTCATATTTTTCTGATTTGATAGATTGAAGGCAATTTGGTTCTAAACTATATCTGAAATTTTATTATCGTGATAAAAACAAGAAAGCCTGATGAAAAATCATCAGGCTTCTATTTTTATTACGCTTGTCCCGTAGGTCCAAAATTTAATGGAATGGGCGGTTGATCATTTTCTTTGATCTTTCCATGCACATTTTCAAACTTTCTAACATTATCTGCAAGTGCTTTTGCAAGACGCTTTGCATGTTGTGGTGTCAATATAATTCTAGACTTTACCTTACTCTTAGGATTACCTGGCATGATATTCACAAAATCCACTACAAACTCAGAAACAGAATGATTAATAATAGCTAGGTTGCTGTATTGCCCTTCGGCAACATCTGCATCTATTTCAATATTAATATTTCCTTTTTGTTCCTGTGCCATGACTAGTTCATATTAACTACTGGTTCTTCTTTTTGAGAAGTTAACTTCTCAAATTCTTCCTTAGAACCTACCATAATATTATCATAGTTTCGCATACCAGTACCGGCTGGAATACGATGTCCTACAATTACGTTCTCTTTAAGTCCTTCTAGCGTATCTACCTTACCACTTACTGCTGCTTCATTAAGAACCTTAGTGGTTTCCTGGAATGACGCTGCGCTAATAAATGATTTAGTCTGTAATGATGCTCTAGTAATTCCTTGTAAAACAGGCTCGGCCGTTGCAGGAATAACGTCCCTAGCTTCTACCAACGTTTTGTCTTCACGTTTAAGGATACTATTTTCATCTCTTAATTGTCTAGAAGTAATGATTTGACCTTCTTTCAAAGTTTCAGAATCACCAGCAATTTCAACTACTTTTAATCCATACAAACGATCGTTTTCTACAATAAAGTCTGCTGTATGCACTAGTTGATTTTCTAGGAATATTCCATCACCTGGATCAACGATTTTTACTTTACGCATCATTTGACGTACAACTACTTCAAAATGCTTATCGTTAATCTTCACACCTTGTAAACGGTATACCTCTTGAACTTCATTTACTAGATACTGTTGTACAGCGCTAGGTCCTTTAATGGCTAGGATATCTTTAGGAGTAATAGAACCATCTGATAATGGCATACCAGCACGTACGTAATCATTTTCTTGTACTAGAATTTGATTAGATAGTTTTACTAAATACTTCTTAACCTCATCAGTTTTTGAAGTTACCAGTATTTCACGGTTACCACGTTTGATTTTACCAAAAGAAACCACACCATCAATCTCACTTACTACAGCAGGATTAGAAGGATTACGTGCTTCAAATAATTCTGTCACACGAGGAAGACCACCCGTAATATCACCTGCTTTTGCAGATTTACGTGGAATCTTCACAAGGACCTTACCTACTTTGATCTTCTCACCATCATTAATCATCAAGTGAGCACCTACAGGTAAGTTATAAGAAATTTGGGCATCACCTTTTGAATCTACAATATGTAGTGTAGGGATTAATTTCTTGTCTCTAGATTCAGAGATTACTTTCTCTTCATATCCTGTTTGCTCATCAGTTTCTACCTGGAACGTTGTTCCTTGTATGATGTTTTCAAACTCAATCTTACCAGAGAATTCTGAAATAATCACACCATTAAAGGCATCCCATTTTGCAATCACCTCTCCTTTTTTCAACTTACCACCTGACTTTACATAAAGTTCAGATCCATAAGGAATCAGGTTAGAGTTTAATAGAATCTTAGTTTTAGGGTGAAGTACACGAGCCTCGGCGGTACGAGATATAACCACATCTACTTCCTTACCGTCAGACCCTTCACTTTTTACCGTTTTAAGATCTTCGATTTCTAAGATACCATCGTGTTTTGCTTTAATGGTATTTTCTTCAGAAACGTTACCTGCAACTCCACCTACGTGGAATGTACGTAGCGTTAACTGTGTACCTGGCTCACCAATAGATTGTGCTGCAATAACACCTACTGCTTCACCTCTCATTACTGGCTTATTAGTTGCTAGGTTACGACCATAACATTTTTCACAAATACCTTTCTTAGCCTCACATGTAAGTGGTGATCTCACCTCTACTGACTCTAAATCAGAAGCATCAATAGCATCTGCGATATCTTCTGTGATTAATTCACCAGCAGCGATAATAACTTCTTGTGTTGCTGGATCTATAACATCATGAAGTGCATTACGTCCTAGGATTCTAGCTCCTAGTTTCTCCATTACTTCTTCATTCTTCTTTAATGCGCTAACATCAATACCTCTTAAGGTTTCACAGTCTTCAATATTTACAATTACATCCTGTGCAACATCATGTAAACGACGTGTTAAGTAACCAGCATCTGCCGTTTTAAGAGCGGTATCTGCAAGTCCTTTACGTGCACCGTGAGTAGAAATAAAGTACTCAAGAATCGATAAACCTTCTTTAAAGTTTGAGATAATCGGGTTTTCAATAATCGCACCACCACCATCATTAGACTTCTTAGGTTTTGCCATTAATCCACGCATACCTGTTAACTGGCGTATCTGTTCTTTAGATCCACGAGCTCCAGAATCAAGCATCATAAATACCGAGTTGAATCCTTGTTGATCCTCTCTAATATTCTTCATCGATAATTCTGTAAGCTGGGCATTTGTAGCCGTCCATACATCAATCACCTGGTTGTAACGCTCATTTTGTGTAATTAATCCCATACCGTAGTTACCACGTATGGCATCTACTTTTGCATTTGCCTCATCAATCATGGATTGCTTTTGCTCTGGAATCATAATATCTCCTAATGAGAATGATAATCCACCGCGGAATGCAAATCCGTATCCTAGGTCTTTGATCTCATCTAAGAATGCTGCTGTACGAGGTACATCTGTTACTTTTAAGATATCACCTATGATATCACGTAACGCTTTCTTAGTTAATACTTCATTTATATAACCAGCCTCATCTGGAACTTTCTGGTTGAAAATCACTCTACCAGCTGTAGTTTCAATGATTTCTGGTTTATAAGAACCATCTTCTTGTAGCAAGTTAATTCTACATTTAACTGGTGCGTTAATATCTACGCGCTTTTCATTAAATGCGATTACTAATTCTTCTGGACCGTAGAAGGTTAAACCTTCTCCTTTAACTACATGATCTTTTTCTGATCTACGTAATTTAGTCATGTAATACAGTCCTAATACCATATCCTGTGATGGTACCGCGATAGGGCTACCATTTGCAGGATTTAAGATATTGTGAGAAGCTAGCATTAACAACTGTGCTTCAAGTATTGCTTCTGGTCCTAGTGGCAAGTGTACTGCCATCTGGTCACCATCAAAATCTGCATTAAAGGCCGTACATACTAATGGGTGCAACTGGATTGCTTTCCCTTCAATAAGTTTAGGCTGGAACGCCTGGATTCCTAAACGGTGAAGCGTAGGAGCACGGTTCAATAATACTGGATGCCCTTTTAATACATTTTCAAGAATATCCCATACTACTGGCTCTTTACGATCTATAATCTTCTTTGCAGATTTAACCGTTTTCACGATTCCACGCTCAATTAATTTACGGATTACAAAAGGCTTGTACAGCTCTGCCGCCATATCCTTAGGAATACCACATTCATACAATTTAAGCTCTGGTCCTACAACAATAACAGAACGTGCTGAATAATCCACACGTTTCCCTAGTAAGTTCTGACGAAAACGTCCTTGCTTACCTTTTAAAGAATCAGAAAGAGATTTTAAAGGTCTATTAGAGTCTGTTTTTACAGCACTAGACTTTCTTGTGTTATCTAGTAATGAATCCACAGATTCCTGTAGCATACGCTTCTCATTACGCAAGATTACCTCTGGCGCTTTGATCTCCATTAATCGCTTTAAACGATTGTTACGTATGATTACACGACGGTATAAATCATTTAAATCTGACGTTGCAAAACGACCACCATCTAGTGGTACTAATGGACGTAATTCTGGCGGAATTACTGGAACCACTTTCATGATCATCCATTCTGCCTTATTCTCACGTAGCTCATTAGATTCTTTTAACGCCTGTACTACCTGAAGTCTTTTTAAAGCCTCAGTCTTACGTTGTTTTGACGTTTCATTATTTGCCTTATGACGTAGGTCATAAGAAAGTGTTTCTAGATCGATACGTTGCAATAAATCTATTAAACACTCTGCACCCATTTTTGCAATAAACTTATTAGGATCGCTGTCCTCTAGGTATAAGTTTTCTTGCGGTAAGGTGTCTAGGATATTTAGGTATTCTTCTTCTGTAAGAAAATCCATTTTTTGAAGTGGCTCTCCTTCTTCATTTTTTGCAATACCTGGCTGGATTACTACGTATCTCTCGTAATAAATAATCATATCCAGCTTTTTAGATGGCAATCCTAATAGGTAACCTATTTTATTAGGTAAACTACGGAAATACCATATATGCGCTACTGGTACTACCAGATTAATATGACCTATACGGTCACGGCGCACTTTCTTTTCTGTTACTTCTACACCACAACGGTCACACACAATTCCCTTATAACGTATACGCTTGTATTTTCCACAGGCACATTCATAATCCTTTACGGGACCAAAAATGCGCTCACAAAAAAGACCGTCACGCTCTGGCTTGTGCGTTCTATAATTAATGGTCTCTGGTTTTAAAACTTCACCTTTAGATTCTGCAAGAATCGATTCTGGTGATGCGAGACCGATAGAAATCTTTGAAAATTTCTTCTGTACTGGGGCGTCTTTATATCTAGCCATAATTATGGTACTATTTTAAGTTAAAGCAGGTGGGCTGTTTTTAGTACGCTTTCGCGAAAGCGTAATCACAACCATCACCCATGATTAATTAATCCTCGAGTCTCAAGTCTAGTCCTAGACCTTTCAATTCGTGCATCAATACATTAAACGATTCAGGCAGTCCTGGTTCTGGCATAGGCTCACCTTTTACGATAGCCTCATAAGTTTTTGCACGACCTATTACGTCATCTGACTTAACAGTAAGGATCTCACGTAACGTACTGGACGCTCCATAAGCCTCAAGTGCCCAAACTTCCATCTCTCCAAAACGCTGTCCTCCAAACTGTGCCTTACCACCTAGCGGTTGCTGTGTAATAAGTGAGTATGGTCCTATAGAACGTGCGTGCATCTTATCATCTACCATGTGACCTAGCTTTAACATGTAGATAACTCCTACTGTTGCTGGCTGGTCAAAACGGTCACCAGTACCACCATCATATAAGTACGTATGACCGAAGCGTGGAATTCCAGCTTCATCTGTATACTCATTAATCTGGTCTAGTGTAGCACCATCAAAAATAGGCGTCGCAAACTTCTTACCTAATTTCTGACCTGCCCATCCTAACACGGTTTCATAAATCTGCCCGATGTTCATACGAGAAGGTACACCTAGTGGATTCAATACGATATCTACTGGAGTTCCATCTTCTAGGAACGGCATATCTTCTTCCCGTACAATACGTGCTACGATACCTTTATTACCGTGACGTCCTGCCATCTTATCTCCTACTTTAAGTTTACGCTTTTTAGCGATGTAAACTTTTGCTAGTTTGATAATTCCTGCAGGAAGTTCATCTCCTACAGAGATGGTAAACTTCTCACGACGTAAAGATCCCTGAAGATCGTTTTCTTTAATCTTATAATTGTGCAGTAAATCTGCAACTAATTCATTTGTTTCCTTATTTGTAGTCCACGTTCCAGAAATCAAATGCGTATAGTCATCTACAGAGTTTAACATTTTAAGGGTATACTTTTTACCTTTAGGAAGTACTTCTTCTCCTAGGTCATTAAATACACCTTGTGATGTTTTACCACTTACTATTTCAAATAATTTTTCAACAAGACGATCTTGCAATCCATCAAATTTAGCCTGATAAGCTTGCTCTAATTTTGCAATATCTTCTTTATCCTGTGCTCTTTTGCGTTTGTCTTTAACCGCTCTAGAGAACAATTTCTTATCAATTACAACACCGCGTAATGATGGAGATGCTTTTAAAGATGCATCTTTTACATCACCTGCTTTATCACCAAAAATGGCGCGTAGTAACTTTTCTTCTGGTGTAGGATCTGATTCTCCTTTAGGAGTAATCTTACCTATAAGAATATCGCCAGGATTAACCTCGGCACCTATTCTTATCATACCATTTTCATCCAGATCTGCGGTAGCTTCTTCTGATACGTTAGGAATGTCTGGCGTTAATTCCTCATTTCCTAATTTAGTATCTCTTACATCTAGTGAATACTCATCTACATGTATGGATGTGAAGATATCTTCACGTACTACTTTTTCTGAAATTACAATCGCATCCTCAAAGTTGTAACCTTTCCATGGCATAAAGGCCACTTTCATATTACGTCCTAGGGCTAGTTCTCCATCCTCTGTAGCATAACCTTGACACAATACCTGTCCTTTATTTACTCTGTCGCCTTTACGTACGATAGGTTTTAGGGTGATACTGGTACCTTGATTCGTTTTACGGAATTTGATCAGGTTATAATTAGTTTCTTCTGGCTCAAAACTAACTAAGCGTTCATTTTCTGAACGATCGTATCTAATTCTGATATTTTTTGCATCTACATAAGTAACTTCTCCGTCACCTTCTGCATTTATAAGTACACGTGAATCACTAGCTACAGATCTTTCAAGACCTGTACCTACTATAGGTGCATCTACTCTTAATAATGGAACGGCCTGACGCATCATGTTTGATCCCATCAGTGCACGGTTTGCATCATCATGTTCTAGGAACGGAATTAAAGATGCTGAAATCGATGCAATCTGGTTAGGAGCAACATCTGCATAAACCACATCTGATGGATCTACCACAGGGAAGTCACCTTCCATACGTGCAATAACTTTATCCTGATCTATTTTTCCTTTTGCATTTAGAGGTAAGTTAGCTTGCGCAATGTGCATTCCTTCTTCCTCCTCTGCACTTAAGTAAATAGGTTCTTCATCTAGATTTACCACTCCTTTTTCTACTTTACGGTAAGGAGTTTCAATGAATCCCATGCTGTTCACCTTTGCAAAAACTGCAAGTGATGAAATCAGACCAATGTTAGGTCCTTCAGGAGTTTCAATAGGACATAATCTTCCGTAGTGTGTATAGTGTACATCACGAACCTCAAATCCTGCTCTTTCTCTGGAAAGTCCACCAGGTCCTAATGCAGACAGGCGACGTTTATGAGTAATCTCGGCCAGTGGATTTGTTTGATCCATGAACTGAGATAACTGGTTTGTACCAAAGAATGAATTAATTACTGATGAAAGTGTCTTTGCATTAATAAGATCAATAGGTGTAAACACCTCATTATCTCTTACATTCATACGTTCACGTATCGTACGCGCCATACGAGCAAGACCAACTCCAAATTGAGAAGATAATTGTTCACCTACTGTACGTACACGACGGTTAGATAAGTGATCGATATCATCAATCTCTGCTTTAGAATTGATTAATTCAATTAAATATTTGATAATGGTAATGATATCTTCCTTAGTAAGTACTTGCTTACTCATGTCAATATCAAGACCTAATTTTTTATTCATTCTGTAACGACCTACTTCACCTAAGTTATAGCGCTGGTCTGAGAAGAATAATTTATCAATAATACCACGTGCTGTTTCCTCATCTGGCGGTTCAGCATTACGTAGTTGTCTATATATATGTTCTACAGCCTCTTTTTCAGAGTTTGTAGGATCCTTTTGTAATGTATTGTGAATAATCGCATAATCTGCAGACTGATTATCTTCTTTATGAAGTAAAATCGTTTTTGCCTGAGACTCAATGATCTCATCGATATGCTCTTTTTCAAGTACGGTGTCACGATCCAGAACGATTTCATTACGTTCTATTGATACTACTTCACCGGTATCTTCATCCACAAAATCTTCATGCCATGTTTTTAACACACGTGCAGCAAGTTTGCGACCTAGATACTTTTTAAGTCCTGTTTTAGTTGCCTTAACTTCTTCGGCTAGATCAAAGATTCCTAAGATGTCTTTATCTCTTTCAAAACCTATAGCACGGAAAAGTGTTGTTACAGGTAATTTTTTCTTACGATCAATATATGCGTACATAACGCTATTAATATCTGTCGCAAATTCTATCCATGATCCTTTAAAAGGAATGACACGTGCAGAATATAGTTTAGTTCCATTTGCGTGGAAAGACTGTCCAAAGAAAACACCTGGTGATCTATGTAATTGAGAAACAACCACACGTTCAGCACCATTTATAACAAATGTTCCTGAAGGAGTCATGTAAGGAATTGTACCTAAATAAACATCCTGAACGATAGTTTCAAAATCCTCATGTTCTGGATCAGTACAATATAGTTTTAAGCGTGACTTTAACGGTACGCTGTAGGTAAGACCACGTTCTATACACTCTTGAATAGAGTAGCGAGGTGGATCTATGAAGTAATCTAAGAATTCCAGCACAAATTGATTGCGCGTATCTGTTATCGGGAAATTCTCCATGAAGGTGTTGTAAAGACCTTCTACTTCTCTTCTGTCAGATTTTGTTTCTAATTGAAAGAAATCTTGAAAAGATTTGATTTGGATATCAAGCAAATCTGGATAATCTGCTTTATTCTTTACCGTAGAAAAATTAATTCTCTCTGTGTTTGTTGCCAGCATCAATGCACGGTATTAAGGGTTAAAAAAAGCGTTATGAATGACGTCTCATCCTTATACGCAAAATGGTCTAAACCTGTAAGCCTCACTTACAGGTCTAAACCGATAATGTTTGGGTAAGAAGAATTACTTCAACTCAACCTCTGCACCAGCTTCTTCTAGCTGTGCTTTAAGAGCTTCTGCCTCGTCTTTAGAAACACCTTCTTTAATAGGAGATGGTGCATTATCAACTAGGTCTTTTGCATCTTTTAATCCCGAACCTGTCAATTCTTTTACAAGTTTAACTACAGCTAGTTTAGCACCACCTGCTGCTTTAAGGATTACATCAAATTCTGTTTGCTCATCAGCAGCGTCTCCACCACCTGCAGCTGGTCCTGCCATAGCAACTGCCGCTGCTGCTGGCTCAATACCATACTCATCCTTAAGGATGTCTGCTAATTCATTTACTTCTTTAACAGTTAAGTTTACTAACTGCTCTGCGAATTCTTTTAAATCTGCCATTTTTCTATCGTTTAATAAAATTTATAAATAATTAAGTGTGCGTTTACTTTTTACTATCGTTCTGATAGTGTTTTTAATACACCTGCAATTGTTCCACCACTCGATTTAAGAGCACTGATAACATTTTTAGCTGGTGATTGAAGAAGACCTATGATCTCACCGACCATTTCTTCTTTAGATTTGATAGAGCTTAACGCTTCTACCATATCATCTCCTACATAGATTGCCTCCTCAATGTAAGCTCCTTTAAGAACAGGTTTTTCAGATTTTTTTCTGAAATCCTTAATTACTTTTGCTGGTGCGTTTGCAACTTCAGCAAGCATGATTGATGTGTTTCCTTTTAATAACTCAGGTAACTCACCAAAATCTTTTTCTGAAGCTTCCATAGCTTTAGCAAGAAGTGTATTCTTAACTACTGAAAGACTTACATTAGCTTTAAAACAAGCTCTACGTAAATTTGAGGTATCTGATGCATTTAAACCAGATATGTCTGCTAGATAAATCGTATTGTTATCACCTAACGTAGCAGTCAACTCCTCTATAACATTTGCTTTTTGTTCTCTTGTCATGATCTAGATTTTTTAGTCGTCTGCAAAACGTTTAGCGTCAATAGCAATACTAGGACTCATCGTACTAGACATGAAGATGCTTTTAATGTAAACACCTTTTGCCGCTGTAGGTTTTAACTTTACTAACGTATTAATTAATTCTCTTGCATTACCGGCAATTTTTTCAGCATCAAAAGATGCCTTACCGATAGCTGCATGTACAATACCAGTTTTATCAACTTTAAAATCGATTTTACCAGCTTTCACATCAGTAACAGCTTTTGCCACATCCATGGTAACTGTTCCTGTTTTAGGGTTAGGCATTAAACCTCGAGGACCTAATACACGACCTAGAGGACCTAATTTTCCCATTACACTAGGCATGGTAATAATTACATCTACATCAGTCCAACCGCTTTTAATTTTATCTAGATACTCATCAAGACCTACATAATCAGCACCTGCTTCTTTAGCTTCTGCCTCTTTATCAGGCGTTACTAATGCAAGAACTTTTACGTCTTTACCAGTACCGTGAGGTAGTGTAACAACACCTCTCACCATCTGGTTAGCTTTTCGTGGATCTACATTTAAACGTACTGCAAGATCCACTGAAGGATCAAACTTTACGGTAGAGACTTCTTTTACTAACTTAGAAGCATCAGCAACTGAATACATCTGTGATGCGTCAATTTTAGAATGTGCTTCTTTTTGTTTCTTAGTTAATTTTGCCATTGTTACCTTTTTTAAGCTGGAGCATCTCCACCTTTAACGTTTACACCCATTGATCTAGCTGTTCCAGCTACCATTTTCATAGCGCTTTCAATAGTAAATGCATTGAGGTCAGGCATTTTATCTTCTGCGATCGTTTTGATTTGATCCCAGCTGATTGTTCCTACTTTCTTACGGTTTGGTTCACCACTACCACCTTTAAGCTTAATCGCTTCAAGGATTTGCACTGCTGCTGGAGGAGTTTTAATTACAAAATCAAAGGACTTATCCTTATAAACTGTAATCGCCACTGGTAATACTTTACCTGCTTTATCTTGGGTTCTTCCGTTAAACTGCTTACAGAATTCCATGATATTAACACCAGCTGCACCTAATGCAGGTCCTACAGGAGGAGATGGGTTTGCTGCACCACCTCTAACTTGTAATTTTACAACCTTAGATACTTCTTTAGCCATTGTTATTAATTCTAAATATTATGATAATAGGAAAGTGGAAGCCATCCCGTTATCTAAAATGTAACATTTATATTTTCTCTACTTGCATATAACTTAACTCAAGCGGTGTCTTACGACCAAAAATCTTCACCATCACCTCTAGCTTGCGTTTTTCTTCATTCACCTTTTCAATAGATCCGTTGAATCCATTAAATGGGCCATCTACTACCTTAATAGTTTCACCTACTTTAAAAGGAATTGCTATATTATCTACTTGCTCTGCTAGTTCATCTACTTTACCTAGCATTCTATTTACTTCTGATTTTCTTAGAGGTACAGGATCTCCACCTTTAACCTCACCTAAAAAACCTATTACTCCGTTTACTGATTTAATGATGTGAGGAACCTCACCTTCAAGCCTAGCTTGAATCATTATGTAACCAGGAAAATATACTTTTTCTTTATTAATCTTTTTACCGTTACGTATCTGGATCACCTTTTCTGTAGGGACTAGGATTTGCTTTAAGTAATCCTGTAAACCATGGTGAGCAATCTCAGACTCTATATAGTCTTTGATTTTGTTTTCCTGACCACTAACGGAACGCACTACATACCAATTCATCACATCTTTTTTTTCCTCTGACATCATTGTAGTGTTTTAATTATGAATTCTTAATCCAAGTAAAATAGTTAGTTATTGCTTTACTAAATACCCAGTCTATACCTGCCACTATTAAGGCAAAAATGATAGAGAAAACAGCCACTGTTACCGTTAACTTTTGCGCCTCACTCCATGATGTCCATGAAACGTGGTTTGTTAACTCGTTATATGACTCCTTTACGTAACTTACTAATCCCATATTAAGAATTGATGCGTAGTATAATCTACTAATTAATAATTTTGATTTTCCTCATTGTTGCACGGGTTGCGAGACTCGAACTCACGACACCTGGTTTTGGAGACCAGTGCTCTACCAACTGAGCTAAACCCGTTTGCGAGTGATGATTTTGCTTTCGCGAAAGCGAAATAAAACCAATCTCACTTATAAAGGAAAAGCATCCTACCTAAAAAATAGGTAGGATACTTATCCAATATCTAAACTGATTAGTCTAAAATTTCAGTAACCTGACCAGCTCCTACAGTTCTACCACCTTCACGGATAGCAAAACGTAATCCCATATTTAATGCGATAGGCTGAATTAAATCTACCTCAATAGTAAGGTTATCACCAGGCATTACCATTTCAATACCAGCTGGCAACTTAATGTTTCCAGTTACATCAGTTGTACGTACGTAAAACTGTGGGCGGTAGTTATTATGGAATGGAGTGTGGCGTCCACCTTCTTCTTTCTTAAGGATATAAACCTCAGCTTTGAAATGTTTGTGTGGAGTTACAGATCCTGGAGCAGTAATTACCATTCCACGAGAAATCTGTGACTTTTCAATACCTCTTAAAAGTATACCTGCGTTATCTCCAGCCTCACCTCTATCTAAGATTTGACGGAACATTTCAATACCAGTAATAGTAGAAGTTAATTTCTCAGCTCCCATACCGATAATCTCAACAGGATCTCCTGTATTTGCTACACCAGTCTCAATACGACCAGTAGCAACAGTACCACGACCTGTAATAGAGAATACATCCTCAATAGGCATCAAGAATGGCTTATCCATATCACGTACTGGTTCTTCAATCCAAGTATCAACAGCTTCCATTAATTCTAGAACTGTATTTACCCATTTTTCTTCACCGTTAAGAGCACCTAGCGCAGATCCAGATACAACAGGACCATTATCACCATCATACTCATAAAAAGATAATAGATCACGAACTTCCATGTCTACTAACTCAAGTAATTCTTCATCATCAACCATATCCACTTTATTAAGGAATACAACGATACGAGGAATACCTACCTGACGACCTAATAGAATGTGCTCACGTGTTTGTGGCATAGGACCATCAGTTGCAGCAACTACAAGAATAGCACCATCCATTTGCGCAGCACCAGTTACCATATTCTTTACATAATCGGCGTGACCAGGACAATCTACGTGTGCGTAGTGTCTGTTTGCTGTTTGATATTCAACGTGTGAAGAGTTGATAGTAATTCCACGCTCTTTTTCTTCTGGAGCGTTATCAATTTGATCAAAAGCAGAAGCTTCTGAAAAACCTTTGTCTGCTAAAACTTTTGTGATAGCAGCAGTTAGAGTAGTTTTTCCGTGGTCAACGTGACCAATAGTACCTACGTTAAGGTGCGGTTTCGAACGATCGTACGTTTCTTTAGCCATAATTATAATCTTAATTTATATTAGTGTTCACTTTAGTTGCTGCCTCAGAAAAACCAAAACAGTATATACGAGTAATGGTCTCAACTGGAGACCTTTTTCTCTAAATTATTATTGAGCCAATGACGAGATTTGAACTCGTGACCTCTTCCTTACCAAGGAAACGCTCTACCCCTGAGCTACACCGGCGATTAAACCCTTATAGATTAAGGAACAGAGTTGACCTTAAAAAAGTGCTTTAACAGCACATTAAAACTATTAGAGCGAGAGACCGGGTTCGAACCGGCGACATTCAGCTTGGAAGGCTGACGCTCTACCAACTGAGCTACTCTCGC
>JAHDIQ010000016.1 GCA_020630715.1 Nonlabens sp.
ATATCGTTAACAAGTATCCAGGTTCAGAAGGTAGACCGCTTATGAATGATCACAAGGTGTTCAGATCTTCTGAAATGCTTATGATTCTTGCAGAAGCTAGAGCCGCTGCAAATGATCCTGCAGGTGCTGCAACATTAGTTGATCAATTACGTGACGCACGTTTTGGTTCTGATCAACCTACTCCAAGTTATGCTGATGCAACAGAAGCTTTTGGTGGTATATTAGATGAAAGAAGAATAGAATTTGCCTTTGAAGGACACCGTTACAAAGATCTTAGAAGATTAGGTGCACTAGGAAATAGAACAATTAGTCGTGATGCGGTAGATTGTGCAGAACTTAATTCTTGTTCCCTACCTATCAATGACTTTAGATTCACATGGCCTATTCCTTTTAATGAAGGCGTAGGTAATCCTGGAATTAGAGATCAACAAAACCCTGGATATTAATCTTAAAATATATAAATGATGAAAAAAATAATAACTGGTATACTTATCGCCGCAACGGTTTTAGTATCATGTGATAAAGAAAGTGAGTTAGAAGTTTATAGAGGAGAGGCTATCGGTATAGCGCAATCTTCCTTTTCTACTTCTGTAGCTCCTACTGGAACAACCCTATCTATTCCGGTTACTGCGACTAGCGTATCTGATGTAGCAAGGACGTTCAACGCAGAGGTAATCTCTGCAGATAATGAAGCTGAATTTACCTTAGGATCTGTAAATATACCTGCAGGTTCTTTCGATGGTACCTTAGATGTTAATTTTGATTTTAATGCAATCACAGGTGATGACGGAACTCTTAAAAATGTTCAAATAGGATTGCCTGCAGGTCAAGGAGTTGATGTTTTTGGGACAATTGCAAATGTTGATTACTTTAAGCAAGTTATCTGTAACGATTTAGAGCTTGAAGTTGTTAGTGATATTTTTGGTACTGAGACTTCTTATGATATTAAGGACTCAAGTGGAAATGTAGTAGCAGGTGCTCAAGGAGCAGCATTATTTGGTGGAAACTCTTGTACTCAGATGACTTACACTGAGAACATAACATTACCAGATGGAGATTACACATTGACAGTATATGATTCTTTCGGAGATGGTCAAGTTGGTAACAACGCCGCATGTGGAACAGATGACATCGTAGGCTCATATAGTCTAACATGTTCTATCATTGTTCATGCAGAAGGATCTGTAACAGGATTTGAAGATATCATTCAATTCTCTGTAAACTAATACGACGGATAATTATTGATAATTCTTTTTAAAGAGTATCAATCTTATAAGTAATATTAAGAAACTGTCTCATTAATTTGAGACAGTTTTTTTTATAAATAAAATAAAAATATGGAAACAACAGAATACATCTATGGCATACGTGCTATACTAGAAGCTCTGGAAAGTAATAAAAATATTGCCAAGGTATATTTACTTAAAGAGTCAGTTGGTGTTCTTATGGGACAATTAAAAGCTTCCGTAAAACAACATAATATTGCGACTAGTTTTGTACCGGTTGAGAAATTAAATCACCTTTCAAAAAACGGGAATCATCAAGGCGCAGTAGCTTCTATATCACCTGTTGCTTTCGCTGAATTATCTACGATTCTTGAAAACAGATCCGTAGAACAAAAAGATACCTATCTTCTATTAGATGGTATTACAGATGTAAGGAATTTTGGAGCCATACTGCGCACTGCAGCATGTACTGGAGTAAGCGCCGTAATTATACCTGAAAAAGGAGCAGCACCTATTAATGCGGTCGCAATAAAAACTAGTGCTGGTGCTGCATTTAACATTCCTATTTGCAAAGTAAATCATATTAAGGATGCTGTTTTTTTAATGCAAGCGTATGGTATAACCACCATAGGCGCAACTGAAAAAAGTAGCGATCTCATCTATGATGTAGATCTCAATCAACCACTTGCTTTAATAATGGGAAGTGAAGAACGTGGTATTAACCCAAGCACCTTAAAAGTAATAGATCATCCTATTAAACTACCTATGTTAGGAACAATCGCATCCCTAAACGTTTCTGTAGCGTGTGGTGCTATGTTGTATGAAATTACAAGGCAAAGATTGTAGTGACTGGCGCAACCTTTTAATTAAAATTGCATCTTTTAAGTGAACTTTAAAAAAGGAAGCAATGAAAACAATAAAATATTTATTAGCGTTAGTAGTTACAGCAAGCATATTTAG
>JAHDIQ010000007.1:0-79132 GCA_020630715.1 Nonlabens sp.
ACCTGTAACCTCTTGAGCCGTAATCAAGTGCGCTATTCAGTTGCGCCACGAGGCCGTTTTGTACAAAAAACGATTGTTTTTGCGGGTGCAAATATAAACTTTATTCTTATTTAGAGTCAACACTTTTAGGTCTTTTTTAATGCTTAATATTGTTTTATGAATGATCCTTATATAAATAGTCTGATACGTGATGTTCCTGACTTTCCTAAAAAGGGAATTGTATTCAAAGATATTTCTGGTTTGCTCGCTTCCGCGAAAGCGAGAACACTAGTCACCTCAAAATTAGCACAACCTTTTCTGGCTAAAAATATTGATGTCGTCGTAGGAATTGAATCCAGAGGATTCTTATTCGGTATGTTACTAGCAGAAGCCTTAAATGCTCGATTTGTAATGGTTAGAAAGCCAGGTAAATTACCAGGAGAATTAATGACACAAGATTACGATCTGGAGTATGGAACAGATCAGATCCAAATGCAAAAAAATGCCATAAAAGAAACGGATCATGTTCTCATTCATGATGATGTGTTAGCCACAGGTGGAACTGCTAGAGCAACTAGCCAATTAATACATGCTACAGGAGCCACAATCGCTGGTTATAGTTTTATTATGGATCTTACGTTTCTTAACGGTAAAGAGAAATTAGGCGATGCTCCTATTAATAGTATTTTAAGTTATTAAACTATCACATGAAAAGGATGTTTTTCTCAATTAAGTGACTTTAAATAGCTCAAAGGTATTGATGCTTTAATAGGTTAATCAATTCTTTAAGAGGATTTTAGTGGTAAATTCTTCAAGGGAATGTTATATTATAGGCTATGAAATATCAACCTTTAGGAATTTTATTGAAAATTATTGCATTAACAGGAGTTGTGGCGATTGCCGCTCTCGCTATTGCAGTGGAGTTTTATGCGATAACAGATATTGTGAACGTGTTTAAACATATTGCAACAGGTTACTCAGAGGAAAATACCATTATAAAAGATTGTTTGAAAGCATTAGACCTTGTGTTATTAGGTGTGATTTTCTTTACCGTTGCGATGGGATTATTTGAACTCTATATTGCCAAAATAAAAAACTTACCCAGCTGGCTGGTCATTGAAAATCTGGATGATCTTAAATCCTTATTGATCAAAATGGTCATTTTTGTGATGGCAGTATCTATCACCGGTAGAATTGTAACCTATACTAGTGGTGTTAATATATTATATGTAGGTGCAGCATTTGCTATAGTTACCATATCGTTGACCTATTTTATTAAGAATAAGTAGGTCTAAAATAGATTTAAGATACTATTAAATCAGATGGAAAGCTCTAGTTTAGGTCTTACCTTTGAATTCATGTCTCAACAAATTACTACGCTTACCTTTTTTAAATATCCTAGCTTTGGCGATAAGCTTTGGGCATTTGGGATGATGCAATTTGCTCATGCGCCACTTAAAAAAGTAAAAGGATTACAGTTCTATAAATTGTTAGGTAGTGGTAAGGAGAATTTTGATCCTAAACCAGACTGGAGTGTATACGGTTTATTGCAGGTTTGGGATAATGAAACAAAAGCTCAAGAGTTTTTTAATCGGTCAAAATTATACCAACGTTATCTAAATCATAGCTCACACCAGTTGACGTTCTACATGCGTAGTATAAAGGCTCACGGTTTGTGGTCTAAGAAAAATCCATTTGAGGCTAGTAGTGAATTAGATGAGGATAACAAGTTTATTTCTGTCATAACTAGGGCGACGATAAAGATTCACATGTTGAAGAAATTTTGGGATTACGTTCCTACTTCGCAATTAGATCTCGTGGATAATCCTAATTTATTATTTACCGCAGGAGTAGGAGAGCGACCAGTGACTCAAATGGCAACTTTTAGCCTATGGAATGATGCTCGAGCACTAAAGAAATTTGCTTATCGCAGTCAGAATCACCGTCATGCGGTTCAACAAACGCAGGCGTTGCAATGGTATAAGGAGGAAATGTTTACTAGATTTCAGCCGTACCAGATCACTGGGAATTGGCCTGATTTTGAAATACCAAAGGAGTTAACTTAAAAAATTGCTTTAAAGAAATTTTTTACAAAAGCCCATGAAGTTAGAGATTTCATGATCTTGATTTCGGCTATGGAATTACTTTCCTCATCTAGGAAACTTAAAATATTTGCAACCTGATTTTTCTCATACATAGTGCTAAAAACTCGCGGTCCTATAGCATTATTTTCATGTAGTACTCGTAATAAGGTTTCATCAAAAACCTCATACTTTTTTGAGTACATCTTACGAGAAAGCGCTCTTTTTTCAATAATGTTATCTACTAACTGCTGTGCTTTACGCTCGCTGTTTTTAAAACTATAACCGGTAGAAGCTTTTACCCATCCACCAGCGGTTCCTATGCGGTAAATTTGGTTTGTATTTGCTTTTGTAAAATTGTGAGAGCTCATCGGGATGATGCCTTGTTCTACCTCTAGTATTTTAAAATTATCGATACCTAGAATATCTTTTGCATAGCGATTGATGTAGGATTCGTAGGTTGCATCGTCCACTTTTTCTTTTGAGAAATAGGTGTATTCTAGTAACGCTTTACGATCTGTAAAAGGTAGTATGTACATAAAACTGGTAGTACCAGAATCCACGAGCTGGTAATCCATCATGGTGAATCTGGATGGATCAAAAACAGATGCTTCTGTTTCAATCACCCAACCTTTAAAATGCTGTAATAAGTTAATGCCTGTTAAAGAGTCTGCTTCAAACCTGCTGTCTAGAACTATATCTGTGGTAAGACTTCCTTTAGTATGTTCTACGACCACTCGATTGCCGTCTGTCTTTGTGTTTATTACCTCATAGGGTAATAATGAGAAGTTAGGTTGTGGTTGTAATTTCGCTTTCGCGAAAGCGATAAAATCCACATTCTTCACAGATTTATAGCGGTATGGAGATAGGTCTAATCGCAGTTCTTTTTTACCGGTGTGAAACGTAGTCTGATCCCAAGAAGCAAAAGCAATTTCATCCCATTTGCTAGCTCCTTTTTCCCAAAAGCTCCACGTTTTTTCTTGCGCAGTTTCACCATAATTATCTAAAATAGCAACCTTGAGATGAGGTGCTTTTTCTAGCAATTGTAATGCGATATGGCCACCAGCGCATCCCATTCCTATGATCGCTATGTCGTAATGATGATCCATAAAGCGATGCTAAAAATGAGTTGAACAATGAATAAGTGTAAGGATATCGTCGTGTCACCACGTAGTTTTTGCCAGCGTAAAATAACGTGAAGTGCTACCGCAATTAAAAACCAGCATAGGTAATTAAACCAGCCAGCGCTACCGCCATCAAAATGCCAAAATCCTGCATAGTCGCATACTTGCTCTAGAAAAAAGTCCAGTAGTACCATTAATCCAGCACCTATGGCAACATGAGCGATGGCGTTTTTAGTTATTTTTCTTCCTATCTCATGAGTTATAAACGCTAGAATCGCCCAGTTAGATCCTATTAAATAAGGAATTCCGTCAAGTTTCCATCCCATATTTACACCGTAATGATAATCACCAAAAAGCGTTCCCGTATGAACTCCTATCCATTCAACGCCCATTCCTGTGGCAAAACATAATGCAAATAAAAGTATCTTTTTAAGGTCTAAAACTGGAAAGAAAGCAATTGTAACTACTGCTAGGTAGATCAATGTTAACGGTGATTTAGGAAAGAAAAAACTTCCATTTCCTAGTGCTATTCCTATGATGCCACTTACGTGGATTACCCATAACATAGCCGTTGCGACGCTTTTATACATGAGCTTGAGGTATTAAATCTGCCGTGATTTGAGCACTTAATAAACATAACGGAATTCCACCACCAGGATGTACAGATCCACCTACATGATATAGGTTTTTTAAGCGATTATTAAAATTAGGATGTCTTAAAAATGCGGCAAACTTGTCATTACTAGCGGCGCCATATAATGCACCGCGATAACTACTCGTGTTTTTTTCAATACCTCGTGGATCTAGAATATATTCTGTCTCAATTAATGAGCTAATATCTACCTTTAAACAACGTTTAATTTTATTAATAATTTGCTGTCTAGAGCTTGCTATTAATGCATCCCAGTTTTGGTCGTAATTCCCTGGTGCGTTAATCATTACAAACCAGTTTTCACAACCTTGTGGCGCATCTTCTGGAGATTCTTTACTGGTTATGTTGATATAAACCGTAGGATCGTGATACAAGGTTTTGTCATCAAAAATAGCTTTAAATTCTGCCTGATAATTCTCACTAAATAAGATGTTATGCAGGTCTAATTCTTTAAATTCTTTTTTAATTCCCCAGTAAAAAATCAATGCGCTACTACTGCGTTCTTGGCTCAATGTTTTTTCAGGTGCTTTTAGATCAGGCAATAACTTTCGGTAGGTAGGAAAGATGTCCATATTACTCACAACGATATCTGCGTTATACGTTCCTGATGCTGTTGTGATTCCAGTGGCTTTTTGATCCTTATGGTTGATGGAAGTTACGCTTTCGCGAAAGCGGAATTCTACACCTACTTGCTGTGCTAGCTCATATAATGATTGCGAGATGCGATGCATGCCACCGTGTGGATAATAGGTCCCTATTCCCATTTCCAGATGCGGAATCATACTCATGATTCCTGGTGTTTTGTAGGGTGATGAACCGTTATAAGTCGCGTAGCGGTTGAAAAGTTGGGTGACTTTCGGGTTTTTGAATTTGCTGTTTTCTTGATCTAGTGTATTACTAAGTCCCAAGAATGGTGCGTTTAAAATGGCTTTAAAGGTATCTTTTGAAAGATAGGTGTTCCATTTATGAAGTGACTTTTCTAGAAATAAGGTTTTGGTTAAATCGTATTTTTTCTTGCTTTTTAAGAGGTAGTCTCTCAAGCGTTTTCTAGATTCTATAAATACATCGCTAGCATGATCTATAAAATCTTCACGATCTGTATAGGCATGGAATACGGTGCCGTCTTCCCAGAAATAGTGGCATCCTACTTCTTTTTTTAAGTAGCTAAATTCAACTGAATGCTCTGGAAAAAGATGGTGTAATTCATCTACTAAATACGGTAAGGTGAATAAGGATGGACCTAAATCAAAACGGTATCCATCCTGTTCTATAGCGTGTAATTTACCACCGGCATATTCATTAGATTCAAATACGGTAGTATGATAGCCTTTATGTTTAAGGCGCAATCCTGTTGCCAGTCCACCAATACCAGCACCTATGACTATCGCCTTTTTCATGGTTTTATTTAAAGTACTTTAAGGGTACGATGAGCATTCCGAAGTTTTCGCCTTTTTCTTTACCTAGGTGTTTGTGGTGGATTTTATGTGCGCGTCTTACACCACGTGCATATTTACTATCTGCTTTACGTAACCATTTAAATCGCTGGTGGATGAAAATGTCATGTACTACAAAATAAGCAACGCCATAAGCAAATATTCCAGCACTGATAGGCAATGCCCACCATAAATTTAGTTCACCATGTAAGATTTTAAATGTGGCGCTAATACTGGCAAAAAACACGAAGAACCAGTCGTTTTTTTCAAACCAACTGTCATGTTTTTTATGATGATGGTCTTCATGTAAATTCCACAGAAATCCATGCATCACGTGTTTATGGATAAACCACGCCATGAATTCCATGATACAAAAAGTGACTATAAATATGAGTATCCAGAAGAATAGTTGCATAAATTATATCAAGTTTAATCTACAAGTTACGTATCCTTTTGCAAGTAAACCTAACTTCTCATAATTAGGTACTCTTATACGTGCGTTTCTAATTTCTTTTGATGGTGTGCGTTCTAGTCTAGTAAGAAGTCTACGATAATATACATAAGCTGTGTAAACTCCTAACTTTGCTTCAACAGGTAAACGCTCTATACCTCTTAATCCTGCATCAAAATCATCTTTGATTTCCTCAATTAGGCGCGCTTTATCCTCTTCAGAAAGGTTTTGTAAATCTGTATTAGGGAAGTAGCTACGTTCTAGAACATCTAAATCTGCTTTAAGGTCACGCAGGAAATTTACTTTTTGAAAAGCACTTCCCAGTCGCATCGCATCATCTTTAAGGTCATCATATTTTTGTTGATCACCTTTTACAAATACTTTTAAAGACATTAATCCTACAACATCTGCGCTACCGTAGATGTAGTTTTTATATTCCTCATCTGTGAGATAAACCGATTTGTCTAGATCTAATCTCATACTGTGAATAAACGCACCGTACATATCTGGTGTGATGTCGTATTTATTCACCGTTTCTTGAAATGAGTTCAAAATAGGGTTAAGGCTAATTTTATCTTCGATTGCATAATGCAATTCTTGTTCAAAGCGATCAAGTAAAGTACGTTTATCATAATCGTGGAAAGAATCTACGATCTCATCTGCAAAGCGCACAAAGCCATATATGTTATGGATGTCTTGTCTGATAGATGGGCCTAGCATTTTACTAGCTAGTGAGAATGAGGTGCTGTAGTTATTTGTTACTGCTTTACTACATTGTCTCGAAACCTTGTCAAATAAACTTTTCATTATCGTGAGTGTTTTTTAATCAAATCTGCTACTAATTTCCCAGAGATCAGCGATGGTGGAACTCCAGGTCCAGGAACGGTAAGTTGTCCTGTGAAGTATAGATCTTTTACTTTTTTACTTCTTAGGTTAGGTCGTAGAAATGCGGTTTGTAATAAGGTGTTTGCCATTCCGTAAGCATTACCTTTATAACTATTATATTCTGATTTAAAGTCGTTTACACAAAACGATTCTTTAAATAAAATGTTGTCTTTTACTTTTTGATTGGTACGTTTTTCAAAACGATTCATTACAATATCAAAGTATTGTTCTCTTAATTCTGGAGTATCCTCTAGTCCTGGTGCTAGCGGAATCAAAAAGAAGCCGTTTTCACAACCTTCTGGTGCTGTTCCAGGATCTGTTACAGAGGTGAAATTTGCATAGAATAATGGATCTTCAGGCCATTTAGCATCTTCATAAATTTCATGAGCATGCTTCTCAAAGTCTGTATCAAAGAACAAGTTGTGATGTTCTATATTTTTTAGTTTTTTATCAAATCCTACATAAAATATTAAACTGCTAGGAGCAAAGGTCTTTTTCTCCCAGTAGCTTTCTGAATATTGGCGGTATTTAGTGTCCAGTAAGGTTTCTGAATGATGGTAATCTGCTCCAGAAAGAACAATATCATATTCTTGTTCAGTTCCTTTCACTTGAACTCCAGTCGCATTACCATTATTATTCACTAGGATTCTCTCAACAGGCGAATTGGTATGGATTTCAACACCTAATTCCTGGGCTAGTGTTTTCATTCCTAAAATGATTTCATACATACCACCTTTGGGATGCCATGTGCCTAAACCAAAGTCGGCATAATTCATGAAATTATAGAAACTAGGAGTGTTTTGAGGAGTCGCACCTAAAAACAAAACTGGAAATTCTAGTATGGAAACGAGTTTAGGGTTTTTGAACTTTTTACGCACGTCTCTAGAGACATTACTTACAAAAGCTCCTAATTTTTTTACTGTTTGTGGAGTTACTAATTCTAGTGGAGACTCGCCTGGACGATATACTAAGTTTTTGATAGCAATATCATAGTTGTCACTAGCGGTATCAATAAAATCTTGAAGCGGTTTTGAACTACCTGATTCTACTTGTTCAAAAGTAGCCTTGATTTTTTCTAAGTCATCACCTATAGGAATCTCATCATCTTCAAATACCACTTTGTACGCAGGACTTAATTTATCTAACTGGTAATAATCAGAAGGTTTTTTATCAAAATCTCCAAAGAAACGTTCAAAAATATCAGGCATCCAGTACCATGATGGACCTATATCAAAAGTGAATCCATCTTTTTCTAAGCGTCTAGCTCTTCCTCCTACGGTTTGGTTTTTCTCAAATATAGTGACTTCGTTTCCTGCCTTTGCTAAATAGCAAGCTGCAGAAAGTGAAGCAAAACCAGATCCGATAACTGCTATTTTTTTTCTCATGCGTCTATTAGAGTAGGTATTTTTCCCATTAAGTCAGAAATACCCATAAATACTTTTTGATTTTCTCTTAAATCTTTTTCCTTGATTTTTTGAGCCAGTTGACCTAGAATCCATAGTTCTACATCATCTGTTTGTTTCACTTTACGCTCAAATTGTTTTAGAAAACTAGGTAGTTGTTTTTCTACTGGTTGAACTGTTATATAAGTGATGTAGGTAGGAACAGCTTCTTTATTTTTAAAGAAGGGTAATGACTCTAACATCATACTTGCTCCCAGATAAATCGTATTACATCCTTTTTTAAGAAGTTCATAATTCAAGAAAAGCAATCCTAAATCATGCATTTCATTTTCTGGCATAAATAGAATATATACTTTGTCTTTTTGAACGCTATCTTGATATTGTAATTTTTCAAGATTTACTAACACCTTTTGTTTTATTAAGTGAGATATGAAGTGTTCATGAGCTAGATTAATGGTTTTCGATTGCCATAAAAAACCTAATTCTTCTAAAAAAGGAACAAATAAATTGTAAAAGACACCTGAAAAACCAAATTCTTCTAAAGAAGATTGATAAACGCGCTGAAACATGTTTTGATCAAAATTAACCATTGCTAATTTTAATTCTTGAATAGCGTGATCGTTTCGGTTATTTTTTTCCGCAAAATTGCGTACTTGTTTTTCAATATCCTCAGAACTTAAGCTAGCAATAGCAGAGATCTTAATCCCCACATTTCTCAAGTAGGAAACGTTTAAAATTTTCTGTAGTGCCGTTAGATCGTAAGTTCTAATGTTTGTGTCAGTTCGATTTGGTTCGAGTAAACCGTAGCGCTTCTCCCATATCCTAATGGTATGTGCCTTAATACCGCTTAGGTTCTCCAAATCTTTAATGCTAAATTTACTTTTTATCAAAATGATTCTGTTTTACTTTATATAGAGTAAAGTTAAACAAAATTGATAAACCAGCGTATTTACTTAGTAAAACTTATACTTATTTGTGCAGAATTTAACAAGCAAAGAGAATTGCCTTACGGTAGAGAAAATAAAAAAGCTCAGACTTAACTGAGCTTTGTACCCGAGATGGGACTTGAACCCACACGTGACTAGCACACACGGCCCTCAACCGTGCCTGTCTACCGATTCCAGCACTCGGGTATTAAAAAAGTCCTTATTTCTAAGGACTTCTTTAATAATCATATTATAAAGTGATCTGGCTGGGGCTCGAACCCAGGACCCTCTCCTTAAAAGGGAGATGCTCTACCAACTGAGCTACCAGATCCTGCATCGTTAAATGCGGGTGCAAATATAAAACCTTATTTTAAAAACAAAACATTTTTATTAAGTAAATTTCGGACGAATAAATTAATTCATTTTCTTCATGAAAAACATTGTTCTTTTAGGTTATATGGGTTCTGGTAAAACATCTGTAGCACAACGTCTTAGTGCGGTTTTAGATAGAAAATTTATTGATTTAGATGATGTTATAGAACGTGAGGAAAATCTAAATATTAATGAAATATTTGAGAGAAAAGGGGCGCTGTACTTTAGGAAAATAGAGCATCAATTGCTTAAAGAGATTATTTCTAAATCAGAAAATACAATATTAAGTCTAGGTGGAGGAACTCCAGTGTATTTTAATAATATGGATGTTCTATTGCAAAATGATAGATTAGTTACCGTTTATTTGAATGCGAGTATTCAACAACTATCAGATCATCTTTTTGAACAGCGCTTATCGAGACCATTAATTAGTCATGTAAATACAAAAGAGGAATTAACAGAGTTTATTGCTAAGCATTTATTTGAAAGAAGATCAGATTATTTAAAGGCTCAATATAAAATTAACACGGAAGGAAAAAATATCGATCAAATTTCAAGAGAAATTATCGCTCGATTATTTTAAAATAACTCGATACGGTTCTGCATGTAGTTCAACTTCAATATGATTTTCCATAGTAGTAGAAAGTGAAATTCCTTTAAAATCAGCTTTTACTGGGTACTTTTTATGATTTCTATTAACTAGGACTGCAGTTTTTAATTTCTTAAGCGGAACATCTAGAAAATGCTTCACTCCATAAATAAGGGTAGTTCCACTATTTAATACGTCATCGCAAAGTACGACACCTTTATTTTTATATTCTGATGAATTAATGGATGTGGTGATAGTACCGGAGGGATTCTTTTTATCTATAGTAACCTTGCAGAGTTGAATATCTTTATCTAATATCTTTGATAAAATAAGCTTGATTTTTTTTGCAAAAACGTAACCGCCGTCAGCAATACCAGCAAGGATAATCGTATCATGAGAGTGATAAACTTCTGCTATTTGAAAAGCAATTCGTTTAATTTTATGTTTTACTTGATCGTGGTCTAATATCTCTGTTTCCATATTATCGTTTTACAAGTTTGAAAAATAACTCTTTTCCTTGTCTTGATGGTTCTGAATTATTACAATTCTCCATTTTTATTATTTTGAAATATGGTGAACTTAGTTTATTGTATTCTTCTTTATTTCCTCCATAGGGCGGTGCTGTTCTTTCTTGGTCGAAGTTGAATAAAACTCCTGCTAGTCTACCATTCTTATTAAGAAGTTGAGAAGCTTTTTGAAAGTAGCTTTCGCGAAAGCGAAATTCTAAAGCGCAAAAAAAAGTCTGTTCAATAATGAGGTCATAAGAGCCTTGATGGTTGAAAAAATTATCCTGTACTAAATGAATTTGTGAAGTGTCTTGAAGACGATCTTCTAAATTTTGTAATGGAATTTTTGCTATATCTAGAACCTTAACATTTGTAAATCCTAATTTTAATAAATAGGTAGCTTCATAAGAGTTGCCTGCACCAGGTATTAGAATTTTAAGATTTGTATTTATAAGTGAATCAATATATTCTTTGATAGGTCTGGAGGCGTGTCCTAAATCCCAACCTGTTGAATTTTCAATACATCTATTTTCCCAATAGTGTTTGTCTAGAACTATCATTCCTCTTCTTGATTCAAAACATTGCTTAAATCACGTCTATCTTTTTTAGTAGGTCTTCCTTCTCCTTTACGGCGGTAATAATCCTGATTTAACTTGATCATTTCTTTAGCTTCAAAGTTTTCTTTAGGAGTACGGTCTACGCGATATAAATCCACAAGTTTATTTCCTACACGGTTAGCCGGTAAATCAATGACTTCAACCACATATTCAATTTGATCTTTTCTTAATTGAATCATGTCACCTGGGTAGACATCTCTGGCTGGTTTAACAATATCATTGTTAACTCGTATTCTGCCTTTTTTAGTAGCATCCGTTGCCTTACTTCTTGTTTTAAAATAACGCGTACACCATAAATATTTATCTATTCGCATAAGAAGCTTCTTTCATTATCGTTATAGTACAAAAATAGCGGATTATACTATATTTGTACCTTATAAAAAGATGATGAAAATTACTAAAAGAATTATAGTCTTATTAATTGGGATTATAGCGATTTCCTCTTGTAGGCCTGATGATGATAATGGAGTTATACCAGAACGTGATCGTGCTGAGGTGGATCTAGAGGATCAACTAGAGCTAACAGAATTTCTTCAAACACACTTCTGGAACTATGAAGAATTTGCAACCATCGCTCCAGGTGCAGAATTTAATATTGAATTAGATACCATAGAAGGTACGAATGCAAATAAAATACCTTTAATTGATCAGGTAACATCCAGTGTTCTCAATAGGGAAGGAATAGACTACACTATTTATACCTTAAAGGCTAGGCAAGGTGGAGGTACATTGTCACCTACTTTTGCAGATAGTGCCTTAGTTTCTTATCAAGGTTTTACCTTAGATCGTCAAGTTTTTGACGGTTCTAGCAACGCAGTATGGTTTGATTTGAATAACGTGGTATCTGGTTTTATGGAAGGAATAACTCAGTTTAATGAAGCGATAAGCATTTCTCAAAATTCTGATGGAACTTTATCATTTTCTGATTCAGGTGTAGGAGCTGTTTTTATGCCTTCTGGTGTGGGATATTTTTCAAGGTCACAAACAGGTATTCCCGCCTATTCACCTATAGCATTTACTTTTAAGGTGAGGAAAGTTAATATAACGGATCACGATAGTGACGGAGTTCTTTCTATGTATGAAGATTTGAATGCGGATCGAAATCTAACATCACCAGATGATGCTGATAATACTGATGGAGATTTTTTCACAACATCCACTGGTGTGTCAAGATTTGGTTTTAATTACATTGATAATGACGATGACGGTGATGGAGTGCTCACCATTTTTGAAAACCCAGACCCTAATGGTGATGGTAATCCAGACGATGCAATAGATTTAGATAATGATGGTATTCCAGCATATTTAGATAATGATGAATTTGATTTAGATCTGGATGATGATGGGATAAGAACTGCTTTTGAAAGTCCTGACCCTAATGGGAATGGTAATCCTGCAGATGCGCTAGATACAGATAATGACGGTATCCCTAATTACATAGATGCAGATGATGATGGTGATGGAATTCCTACCATACAAGAAAATGCAGATCCTAACGGTGACGGTAACCCAGAAGATGCTTTAGATACAGATAATGACGGTATTCCTGATTACCTTGACGCTGATTCATAAATAAACTATTCTCATTAATGAAAAACTCCAGTTATAAACTGGAGTTTTTTTATACTTTGCGTTTTGCGATTTTCGCAAAAACACATTCCTACTATTGTTTTTAACGCCATAATAATGGTGTTATTCGTGATAATATTGTACTGTTAAAAACAACTATCATGAAAACAATAACCCTTTTATCCGTATTACTTGTGAGTCTATTTAGTGTTGCTCAAAACGATAGCATCTACGCCGTGCACAATAACAATGAGCATTACGAGACTAATTTTAATGAAGACTTACCCTATATTAAAATAGGAGCTGGATGGTATTTACCACAAGGCGAATTAAGCAAGTACTTTAATACAGCTCCAGCATTTGAATTTGATTTAGAATGGATGAATTCAAAGGAAACCAGAGCCGTTGAATTATTATTTCAATTCATCCTACCAGATCAGCGCAGGCCTTTTGTATATCAAACAGATACTGATGACTATACCGCAACATCTAGTCTTATTATGAATGGATTATTACGATTGAGTAAGGTAATTAAAACAGGTAATTCTAGTGATATCAAATTAGGTGCAGGAATTGGAATCTCCTCTATTTTTTTAGAAGCAAACCAACTGGAGTTTGTAGATCAATTAAATGGAACGAATTCTAATTCTATCCTGTTTAATGCAGGTTTAAGCTACAACTCCTATTTTAAAGATCGATCCATATTAAGCTTAGGTGTAGATTTTAATTTCACTCAATATACTATTGAAGGATCTGTAGATCAGTCCATAGGTGGCATTGCATTAATTCCCAAAATCGCATATAGATTCTAGTACCGGACTCTAAATAACAGGTATAAAAAAAGACGATTCATCAGAATCGTCTTTTTTAGTTTAAGTAAATAATAGTCTACTTACGTTTCACAACAGCCTGCGCTTTTGAAACAATATTAGCTGCATTTAAACCGTATTTTTCTAGTAATTGTGCTGGTGTTCCACTTTCACCAAAGGTGTCTTGCGTCGCTACAAACTCTTGCGGTGCTGGATGATGTTGTGCCAGTGTACGTGCCACACTTTCACCTAATCCACCTAGGAAATTATGCTCCTCGGCGGTTACAATACATCCCGTTTTTTTAACAGAATCAATAATTGCTTTTTCATCCAGTGGTTTAATCGTATGTATATTTATGACATCAGCGCTAATTCCTTTCTCATTCAGTTCTTTTGCAGCTTCTAGAGCTTCCCAAACTAGATGACCAGTCGCGACAATAGTAACATCAGTTCCTTCTTGCAAATGAACCGCTTTTCCTATCTGGAAATCACCATTCTCTGGAGTAAAGTTAGCTACCTTAGGACGTCCAAAACGTAAGTACACAGGACCGTGATAATCTGCTATTGCTAGTGTTGCAGCCTTAGTCTGGTTAAAATCACAGGTGTTAATTACCGTCATGCCTGGTAGCATCTTCATTAATCCTATGTCTTCTAGAATCTGGTGTGTCGCGCCATCTTCACCCAGCGTTAATCCACTGTGTGAAGCGCAAATCTTCACGTTCTTATCACTGTAAGCGATGCTTTGTCTAATCTGGTCATATACACGACCAGTAGAGAAATTTGCAAACGTGCCAGTAAATGGAATTTTACCACCTATGGTTAATCCAGCAGCAATTCCCATCATATTAGCCTCTGCAATTCCTACCTGAAAAAATCGGTCAGGATGGTTAGCAGCAAACTCATTCATTTTTAATGATCCCGTAAGATCTGCACATAAAGCGACTACCTTTTCATTGGTTTTTCCTAGCTGGGTTAAACCAGCACCAAAACCCGATCTCGTATCTTTATTTCCTGTGTTTTCGTAAACTTTCATATAATAATCTGTAGTGATACAGTCTTTAAATTAGTAATCTCCCAGCGTTTCTGGATTTTGTGATAGTGCATCTGCAAGTTGCTCATCGTTAGGTGCTACACCGTGCCACTTGTGCGATCCCATCATGAAATCTACGCCATTACCCATTTCTGTATGAAGTAAAATGCAGACTGGTTTTCGCTTTCGCGAAAGCGAAATAGCTTCCTTCATTCCTGTTTTAATAGCATCAATGTCGTTTCCTTTTTCTACAGTTACCACATCCCAGCCAAAAGCTTCAAACTTATTTCTTAAATCACCTAACGCCAGCACCTGATCAGTGCTACCATCGATTTGTTGACCATTAACATCAATGGTACAAATCATGTTATCTACCGCATTAGAACCTGCATACATTGCTGCTTCCCAGATTTGTCCTTCTTGTAATTCACCATCACCGTGTAATGTAAATACGGTTTTATCGTCACCATTTAGTTTTTTTGCAAGTGCTGTACCTATCGCTACGCTCATTCCCTGACCTAAAGATCCACTGGCGATACGTATTCCAGGTAGTCCTTCATGAGTAGTAGGATGACCTTGTAATCTAGAATTTAGTTTTCTAAAAGTCGCAAGTTCTTTTACAGGGAAATAGCCTGCACGTGCCAGTACGCTGTAAATTACAGGCGAAATGTGCCCGTTTGATAAGTAAAAAACATCTTCATTAACGCCATCCATATTAAAGGATGGATCGTGATCCATGATGTCGTTGTAAAGCGTTACTAGAAATTCTGCGCAACCTAGTGATCCACCAGGATGACCGCTATTTACCGCGTGGACTTGACGTACAATATCACGTCTTACCTGCGATACTAAATCTTTTAATTGCTGTGTATCAGCCATTTTAAGTTTTTTTGATGTGTTTTCAAATTTAGAACGATTCCGTTTTTTAAGCTCATGAAACGCACATCACTTATTAACTAAAATGCATGTTTTGTAAACAAATGGAATCATACTATAGTTCTCTCGCTCACTATGTGTATTATTGTAATGATGAGTAAACGCATCTTATATATAGGTAATAAACTAGCGACGCATGGTTACACTGCTACGACTATTGATACACTAGGTGTAGCGCTGGAAAATGCTGGTTATAACTTGCGATATTCCTCGTCACAACGGGTAATTATCATTAGAATGTTAGATATGTTGTGGACCACATGGAAGTCCAGAAATTGGGCAAATGTGGTACTTATCGATACATACAGCACACGTAATTTCTGGTACGCTATTCTAGTTGCTAGATTATGTGAACAACTTAAGGTGAGTTACATACCTATTCTACATGGTGGGAATTTACCACAGCGTATGATCTCAAATCCTAAAACTATAAACCGATTTATAGAAAACGCATCGCAAGTCATAAGTCCTAGTGATTATTTGAAATCCGCTTTCGCGAAAGCAGCATACCATAACATTACAACTATACCTAATAGCATAGAAATTGAGAATTATCCATTTCTATTAAGAGATCAAGTTACTCCAAAAATTCTCTGGGTACGCTCGTTTGCTACTATTTATAATCCACAAATGGCGATTCAGATCTTTGCTCAATTGAAACAAGATTATCCTGATGCGCAACTGACTATGGTAGGCCCAGAAAAGGATGGAAGCCTACAATCCTGTAAACAACTTGCTACAGATTTAAACCTAGAAGTTCATTTTATAGGTAAACTGACTAAAAAAGAATGGATCGACTTATCGCGATCGCATGACCTATTTTTAAATACGACCAACTTTGATAACCTACCGGTAAGTGTGATAGAAGCGATGGCAGTAGGATTACCTGTTGTGAGTACAAATGCTGGTGGACTTCCTTATCTTATGGAGCATCAAAAGAATGGTTTATTGATAGAAATTAACGATGTTCAAGGTGCGTGTAAGGTTATTAATAGTTTAATAGATAATACCGAATTAGTTGCTAGACTGTCTAATAATGGAAGAGCCACATCCTTAAATTATTCATGGAATAAAGTAAAATCATTATGGGATGCTGTTTTAAATAGCTAACTTTATATTTGCGCACCTCTTAAACCCAACCAATGGCTGGAAACGGCTCCATACATTTTGAAATATCTGAACGTAAAATTCTATTACGTATCATAGATGTGATTGTGGTGCTTGCAGCACTGCATTTAGTGGGAACTACTTTTGATTTTGATTACTTCATGATTAATGAGCAGCACTGGTTGTGGTCTATTATTTTAAGTTTTTATTTGCTGTTTTTTGCCACTGTTTTTGAATTATATAATTTACATCGTGCTAGTAGAATTGCACCTACTTTAAAAGCGGTAATTGTAAGTACTAGCGTTACTTCATTATTATATTTATTAACACCGTTTTTTACACCATCCTTACCTGAAAATAGATTGCAAATTGTGTATTTCTATCTGGCGATGACCATCTCATTATTATTGTGGAGAGCGCTTTACATTAAGTTCTTCTCTAGTGCTAGATTTAATAAAGACCTACTATTAGTGGCGAGTACTGATCAAGTTAGTGGCATAGCTAAAACCTTAATCGCTGCAGATCCTAATTACAACATTACTGGTTTTATTGCCATGCATGGTGGTGCTACAGAGCAGCAAGTATTAGGATATCAAAACTGGAATCTAAATAACGTTAATGAGTTAATTAAAAACTCTAACGTTAATGAGATTGTTGTAGTGAGTAATGAGAAAGAACCGCTAACTACTCAGGTATATAACTGGTTGCTTACTGCTCAAGAGAAAGGTCTTGCCGTACGTGAATATTCTCAAGTCTATGAAGAAATTACAGATCGTATTCCGGTACAATTTGTAGGTAAGGAGTTTTATAGGTACTTCCCATTTGCCAGAAACAATCAAAATAAACTTTATCTAGTATATCATAGAGCCTTTGATATCGTGTTTTCTATTCTGGGTTTACTAGGGTGTTTATGTGTGTTACCTTTAATTTTAATAGGTAATCTAATAGGTAATCGTGGTAGTCTATTGTATTCACAAACTAGGGTGGGAAAGAACAGGAAAGAATTCTCTATCCATAAGTTTAGAACCATGGTAAAAGATGCAGAAGCCAGCGGTGCTCAATTTGCAAAGGCTAACGATGTACGTATCACAAAATTTGGTAAATTTTTACGCAGAACTAGACTTGACGAGTTACCACAGTTTTTCAATATTCTTAAAGGTGAAATGAGCATCATAGGTCCTAGACCAGAGCGTCCTGTATTTGTAAAACAACTAGCTCAAAAAATCCCATTTTATGAAACCAGACATATCATAAAACCAGGTCTAACCGGATGGGCACAAGTAAAAACAAAATACGGTGTCTCAGATGAAGATCATCTCTTAAAGTTACAATACGACTTATACTATATAAAACGACGTAGCTTGTTCTTAGACTTAAGAATTATCGTGAAAACGATAAGTACAGTTGTGTTTTTTAAAGGGCAGTAACTGGAGTCCACAGTACTATAGTCCACAATATCAAGCTATAATTTCCCACCACAATTTGAGAGTAAAGAGCAGCAATTTGTTACTAAAAATTTAAAAGCTGTTTTTTAATCGCTCAATATTTACCACCTTTAAATACTAAATACTAAATACTAAATACTAAATACTACATCTTCTCCAGCTCATCCCAGTATTCATAAGCACGACGTAAATGCGGGATCACAATGGTTCCACCTACTAATGTAGCAATACCTAAAGCCTCAACTACTTGTTCTTTACTTAGTCCTTCTTTATGGCTAGCTTCCAGGTGATATTTTACACAATCATCACATCTCAATACAGTACTAGCAACTAGTCCTAATAATTCTTTGGTCTTTTTATCCAGTGCTCCTGCTTGAAAAGCATTAGTATCTAGATTAAAAATACGTTTGATGATTTTGTTGTTATCCTCTAGAATGGCATCATTCATTCTAGCTCTATAGTCGTTGAATTCTTCTACTGCGTTGCTCATGATCTTGCTAATCGTTCTTTTTTGCGTTGCTTTCTGGTGACAAACATCGATATAAAAATACTTATCTCATATAATATTAACACAGGTATAGCAACTATGACTTGGCTTTGAATATCTGGTGGTGTGATCAATGCGGCAACGATCAGAATTAAAACCAGTGCGTATTTCCTGTATTTGCGCATTCCTTGTGGCGTGCACAATCCTATTTTAGATAAAAAGTAAACAATAATAGGTAATTCAAACATGATTCCACAAGCGAGAACACTAGCTCTTACTAAACCTATATAACTGTTTAAATCAGGCTCAAATTTTATAGAGTCACTTAATTCATAGGTAGCCAAAAAATGTACCGATAATGGTGCAATTAAATAATAACCAAAAACCGCTCCTGTGAAAAACAATAAGCTACATACAATAATAAATCCTTTAGAATATTTGCGTTCGTTTGCTTTTAATCCAGGAGAAATAAATCGCCAAAACTGCCACAACACCCATGGAAAAGCAACTACAAATCCTGTCGTGATTGATGTCCAGATATGAGCGCTAAAAAGGTCTGCCATTTTACGAGATTGAGGTTGAAAATTGAGTTGTGGATCACAAAACTCACTTTCTACACCTAATAATCTACCAAAATCACAAAACTTTTGATACGTAACAAAATCTGGATTTTTAGGACCAAAAATGATTACGTCAAATAAGAATTCCTTAAATATAAAAGCAATAACTGCAGCAATTAAAATACCTATAATAGATCGTATTAGACACCATCTCAGTGCTTCCACATGATCTAGGAATGACATATTGTTAGGATCTGCTTTTGAGGCCATACTTATAAAATTCCTTCTCTAATTAAATCATGTACATGAACTACACCAGCGTACTGTTCATTTTCTACAGCAATTAATTGTGAGATGTTATGATCTTCCATAATTTCTCTAGCATTTACCGCCATTTCATCCACATCAACTGTTTTAGGATTACTACTCATAATGTCTACCGCAGTTAAAGAGTCAATGTCTTTTCCGGTAGCCAGCATACGTCGTAAATCACCATCTGTAATAATTCCTGTAATGGAATTTCCATCTACAACAACGGTCATTCCTAGTCTGTTTTCAGAGATGTTAACGATCACGTCACGTAGTGAACTCGTGCTAGAAACTTGTGGCTTATTGTTTTGAGCGATGAGCTCTTTAACACGTAGGTATAATTTTTTACCTAATGCACCACCAGGATGGTATCTCGCAAAATCTTTATCTGTAAATCCTTTTAATTCTAGTAGGCATATCGCAAGTGCATCACCCATCACTAGTTGCACTGTAGTACTTGTAGTAGGAGCCAGGCCATTAGGACAAGCCTCTTTTTCTATAGGTGCATGCAGTAAAAAATCTGCTTCTTTACCTAGAAATGAATCTTTATGACTCGTAATTGCGATCAATTTATTATTAAAATTTTTGATCAACGGCACGAGAACTTTAATCTCTGGTGTGTTTCCACTTTTTGAGATACATATAACGACATCATTCTTCTGGATGATTCCTAGATCACCATGAATCGCATCTGCCGCATGTAAGAAAACCGCAGGAGTTCCTGTAGAATTCATGGTCGCAACAATTTTCTGTGCGATAATGGCACTTTTGCCTATTCCAGTAATGATGACTCTACCTTGAGCAGTATGGATGTGTTGTACCGCTTTCGCGAAAGCGGAATCCAAACAATTTTCTAAATTTGAAATAGCAGCAGATTCTATCTGAATCGTGCGCTGTGCAACCTCTAAAATTTTATTTTCTGTATCCAAGAATCAGTTATGAGATTTAAGGTTTGTAAAAAGAGATAAATATCGTAAATTTCAAGTTACAAAGATACGTAAAACCGAGTAGCCACATGGCAGAAACAACAACCGAGCTAGAGGAACATTTAAAGAAATTTTTTGGCTTTGATCAATTTAGAGGATTACAAAAACAAGTAATCACCTCATTATTAAATAAGGAAGATGTATTTGTGATCATGCCTACCGGTGGTGGTAAATCATTATGCTATCAATTACCAGCTTTAATGCAAGAAGGTACTGCAATTGTAGTATCGCCACTTATTGCATTAATGAAAAATCAAGTCGACGCCATACGTGGTATAAGTGATCATGATGGTGTGGCGCATGTATTAAATTCGTCCTTAAATAAAGGAGAAATACAGCAAGTAAAAGATGATATTGCAAATGGTGTGACTAAATTATTATACGTCGCTCCAGAATCGCTTACTAAAGATGAATATGCAGATTTTTTAAAAGAGCATAAAATCTCCTTTCTAGCTGTAGATGAGGCGCACTGTATTAGTGAATGGGGACACGATTTTAGACCAGAATATCGCAACTTACGTAAAATCATAGATCGCATAGATGAAGGTATTCCTATTATAGGTCTTACGGCAACGGCAACGCCTAAGGTAAGAGAGGATATTCTTAAAAACCTCCATATTCAAGATGCTACTAGTTATCAGGCATCCTTTAATAGACCTAATTTATATTACGAGGTACGACCTAAAACCGGTCAGGTAGATTCTGACATTACTAGATTTATTAAAGGTAATGAAGGTAAAAGCGGTATTGTATATTGTCTATCACGTAAACGTGTAGAAGAACTTGCGCAGGTATTACAAGTAAATGGAATCAAAGCAGTTCCTTATCACGCAGGACTAGATGCAAAAACTAGAGTGAAGCATCAGGATATGTTCCTTATGGAAGATGTGGATGTTGTCGTGGCGACGATTGCCTTTGGGATGGGAATTGACAAGCCAGATGTGCGTTTTGTCATTCACCATGACATTCCTAAATCTATAGAATCATATTATCAGGAAACTGGTCGCGCTGGTCGTGATGGCGGTGAAGGTCACTGTCTAGCCTACTATAGTTATAAAGACATTGAGAAACTAGAAAAATTCATGTCTGGAAAACCTATTGCAGAACAAGAAATAGGTCATGCATTACTACAGGAAATGGTAGGGTATGCAGAAACCAGCATGAGTCGTAGACAGTTTATTTTACACTACTTTGGTGAAGAGTTTGATCCAGCTACCGGCGATGGTGGTGATATGGATGATAATATGCGCAATCCTAAACCTCAAAAAGAAGCAGTGGATGATGTTAAAAAATTAATTAACGTCATTGAAGCCTCTGGAGAGCGTTACAAATCAAAGGATATTGTAAATATTATGATGGGCAAGACTAATGCGATGATAAGCTCTCATAAGTTAGATCAACAAGATTTTTTTGGAAGTGGTAAAGACAAAGAACCTACGTACTGGACCGCTTTAATCAGGCAAGTATTAGTTGCTAGATATATTAAGAAAGATATTGAATCTTACGGAACCTTACAGTTGCTAGATGCTGGGAAAGATTTTGTCAAAACAGGGAAAACCTTTATGATGACAGAAGATCATGCGTACCATTTAGACGACGCATCGCCTAAAGTTCAAGGTGGCGCAACGGATAACAGACTGGTTAAAATGTTGAAAGACCTGCGTAAAAAAGTAGGTGCTCAAAAAAATGTACCACCTTATGTAGTGTTTCAAGATCCATCACTGGATGATATGGCGACAAAGTATCCTATCACGATGGAAGAAATGGCAAATATTCATGGTGTAGGTGAAGGAAAAGCACGCAAATACGGCGCAAAATTCTTAGAATTAATCAATCAGTATGTAGAAGATAATGATATCACCAGACCAGATGATCTCATCATTAAATCTACTGGCTCTAAGTCTGGTAATAAGTTATACTTTATTACTAGTATAGATCGTAAGTTAAGTTTTGACGATATCGCTAGTGCAAAAGGTATGGAGATGAACGATTTAATAAATGAATTAGAAAGCATTGTCTACAGTGGTACTAAACTCAATGTAGGTTACTGGGTTGAAGAGATGCTAGATGAAGACCAGCAGGAAGAATTACATGAATACTTTTTAGAATCAGAAACTGATGGTATCGATGAAGCGATGGAAGAATTTGACGGCGACTATGAAGAAGAAGAAATCAGATTGTACCGTTTAAAGTTTATTAGCGAGGTGGCTAATTAAGGATGCGCTATGTAGTAGATTTTAATAGGGAACAAATTGCAGACCATTTTTTTAGCAGTTGTGACGGTTACTTAGATGACTATCACAAAGTTTATATCAAACCACTAGGCCCAGGAGGTAATCAATTTCAAGCATTTGTATACTACAAACATCAACGTACTGATTACGATTATATACGTGTAAATTTATTTTTAGAAGAGATTTCTAAATACAGTACAGAAATTAGACTCGATCATTTTAAAGGTGAGGCATTTAATGATAAATGGCGTAAATCACTTTTATTAGGATTATTCATCGCCCTTATTGTTTCAATAGTCTTAAGGAGTATTTTTAAGATATCAATCAATCACTTGTTGATCATCTATCCATTTATTTTTGCTCTGTCTTACGTGGTTCTAACACAATACGCTAAGTACAAATATTCAGCACAAAAATCTTTGATTTTTAAAGTTTTAAAACATAAAATAAGCAAAATATAATCTGCTTAAATTCTTCTATGAGGTTTGATTTTGTTGATTCGTTATTTATCATTAGAAAATAAGTACGTTTTTAAGTACTTTGTTGTATATTTGTATTATGGAGGTAGTAAATTATACAGATTTTAGGTCTAATCTTAAGCATTGGTTTGATAAAGTGATTAACGATGTAAGTGATATCGTAATTAAACGAAAGAACGGTAAGGATTTGGTATTAATATCATTAGATGAATATAATTCCCTTAAAGAAACTAACTATCTACTCACGGGAAAAAATAGAGATGTACTTTTAGATTCTATAAAAGAGTTAGAATCAGGTGCTGGAATTGAGAAAGATCTTATAAAATAGATGAAACTTATATGGTCTAGTTCTTCATGGAACGATTATCTCTACTGGCAAAAGGTAGATAAAAAGATGGTTAAACGTATTAATGATCTTGTGAAAAGCACCATGCGTACGCCTTTTGAAGGAATAGGTAAACCCGAAGCTTTAAAAGGAGATTTACAAGGATACTGGTCTAGAAGAATTACTTCAGAACATAGGCTAGTTTATAAATATCATGAAAACCAATTATTTATTGCGGCTTGCCGTTATCACTATACTAAGTAAGTTCATATCCCTTATTTACAATGAATAATAAAAGGTATAACTACTAGAATTTAAAATGAGGATTCTAACGCTTCTTAAATCAGAACATATTTCTCTAAAAAGAATTACAAATATGTGATTATGCTTTCGCGAAAGCAAAACATTTTCAAAGTATAACTACCACATTTTTAATTTGTTAAAACTATTATTCACAAATGTTACGCAAACGTTTGCGTAAATGGCACGACTGTTGAAACTGCTCTAGTAAGCGGAAGCCGAAAAGCTACTAGAGTAGGCACAAACCCTAAATTTCAAAATCATGAAAAAAAGGCTACTATTTATCGCAGTAAGCGTGATCTTAATGATGACCACTGCACAAGCAAGTGAAGTAACGAGCGACGTTACCACAAATGATTTTAAGGGTTATTTAAATCCTTATCGCAATGTACAACCTGTGCTCTTCCAGTTAAACGGAATAGACTATGCGATTTTTCCAGATGGAACTTTACAGTATGAATTGCCGCAACGTCGTTTTGTACGTAACAATAACAGATGGAATCGCAGAAATAATTTTAATACAAGATTCAATAGCCGTAGAGGATTTGTACGTCATAATAGATTAGGTCAAGTGACGCGAATAGGAAATACACGTATTTCATATTTCCCTAACGGTCAGGTCGCTAGAATAGGACATTTAAGAACAGATTATATAGGAAGAAACGGTGTATTACGCCAGATAGGTGGATTAGAAGTGCGATACAACCGTCGTGGTCAGTTAATTGCGGCTCGCGGTTGTGTGGATCAAAGATTGATAGATTGTACTTTTCAAGAATTTGGCACCTTTCAAACCGCAGATCCTGATGCGTGGGATGATGGTTTCTTCTTTAAGAAAGCACCAGTAAAATAAAAACTAATATGCCGTAATGATAAACCATCTTAAAGGAAACTTTAAGGTGGTTTTTTAATTGGCAAAACTTTGATTTCTTTACTTAGGTGAAACTATTGTGTTCATTTATATTTGCACCCTTAAAAATCAACAATATGCAAGACGGTATTTACGCAAAATTTGATACTACAAAAGGAGAAATTCTAGTGCAATTGCACCATGATAAAACACCTGGTACAGTAGGAAACTTTGTTGCCCTAGCCGAAGGTAATTTAGAAAACGATGCAAAACCTCAAGGAACACCTTACTACGATGGATTGAAATTTCACCGTGTAATTCCAGATTTTATGATTCAAGGTGGTGATCCACAAGGAACTGGTGCTGGTGGTCCTGGATATAAATTTGATGATGAATTTCATCCAGAATTACGTCATGATGGTCCTGGAGTATTAAGTATGGCAAATGCTGGTCCTGGAACAAATGGGTCACAGTTCTTTATCACTCATATTGAAACGGCATGGCTGGATGATAAGCACACCGTTTTTGGTAAAGTAATAGAAGGTCAGGATGTGGTAGATGCTATTGCTCAAGGTGATGAAATTAAAACAGTAACGATACTAAGAGAAGGAGAAGACGCAAATGGTTTTAATGCTGTAGAATCTTTTAGACAATTTGAAGGCGCTGCAAAACAGCGTGAAGAACAAGCACGCAAGCAAGCAGAACAAGAACTAGATGAAATCGCTGCTGGTTTTGATAAAACAGATAGTGGTTTGCGCTATAAAATTATAAATCAAGGTGATGGTGTGCTGGCAGAAAAAGGAAAGACCGTTTCTGTACATTATAAAGGAATGCTTCCTAATGGTAAAGTATTTGACTCTAGTTATTCACGTAATCAACCTATAGATTTTCAATTAGGCGCTGGACAGGTAATCGCTGGATGGGATGAAGGAATCTCATTGCTTAAAGTAGGTGATAAAGCACGATTAGTAATACCATCGCATATCGCTTATGGTAGTGCTGGTGCTGGTGGTGTTATTCCGCCAGATGCTACGTTAGTATTTGATGTAGAGTTAGTTGCGGTAAAGTAGCCAACTCACTTATATAAATTTTAAAAGCACTTGTTCCTTGTGAATAGGTGCTTTTTTTAGGTTCAAAGTTCAAGGTTCAAGGTTCAAGGTTCAAGGTTCAAGGTTCAAGGTTCCAAGCTCCAAGTTCTAGATTTAACATTCTAAACTCAAATACTCACACCTCACACCTCACACTTCACAACTCACAGCCTCACAGCCTCACAGCTCAATGACTCACATACTCCTCACAAACTCCTCACCATTTTCACAATCCCATAACACTAGCAATAATAATGCATCGCTTATCTTTGAAATTGAAAAAGCGATAACATGAAAGCACTTGTAAAATTTTGTCAATGGTTTGTAGGGCTACTATTTATATTTAGTGGTTTAATTAAGCTTAATGATCCGTTAGGATTTTCTTACAAACTAGATGAATATTTTAGTGCTGCGGTTTTAGGTTTAGAGTTTTTACAGCCGTTAGCGCTGCCTCTAGCTGTTGTTTTGGTAATTTTTGAAGTGGTAGTAGGAGTCATGCTATTACTAGGGTTTCAGAAAAAATTTACGCTGTGGTCACTACTATTAATGATCCTGTTTTTTACGTTCTTAACCTTTTATTCTGCGTTTTTTGATAAAGTGACAGATTGTGGTTGTTTTGGTGATGCAATTCCATTAACGCCGTGGGAAAGTTTCTGGAAAGATGTGATCCTGCTCGTCATGATTGTAATTCTGTTTTTAAACAGTAGGTTTATTGTACCGCTTTTCGTGAAAGCGAAATTAAAAATAGCCGTATTACTCACCACGATCGTTTGTTTTGCGATTGCCTACTGGGTATTAATGCACTTGCCTATCTTAGATTTTAGAGCCTACAAAGTAGGAACTAACATCGAGGAAGGAATGGCAGAAGATCCAGATAAACCTGATGTTTATGCTTATGACTGGTACTATATTATAGATGGTAAGGAAGAAATCGTTACTACAGAAGGCTTGCCACCAGAAGGTTATGGTAAATACGACAAAGTAGAACCACGAATAATCGAGGAAGGATATGTGCCACCTATTCATGATTTTTCTATAGAAAGAAATGGTGAAAATTTCACAACGGATATGCTTTCTAAAGAAAAGGTAGCTGTCATTGTTACCTACAATCTAGACAAATCTGAGGCAGATGGAATGTATCAATTAAATGCCTTTATTGATCGTGCAGAAAGTGCTGGTTATGAAGTTATCGCATTGAGTGCTTCACCAGAAACACAAGCGGTGGAGTTGATGCGTAAGTATGGTTTTGAAACTACATTTTATGTTACAGATGAGACTGCGCTAAAAACAATTGTACGTTCTAATCCTGGAATCATGTTGATGGATAAAGGAACGATTACAGCAAAATCACACTGGAACGATATTCAGGATCTTAATTTATGATCCGTTATGTGATACATAAATTAGGCTATGCAGTATTGACCTTATACGGTGTTGTTACGGTAGTCTTTCTTTTATTTTATTTATTACCAGGTGATCCTGCTCAAATGATGATGGGTCAGAATGAGTCTGAAGAGCAATTACAAATCATAAGAGCAAAATATGGTTTTGATCAGTCTGTAGGAACTCAATATGTATATTTCTTAAATGATTTATCGCCAGTATCATTTCATAGTACTAATCCGGTAGATTATACTTTTAATGATCCTACAACATATAGTGGTTTGAGTCTTTTTACTATAGGTAAGACTACGACTATGTTAAAATGGCCTTACTTACGTACGTCGTTTCAAAAGACAGGTAAAAAAGTGAGTACTATTATAGGTGATACCTTACCTAATACTATGTTACTTGCAGTTGCGGCGATTTGTATTGCTTTGTTTTTAGGATTGATGTTAGGTGTACTTTCTGCATTATATAGAGATACATGGATTGATAAGTCGATCCAGATCGTAAGTACGGTGGGAATGAGTGTTCCGTCTTTTTTTAGTGCCATATTATTTGCCTTTTTATTCGGTTATGTGTGGCATCAATTCACAGGATTAAAAATGAGTGGTAGTTTATATGAGATGGATGATTATGGAACTGGAATGTATATACAGTGGCGCAATTTAATCCTGCCAGCGGTAGTTTTAGGAATTAGACCACTAGCGGTAATTACACAATTGATGCGTAATAGCTTATTAGAAGTGTTGTCACAAGAATACATCACGACAGCCTATGCAAAAGGATTAACTACCTTTCAAGTCATTAAAAAACATGCCTTTAAAAATGCATTGAATCCTGTAATTACAGCGGTAAGTGGCTGGTTTGCTAGTATGCTAGCTGGTGCGGTTTTTGTGGAGTATATCTTTAACTGGAATGGATTAGGTAAAGAAATTGTAGAAGCATTGAACTCACTAGATCTTCCAGTAATTACTGGAGCGGTATTAGTAATCGCTAGCCTATTTATTTTAATTAATATTGTAGTGGATTTATTATATACTGTTTTAGATCCTAGAGTACGTTTAGATTAAACATTATGAGAAAACTTTTTGCGCTTTTTTTACTAGTTACCATTGCTGTCAATGGACAGGAAATTGATGATTTAAAAACCAATTGGAACGATTATAATCAACTCATCAAAACAGGTGAAATAGAAGATGCCATGACTTATGTGAATCAAGGCATATTTGAAGTACTACCTAAAGAGCAAATGGTAGACATTATGAAATCTATCTTTGAGACTCCAGGAATGGAGATCCAATTCAAAGAACAAGAAATCACTAATTTTAATGATCCTAAGGTCATTAACAATAAAACATACCTGTTATTTGACTATTATCAAGTTATGGATATGAAACTGGAAAGTGTTACAATGGAGGATACAGATATGCAAAGCATGATGTTGTCGCAGTTCCAGAAACAATTTGGCGATGATAAAGTTTCGTATAATAAAGACACTAATTTTTTTAAAATAAAAGCAGTTAAAAAAGCGCTAGGTATGTATGATCCTGAAATAGGAGACTGGCGTTTTTTAACTTTAGAAGATGGACAACGTTTTTTACTAGAGAAATTTCTAGAAGAAGATGTATTAAAACTGATTTACCCATGAGAAAGAATATCGTAGCAGGAAACTGGAAAATGAATTGTGATTTACCTACATCACAAAAATTAATTTGGGAATTAAAAAAAGCCTTAAAGCCTGATTATAATTGTGAATTAATGATCGCTCCATCATTTCCCTGTATTTATCCAGCGTTTAACAGCACACTAGATACGCCTATAGAGGTAGTAGCTCAAAATTGTAGTGAACAGGAAAAAGGAGCTTTTACGGGTGAGGTTTCTATAGATATGTTACAAAGTGTAGGCGTGAAAACGGTGATCATAGGTCATTCAGAACGTCGTGATATATATAAAGAAGATGACGCTTTACTAGCTGCAAAAACAGTCGCCGCAATCAATAAAGGAATGCGAGTTATTTTTTGTTGTGGTGAACATTTAGAAATACGTAAGGCTGGTGATCATTTTTCTACCGTAGGAAATCAAATAGAGAAAGCCTTATTTAATTTAACACCAGCTCAAATGGAGCAAGTGGTAATTGCTTATGAACCGGTATGGGCAATAGGAACTGGAGAAACAGCTAGTCCTGCACAAGCACAAGAAATGCACGCGCACATCCGTACGATGTTGAAGGATCATTTTGGTGATATGACTGCGCATCATACTAGTATTCTGTATGGTGGTAGTGTAAAACCAGCAAACGCGGCAGAATTATTTGCAAATCCTGATGTAGACGGTGGATTAGTAGGTGGTGCATCACTAGATGCTCAATCATTCCTAGCCATAGCAGATGCTTTTTAGGCAATTCCTTATCATATTTTTTTTAAGCGCTGTACAACCTATTATCGCTCAGTCTGATTATGGTAATCGGGTTGCAAATGCTGCTGTAGAACTTACAAAGGACCAGGTTATTTATAATGGTGCGTATTTTTCCATTCCCTATCCTAATGGTGATGTGCCAGAACCTTATGGAGTTTGCACAGACGTTGTGATTAGAACCTATAGAATTTTAGGAATAGACTTGCAACAAAAAGTGCATCTGGATATGAAAGCTAATTTCAAATCCTATCCACAATTATGGGGTTTGAATCGCACAGATACTAATATTGATCACCGTCGCGTCCCTAATCTTAGAACTTTTTTCTCTAGAAAAGGAACAAGTATTACGGTAACGCAAGATGAGAAAAACTACCAGCCAGGCGATATTGTAAGTTGGGTTTTAAGTTCAGGATTAACTCATATAGGTGTGGTTTCTAATAAGAAAGTACCTCATACAAATCGTTATTATATAGTCCACAATATAGGCGCTGGACAAGTGCTAGAAGATTGTTTATTTTCGTTTAAAATCACCGGACATTATCGCTATGAACCATAACATTACAGATCAAATTTACATCGAGTATCAATTTACCGTCACGCCTACACAGCCGTGGAATGATGTTTTAATGGCACAATTAGGCGCAGTAGGTTTTGAAAGTTTTATGGCTACAGATACTGGTGTAGATGCTTATATCTTGAAATCTTTAGACCACGATCAGGTACTGGATGAGGTTGAAGTGATGCAATATGATCTGGTAGATATCGCTTTCGCGAAAGCAGAAATACCACCAACTAACTGGAATGCAGAATGGGAAAAGAATTTTCATCCTATCGTAGTAGACGATTTATGTGAGGTGCGCGCACCATTTCATGAGTCCAAAGGGTTAGCATACGATATCGTGATAGAGCCTAAGATGAGTTTTGGTACTGGTCATCATCAGACCACACACATGATGATTCAGTATTTATTAAAGGAAGAGCTAACAAATCTAGACGTGTTAGATATGGGAAGTGGTACTGGCGTACTGGCAATTCTAGCCAGCATGCGTGGTGCAAAAAGTGTAGATGCGATTGATATCGATACCTGGTGTTATGAAAACGCGCTAGAAAATGTACAACGCAATAGCATCAACAATGTGAACGTTATGCTAGGAGGCGCAGAACAATTAGTAGGGAAAACATACGATTTCATTATCGCAAATATCAATAGAAACATTCTATTAAAAGATATACCGCAGTATGCAAGTTGTTTAAATGAGAACGGGACTATACTATTTTCTGGTTTTTATACAGAAGATAAATCCCTAATTGTAGAACTGTGTGAGTCGCATGGATTGCATTATGAAATGCACTTAGAAAAAGACAATTGGGTAGGATTAAAAATGGTAAAGTAATGACTCTTTTACCGACAAAATTTATAATTAAGACGGATTAATTATCTTTGTAGTGATATGATTATGAGTACACAAGAACAAGTACTTCCAGAAATAGATCTGGATGTATTAGAAAAAGAAGAAAACAAGATCGTTTTATTTAACGATGATGTAAACACCTTTGATCATGTGGTAGATATGTTAGTTGCTACTTGCGATCACACACCTATTCAGGCAGAACAATGCTCATGGATCGTTCATTTTAAAGGAAAATGCAATGTAAAATCAGGATCTTATAAAGATTTAGAACCTAGATGCAGTAAACTACTAGAAGCTGGATTAACAGCAGAGATTCAGTAACAGCAATCATACTTAACGTAAAAGCACTTGATAATCAGGTGCTTTTTTATTTTAAGACTTTTTTAATAGTGTCGCTTTGTTAAATAAAACTAAAACTATTACCAAATAATAGTAATACTATTAATATTGTGAGTTATTACTATATGGATCAATTACTACAAAATATTAAGATCGAGATCAACGAAAAGATTTTCGTTAAGAATCCTGAATCATCAGATTTAGGAAAACGCATCATTGAATCTAGTATTGACTTAATTAATGAAATAGGCTTTGAACAGTTTAATTTTAAAAAGTTAGGAACTCATATAGGATCTAATGAAAGTTCTGTTTACCGCTATTTTGAGAATAAGCATAAATTATTATTATACTTAACGTCGTGGTATTGGGCATGGATGGAATACAAACTAGTGATAGGAACTATTCAAATGACAGATCCTTCTAAAAAACTAGATGAAGCAATCCGTACACTTACTAAAGTGATTAATGCAGATTCTAATTTCTCTCATATCGATGAGGTGAAGTTGCAAAACATCGTTATTGCAGAATATTCTAAATCATATCTTACTAAAGAAGTAGATAGTGAAAATAAACAAGGATACTTTAGTATTTATAAAAGATTAGTAGAGCGACTTACTAATCTTATTAAAGAAGTAGATCCATCTTATAAATTTCCAGCATCATTGAGTAGTTGCATCCTAGAAGGTGCGTTACATCAACATTTTATAAAACAACATTTTAAAGCACTGACAGATTGTGATGATCAACTCACACCTACAGACTTTTTCTTAAACTTAGTTTCATCTACTTTATCATATTCAAATGGGAAAGACTAATATATTAACTTCATGGCAACGTTTAACCAGACTGTTAGAGCTGGATAAGAAAGACGTGCGCCAGATTTTTTACTATGCGATCTTTGCAGGATTAGTAGGTCTTACGTTACCACTGGGAATTCAGGCGATCATCAACCTGATTCAAGGTGCGCAAGTAAGTACTTCATGGATCGTGTTAGTGGTGCTGGTAACTTTAGGAGTTGCTTTTGGTGGTGTGTTACAATTAATGCAAATTAGAATTACAGAGAACATCCAGCAAAAGATTTTCACGAGATCATCTTTTGAATTTGCATACCGTTTTCCTAAGATCAAAATGAGCGAACTGCATGGTATTTATCCGCCAGAGCTGGCAAACCGTTTCTTTGATACCTTAACGATTCAAAAAAGTCTTTCTAAGATTCTAGTGGATTATCCTACGGCATTACTTCAAATTGTTTTTGGATTAATCTTGTTATCATTCTATCATCCATTTTTTATCATTTATGGATTCTTACTAGTTTTACTAGTATATATCCTATTAAAATACACCGCAGAGCGTGGCCTAGAAACCAGTTTAAAAGAATCAAAAAGCAAGTATAAAGTAGCGCACTGGTTACAAGAAGTTGCTAGATCCATCATTAGTTTTAAATTATCTGGTAGAACTAGTCTGGCACTTCAAAAAAATGATAAGCTAACTTCAGAATATTTGAATTATCGTGAGAACCACTTTAAGGTACTGATCTCTCAATTTATTCAAATGATCGGTTTTAAAGTGCTGGTTACAGCTGGATTACTAGTGATAGGTGGAGTTTTAGTTTTAAACCAAGAAATGAACATCGGTCAGTTTGTTGCTGCAGAATTAATTATTCTAATCATTATAGGTGCAGTAGAGAAATTGATCACAGGATTAGAATCATTTTACGATGTATTTACTTCGCTTGAAAAATTAGGGAATGTGGTTGATAAAGAATTGGAATCACACACCGGTGAGCGTCCATTTCATCCTGAAGAAAACTTTAGAGTAGAATTTGAAAATGTGACTTATGAAGTGCCAGATCGTAGTACACCTATTATTGACAATGTAAGCCTTAAAATTTCAGAGAATTGCACCATCTTACTTAAAGGAGACAATGGAAGTGGTAAAGCAACCTTACTAAGACTCATCGCTGGTATTATGCCACCGTCTAAAGGTAATATCTATATCAATAACACAGACCTTAGAGGTGTTTATTTGAATTATTACCGTTCACATTTAGGACAATCGTTAACTGAAGAGACTCCTTTTGAAGGTACTTTAAGGGATAATATCACCTTTGGAGATCCAGAGATAAGCGACGATCAGATTTACTGGGCGCTGGAAAAATCTGGTTTGAATCCGTTCTTAAAAAAGTTACAATTAGGTTTACAAACGACCATCTATCCAGAAGGTAAGCAGTTGTCGTATACCGTTGCAAAAAAGATCGTGCTAGCACGTAGTATTGTACGCAAGCCTAAAATGTTGATTCTTAAAGAACCATTAGATCAATTTGATCAGGCAGAAGCAGTGCGTATCATGGATTTCTTAACAGATCCTAGTAATGGCTGGTCGCTAGTAGTAGTAAGTCAGGATAATAGCTGGGCGCAACGTTGTAAGCGTGTGATTACATTAGATCAAGGACGTATCATTTCAGAAAAATAATATAGGATATGCTTAATATTTCTAAAAAACCATTAATTCATAAGGTAGAAATCGATGATTTCCCTAGTGGTAAGCGTGTGATGGAACGCAAGCATTATAAGTATTTCAATAGATTCTTAACAGGAGCCGCTATTTTCTTATTTATCTGTTTGTTTTTACCATGGACGCAAAATGTTACAGGAAATGGCTTTGTAACTACGTTAACACCAGATCAACGTGCACAAACAATTCAATCACCTATTCCAGGTAAAATTGAACAATGGTATGTGCGTGAAGGTGATTCTGTAAGACGTGGTGATACTATTTTAAGAATTAGCGAGATTAAGAATGAGTACTTTGATCCACGATTAGTAGAGCGCACGACAGATCAAATAGGTGCAAAAACTATTAGTGCAGATTCCTATACCTTTAAAGTTCAGGCATTAAATAATCAAATACAAACTTTAAATAGAGAACGAGAACTCAAATTAGAACAAGCTCGTAACAAGTTAAAGCAAGCTAAATTTAAAGTAGCTCAGGATAGTATAGGACTAGTAAGAGCAAATGTAGATATCAAAATTGCTCAAACCCGATTAGATCGTGAAAAGCAGTTGTTAGATTTAGGAATCAATTCACCTAAGGATTTTGAAGAAAAACAACTGAAATTTCAAGAAACGCAGGAAAAATTAATTTCTCAAGAAAATAAATTACTTACTTCCCGCAATGGAGTGATTAATGCGATGCTAGAGATCGATAGAATTAAACAAGAAGTTGCAAACAAAATTGCCAAAGCAATGAGCGAACGCGCCACGGCACAGGCTAGTAGAGCTGATACAGATGCTCAGGTTTCTAAATTAGAAGTAGATCGTACTAATTACTCTATGCGTAATGATTTATATTTTGTCACTGCTCCTCAAGATGGATTTATCAACCGTGCGATTGTAGGTGGATTAGGAGAGACTTTTAAAGAAGGGCAACCGCTAGTAAATATAATGCCATTAAATTATGACCTTGCGGTAGAGACTTTTGTGGCTCCTATAGACTTACCGTTGATGCATGTAGGTGAAGAAGTGCGTATCCAGTTTGATGGATGGCCAGCGATTGTATTTTCGGGATGGCCTAATGTTTCTTATGGTACTTATGGTGCAAAGGTTGTCGCGGTAGAGACCTTTGTAAGTGATACGGATGTAGGTAAATATCGCGTTTTACTTGCTCCAGATGCTAATGACCATCCATGGCCGTCAGAATTGCGTCCTGGTGCTGGTGCATATACTATTGCATTGTTAGAGGACGTTCCAGTATGGTTTGAATTGTGGCGTCGTTTGAATGGTTTCCCACCTAATTATTATCAGCCTAAAGAAGGAAAAAAAGATGCTAAGAAAAAATAAATCACATTTCTTATCAGTAATCTTAATGCTGGTTTGTGGTAGTACGGTGATGGGAAATACGCTTTCGCGAAAGCGTAATCTCAACAACCTAACTATCTTACAGCAACCTATAGATTCTACCGTTTTAACCTTTAATGAATATATGGGTTATGTAAAAGCTTATCATCCAGTGGCGAGACAAGCTGGATTAATCATTGATGAAGGACAGGCAGAAGTCTTGCGCGCCCGTGGTGGTTTTGACCCAAAGTTAGAGGTGGATTACGATCGTAAAGAGTTCAAGAGTCAGGAGTATTATGATGAGTTAAACGGTATGTTTAAAATCCCGACCTGGTATGGTGTGGAATTTAAAGCCGGAATAGAGCGCAATGAAGGTGCTTTTTTAAATCCGCGTAGTAGTGTGCCAGATGAAGGATTGTACAATGCTGGTGTAAGTGTGAATTTAGGTCAAGGATTGATTATTAATAATCGTATGGCAACCTTGCGCAAAGCAAAAATATTTAGAGAACAAACTCAGGTAGATCGTGATTTACTAGTAAATGCCATTCTTTATGAGGCGGCGCTGGCCTATTTTAAATGGTGGGAAGCACAACAGCAATATCAAATTTTTGATGAGTTTTTAGAAAATGCTCAAATACGTTTTGAAGCGATTAAAAGAGGAGCAGAGGTAGGCGATAAAGCAGTAATTGATACGGTAGAAGCTAGTATTGCTGTTCAAAACAGGATCTTAAGTAGAGAACAGGCTAGAATAAGTCTAGTAAAACAACGACTAAACATCGCTAACTTTCTGTGGATTAATGATGTGCCCGTAGAATTACAGGCAAATGTTATTGCTCAAAATAATGTGGATGAAGAAATCGATAGTACGTTAGAGATTTTTGGCTTTCAATTAAACGAATTCAATATTGAAAATCATCCTAAGCTTAGATCTTTAAGCTTTAAAATTGACCAGTTAGACGTAGATAGACAGTTAAAAGCAAACAAACTATTACCTAAACTAACACTAGATTATAATTTCATTACTCCAGAATGGAATAATACAAACAGCGTCAGGTTGAATGATTATAAAGCTGGATTGCGATTTGCGATGCCGTTATTCTTAAGGAAAGAACGTGGTGATTTAAGACTGGCAAAAATTAAAATTGCAGATACAGAATATGAACGCGCAGCGACGCAACTAGAAATACGTAATAAAGTAACTGCCATATTTAATGAGATTGATTCTTATAACCAGCAAACTCAAATGATAGGTGGAATAGTGGATGCATCACAACGTATGCTTACTGCCGAGGAACGTAAATTTGAACTAGGTGATAGCTCACTGTTTTTAATTAATAGTCGTGAAGTGAAATTGATCGACTCTAAGCTTAAAGAGATTAAAATTTACAACAAGTTATTTGTAAGTAAAGCTAACCTTTTTAAGAGTCTAGCCGTGATGCCAGAGAATTTATAATTCTTGTAGGAAATTATTTCACGCAACCTTTTCATAGTTTGTTCATCTAAAGTTTGTAAATCACGTTAAAAAGTTCCTCATCGAGATTCTAATTAGCTGATTATTAACTAACTTTCCAAAAATTAACCAACTATGAAAAGAATACTACTTCTATTAGCGTTTTTTATATCGCTAATAAGCACAGCACAAGTTACGGCTGGTCCAGTGCCAGATTATGTTATCTGCGATGATCCATCTAATGATGGTGTAGAGATTTTTGATTTAAGCGTTTGGGATGCCCTAGCTATAGGAAATCAAGATCCAGCCACACACACGGTTTCTTATTTTGAATCACAATTTGATGCGGTTAATAATTTAAATCCTTTAAATAATACGTTTTCAAATGTTACAAATCCGCAACTGATTTTTGTACGAGTAGATAATACCAGCATTGGTAATTTTAATCTTACCACCAGTAATTTGATAGTAGAAGCCTTACCAGTGGTGAATAACCCACAAACTTTTACCTATTGTGGAACAGTAACCGCTACTGGACAAATTCAAGTAGATCTTTATGATATTGAGCCTATAATGGCAAACGGTCAGAGTAATTTACTTTTTACTTACTTTTTAAGTCAGCAGGATGCTGATATGAATGCTAATCCACTCTCAACCACGTTTATTGCAAATGCAAACACACCAATTGATTTATTTATAAGAATACAAACATCGCTTAATTGTTTTGAAGTGATCAATGTTGTTGCGATTCTTACTAATTGTAATCAAAGCTCTCAGGTGGTTGATTTAGAGCAATGTGGTGATCCTAACAATCTAGCTTGTTTTGACTTAAATCAAAATACCGCACCAGCCTTAGGTACAAATTCTCCTACTACACATCAAGTAACTTATCATGCCTCGCAAGCAGATGCTGATAATAACCTCAACTCACTTCTTGTTACATACTGTACTCAAAATACCCAAACCATTTTTGTAAGAGTAGAAGAAATTGCAACAGGTAATGCAGATACTACACAGCAATTTAATGTAGTCGTTAATGAATCTCCTCAACAATATTCCTTCTCTCCAGTATTGGGTTGTGATTTAGGAATTGGTTTTGTTGAATATGATGCATCCACTGTCGTGTCAGAGATTACAAATCTTCCTTCACCTGTGACTAGTTTTTCTGTAGAATATTATGAATCTATTGCAGATGCAAATAATAGAGTGAATCTGTTAGGAGTTGATTTTAACTTTGCTGCACCTAGTAACCTTGTTCAAGTTTATGCTCGAGTTGAATTTTTACCTTCAGGATGTTCTAGTATTTCACCACTACAAGTATTTGTAGATCCTTCCTGTATATTTATAGGTCAAGGTCAAAACTTAGAAGATTGTCCAGATACAAATGGTCAAGCTTGTTTTGATTTAACTACAAATGAACTTGCAATTATAGCAAGTAATGACCCTAATATTCACGTTGTTACTTATCATTTAACCCAAGCAGATGCAGATCTAAATGTGAATGCTGTTGCAAATCCTAGCAATTATTGCGTTAGTCAGTTTACAACAATTTTTGCTAGACTATCTAATACTAATACAGGTGGATTTGCGATAACATCATTTAGTCTTTCAGTTTCTGATGCTTTAGTATCAAATACTATATTAAATGAGGTTACTGGATGTGATGATGATTTAGATGGAACTGTGGTTATCGATCTTACCGCTGGTGCGTCACAACTATCATCTACTAATACCATTGAATATTACGGCACTTTACAAAATGCCATTTCTGGAACAAGTGCACTACAAAATCCAACTAATTTTAATGTAGTACTTCAAGGGTTCAATCCTAATAATTCTGTTTTTTTAAGAGAAGTGATGCCTAACGGTTGTGACATGGTTTATGAACTACCTGTCATCGCTTTTTCTAATTGTAATAATTCCTACTTATGTGACAATGCGCAATCTTTATGTGATCGTATCAGTCAGCCGTTTCCTAATATCGCAGACGGTTCAACCGCAGAGCCTGGAAACTATTATCCGTTCTCACAGGCTAACGGACCTAGAAACCCATCATGGTTTTACATACCTATTGAGGCAAGTGGAGTAGTTGAATTAGAAGTGTACCAAAACACACAACCTGACTTTCTAGGTCAAGGTTTAGACATTGATTTTGTGATTTATGGACCATTTACGACACCTACTGGTGGATGTGCTACTGGAATCACCCAAGCTAATTATGTAGATCACAGTTTTTCTACAGCGATGCCAGAAATTGCAACAATTCCTAATGCACAGGCAGGCGAGTATTATTTAATATTGACCTCAAATTTCTCTACGCAATCAGGCTTTTTAAAATTTGAATTAGGAGCTAATTCTACCGCAACTATTAATTGTGATGGTTTCCGTATGAATGCCATCCTAGATACAAATTTAAATGGAGTAGTTGATGCGACGGATGTTCCATTCCCGTTAGGAACCTTTAATTATGATAAAAATGCAAGTGGTTCTGTCATGCAAGTAGCATCACCTACAGGATCATACAGCGTTTTTGATACAGATCCTACAGCTATTTATGATTTAGGTTATGATGTGTTGCCAGCATACACAACAAATTACACGGTTGCACCAGCAACCATTAATGGTGTAACTATTCCTACAGGCTCAGGCGTGAGTGATCAAAATTTCTTAGTAACTGCTGTGAATGCTTATGAAGATGTAGTTGTCTACATCATTCCACAGGAACAGCCTAGACCTGGATTTACCTATAAAGAAACCATTGTTTATGCAAATCTAGGAACTGCACCAGTAATGTCTGGACAATTAACCTATACGTATGATCCATTGTTGACCGTAGTATCAGTAGATGATCCTCTAGCGACCGTATCGCCAGTTTCTGTGGATTTAAACTATACAAACCTGTTACCATTCGAGTATCGCAGTATGGAAGTAGAGATGCAAATTCCAGTGATTCCTACCGTAGCTTTAGGTGATTTATTAACTAATACAGCAACCATCACACCAGTGATGAATGATATTACACCTAATGATAATTCAAGTGTAAGTACCCAAGTGATCATAGGAAGTTATGATCCTAATGATAAGATGGAATCACGTGGACCGTTTATCAATCCAGCAGAATTTGACGCAAATGACTATTTCTACTACAGAATTCGTTTTGAAAACACAGGAACTGCCAGTGCAATAAATGTGCGTATAGAAGATACACTAGATGCACAACTAGACTGGACGACTATAGAAATGCTAGACGCGAGTCATCCTTATGTAATGACACGTATGGAAGATCAGGTGATTTGGAATTTTGACAACATCATGCTACCAGATAGCACCAGTGATCCAGTAGGAGCAAATGGTCATGTGTATTTTAGAATTAAACCTAATGTATTTACAGAAGGAACGGTAATTCCTAATACGGCCGAAATCTATTTTGATTTCAATCCGCCTATTATCACAAACACCTTTACCAGTACGTTTAGAACACCACTAAGTGTTGATACGCCACAAGTGATTGAATTATCTGTAAGTCCTAATCCATCTAGTGGATTAATCACAGTAGGATTAAGCAATACCGTATTAGATAATGCAGAGTTGATATTGTACGATTTGCAGGGAAGAATTACGCTTTCGCGAAAGCTAACTCAAAACCAGTCTACCGTTAACATATCAGACTTGCCAGTAGGAATATACCTTGCCGAGTTGCGACAAGGCGATAACTCCTATACTACTAAGATTATAAAAGAGTAGAAGTTTACATTGTAATTTAGAAAGCTTTACAAAAAGTAAGATTTAAGTGTCATTCTGAGCAGAGCGAAGAATCTAAATGATTGAATCTAAGAGATTCTTCATTTCATTCAGAATGACAAATTCATTTTTCGAAGTCTTTGGAAGGCTTTTTATGTTTAAGAACCTTTGTTAGCTTGATACGTTTTATCACTTTCTGCTGTGAGTTTTGCAATGGTGTCTAATTCCTGTTGGGTTAAATCTCTATAGCTTCCTTTAGGGATATCCAGTTCTACATTCATGATACGAATGCGTTTTAATTTAGTCACACGATAGCCTAAATACTCGCACATACGGCGTATTTGCCTATTTAATCCTTGTGTAAGTACGATTCTAAAAGTTTTGCGTCCTATTTGCTCTACTTCACATTTTTTAGTTATCGTATCTAGAATAGGAACTCCAGCGGCCATTTTTTTTATGAACTGATCATTAATACTGTGATCCACGGTTACGATATATTCTTTACCGTGATTGTTACGGGAACGCAAAATCTTATTTACGATGTCGCCATCATTAGTTAAAAAGATCAAACCTTCGCTCATTTTATCTAGCCTACCTATGGGAAAAATACGAGTAGGATAATTGATATAATCAATAATGTTATCCTTTTCAACTCTAGTATCTGTAGTACATACAATGCCTACTGGTTTGTGAAATGCAATGTAAACAGGCTTTTCTTTCTTTTTTGAAATGGCTTCACCATCAACAGCCACAAGATCGTCTGGCATTACTTTAGTTCCCATTTCAGGAACCTTACCATTAATCGTCACACGTTCTTGTTCAATCAATTTATCAGCTGCTCTACGAGAGCAAAAGCCTTGCTCGCTTAGATACTTATTAATGCGTGTTCCTTTGATTTCAGACATAAAGCAAAGGTACTTTATTGCAGTTATTTTTGTGGTATGATTATTTTTGAAAATCATGTAACAAATACAATTTTTAACATACCTATTCATAAATCAAAATATAAATGGATCAACAATCACCTACGTCGCCAGGAGCACAACAACAACAATATCCTAATTCATTTCAACCTACTCACAACTTAAGTACCTTTTCAACACTCTTTATAGTAAAAGGTGTGCTTTCATTTTTTGTATCCTTATTTTTTCTGCTTTATGCAGGGATGGGAAGTGTTTTTAGCTCTATTCCAGAATTTCAAGAAAATCCAGAAGTTCCTTTTAATCCAGGAATGATTTTTATTGTAATAGGAATTATGGGATTTTTGATCTGTGTGGCGATGGGAATTCTTAACCTAATTACCGCTAAATATATCAAAGAACAACGTAAATATACCTTTGTGTTTGCTATTGCGATTGTGAATTGTTTGACTGGTATCTTGGGAATTTTACTAGGTATTTTCACAATTCTAGAAATTAATAAACCGCATGTGAAAGAATTATTTGAAAAGAATAAGATCTCTTAATTTTAAGGTTGAACTGCGGTATCATCGATTATTTTTAGATGATGTTACATGTTGTGAATATTTGAGAACTTGACAGCTTGTTTTAATTTTTGGTACAAAAAGAATGCGGCGGTTTGAGTGTTTATTTTAGGGAATAATCTGCAGTTGATCTAGAGTTACCACTACCTTTGCATTATAATTGATATCATGACAGCACAAGAACAGTTCTTAACCCAGGTTTTATTTAATAACCTTACGTATGACGATAAAGGAAACGGTATGTATGTTTTTGAAGCGTTAGAATTTAAGGAGTTAATAACTAGATGCCGTGATAATGGAATAGGTGCTTACAGAATGCTAGTCTGGAATAATAATGAAGTGATGACGATCGCTAGTCACGACGATTTTAATAAAAAGGCTACAGATGCACGATGGCTAAAGACTGCATTTTACAAATATTTCTATGAAGATAAATCCAGTAAGTATAGCATAGAGTTTAAGTTATCTGATAAGTTGCTAGACCGAATGGAAATGTTTGTTCCTAAGGATGAAGAAGAATAGAAGTGTTGAGTTATCTAGAAATATCTCTTACGATCTTCAAGTGATGTTCTGTATGAATGCCTAAAAACTTGATGGCTTTCTTCACATTTAAGTGTCCAAACATAGGATGATTGAAATAGCAATCAGCATCTAACGTATGTAATTGACTTACGAGATCTTTTGCCTGTTCTAATTGCTGTAATAAATCGGTTTTTGATACTTGTTCTGGTGGTAGAACATGCTTAGGAGCTTTAGCTTTACCTCGCGGGATCTTACCAGTAAGTAAAATCATACTTTTTAGGAAATTAAATTTAGGTTGATAGGTAGCAGGATCGCTAATGGACATGGTTTCATTTACCTTGATAATCACTTTTAAAGCATGGTCTAAGTGCCAGTAAGTACCAGATTTAGAAATATTAGGAATCGTTGTGTCTTCTTGGGAACTGTGTGACTCTATTTCTTCTAGTAATAGGTGTAGATAATTTTCCATTAGTATAATTCTGATATGGTGAAAAACTGTTCGTTAAAATACACCTTATCATTTAACTTATGATTCTTTAAAGCACCACCTATAGGTGATTGTAAAGAAATACAAAATACATCAGTATCTTTTACTTGTATTTTACCAATTGCTGCACCCATATAAAACCATCCAGCAGGCAACTTAATTAATGCACCAGGCTTAACTGTTATGCATGGTTTTGATGTATCTATTTTCTGAAATTGTTCCATGATTTGCTGGGTATTTGCCAGCTGTCTTTTGTAAAGATCTTCTTCATTTTGAATCATGGCCATCCCAGTTTCATACTTATCACCAGCGCTACTTTTGGTTTCATTTTGTTTTGAATCCATTAATCGCTCTAGATTAGTGTGAATAGTATCTAGGCGTTCCTTAATAATAGCGTGACAATGATGATAGACTTGTTCTTTAAAAGCTGTAGGATTCATTTCATTACATTAGAATTCAAAGTTACTCTTTAAAAGAACATTTAAAACGATTATGAACCTTGCTTAAAACAAAAAAGCCCCATGCCAGATGGCAATGGGACTTTTTCTCTACTAACCTAATCGTTTATGGAAGCAACACATTGTCTATTGCGTGTACAACTCCATTTACTGCTGTTACGTCTGTAACAATTACTTCAATTGTTCTACCGTTTGTGTCTGTAATAATTACTCCACCTGAAGTATTAATAGTGAAAGTTCCAGGTCCTACAGGATTCACAACTAATCCGTCAGTAATATCTCCTGCTCTTACAGATGCAGTATTAACTACATGATACGTAAGGATATCTGATAATGTACTTAATCCTAACACATCGTTAATGTTAGTTAAACCATCATTAGGATCTGAATCAATTAATGTTTGGAAAGAACTATTTAAAGGTGCAAATACTGTTAAAGTAGCATTAGTATCTGAAACAACACTTACTAAGCTTTCTTGACTTAATGCAGCTACTAAGTTTGAAAAATCTGGATTTGCTACCGCTAACGTTGCTACAGTAGGTAAGGTAATAACACCGTCTACTATATGAACAATTCCATTATCTGCTTCTATATCTGCATCTGTTGCTGGGTTTGCTACTGCTGGTCCACCGTTTAATACGACACCACTACCTGCAAGATCTGTAATGTCTATATATAGATCTAGAGCATTTCCTGTGTTAGTACCATCGTCAGTTGCTAATGTCTTAACATATCCATTAGCTAGTTGTGTTGATCTTACCTCTGTGTTTAAAACGTGATTAAGTAAAATGTTACGTAAACTAGGTAATGCAAGTAAATCTGCAGGACTATTTAAACCGTCATTAGGGTCTGCATCTAATAATGATTGAAATGCTGCATTCGTAGGAGCAAACACTGTGAACGTTCCGCTAGCATCAAGAGTCGCATCTAGTCCCGTTTGTACTAATGCCTGGTTAAGAATCGAAAAGTTAGCATTGTTTGCAGTAATGTCTAAAATAGTGTTACTGTTATCAATAGGTCCGTCATCATCATCGTCACAAGATACTGCTGCAAATGCAAGACCAGCAAACAATAAGTACTGTGCTTTTTTTAATAGATTTTTCATAGCTTAATTTTTTGAGTTTGTTTGTTTCTGTAAAAGTATACGCAAACGTTTGCGTATTTGTCTAACATATTGTTAAATAAATTAAACAAAAACTTAAAGTATAGTAAATCACTAGGGTAGTATCAATAAAATTGACTGTTCTAATGAAAGCTTACCAAAGGATAAAAAGTATTTTTGCATCATGGCAAAAGTAGTAGTAGGTCTTTCTGGTGGTGTAGATTCCAGTGTCGCAGCATACCTTTTAAAAGAACAAGGTCACGAGGTGATCGGTTTATTTATGAAAAACTGGCACGATGACAGTGTTACCATTAGTGATGAGTGTCCATGGTTAGAAGATTCTAATGACGCCATGCTAGTGGCAAATAAATTAGGTATCCCATTTCAAACGGTTGATTTAAGCGAGCAGTATAAAGAACGTATTGTAGACTACATGTTTGATGAATACGCTCGTGGTCGCACGCCTAATCCTGATGTATTATGTAATCGCGAGATTAAATTTGACGTGTTTATGGACATCGCTCTTGAATTAGGAGCAGACTTTGTTGCAACTGGTCATTATTGTCAAAAGAAAACTTCCATCATTAATAATAAGGAAGTACATCACTTAATCTCTGGAGCAGATGGCAATAAGGATCAAAGCTATTTTTTATGCCAGGTGTCACAAGAGCAACTAGCAAGAACCTTATTTCCTATAGGGCATCTTCAAAAGCCTGAGGTGCGTGAAATCGCAGCAGCCCAAGATTTAATTACGGCTGGTAAAAAAGATTCTCAAGGCCTATGCTTTATAGGTAAGGTACGATTGCCAGATTTTTTACAACAGCAATTAAAACCTAAGGAAGGTGCCATCATAGAAATACCTTCAAGCATTAGTTTAGAAAAGGCTGCTGTATTAAAAGATGAAGATGAATGGATCACGCTTTCGCGAAAGCGTAATTACCATCCACATGAAGGACAACAATTAGGAACACATTCTGGCGCACATTATTTTACACGTGGCCAGCGCAAAGGACTTGCCGTAGGTGGAACTCCAGAACCTTTATTTGTGATAGAAACAGATGTTAAGACGAATACTATATATGTAGGACAAGGGAAATCACATCCTGGATTATACCGTCGTGGTCTTTTTGTGGATGCAAGTGAGGTGCACTGGATTAGACAGGATTTACAACTCGCCGTAGGTGAAACTATGGATGTAATGGCGCGCATACGCTATCGACAAAGTCTAGAGCCTGCAACCTTGTATATGAAAGAAAACGGATTGTATGTTATCTTTAAAGATGCACAAAGCGCCATATCGCCAGGACAGTTTGTGGCTTGGTATCAGAATGATGAATGTTTAGGATCTGGTGTAATTGCTTAACTTACCGCTATGAAAAAGATGATTTTTTTGATGTTGTTTTTCGCTTTCGCGAAAGCGTATTCACAAGACCTAAACGCATGGATTTATTTTACAGATAAACCAAATGTTACGGCTAGTCTTGCTGCACCACAAACCATATTAACCCAACGTGCTATTGATCGTAAAGCACGACATGGTATTCCTATCGATAGTCGTGATGTACCTATGAACCAAAGCTATGTCGCTCAAGTAAAAAGTGCTACAGGAATAACATACAAGACGCAGTCTAAATGGTTTAACTGCGTGCATGTAACCGGAACCCAAGCAGCTATTGATGCATTAATTAATTTATCCTTTGTAAGTCAGATCGATTATGCAGATCCTACCTTGCGCACGCAACAAATTAGAGAAGATAAATTTGCGCAAATGACAACGCCACCATTGACCTATGGTAATGCAAGTAATCAGATTACGATGATAGGACTGGATCAATTGCATAATACAGGTCATACTGGATCTGGTATTCACATCGCAGTTACAGATAGTGGTTTTCCTAGTGTAGATACAAATAGCGGTTTCTCTCAATTAAGATCAAATAGTGGTATCGCAGGTGGTTATGACTTTGTAGCTGGCGATAACTCGTATTACGGTGATCACTTTCATGGTACGAGAGTATTAAGCATCATGGCAGGAAATGTTCCTAATAGCTTTGAAGGTAGTGCACCGGATGCTACCTATTATTTATATCGTACAGAAGACGCAACTAGTGAAACTCCTGTAGAATTAAGTTATTGGGTTGCCGCTGCAGAGCGTGCAGATTCACTAGGTGTAGACGTGATCAATGTATCTTTAGGATACCTCACTTTTGATAATGCTACAGAGAATTTGAACTATAGTAATATGGATGGTCAGACCTCTTTTATATCTCGCGGAGCAAACGTGGCTTTTGAAAAAGGAATGGTGGTTGTTACGAGTGCTGGAAATTCCGGAAATAGCAGTCTTCATCCTTACATAGCAGCACCAGCAGATGCTCAAGGATCTTTTTCAATAGGAGCCGTAGATGGAACAGAGAATAGAATAGGCTTTTCCAGTATAGGTCCTACATCAGATCAACGTCAGAAACCTGACGTAGCTGCCATGGGAGCAGGAACGGCACTTATTAATGAAAATCAATCCTTAACAAATGGCAATGGGACATCATACAGCGCACCATTGATTAGCGGTGGGATTGCTTGCTTAATGCAGGCATTTCCTAATTTAACGCCGCAACAAATACTAGATGCAGTGAGAGCTAGCTCTAGTCAATTTACGATGCCAGACAACTTGTTAGGCGATGGGATTCCCGATTTTGGTAACGCATTTGTTACTTTGGGATCGCAAAGTGTTGTAAAACCGTCCTATTCCTACTATGTAGTAGATGATGTTTTGTATCTACAATTTGATGAATCTGTAACTTTAGACCATTTGAGTGTGTATAATCTTTCTGGACAACTGGTTTATGATCAGTCTATTAAGGAAGCCACAAATCAGATTGATTTAGCATCATTAGCATCAGGAATGTATTTGATACAACTAGAAGGACAATTGCGTGACACCTTTAAAATAGTGGTTCCTTAAACGGCAGCTGTCTTCTTAGTGCTAGCATTAGAAATGATACTCACTAGGACATAAAGTGCAATGATCACAGGAACTGCATAAATGTTAAGCGCAACGATCAAACCGATGGCAATTGCTAGGAAAATCCATCGCAATTGATTATCGCTCCATCCAAAACTTTTAAACTTCAATGCAAATAGAGGGATTTCTGCATTGAGAAGAAAACTACTTACAAAGGTGATGATTAATAGAATATAGGGATTATCTAATGCTGCATAAACCCAATCAATACTAGTAGTTTGAGCAATAATACCTAGAGAAATAATGAGCATCGCATTTGCTGGAGTAGGTAATCCTATAAAAGAATCTGTTTGCCTTGTATCGATATTGAATTTTGCTAATCGGTAGCAACTTGCTGCGGTAATGGCAAAACCTATGATGCATAGATAAGAATGTGCTATAAAATGTTCTTTGGCGCTTGCCGTATAATCTATCGATTTAGAAAATAAATCCATTCCCACAGCATCAGATAGTAATTGATACATCACAATTCCAGGTACCACACCGCTGGTTACCATATCTGCAAGAGAATCTAATTGCTTCCCTAATTCACCACTAGCATCTAGAAGTCTAGCGGCAAGACCGTCAAAAAAGTCAAAAAATATTCCCAGTCCTACAAAAATTCCAGCCATCATAAGCTGATCATGAAATGCGTATAAGGTAGCAACACAACCGCAAAGCAAGTTTAAAATCGTTATTGCGTTAGGAATCCATTTTTTCATATTGCAAATATGCAGATTAATTAAATAACCATTTTGAGAAAGGCACAATATCCATAGGTTTTACTAGTTATTTACATAGAAACCTAGATATTTGCAGGTAACTATTTATGAGGTCTATTCCACGCTATTTATTCTTAATCATTGTATTGCTAGCTAGCATAGCAACTAGCGCGCAGACTTCTAGAGCATATTCTAATGAATTTTTAAACATAGGAGTAGATGCTGCCGCATTAGGTATGGGAAATGCAGTGGTCGCAACTACAAAGGATGTAAATTCTGGTTACTGGAATCCAGCAGGTTTAATGCAACTAGAACAGCAAGAAGTAGGATTAATGCACGCTAATTACTTTGCAAATATTGCACAATATAATTATGGTGGATTTGCGATGCCTATTGATGATGTAAGCGCTTTTGGTGTAAATGTGATTCGGTTTTCTGTAGATGATATCCTAAATACCACACAATTGATTGACGATCAGGGAAACATAAATTACGATCGTATTTCAACCTTTTCTACAGCAGATTGGGCAGTGACTTTCTCTTATGCACGTGAGGCAAAGCTAGATGGTTTTACCTACGGTGGTAATATGAAAATCATACGTAGAGTGATAGGTGATTTTGCAAATTCATGGGGTTTTGGTTTTGATCTAGGTGCACAACTACAGCGTGGTAACTGGCATTTTGGGTTTATAGCACGTGACATTACCACTACCTATAATACATGGACTATAGATGAAGATTCTTTTGAGGACATCCGTGGTGCTGTTGCAAATCAAAATCAGGAATTACCAGAAACTACAGAAATTACCATACCTAAAGTACAACTAGGAGCTGCCAGAAAATTCACCTTTCATTATGATCATGTATTAACAGCAGAGGTAGATTTGAACATGCGATTTATTCAAACTAATGATATTATATCGAGTAGTGCCGTCAGTGCAACACCAGCATTAGGTTTAGAATACGGATTTATAGATATGGTATTTGTAAGAGCAGGCGCAGGAAACTTCCAAAACGTCACACAGTTAGACGGAACAGATCAAATGAACTTCCAGCCTAATATAGGTGTAGGTTTTAAATACAAAGGAATCGCGGTAGATTATGCTCTTACTAATATAGGTGACGCTAGTGATGCATTGTACTCTAATATCTTTAGCTTACGAGTAGATTTATCGACTTTTTCTAGATAAACATGTATTTTTACAATAATCAAGTGGATGGTTACATGATTACAAAATCTCAAATATCACTTATCAAAAAAATATTAGCGCCATTTGAGCCTAATTACATAGGTGTCTTTGGCTCTCGTGCTCGTGGTGATCATCATGATGGAAGCGACTTAGATCTATTGGTAGATTTTAAAAAAAAACTCCATTTATTAGATGTGATTGGGTTAGAAATGGAATTAAAAACTCATTTTGGCTTTCCCGTGCAACTCGTTTTTAGAAGATCTATTAGCGATAGTTTAAAACCTTTTATTCTTGAAGATTTAAGACCAGTGCATGGATCATAAAAAAGATATTGTCTATCTGGAGCACATGTTAAACTGTTTGCTACGTATAATGGAATATACAAATGATGTAGATGAGATCTCATTTCATGAACAAACGATCATTCAAGATGCTGTTATACGCAATCTGGAAATAATAGGTGAAGCCACTAAAAAATTATCAGAATCGTTTAGAGGTAAATACCATCATATCCCGTGGCGTCAAATTGCAGGAATGCGGGATAAATTGATTCACGATTATTTACAAGTTGATACGCTTACTATATGGCAAACAGTGCAGGATGTAATTCCTAGTTTTCATCATAATTTGACAGAAATCATAAAGGAAGAAAATCACTAATGAAAAGCATTCTAGGAGCACTCCTTAGCGGATTATTATTATGGCTGGCATGGCCTACCTATGGTTTTGCAGGACTGCTTTTTATTGCTTTTGTACCATTGTTACTTAGTGAAAAACGACTGCGTGATGATGTTAAAAAGAAAACGGCGTGGCGTGTTCTTGCTCATGCTTATCTCACCTTTTTGATTTGGAATTTTGCGACTACATCGTGGTTGTACTATGCAACACCTTTTGGGATGTGGTTTGCCGTATTAGTCAATTCTTTATTGATGGCAACCGTGTTTATGGTCTATCATTTATTTGCCCGTAAAGTGAATCAAGGAACGGCATGGACTTTTTTAATATGTCTGTGGATGGCATTTGAATACCTGCATTTACATTGGGATTTCTCGTGGCCATGGCTCAATTTAGGAAATGGATTTAGTGAGTACACCAGCTGGATTCAGTGGTACGAATACACAGGAACTTTTGGTGGTACTTTATGGGTTTGGCTTGTGAACATTGCAGTAACTTATTTGGTTTTTACTAGGTTAAAAAATGTGAAAAGTAATCAGGATGGTGGTAGGTTCGCTTTCGCGAAAGCGAAATACCTCAAACAGATCGGGTTAATAGCGACAATGGTGTTGTTACCCATCGTAGTATCAGTTTATATTCAGTCTACCTATACAGTTTCAATTACAGCTGAAAGCGAAATGGATGAGGTATTGATCGTCCAGCCTAATATCGATCCTTATAAAGAAAAATATTTTCAGACAAATGGTAAGGTGATTGAACTGATGGAGGAATTGATCACACCAGAAATGAATGATGAAGTTGATTTTATCATCACACCAGAAACCGTGCTGGCAGATAATCGGTTTAGATTACCACAAGTACAATACCACCGCGATATTCAGTCCTTAAGAACCTTGCTCGCTCCTTATCCTAACACTTATTATCTGGGTGGTATTTCCATGATTGATGTGTTTAGAAAAGATGATCCACGTCATAGTAATCAGTCCAATACGCTGGACGGCAAAGCTTATTTTAATGATTATAACAGTGCGATGTTTATGAATCGTTCTGGGCAAGTGGATTTGTATCATAAATCTAAGCTAGTGGTAGGAATAGAAAACATGCCTTATAAAAGTGTGTTAGAGCCATTATTAGGAAATGTCATGATCGATTTAGGAGGAACCGTTGCTACTAAAACTACCCAAGAAGAACGCTCTGTATTTACTACATCAGATGAAAAAGCGATCGCACCTATAATATGCTATGAAAGTGTCTATGGTGATTATGTGACAGATTACGTAAACAATGGTGCGCAGTATCTGGCAATCATTACTAATGATGCCTGGTGGGCAAATACACAAGGTCATCAACAACATTTAAGCCTAGCTAGATTACGGGCTATAGAGAATAGACGCTGGATCGCGCGCAGTGCAAATACTGGAATTAGCGCTATTATGGATCATACAGGTGCGGTAAGACAATCACTAGGTTATGAAAAACGTGGTGTTGTTTCTGGACAGATTCAGTCTCGTGATGAGCTTACCTTTTATACACTACATGGTGATTATCTAGCTAGAATCGCGATGTTTATAGGTGTGTTTACCTTGCTTTTTGGGACTATGCGATCTAGTGGAAAACGTCGCGGTCGTAGGCCTAAATTGTAGCGTTTGTTATCTTGATTTTTTTGTTAACTACTATGTGAATGGAATACTATGATTTTAATCGTTGATATTCACTGATTCTTATATATTTGTTATTGAACTGTTAACTTCTTATGCGCAAGCTTTTATTTATTTTAGGGATTATAGCGTTGTTTGTAGGAACTTCTTGTGTGCCTACTAATAAAATTACCTACTTACAGGAATCAGAAAAGGTTAAAAACGATTCGTTGATTTTAATTCAAAAAGTACAACCACCATATCGATTACAAATTAATGATATTTTAAGTATTAACATCAAATCAGATTTAGAGCCAGAATTGGTTTCCATGTTTCAAATACAACAGAACCAAGGTCAAGGACAAAATCAAAATTTTCAAGCGGCAGGATTGTACTTTAATGGATATACGGTAGATCAACATGGTGATATCAGGATTCCAGCTATAGGTACTTTAAAAGCTTTAGGTCTTACACTAGATGAATTAAGAGAATCTATAGAAAAAGATTTGTTGACTCGATTTTTTAAAGAAGACGCAACCTTATTTGTTACCGTGAAGCTAGGCGGTTTGCGCTATGTAACTGCTGGTGAAGTTAATCGCTTAGGTGAGCAAACAGTTTTTAGAGATCAGGTAACTATAGTAGAAGCTATTTCTAATAGTGGTGGAGTTCCCATTACTGGTGATTTAAGTAATGTGCGCATTGTACGCCAGTATCCAGATGGTGTTAAAGTGCATCATTTAGATTTAACAAAACTGGAGATCATTTATTCACCATATTATTATATTAGACCTAATGATATGATCGTGGTAGATCCACTACCACAAAAAGCTCTAGGGACTGGAACCACTGGATTAGCTTCATTCACCACAGTGATATCACTTTTAACCACATTAGTAACCGCTGTTTTACTTTTTACTCGATTGTAAATGGAAGAAGAACGAGAAATAAACCCGATCTCTGGTATATTTGATATCAAGCAGTTTTTTAGAAAATTGTTGCGTTTATGGTGGCTCTTTTTATTGTGTATCACCATCGCAATGGCTTATGCTTACTATAAAAACCAGTTTATACAAACTTTCTATAAAATAGATTCTTTAATAAGTATTAAAGACAATTCTAATCCTTTATTTACCAGTAATACCAGCCTTACCTTTAATTGGGGTGGAACTACAGATAAAGTGACTACAGCAATAACACAATATAAATCTAGGTCTCATGCAGAACAGGTAGTAGATGAACTACAATTTTACATTGATTATATAAAAGAAGGTGAGTATTACAACATTGATGCATACAAGAAAACACCATTTTACATCTATGCAGATACTAGTAAAACACAGTTATTTAAGAAGGATATCAGACTAAAAATTATCGATAATAACACCTATGAGTTAAGTGCAAATTTTGAAAGCACTACGACTAATGGTTATGACTATCATGAAAAAGTTGTTAAAGATGTTAGTACGCCTCAAGGTGAGTGGAAAGCCCAGTTTCACTTTGGAGAACAAGTTGACTTACCTTTTTTAAATATTTTAATCAATAAACGAGAGCAAACGGTACCTAAAGGTGAGTGGCTATTTAAGTTTTCTGATTATTGGGAAACAGTGAGTCGTTATAAAAAAATCTCAATATTACAAAAACCACAAGGCTCTTCAATTATAGAACTTTCCCTTTCCGGAACTAATAAATATAGACTCATTGATTACATCAATGAAAGTTCTGTTATATTAGAACGTGGCGAGTTAGAACGTAAAAACAAATTTGCTGTAAGTACGTTGAGATACATCGACAGCACGCTTAATCAGCAAGTAAACGCTTTAAAGGAAAGTGAAAAAAACTTAGAAGATTTTAGGAATAAATCCACTTTAATCGATTTAGAATCTCAAAATACAGATTACAATACTAAACTGACAAATTATGAATTGCAAAAACGTGATATTTTAAATAAATTAAATTATTATGATAATCTTAAAACCTACCTTAATACAAATAGAGATTATTCTGTAATTCAAGCACCATCTGTAGTAGGAATTACAGAAGGTAGTATTGCTGAGGCTGTTTCTAGGCTAATTTCATTATCAGAACAGCGTAAGAAACGTGCCTTTAGTATGCGTGAGGATGCACCAGTCTTTAGTAGAATAGATAGAGATATTGATGCTGTAAAAAATGTAATTTTAACAAATATAGATAGCAGTAAATCGCTACTTACAGATGAGCTCAATGAAATATATGGCATGATCTCAAAAGTAGAGAGTCAGATCAAGAAATTACCAAAGGAACAACAAGATTATCTTAAAATTCAGCGACAATTTGATGTCAATTTAAATACTTACAATGCATTTATGGCAAAAAAGGCAGAAGCTTCACTGGTTAAGGCTGCTAATGTTTCTGATATATTTATTATAGACGCTGCAAAGGATACAGGAGATGCAGGAACTCGTAAAAGCGCAAATATTAACTATCTCATTGCTCTATTAATAGGATTAGCAATACCTATAAGTATTGCATTTTTTCTAACCTTACTCGATTTCTATGTACATACACCTAAAGATGTGGAACAACTCACAAATATTCCAGTCATAGGTGTGATAGGTAAAATGAATCATCCTACGAATTTGATTGTAAAAGACAAACCTAAATCTACCATTGCCGAGGCTTTTAGAGGCATACGCTCTAGTCTTCATTTTATGTACGATCAGGAATCAGAATATGGTTCTAGAACGATTATGGCGACTAGTAGCGTTAGTGGTGAGGGAAAAACATTTACCAGTATCAATCTAGCTACGGTATTTGCCTTAAGTGGCAAACGAACCATTTTAGTAGGTTTAGATTTAAGAAAGCCTAAGATTTTTGATGATTTTGGGATTGATAATAATTTAGGAGTCAGTAATTATCTTGTAAATGATTGTAGTTTAAACGAGATGATACGATCTGCGGGAATAGAGAATCTGGATATTGCTTTATCTGGTCCTGTACCACCTAATCCTAGTGAATTAATCATGTCAAAACGCGCAGGTGAAATGATTAACCAGCTTAAAAAAGATTATGATTATGTGATTTTAGACACGCCACCATTAGGTCTAGTGGCAGATGCTTTAGAAATTGCAAAACACGCAGATGCTTCACTGTATTTAGTAAGACAAGGTTATACTAAAAAAGGAATGCTAGATGTGGTAAATGATAAATATCAACGCAAGGAGATTAAGAATTTAAGTATCGTTTTTAATCATTTTAATAGTAAAGGAACTTATGGCTATGGTTACGGCTATGGCTATGGCTACGGGAATTACGGTAATGGTTATCATGAAAACGAGCTTAAAAAAGGTTTTTTTAACAGACTTAAGAGTGCTATTGAGCGATTGTTTAATAGATAATTTCGCTTTCGCGAAAGCGTAATACGTCCACCTATGAGCAGTAAAAAATGGCTTTATGAGATTAAACCTGTTGATGGTGCGTTGCGTTTTAATTTCAAAGAGATTTATGCCTACAGAGATCTGTTGTTCCTGTTTGTAAAACGTGATATCGTCACGGTTTATAAGCAAACCATTTTAGGACCTTTATGGTTTCTTATTCAGCCTTTATTAACATCAGTGATTTTTACGCTGGTTTTTAATGGTTTTGGAGCAATAGAAACACCTGGTAATATTCATCCTTTTCTTTTTAATCTTGCTGGTATTACGATATGGAATTATTTTAAAGAATGCCTTACTGGAACTAGTGATACGTTTAAAAAGAACCAAAACGTTTTTGGTAAAGTGTATTTCCCTAGAGTTATTATGCCTATGAGCGTGACCGTTTCAAATTTATTGAAACTGGGAATACAACTGTTTATTTTTATTATCTTCTATATCTATTTCTATTTACAAGATGCCGCTGGGCAACCTACCGTATTTCTAGTGCTTTTACCAGTGTTAATAATGATAATGGGATTACTAGGATTAGGTTTAGGAATGACGATTTCTTCTCTTACTACAAAATATAGGGATTTAAATGTGCTGGTAGGTTTTGGTGTACAATTATTAATGTATGTAAGTGCAGTTCCTTATAGTTTAAGTGAAATTAGGAACTCTGATAATGAATGGGTACAAGCTGCCATACCTTTTATTGAGTACAATCCACTTACACAGGTGATAGAAGGTTTTAGAAGCATGGCACTTCATACTGGTACTTTTGATGGTCTCATGTTTATGTATGCGCTGGTGATAAGTACTGTAGTTTTTTTAATAGGATTGATCATTTTCAATAAAACCGAAAAGAATTTTATAGACACCGTATAGTTTATGAGCCATAGTGAAGACATCATACTTAAAGTAGAACATATTTCTAAACAATACCGTCTAGGAGTGGTGGGAACTGGTACGATCTCACATGATTTAAATAGATGGTGGCATAGAATCCGTGGTAAAGAAGATCCCTATTTAAAAATAGGCGCTACAAATGATCGTAGCACAACTAGTGAGTCTAGTTATGTATGGGCTTTAAATGATATCAATTTTGAAGTGCAACGTGGAGAAGTTCTAGGCATTATAGGTAAAAATGGTGCTGGCAAATCTACTTTACTTAAAATTTTATCTAGAGTTACAGGACCTACTACGGGTAGTATTAAAACATGTGGTCGTATCGCCAGTTTACTAGAAGTAGGGACGGGTTTTCATCCAGAATTAACAGGTAGAGAAAACATCTATTTAAACGGTGCAATTCTAGGAATGACTAAAAAGGAAATCTCAGAAAAAATAGACGAGATTATTGAATTTTCTGGTTGCCAGCGCTATGTGGACACACCTGTAAAACGCTACAGTAGTGGTATGACGGTACGATTAGCATTTGCAGTAGCAGCGCATCTAGAACCAGACATTTTAATCGTAGATGAGGTGCTAGCCGTAGGTGATGCCGAGTTCCAGAAAAAAGCTATAGGAAAAATGCAGGATATTTCTTCTGGGCAGGGAAGAACCGTGCTGTTTGTGAGTCATAATATGGCAGCAGTTAAGAATTTGTGTAAAACAGGAATCGTACTAGAAAATGGTGAGATTACTTTTAAAGGATCTAGTCTTGATGCTGTAGCGTTTTATCTAAATGAATCTTCAAAAGCTTCTGGATCTAGTCTAGACACCATTAAAGATCGTAGAGGAAACGGTGCTGTAAGATTTCAATCTATTGAATTATGGAACAGTAAAGAGGTGGCTGTAAAAGAGGTGCTTATAGGAGAACAAGTTAAATTTAGATTTGTATTAGATTACAATGAAAGCAAGATTAGATTGAGCGAGTGCTGCATAGGTGTGGTTATTAATAGCTTAAATGGCACTAAAGTGGCTGATTTTTATTCTGATGAGATGGGAATTATCTTTAGTGATGATAAAAAACATATAGATCTTACTATTGATAACTTGCCCTTAAGAGGTGGTAATTATAAAATAACAGTGGTTATACAGTCCTTAACGATAGGTGGTTTAATCTATGATAGAATAGGAGATGCTATGTTTTTTAATGTTTTTACGGCAGATGTGTATAAAAGCGGTAAAATGCTACGTGCGACTAATGTGAGTTTAATTGAAGGAAGGTTTTCTTAGCTTTATGAAAAAAATCAAAAATATACTAAAGAAAATATTAGGTTATCAACCTAATGTTCATCGGAATAATGATTTGAAACTCTTGAAAAATAATAAAACGGAAGTTTTGATTTTAGGAAGTGCCCCAAGTGTAAATAAATTAGATTTTTCAAAAATAAATAATCAATTTATTATTTCAAGTGCAAATTTTCACGAGCATAAGGATATTGATATTATTAAGCCAGATATACATGTTTTTGCGGCTTCTCATGAGCCTATAACTAAAAATGTGATGATGAATTGGTTTAAGAGATGTCATAAGAAATTACCACAATCAACAGCCATTCTAGTTGAAGAAAGGGATCGCTTAATCGCATTAAAAAGCTTTCAGAATAGAAAAGTTTTTTTTTACAGTTATGGTGGAAAACTACCTGTTAATTTTAACAAAAGAATTATGTCTCCTTGGTCTGTTGGTGTTGTGTGCCTACAACTAGGTGTTTTTTTAAATTTTAAAAAAATATATTTACTAGGTATCGATCATGATTGGCAATTTTTAAAACCATACAAACACTTTTATTCACATGATAAAGAGTCACTTGAGTATTATGGTTCTTTGGATAATATTGTTTTTGAAAACGAAATTTCTAGTGGTCGCTTACCTAAAAAAAGATTATACACACAATATGAATTATATCAACAATATGAGCTTTTAAATTCCTATGCCAGCAAAAGGAATATAATTATTAGAAATGGCGATGAAAATACCGGTTTTGATGTTTTCCCATTTTGTTACGACTGGAAAAAAAACTAGCTATATGAAGTTTGTGAAAAAAATAATTCCAAATGGAATTAAAAAGTATTTAAGAGAACTTCTATTTACAGAAACAAAACCTTCTTATTTGAACTTTCCTAGGTATACTGTTTTAAATGTGGAGTTATTAGGAAAGAAAATAACTATACCAGACAATCGTTCTTATTATTTTATGCACAAAGAGATATTCGAGGAAGAGATATATCGATTTGAAACAAGTAAAACGAACTTATTCATTATTGATGCAGGAGCTAATATTGGATTAGCTACTATCTATTTTAAAAATAAATACAACAATGCAGAAATATTAGCTTTTGAACCTGATAAAACTATATTTAATGTCTTGAAAAATAACATAGAATCTTATAACTTTAATAAAATTACTTTAAGGAATACTGGTTTATGGAGAGAGAATGATGAATTATTCTTTGAGGAAGAAGGAGCGGATGCAGGCCGTATTATCCAAAGAAAGATGGATTTGAAATCTCACATTACTGTAGAGAAATTAAGTCCTTATATTACAAAAGATGTAGATTTTTTGAAAATTGATATTGAAGGAGCAGAAACAGAAGTTTTACGTCAAATAGAAAGTAAGTTGTCTTTTGTAAAACGTATTTTCATTGAATATCATTCTTTCATAAATGAAGAACAATCATTACATGAAATATTTAAGATATTAAATGATGCGAATTTTAGAATCTATGTTTCTTCTCCTGGATTATCTAGTAATCAGCCCTTATTTCATATTAATAAATATAATGGAATGGACATGCAATTAAATATTCATGCTTTTCAAATAGGTATATGAAAGTTTTATTAATTAATACTTACGATTACGGCGGTGCTGCAAACGCATGTATAAGATTACATGAAGCATTATTAGATAGAGGTATTAATTCAAAGTTATTGCTATTACATAAAAAAGGCAATGTAGATAAATCATATCAATTTGATCATTCCTTAAGAGTAAAAAAGAGTTTTTTAGAGATTGTATTGAATAAATTATTTCAGATTCAGAGAAGGATTGGGATTAATTTAATTAATGAAAAGAAATCCCCAGAGTCAATATATAAGGACTTAAGATCAAAAAGATTAGAGTATTATAGTTCACCTCACTCTTTATACGACATAACTAAAAGTAAGCTTTTTAAAGAGGCGGATGTTATAAATTTACATTGGGTTGCTGGTTTCTTAGATTACAAGACTTTTTTCGAAACTGTTAATAAACCATTAATCTGGACGCTTCACGATATGAGTCCGTTTTTAGGTGGAGAGCACTATTCCGAATTTTATACGTGTATCAATGATAAAGGATTTCCGGAAGCTAGGACAATTACAAAATTAGAGGAAAATGTTTTTAATAATAATATTTCTTTTAAGTTGAACTGCATCCATAAAAATTTGAACCTAAGCATAGTCAGTCCTTCAAAATGGCTCTTAGATGAATCAAAGTCCAGCCTAGTATTAGGTTGTTTTAATCATTTTCATATTCCCTACGGTCTAAGTGTAAATTTACCAAATGAGGATAGTGAAAAGTTGAAAATTAATTTTGGAATACCAACTGATAAAAAAATTATTTTGTTTGTTGCAGATTCCTTGGAAAATGAAAGAAAAGGCTTTAAATTATTACAAATAGCTATAAATGAGTTGGTTAACAATGAGTTATTCTTGATTTCCGTCGGTAATATTCAATCACAATCTATAACCTCTACATCAAGAAAGGATTTTGGCTTTGTAAGAGATCAAAAAATGATGATGAATATTTTTCAATTAGCTGATGCATTTGTGATACCATCCTTAATGGATAATTTGCCTAACACTGTTCTAGAATCTTTAGTTTGCGGAACACCTGTTTTAGGATTTAATATTGGTGGTATCCCTGATATGATAGAACATGGGCTAAATGGACTTTTGTCAAATGAGCTATCATCTACTGGGTTAATGGATATAATTGATAGCTTTATAAAGAAGGGTGTAGAGCTAGATAGATGTCAAATACGAAGAGATGCGGTATTACGATATAACGCATCTATTCAAGCAGATCGCTACATTAATTTATTTGAAGAAATAAGATGATATCATTATCCATCATAACCATTAATTATAACGATGCTGTAGGTTTAGAAAAAACTATGGCAAGTGTAATTAATCAAACGTTTAAAGATTTTGAATATATTATTATAGATGGTTCAAGTACAGATGGTAGTGTAGATGTAATTAAGAATTTTGAAGAAAAAATTGATTACTGGATAAGTGAGCCGGACAGTGGTATCTATAATGCTATGAATAAAGGTATAGCTAAAGCTAGAGGAAAGTACCTTTTATTTTTAAATAGTGGTGATTATTTATATTCTAAAACTACAATCTTTGATACGATCCAATTTTTAAATGATGATATTTCTTTTATTAGTGGAAATACTAAAATGTTATCAAAAGAGCCGTGGATAAAAAAGAGTCCAGAAAAAATGTACCATAGTTATTTATATCAAAACTCTTTACCACATCCTTCAACGTTTATAAATCATAAAATGTTTGAAAAATATGGTTGTTATGATCAGTCTTATCCTATTATAGCAGACTGGACTTTCTTTTTTACAGCAATTGTAATTAATGCTGAATCATATTTACATATCGATAAAACGGTAGCTTCATTTGATATGAATGGAGTGTCTGCTTCGTCTTCACATAGCGTTGCTAAAAATAGTTTTATAAGCAAAGTACATCCATATGCGGAAATTGAAAGTTTAGACTATTTTTTAATCAGTCAATTTATTAACCCTAATAAAAGGGTAAAACTCATCGCAAAAATTGAATCTAATAGATTTTTAAGCAAAATTGCTACCTTATTTTTATCAATCTTAACTTTATTCAAAAAATAATGACACCTACTCAATGAAAAAGAGAATGTCAATAATTAGTCCTTTTAAGGATGTAGGAGGTCGTGAACTAGAAACTGGTTTTATTGCTCAATCACTTAATGATAGTAATTATTGTAGTCAAATTATCTCTACTACTAATTTTACATTAGATTCTCAAATTTTTGATTTTAATATTAAAGGATCTATAGTTTCAATTAATTTACTTATTTGTAAGAAATATCTATGGTTTAGGATTCTGGCTTGGTTTAGTTATCTTAAATCAAATAGAAAATATCAATTACATAATTACACTTCTAACTCTTTAGCTAGAAAATTTGGTTATAACAAGTATGCTTTAAAAATTTTGAAGGGTATTGTGAGTGAATCAGATGTCGTTGTATTATGTATGCAAATAGGTAGTGCTTATGCTAAGGAAATTGTGGAATACGCACATTCAATTCATACGCCTGTAGTTATGAGGACAACCAGTAAAATCCCCGATTTAGATAAAAGTCAAGAATTATGGCTAGAAAAAGTCTCGTTATTTATTCATCATTCTGAAATTAACGCCTCTAGATTAGCATCCTTATCAACTCACAACTACGCCATTATTGACCAGTGTGTTTATCAGGAAGAAATGATGTTACAAATTGAGCCTGTTAAGAAATGTAAATCTTTGTTATATATCGGGAGATTGTCTAGTGAGAAAGGAATTTTAGAATTAGTAAATTATTTTAAAAAGATAAACTATCCTTTAAGTTTGACTATTATCGGTTATGGTCCTCTATACAATCAGATTAATGAAATAAGTAATACTATGGATAATCTGGATGTGTTAGGTCATATAAATCAAATAGATTTAATTAATTATATACAAGCTTCTGATGCTTTAATTATCCCTTCATATGAAGAGGCTGGACCGCTTGTAGGTCTAGAGGCTATGGCATCTGCAAGGTTGATAATTTCGACTAGTACAGGAGCTATGCCTGAACGCTTAAGGAATGCCTCAAATCAGTTCTGGTTTGATATAACAGACATAGAATCTTTAAAGGTAGTTTTCAATAAAATTAATTTGTTAAGTTCTGACCAAATTAAAAATATAGCAGTGGAGAACAGAACTATCTATTTACAAGACTATAAGAGTGAAGTCATAAGTGATTTATATAGAAAAACAATTTTTTCTCTACTAAAAGATGAATTAGAAATTAAGAAGAATAAAAATATGATCTATGATGCAGATTGATGACTTTACTCTATTAAAAACAGCAAATAAATAAGGTTGTAGTTTTAATTTATTTCATGTTATTTGAATTTTTATACAATTTTAAAAATATATTTCTATATATCATAGTGAATTATAGGAATCATAGATCGAGTTTATTAAAATGAAGTTATTAAAGCTAAAATACTTTATGGTTATAATTAGAAATGACACCGATTTTTTAATAGAAAATAATAAAGGGATTTATTTTTAAATATGACAAAGCGAATAACATTTGTAGTTAACTCGTTTCCGACTTTCTCAGAAACGTTTATCGTAAATCACATAGTGAGCTGTATCAAGGAAGGTTTCGATGTACGTATTGTAGCTAAGGTTGTTAACGATATTGATAATTCGTCTCAGAAAAGTCTTATCGCACAGTATTCACTTATGGAAAAAGTTTATCAGTTATCTGATTGCTACCGCCTTAATCGCTTTGATCAATCAAAATGGTTGTTTTTTAGCTTGTTATCAAATTTGCGTTATTTAATTGTAGCTGCTAATATTTTTTTTAGCCGTAAAAAGTATAAACTTAAAAAGTGGCAAAAGTTTCTTGATGCATTGCTAATTTTTCAAGGTGACATAGTTCATATTCATTTTGCGGATAATGGTAGTGATTATTTTATTCCATCGATATATCAGCATTTAAATTCTAGTATTAAGACTGTTACTACTTTTCATGGTTATGACGCCCATTTCACAAATGAATCAAAGCTTTTGTATTTAAGAGAAAAATATTTTCATTTGTTAGATAAGGTAGATGTTATTACAGTGAATTCAGAATATTTGCGCTCTAGAGTTGCAGCATTAGGAGCGACTTTGTCAAAGGTTTCTGTCGTTCCCATACCAGTAGATGTAGGTGTTTTTAATTTTAAAAAGAAACCAGAGTTTTATGAACCTATAAAATTATTAAGTGTAGGTAGATTAGAGAGAATTAAGGGGCATCTATTTGGTATTAAGGTTGTACATCAATTGATAACTAGAGGATATCAGGTAAAGTATAAAATTATAGGTGAAGGATCAGAAAGAGTACAATTAATGAATTTAATACATGAGTATGACTTATCATACAATATTGAATTACTAGGTAATTCCACTCAAGAAACCATAGTGGATGAGCTGCATAACTCTTTTGTTATGCTTTTTACTTCTACTAAGGATGAAAATAAGAGAATGGAAGCTTTTGGACTAGCTTCTGTTGAAGCGCAATCTACAGGAACTCCTGTTATTGCATTTAATACTGGTGGAGTAAGCGATACTTTAAATTCTGGTACCACGGGTATTTTAGTTGAAGATAAAAACATCGATGAAATGACTAATTCTATTATTGAATTGTTAAACGATAGTGATAAGTATAAACAAATGTGTGTTGCAGCGCGTGTATTAGTTGAGGAAAAATTTGATGTAAACGTAATTAAAGATCAATACTTAAATATTTATCATGATTAGAAAAATTTATAAGATTATAAAAAATACAGGTAAAAAATTAACACCAGTAAATAATAGTAAAGATTATTGGGAAGTACGTTACAAAAAGAATGGTAACTCAGGAAGTGGTAGTTATGGTATGCTTGCAGAATTTAAATCTCAAGTAATTAATAAATTTGTTAAGGATAACAAAATTAGATTAATCGGTGAGTTAGGATGTGGTGATGGTAATCAATTATTAAGCGCAAAATATATTCAATACGTAGGTTTAGATGTATCTGAAACAGCCGTTAATTTATGTCGTGAAAAATTTAAAGACGATACTTCTAAAACTTTTTATCTTTTGAATAATACGATTACAATTCCTACTGTAGAACTAATGCTTTCATTAGATGTCATTTATCATTTGATAGAAGACGATGTATTTCACAGGTATATGAGTGATTTGTTTAATCATTCATCTCGTTATGTGGTTATTTACTCTAGTAACTTTAATAAATTAACCGCTGCTCATGTAAGACATAGGAAATTCACTAAATGGGTGAAAGAACATCAATCGTCAAACTGGAAATTCATAAAAAAAATTGACAATAAATTTCCATATGATAAAAACAAAGAAGATGATACGTCGAGAGCAGATTTTTACTTTTATCAAAAGACTACTTAAATTTAAGGTAGTTCATACTATATTTTATAAAAATTGATAATTAACATTGTTTACAAGGCACCTTTAGGATGGAAGATTTGATATCCATAATTATTCCGCTTTTTAATAGAGAAAATTTGGTGTTAGATACGCTGAAAAGTATAAGAGAACAATCTTATGTTAACTGGGAATGCATTATAGTTGATGATCATTCCACAGATAATAGTTTTCAGGTTGCTACTCAATTTGCTGCTCAGGACTTACGTTTTAGAGTTTTTAAAAGAACCGAACTTTATAAGAATGGTGGAAATGGTGCTAGAAATTATGGTTATAGTTTAGCTCAAGGTGAATTTATAAAATGGTTTGATAGTGACGACATCATGGAGACTGATTTTTTAAAAACTCAAATAACCTTTTTAAAAAATAATCCTAGTTACGATTTTGTGTCCTCAGAGTTTTACTACTTCACAAACCAATATAAAGAAGAGGTGAAACTTTATAAAAATCCAAAGCAAAATAATATTGAAGCTTATTTATTATTTAGTCACTATTTTCCAACTCCAGCGCCATTATGGAGAGCTAAATTCCTAAAAAATAAAAAACTTTGGAATGAAGAAATGCTTAGAGCTCAAGAAGCCTATTTTAATTTTTTAAGATTAACGGAAAAACCAACTTATAAAATTCTACCTTACTCGCTTTTTGGAGTTAGAAGAGGTCATGAAAGTATTGAATCGCTATCATCTAAAGATAAGTCTTATAAAACGAGCGTTTTATTCTATTTTACTATGGTTTTAGAATATTTAATAAAAAACAAAAAAGATTTCAGTCCTCGTGTATTAAGATATCAATTTTACCGTGTCATTACTACGTATTATGAAGTAATCAATTTGAGTGGTATGTCCACATATTACATGAAAATGTGGAGCTATTTAAAAGATGTGAACATGAATATTATCGATAAAACTCGGTTTGCAATAGGATTGTTATTAATAAAATATTTGGGAAAAGGTTATTTTCTTATTTGTAATTCTAAATTTGATGCAAGAGATAACCGTTTTATTGAGAACTAGTTTAATAACGTCTTTATGTCAGTTAAAACCATAATAATGAGCCAATTTCACCTACCATTTAAACCAATTGGAAGTTGGACTAATTTGTATAATTTTTATCTGCAACATAGTGATCACGAAATAGACCATATAATATCTCCTACACTAAATGCAGGTGATAAGTTGTCTAATGTTAGTTATCATTATGTCGATGACAATAAAGCGATTTTGCATAATGTTTTACAAAAAGTTAAGCTTAAATCAAGTTTTTCAAAATACATTAACGTACTAGATGATTTAATACAGGAAAATCAAAAGTACGTTATAAAGATTATTGATAACTCTGGTTTAGCATTAAATGTCCACAATTATCTAGTTAAGAAAGGAATTAGAAACTTGTTTCACATTATGTACTCATTTCACGGTTTTGCACCGTCAGTTTCAAATAAAAAAGCTACAGAATTTTTATACGCTGTTGATGAAATCATTTTTCTTACTCATCTTTCTTATTTAGAATGGAAGAAGGAGTTTAATGAATTACCATTTAAGGCTAGAGTTCTTCACAACTCCTGTGATGGTTCTATTTTTAAGACGATAGATCATTTTAAAAAATAAAAAATAAAAAAAGATCTAGGGATAAGTGCTAAAAATGTTTTCTTATGGTGCTCGCAGGATAGAAAAAAGAAAGGTTTAGACTTTATTATTAATGTATGGAATAAACTGCCAGAAAATATATTAGATGATTCCCTTCTTTTAGTAGTAGGAGCACAAAGAGACTATCCCACAAAAAACGTAAAATTTGTAGGGAGAATTGAGAATCATTTACTTCCACCATATTACCAAATTTCCGATTTTTTCTTATTCCCTTCGTTGTGGAAAGAAGGTTTTGGCATAGTTTTAATTGAGGCACTTAAATGTGGATCTTATTGCATTGCAAGTGATAATGGTGGTATCCCAGAAGTACTTAACCATGGTAAATACGGTGATCTTGTGAAACAGCCTAATTTTATAGAAGCATGGGTTGATGTAATTAATACTGCTTTTCATAAATTGAAAGTAGAAAATAAGAGGAATGATTTTGAGATGACAGAAAAATTTGAATTAAAAGATTGGTGCAAGAGTTTAAATAGCTTTATCTCAGATGCTAAGAGAAATTTGATTACCATAAATAATAATAAACAACAATTACACTAGCCTATGAGAGTTGGGATGAATCCACAAAAGCAATCTAAGAAAATCGACTTAAAATTCACACATAGATTAATTATAGTAGTTTTTATTCCTTCATTACAAGGCTACTATAAAGATGTTTTAGAAGTATTTAAACTGTCTTTAGAATCTGCTATTGACACTACAAACGATAGTTGCGCCATCACCGTGGTTAATAACGCTTCATGCGATGAGGTAGGGCATTATTTACAAGAAAAATTAAGTGAAAATACAATTGATACCTTAATTCACCATAAAGAGAATATAGGTAAAATTGATGCACTTATAGGCGCCGCAAGAGGTACTAGAGAGCCCATTGTTACTATTTCTGACGTTGATATTTTGTTTGATCAAAATTGGCAACAGGATGTGGAGCATATTTTTGTCAATCTAAAAAACGTAGCTTCTGTATCACCTATACCATGTAGAAATTTTTATAACTATGAAACTACCTCTACTTATTTAAATATACTAAAGAAAAGTGTATCGTTTAAGCCTCAACCTATTCCAGAAAATCATGATGCACAAAACCGTTATCTAGCTAGTTTTAATTGGGAACAAGAAAAGGATAAAAATGTTTTATGGCCAGTTATTGAAGGAAATGGTGTAAAGGCAAATATGGGAAGTGGCCATCAGATTCTAAGTATGCGTAGAGAATTATTTTTTAAAACCGTTCCTCTTGAACCATCCCTAACCTTAGTAGGTAATCACTCTGAAGAAATATACTGTGATCGTCCCATCAATTATTCTGGTGGTATGCGTCTTGCTACATACTATAATAGAGCCTATCATATGGGGAATAAGGTAGAGCCATGGATGAAAAAGATATATGAAACAAATAAAGAAATGAATCTAGCTGATAAGAGTCCAAAAATTCAAAGAAAATTCCATGCTTTTAAACCAGATCACCCTAACCAATTAATTTTTAGGGTAAAAGCTAAGTTCATCAACTATCTTTTTAACCTGATTTATAAATATTCGATATAAGTGCATAAAACAATCGCCATAATTCCAGCTCGTGGAGGATCTAAACGTTTACCTAGTAAAAATATCATCAACTTAGGTGGTAAACCTTTAATAGCTCACTCTATAGAATTTGCGTTGTTAAATAATAACATCATTGATGAGGTATACGTTTCAACGGATGACGAAGCCATAAAAGAAATTGCTTTAGAATGTGGCGCGCAGGTAATTGATAGGCCAGCATCTTTAAGTGGTGACTTTGAGCCTACTTCTACTACCTTAAGTCACGCTTTAACTGTTATACAGGATCCAGTTGATACGGTCGTGTTATTGCAAGCCACTAACCCATTAAGGCCTAAAAACCTACTAAAAGAAGCTTTTGATAAATATAAAATGTCTAGAAAACAGAGTTTATTTACAGTGAGCAGAGATCATAAAAAATTAGGTAAGATTATTAATGATACATTTGAGCCTTATAATTATGAAATAGGACAGCGCAGCCAAGATTTAGAACCTTTATTTTATGAAAACGGATTGATGTATATTACAAAGGCGTCATTAATTAGAGAAGGTACTATTTTTAATAATGAATCATTACCATTTGTTGTGAATCACAAATTTGCGACAGTAGATATAGATACAAAAGAAGATTTAGATTACGCATCATACATTTTAAAATACTTCAATGAAAAGTAACCCATTTATAGAAATCGCAGGAAGAAAGATAGGAATAGACCATCCACCATTAGTAATTGCAGAGATAGGCATCAATCATGAAGGATCCATCACCATTGCAAAAGAAATGGTTGATGCTGCGTATCGTGCAGGTGTAGAAATCGTAAAGCATCAAACGCACATCGTTGAGGATGAAATGAGCGCAGCAGCAAAAAAAGTAATTCCTGGAAATGCAGATGTTTCCATATATGACATTATGGAGCGTTGCTCTCTAAATGAAACTGATGAAAGGGAATTACAACGCTATGTAGAAGAGAAAGGAATGATCTTTATTTCTACACCTTTTTCTAGAGCCGCTGCGGATAGACTCATCGATATGGATGTAGCTGCGTTTAAAATAGGATCTGGTGAATGTAATAATTATCCATTACTAAAACACATTGCTCAAACTGGTAAGCCAGTGATTTTAAGTACAGGAATGAATACTATTGAAAGTATAGCTAAAGCACTAGCTATTTTTAAAGAAGCGCAAGTAGATGTAGCTATATTACACACCACAAATTTATATCCTACGCCAGCACATTTAGTTCGGCTAGGAGCAATGACTCAAATGCATGAAGCATTCTCTAATCATGTTTATGGTCTTAGTGATCATACAGTTAGTAACCACGCATGTTTTGCTGCGGTAGCCTTAGGAGCGTCTGTGTTAGAACGCCATTTTACGGATACTATGAGCCGTAAAGGTCCAGACATCGTCAACAGTATGGATGAAAAAGCTACAAAGGAACTCATAGAAGGAAGTAAATTGATATGGGCAATGAGAGGTGGCGATAAAAAACCAGCTGCAGAGGAGCAGGTGACCATAGATTTTGCATTTGCTACCGTTTGCTCTATCAAGGACATCAAAAAAGGGGACACTTTTACGATGGAGAATATATGGGTAAAACGTCCAGGAACAGGAGAAATTAAGGCAGAGCAGTTTGAAAATATATTAGGTAAAACAGCTTCTTGTGATATAGAAAAAGACCAACAACTTGAATGGAACTCGATAGATTAAAAAAAATAGTATTCCTTACGGGAACGCGAGCAGATTTTGGTAAAATTAAATCTTTGATTCAGGTGTTAAATGAGGACGCCGGATTTGAGGTTCATATTTTTGCCACTGGTATGCACCTGCAAAAAAAATACGGTTATACCGTTAGGGAAATCTTTAAAAGTGGTTTTAGTAATATCTACGAGTTTGAAAACGAGACTACAACTACGACCATGGATCTTACACTTGCAAAAACCATAGAAGGTTTTAGTAAGTACATCAATTTACTCCAGCCAGATATGATTATAGTTCATGGTGATAGAGTAGAGGCACTTGCTGGTGCCACCGTAGGTGCTTTAAATAATATTCTAGTGACTCATATTGAAGGTGGTGAAAAAAGTGGAACCATTGATGAGCTTATACGCCACGCGGTTAGTAAATTATCACACTTACATTTAGTAAGTAATGAAGAAGCAAAATCTAGATTAGTTCAAATGGGTGAATTATCAGATCATATTCATGTGATAGGATCTCCAGATATTGACGTTATGTTCTCCCCAGATTTACCTAAGCTAGAAGAGGCAAAATCTAACTATGATATTACTTATGAAGATTACTGTATAGGTATGTTCCATCCTGTAACTACAGAGTATGCTCATATGGAACAATATGCAATTCATTATGTAGATGCCATTTTAGCTAGTAAGCAGCTTAATTTTATTCTCATATATCCTAACAATGATATGGGAAATGAGTATATTTTTAAGGAATTTAAGAGGTTAGAAGGAGCAACTAATGTCAGGATATTCCCGTCTTTACGTTTTGAATATTTTTTGGCACTACTTAAAAATGCACGGCTCATGATAGGAAATAGTAGTGCAGGAATAAGGGAAGCTCCTTATTACGGTATTCCTACTATTGATATAGGAAGTAGGCAGTCTAATCGCTTTATAGCGCCGTCTGTAATTAATGTAAGTTATAATCGTGATGACATTCTTGCTGGTATAGAAAAAGCACAACAGGTTCAATTTGAGCCAGATTCGTCTTTTGGTAATGGTAACAGTGCTTCTTTATTTGCAGACTTGCTCCGTAAACCCATGGTCTGGCTTATAGACCACCAAAAACAATTTAAAGACATTTGAAAAAGCGAGTTGTTTTACTAATCCCAGATGGTACCGGTATCAAGAATTATCTTTATTCAAGCGTGTTTAAAGATGATAATTTCAACATTAGTGTTTTACACGGTTTTAATGATACTACTGTAGATTACTTAAAGCAGCACACCTTTGTATCACAATTTGATAAGTTACCTCGCTTTCGCGAAAGCGTAATCGAAAAATTCTTTAGAGAAAGGTCACAGCTCTTAAGATTGCACTATTTTAAAGATCTGGTAAATAATGAGACCTTAGTTTCTAATTATAGACCTAAAAAAAATAGTCTCAAGAAAAAACTATTCTATACTGCGGTTTCATGGAGGAAAAGGGTAAAATCTTATGATACGATAGAAAAATTAGATCTACGTTATCTAGAGTTAATCAAGAAAAACCCAGTTTATGCTAGGTTAAAAGAACAGCTCAAACAATTACAACCAGAACTACTATTTTGCACACACCAGCGCGCGATAATTGCTCCATATATATTTGTAGCTGCACAAGAATTAGGGATTAAGACGGCTACGGTGATTTATAGTTGGGACAATGTGCCTAAAGCAAGGTTAATGCTACGAGCAGATGTTTATTACGTCTGGTCAAAGTATATGAAAGATGAAATGAGTTTGTTTTATCCTGAAATCAATCCAGATCATATAAAGATTTCAGGAACTCCGCAATTTGACTTTTATAAGGATAGGTCAAAGCTAACTACAAGAGAATTATTTGCTAAACAGCATAACCTAAATAGTAGTAAAATTTGGCTATGCTATTCTGGCGATGATGAACTTACCTCACCTAATGATCCATTTTATTTAAGAGATATTGCAAACCAACTGATTCTAGAAGGTTTAGATCATCAATATCAAATCCTTTTTAGAAGATGCCCAGTAGATTATAGTAATCGATTTGATCACGTCCTTAAGGAATTTCCTGAACTCATAAAATCTGTTGACCCAGAATGGACAGATGCAGGAACTTTTGCAAGTGTGTTTCCTAGAATAAATGATGTAGATTTATTACTCAATACGGTATTTCATAGTGAGATCGTATTTAATGTAGGAAGTACGATGGCATTTGATTTTTTACAGTTCAATAAACCTAGTGTTTATATCAACTATGATATTGATAATGATGTGGACTGGTCTGTTAAAACCGTTTATGCATTTCAGCATTTTAGAAGTATGCCAGATCATGACTGCGTTCTATGGTTAAATAACATTAACCAATTAAAAAACGTACTACAACAAATCCCTAATCTGGAGAAAACTAGCGCATGGTATAATAGAATAAATAGCGCTGATTTTAATTTAAACCTATAGTTGTATGTCCTCAATGTATCGTAACATAACTTATGGTCTATTGCTTATTTGCTTATTAATCAGTGTGCGCAGTGTTATAATGCCTACCATCGCAGATGAAAACACCTATTTAAAAATCAGTCTTAAAATTTTACAAGGTAAATTTTATCAGGATGATTCTGCGACCTCATTAAGTCCGCTTATACCTGTTTTATTAGCACTATTTCATATTCCTAAATTGGAACTTTTTAATGTGTTATGCATGAAGTTTTTAAATCTAGGATTTATGGTTTTAGGTTTCAGATATTGTTATAAATTTTTTAGAGAACACCTTAATTTAGATAACCTAATTACCTGCTGTATACTCCTTTTATTTGCCAGTAATCATCAGACTTTAAGCTGGACCACTAGAGTTTATCCAGAGTCTATAGCGGTTTTTTCTTTTTGGGCTTTTTTGTTTTACGTCATAAAACCACTTAGCATTACAAATTTATATAAAGTATTGTTGTTTTTTGTGTTGTTGTTTTTTACACGATATGTATTTGCTGTTTTAGGAGTATTAGTACTTTGGTATAGTTACAACCTACTAATAAAACAGATTAACACCACTCATATTTTTAGAGTTTTACTAATAAGTTTGTGTTTTTCATTACCGGTGCTATTCTGGATAAAATATATGTATTTCATTGAATCCACAGTAACTACTGATGTGTCCTATTTTCATAGATTTAAAGGAGAAAATCCTATTCTATTTAATATCAAATGTGGTTTAGGTCTAGAACAATCCTCAGAGGTTAATAAGGTAAATGGCTTGCCAGCCTTTGCATCATTATTTATACCTATAACTGGATACAGGAACTTTTTAGTCAGCATACTTTTGCTAGTGGCTGCATTAGGTCCATATCTATTACATCTAAAGAATAAGGTAACTAATACAATGTTAGTTGCAGTTACAGTGGTAATGCTGGGTTATGTTTTTGCAGGTACTGGATTTAGTAGGTACTGGTTATTTTTAATTCCTATTTACGTTTACGGTTTTTATCTTTTAATGAAAAGATTAAAAATTAATGATAGGTGGTTTGTGCTACTAGCGATAATTATTAGTAGTTTGAGTATTATAAATGAACTGCGATTAACTATTAAGATCCTAGGTAGATATATTCTATAATTATGAAACTAATCATTTACATGCCTGCTTTAAATGAAGGCTCAACTATTAAAAAAGTAATAGAGTCATTACCTAAAAGCCTAGATGGTATTAATAGCATCGATGTTCTAGTTGTAGACGATGGAAGTTCAGATCATACAGTAAATGAGGCTGCCAGTGCAGGCGCAAGCGTTATATCTCATCGAGTAAATAAAGGTGTAGGCGCCGCGTTTGCGACGGCAGTGAGTTATGCTATAAAAGAAAAGTATGATGCATTAGTTAGTATTGATGCTGATGGTCAGTTTAACAGTTCTGAAATCGCAAATGTCATAGCTCCGGTGCGTTTAAAAAAGTCAGACTTTGTACTAGGGACTAGATTTGAAAATGGAAGGCCTAAACACATGAGTTTAGTAAAATTTTACGGTAATAAACTAGTGAATTTTATAATTTCACGGCTTAGTGGAAATCATATAAATGATGCTTCATGTGGTTTTAGAGCTTATTCTCGTGAAGCTTTATTACAGCTTAATTTACATGGTAGTTTTACCTACACGCATGAAACCATTCTAGACTTATTAAATAAAAATTTGTTGTTAGAGCAAATTCCTATAGAAGTTTCATATTTCCCTGATCGTAAATCAAGAGTAGCATCTAGTATTTTAAAATATGGGATTAGAACCAGCAGGATTATCTTTAAATCATTTAAGGATTATGCACCGTTTTATTTCTTTCTTTATTTAGGTCTTTTCTTCCTGATTATAGGTATTGTAATGGGCTCATTTGTTTTATACCACTGGATGTTAAATGGAATGATAAGTCCGTATAAAAGTTTTGGGATTATTGCATTAGGTCTTGTAGGTATTTTTTTCATATTTCTTTTACTAGCTCTAGTGGCAGATATGTTAAGCAGAATAAGGATTAATCAAGAGAGAATACTTTATTTATTAAAGTCCAGAAATGATGAGTCTACTGGATAAAATTAAAAAGCTGTGCAGCAAAGAGTTTTTAAGCATCATCTGGAGATATGGACTGATAAGTGTTATAGGCTACGTATATGTTTTTACCTTAATGTATGTTTTAGTAGATGTTTATTCAATTAATGAGTCCGTTGCATTTTTATTGATTTACGGGACTTTATACCTGTTTTTGTACGTGGCGCAACTCAAATTTGTTTTTAAAAAGGAACACACTAAGAATACGTCCATAAGATTTATCCTATCTATATTACTTTATTATACGGTAGGGAATTTATTATTTAACTTATTTGTTTATCTAGGTTTTGCTTACTTAATGGCTACTATTATTACCTTGCTAGTACAAGTGCCCTTTAAGTTCTTTTTTAGTAAAAAAATAGTTTTTAAATAAATCATCTATGCACATCTTATTTATATCAAATGAGTATCCTTTATGGGCTAGCGGTGGAAAAGGTAGTTTTATACAAACTATAGCAAGAGGCATGGTTGCTGCTGGACATAGTTGTACAGTCTTAGGTATAGGAGATGAAAGAAAAGAACTACAATTAGAAGATAAAGGCGTTCAAATCATAAGGCTACCAAAACCTTACTTACCTAAAGCAAAATACATAGAAAACTTCTGGAGAATACGACGGAAAATCAAAGAAATTAATTCGGTTAATCCTATTCAAATTGTTGAAACTAGTGAGTTAGATTGTGCTTACCTTAATCGGGAAACCACCTATAAAAAAGTGATCAGATTACATGGTGGTCATCATTTTTTTGCAACATCAGAAAATAGAGACATTAACCCTATTAAAGGGAAAAGAGAGAAAAGATCATTTAAAAATGCAGATGCATTTATAGCAGTGTCAAATTTTGTAAAATCTCATACTTCTACCTATTTAGATTACAATGGTAAACCGGTAGAAATTATAAAAAACCCAATAGATTTAAACACCTTTAAACCGCAATCAGATATTACGATTGATGAAAATAACATCACCTTTGTAGGTACTATTTGTGAAAAAAAAGGAGTCAGACAGTTATTAAAAGCATTTAAAATACTGGAAAATAAGTATCCAGATTTATGTTTAAATCTTTATGGTCGCGACTGGTATTACAAAGATGGTAGCAGTTACACAGATGAGATGAAGCTACAAGTAGAAAACTCAAATATTATTTTTCACGGTGAAATCCCTTTCACAGATATTCCAAAGGTATATGCTAAAGCCACTCTATGTGTTTTTCCTTCACTTATGGAAACTCAAGGGTTAGTAGCTCCAGAAGCAATGGCGATGGGCAAAACCGTGGTGTTTTCTCAAACTGGACCAGGTAAAGAAACCATTAAGCATGGAATTAATGGCTTTTTATGTGATCCTTATAAACCAGAGGATATAGCACAAAAAATTGTAGAGGCACTTCATCATACTGAAAAAGAAAGAATTCAAAATAGCGCAATTGCCTTTGCTCAAAAAGAATTTTCTTTAAACCAGCAATTGAAGCGTAATATTGAGTTTTATAAACATATTATGGAAGGATGAAGTTTTTAGTAATCTCAGATACATATCATCTCTACCAGTCCACAAACTGGGTAGCCTATGCACCGTATGTAAAGGAAATGAACCTTTGGTTTCAATATACAGATCAGGTAACAATAATGGCGCCTACGCATTATCATAAACCATTGCTCACTGCACCTTTTAATCGCCAAGATCTAAGGATAAAAAGCTTAAGACGATTAGAATTCCATACCACAAAAAATGCTGTCGTTTCTGTGTTCTCCATTCCTTATCAGTTTGTGTTGTTGTGTTTCGCTTTCGCGAAAGCAGATCACATCCATCTACGTTGCCCAGGAAATCTCGCCTTACTAGCTTGTATCGTACAGGTATTTTTTCCTAGTAAAACCAAAACTGTCAAATATGCCGGGAATTGGGATCCAGAATCAGATCAACCGCTAGCATATCGCTGGCAAAAAAACATCTTATCAAATACCAGCTGGTCTAAAAATATTAAAGTTTTGGTATACGGTAATTGGCCTAATCAGTCGCAAAATATCAAACCGTTTTTTACGGCATCTTACCACGATAGTGACAAAATACCTATTGTAGAAAGAGATTATTCGGGATCATTAACAGCACTTTTTGTAGGAACCTTAAGTAGTAATAAAAGACCACTAGAAGTAGTTCAAATCATAAGTGAATTGCGCAACGCAGGAATAGATATTCATTTAGAAATGTACGGTGACGGACCACTACGAGAGTTGATTGATAAGAGAATTAAAGAATTACAGCTGAGTGATCACATTAGATTACACGGCAATCAACCACTGGAAATAGTAACTCAGGCATATAAAAAAGCTCATGTTGCGTTTTTATTATCACGCAGTGAAGGCTGGCCTAAAGCAGTTGCAGAACCTATGTTTCATGGTTGTATTCCTATCGCAACTGCCGTAAGTTGTGTACCGTGGATGCTAGGACTGGAAAAATCAAAATCAAAATCAAAATCAAAATCAAAATCAAAATCAAAATCAAAGACAAAGACAAAGACAAAATCAAAAACAAAATCAATTAATGTAGATAATTGTGATAATGAAAATGGTGTTAGAGGTGTGCTGGTTAATAATGTTGAGGATATGGTAAATGAACTTATTAAATTGTTTCATACACCAGAAAAGTTAGAGGTGATGTCTAAGCGTTCAACATCATGGTCTAGAGAATTTACGCTGGACCGTTTTGATCAGGAAATTAAAAAGCTTTTGTAAGGCAATAGGTTTATTTCATGTTGATTACTATCGGACTAAAAGACTCACAAACTAAAAGACTAACCAACTTATTAACTATTTTGCAACGTGCTTAAAGTTTTACAACTTATTGATAGTTTAGACGCTGGTGGAGCAGAGCGTGTTGCCGTCAATATTGCTAATGAGCTAGCCTTAAAAGGACACGCGTCTCATCTATGTGTCACTAGGCGAGAAGGCTTACTAAAATCACAGATTAATTCTAGAGTGTTTTATCATTTTTTAGATAAAAAAGGAACCATTGATCTCAAAGCGATTAAAAACTTAAGTCAATTGGTTCAGGATTATAATATAGGAATTATTCACGCACATAGCACTTCTTTTTTTCTTGCTAGTTTAATGAAAATTAGAAATCCTAAGCTCAAAATTGTTTGGCATGATCACTATGGAAACGCAGAAGCCTTAAATCAGCGATCATCCTTAATGCTCAAGATCTGTTCTAGATTTTTCAATCAAGTAATTGCCGTAAATAAAGAGCTAAAGAATTGGTCTAGTGAAACCTTAGGGATTAAAAAGGTACAGTACCTAAGAAATTTTGCAATCATTGATAAAGAAAGTGTTTTACAAAGTGAACTACCTGGAAAAGATGGAAAAAGAATAGTGCATTTGGCTAATTTTAGAGCACAAAAAGATCATTTGAATCTATTAAAAGCCTTTAAGTTATTACATGAGGAATATAAAGATTGGTCATTACTGTTAGTAGGTAAATCATTTGATGATGATTACTTTACATCAGTGGTCAATTTTATTAAAGATAAGAACTTGACAGATTCTGTTTTTATTTTAGGTAGTAGGATGGATGCTCACGTGATTTTGGGTTCCTGTGACATAGGCGTGCTATCATCTCAATCAGAAGGTTTACCACTAGCACTTATTGAATATGGGTTATCTGGACTGCCAGTTGTTGCCACAAATGTTGGCGCTTGTCAGGAAGTTCTAGATGAACATGGAAGTATCGTTCCTGCCATGGATTCAAACGCACTATGTCTAGCTCTTAAACAATTGATGGATGATGCAACAGCTAGACAAAATAAGGCAATTCAACTACAAACCCATGTAGAGAAAAACTATGGAGCAGTAAATTACATCCAGCAATTAGAATTAATCTATGATCAATTATAGGTATGATAAAGTTTGAAAAGCTACCATATCCTATATTAATAGCGGCTCATATTATATTAACGCTCTTTGTTATTGTACTTCCTGTAATACTAAAAGTATATTTTTTAGTTGCAATCGCATATTTCATACTAAGAGTCATTGCTTCAAAAGATAAGAATCAAGAAGTAATTCTAGCTTGTGCATATTTGGTTACCCTAGAAGTGTTTTTACGTATGAACAGTGCATTATTCTTCTATGAATTAATGAAATATCTACTTATTGTTTTTATGGTTATAGGGATTACAATGAGAGGTTTTTCATTAAAATCTATTTCATATGTAATTTATCTTCTGCTTTTAATCCCAAGTATAGTTATTGCCGCTCAATATATTCCATTAGGAGAAAGTTTACGTAAAGCGATTGCGTTTAATTTGAGTGGTCCAGTTTCACTAGGGATAGCCGCGATTTACTGTTATCAGCGTCATATTACTATTACTCGTTTTGAAGAAATTCTAAAAATCGCGATCCTACCAGTCGTTATGCTTACCACCTATTTATTTCTTGTCACGCCAGACATACGCGATGTAGTGACTAATACTGCAAGTAATTTTGCTACTTCCGGTGGTTACGGACCTAATCAGGTGGCTACGGTATTAGGAATAGGAATGTTTATTGCATTTGTCCGTTTTTTACGAATTAAAAATTTAACAATCAATATTATTGATATTGTTTTATTACTAGGTTTCACTTACCGCGCATGGGTCACCTTTTCTAGAGGTGGTGTATATACTGCATTTTTAATGATCCTATCTGTTGTGATTACTTTATTTCTTTTGAAACGTTCAGAATTTAAGTTCTCTTTTGTCCCTAAACTAGTAGTTATTGCAGTAGGATTGCTTATGGCATGGGGTTTTACATCACTAGTTACTAACGGTATGATTGATAAACGCTATGCAAATCAAGATGCTGCTGGTAGGGCAAAATCAGATCTCACTACGGGAAGATCTGCATTAATATCTATTGAATTAGAAGCTTTTATTGAAAATCCTGTTGTAGGTGTAGGTGCCGGACAAGTAAAGTATTACAGGGCACAACGTGATGGGATTGTAGCGGCATCTCATAATGAAACCAGTAGGTTGCTATCAGAACATGGATCCATAGGAATCTTTTCTATTTTACTGTTGATATTTGTGCCTTTGTTCTATAGATTGTTTGATCGTGGGAACATCTACTTTTATGCGTTCTTGATATTTTGGTTTGCCACCATTAACCATAGTGCGATGCGTATCGCGGCGCCATCGTTCTTTTATGGTCTAGCATTATTGCAAGTAGTAAAGCCTAAAAAGAAACCAAAACAAAAAGCGCAACCTCAGATTAGTACCTAGCCAGATCATTGCGGCCTTTCCATATTAAGGATAAACCTAGTAAAATAGGAATAGTAGTAACTGCGGCAGATCGTTTATTGATAATCACAAAATTGTAAATAAACGGAATCATAATTCCGGCTAGAACGCAAACAACTCCTAGTAAGATTTTAGATCTCCCAGATTTTTTATAAGATTTAAGGTCAATCAAGTGTTGTTTTTTAAATAGCACCTTACCCAAAGCCCATTCTCGATCCTCATCTGTGAATATTTTTTGAGCGATCTTATTTTTTATAACACTGTGATCCCAGTCTTTTTCAAAAGCTTCTTGAGCCAGATCTTCTACTAGGATTTTTAATTCATCATTCGTTTGCATTTCACTCTTTTGATTTTCAAATTAGCAATTAGCAATTAGCAATTAGCAATTAGCAATTAGCAATTAGCAATTAGCAATTAG
>JAHDIQ010000007.1:79232-202404 GCA_020630715.1 Nonlabens sp.
CAACTCTCAAACCGATAATTGATATTCTATTAACTATTAACTATTAACTATTAACTGTCAACTGAAAACTGTCAACTGAAAACTGCTCACTGTAGACGTAAAAAATTCAGACTAAAATTAGTCTCTAATCAATTTCTTGTAACGTATTCTCTTAGGAGTCACGTCACCCAAACGTTTTTTCTTATTCTCTTCATACTCTGTAAAACTACCTGCAAAAGAATAAATCTGACTATCACCTTCAAAAGCAATGATATGCGTACATACACGGTCTAAGAACCATCTATCGTGAGAAATAATCACCGCACATCCAGCAAAATTATCTAGTCCTTCTTCCAGTGCACGTAGTGTGTTAACGTCCAGGTCATTTGTAGGCTCATCTAGTAAAAGAACGTTTCCTTCTTCTTTCAAGGTCATGGCGAGGTGTAAACGGTTGCGCTCACCACCAGATAAGGTAGATACTTTTTTATTTTGCTCACTACCAGAGAAGTTAAAACGACTTAAGTAGGCTCTAGAATTTACCATACGACCAGCCATCATAATTTGTTCCTGTCCATCTGCAAAGTTTTCCCAGATGGATTTATTAGGATCTATATCACTGTGTGATTGATCTACATAAGCCAGTTTTACCGTATCTCCTACAGTAAATGAACCTTTATCAGGTTGTTCCTGTCCCATGATCATTTTAAAAATCGTTGTTTTACCAGCACCATTAGGACCTATGATTCCTACGATACCATTTTGTGGTAGTACAAAGTTGAGGTCTTCATAAAGTAACTTATCGCCAAAAGCCTTACTCACGCCATTTGCCTCAATCACATTAGTACCTAATCGCGGACCATTAGGAATATAGATTTCTAGTTTTTCTTCTTTTTGTTTTTGATCTTCGTTTAATAATTTGTCGTAATTATTTAAACGTGCTTTTTGTTTAGTCTGTCTACCTTTTGCACCTTGTCGTACCCATTCTAGCTCTCGTTCTAGTGTTTTTTGCCTTTTAGAAGCTGTTTTTTCTTCTTTTCTTAAACGATCTCCTTTTTGTTCTAACCAGCTCGAGTAATTTCCTTTCCATGGAATTCCTTCACCACGATCCAGTTCTAGAATCCATCCAGCAACGTTATCTAGAAAATAACGGTCGTGAGTTACCGCAATTACAGTTCCTTTATATTGCGCTAGGTGTTGCTCTAACCATAAAACAGATTCTGCGTCCAGATGGTTTGTAGGTTCATCCAGTAATAAAATCTCTGGTTGTTGCAACAGTAATCTACATAAAGCAACACGACGACGCTCACCACCAGAAAGATTTTGAATGCTAGCATCACCAGGTGGCGTACGTAATGCATCCATAGCGATTTCTAGCTTAGTATCTAGTTCCCATGCGTTTGTAGCGTCTATTTTATCTTGTAACACAGCCTGACGATCCATTAGCTTCTGCATTTTATCTGCATCAGAATAGACTTCTTCTAGGCCAAAGCTATCATTGATTTTATTGTATTCATCCAGTATTGCAACCGTTTCTGCAACACCTTCACGCACGATTTCCATTACCGTTTTAGACTCGTCCAGTTGTGGCTCTTGTTCTAGATAACCTACGTTATATCCTGGTAAGAAGTGAATATCGCCTTGATAGTTTTTTTCAATCCCAGCGATAATCTTTAATAAGGTAGATTTACCAGAACCATTCAGACCTAAAATCCCGATTTTTGCACCGTAGAAAAAACTAAGGTGTATGTTTTTTAATACTTGTTTTCCAGTGCTTTGGTAAGTCTTTGATAGACCAGACATAGAAAATATTACTTGTTTATCGTCGCTCATGATTGCGTTTTATATTGTTCAATTAATTGTTGTATTTGTAGTAAGGAGTTGTGGTGGTAACGCTTTCGCGAAAGCGTAATCACGTCCATCTCTTGTACCTCAATTTGCAGTAGTTCTTCATTTAAGAACACGGATGTTACATTTTTAAATTGAAAACCAAAAGTTTTACGTCCTAACAACTTTGCCGTTAATCCACTTTTAGTATAACGTATCGTGTTTCTTTTCCTGATGTTTTGAATCTGCGGAATGCCTATGAGAATTATACCTACTAACGAAGCGATTAATGCAACTACTGAAGTGGTTGAATTAGAATCTGTATCGTTACTGGCAATTACGTAAGTGCCACATCCTAAACATAATATTGCACCTATAACGGTAGGAATCGTATGAATAGGTTTTGAAATATCTGTAAAATGTATAGTTGCTGGCACTTACACGCGTCCTTTTAAAGCGTTAAAAACCCATGCTATAGCAAAAAAGCCAATGCCTACAGATGCAAATCCATATCCAGCTACATCTTGATACCTGAAGGCACCTAATGCGATTAAACCTAGTCCTATAATAATCATTATTAGGGTTGCCCATCCTAATACTCCATTTTTATTCATCGCCATAATCCTGTAAATCTTTAGAAATGTAAAAATACGTTCTTTTTAGCATGCATAAAAAGAGATGTTTTAATGGTTTTAGGTGAAATATACATTCAATTAAAAATGTGTTTTTTACTCTTTTTAAAGTGCTTTTAATCGGTATATATGTATTTCATCGAATAATTATGCTTTTTAGATGTGTATTTCATCGGATTTATATGTTTTTTGACAGTTAGTGTTCTATATTTAGGCATCAAAAGAAATTAACGTATGAAAATCTTTTACCCTACTCTGATTTTTTGTTGTTTGTTATTAAACTTTCAAATAGCCGAAGCGCAAATGATTACAACTACCGCTTCTAGTACACCTAACCAGCTTGTAACTCAAGCGCTAGATACAGATTGTGTTTCTATTTCAAATGTGATGAGTCCTATCAACGGATTTGCATCTGGTGTAAACAGCTATGGTAGTTTTACTAGCGGTTCTAGTAACTTTCCTTTTAATAACGGTTTCTTTATTTCTACTGGTGATGCGACACAAGCTGGAAATCAACAAAATACTAACGATTTGAGTGTAGGGACTACGAGCTGGTTAGGAGATGCTGATTTAGAAACGGCTCTTAGTACCAGCAATACACTTAACGCAACTGTAATAGAATTTGATATTGTAAGTGCAACAGATAGAATTAGTTTTAATTACTTATTAGCTTCAGAAGAGTACCAGTTAGATTTCCCTTGTAACGTAGCAGATGGATTTGCATTATTAATTAAGCCTACCGGTAGCAACGCTCCATATACTAATATGGCAACGGTACCTAACACAAACGTTCCAGTAGGAATAGGAACGGTTCATCCTGAAATTGTAGGGCAATGTCAGGCTGAGAACGAGAATTATTTTGAAGGTTTACAATTAGGTGATACTAATTATGAAGGTAGAACAGTACCTTTAACTGCAATTGCAGATGTAATTCCTAATCAATCATACCACATTAAATTAGTAGTTGCAGATCAGTTTGACTTTAGATATGATACTGCTGTATTTATAGAAAGCGGTAGTTTATCTGCAGATGTAGATTTAGGTAATGACGTAACTAGTTGTTCTAGTGTAGATTTAAATGGTGAGGTAAACAATCCACTTGCCACTTACAGCTGGTTATTAAATGGGGCAGTAATACCTAATGAAACTGCTCCTACTATTACTGCTACTACTTCTGGTATCTATACAGTACAAGTTTCAATTCCTAATGGAAATGGTACTTGTGACATCAGTGATGATGTAAATGTGACGATCGATCCTAACTCATTAAATATTGCACTTCCAGATCTTAATGTTTGTGATGATTTTTCACAAGACGGAATTGAGGTATTTGATCTGATACAACAAGCAAATAACATTTTAAGTGTTTTAAATAATTCTAATTTAAGCGTGAGTTTTTATTTAGATCAAAACAACGCGATGGCGAGAGCAAATGCTATTAGCGGTAGTTATACTAATACGGCTAATCCTCAAACGTTATATGTAAGAATAGAGGATAGCGTATCGGGATGTCATGGTATCGCAACTATGAATTTAGTGGTGAATACACCACCAGCTTTAGTAGATTATGATCATGAAGAATGTGATACAGATACAGATCAATCTATTGCATTTGATCTTAATAGTTTTCATAGTTTAATAAATCCTAGTGGAACACCATTGATTTACACTTATTTCCAAAATCAAGCAGATGCAGATGCTGGTATAAATCAAGTTTTTTCTCCTTATATCAATGTGAATAATCCGGATAGTATTGTTATTCGTGGTACGAACCCTTTAACAGGATGTTATTCTACCGCTACTGTAAACATTGTTATTAATACTCCACCAGAATTAGGGTCTGATTTTGAAGAAATAGATGCTTGTGATCAAGATTATGATGGTTTTGCTACATTTGATCTTACTTCTGTAGAAGCAAATTTCATTGCGGGATTAACTAACATTAATACCACATACCATATAACAGCTCAGGATGCAGATACAGGTTTGAATCCCATTTCTAATCCTATGGCTTTTGATAATACAATACCTAGGATACAAACAATATATATTAGAGTTGAAAATTTATCCAATGGTTGTGCCATCGTAGCTCCTATACTTTTATGGACAAATTACATATTAGATAATACAAATGTTCAAGATCAAAGTGTGTGTGATGATGATGGTGATGGTTTTGCAGATTTTAATTTAGCTAGTATCGGTAGCAATATTTTGGGTAATTCAGAAGGTGTGGACGTAGCATTTTATAATACCCAAGCAGATCAACAAGCAGATATAAACAGATTAGACGAGACAACACCTTTTACTAACACTACAAATCCACAAATTATATATATTAGATTGTTTAATGATACTTGTGTTGAATTTGAAGAATTTCAAATAGAGGTTTTACCATCATTTGAATTGTTGCCTATACCAGATCAACAATATTGTGATCAAGATCAAGATTTATACACAAGCATTAATTTAGCTTTTTTTAATTCAAATGTTCTAAATGCAATTGGTTTAACAGGAGTAAGTGTTGCTTACTATCCTACAGAGCAAAATGCTGAAGATGGTGTTAATTTAATTACCTCTATAGCAAGTGTAACAAATCCAGTAACAGTTTATGTAAGAGTAGCTAACCAAAATGGATGTCATGATGTTAGTAGCATGAACATACTAGTTCTTCCAGCACCAGAAGCTAATGATTTAGATGATATTATTATTTGTGATAATGACCAAGACGGTATCTCTACGATAAATTTAACTGGAAACGAGAGTTTAATCACAACAACGCCTAACACAACTATTACTTATCATACAACACCGCTTGATGCTGGTGTAGGAGTTAATGCGATACAAAACCCATCTAATTATGACGCTTCAACATGTACTATTTATATTAGAGTGGAAAATAACGTTACGGGTTGTGCGAGTCTAGCAAGACAAAATCTGTTTATCAATACAGAACCAGTGTTTTCTACCATATCTACGTTTAATATTTGTGAGTCAAATACGGATGGAATAGCAGACTTTTTATTGAGAACAAAAGATGTTGAAATTTTAAATGGACAAGCAGGAAAGTACACTTCTTATCATACCACTCAATCAGATGCGGTGTCTGGAATTAATGAGATTAATAAAAATAGCGCTTATCAAAACGTGAGTAATCCACAAATCATTTGGGTACGTGTCTCTAATGATTCTGACTTCAATTGTTATGGTGTCGCTTCTTTTAATTTACAGGTTAGTCCTAATCCTATTTACAATATGCCTACAGATATGGAAGTATGCGTAGGTAATAATAGCGGTGTGAGTACTTTTGATTTGTCTTTAACAACTGCTGGAATACAAGGAAACCATCAGAATATATTGAATATTGAATACTTTGAGTCTATTTACGATGCAGTATCAGGTGTGAATTCTTTAGCACTTAATTATACTAATCAAGTGAATCCTCAAATAATTTATGCTAAAATCAGTAACAATGAAGGTTGTTTTGAGGTAGAACAATTTGAGTTGAATGTTAAAGAAGGACCTACAGTAAATACTGTTGATGCTAGTACAATCTGTGACAATGACGGAGACGGATTAGGAATCTTTGATTTAACATCTAGAGAATCAGAAATTATAGGTAATAGACCATTTAATTCTATTATAACATGGCATGCAACTGTTGACGATGCTATCATTGGTGCAAATATTATCAACAATCCAGATAGCTATATGATATCAACTAATCCTGATGTAGTATACTTAAGATTATACAACACTGTTTCAGGTTGTTATGCGCTAAGCGAGTTACAATTAATTGTAACACAACCACCATTAATTACAGATGTTGATGACTACTTATTCTGTGAGACAGAAGATAATGTTTTAGATCTTACTGAGGCTAATAATAGCTTTATTAGTCCAGATGCTGGTGCACATTTAATTACGTACCATGAAACGCTTCAAGACGCAAACAACAATACAAATGATTTAAATGGATTATTTACGTATACAGCTAACACTACTACGATTTATGTAAGAGTAGAGTCGCAAGCAACAGGATGTTTTAGTACAGATGAATTTAATATCGTTTTACAACCTTCACCTGTTCTTCCAGTGTTAGATACTTATGATATGAAAGTGTGCGATAGTGATAATGATGGTGTTGAGTTAATTGATGTGACTCAAAATATGGCCGCTCTAGGGAATTTAGATCCAGCTACTCATACAGTAGAGTTTTACTACAATGCAAATGATGCAAGAGATCAAATAAATCAAATTAGCGGAAACATCATTGCAAATGATATGATGACCATTCATACCAGAGTAACAAATACAGAGCTAGGTTGTACTAGCTACGGTGAGTTTTTAACTTATGTAAATCCGTTACCAGTTTCACCAGTAGGAAATCACTATGTGATTTGTAGTGATGACGTATGGGTGGATGGAGATACAGGAAATGACGGTGACTCTTATTTATGGTCTACTGGAGAAACGACTAGAGATATCACGATTACAGATGAAGGTACATACACTTTAGTAGTTACAAGTGAGCAAGGATGTGAGGCACCACCAGCATATTTTACAGTAACAAGATCTAGCAGTGCAGATTTAGAATTTGTAACAAAGGTTGATTTTGGAGATCCTAATTCCATAACAGTAATGGTAAATGGTGATGGAGACTATATGTACGTATTAGATAATGGTGAGCCACAACGTAGTAATGTATTCTTAGGAGTATCTCCTGGATACCATGAAGTAGTAGTTATTGATGAAAATGGATGTGATCCTACACCGCCACAACTAGTATTAATCGTAGATTACCCTAGATATTTCACTCCTAATCAAGATGGATTCCACGATACGTGGTTAGTAGATAATATTGACACATTTGATTCGGCTAGGTTTAATGTTTTTGATCGCTTTGGAAAGTTGTTGACTAGTTTTGATGGTAATGAAAGTGGATGGGATGGAACTTATAATGGTAACCCGATGCCATCATCAGATTACTGGTTTACACTGGATATTTCAGATGGTGGTAATGATTACCAGGTAAAAGGACACTTCTCCTTAAAAAGATAGTAGGTAATTTTTTTTTGATTTAAAAGCGCTAGTAATTCATACGACTAGCGCTTTTTTAATTCCTTTAGTTTTAGGTAGAAATTAAAAGCTAAATCCATCTTAACATTCTTTATCATAAAGGTTCTGTTTGTAAATTCGATGCTTTAAGACTTTAGAGATGAAGATATATACTAAAACTGGTGATGCAGGTACTACAGCTTTATTTGGCGGTACACGTGTTGCAAAACATAATTTGCGTATTGATAGCTATGGAACTGTTGATGAATTAAACTCATGGATAGGACTAGTTAGAGATCAACCAGTAGATGATCATACTAAAAAGATCCTTGTGATCATTCAGGATCATTTATTTACGGTAGGAGCAATACTAGCAACAGATCCAGAAAAAGCTATTCTTAAAAACGGTAAGGAGCGATTAAATATTCCTAAAATATCAGAAGAAGATATCACCATGCTAGAACGTGAAATGGATGATATGGAAACACAACTTCCACCTATGACCCATTTTATACTACCAGGTGGACACCAGTCTGTGTCATTTTGTCACATCACGCGTACGGTATGCCGTCGTGCAGAGCGTCTTGCGGCTGCTTTACACGAGACATCACCTGTTGATCAGTCAGTTTTAAAGTATCTCAATAGATTATCAGACTATCTTTTTGTCTTGGCACGTAAATTGTCCCAAGACTTACAAGCCGAAGAAATTAAATGGATCCCAAAAAAGTATTAAAAACGTGGGGCAACTGGAGGATTATTTTCAGCACAAAACATTTTGATTCTCAAAAGCTTATCACGCTCTTGTAAATCTTGATATCATAAAGTAAAAATAACTTGCATAAATGGACGAGAAGTTTATTTTTGCAAAAAATAAAACGGTAAAATTATGTACTGGACACTAGAACTAGCATCTTACTTAAGTGACGCACCTTGGCCAGCCGAGAAAGACGAGCTTATCGATTACGCTATTCGTACAGGCGCGCCATTAGAAGTTGTAGAAAATCTACAAGCTATTGAGGATGAAGGTGAATCTTATGACTCAATTGAAGAGATATGGCCTGACTATCCTACAGATGAAGATTACCTCTGGAATGAGGACGAATATTAACACATCACAATTCACATAAAAAAGTCTCGTTAAGAGGCTTTTTTTTTGCTTTAATTTTAAGATATTGCAGGAGTAGTTGGTATTTTTTAAACTACTATAAATCAGTAAAATAACACATAATGGGACTATTAGATTCCGTATTAAAAGTATTCGTAGGAGATAAAACTAAAAAGGATATTAAAGAAATCCAGCCTTTAGTAGATCAAATCCTTAAGGTAGAACCGCAGTTAAGCGACTTATCGCTAGACCAGTTGCGTCATAAAACCGTTGAGTTTAAAGAGAAGCTCGCTTTCGCGAAAGCGGAAACAACACAACAAATAGAATCCTTAAAAGAACAAGCAAATCTAGAAGAAGATATCGATAAGCGTGAGGAAATCTATGCGCAGATTGATGGATTAGAAGATCAGGCTTATGAAATAGGTGAAGCAACGCTATTAGAAATTCTACCAGAAGCATTTGCCGTGATGAAAGAAACAGCACGTAGATTCTTTCACAATGAGCAGTTAAAAGTAACTGCAACACCACGCGATCGTGAACTATCTGGAGAAAAAGATTATGTAACCTTAGATGGTGAACATGCCGTATGGAGTAATTCATGGGATGCCGCTGGTAAACCAGTAACATGGGATATGATTCACTATGACGTACAGTTAATAGGTGGTACTGCTTTACATCAAGGTAAAATTGCCGAAATGCAAACCGGTGAAGGAAAAACACTAGTTGCAACCTTACCAGTATATTTAAATGCACTTACTGGTAATGGTGTACACGTAGTAACGGTAAACGATTACCTAGCAAAACGTGATGGCGCATGGATAGGTCCATTATTTGAATTTCATGGATTAACCATAGACTGTATAGACTACCATAAGCCTAATTCTCCAGAACGTCGTGCGGCGTACAATGCAGATATTACCTACGGTACAAATAATGAATTTGGTTTTGACTACCTACGTGATAACATGGCGCATGCACCTAAGGATCTCGTTCAACGCAAGCATAATTATGCCATTATTGATGAAACAGATTCTGTATTAATTGATGATGCCCGTACGCCATTAATTATCTCTGGACCAGTTCCAGAAGGTGATCGTCAGGAATTTGATGTATTAAAAGCACCAGTAGAACGTATTGTAGATGTACAACGTAAAGAGTTAATCCAGACTCTGGCAAAAGCAAAAAAACTGATCGCAGAAGGCGACACTAAAGAAGGCGGAAAAGAATTATTACGCGTTTTCCGTGGATTACCTAAAAATAAAGCACTTATAAAATTCTTAAGTGAAGAAGGTGTAAAGACCTTACTTCAAAAAACAGAGAATTTCTACATGCAGGATAACAATCGTGAAATGCCTAAGGTAGATGAAGCCTTATATTTTGTGATTGATGAAAAAAACAATCAGGTAGAGCTTACAGATAAAGGAATAGAATTCTTATCTGGTAAAGATGATCCTAACTTTTTTGTAATGCCAGAAATAGGTGTTGTGATAGGAGAAATTGAAGCCGCTGGATTATCAAAAGAAGAAGAAGCAGAACGTAAAGAGGAGTTATTCCGTGAATTCTCTGTAAAATCAGAGCGTATTCATACCTTAAACCAGTTACTTAAAGCTTATACGCTTTTTGAAAAAGACACAGAATATGTAGTAATGGCTCATGAAAAACGCACACCTAGCGGTGTCGTTACAGAAGAGCAAGTAATGATTGTAGATGAGCAAACTGGTCGTATTATGGAAGGTCGTCGTTATAGCGATGGACTACACCAGGCGATTGAAGCAAAAGAGAATGTAAAAATTCAGGATGCGACACAAACATTTGCAACCATTACTTTACAGAATTACTTCCGTATGTATCGCAAGCTGTCTGGTATGACAGGTACTGCTGTTACAGAGGCTGGTGAATTCTGGGAAATCTATAAGCTAGACGTTATAGAAATTCCTACTAATAGACCTATCGCTCGTGATGACCGTCAGGATCTAGTGTATAAAACAAAGCGTGAAAAATACAACGCTGTCATAGAAGAAGTAACAAGATTACAACAAGCTGGACGTCCTGTATTAATAGGAACAACCTCTGTAGATATTTCAGAATTATTAAGTCGTACGCTACAACGTGCTGGAATAGAGCATAATGTTTTAAATGCAAAACAACATAAACGCGAGGCAGATATCGTTGCACAAGCTGGTAATCCAGGACAGATCACTATTGCTACAAACATGGCTGGTCGTGGTACAGATATCAAATTATCAGATGAGGTAAAAGCCGCTGGTGGACTTGCTATTATAGGAACTGAACGACACGATTCACGTCGTGTAGATAGACAGTTACGTGGTCGTGCAGGTCGTCAGGGAGATCCAGGAAGTTCACAATTTTATGTGTCGCTAGAAGATAACTTGATGCGTTTATTTGGTTCTGAGAAAATGGCCAAAACCATGGACCGTCTAGGAATGAAAGAAGGCGAAGTAATCCAGCATTCTATGATTTCTAAATCCATTGAACGTGCACAAACTAAGGTAGAGGAAAACGCCTTTGGAGTTCGTAAGCGTTTACTAGAATATGATGATGTGATGAACGCACAGCGTGAGGTGATTTATAAACGACGTCACAATGCATTATTTGGTGATCGCCTTGCGGTAGATATTGCAAATATGATCTATGACATTGCAGAGAATATTTCTGAAACAAACAAGCTAGCTCAAGATTATAAAAACTTTGAGTTTGAATGCATCCGCTATTTCTCTATGAGCAGTCCTGTAGATGAAGCTGGTTTTAATGCAAAAAGTGATCAGGAATTAGCGCGTGAATTATACACCGCAGCAACGGCGCATTATAAAGCAAAAATGGAGCGCGATGCAAACGAAGTGTATCCTGTAGTTAAAAACGTTTATGAAAATAACGAGCGTAATTACCAGCGTATTGCCGTGCCATTTACAGATGGATTAAAAACCTTAAATGTATCTACAGATCTTAAAGAAGCTTATGAAAGTGAAGGGAAATCACTGGTAAAAGATTTTGAAAAGAATATCACACTTGCGATTATAGATGATTCTTGGAAAACACATTTACGTAAGATGGATGAATTAAAGCAAAGTGTACAGTTAGCAGTCCATGAGCAAAAAGATCCACTATTGATTTATAAGTTTGAAGCTTTTGAATTATTCAAAGCGATGATTGATAAATTGAATAAAGAGGTGATTAGTTTTATGTTTAAAGGTGATTTACCTACCCATGATAGTGCTGCTATTCAAGAAGCAAAAGAACGACGCGCCGCAAAAACAACAGAGCAAAAAGATCAAGTATTAAATAGTGATGAACGTGCAGCGCAAAATAGAGCCGTAGGAGCAGGCGCCAGCCAGCAACAACGCCCACAAGTGACAGAAACTATTGTACGCGATCAACCTAAAATAGGTCGTAATGATAAAGTAACTATTAAAAATGTCATGACTGGTGAGACTAAGGAATGTAAGTACAAACAAGCCATTCCATTGATCAATAAAGGTGAATGGGTATTGAACCAGTAATATAATTTCGCCCTGCCTGTGGGCAGGCAGGTTTCGCGAAAGCAAAATCATCAAAATGCCTTACTGAAAAGTGAGGCGTTTTTGTTTTTAATCACCTTACTAAAAACTTCATTACTTCATTAAAGCACTTCATTATTAAATAATGTCGAGCGAAAGTCGAGACATTGCCGGTAATTATAGAAAGATGTTATTTAGAAAATTAAAGCTTAAACACCTTAATGATCACTAGAAACCACCGCGCCTAATTCATAAATCTCTAAATCAAAATAACTCACAGATGCCAGTACGTGGTCAAAAATATCTCCCATGATATACTCATAATTCACCCATCGCTGGTCTTTACTAAAACAGTATATTTCTAAAGGGATTCCTTGTGCAGTCTGCTCACGTTGTCTTACCATTAAAGTCATATCCTTATGAATGGCTGCGTGATTCTCAATGTATTCTTGAAGATATTTTCTAAATACTCCAAAGTTAGTCAGGTTGCGACCATTGATCAGTAACTCTTTATCAGCGTCATTTTTCTGGTTATGATCATTAATGTCTGAACTACGATGATCAACATAATCTGTAATTAGTTGAATCTTTTTAAGTTGTTTTACTTCTTCAGGTGATAAAAACTTAATACTAGATGCTTTAATAATTACAGATCGTTTAATTCTTCTTCCACCGCTGGCACTCATACCACGCCAGTTTTTAAAAGAATCTGATATCAATGCATAGGTAGGAATCGTGGTGATGGTTTTATCCCAGTTTTGAACTTTTACGGTAGCTAGTGTAATTTCTGTAACATCACCATCTGCACCATACTTTTCAAAAGTGATCCAGTCACCTATACGCACCATATCATTCACAGTAACCTGTATACTTGCCACAAAACCTAGAATACTATCCCTAAATACTAAAATGATAATGGCAGAAATGGCACCTAATCCAGTAACAAACTTAAAAAATGGAATTCCTGTAATTGTGGCAAAAATGGAGAATATAGCCAGTGCCCATGCAAAAATCATAAACACCTGAATATAGCTGTAAATAGGTTTGTTCTTAAACCGCTCCTTAGTCTTTAAGTAATCTCGTATGGAAAGCAAAATACTTTTGATAATAAACAGTATCAACAGGATTCCAGCGATTTTTAAAGTTTTCTCGGCAATGTTTCCTGCATAATCATAATCTGAAAAGATAAAAGGCGTAACCTCTAGCAATAGCGCTAATGGTATAGTGTGAGCAACATAAGTAGGTAGCTTATTAGTGATGAGTATATCATCAAAATTAGTTTTAGTGCGTACCGCAATGCCAGCAGATAATCGCCTTAAAACTTTTATAGCGATGTAATCTATGATTAAGGAGATGATTAAAATGCCAACTATTAAGACCGCAACCGTCGCATAAGATGCAAATTCATGAGATAAACCAGTGTCTTTAAAAAATTGAATTAATTGACTTTTCATAGATGTTTCCTAAAGTTGCAAAATTAGCTGTCAATTAGAGAACTCACATTGCTATTGTGATAATTTTTATTTTAAGAGTAGTTGATGTCAAGATGCTGATTATCGTTTGAAATCTGTATTTTTAAATCCTAAACCCAACCATCATGAAACCTGTTTTTAAAAACTTAATCGCAATTATAGTAGGCTGGATCATTGGTAGTTTTATAAATACTGCATTAATCGAGCTAGGACACGTTATTTTTCCTGTTGAAGGACTGGATACGCAGAATATGGATTCGCTAGCAGCCATTTTTCCTACCTTAAGTGCTCAATATTATATATTCCCATTTTTAGGTCATGCATTAGGTACCTTAGTAGGCGCATTAATCGCTGGAGTTATTGCTTTTCATAAAATGCGATCTGCATTGATTGTAGGAATAATCTTTTTTATAGGTGGAATTGTTGTGAACTATTTGATTACCGGACCAGTATGGTTCATAGCTGTTGATTTGATTTTTGCTTACATTCCTATGGCATGGATCGGTGGAAAAATAGCGATGGTGTTTAAGAAAAATTGAATTTGACAACAAACTCTCACATTAATCCTAAAGCGCGTCGTCCTGTAAAAAATGTGGACGTGAATCATTTGTTCATGCAATTGCGTGATGGTAATGTGAGTGCGTTGAGCCAGGCAATTACTCTGGTAGAAAGTCATGCTGGTGGTGATGTCGCTTTCGCGAAAGCGATATTACAACAATCCTTACCGCTATCAGGAAACTCTTTTAGATTAGGAATCACTGGTGTACCAGGCGTGGGAAAATCCACCTTTATCGAGGCGCTGGGAAAACACATTATCGCAGCTGGTAAAAAACTAGCGGTGCTTGCTATAGATCCATCCAGCAACATCACGAGAGGAAGCATCCTAGGCGATAAAACTAGAATGGAAGAACTGGTAAAAAGCGATCGTGCGTTCATAAGACCTAGTCCAGCAGGTACTACTTTAGGTGGCGTGGCGCGTAAAACGCGTGAGGCCATTATTTTATGTGAAGCTGCAGGATACGATTTTATCATTGTAGAAACGGTAGGTGTAGGACAGAGCGAGACTGCCGTTCACTCCATGACAGACTTTTTTCTACTACTCAAACTCGCTGGCGCTGGTGATGACCTTCAAGGCATCAAACGCGGCATCATGGAACTGGCAGACGCAGTAGTCATTAATAAAGCCGACGGCAAAAATACCACAGCAGCAAAACATGCTAAACGCGAATTCAAAAACGCGCTACATTTGTTACCACCTAAATCACACGGCTGGGAAACTAAAGTACATACCTGTAGCGGTTTAAATGACATAGGTGTAAAAGAGATTCTTATCGAGATTGAAAACTACACATCATACGCCATCGCAAATGATAGTTTTAGTAAAAAACGCAATGCACAAGAACTGTACTGGTTCCATCAAACGGTAGAAGACACCTTAAAAACTAACTTCTACAACCGTCCAGAAGTCATTGCAAAACTAGCTTTTCTAGAAAAAGAGGTTTTGAGTAAGATTAAAAGTCCTTTTGATGCAGCTCGGGAATTGTTGGGGTTGTGATTAAATATTTACTTTTTATTAATCAATTTGAATGAATAAAAATCAATTAAATGTAGTATTAGAAGAACAAACAAAGATTATAATAAACACTATTATAATAGTAGAATACCTTATTAGTTTCCCAATATATTTAAAAGAAACAAACCAAAAAAGTCCTAAAGATTTGTGGTTTATTTACCAAATTCTAAAAAATAGCGCAATCTTAAATTTGACACAACTTTTTCATCACAAAGAACATTATTCATTTAATGAAATCAAACGAATTTTAGTTAATGGAAGTTCAAAAAATGAAATAATTATAAGAGAATTCAACCAAATTTTAAGCCCTGCAAAAAAAATGTTTGAAGAGCTTAAGATTTTGGATATTCGAAACGAGTATGTAGGTCATTTGCTATCTACTAGAGATTCCCATAATTTAAATTGGAACGAAGTCGTTGTATTATTAAAACAAGCATGTAATGTCCACGACTTTATTAATCAACGAATTAATAATTCAAAAAATTACTGGTATTTGGATCAAAATATGTTGCAATCAATTTTTACCAAAGATTTAAAATCAAGACGTTTATGTTCTATGTGGAGAGAAATGTATGAAACAGACAAAGAATTTTTAAAACGAGATGAAGTTGGAGAACTTACCAAACTTAGGTTTAAAACAAATCACGAATAATAACGTCCCGCGCGTTTGCAACGCGTGAAACCTAACCCAGCGTTTGCAATGCGACATAAGTATAAAAAATTCCAAAAATGAAAAACACCATTTTCCTCATACTAGCAATTCTATTCACTCTAACTAGTTGTGAAACGGCCAAAAAAGAAACCACACCATCAAAAACCTATATAGAAGAACCTCATTCCTACGCACAACCCAATGATGCGGTAATCACGCATCTGGATTTAGATATTGATGTGGATTTTGAAAGCCAAATCATTAGCGGTACAGCAACTTATGATATTGAGAATTCTGGAGCGTCTCAAATAATATTAGATAGTAAGTTTCTAGAAATTGAGAACGTAACGGCAAATGGTGAGTCTACTACTTTTGAGTTAGGAAAATTTGATGAAGCCTTAGGACAACCATTAACTATTCAAATACAAGAAGACACAAATCAAATAGCTGTAAGCTATAAAACCACTGCAAAAACCGAAGCCCTACAATGGCTCAATGCACAACAAACAGCAGATAAGACAAATCCGTTTCTATTTACACAAGGTCAAGCGATTTTAACACGTACCTGGATTCCTATTCAGGATAGTCCGCAAATTAGGATTACTTATGATGCTACCGTAAAAGTACCTCTAGAGCTTATGGCAGTGATGAGTGCAGAGAATCCTAAGGAAAAGAACGAAAATGGTGTTTATAATTTCAAAATGAAACAACGGATACCTGCCTATTTAATCGCACTGGCTGTAGGTGATATAGAATATAAAGCCATAAGCAATCGTACAGGTGTTTATGCGGAAAGATCTATGCTGGATAAAGTCCACACAGAGTTTTCTGATATGGAGAAAATGGTGGTCGCGGCAGAGGATTTGTACGGCGATTACGATTGGGATCAATTTGATGTGATTGTGTTGCCACCTAGTTTTCCTTTTGGCGGTATGGAGAATCCGCGATTGACTTTTGCAACGCCTACGGTGATTGCAGGTGATAAAAGCTTGACATCACTCGTAGCGCATGAGTTGGCTCATTCCTGGTCAGGAAATTTAGTGACAAATGCCACGTGGAATGACTTCTGGTTAAATGAAGGTTTTACCGTGTATTTTGAAATCCGCATTATGGAAGCTTTGTATGGTAAAGAACGTGCAAATATGCTAGCGCTAATAGGTCGTCAGGATTTGGAAGATGAACTAGAAGCGTTAAAAGAATCTCCTAACGACACTAAGCTAAAACTAGATTTAAAAGGTCGCAATCCAGATGATGGAATGAACAGCGTTGCCTATGATAAAGGGTATTTATTCTTACGCACGCTAGAAGAAACTGTAGGACGTGAAGAGATGGATGCATTCCTAAAATCTTATTTTAAGAAGAATGCGTTCTCTACCACAAATACAGAGGATTTCATCACCTATCTCAATGAGAATTTACTAGATAAAAATGGTATCACTTTCAATACAGAGGAATGGATTTACCAGCCTGGAGTTCCTGCAAATGCCGCTGTCATAGAATCTGATGCCTTTAGTAACGTAGAGAAAACCTTAGAAACATTTCTAGCCACAAATAAGATCAATACTTCCATCACTCAAAACTGGACACCACAAGAATGGGTGCACTTCATACGCAATTTTCCTGAGGATATTTCTATCGCACAAATGCAACAACTAGATGACACCTTTAACCTAACGACATCCACAAACTCCTACATCACGATGGTATGGTATGAGCAGTCTATTCTAAATGGCTATCATGGTAACAAGGTAGATTCAAAAATAGCAGACTTCTTAAATACCGTAGGACGTCGCTGGTATGTGACTACTTTATTTAATGCTTTCGCAAAAGCGGAACGAAAAGAGGAAGCACTGGCTATTTACAAAACTGCTAGACCTAATTACCATAGCGTTACGGCAAATACGGTGGATCAATTATTAGGGTTGTAAAATCAAACTGTAACATTATTAAGTATTAGATATCTTTCATTAAAGAATCTAATAAAACCAACGATGATTAACTTTTCATATTCCACCCGTTATGCTTTCCATAAATTAACACGTCAATTCTTGAGAGCATCTTATTTATTAGTTCTAGTGTTAATTACGTGTAATTCTTCAAAGTTAAACGCGCAAGAATTAAACCTGAATAAAGAATTAAACCAAATAGAGTTTTATCTAGCTGATATGGATAACGCAAATTTAGAGGTGTCTGAAGCACCTGTTAAGTGGCATTTATATCATTCTTTAAAGGTTATTAATGGTGTCCTAAAGGAAGCAGAAAATTCAAACCCTGAAGATTACAATTCAAAGACAAATCGACAATGGATGTATATTTCCTTATTTAATAAAATCCCACGTAACAAAGTCACCGCACCTGATAAGGTAAATCCATCTTATGATATTAAAAAAGATCAAATTCTATCTGAACTTAAAAAAGCTAGAAAAAGTATCGCAGGTTGGAGTGATTTAGAAAAAAATAATTTTTACAAGCATGCAGTTTTGGCAAATTTGAATAAACGTAAAATCAAAAAATTCTTAAGAGTTCATTCTAGGCATCATCTTAAGATTGTAAATGACATATTGAAGCAGTAGAGTTACATTTTATTTGCAATAATTGTTACTTTCTGAAATTTAAATAATTTCTAAAATAAAATAATGTGGAATTAACTATTCTGTATTTATGAATAAGCATGCTATCCTTCTTTTTGCAGGGTTCTTACATCTGCTATAAGTTGTTTTACAGAACTTTTATTGAGACCATTGTAGATACCGCGAATGTGTTTGTTTTTATCAATAAGCACAAAGTTTTCTGTGTGTAAAAAATCGTCTTTATCTTTTTTAATACCTAAATCTTCTTCTACAAAATAATAATTACGACCTAGGTTATAAATCTGATCTTTATCACCAGTAACTAAATGCCATTTTTCTGGATGCACGTTATTACGATCTGCATAATTATTTAAAATTTCTGGCGTATCAAAGTCTGGAGTCACAGAATGTGAAAGTAAAAGAATATCAGCATCATCTGCAAATTCAGCTTGCAGTTCAGTCATGCTTAATGTCATTTGTGGACAAATTCCGGGACAGGTTGTGAAGAAAAAATCTGTAATATAAATTTTATCTTTAAAAGTGTTTTGATCAATAGTTGCACCTAGTTGATTTGTAAAACTATAATCAGGAATTTTATGAAAATCCTTAAGAGAATCATTAGCTGTTTCAAACCAGTGCGGCGTGAAAAATGCATCATTATAATAAGGCAATTGATTTACTCTACTAGTAGCTTCTTTTTCTACTGTAGTAGTTTTTGAATCATTACAACTGCTAAGCAGGAAAAGACTAGATACTATCAGTAACCACTTTTTGGTTGTCAAGGGAATAGCATAATTTAGAGCGTTTAAGACCAAAGATTCTTCCGTTTTTTGCTTCATAGTTATTATATAATTTACCGTTTTCACGATAGGAGCGTTGCATACCGTTCTCTTTACCGTTTAAAAGGTGAATTTCTTTGAAAATCGCACCGCTGGCATACCATTGAAATTGTTTTCCTTGAGCTATTCCATTTTCATAGTTCGATTCAGACCTTTTATTTCCATTATTCCACCAGCTTATCGCAGTACCATTTTGAATACCTTCATAATATGCAGCTTCATAACTTTTAGTGCCATTATGAAACCACTTTTCTAAAAGACCGTTGCGCAGTCCGTTATGGTATTCAATTTTTTCTGACAACTGGTTATTTAGATAATACTGAATACTATAACCAGTGAAAGGCTCATTATTATAATAGATGAGCCCTTCATTAGGTTTTAAAAGTAGTTCAGACTTTAAAACTTCCACAATGGTATTGCTATTTGGTTGTTTTTCTACATGAACTACTTCTTTACATCCTGCTAGCATTACTAGAAGGAAATAGAATTTACTGTATGTTGCTAGGCGTGCCTTGATAATTTCCAGGAAATATGATGTAATATTGATTTAAATAGGTGGTGTTTTCTATGTGATAGTGATATTCTGGATCAGCTGTATGTTGTGTTGTAGATGTATGACCACCAGAAGCATCTAAATCTGTAGGGTAGGTTCCCGTTGAGTTACATTTTCTACCGTAAATAAAGTGACCATCTGCTATAATACCTATTAATGCAGTATCATCATCAGACCATGCTTTAGGTTCTAAATGGTAATGGTAGCTTTGCGGTCCTGTATGTGCTGCGGTGTAATCTAAAGATCCTACTGCGTTATCTAATGGTACATTAGGACCTTCTTCATCATTATAAATCATAGAACCGCTAACTGCTATTCCTATCGGGCCTAATCCAGTAGCAGAAGAACTAGAAGCTAAACTAGGTAACGCTGGAACTGTGAGACTGTAAGAACCATTAAAATCATCTATATTTCCAGGAGCCATTTCTGTAAAACTTGTAACCGTAGGAGCAACAAATAATGGGTGATCTGAGCCTGAAGCAGGAGTTCCCAAACGAGGTGTAGTAGAAGACCAATATGGTGAGGTGTGATTAGGTAAACCGTTAGATTCAATCACAAAATTAGAACCTGATACCATCACGGTAACATTATCATCGTCAAAATCATTAAAGGCTGCATGTAATTCGATAGTTCCTCCATCACCATCATCTGTGTTGTTGCCACCATCATCATCATTAGATTGACATGCGATTATTGACATGATTAATAGACCTGAAAGTCCTAGATAGCTTAAAAGCTGTTTTTTTCCTTTAGAAAACATAAATGTGGAATTAGGGTGAGAGTTCTCACTGTTTGTATTACACTAGGACTAACAAATTGTTAAAAAGTTTAACAACCTCTTAAAATTAATTGAAAATACTATTTATGATCACAGGAAAACTAACGGAATTTGCAATAAAACACAACTCGTGCGCTTTTTTATGCAACGACATAGCGAGTGATTCTTGAGATGGATCTTTAAGCGTGACTTCTGGATTCAAGGTTACTTTAGAAAATCCACCGCTGTTATCCTCTCGTAAGCTAAGCGTTCCAGTTGCTCGATCTGTGTAATTCAATAACTCAATATCATGTTGCTGGCATATATAGAAATATGACATCATATGACAGGAAGAAAGCGCACGCAATAACAAATCTTCTGGATTGTGATGCTGGTCATCACCTTTGAATTCACGTGCTGCAGATATCACGAGTTCATCACGACCATCTACTTTTGATAAGTGACTTTTAGGATTAGGCAATTCACCATAATTCCATGCGGTGGTTACGTGAAAAAGGAATTCTTTTTTCATTACTGATTTTAAAGTAACACTTTAGGGTTGAGGTGTTTCGCTTTCGCGGAAGCGAAATTCTAAATACCTATACAGTTTAAAACATAACCACCCGATAATACTACCTGCGATCGCGCCTGTGAGAATATCTGCTGGATAGTGAACACCTAAATAAACACGACTATAAGCTACTAGTGCTGCCCAGAAAAACATGAAATATCCCAAATTACGATGGCTAGCTTTAAAATGATGCCATAAATATACAGCTAGGGCAAATGCGCTGCTGGCGTGACCACTATAATAACCATAAGTGCCACCGCTTTTTCCTACTTTAGAAATGAGTCCATCTAGCGCTGGCTCACGGAATGGTCGTAAGCGTTGTACCAGTGTATTTTTAAACAACATCGCAAGTTGATCACTTATAGTAATCATGATTGCAATTGTTACTATAGCAATGATCAATTCCTTGCGATTCAGTTTTTTGTACAGAATAAACAAAAGCACCACATAAAGCGGAATCGCATAAAATTTATGAGTAATAATATTAAAAATAAGATCCACCGTATCATTGCCCCAGTCGTTGAGCAAGATCATGATATCCCAATCTAATTGTTTGATACGATCCATTATTCCTTATCGTAAATCGCACATTGTTCATCATAGAAACGACTCGCTTCTTCAATGAGATTCTTTGTTTCTTCGGCGAGGTCTTCCTTGTCTTTTTTATCGATTTCTTCCAAGAACTCGATATGATCATCTTTTAAATTAATCACAAATCTGGGATATTCTAGATGTATTACAAAAATATCATCTGGATAGTGAGCGTTATCGCCTAATAAGAATCTGGGAAGAGCCATTTTGATTTTCAGTTTTCAGTTTTCAGTTAACAGTCGTCAGTCGTCAGTCGTCAGTTGTCAGTTGTCAGTTGTCAGTTGAATTAATAGAAACAAAGTTACGAGATTCTATTAGTATGTTGTTTGATAGTTATTATGATGAAAAATAGGACTTAATGAAACAATTAAGACTTTTTATTTCAATTCGAGCGACAGTCGAGAATGAGCGACTGTTATTAATGAACTGAGGTTATTAACAATACAACATAAAGTGTTTTATAAAAACGATTCTATTTAATTTAGAAAATCAAAATCAAAATCAAAATCAAAATCAAAATCAAAATCAAAACCCAAAACTCAAAGACTCAAAGACTCAAAAACTCACCAACCCAAAGACTAACAAACTTATAAACTCACTATCTTTGTTTTATGCAACAATTACGAGCAGAAAATCTTAAAAAATCCTATAAAGGAAGACCAGTAGTAAAAGGAATATCACTAGAGGTGAACCAAGGCGAAATTGTAGGTCTATTAGGTCCTAACGGTGCTGGTAAAACGACTTCGTTTTACATGATGGTAGGATTAGTAAAGCCTACAGATGGTAAGGTGTTTTTAAATGACACTAATATTACTACCTATCCTATGTATAAACGTGCTCAAAACGGTATTGGATACCTGGCACAAGAAGCATCAGTTTTTAGAAAACTATCGATTGAAGAAAATATCATGGGCGTGCTTCAACTTACTAAGCTTTCTAAAAAAGATCAAAAAGATCGTTGTGCAGAGTTGCTAGAGGAATTTAGTTTAACCAGTCGTAAACATCTACGAGGAGATTTACTTTCTGGTGGTGAACGTCGTCGTACAGAGATCGCTCGTGCACTCGCTACAGACCCTAATTTTATACTATTAGATGAACCTTTTGCAGGTGTAGATCCAGTTGCGGTAGAAGATATACAGCGTATTGTGGCGCAATTGACAAAAAAGAACATCGGTATTTTAATTACAGATCACAATGTTCAAGAAACCCTAGCGATTACAGATCGTACGTATCTCATGTTTGAAGGAAACATCTTAAAACATGGTAGTCCAGAAGAACTTGCCGAGGATGAAGTCGTACGTAAAGTATACCTAGGACAGAATTTTGAACTGCGTAAGAAGAAATTGTTTGTTGATTAGGTCGAATTATAGTTGTGTCAGAAAGCTCTCGACCTGCCTTTGCCGGCAGGCAGACTGCGGTCGAGGAGATGCTTTATTTAGGTCTCGACTGCTCTCTACCTGACATTAAAATTAGGAGTTTAATGGTTTTAGAATTTCGCTTTCGCGAAAGCGTAAGTACTAAATGCATCATCAATAAATAAGTAACAATGAACAACCGCATCACAGATCTATTTAATATTAAATATCCTATCGTTCAAGGCGGCATGATATGGGCAAGTGGTTACAAATTAGCAAGTGCTGTAAGTAATGCAGGCGGTTTAGGTCTTATAGGCGCTGGATCTATGTATCCACATATTTTAAAAGAACATCTAGAGAAAATCGCTACTGCAACAGATCAACCTTATGGTGTTAATGTACCTATGTTATATCCTAACATTGAGGAAATTATCGATATGATCATTGAATACAAAGTTCCTATCGTTTTTACCAGTGCTGGTAATCCTAAAACCTATACGCAGCGATTAAAGGATCACGGGATTAAAGTAGCTCATGTAGTAAGTTCAGTAAAATTTGCTTTAAAAGCGCAAGATGCTGGAGTAGATGCCGTGGTTGCAGAAGGTTTTGAAGCTGGTGGACATAATGGTCGTGAGGAAACGACAACGATGACCTTAATTCCTATGGTGAAAAAAGAGCTGGAAGTTCCGTTAATCGCTGCTGGTGGAATCGCAACTGGTAGAGCTATGCTGGCTGCAATGACGCTAGGTGCAGATGGTGTACAAGTAGGAAGTAGATTTGTAGCAACGCATGAAGCAAGTAGTCATCTCGCTTTTAAAAATGCCGTAGTGGATGCCAAAGAAGGTGATACACATTTAACGCTTAAAGAATTAGCACCAGTACGATTGATACGCAATAAGTTTTGGCAAGATGTGCAGGACTTATATGCTACTGGTCCTAGTAAGGAAGACCTGAAAGAATTATTAGGTCGCGCTCGTGCAAAAAAAGGAATGTTTGAAGGTGATCTTATAGAAGGCGAACTAGAAATAGGTCAAGTTTCCGGATTAATTGATGATATTGTTCCGGCAGCACAAGTGGTGAACGACATGGTTACAGAATATGAAATCGCCCGTCAGGAAATGATGAATTTATCGCTACATGGCTAGAGCACAATCACCACAAGAAGAAAAGTGGAATGTCATTACGCATGGTTTTGGATTTATACTGGCTATTTTTGGTGCGTTTTATTTGTATCAAATTAGTGCAGCTAATAACCAAGAATACTTAGGCGTTTCTATTGCTGTTTATGCATTCTCACAGATCTTTCTCTATTTTGCATCTACTTACTACCATTGGGTTGCTGTAGGATCGCGTAAAGATATGTTGCGCAAGCTGGATCATATTGCTATTTATATTTCTATCGCTGGTACTTATACGCCTATGTGTTTACTCATGTTACCTGATAGTAATGGCTGGACTATTCTTTATGCGGTTTGGGGCATTGCACTATTTGGTATTATCTGGAAGTTATTTTTTACCGGTAAGTATGAGGCTTTTTCATCTTTATTGTATCTGGCGATGGGATGGCTTATTGTTCTAGACATAGAAAGTGTACAAACTTTGTTTACAGATGCGATGATATTTTGGCTAGCTGCTGGTGGTGTTTTCTTTACGGTGGGAATTGTTTTTTACGCTTGTAATAAACTCTATTTCAATCACGTGATCTGGCACCTATTTGTTTTAGGTGGAAGCATTAGTCATTTTGTAATGGTTAGTGAGGTGTTATCATCATAATCTATGATTTTAAACTTTGCCTTATTGCTAAAGTCCTACTAAAAAGAACAAAACCAATCTTCTATGAAACTTAATTCACTCTATCTGCTGATTTTACCCTTGTTTTTTATCAGTTCTTGTTCTAATAAAGACGATGATGCACAAGATGATTTAGCAAGTCAGAAAACAAATATACTTTTAATCATAGCAGATGATATGGGACTAGATGCTACGCCAGGATATGCAATAGGTAGTCAGAAGCCCAACATGCCTGTTTTAGAATCATTAAGTAGTTCTGGAATTAGATTTAATAATTTATGGTCTAATCCTACATGTACTCCTACCAGAGGTTCTATCATCACGGGTAAATATGGATTTAGAACTGGTGTTACTGAAGTAGGTGATGAGATGCCACTTACAGAAACAGCCTTACAGCGATCCATTAATGGTTATAATACCGCAGTTTTTGGAAAATGGCATTTAACCAACAATAATACCACACATCCTATAGATTTTGGGGTAGGTGAGTATGCAGGTTTTTTAAGCGGTACGGTAGCAGATTATTCTAACTGGAATTTTACACAAAATGGACAGACCACAAATTCCACTACTTATACTACAACACAGTTTACAGATCTTGCTATCGACTGGTTAGATGAACAACCAGAAAACGAGCCATGGTTTTTATGGTTAGCCTATAACGCACCGCATACTCCATTTCATTTGCCACCAGCAAATCTACATACTCAAGGAAATCTACCTACAGATCAAGCCAGTATTGATGCAAATCCATTACCATATTATCTAGCTATGCTAGAGGCTATGGATACAGAAATGGGAAGATTATTAGATGCTATGACCATTGAAGAACGTGAGAATACTGTGATTATCTTTATAGGAGATAACGGATCACCAGGTCAAGTAGTGCAAGAATATAACAGTAATAGAGCTAAAGGATCATTGTTTCAAGGTGGTATTAATGTGCCTATGATTATCTCTGGGAAGAACGTAACCCGAGTAAATACGGTTGAAAATGCACTTTTAAATACCACAGATTTATTTGCTACCATCATAGAATTAACTGGCGATAATTTATCGACTATTCATGATAGTAAGAGCTTTAAAGAACTACTCGCCTCTAATTCTCAAACTAGCCCTAGAAACTATGTTTACGCCGAACGTGGTGCTGTCGCAACACCTGATTATACCATTAGAAATGCGACACACAAGTACATATTTTATGATGATGGTACAGAATTCTTGTTTAATCTAAGCAATAATCCTTTAGAAAATCCTAATCTTCTCAATGCAAATCAGTTGCCATTGAGTCAGGAAGATAGTGATGCTAGAGATGAACTTATAGCTCAACTGTCCTTGATTAGAAATTAACTTCAATTATATGTCATCTTTAGTAATTTACGGTGATTATGAAAGAGTGTAAGATGATTTAATTTCGCTTTCGCGAAAGCGGAATCTGTCAACTTCAAATCTAAATAGTGGCATATTACTTTATTAAAGCTAAAATACCATCCGTCGTCACTTAACGGTTATTCGTCGACACTAAACCATAGATTTATCTAACTTATATTTTTAAAAATGCTGAATTACTCATCTTTGATTGTTGGTTAAATAAAAAATATTGGATACATTAAAATTAAAAGTGCTTCTTATTGAAGATGATGCTATAGAAATAATGAAGCTTAAAAGAGCTATGAATAAGCTCGAATTAGACCATGAATTGCTAGAAGCTCATAACGGAGAAGAAGCATTACTAAGATTACAAAATAATTCTGATGTTCCAGATGTCATTTTTTTAGATCTAAATATGCCTAAAGTTAACGGATTGGAATTTTTAAAAATTTTAAAAAAAGATGAAGTTTTAAGATACATTCCTACAATTATTTTAACCACTTCTAACAATCGTAAAGACGTATTAGCTTGTTATCAAATAGGTGTTGCTGGTTACATTATTAAGCCATTAAAATACGATGATTATGTTAAAAAAATAAGCGTAGCTTTGGAATACTGGAGTATGAATGAATTAATTAAAGCGTAATGAAAGGAATTGTATTTACAGAGTTTTTAGATCTAGTTGAAGAAAAATTTGGATTAATGATGGTAGATACCATTGTAACTAATTCAAATTTACCGTCTAATGGAGCTTATACTGATGTAGGTACCTACAGTTTTTCAGAGATGTTAAGTCTTCTTACTAACCTCAATAAGGAGACAGGTATTGAAATTAATGAACTATTACTGGTTTATGGAGAACATTTCTTTAGCGTTGTAGAAAAAAGTTATTCTTATTTTTTAAAAGAGTTTAAAGACCCTATAGAAATGATATCCTCCATAGAAAATCACATTCATGTAGAGGTGCGTAAAATTTATCCAGATGCCGAGTTGCCTACATTTACTGTTATTGAGAAAACAGAAAATAATCTTGTCATGATTTATAAGTCTAGTAGAGCAATGTCTTACTTTGGAAAAGGACTTATGAATAAAACCTTTGAGTATTTTAATAAGAAGGCTACCATTTTAGTAGAAAATATCCAGGAAGATGGTACCGAGGTGAAATTCAGTATTGCGGCTCATGGATGATGATAAGATTCAAGTATATCAACGAGCACTAGCTAGAGAAAAAGCTGCACGCAAGGAAGCAGAAAGCATTCTGGAAAAAAAGTCCAGAGAACTTTACTATAAGACTCAAGAATTAGAAATATCTAATCAAAAATTAGAAGAATTATTACAAACCAGAACATCAGAACTTAAAGGTGTTTTTGGCAATATAGTCGATGCGTATGTAGTCATGGATCTTTCAGGTAATGTTCTTAGAATGAATGATGCTGCACAAACTTTATTAGGTTACGAGCAAGAAGAAAAAATAAATTTACTTTCCCTAGTTATCTCAGAAGAATATGATAGGGTACTCTCTAACTTTAAGAAATTTTCTGAGGATGGATTTATTACTGATTTTCAGGTAAAAATAAAGGTTGCAAATGGTTCTACTCGATTAGTTCACATTAATGCCAGCGTCATTTATAACGGAAAAAATCAGCCTGTTGCAGCACAAGGTATCGTTAGAGATATCACAGAAGAAAAAGCGGTTCAACAAGATCTCATTGAATCTCAAAATAGGCTATCCACATTAATCAGCAACTTGCACAGTGCTGTTTTACTAGAAGATGAGAACCGTAAGGTAGTGGTAACAAATAATAGGTTTTGTGAGTTTTTTAAAATTCCAGTCGATCCTTCACAAATGATAGGGATGGATTGTGCAAACGCTGCAGAACAAAGTAAACAACTGTTTGAAAACCCAGAAGCGTTTGTAGAACGTATTAATCATTTAACTCAAGAAAAGAAGCAAGTGCTATCTGATGAACTACAAATGATTGATGGAACTATTCTAGAAAGAGATTTTATTCCTATTTATGAAGATGGAATTTATAAAGGGCATTTATGGACGTATCGTGATGTTACACTTAAAAGAAGGTATCGTGAAGTAATTGAAGCAGAACGGCAGAAGTATAGCAGCATTATTGCAAACATGAACCTAGGACTTATAGAAGTAGACACCGATGATAAAATCATTATGGTGAACCACAGTCTAGAAAAAATGTCAGGCTATTCTAAAGAAGAATTAATAGGAAAAAAAGGTAAAGAGATGCTTCTTGCACCAGAGCATCACGATATCTTTTCAGCAGAAACGGAAAAACGTTTTAAAGGAATTTCAAATTCCTACGAAATCAAAGTGCATACTAAAAATGGAGCCGTTAGATACTGGCTAGTTAGTGGAGCACCTAACTATAACATCAATGGTAATGTTATAGGTTCAATAGGAATCCATCTGGATATAACAGAGTTTAAGAACTTGCAATTGCAAAAAGAAAACTTACTCCACAAACTAGAGAAGAGTAATGATGAATTACAGGAATATGCGCATGTAGTTTCACATGATTTAAAATCTCCATTACGCAGTATCAATGCTTTGGTAAACTGGATTAAAGACGATAACCAAGGTAATTTCTCTATAGATACTCAAACCAATTTTGATTTAATTGATGCCACTTTAGAAAAAATGGAACAACTCATATCAGATGTTTTAGAATACTCTAGCATTGTTAATGATGTTGAGGCGCAAAACCACGTAGATTTAAATGTTGTTATGGAAGATATTGTTACCTTATTACATTTTCCAGAACATATTGAATTTAAAGTTGTAAAAAACTTACCAGTTATAGTGGCAGATCAAGTTAAAATTCAGCAATTATTTCAAAATCTTATTAGCAACGCCATACATTACAACGATAAAGAAAAAGGGCTTATAGAAGTAGATTTTGTAGATGATATTGATCAATACACTTTTATAGTAAGGGATAATGGGATAGGAATCGATAAAGAATACCATCATAAAATATTTGAAATATTTCAATCTTTAGATAAACGAGAAGACTCTACGGGAATAGGACTTTCCATTGTTAAAAAAATTGTTGACTTATACAATGGACGTATTTGGCTAGAAAGTAAGCCAGGTGAAGGCACCTCATTTTACTTCACATTTCCTAAAACACCATAATTTATGGAACAGCCTAATTTAGATTACGTAAATGAACTTGCTGCCGGAGATGAGGCTTTTAAAAATAAATTACTCGCTGTGGTGAAAGAAGAATTACCACAAGAAATGCAATTGTACTTTGAAAATTATAATAATTCCGCTTTCGCGAAAGCGGCAGAAAACGTACATAAGTTAAAGCATAAACTAGGAATTTTAGGAATAGTTCAAGGCTATCAAACTGCCATAGATTATGAGGCAGAATTGAATCAAGGAAAAAGTACTCTTAAAAATGAATTTGATAATTTATTACGCCGATGTGAGAGTTTTGTAAATGATTTATAATATGTAACTTGCTTTAAAATCGTTAACCGTTGAATTGTATAATAATAGATGATGAGGCTGCTGCTAGAACTATAGTGGCGCATTTGTGTAGTCAAGTAGATGATTTAGACTTAATTGAAGAATTTCCTAATGCCATTAGCGCTATGAAATTCCTTAATAAAAATGATATAGATCTCATCTTTCTAGATATACACATGCCAGATTTTAGTGGTTTTGACTTTATAGAAACCCTTAAAAATCCGCCTAAAATAGTCTTAACTACATCAGATAAAAACTTTGCTATTGAGGCGTTTGGGTATGATTGTATCGTGGATTACCTTCTCAAACCTATTACTTTTCCTAGATTTTTAAAAGCCGTACAAAAAGCACAAAAAGAAAAGCTCATAAAACCACAGCCTACTCCAGTGCCTGCTGTCCCAAGTTCAACTCTTAAAGAAAAAGAGCTTTACGTAAATATAGATCGCAGGTTAGTAAAAATAGAATTTGAAGATATCTATTTAATTGAGGCAAAAGGTGATTATATTCTTATCAAAACAGAACATAAAAACTACACTGTACATTCTACATTAAAGAAAATAGAAGAAAAACTACCAGACTCTATTTTCTTAAAAATACACAGGTCTTATATTATCAATATTAAGCGAATTATCGACATAGAAGATAATAGTGTCTTAATTGCAAAAAATGTCATCCCTATCAGTAGGTCTAACAGACCAGAATTAATGCGTCGATTGAATTTGTTGTAGTTTTTTAGTTGTAATAAGAAAATCTTAGTCTTTTTAATTTTTTAAAACTCAAACAACTTCCCTTTCCCTATCAGTAATCTTAAATTAAAACCTACTTCAGTAAACTCAAAACCTGTTGCTGTGGCGCTGGCGATGTTACTGTATTTTCCATAAGCACCTAATTGTAACCTAAGTGAGAAGCTGTATGTTACTCTAGTTTCTGCTCTTAGCAATGTGGTAGCATCATCTTTTTCTACCAGTTGATAACCGCCTGCCACATTTGCATTATAACTCCATTTCCCAGAAGATCCGTTGAGGTCTAGAAAAGCCTCAATCGCTTGATAACGACTCGGGCTAAAGTATTGCTCAGGAATTTGCTGGGCATAACTTAAATACTGGTAATTAATGCCGCCTTTTAAAGCTGGAGACTTTGTAAAGGTGTAGTATAGTGATGTGAATAGTAAGTTTCTAGAATTCCCATCAGTTTGTTCAGTACGCATTAAACTGGTGTACCATCCTAAGTTAAAGGTGGTTCCCATATTGTAATTAAGCATGTAGTTATTCAAAAAGATTTTTTCATCAATAAGTGCTGCATTAAAATTTTGCAGTTCACGACTGTAGCCTATTTCTAGATGTTGTAAGGCAAATGGTTGGGTCTTTAAAAACAAGGAACCGTTTACATCTGTATAGCTATTCACGTCTGCATTTGCTTTAGTAAAACCTATGGTGTTTTCAATCCAGGTGTTGTTATGGATTCTATATTTTGCGCCTACTGATATGTTGGTATTATTTGCCATATTTCCTTGATTCATATTCTCGGTCGTTCTATAACTGTAATTAAGACTGGTGGTGAATCTGTCAGAAAATGGTATGGTAGCATTTACATGAACGCCATAAGCTTCATTATCTCCATTATCTTTAGTGTAAGCTGCCGTAGTATTTACAGATGGTGTTAACTGGTTGTCTATAGTTGCGATTAATGCTTTAGCATCTTTTTGTTCTGGATAATAGTTCAATGTTTTTTGCGCATATTCATACGCTTTAGCTAGATTTCCCTGTCCACGATAGGCATTTGCAATTCCTAGATTACCGTTAAAAGAAGTACTATCCTTTACAAGAATGGTTTTATAATAATCGATTCCTTTGTCGATTTTCCCAGTGTACATAGAAAGTGATGCGCTTAATGCTACGATACGGCTATGAGCTCCTAATTGTGTGGTTAATGAATCTATACGAGTTCTTGCTTGCTTGTATTTTCCATTCCAGATCAATGCTTGCACATAACGTTCCTGGCTATCAATGTTTTTTATGGAATCAAATTGTACTAAATTAGTGGCTATAGTTGCAAGTTTCAGTGCTTTTTTATCGTCACGCATAAGATGTGATACTAGAGATTGCCCTATCAGTCCCGTAACTTGATTCTCTAAACTATTATAAATTGCATTTGCTTTTTCATAATCCTTACTTGTTATGTAAACGTTTGCCAGTGACATAGCAGAGTCACCATCATTTGGAAAATCTTGTAAATTTTGTTCTAATAACGCAATGGCAGTCTCATAATCTTGAAAAACCAAAACCTGACTTACTTTTCCTAACCTCATGTATTTTCTAGAAACCATAGCATTTGCATTTGCAGGCAAAATCTCTAGTGCTTTATTAACATATAATAAGGCATTGTCATAGTCTTTTAGGTTAGATAAGGTGTTAGCATAACCTAAAGTTGCAGGAAAACTAGTCGAATCTTGTTGCACCAAATTCACATACTTAGTTTTTGCATCTTCATAATCTTTATTCCACAAAAGTGATTCGGCTAGGTTTAAGGAAACTTCAAAGTCTGTAGGGAAATCTGCTTGTAGTTTTATAAAAAGTTCTTTTGCTTGAGCAGTCTGGCCGTTAAGTCCTAAAGCACGGCCATAGCACAATCTTGCTGTTTTATTAGTAGGATAATCTTCCAGAATATTTGCAAAAAAATCTTGTGCGTCGCTGTATTTTCCAGTTTCAAGAAAGGTAAAACCATCGCTCATATCTTGTCCGTAAGACGTCGCGCTGATTAATACAGTAATAAGGAAAACTAACTTTTTCATGGTGTGATTATTTACAAGTGCAAGTTATAACCACATAAAGCCGCACTAATCTGTGGCTATCTACCATTGGACTATACATTTGGTCGATTCAAAGAGGTTCGTTTTAGGATAGCGTCAGTTGGTTATGTAGTATCGTAAAAAGTTGTTCTTTTTGATAAGGCTGGTATTGACGCAATAGGGTAGTGGTAGTTACGCTTTCGCGAAAGCGTAATTCACATCAACCTCATTTTTAACTTAAAAGACGATTTCTTACCACTCGTCTACAGCATATTTCATCTCGTCGAAATACTCCAAAAGCAACTTGAATATGACCTCATATTTGCATCGTAATTAAAAAAATAGAAAAGCGATGCAATTAACGATTATAAAGAATGATGACGTATTAAGAGTAGTTCATACGACTAGAGCAGCAACAGAATCCTCTCATTTACAAATAGTTCACAAAAGAATAAATAGAGGTGTTGTGCAATTAATAACTTCTATAAACTAGAACCATGAATGCCATTGCACATAAAATAAAAAACACTTTTTCACAGGAACAATTGTTCATGTTAAGCGCTTTTGTGGTGAATGGCGGAAATTATTTATATAATTTATTATTAGGTCGTTTTTTAGGTCCTACACAATTTGCAGATGCTGCCATATTGATCACCTTACTGCTAGTACTTTCTTTTATAGCCATGACTTTTCAATTAACCGTCACAAAATTTACGGTAGAATTAGGGCAAGAAGAAAGAGAAGGTTTTATCTCCAGAGTTTATAAATATGGTGTAAGTACTGGGCTTTTTATAGGCACAGCAACGGTGTTTTTTGCCGCTGAGTTACAAGCCGTTTTTCAAACGAAATCTTCTGGAATGTTTATCGCTTTTGGACTGGCGATACCGCTCTATTTTATCATGAGTGTGAATCGAGGAATTTTACAAGGTGAAAGCAAATTCGGGAATCTTGCTATGACCTACCAGCTAGAAATGCTATCACGATTGTTACTCACTTTTACTCTCTTAATTCTATTTGATCTACCGTCAGAATATGCGGTTTCTATTGCAATAGCTGTTTCATTTATCGCCGGTCTATTTCCTTTTCAAAAAGGTTCTTTAAAAGTCTCGCAAAAACTGATGTTACCTCAACAAGAACGGAAAAGAATAGTACTGTTTTTTGTACTCACTGCCTGTTATGAACTCACTCAAATCGTATGTAACAATAGCGATATTTTATTAGTAAAACATTATTTCCCATCTTATGAAGCTGGTTTATATGCGTCACTTGCCTTAATAGGAAGAGTCGTTTATTTTGTGACGTGGATGTTTGTGATGTTGCTTTTACCACAAGTCCTAGAAAGTCGTAAGCAAGGAAAAAATGCAGTACCTATTTTAAAAAAGTATCTGGGTTATATCTTGTTACTTTCACTAGCGATTGTAAGTTTTACGTTCTTATTTCCAGAGTTTGCGGTAGATGTCCTTTTTGGCGAGCAGTATAGAAGTATTGCTCCACTATTAGGATGGTATGCGCTGGCAACTTCTTTCTTTGCACTAGCTAACATTTTTGCGTATTACTTTTTATCTGTTGATAGCTATCAACCTATCATCATTACAGCCGTTTTTGGTATGCTACAAGTGATGTTTATAATTGTATTTCATGATAACCTTTTTGAAGTAGTAATGGCACAAGTGTATGTGATGGCGACGTTACTGGTGGCTCAAATATCTTATTTCTGTCATAATCAGTACCGATTTAAAAAAGCACAAACGACGTTAAATGATCATTCACCGACACATCATGTCGATCCATCGTAATTTTTAAAAATCAGCATAAGTAAGCTGGATATTTGTGCTGTTAAATAACAACAAGAACATATAAAACAAAACATCATGGCATTAGAAATCAAAAACATAGAAGGAGTAATTTGTTTAAAAGGAGCAGTGTCTAGCTCGCATATTACAGAGTTAGTAAACTTCTTTAAAGGACTATTAGAGTTAGAATCTAGAGTGATTGTAAATTTTTGCAACGTAACGTCAAATCAAAAATCAATACTTAGAGAATTTATAAAATTAGAAAACAGTTTGACTGATGAGCAAGAGTTCCTTTTTTATGGAGAAACTCCAGATGATGCTATTCAATTATATAAAGAATTGAATAGTCCGCTTAATTTTTACCGCATCGCAGCTTAGTAACCATTCAAGTCTTACCATTAATATCTACATCATGAAATTAGCCATCGTAACTGCATATCCACCTAGTAAAGTAACACTTAATGAATACGCATATCATTTAGTAAAACATTTTAGACAGCATGAAGAAGTCACAGAATTAATTCTACTTACAGATGATACTGCTGCAAATGCAACAATTGATTTTGAAGAAGAAGGTTGTCAAGTAATCGTAAAACCTTGCTGGAAATTTAATAGTTATACGAATCTGTTTTCTATCGCAAAAGCTGTCAGAACTGCTCAACCAGATATGGTGTTATATAACCTGCAGTTCATGAAATTTGGTGATCAAAAAATCCCTGCAGCCTTAGGATTGTTCTCACCATGGTTGACTAAGTTGATGAAAGTGAAAACAACCGTTTTACTACATAATATTATGGAAACGGTAGATTTATCTAGTGCTGGATTTACCAGTAATAAAATTAAGATGGGTGTTTTTAATTTTATAGGAGAAATGCTAACACGTGTGATTCTTAAAGCAGATAAAGTGGTACTCACTATTAGTAAATATGTAGATATTCTAGAAGAAAAGTATCATGCAAAAAATTGTGTGTTGATTCCTCACGGGACTTTTGAAATTCCAGAAGAACCTAGTTATGAACTGCCTGAAGGACCACTTAAAATAATGACCTTTGGTAAATTTGGGACTTATAAAAAAGTAGAAAAACTTATTGAAGCTGTTGAACAGGTAAGAAAAACTACTGGTAACGACTTAGAAATAGTCATTGCAGGAACAGATAATCCTAATACCATAGGCTATTTAGAGAATGTAAAGCAACAATATAGTCATGTATCTAATATCACTTTTACAGGTTACGTTGCTGAGGAAGAAGTACCTGTCATCTTCTCTGAAAGTGCCATGGTAGTTTTTCCTTACACGTCCACTACAGGAAGCTCTGGAGTATTGCATCAAGCAGGTAGTTATGGAAAAGCAGTAGTCATGCCAGATTTAGGAGATTTAAGTATTCTAGTAAAAGAAGAAGGTTATAAAGGTGAATTCTTTGAGCCAGAAAGTGTGGAAAGTCTTGCTACAGCAATTGAAAAACTAGTCGTAAATAAAACCTACAGGAATGAACTAGCAAGAGCTAATTATAAGGCAGCAACGGAATTACCTATATCTGTGGTTACAAAGATGTATTTGAATGCTTTTAAAGATCAACCGGTAAATGAAATACAACTGGCTGTTGTAGCTTAAATAGTTTTATAATTTTATTGAAACCAACATGCCAAGTGTTTTTCTTGGCATGTTTTGTATTAATGCGATATTTTATCAATTATTTTTAATCAATAGATAAGCTGGCTTCACACTGGTAGCATCGATAATCCCAAAATGCGCCTGTTTATTCTTACGCCATGGCAGTGAACCAGCCACATCAGTTGGGATGTTATCAAAATCATATAGTGTCCAGAAAAGGTAGTTGATACGGTCTCTTTTTTGGGTATCTAGAAGTTGTTTGTAAAATTCTGCTTGATCTTGTTGATCTTTTCCATTTAAAGTCCACAAACCATCATAACTAGGCAAGCCTATTTCTTGTAATACAACAGGTTTTGCAGTTTGATTTTCTAAAGCTTTATGAGCCGCACTTAAATCATCAACATCTTCATAATAATGATAGGAGATAAAATCTACTTCTTTTTCTAATTTTAAAGCAGACTCAGTATTAGACCAGCCTATAGTTACTGGATGAATGGAATCGATTTTCTTCACTGCTTTAATCGTTTGTGATAACCATGAAAGTACTTTTTCTTCTCCACGATTTTCAAAATCCAGATTGGGTTCGTTTTTGATATCCCAAGCAAGAAGCGCTGGATGATCTTTTACACGAGATACGACACTTTTTAAGTGCTTATTAGTGAGTGTCCAGTTTTTCATATCATAATCACCATAGAAATCAAAAAGGGTGATCATCACTTTCACATCTGCTTTGTGTGCATGATCTAATAGTGTTTCAAGTCTTTTTAATTTTATATCATTAACAGTGGCTTTCCCAAAATCATCATATCCTACAAATACACGTATCGTATTTAAGTTTAGATCTTTTATGATGTTGAAGTCGTTAGTTAGTATAGTAGAATCAACTTTTTCATTAAAGGTATCCCATGGATGCTCCTGTGGATAATAATTAATTCCCTTAATCAATCCTGTTTCTAACGGAATAGTTTTATCATTAGTAACAGTTTTGTTTACGGCTAGTTTTTCAAAATGACGTACGCGCCAGAATCCATCTTCTAGGAGTAGAATGATCCTGTAATCTTCATTAAATTCTTGATCTTTTAGGAATTGATTATTGCGGTATATTTTTTCTATTCCAGTAACGTTTCTGTCGGTTAAAACAGCAATGGTACCGTCTGCACTATAAAATTCTAGAGTAATATGATGACTTAAAGTGGTGGACTTTATGTGTAGGTTTTCATTGGTATTATACTGGATTAAAGCGGTTACTTTTTCACGTGCGCTTTTTGTATAATGATCATAAATGCCATCAAAATTGTTGTTTTCTAAGGCTAGGTTTTTCACATACCATGCGTCTAAATAATCTTGTTCTATTTTTTGCTGATTTGCAGGTTCCAGTGGTCTTCCAGGATTAGTTGTAGAAATCCAATTCACCTCTGGCACGTAATAGTTAGTACGTTTAAGATCCAGATGTAACATTTTTGAAGTATCTGCACCGGTATTGAGGTATGCCATAACCTGACTAATACCATAAATAATTCCAGCGTTAATGCTTAGAAACGCAAGAATGATAAAAGATCGATATAGTAGTTTATTCTTTCTCACCTTAATTCTATACGTTTTACGGTTGATTTTCCTAAGGTTGTAATCATTACTTCATAGTTGCCCGACTCATTGAATTGTTGATCAAAAATATGTCGAGCCATTCCATTTTTAGTCCGTACCGTTATTTCTTGGTCCTTAAATTTCAAGGTAACAGGAATTCCATCAGGAATGATCTGACCTAAATAGCTGGTTAATGGACCTATGGTTATGGTATTGTTTTGATCTATTGAAACCGGAATTTGATCAATAATGGATTGGAATTTGATGTCTAATTCTGGACTTTCTACCATGCCGGTAATAACTCCTTTTACGGTCCATGTAGATGGTGATTGTGGATGTAACGCTTTCGCGAAAGCGTAACCATTAACAGTACTAGCGGTAGTATTCCATGTATTACCTAGATCATCATGAATGTAAAAAGTGACCAAAGTACCATCTGTCAAAACGTTACCGTAGGGATCTTTTATTTGATCCGTTTTTAAGGTGATCAGTTCGTTCCCATCTGCATAGTTGTGGTTGCTGTCTTTTGTGATGTTGAAAGACACTGGAATATCTGGAAAAACATCTACGACCAGTTCTTTAGAAGATATAGATTCCATGGTACTGCCTGTGATTAAGCGTCCAGTAGATTGTGGTGCTGGAATACGTTGCCATGCAAATCCTGATTCTATTTGCTTATTACTATTTGTAATAGTGCCTTTAAATTGATAGCTCATTTTTAAAGGCGTGTGGTCTGGAAGTAGATTGTCTAGGTGATCTATGGGAATACTTACCAGCATGGTATAGTCGCGATCATTTGCAATGATACTGCGTGGACCTGCGTAGTTTTCTATGGCATGTAATTTTTTTAAGTTGGGTAAAAGCTGGAAAGTACCTTTTTGTAGTGTTTTTTGTTGCGCCATAAGTTCCCACTCGATCATGCCTGCGTGTTGCGTGATTTCTTTTGGGATGTAAACACTAAGCTGTTCATCTTTAAGTTGTGTTTTTAAAACGGTAGTGCCATAAGTTCCCGATATCACAACATCAAGTAAAGAATAAGTCTTCTTATCGTAGGTTGTAAAAGGTACTCGAATACCATTATTGGTAACGATTTGGTCTTTAGGAAGTTCTATTTTAAAATCATTTTCAGAGATAGATACTGCTGTAATGGCCTTGTTTTCAGTACATGAAAAAAGTATTGCAGTCACAGCAATAAGGATAAAAATAGTTATGTGTCTATACAATTTCATCATCGTGGATTCCCTACATAAGCGTTAGAGGTAATGGATATAAAAGAGTATGGCATGCCTTTAACTGGTATTAAAAACTCTTCATCTCCAGCGGTAGTTCTTTGAGGATGCACTTTATTAGAAATACTTTCATTAGGCAATCCATTTATAGATATGTTTTTAAGGCTATTAGATAATACCACAGGTAATCTCTCTTGATTTAAAGGTATAGAAAAAGGCCTTTTACGCTGTGGTCGCACGCTTTCATCTATATAAACAGCTTCTGTCCAGATGAGTTCTCTTGAATCATCATAATAACTTACTAGTAACTGTGGAATAGTTGCGGCCTCAATACTAGGATTAAATAAAAAGCCATTTAATCGTGATTCTTCTATGTGTAATTGAGCAGGCGCAACTGATTTATATAAATCTGTTGTAGCAACATTTGCCTTTACTTGTACTTCAAAATTAGTAGGGATTATAAAGTTTTGTTCTTCACCATAAGTCACCTCAAAATGGATCAGGAAAGGAGTCGTCTCTTTTGCCAGTAATTTATGTTTAACAATATCTTGTGCGTTGTAACGGGCTAGTTCATTATTCTCGCTGTCATATAAAGCTCCAGTAACTGCAATATCTGCTGGAATGTTATCTACATTTTGAATAGAACCTACAATATAAAAGGTAGAATCTCGCTGTATCATTTTTGCGGTAGTGACTTCTACAACGGGTTGTTTAAGAACATCTTCATGAAAAGTTTGCTCAGATGTTATTTTACGTTTTCCATGGTTGTAAAAGCGAGTACTGCTCTCAAACATGAGCTGATCTGGCGGAATATCGGGATCAATAGTTTCTGGAATGATGTACCATTTTCCATTATTCTTTTTTAGGGAAAGCGTGTGGTTAGTATTTATTTCCTTGAGTGGAGTAATCCATTTGATTTGTGCAACTGCATTTGCTTTTAATTCATTGTTATCTATAATAGTAACTGCGATGCTATCCATTTTTGCATAAGAACTCAGTAAACCATCAGTGACAGATATTTCTAGCATGAATTGTGAGATATCTTTTGCTGCGTCAGGATCAATGTAAGAGTGCGCACGTTCAAATTCTTTAAAATCTAATGCATCGTAGTAAGCGGTAATGACACTTTGTGGCGTAAGTTGGACTGCTTTTTTTACATAAATTCCATAAAGCATGAAAGCAGTAAGTATTATCATGATTCCTATCCAGAATAAAGTAATACGGTACAACCATTTTTGACCTTTGCGTGTTTCAGGTCCATTTTCATAAATAAAGAGTTGCTGTTCTTCTTTCCTTTTAAAAGAAAAAAACCACATGGTTCCTAGATAAAGTATTAAAGAAATTACAACGGTAGAAAACGGTATGATTCCCCACATTAATTTTTGAAATAAGGGAACGTCATCTTTAGGCAGTACTCTAGGTAAAGGCGCGATTCCTGCTTTTTCCCATACCGTAATTCCATTTTCTAACAAACTCAATCGATGCCAGCCAGTAAAGTAGAGTAGTGGATCATAAAATTTATCATTAGAGAATACGTATTTTAAATGGAACTTTTCTGGAACGGTTAGAAACTGTTGTAAAGATCCTATTCCTTCAATACCTCTATATTTTGAATTTTCTAGTCTTTCTACAGCTCTAGAAGTAAGCTCTGGCAATCGCCTAGCCGAGTGGTAATTGCCATCTACCGTGCTTGCACTAGTCTGTGCGGATAGCCACGCCATCTGATCGCCAAAACCAAGAGGTAAATAACGCCATTTATCATGATCGTCTTCATTCAAAAAGTTTACGATAGGTTGCATGTTAATCGTATCAGGCTGGCTAGGTCTAAATTTTCCTAGCGTTATGGTAAAAACAGCCATAAAAATAAAGGCGATTGCTAGAAAACCACCACTCATTCTATGCACAATAGCGCCCCATTTTTTCTGTAAAAGTTCTTTGTAATCACCATCTGTAAATCGATAACAAAACTCACCAAATAACGGCAATGCCATGATGGATGCCCATAATGTAAAGCGATCTAGCGTTAAGATATTAAAGGCGTTCTCTCCTAAGATCTTAAGCGGTATAGGCGTCGTTCCACCAGTTCCTAATATAAATAGAAGACTAAATGAAAAGCCAAAAAACAACAACCTTTTACTGTAAAATCTATAAAAAAAATACGGCAGGAACAACAATAATATTCCCCATGGAATAATGAAAAACACCAGTCCAGAGGATGTTACCTCTACAAAATTATCTCTGGAACCATGCGGAATAGGCACTTGAGTTATTGGGTTGTTTTTAGTGTTGATCCAGTAAGGAAGAATACAGCCTATAATTAATATTAAAGAACAAATCCCGAATGAAATTATACGAGGCAATTTGTTCCATAACGCTTTCGCGAAAGCAAAAAAAGTAACATCTCTATTACTAGAAACCTGCTCTCTTGAAGTATCCATGATTACAGTACCTATCAATGGAAATATAAAAAACACCATTCCGAAAATAGGAGTTACATGATGAGAGGTAACAGTAACGGCTATTAATGCTAATGATTTGAATAGATAGACTTTCTTTCCCGTTTTTATCCATTTATAAATCTCTGGCAAGGCATGCATGAGAATAGAGATACCAATGATACTAGGTAATTGACCGAAAATATGTAAGGTTTCTACAAAACAAGAGGAGAACACTGCCATGATAGCGGCATAGCCAGCAACTTTTTCATTAGGAATCAGGACTTTGGTAAATCTGTAAACTCCTGTAATAAATAAGATCACTCCTAGTAATGCTACGGTAAACATCCCAAATTTAAGTCCGCCTACTAGGGAAAGAGTTCCTATAGTTTGATGTACTAATGGTGGATAACCCATTACCGTAAAGCCTGTATACCAGGTGTAACTCCATGGTTCAAACCAGCTAGTGGCATAGTGATTTGCAAAAAACAAATGAATCAATGCATCATAAGTACGCTCTAATGTAAAAAACATAGAAGTACCGTGGAATATAATTCCTAGTAGTACTGCAGTGATGAGGTATTTATTTGTTTTTGAGGTCTTCATTAAGAATTTGAAATGGACTGATTCTATGGACGATGTAAAGATAATTCTTTCGATGAATGGTCAGTCTATCGACGAGCGGTTTCTATCGACACTAAGCCGTCGTCTATCGAATAATGCCAGTTTGAGGCTCCATCCCGCGATATGTTTGCAGTGTAATTAATACAAAAACAAAAATTATACTCTTATGAAAACTGGAATTATCATCCCTTGTTACAATGAAGAAAAACGATTAAATCAAGAAGCTTTTATTTCTTTCATTCATGAAAATGAAGATTACCATTTATGTTTTGTAAATGATGGAAGTAAAGATAAAACACTAGATGTTCTTTATAACATGAAAGATCAAGCGCCGGATTCTATAAGCGTTATAGATGTAAAAAAGAATTCTGGAAAAGCTACAGCTGTTAGAGCTGGAGCACGTTTTTTATACAGTCAGTCTCATATTTCTAATATAGGATTTATGGATGCAGATTTATCTACTGATTTTAGGGATTTTAAAGATTTAGTAAAGACCCTAAAACAAGAAGATAAACTTATGGTTTTTGGCTCTAGAAATTCGGGTGGTAGTAGTAAGATAGAACGGGACTTTATGAGAAACGTTCTATCTAAATTTATCAAGCAATTTATCTTACTAATTATAGGAATGCCTATTAGAGACACTCAATGTGGAGCAAAAATTTTTAGTAGGGAAATTATTCCTGTAGTTTATCAGGACGCTTTTTTAAGTAAATGGTTATTTGATGTAGAAATATTCTTGAGACTTAAAAAGCACCTAGGAGTATCTTATGTGATGAGTAGAATAACAGAACAACCATTGATGAGATGGGTTCATGTGGATGATTCAAAATTAGGAACTAAAGATGCTATAGTGATACCAGTGAAGCTAGCTCAAATTTGGATGAGTTATAATGTGCTAAACATTAATACTGTTCAAAGTTACAACTACGGTGGTGTATTTGAATTGAACCCAACAACTACTGAATTCTCTATCGCATCATAAAACTTTACTTACTTTAAAATCTCAATATCATGAATGCATATCCTATAAAATTTGAGCCTATTCTTCAAGAAAAAATCTGGGGTGGATCAAAGCTAAAGAACCTTTTAAACAAAAAATCTACTAGTGATTCTATAGGGGAAAGCTGGGAAATATCTGGTGTAGAGGGAAACATATCTGTAGTAAACAATGGAACCTACAAAGGTTGTAGTATCACCGATTTAATTAAAGATCATAAAGAAGACTTTTTAGGTAGTAATAATTATAAGCAGTACGGTAATGAGTTTCCGCTATTGATTAAATACCTTGATGCAAACACAAATCTTTCTGTACAGGTGCATCCAGATGATGAGATGGCAAAGGCAGAGCACAACTCTTTTGGTAAAACTGAAATGTGGTACATCATGGATCGAGAAGACGATGCAACTATTATTAACGGTTTCAAAAATGATAAAGTAACTACGAATTCTTTAAGAGCAATCACCAAAGACAATGTGGACCAAATCTTGAATCAACAAAAGGTTGAAAAAGGAGAAGCCTATTTTATTCCAGCTGGTAAAGTACATGCCATAGGCGCCGGCGTTCTTGCTGCAGAGATACAGCAAACATCAGATATTACCTATAGAGTTTATGATTGGGATCGAGTGGATGTATCAGGAAATGGAAGAGAATTACATCTAGAACAATCCATAAAAGCTGTAAAAAGAGATGAAACTACAGCAAATAAATCAACAACTAACAATTCAAACAGCGATTCTAAAGTTCTAGCCAGTTGCGTTTACTTTACATCCACAGTAATGGATCTAGATCAACCTATGTCTGTAGATTATAGTTCTAAAGATTCTTTTGTGATTTATATGTGTGTGGAAGGTTCTTTTGAAATATCCATTAATGATTATAAAGAAAAAGTAGAATTAGGAGAAACCATTCTCATTCCTGCAAATACTCAACACGTGTTTCTAGATACACAAGCTGCTAAAATTATAGAGGTTTATATCTAAATTATCCTTTTAAGAAAGGTATCCTAAGGATGTTTATTAAAATCAAATGGCAAAAGCTAAAACAGCACCTAGTATCATCACAACAATCTTTGCTAGATTGAATTTATGTGCTTCACTAGATTCTAATATAAGAGTCGTAGATACATGAAGCACAATTCCAGCAACAATCGCTTTTATAGGTGTCATGTAAGACGAAAAGAAATCCAGTTCACCAGCGAGGATACTACCTAGAGGTGACATCACAGCAAAAACTAGTATGATCAAAACTGCTCTCCATATCGCAGTTTTACTATTGATTAAGAAACTAGCAAAAATAAAAGCAATCGGTATTTTATGTATCGCAATACCGTAAACCATTCCGGTATCACCTTGTAATGGCATTCCTTCTAGTAGTGAGTGCAAGCACAAACTAGCAAATAATAAATAAGGGAAATTACGAGCCTCTTTATGGATATGTAGGTGGCCATGTTCAGCTCCTTTTGAGAAAAACTCTAGAATAATCTGTATAAAAACACCACCTATTAAAAACATACTGACGTGGTGATCGCCACTTTCAAAAATCTCTGGCAAAAACTCATGGGCAACACTACTCAATAAAAACGCACCAGAAAATGCTAGTAACAATTTGATGCGTCCAGCATGAGGCGTTTTAATAAGCCACGCTGTTCCTGCACCTAAAAAGACTGCTATAAATGGAAGAAGTAGATTCAATGAATGGATGAATTAAGTGGTAAAAATACTATTTTAAGTATTAGTCAAAATTTATTTTCTCACAATCATGATGAGTCGCTCACTGGTCGATTCATTGTAATCGTTGAGGTGATAATCACCATATACATCGATGAGTTCTAATCCTGCAACATTGAAATATGCTGTAAAATCTGTCAAGGTTAATGCACTCACACGTTCTGTAAAATGGTAGTTGTGATCGTTATCGTTAAAATAGATATCCTTATAAATATGTCCGTTTTCATAACGACGCTTTTGGGTAAAGGTGATTCCTTCCTCTGTTTTTGTGTTTTCTGGAACTAGGTTTTCAATCACATAAGGTGCGTTCATAAAATCAATCACGGCATAAGCACCATCTTTTAAGTTGGCTTTTATGGCATGAATGGTTTGCTGATTATCCGCTGGATCATCAAAGTAACCAAAACTTGTAAATAGGTTAAATACCGCGTCAAATTGGACGTCGTAAGGTTGAGTCATGTTATGCACTTGAAAGTGTAGCCGTGATGCATCTAATGGCAATAGGTTTTCGGCCAGTTGATGGTCCATTTCTGGTAGGATGTTTTGTCGTAATTGCGCTTTCGCGAAAGCGATACTACTAGGACTTAAATCCACACCAGTAACCTGATAGCCTAGTCTATTCAAATACATACTATGGCGACCACGTCCACAAGCCAAATCCATGATGTGAGCGTCTTTAGAAAGTTCTAAACGCTGTGTGAGGCGTCGCATAAAATTTCCCGCTTCCTGATAATCGCGATCTCTGTATAAAATATGGTAGTATGGCGTGTCAAACCAACTGGCATACCACTGTGCAGTTTCTGTAGTCATGGGACAAAAATAGCTTAATTTTGCAGCTCTAATCTGTGAACGATGTCCCAAAGTTTTAAAATGATTGCCAAAACGCTTTTTGGCCTAGAAGAAGTCCTCGAGAAAGAGTTGCGTAATCTAGGTGCCATGCGCATTAAACGTGGTGTGCGTATGGTGAGTTTTGAAGGTGATTTAGGTTTTATGTATAAGGCAAATATGATGTTGCGTACTGCAATTAGAATCCTAGTGCCTATTCATTCTTTTAGGGCAAAAAATGAAGTTGATTTATACGACGGAATTTATCAAATGGACTGGTCTAAACATCTTACACCGCACGATACTATTGCCGTGCATGGTACGATAGCTTCACAGTATTTTAATCACAGTCAGTATGTAGCCTTAAAAACTAAGGATGCGATTGTAGATCAAATAAGAGATAAAACAGGACGACGACCAGATGTAGATACACGACATCCTGACTTGCGTATTAGCGTTCACATTAATGATCAGACTGTAGATGTATCACTAGATTCTAGTGGTGAACCACTATATAAACGAGGCTATAGAGATAAAACTAATATTGCACCTATTAATGAAGCGCTAGCGGCAGGATTAATACTGCTAAGCGATTGGGATCAACGTTCACAATTTATAGATCCTATGTGCGGTAGTGGAACGATTGCCATAGAAGCGGCGATGATTGCGGCAAATATTGCTCCTAATTTGAATAGACCAGAATTCGGCTTTGAGAAATGGCCTAATTATGACAATGTACTGTTTGAGCAAATTCAAGAAAGCGTACTGAAAAAAATGCGCGAGTTTGAAGGTCCTATTATCGCTCGCGATGCAGATGGTTACACGGTGGAAAAAGCCAAAGAGAATATTAAAAATGCTAACCTTTCTGATTTTATCACGGTAGAGAAAGGTGATTTCTTTAGAGATCATCAAAGTGCGCAGGCGTTCCTGATGTTTAATCCGCCGTATGATGAGCGTATAGAAGTAGATACCGAAGTTTTTTATAAGAATATAGGTGATGCCTTAAAGCAACGCTATGCTGGTTCTACAGCATGGATGATTACTGGAAATTTAGAAGCTTTAAAATATGTAGGATTACGTCCTTCCCGTAAAATTAAATTGTTTAATGGTAAGTTAGAGGCTCGTTTTGTCAAGTATGAGATGTATCGTGGTACTAAGAAATTGCACAAGCTGTCTGTGGATTAGTTTTCAGTTTTCAGTCTCAGTCTCAGTCTCAGTATTCAGTACGTAGTTTTGAGTATTTACGAGCCATTTGTCATTGCGAGGAGCTTGCGACGTGGCAATCTCTCAGAGTAACGGTGAATTGTTAGTTGTTGAGTCTATACAACCGCACATTACGAGGAGCTTGCGACGTGTTAATCTGTCAGAGCAGCGGTGAATTGTTAGTCTGTTAGTTATAGGCAACTGAGTCTTGTTATTATCAACAAACAAATCATAAATGTCACCTAATCATCCTACAATGGTCCCGTATTTTTAAAGTTGATACAAACCTGCGATGATCTGGGATTTGATTCCTGATAAAATGTTATATTGTAAGGATATAACAAGTTGCCAGCAATTATGAGACAAACTTCAGTAATAATATTCATAGCCTTAGCTTTTATAATAAGTTCCTGCGGTCAAAGTAGTTCAGAAACAAATTCAAATGATAATTCCGAATTAGTAAATGTTGTAGGAACTAAAGTTTCATTTCCAAAATCATCCTTTAAAGCTTCAAAAGGTTTGAGCGGACTTGCGAATGAAAATGATGCAATAATTCTTGTGACAGAATTACTGAATGATAGTTACCAAAGTCAAGCTAATAATCTAAATAAATCGTTTATTGAGAGAAGTGGCGGAGAAATTTTGGATATTAAACAATATAAATTGGATGGCTACAATGCTAAACAATTCATAGTCAAATCGCCAGATAGTTTAAAAATCCGAATGGCACTATTTGGAGATAATAGTTTCTGCACTTTTCTTACGGCAAAACATTATTTACACGATGATGAATCAGAAAAAGAAATCGAATATCTTTTAGAAAAGGTGGAATATGACAAAAATATTGTAGTTAATCCGCTTGCGTTATCGCCTTTTATAATCGACGGTGACTTTAAAGGCTTTAAACATTTCACTAAATCACAAAAAACGCATTTTTACACAAGAGACGGAAACGAAAGGATAAATAAAGAAAAAGAACCTTCATTGGCAATTGTTTATGGAGTTTTGACTAACAAATCCGAATTAGAGCAGTCATTCAAACAGTTGACTGAATTAAATGATGTAAGTAAGTATAAAATTCAGCGGAATGATAATGATGCTTACGAAGGAGTATTTGATCTAGGCAATGGACAAAAAAGATATTTATTACTTTTAGAATATGATTTGAATTTTATAATGGTTCGTGGAACAGCGATGAAAGAATATGATAGAACTATTTCCGATTTCAAAAAGTTTGCTAGCCAAATAAAGTGGAAAGAATAACAACTTACAACAAAGAACTAAGGCAAAAAACAACAATTTCCTCTATTAATTTGAGACACTATTATCCTACGCCTCAACAGCAGCATGATGCTCATTGCGCACATCACTTTCAATAATACCATCGCGCAGTCTTATGACACGATGCGCATGTGCTGCGATATCTTCTTCATGAGTTACTAGAATTACGGTGTTACCGTTTGCATGAATTTTATCAAACAATCCCATAATTTCTACACCAGTTTTAGAATCTAGGTTTCCCGTAGGCTCATCTGCTAGGATGATGGATGGTTTATTTACTAATGCGCGACCTACGGCTACACGCTGGCGTTGTCCACCAGAAAGCTGGTTAGGCTGGTGATCCATACGATCTGCCAGACCTACACTTTCTAGGACTTCGCTTGCTCTAGCAATACGTTCTTTTTTAGATTTTCCGGCATAGATCATAGGTAATGCTACATTGTCTAGCGCCGTGGTTCTAGGTAGTAAATTAAAGGTCTGGAATACAAAACCTATTTCTGTATTTCTAATATCTGCTAGTTGATCATCTGATAGGCTAGAAACATCTGTACCATTTAAAAGATAACTTCCCGCAGTAGGCGTGTCTAAACAACCTAGTAAATTCATTAAGGTAGATTTACCAGAACCAGATGGTCCCATAAGTGCTACATAATCGCCGCGTTTTACAGTAAGATCTATACCTTTTAGAACTTTAACAACTTCACTACCTAATTTAAAATTACGTACGATTCCTTTGATGTCGATTACATTTTCACTCATGGTTGATAGGTTAATGTAGTTATAGGTTTAATCTTCTTTAATTGCTTCAAAAGAAATTTCGGCTATGGCGTTTTCAATAATATCAGTATCTATATACAGTACCATATCTTTCTTAAGTAGTATTTTTTTTATTTGATTCTTTTTAATGTCAAAAGATTGGATAATGTTTCTTTCTCCTTTCTCAACGCGTACGGTAAACGTATCTACACCTTTATTTTTGACTATCGCATAGCAATCTTGTCCTAAATATGGGTTAATGGCACCATCCTGTCCAGCTCCTTTACCGCTGATACACATGCTTTGATTAGATTCAAACTCAATGCTGTCCTGTCCATAAAGTACACTACTGGATAGAAGTAGCAACCCTAAAAACGCTATTAGTGATTTCATAGTTTAAAATATTAATAATAGGACTTAAAATAAAGAAATCAAATCCATTAAGAGTAAGACGTTCTAAATACTTTAACGTTACATCGTTTTTAAATTGATGTAAAATTGTTCCTGCTGTTGTTCTTTACGCAAGAATAAAAATCCCCAAAAAAACCCGTCAATACTAGCCGTTACTCTTTCATGCTGTTGTAAGGTCTTCCATGCACGAGTCATATCTGGTGACCAATAAATATCATCAAGGATAAAAACGGTATGATCATGTGAAAAGGGCAGTAGCCGTTCAAAATAATTCATAGTAGCCATACCATCATGATGACCGTCTATGAAAATAAGGTCGTAACTAGGATTTAATCTTGATAAATCATCATCAATATATCTTTGAAAAATATTGTGGATTAATTGGATGTTTTCAAAAGAGGTTAATCGTGATTTAGTGCTTTCATAAACTGCTCGTGATGCTTCTATGCTGGTAACTTGAGCGCCAGATAACGCGATAGCTTGTGTTCCTATGCCCAGCGATGTTCCTAGTTCAAGAACCTTTTCTACCTTAAAATAATGACAGATGCGATATAGCAGTAAACTTCTTTTTAAAGGTGTGCTATTGTGCTTTAATATTTCAGAAACTTTACGTGTATCAGTTTTAAACTTGTGGCTTCCCGCACCGTAATCTTCAATGGTGATGGTAGTGTGGTTGTTTTTTACGCTTTCGCGAAAGCGTATGATTTCATCCTCAATACTTTTATCCTGACTGCCATAAATAGCCTCATGCTGGAATTGAAATATAAATGGCGAATGAATCCCATGCAAGTGAAATGACTTACAACGATGAATGATAAAATTTTTAATCTGATGAATCACAATAAAGTGTTAGGGAACTGGATCATAACCACTGCCGCCCCAAGGATGACAGTTAAAAATACGTTTTATGGACAGCCAGCCACCTTTAAAAGCTCCATGTTTTTGAAGTGCTTCTACCGTATAATGAGAGCACGTAGGACTGTATCTACAACTAGCTGGCGTAAACGGCGAGATTGCGATTTGATAAAATCGCACCAGCCATAGTAACGGATATGCTAGTATTTTTTTCATTGATCGGTTATCGGTTAATGGTTCTCAGTGGTTTATTTAGCTTTCTATCCAGTTGATGTGTCGAGCTTGCTATAGTAAATGGGAAAAGTTTGATCTTCTTAATATGCGATAGTCTTGAGAATGTTGCTATTTTCCTTAAACTTAAACTTAAACTTAAACTTAAACTTAAACTTAAACTTAATACTTTGTACTCAATACTTCAACCTTAATTCTTCACCGTATAACTCGTTCCATCAGCACCATCTTTAAGCTGTATTCCTGCAGCTGCTAATTGATCTCTAATTTGATCGCTCGTGTTCCAGTCTTTATTTGCTCTTGCCTGTGTGCGCAAGTCTATGATTAATTGCATGGCTGCATCTAGCGGTTTACCATTATCTGACTGAGTACCTTCATTTTTCATTTGTAAACCTAGAATGTCTTTAAAAAACACCGTTAGTGTATTGATGAGTAGCTCCTTATCCGTCGTAGTGATAGTAGCCGTACCATCATTAATGCTGTTTACCATTTTTGCACCTTCAAATAATTCTGCAATTAAGATAGGTGTATTAAAATCATCATTCATCGCGGCATAACATCTCTCCATCCATGAGGCGATGTCTACGCTACTGGTTGCACTTGTTTTAAGATCATTAGCGGTTTTAATAGCTTCGGTTAATCGTAAGTAACCTTTCTCTGCCGCTAGAATAGCGTCATTACTAAAGTCTAGTACAGATCTGTAATGAGCCTGCATCATAAAAAAGCGTACTACAGATGGTGAGAATGCCTTTTCCATAAAGTCATTATCACCTGTAAATAATTCCTCTGGTAGTATAGAATTACCAGTAGATTTTGACATTTTTTGTCCGTTAAGAGTAAGCATGTTTGTATGCAACCAGTAGTTTACAGGACTATGTCCATGAGCGGCTTCACCTTGTGCAATTTCACACTCGTGATGTGGGAATTTTAAGTCCATTCCACCACCATGAATGTCAAAGGTTTCTCCTAAATACTTACTACTCATCACCGTACATTCCAGATGCCAACCAGGAAAGCCATCACCCCATGGACTAGGCCAGCGCATAATGTGTGATGGGCTCGCGTTTTTCCATAAGGCAAAATCCTGTGGATTATCCTTTTCATCCTGACTGTCTAAGGCTCTGGTATTTGAGATCATGTCCTCTAACTTACGACCGCTTAGGATGCCATAGTTATGCGATTCATTAAATTTAGACACATTAAAGTATACAGATCCATTACGCTCATAAGCATAACCATTATCGATGATTGTTTTGATAATTTCTATTTGCTCAACGATATGGCCAGTAGCAGTAGGTTCAATATTAGGCGGTAAGTTGTTGAATTGATTTAAAACTTTATGAAAATCCAGCGTGTATTGCTGTACAATTTCCATAGGTTCTAGTTTTTCTAGTCGTGCTTTTTTAGAGATTTTATCTTCGCCTTGATCTGCATCATCTGTTAAGTGACCAGCATCAGTAATATTACGTACATAACGCACTTTATAACCTAAATGCTTTAGGTACCTATATATCATATCAAATGAGATGAACGTACGACAATTCCCTAAATGTACATTGCTATATACCGTAGGACCACAAACATACATTCCTACATTTCCTTCTAGAATAGGAGTAAAGGTTTCTTTAGTTCCCGATAGGGAATTGTATAATTTTAATTCGTTTGAGGTGTAAAGTGCCATAATAATTGTGCAGTTCTTTTAGGTAGTAGGGTTGTTTTAAATACGCTTTCGCGAAAGCGGAACAGTTACAAATCTAGTGCTAGAATTTAGTTTCTAATTTAATATAGTCTAGGAATTCTCTTTTTACGACTGGATCTTTAAAAGCACCACCAAATTCACCAGTAACCGTGCTACTTTCAATATCACGGATACCGCGACTATTAACGCAAAGATGTTTTGCATCTATCACGCAAGCAACATCCTGTGTATTCATAACTTGTTGTAATTCACGTACGATCTGTATGTTTAAACGCTCCTGAACTTGTGGACGTTTTGCATAATAATCTACGATACGATTCATTTTAGAAAGCCCAACTACACTACCATTAGAAATGTAAGCCACGTGTGCACGACCTACAATGGGAAGTAAGTGATGTTCACAAGTAGAGTAGAGGACGATGTTTTTTTCTACCAGCATCTCACCGTACTTGTATTTATTATCAAAGGTGCTAGCCTTAGGCTTACGGTCAGGATGCAAACCACCGAATATCTCTTTAACAAACATTTTTGCAACTCGATTAGGAGTACCTTTAAGGCTATCATCTGTCATGTCTAGGCCTAGAGTTTCCATGATGTGGTGAACATCTTTTTTTATCATCGCGATCTTTTCATCATCTGCCAGTTCAAAAGCATCTGGACGCAATGGCGTTTGCTCATTGCTAGAAAGGTGATCGTGGTCTTCTATATCGTTTAATAAATCGTCTATTTTCATGAATATCTACCGCCTATTTAAGGACTATTAAATTGAATTTACAAAGGTAGTTATTTATAGTCTAAGGTTCTAAAAATGTAGGATTAACCACTATAAATTATATGGTTTTAGTTAAGGAATAGTTAAGTAAAATTTGCATATTTGTAGAGAATGATGAAAATTCAAAAAAGCAACCTTCTTAAATTTGAAGAAATGATGAAGAAAATAATATTAATCCTCGCTCTAATAGTGAGTGGATTCCTATCTGCACAACTGGGTCCAGGAGCACCTAATGTAAATGCTGGCGCAGATGTGACGGTAGATTGTACAAATAACTGTGCAGATCTTAACGCTACTTTTTTTGATACTGGTGAAACAACTTCTTATCAAGTACAGACTATACCTTATGCTAGTTCTTATCCTGCTTTTGGAGGAACACAAGTAAGTGCAAATATTGATGATAGATGGTCACCAGTAATTACGTTGCCTTTTACTTTTTGTTTTTTTGATGTTCCTTACACTGATTTAATAGTAGGTTCAAATGGTGTAGTGAGCTTTGATACTGGACCAGCTGGCGGTTTTTGTCCATATTCGTTTACTCAATCCGTTCCAGATCCAGCACTGATTAGAAATGCTATTTTTGGTGTGTATCAAGATATTGATCCATCTGTTGCTGTTAATGGTGCAACACCTGTTATCAATTATAATACATACGGAACAGCACCTAACCGCGCATTTGTAATTAATTTTCCAAGAGTCCCTAGGTATTCTTGTAATAACCTTTTAGACACTTCTCAAATTGTTTTGTACGAGGCAACTAATGTTGTTGAGGTTTATGTGCGTGATCGTAACACTGGATGTACCTTCAATAACGGTAACGCTTTAATCGGTATTCAAAACGCTGCAGGAAATCTAGGATATGCACCACCAGGAAGAAATACGGGTGACTGGCAGGCAAATTTTGAAGCATATCGATTTTTACCAGATGGTCCTTCAATCACCTCTTTTGAATGGGTAGACGCTACTGGAACTGTTTTAAGCACTAATCCAATGTACACTCATTGTGTTACTAGTACAGAAACAATAACAGCCCAGGTAGATTATACTCTTTGTGATAATAGTGTAATAACTGTTACAGATGACGTAATTATTGATTTTCCAGCCGGTTCTTTAATTGATTTAGGAGCTGATATTGATTCTTGTGATGACACTTTACCAGTAGTGTTAGATTCTGGAATTTTAACTCCTACGGGAACTTTTGTATGGCTACTTAATGGCGTTGTTATACCAGGAGAAATAGCTCCAACTTTAGATGTAACAAGCTCTGGAACTTATGAAGTAAACTATACCGCTGCAGGTTGTGTAGAAAGTGACACTATAGTCGTAACAATTTCACCTACACCAGTAGCAAATTCAGTAGTGAATTTAGATGTTTGTGATGATGCAAGTAATGATGGTATTGAAAATTTTGTTTTTTCTAATCAAAACGCAACATTGCTAGGTGCTCAAAATCCCGCAGATTTTGTAATCACCTACCATGCATCACAAGCCGACGCAGATGCAAATGCAAATGCACTTAGTGCAACGGGATATCAAAATGCAGGAACAGGAACTGAAACTATATATGCTAGAATAGAAAGTGTGTCTAATAACACCTGCTTTGATACGACTTCATTTGATATTACCGTTAATGTGCAACCTATTGCAAACACTATGAATGATATAGAAGTTTGTGATGACGTGACTAATGATGGTTTTGAGGTATTTGATTTGACTCAAAATGAAGCAGATCTTCTAGGAACTCAAAATCCTACGGATTTTAATATTACCTATCACCTATCACAAATAGATGCAGATTCTAATTCAAATGCTATTGCAAATCCAACAGGTTATACGAATACGACAGTTTCTAATCAAAGAATTTATGTGCGAATAGAAAACGCAGTGAATAATACATGCTATAACACAGAATTTTTTGACTTGAATATATCGTTATTGCCATTAGCAAATCCTTTAATGAATATGGTAGTGTGCGATGATATAAGCAATGATGGTATTGAGAATTTTGATTTTTCTAGTCAGAACGCGACCCTACTAGGTGCTCAAAATACTGGCTTTTTCAGTATCACTTATCACGCTTCACAAGCAGACGCAGATGCAAATGCAAATGCACTTAGTGCAACGGCATATCAAAATGCAGGAACAGGAACAGAAACTATTTATGCTAGAATAGAAAGTGTGTCTAATAACACCTGCTTTGATACTACTTCGTTTGATATTACTGTTAATGTGCAACCTATTGCAAACACTATGAGTGATATAGAAGTTTGTGATGACGTTACTAATGATGGTTTTGAGGTATTTGACCTAACTCAAAATGAAACAGATCTTCTAGGAACTCAAAACCCTACTGATTTTAATATTACCTATCATACCTCTCAATCAGATGCAGATGCTAACCTTAACGCTATTGCGACACCGTCTACTTTTTCAAATACAGTGACACCGCAACAAACTATCGTGGTGCGTGTAGAATCTATCACAAATTCAGATTGTTACTCGACAGGTACGTTTAACATTAACGTATCAACACAGCCAGTAGCAAATCAACCTAATGATATGATAGTGTGTGATGATGCTAGTAATGATGGAACAGCAACCTTTGTTTTAACCACACAGATTGGCGCGATACTAGGAGTTCAAAATCCAGCAGATTTTGCCATATCGTTCCATACTTCACAAGCAGATGCAGATAGTGATGTAGCCGCTATCGCCCTAGCTTATGATAATATAAGTAGCCCAGAAACAGTTTTTGTGCGTGTGGAAAGTCTTAATAATCCCTTATGTGTAGATACGACTACCTTTGATCTTATCGTAAACCCATTACCAGCGGTAGTTGCTCCAGCAAATATTGAACTATGCGATGACCCTAGTGGTGATGGCGTAGAATCATTTGATTTATTATCAAATCAGACGACATTATTAAATGGGGTAGATCCTACAACGGTTACTATTACCTACCATTTATCACAGGCAGATGCAGATGCTATGACTGGCATTGTATTTTCTCCTTACAACAATACTAGTGCAACAGAAACCATTTTTGTTAGGGTAGAGGATAACGTAACAGGTTGTTTTAACGTGGTTAATTATGACCTTGTTTTAAATGGAATTCCTGCCATTAATACAGCAGTAAGCGATTTACTAGAGTGTGATCCAGAAAATGATGGTATTGCTACATTTAATTTGGATGATCGATCTACAGAAATTCTTAATGGTCACAGTGGTGTTTCTATTGTTTTTTATGAAAGCTTAACAGATGCTACGACTGATGTTAATGCTATAACAAGTACTTATACAAATGTATTAAACCCACAAATTCTAGGGTATCGATTGATAGATGATGTTACCGGTTGCTACAGCTTAGGTGCCTTTAATATAGAAGCTACTCCTGGTCCTACCGCTATCACACCTACACCATTAGAAAACTGTGCAAACACTTTAGGAGGTATAGCTAGTGCAGATTTAAATATAGCTACTGCAGAAATAACAGCAGTACAAAATGGCGTGACGGTGAGTTATCATGAATCTCAAGCAGATGCAGAAAATAGTGTAAATGCCGTTTCCTTAACTTATGACTATACTAACGATTTATTTTTATTTATTAGAGTAGAGGATAATGCCACTGGATGTGTTAATTTTTCAACCGTTGATTTAGTTTACAATGATCTTCCATTACCTACATTGTTAAGTCAGTATCTTATTTGTATTGATTCAAATGGAGTTCTATTAGATGGCCCAGCTGTTCTGGATACAGGTTTAACAACTGTTAATTATACATTTGAGTGGTTTCAAGATGGAGTTGCTATTCCTGGAGAAACTTCTGGTGCTTTAAACGCTACTAGCGCAGGTGATTATGAAGTAGTGATTACAGCTATAAGTTCAGGATGCGTGAATTCACAAATGACTAATGTAAGACAATCTGGTATCCCTACAGATTATGATGTGGAAGTTACAACTTCCACCTATGATGTGAATCATCAGGTAATTGCTACGGCAACAGGTCCCGATGAATACTGGTTTAGACTGGATGATGGTCCATACGTAAATAGTGGTATTTTTAATAATGTAACACCAGGTCCACATTCTGTAACCATTTCAGAGCGTAACGGTTGTGGTGAAATTATTGTGGATGTTTTTGTATTCGGTTATCCAGACTACTTTACTCCTAACAACGACGGCTTTAACGACACCTGGAATATTGTGGGTGGAGATAGATTGCCAGGTACTACGTTGTACATTTTTGATCGCTTTGGTAAGTTATTGAAGCAATTAGATGTAACAGGAATAGGATGGGATGGAACTTATAATGGTGAGCCTATGCCTAGTTCAGATTATTGGTTTAAAATAGAGTATGTGCAAGACGGTAAAACTAGCATTGCAAATGGCCATTTTGCTTTAAAACGTTAATTTGAAATGATAAGTTTTTTGGATTTCGCTTTCGCGAAAGCGAAATTATTTAAGCCTATATGAATTAAATGAGATTAAAATGTTACGAACTTCCTTTTACTAAATAATCTTATAACTTTAGGTATTTAGTATTGACGGGATTAAATAAATAAAGGCTACATCAACAGATGTAGCCTTTATTTATTCTAAATGATTATAAACTTTTTAAAAGTTGAATCCTAAAGTAGCCACCACGTTATTTTGAATATTACTAATGTTTCCTGCGGTTGTTAAACCTGTGCTGAACAGTTGTCTACTAAAATCACGCTCTGCTCTATTATATGAAAGATCTAAAGTAGTCTTTCCCCAGGTGTATCCTAATCCTAAGCTATATCCCTGAAGATCTCCCATTAACGATGTGTCTTCATAAGGGCTTTCTTCCATACGATATCCAGCTCGTAAACTTAATCTATTAATTCTGTACTCTCCACCTATACGTAAGGTAGCTGCTCTGACTAGACTATTTTCTATGAACTGATTATTTGAGGCAAATAAAAGATCGTTTTCAGGTCTAAAACGCATTTGTGAATAGTCTGTAGATTGATAATCTAAACTAATTAGTCCTTTTTTGCCAAAGACGTAGGCGATACTTCCAGTTACATTCCCTGGAGTTCTAACATTGTAAGGCTGGAAAAAAGTGATAACGTCAGGGAATATCTCCTCTGTAATAGTTCCTCCAGAACCATCATCTCTTCTTGCAGCAACACTTTGAAGTAGACTTTCTTCTATACGATACCATGTAGGTGACTGGTATGATGCACCTAGTCGTAATCCTTCTGTTGCTTTATAAATTAATCCAGCTTGAAGACTAAAACCGCTACCATCAACCTGCAAGTCATTGTCAAAACTTACCGCTTGTACAGTAGCATCAGTATTTGCATTGTTCTCATCAAATTGTGTAAAGCGATTCAAGTTGATAGAATGTATATTAAGATTTACACCCAGACTTAACTTACTATCTACTTCTATGGCACCGTTAAAAGTGAATTTTCCTTGACTACCTATCTCTGAAACAATCTGTCGCTGGTTAAATGATCCTGTTCCAGTATTTGAAATATATTGGGTATTATCGTCGTTTGTAGGGTCTACTGGATCTATGATAAAAGATTGAAATCCTAAAAAGGCTTGTTGTGAAATAAAGCCACCATTTTCTCCTAAAAATCTAAAAACACCATCTACCGTTTCATTTCCAGCGAGTTCAAGATCTATTAATCGCTCACCATTTGCAAAGTTTACAAAATAATCGCCTATAGAGGTGTTATTAGATCCTTGTAGTATAAAGCTATTGTCATAATCTCTAGTGGAATCAAAATTAATCCCAAAAGAAAATTTATTCACACGAGCATTTGAGTCTTTATTTTCAAATACAAACAAAGCACCTACTTGATTGATGCTAAAATCACTGTCGTTATTTTGTGTTGCGTTACCGTTAAAAAGTGTATTGTTATTGTTATTGGTATTTGCTGCCGAGAAAGAGAAAAAATGATTTGCAAAAATCGTTGATCCAGCTGGATTGCTACCCATTGCAGATAAATCTCCACCTACCGCTCCAAAAGCGCCACTTAATGCTCTATATCTTGCTGTACCGTATCCATCTTGCTGACCAAATAAAAGGCCATCTGAAACATTTTGGGCAGTACTTATCATGGCGCTACCTAAAATAGCACCTATTATCAATAATTTTTTCATATTCTTAATTTTTTAGATATTAACCTCTACGGCCACCTGATCTTCCACCACCTGATCTTCCACCGCTAGAAGATCTTCCACCACCGGAGGATCTCATAGATCCTGAAGATCTGCTTGAACTTCTACCAGATCGCATTGAACCTGATGATCTAGAAGTTGATCTACTTGTTCTTGCAGAGCTAGATCTAGAGCTACTGCTTCTGCTCGTGGCACTACTATTTCTAGATGATCCTCTTCTCGAAATAGTTGAGTTGTTAGATCTGCTAGTACTTCTAGTAGTTGCTCTACCTCTTGAATAACCATCAGTTCCTCTACCTACATTACGTCTTGTAGTATTTCTTCCTAGAGTAGATTCACGACCAAATGCGCCGTTATTGAAGTTGTTTCTAAAGCCTCTATTTCCGTTTGCAAATGCTAGGCCGTTGTTCCAACCCCAGTTGTTCCATCCATTTCCCCAGCCCCAATTATTCCATCCAGGACCCCAAGGTCCAAAGCCTCCGCCCCAGCCAAATCTGTTCCAGCCCCAGTTATTCCAGCCCCATCCAAGACCACCGCCCCATCCGAAGCCTCTATTCCAACCCCAGTTGTTCCATCCAAGACCCCAGCCGCCATTCCAACCCCAGCCAAGGCCACCACCCCAACCCCAATTGTTCCAGCCCCAGCCGTTGTCAATGATGTTGATATTCACTTGTGAAGGGTTTTCACCCCAAGCGCCGTTTCCGCCACCATAGCTAGATGTGTAATCTGGATTAGATTGATCGTAACTTTGCGTAGAGTAACTATCAACGTCTGTGAAAACCGTTTCTGGTTCTGAGCTCATAGCGCTGTAATCGGCTGCTTTTTGAGCAAATAAAGCTTGGTAGTATGAACCACTATCGTCTTGATAGTTGATTTGTTCTTCTTGTTCAGTAAAATCTTCTTGTACATTTTCATTAGGACGCTTTCCATAAACACCATCATGATAAGAAACGCTCTCAAATGAGCCACATGAAGTGAAAATAAATGATGCGAGTAATAAAAACGTAAACGTTAATTTCGGCTTATTGAAGATAGAAGAAGTTTTCATAGCTATTTTATTTATGCAGGTTTGATAAAAATAAGTAGTTTTGACGTTATAATTAATCCTTTAACAAAACTTAACTACATGGATCAAGTTTTGTGCCAAAATCAAACAAATGGGAAAGAGCTTACCTAAAAGAAGTGAAGATTATTCTAAATGGTATAATGAATTGGTTGTCAAGGCTGATCTTGCAGAGAATAGCGCTGTTAGAGGTTGTATGGTTATTAAACCATATGGTTATGCAATATGGGAGAAAATGCAGGCAGAATTAGATCGAATGTTCAAGGAAACGGGTCATCAAAACGCTTATTTTCCATTATTTGTACCAAAAAGTCTATTTGAAGCCGAGGAGAAAAATGCTGAAGGATTTGCTAAGGAATGTGCTGTTGTGACTCATTACAGACTACAAAATGATCCTGATAATCCAGGTAAATTAAGAGTAGACCCTAATGCAAAACTGGAAGAAGAGCTTGTAGTAAGACCTACCAGTGAAGCTATCATATGGAGTACGTATAAGGGATGGATTCAATCTTATCGAGATTTACCTCTGCTTATCAATCAATGGGCAAATGTGGTACGATGGGAAATGCGAACTAGACTTTTCCTAAGAACTGCTGAGTTTTTATGGCAAGAAGGGCATACTGCTCATGCAACAAAACAGGAGGCTCTTGAAGAAGCCGAGCAAATGAACAATGTTTATGCAGATTTTGTTGAGAATTTTATGGCAATCCCAGTGATCAAAGGTCTAAAGAGTGAAAGTGAACGATTTGCTGGAGCTGATGAAACCTATTGTATTGAAGCATTGATGCAAGATGGAAAAGCATTGCAAGCAGGAACTAGTCACTTTTTAGGTCAGAATTTTGCAAAAGCTTTTGATGTAAAATTCACTTCAAAAGAAGGTAAGCAAGAATACGTATGGGCCACATCCTGGGGTGTTTCCACAAGACTAATGGGTGCGCTGATTATGACGCATAGTGATGATCAAGGATTAGTACTACCACCTAATCTAGCTCCTAATCAAGTGGTTGTTGTTCCTATTTATAAAAGCGAGGAACAATTTGATGCTATTACCGCTATAGTAAATGAAATGATGAAGGAATTACGTTCACTGGGCGTCACTGTAAAATATGATCAAAGAGATACGTTACGTCCTGGAGCTAAGTTTGCACAACATGAATTACAAGGTGTGCCTTTAAGAATAGCTGTAGGCGCTAGAGACCTAGAGAATGGAACTGTAGAGTTAGCTCGTAGAGATACCTTAACAAAAGAAACTACTAGTATAGAAGGAATAGGAGCTAAGGTTAAATTATTACTAGAAGAAATTCAGAGCTCGTTATATAAAAGAGCCTTTGAATATAGAGATAGTCATATAACTAAGGTGAATTCGTTTGAGGAATTTAAAGAAGTCTTAGAATCTAAAGGTGGTTTTATTGCTGCACACTGGGATGGAACTATGGAAACAGAAGATAAGATCAAAGAGCTTACTAAGGCTACTATAAGATGTATTCCATTAGATCAAGAGGCAGAAGTTGGATCATGTGTATTTACTGGTAAACCTAGTTCTAAACGTGTGCTTTTTGCTAAGGCTTATTAATTTTTTTGAAAAAACTTTTATTCTTGTTTGTGTGAACGGAAAAAGTGTTTATTTTTGCGTCCGCTAAACGAGCAAGATAAATGGCCCGTTCGTCTATCGGCTAGGACGCCAGGTTTTCATCCTGGTAAGAGGGGTTCGATTCCCCTACGGGCTACAATAATTTAGGTTTATTAAAACCACATTTAAAAGTATATGGCAAATCATAAAAGTGCTTTAAAAAGAATCAGAAGAAACGAGACTGCTAGGATTAGAAATAAATACCAGCACAAAACAACTCGTAACGCTGTTAAAAAATTACGTGAGACTGAAGATAAAGCAGAAGCTCAAAAGTTATATGTTGAAGTCACTTCAATGTTAGATAAGCTATCTAAGCGTAACATCATACATTCTAATAAAGCTGCTAACTTAAAATCAAAGTTAGCAAAGCACGTGAACGCATTGTAGTACCTTACAAGCAGCAAAACAAAAAAGCCTTTCACTTATGAAAGGCTTTTTTGTTTTGCTTACAGTATTTGTTTCTCTATTTACCAGCATTCTTCTTGCGCTCATCCATTAGCTGTCTACTTAATTGCTGTTCTTTTTCCATAGATCTACGTTTGTAGGCTTCTAACTCATTTTCTACCATTGATAGATTAGATTGTGCACCACGTGTTACTTCATTAGCATTTTTATATTTAAAAATAAAAATGATCATAAACAATAATAATCCAGCGATAATAGACCATAAGATCAGGTTATAGGTTAATTTATCCAGAGAAATTCCAAAAAGCGATACAGAATCTTTAGCACCATTCAGTTCAGTAACTTTGGCTTGAGTCGCATTTAATTGCGCTGTAAGATGTTCAATTTGAGATTCTAGGCCAGTGATATCAGATTCTAGTTCATTTATAGTTCCATTAAGTCCATCGATACGTTTTACAGTGGCACTTTTTAACTGGTTTAACTTGACCAGCTTTACAACTTTATAATCTTGATATTTACCAGCTTCTTTTATCGTCTGGTCAAACTGGGCTTCAATCGTTTGATCTGCATTATTCGTAGATTCTTGAGCGTTTATAATAGCGCAAGAACTTAAGAAAGTTAGAAGTAAAACAGTTAATCGCATTTTTGGATTTTTTTAGGGAATTTAAAATTAAGAATAATTATCGACTACGACTCTATTTGAGCATTAATTGATTATTAAGAATTGAGATGGTGTTGATTTACGCTTTCGCGAAAGCGTAACCACCACAAAATAAAAAGCCCTGCGCGATGGCAAGGCTTTGAAATTGTAAATGAGTTGTTACTAGCTGTTCATAGTAGCCAGGAACTCTTCATTATTTCTAGTTTGCCTAATACGTTCTGAAATGAATTCCATCGCTTCAATAGGATTCATATCTGCTAGGTATTTTCTAAGAACCCACATGCGTTGTACAGCGTTTTCATCTAGTAATAGATCATCACGACGTGTAGAAGATGAGGTAAGATCGATCGCTGGGAAGATGCGACGGTTAGAAATATTACGATCTAACTGCAGTTCCATATTACCAGTTCCTTTGAATTCTTCAAAAATTACTTCGTCCATTTTAGAACCAGTCTCTGTAAGTGCGGTTGCAATAATGGTTAATGATCCACCACCTTCTATATTACGAGCCGCTCCAAAGAAACGTTTAGGTTTATGTAGTGCATTTGCATCTACACCACCAGAAAGTACTTTACCACTAGCTGGTTGTACCGTATTATAAGCTCTAGCTAGACGAGTAATAGAATCTAATAGGATCACTACATCGTGACCACATTCTACCATACGCTTTGCTTTTTCTAAAACAATATTTGCCACTTTTACGTGATCATGTGCCTCTTTATCAAAAGTAGATGCGATTACCTCACCATCTACATTACGTTGCATATCTGTAACTTCTTCTGGACGTTCATCTATTAGTAATACTAATTGATAAACTTCTGGATGATTAGCTGCGATTGCATTTGCGATGTCTTTTAATAACATCGTTTTACCTGTTTTAGGTTGTGCTACAATCATACCACGCTGTCCTTTACCTATAGGAGCAAAAAGATCCATAATACGTGTAGACGGCGATGACTGACGATCAGAAATATTGAATTTCTCATCTGGGAATAATGGCGTTAAGTGTTCAAAAGATACACGATCTCTTACTACACTAGGATCCATACCATTAATCTTAATCAACTTAATAAGTGGGAAATACTTTTCTCCTTCCTTAGGTGGACGCACAGCTCCTAAAATGGTATCACCCGTTTTAAGACCAAATAATCGTACCTGAGATTGTGATACATAAATATCATCTGGACTGGCTAGATAGTTGTAATCACTACTGCGTAGGAATCCATAACCATCTGGCATCATATCTAGAACTCCTTCACTTTCTATGATTCCGTCAAATTCAAAATCTGGATCGCGGTATCTGTTTCTAGTATCTTTATTTCCTTTAGGAACATTATTCTGATTGTTGTTCCTATTGTTGTTGCGATCGTTGCGATTATTGTTATTACGCTGATTTTTCTGATCGTTGTTTTGATCAGACTTTTGATTGCGGTTATCGTTTTTCTTTTCACCACGATCATTTTTATCGTTGCGATCATTCTTCTCGTTACGATTATCATTACGATTGTCGTTACGTTTTTCAGGACGCTTATCATTACGATCGTTTTTCTCGTTACGCTTGTTTGGATGTTTTGGATTTTGGTCCTTTGAATCTTTAGGTTCATTAGACTCCTTATCATCCTGCTTTTTTGCTTCCTCTTTTTTAGGAGCTTGTTTTCTAGGTTGACGTGGCTTGCGTTCCTGTGGTTGTTTTTGTTCTTGAGCCTCAGCAGGTTTCTCTACTGTATCTAGCGACTTAACAGCGCTAGGGTTTTCTGCCTGTACGTCTAGGATTTTATAAATTAAATCCAGTTTACGTAGTTGTTTGAATTTTGAAACGTTTAGTTCCTTAGCTATTTCCTGTAATTCAGGTAGCTTCTTAGATTTTAAATCTGCGATTTGAAACATATAAAATGATAAAAAATGTGGGTGTATTTGTTATGGTAATTAACGATCAGAAGATTGTCGAAATTTTTTTTGAGCGTAGTTAACCCAAAAAGAGATGGTTAACTTAAAAGTCATGCAAGTATACATATTTTTTATTTAATGGACTATGTAGATTAAGGTTTAACTAGTATTTTTGACCTTGTAATAGAGTGGAAAACAATTTATGATACAACGTATTCAATCTGTTTATTTATTTCTAGCGGCTATAGTGGCAGGTGCTTTACCATTTGTGGTAAGCATTTACACGCTAGCTAGTGGCGAGGTAATTCATGCGGTGGATGATATGATGTATTTAATTCCCTTTATGGTGAGTGCAGTATTAGCATTCATCGCTATATTTTTATTTAATAATAGACAGTTACAAACGGTGGTAAGCCGTTTAAATATCATACTTAACTTCATTTTGCTAGGAGTTTTCGTATATCAGTCGCTAATGATGTCTGGAGAAACGGCAGTTTCTGAGAAAGGCGTTGGGATGTTCTTACCTATCTTATCTATCGTTTTATTAGTTCTGGCAAACAGAGCAATCAGAAAGGATGAACAACTCGTAAAATCTGCAGATCGTTTACGATAAACACTGAATCTTAGTTTATTAGTGCGTAAGAACCTGCAAGGCGCCACCTTGCAGGTTTTTTTATTGCACGTTTTCAACAGTTTTATTGAAAGCAATGCTCTTATCTACGATTAAAACTTAAAATACTAAGTAACTAAATCACCTGTCTTTTTCAATCACTTCTAGATTACTGATTTTACCTGCGTGGATCTCAAACCGAAGCATTGTGCGTTTTTTATGAAAACCATGCATTCCTATAGCACCAGGATTCATGTGCAAACAATTATTTTTTTTATCGTTTACCACTTTAAGGATATGTGAATGTCCACAAATAAAAACATCTGGCGGATTGTTATAAATCTCTGGACGTACTCTCATATTATAACGTCCAGGATAACCACCTATATGAGTGATCCAGATATCCATGCCGTTACACATAAACCTATTGTGTTCTGGGAATTGTTGTCTGGCTGTGTGATCATCTATATTTCCCCAAACTGCCTTTAACGGTTTTACAGCAGCAATTTGATCTGTTACTTTTAAATCACCAATGTCTCCAGCATGCCATACTTCGTCTGCTTGTTGTACATACTTCATGATAAATTCATCAATATGACTGTGCGTGTCTGATAACAATAGGATTTTCATGGGTACAAATATAGGTTGCGGTTCATTACTTAAAATTATCCACTTTGTGTTTTACTTGCAGTAGGATAACTGAATACATAGTTCTTGTAAAAAATAAGTCATTTTAATTACGCTTTCGCGAAAGCGAAATAATTTCACCCTAAGAAATCATAAAAGTAATTCATCACCTCAATGAAGCCATTATATTTGTAGTGTCGATATGAGTAAACAACGATTTTTTCTTGAATTAGGATATGATGGTACTAATTATCACGGCTGGCAAAAACAGCCAGATACCGTTACCGTTCAAAGCACACTAGAAGAAGGCTTATCGCTTATTTTGAGAGACGATATTAAGGTTACTGCAGCTGGTAGAACAGATGCTGGTGTACATGCACGGCAAATGCTAGTTCATTTAGACTTAGAAGAAAGCCAACTGATCGATAATTTTATCTTTAAAGTGAATCGATGGTTACCAGCAACTATTGCTGTTTATAATATCAAACCGGTAACTGCAGATGCACACGCTAGATTTCACGCTACCGCAAGATCTTATGAGTATCATTTTCATTTAAGACCAGATCCTTTTCAAGATCAACGCAGTTATGTATTGCATAGGTTGCCAGATGTAGCGTTAATGCAAGAAGCAGCAGCTATTCTATTAGACTATAAAGATTTTGAATGTTTCTCACGCGCGCATACAGATGTTAAAACCTACCTTTGTGATATACGTGAAGCACGATTTGAGTCACAAGGACATCACCTTATTTTTCACATCACGGCAGACCGGTTTTTGCGCAATATGGTACGTGCCATTGTGGGAACCTTACTCGATATAGGATATGCGAAATTACCAGTAAGCGCAATGCATGAAATTATAAAATCAAAAAGTAGGAGTAAAGCTGGAGCTAGTGCACCAGCACACGGATTATATTTAACTAAAATTGAGTATCCAGAGGCTATCTGGAACCCTAATTAATGGCAGAAAAAACAACAGGAAACGCATTTAATTTTAAGCTTTTTAAAAGATTACTTTCTTTTACTAGACCGTATCGTGGTACGTATTATTTTGTTGCCTTATCTGCGATATTGCTATCTGCTCTATCCATTGCCATGCCTTATTTAATAAAGGTATTAATAGATGATTATATCATACCACAGGAAGCAAACGGCATTTTTACCGTTGCTGCAGTAATGGTAGGTGTATTATGTCTGGAAGTAGTGTTGCAATTCTGTTTTATCTTTTTTGCTAACTGGTTAGGACAACAAGTGATCCGTGATTTACGTGTGAAATTATTTAAACACATGCTTCATTTTAAGATGAAGTATTTTGATACTAGTGCAGTAGGAAAATTAGTGACTCGTGCGGTGAGTGATATAGAAACTATCGCTAGTATTTTCTCTCAAGGTTTATTCATGATTATTTCTGATTTATTGAAAATGGTAGTGATTCTTGGGTTTATGGCTTATTCTAGTTGGCAATTAACCTTGATATCGCTTATTGTGATGCCCTTTATTTTATATGCTACACGGGTATTCCAGAAAGCGATGAAAAAGGCTTTTGAAGAAGTGCGCACGCAAGTAAGTAATTTGAATTCATTTGTTCAGGAACGTGTTACGGGAATGAAAATCGTGCAAATATTTAATCGTGAGAAAGTAGAATACGCACAGTTTAAAGAGATTAATGACAAGCATCGTAACGCTTGGGTAAAAACGGTGTGGTATAACTCTATCTTTTTTCCTATTGCAGAAATGGCGTCTAGCATCACCATTGCACTCATTGTATTTTTAGGATTTCAATTAATCCTTAATGAACAGTCTGGTTTTGGTAGTGCGATACAAATAGGAACCATTGTGATGTTTATTCAGTTAGCACAAATGCTCTTTAGACCATTGCGCCAGATTGCAGATAAATTCAATACTCTACAAATGGGAATGGTAGCCGCAAATCGTGTTTTTGGAATATTAGACACAAATTCTAGCATCGATAATGATGGAACTATAGAGGCAAAAAACCTAAAAGGAGCCATTGAATTTAAGGACGTAAAATTCTCTTATGTAGAAGATGAACTGGTTCTTAAAGGAATCAATTTTAAGGTAGCGCCAGGTGAAACTGTTGCGATAGTAGGAGCAACTGGTGCTGGTAAGTCTACGATTATTAACCTATTGTCGCGTTTTTATGAGATTGATAGCGGTGATATTTTGATCGATGACGCTTCTGCAAAAGCCTATCAACTAGAATCTCTAAGATCACAAATAGCAGTCGTGTTACAAGATGTATTCCTGTTTGCAGATACGATTTTAAACAACATCACTCTAGAAGATAGCACCATCACAGAAGATGACGTGATTACAGCGGCAAAAGAAATAGGTGTGCATAAATTCATCGCTAGCTTACCTAATGGTTATCATTACAATGTAAAAGAGCGTGGTGTGATGCTAAGTTCTGGACAGCGACAACTCATCGCTTTTTTAAGAGCTTATGTTTCTAATCCTAGTATTCTAGTGCTAGACGAAGCAACCAGCAGTGTAGATGGTTACAGTGAGCAGTTAATACAGGAAGCTACAGATAAGATTACTAAAGGTAGAACAAGTATCGTTATCGCTCATAGACTTGCTACCATTAAAAAAGCAGATAAAATTATCGTTATGGATGCTGGTAAGATTGTGGAAATGGGTAACCATGAGCAATTACTTAGTAAAGACAGCGGTTACTATAAAAACCTTTACGAGGTGCAATTCTTGCAAGAAGAAGTGGTTTAAGAAGTAGCAATACTAATTCTATTGAGTATATTATATGTAGGTTAACCTATTCCTAGGGAACTGGGATCCCAGGCTGGATTAATAAACTTTTTATAAAATAACATTCCTAAAAAGCCTACTAGTATTCCTATAATCACGATTACTAAAAAAGTTACCATGGTCCAAATCAAAAAGAGGACACTCTTTCCTATAATTCCTGCTGTATCTAGTTTAAATAAACGCTTATACACATAAGCATTATAAAAAATCATAGCTAATAAAGGAACATTAGACCAGATATAATAAAGATCCTTAAAAAAATAAATGATGATAAGATTAAATGGTACTAGTGTAATCGCAATCTGAGAATAGGTGTAGAGTTGAACAACAACTTGTTCTGTGTAATTATAGTAACGTTTTCCTCTGAATGTTAACTTCCCTAAAAACGCATAAATAGGTATGGATAACATTATAATAAACGACATATAGTCCTGGATGAACAGTGAATATCCTTCCATAAAAGACATTTGTGTCTTTACCATTGCTTCACTGTAGCCCATATTTTCATATAGATTTCTTAATTCTTGTGGATCAAACATTTCAAGATCCATTTTTTTGACAATAAAAAGAAAAATACCGGATAAGAATAAGCTTATAAATAGGTATCTTAATGCATCTACGTAACCCATTCTACGGCCAGAGATAAAGCCGTTAATAACAGCTTCTGGTTTTCTAAATAAGTCTATGAAAGTTCTAACAAATTTAGTGTCAAACCCTAAATACATATCTGCAAAATCAGCACCTACATTGCGTAATGTGATTCTGTTTTCAATCCATTTTGCCCCACAATCTGCACAATACCTTTTTTGTGCATAAACGATACTACCGCAATTTTTACAAATTCGTTCCATAGTTAGGTAAGCATAGCTTTTAATTCGTCTTTATATAGATAGGCAATTCCCGCACCTATTGCTGCTGCAATTAAGGATGCGATTATTAGAGTAATAATTATTACGACTACGCCTATTAAGGATCTCAATATCGTCTGACCTAGGCTTAAGTTGAAAACACGTTTGTAACAAAAAGCATTATAAAGAAAAAGCAATGGAACGCTAATAAAGCCAAACTCCATATATAACTGTGGATTTGTTAATATCATTATGATGGTAATCAATGCAAGGATGATAGTACTATGTCCATAAGTAAACATATAAAAAACGATCTGTTCTGTATAATTATAAAAGCGCTTTCCCCAGAACGTGATTCTGGCTGCTAGTGCTAAAATCGGTAGGCTTAATATGAGAATCAGACCTTGATAATTATTGATGGTGTTTAATACCTTTTTCATAACGGCTAGCATTTTTGCCTGATCCGCATCACCTTGTTGTTCTATTGCAGCGGCACTTAATTGTGCATCAAGTACAATTTGATATCCCTCAGAATGAGACGTTACAAAAACACTAATACCTGTAACAAATACAGCAAGTAACATATATCTAGTAGCATCCATGTAATTCATACGTCTACCATAGATATAACCGTTAATTACTTCTTCTGGTCTTACACATAGATCCCTAAAAGTGCGTACAAATTTAGTGTCAAAACCGATGTACATATCTGCAAAGTCAGAACCTACATTGCGCAATGTGATCCTGTTTTTAATCCATTTTGCACCACATCTTGAACAATACGCGTGGCCTTCATAAAGCAGTTGTGAGCAGTTTTTACAATGACGTTCCATACTACTCTAGGTGGTTTTTAATCTTGATAGCTAGTTGCTCTAGATTATCATGGTTTTCAAAATCTGTATTGTGAATTAAAGAAATTTGTCCTGTTTCTTCACTTACTACAATGGCAATGGCATTACTACGCTCAGTAATCCCTACGGCTGCTCGATGTCGTAACCCAAATCGTTGCGGAATCTTATTGTTATCACTCACAGGCAAAATAACTCTAGTTGCCGTAATGCGATTTCCTTCTATAATCATTGCGCCATCATGCAATGGAGAGTTCTTAAAAAAGATACTTTCTATAATAGGAGCATTAACTTTGATATCATGCTCGTCACCAGTTTTCTTTACAAACTCTAAGGAACCATCACGCTGGATTACGATTAAGGCACCAGTATAAGTTTGAGACATACGACCACATGCTTTTACAATCTGATCTACTGCGGTGTAATCAGTTTCACTGTCTTTATTTAAAAATCGTAGCTGTTTAAGAATTGCCTTTTTACTAGTAAGATTTGTGGATCCTAACATCAATAAAAATTTCCTGATCTCTTGCTGGAATACCACGATCAGTGCAAAAACACCAGCGCCAGTAAAAGCACCTAATGCACGACTTAGTAATTCCATTTTTAGGGTAACGGTAATACTAAAGATCACATAGATGATCACGATACCTATAAAGATATTTATCGCCGCGGTTCCTTTTACTAATCGGTATAAATAGTAGGTAAGTCCTGCTACTAGCAAGATGTCTACGACGTCCAGTATCCTGATATCAGGTAATTCCACTTCAGTTGGTTTTTGTAAAAATAGGATTAATTTTTTTCACTTTGTCGTGAAAAAGATGAAAGAGCATTAAGCCATAAGCCACTAGAAAAAAAATCCATATACATGATGGTTACTTTACTTTTTATATAATAATTGGTGCAATTGAATCACTTCCATCGCCTCTTTAACATCATGAACACGTAGGATAGAAGCTCCTTGTTGTAAACAGACCATGTGTAAGGCACTAGTTCCATTAAGAGCTTGCTGGGCAGTGATGTCTAGCGATTTGTAAATCATAGATTTTCTGGAGACACCACTTAAAATAGGAAGATTGTGAGTTGCTAATTGTAATTGGTTTTTAAGTAATTGATAGTTTTGAGGAATTGTTTTGGCAAATCCATAGCCAGCATCAATAATGATGTCATTCACGCCATGTGATCTAGCTATGGCGATACGTTTACTAAAATAATGATTTACATCCATTACCAGATCATCATACTGGGTTAGTGATTTCATGGTTTGTGGTGTACCACGCATGTGCATCATGATATAAGGAACCTTTCGTTCACCTACTAGCGGTATTACCTTTTCATCCAGCAATCCTGCACTAATATCATTGACTAGGTTTGCTCCGTGATCTAGGGCTGTTTTAATGACGCTTTCGCGAAAGCTATCTACACTCAAATTAATACTACTAAAAGCATTTGTAATCGCATCTATAATAGGTATCACACGTCGCAGTTCTTCATCTACCGAAATGTCTGTACCATCAGGTCTAGAGCTATAACCACCTACATCTATAAAGGTCGCACCATCGTTTAACATCTGTTCTACTTGAGTAAGAACATCACGATCTGACTTAAGTTTACCACCATCATAAAATGAGTCTGGTGTGACGTTAACTATTCCCATCACGCGTGGCGTACTCAAATCGATAAGTCTACCGCTACAATTTATCTGATGCATTAATTATGGTAATTAAAATTTAAAACCGAAATTTACGCAAAAATTTACCTGTTTATGTCTCAAACCAGCCAGCAATATGATGCCGTAATTAATACTTGCCGTACGTTGTTTTCTAACAAAATGAAGGATTACGGTAGCGCATGGCGCATTTTGAGATTACCATCACTTACAGATCAGATTTTTATAAAAGCACAACGCATCCGTGGTTTACAAACACTAGCCGAATCTAAAGTGGATGAAGGACAAGAAAGTGAATTCATAGGAATTATTAATTATTCTGTAATGGCACTGGTACAACTAGAGAAAGGTGTTGTGGAACAACCAGATTTATCACTTGAAGAATCATTAGCACTGTATGATCATCATATTGCCGTAACAAAGCAATTAATGATGGATAAAAATCATGATTATGGTGAGGCGTGGCGAGATATGCGTGTAAGTTCACTAACAGATTTGATCTTACAAAAATTGTTACGTGTTAAACAAATTGAAGATAATGAAGGTAAAACCATCGTTTCTGAAGGTCTAGATGCAAATTATCAGGACATGATTAACTACGCGGTCTTTGCGATGATACATTTGGGAGAATAGAGAGGTTTCTGTTTCAAAGTTCATTATTCTAAAGCCCAAGTTCCAAATTCCAAGCGTCAAAGCCTGAAGCTCAAATTCCCAAAACTTTAATTGTTTCAATCTGTACAGCTATATTCTTTTTATAACTGCTTTCCTATTGTCATGGCAAGTAAAGTGCAACGATACAATGTATTGTTATGAATTCTGAGTTTCAAAAGTCATTGAAATTGTAATCAGGAATTTCTTCCACTTCAACAGATTCCTTCTCTCGGCTTAGCCTAGATCGGAAAATGCGGTTGATATTTTCAATTACCAATTTCTAATCAAGACATCCATTCATCCTTAAAGAGAAGGATTTTCTTCATATAGGAAAATAGTACTGGAAATTGCTGGTTAAAATCTGCTGGTGATTCAAAGAAGTACTCGCCTAGTACAGCCATGAACTCATATTGATTTGTAAAGGCGTAATCCCTAAAATAGGACGCATTATCCAGTCGTTCACGCACTGCTGGATCCATGATATGGCGTAAAATGAGCTGGTGGTATTTATGAAAACGAACGGCATCAATATCTGTACTGCGTTCACTTTCAAAATGCATCACGTGCATGAATTCGTGTAATCCTAAATGAAAATTATCATCATCTACAGCCATACCACGCAGGAAATCTTCCCACGATAGCGCCAGCACTTTGGCACGTGGATTATATTCACCTTTATGCATGGCTTCATTAGTAGGACTTTGAAATGCTTGTTCAAAAAACAAAATGGTATCCAGCATCGGGAATAGATAACTACGCCTACCGAAGCTTAGTCGACAGGCTACAGCGCTAGTGTAAACTAATTGCGCGTCTGTTACTATAGGTTTATGTCTGTGTTTAAATTTCTTATCTTTAATGAAAGATGCAACGCGATGTTCAAATTGCTTTTGGTATTTAGGAGAAAGCTTCTGGAAGAACGGATAGGTTTGTAGTATACGCTTTCGCGAAAGCGGTAACCGTTTATAGCTCACAAATTGTCTATTCCACACAAAGTCGTTACTGCGCTGTAGTTTACGCAAAATTAAATGACCAAAAAACAGCAAAAACCCTATGCCTACCGCAGCAAATGCATACGGTGCCATCCATTGTGTTTCTGGATTGATCAGGTATGTAAACGTGTGACTAATCTCTAGAGAATATGCTTAATAAATACCAGAATAATAGCATTAAGGACGCAAATAAACCTAGTGATGCACCTACGTATTGATCTGTACTGTATTTATGAACTAGGTTAGAAGTTTGATATAAAATAGATCCAGCGGCTAGTCCTACCATTGCGACGCTAAAAAACAATCCTAGATTAAAGCCAAAAAGTAATCCAGCGGCAATTAAACCTAATGCGATAAATCCACCGATCATTAAAATATTACGTAGGAATGAAAAATCTTTTTTTGTGAATAATACGATCGCGCTTAGTCCAGAAAATAAAGCTAGCGTCATTACAGCGGCCTGATTAATGACGCTGTTGCTAAAAATATCATAGCCATTACCATCAGAATAAGCAATGGCGATCCATATCATAGGTAGGAAGATAAATGCTTCTGCAATTACGTATAGAACTAGCGCTCCATACTGTACTGTTTTATCGTGTGATTTATGCGCTAGATTTTCTGCATAGTTAGTAGCAAGCATAAAACCACCTAACATAAGTAACCAGCGCCATCCTTGAGTCATGGATAAAGCAAATTCTACTAGTGGATCAATGCGTAAGAAGATGGATATGACTACAATAAATAATAAAACAGCTAGAGCAACGTGCGAATAGGTTTTTTTATAAAATTCAATTCTAGTGTCATTTGCTACGTGGCTTAATGGCTGGTAAGATGGTTGTGTTTCCATAGTTTTTTTAGGTTATTACCGTGAAGATAATTATTCTTAAACATCTAACGCTGGTAGATTATAAAAATTACAGCGTTGATTAAACTTTTAAACTATCTTGTAGTCATAAGAAATGTATGAATAACGTTGCAGATCAGAAGATCCTAGATTTAGTTACAACTGCCACCACACGTGATGCAGGTTATCGATTATTGTTGCAAACTTATCAGGAACAAATGTACTGGCAAATACGTAAAATGGTACTGGATCATGATGATACACATGATGTATTACAAAATGTGTGTGTAAAGGTTTTTAAAGGAATCAATAACTTTAGAGGTGATAGTAAGTTGTCTTCATGGTTATTCCGTATTGCTTATAATGAGTCCATCACTTTTTTAAATAAGAAGTCTAAACAACTAAAGGTTTCTAGTACAGAATTACAAGAAACGCTGGTCAATAATCTAGAAGCAGATGTTTATTTTACCGGTGATCAGGTACAATTAGAATTACAAAAAGCACTAGCACAATTACCTGATAGACAGAAAGAGGTGTTTAATTTACGTTATTATGACGAGATTAAATTTAAAGATATTGCAACCATACTAGACCTGTCAGAAGGTGCTGTGAAATCTAGTTATCATATCGCTGTTAAAAAGATACAAGCATTTATTAAAGAAGATTAAACTTTTTATAGATTCATAAGTCATAGAAGTAAGTAATGAAAGATAAAAAAACATATCATAAGGAATTAGGCTTTAAGTTGCCAGATAACTACTTTGAGAATCTAGAAGATCAACTGATGGATCACGTTTCTTTAACAAGTGAATTATCTGATGATGCTGGCTTTAAGACGCCTGGTGGTTATTTTGACACACTTACAGATGAATTAGTAGTTCATGCAAGCTTAAAAGATGCCATAGGTGATGACCATGCGTTCACGGTTCCTGATGGTTATTTTGAATCGCTTTCTAGTGAGTTGTTACCAGATGATACTAACCTTACTAAGGAAGTAACGGTTAAAAAATTAAACTGGTGGTATCCAGCGCTGGCGGTTGCGGCAGGACTAGCAGTGCTATTTTCATTAAATATTACAGGATCGCCTAGTGACGATGTAGATTTTGCACAGTTAGAAACTACAGAAATTGAAGCGTTTTTTGCATATCAATCAGATGATGATCAGGATCATTCATTAGAGTTACTTTATGCAACACAACCAGATTTATTAGAAGATATTTCCATTCATACAGAATTCTCTGAAGATGAATTGTACAATTACTTATTAGAAGATATAGATTTAAACGAAATTATTATAGAATGAAACATTTAATCATCATACTAATGCTATTAGTGGCTCAAGTCACCATAGCACAGCCACCTAGAGATGGCGAGCCTGATCGTAAAGAAGCACGTGATCGTATAGAGGCGATGGCAGTAGCTTATATTACAGATGAGCTGAGTCTTACCACGCAAGAAGCTCAGAAATTCTGGCCTATTTTTAATGAGATGCGTAAAAAGCGCATGGAACTAGATCGCAGTAAGCGCAAGCTTATTAAGGAAATGGAATCAAATTTTGAAGCGATGACAGATGCGCAAGCGCAAGATTATGTAAATCGTTTAAAAGTTATTGAAACTGGTATTTCCAGAGCTGGTTATGAGAACCGTAGTGAGGATATTATTGCTATTATAGGTGCAAAACGATTCCTTAAACTCATTAAGGCCGAAGAAGATTTCAGACGTAAAATGATCAAAGAATTTAGAAAACGTCGCGATAGCGGTAGAAAGAGATAGCCATTAGATTTGTTTAGTTTGTAAAACTTTTATCACCTCACAGTGGTAGAAGTTTTTTTTTGCTCATTAGTTCTTGCATCACTAACTTTGAAATTCAAAAAAATCAATGGTTATGAAAAAATTACTTTTTTTATCGATTGCGGTAATAGTGATGAGTTGCCAGCAATCTGTTCAACAAGCGCCTGAAACAGGCGATCCTATTAAAGATAGTAAGGAATATAAAGAATATGTTGAAGCATATAACGATTATTTATCCTGCAAGCAGGAACGTCCAGCACTCACCACCGCTTACATGAATAAAGAACTAAGCGCAGATGACTTTCAAAAGCGACTAGAAAAAAACACCAAAACTTGCCAACTGAAAAAACAAATTTTCAATTCTAGATGGAGAATCTTAGAGGCATCGTTTGATAAAGAACAACTTACCTTAGATTATAAACTAGAAGAATAAACTACTTCAAAAATTCAGTAGTAGATTCTATGGCGCTACCATCATAAACGATTTTCCAGTCCATAGAATTACTTAAGGCATAAATGCTGGCAAGCTCTGTAAGGAGTCTATCGTCAGCATTTTTTATGAGATCTGATGTAGCGACTTGTGCCGTGATATCTTTTTTGATCTTTGATTTAATGGTGTTAAAATCTTTTGCCTCAAAGGTGTTGATCCATCCATTATCCAGATCATAAAACTGTAAATCAGGATCTACCTTAATCTCTGGTTCTGGGATAGAGGTGATGTGAATGGTTTTAGTGGTAGCATCAATTTCATAGCCTAGCTCTTTTAAATCATAAATGATCTGTACACTAGTATTAGAACTAATCAATGCCTTTTTCTGACTGCTAAAATAATCCCAGCCATAACTCTTTGTGTTTTGGTAATTATAGATTTTTGCATAGTTAGCCTCTGTAACGATTAACTTGCGCACCTGATTAATCTCACGCTCTATCAATGCTGTTTGTGCCATTAATTCCTCGTGCTCACTGCGGTACGATTTATAGTAATCATATAAAATGACCAGTGCTAGCATGATTCCAGCGCCTAATAAAATTGTTTTTAAATTTTTCATAGCTGTAAAAAAGGATATACGGTGAGCAACTGTTGATTTACTTGTGACAATTGCTGTTGATGCGCACTATGATCTTTAGGTCTATGTGACTCCAGTTTTCGATACTTTTCTACTTGGTTCATAATAGGTAATACGGTGGTGTTTATTACGCTTTCGCGAAAGCGTAACCATACCAGCTCAATACCTAACTCATTCAAATGTACTAGATCACGACCGTAGAATCTGTAGTCGCGCAACTCATCCATCACATATTCATAAACCGGAATATAATGGGCTGTTGTAGCTTCACATGTCGCCTGAATCGCCTCATGAAGTCTAGATTTACTTCGTTGATTTTCTACAAAACCATCTTTTATATGACGGATAGGCGATAGGGTAAAGGTAATCACAGCATCTGGATTTATCGCATGAATATCTTGGGTGATTTGGTGTAAGACCTGTGTGATTTGGTCAGTAGCAAGCAATTCTTTTTGAAACAGTTTTGCCGGTTGTTTATGGCAATTTGCCACGATCATATTTTTCTCTTTATGACGATAAACCCATGCGCTACCTAGTGTGATGAATATATGAGAGGCGCTGGTAAGTATTGATTTCAAAACTAGTCCAGCGGTATTCATCGCATCACTTACGGCGGTTTTATCCGTTCCCGTAATATCAGAATGTGCTAGGTATGAAAAATGATCTTCTACATCGCTAGTAGTGAATGATAAATCATGAATACTACGATGAATCAGCGCGCCTATGCTCATAGGGTTGAATAAGGTGCCAAAAGGATTGATAAGCGTATCAAAACCATAATAATTCATTTTATTGCCTATGTTTTGGCTAAAACAACTGCCCATAAAAACGATGGATTTTTTATAATCTATCGCTGGTGTGATCGATGTAAAAGGAACTGGTGTGGTAAGATTCATACTAAAAATGCCATCTGATATCACTTCAAAGGTAAACCAAGTTTTCTTAAACAAATGGATCAGTCAGTATACCTATGATCCAGTAGGTAAACCAGATGACCAGTGGTGTGCCTATGATGGTAAGGATTAAGATCAATCTAGATTTCTTTCGATCTTTTATGGCCTGTAGGCGTACTTTTTCTTTGGCAACTTCAATTTGCTGTTTTGTAAACGTAGGTTCATGCGATCCAGTGGTGTAATTTTCTGTTTCCAGCACTTGTTGTAATCGTTCACGTCTGGATTTACGTTTCCTAGTCAAGAGTTTATTGTTCTTGATGATCGTAACCATAGCCTGTGCGCTTCCTCCAAATCCCATACGCTATGAGTCTATAAAGTGGGAAGAATGTTACATGATGATTTATGGTATTAGTTGTGGTAGTGTGGACTCAAACAAATGAATCTATGAGCCTAGAATAATTGGGTATTAAAATGATTAGAGGAATTGTTGTTTTTTGCCTTAGTTGTTTGTCGTGAGTAGTATTTTATGCATTATTGTTGTTAATTCATATTTTAATCTACAAAGGTTTCGCGGATAATATCTTTACATTTCTGAATTTCAGATTTGGATAGTTTGTCAAACGTTTTTAATATTCGTGACTTGTCTATTGTTCTAATTTGGTCGATTGCAATCATCCCTTTTTTTTCGTTGTGTTTTACTTTAATTCTTGTCGGATAGTTTTTCAGGTTAGTTGTCATAGGTGCAACTACAATTGTCCTTAAAAACTTATTGATCTCGTTCGGTGAAATAATTACACAAGGCCTTGTTTTTTTTATTTCACTACCAATTGTGGGGTCAAGATTTACGAGTACAATAGAATACTGTTCTAATTCCATTCCTCAAAATTTTCGTCCTCGAATACGTCATTGAATAATAATCGGTCATCATTATTTTCACGCATTTCCTCAAATGCCTTTTCCCAGTTTTTTCTCGGACTACTAATTGGTTTAAGGACTATTTGTCCTTTTTCCAAAATCATTTCGACTTTGTCTTTTATATCGTATTTCTCTAGAATGGTTTTACTTAAACGTAGTCCTTTGGAATTTCCGATTTTGATAATTGCTGTTTCCATAACCTTATATTGTGTAATTACAAAGTTACTACAAATTATTTAGTTTGCAACCTTTTTTCTGTTAATGGCAATTAGTTAAATCTACACAATGTAGCATCTTTTCAGGAATTAGCAACCCGATAAACGTATGTTTATATGGTTCTTTCAACTTCTTGTGAAAACTAAAACTTACCTAAACCGCATTCAACTGATTTACCACCAAGACGCAGTAGATGCCAGCAGTTTCTGTTTCTAATATGGTCTATTTACTAGTATGAGTTATAAATAAATAAGGCTCCAGAATCAAACAAATGAATCTATGAGTTTGGAATAGTTGGGTATCGAATTAATTAGAGGAGTTGTTGTTTTTTTGCCTTAGTTGTTTGTTTTAAGCAGTTTTTTATTTTTCATTTTCAGTTAACCATTCAAAACTTTGGTCAAAATATTTTTTCATTGACTTATTCAAAAATTGACTGTATTCGGTCTTTTCATTCCGTTCTTTAGATAACCAAGCCATTGAATAGGCGATTATCTGTTCGGGTAAATATCCTTGACTACTAGATTGCCAACCAAATCCTTTAGAGCTGAATTGAAATCGAGAATTACCAATAAAAATTCCAAATCCATAAACAATAGCTGTAAAGTCAGTCAAGAATTCATCGTTTTCCTCAATTCTGTTTTCGCCTAATAGAATTTGATGTGCTAATTCGTGAGAAATGGTTGCAATTAATGAAATCGGATTTTTTAATTGTCCAGTTTCAATTGAAATTATAGTTCCATTTTCTGTTTGCTCGTAAGTTCCGCTTGCACTTTTCCAACTTCCATTTAAGTCGGCTGGTGATGTCAAAATTGTTCCGTCGGCCATTTCGATAGGTGAGTCAGAAAAAAAGTCCAACTTAATATCGGCATTTTGGATATTCATTAATTCTATTGTCCTTGCAAGAATGTATTCTGCGTCTTTTTCGGTTCTGTCAAAAGTTCTTTCGTAAAAATCTTTAGTTGGCGTTACTGTCCGAATTTCCATAAAATGCTCCTTTCCAAATTCCGTTTTTAACCAATTAAGGTCTTCGTCAACCCAGATTTTGTCTTCTTCGGTAATTGGTAGTTTTTTCTTTTTATTCCAGAACATTAATGGTTAGGTTAAATTGCTTACAACATGTTATCTCCACACAATATAGCACGTTTTTGGGAACTATACTCTGGATAAACACATGTTTTTATCACCATTACCAGTCCATTACAATCCATTATAAATTCACCTATTCACTAATAGCATTCAACTGATTCACCACAGCGGCGCAGTAGACACCTGCGGTTTCGGTACGTAGTCTGGAGTTGCCTAATGCGGTAGGATGGAATCCGTTTGAGATGGCAGTGGTGATTTCTGTGGTAGAAAAATCGCCTTCTGGTCCTATTAAAATTGTGGTGCTGGTTCCTGCTTTTACCATACTGGATAGCGCGGTTTTATCCTGATCTTCACAGTGTGCGATGAGTTTTGTGCCTTGTAATTCTGTGGTGACAAAATCCTTGAAACTAGTAAGTGGTGCTAATTCTGGTAGGTGAAATTGTAGCGATTGTTTCATGGCGCTTACTAGGATGCGCTGGTAGCGTTCTACATTGATTTTCTTGCGCTCGCTGTGATCACATAATAGTGGAGTGACTTTGGTGATGCCCATTTCTGTGGCTTTTTCTAGAAACCATTCCATGCGATCGTTCATCTTTGTAGGCGCGATGGCGATGTGTAATTGATAGGGTAGTGGTGATTCTGCTTTCGCGAAAGCGATACTAAGTTCACACTTATTACTATGTGCCATCATTAGGGTACCATAAAACAGGTTGCCTTTACCATCTGTAATATGAATCTGGTCGCCTTCTTTCTTGCGCAGTACCTTTACCACATGCTTACTTTCCTCACGATTTAAGGTGAATCTGGTACTTTCTAAAGTGATTTGTGGATTGTAAAATAACTGCATTACATGTGGATTCTAGGTGATGCGGTGACTTCTAGTCCAGAAAAGTCTTGTTCTAAATACTTGAAATAGCCTGCAATTCCTATCATTGCGGCGTTATCTGTGGTATACTCAAATGGCGGAATATACGTGGTCCAGCCTTGGGCTTCATAGGATTTTAAATGCTCGCGTATGCCAGAGTTTGCGCTCACGCCACCACCTATGGCTACATGAGTAATTCCAGTCTGGTCAACGGCGCGTTCTAACTTTTGGAACAAAATTTTTACAAGTGTATGTTGTATACTAGCGCAAATGTCTGCTAAGTTTTTCTCTATAAAATCAGGATCTTTCTTTGTCTCGCGCTGTATAAAATACAACACGGCCGTTTTAAAACCGCTAAAACTATAATTCAATTCTGGTGCTTTGGGAATAGGAAATGGAAAGGCTTTTGGGTTTCCTTTTTGAGCCAGTTGGTCTATTTGTGGTCCAGCAGGATATCCTAGTCCTAGGATTTTGCCAGATTTATCAAATGCTTCTCCTACCGCATCATCTTGGGTAGTTCCTAAAACGATCATATCGCTAGCGCTGTTGACTTCGACGATTTGGGTATGACCACCACTTATGGTTAATGCCAGAAAGGGAAATGGTGGATTCTCATGACCATCATTTATAAAATGTGCTAGAATATGACCGTGCATGTGATGCACATCTAGTAATGGAATATCTAATGCTAGCGCCAGTGATTTGGCAAAACTAGTTCCTACCAGTAAACTACCCATTAATCCAGGACCACGAGTAAATGCAATCGCGTCAAGATCTTTTTTATCAATTCCAGCCTCTTTAAGTGCCTGATCTACTACCGGAATGATGTTAGATTGATGCGCTCTAGAAGCTAATTCTGGCACCACACCACCATATTGCTTGTGAATCTTTTGAGAAGCCACTACATTTGATAAAACCTGATCGTGATTTAATACGGCGCAAGCCGTATCATCACAAGAAGATTCTATCGCAAGTAAATATAAATTTTGTGGAGTCATTAATCGGTTAGGGCATAAAAATTGGTAATCTTTGCAAAAGTAAATCATCTACCATTAAAAGAACCTTTAAAATACTACTTAGAATACTGCTGGTGCTACTGGTCTTATTCATTATTGTAGTCATTTTATTCCGTTTTGAAAGCGTCCAAACATCTACAGCACAATGGCTCACAGATTATGTGAATGAAGAATATGATACAGATATTAGTGTAGATAAGCTTCATATCACCTATTCAGGAGACGTACGATTAGAAAATGCCCTAGCACTAGATCATAGAAATGATACCTTGATTGCGGTAGGGAATTTAGAAACTTCGATACTTGGTTTTGGCGAGTTGATGAACGGCCAGCCAGATTTAGGTGATGTAAGTCTAGATCAGGTTCTATTTAATATGGTGCGGTATAAAGATGAACCTAGAGATAATCTGAGTGTGTTTCTTGCAAAATTCAGTTCTGAAAAAAAATCTGCTAGCAAGCCATTTACCTTAACCACTGGTGATTTAGATATTACAAACAGTACCGTACGCGTTATCGATTACAATCTTAGGTATCCAGAGGCGTTTATCGCAAATGATTTAAACCTTACCGCAGATTCATTTTCGATAGAAGGTTCTAAAATTAGCGCACCTATTACTAATGGTGATTTTAAAATGCTCATGGGCGTGATGAAAGAAGTAGATGGTACGCGTGGTCTTACCATTAGTGATTTTAAAGCAGATTTCTCTTATGATAGAGATCAATTAAAAGCCAACGATTTATACGTCAAAACACCAGAATCAGAAATCAAAGGTGATCTTACCTTAAACTATGAACTAGCAGACTTTAAAGACTTTAATAATAAAGTACAATGGGATGTGAATTTTGATCAGGCTAGTCTTTCTACCAAAGAATTTAGAACTTTTTATCCAGAATTTACAAATAACGCGACCGTAGATTTAAAAGGTCACATGCTAGGTGTGCTCAATGATTTTACGGTAGAAAAAATGCAAGCGCGCACGCTTAATAACATCGATATTAACGGTGATGTGCGATTTGTAAATGTCGTGGATAACATCGATCAATTTTTTATAGAAGGAACATTTTCAAAAGCACAAGCCAGCACTGCAGATTTAAAACGTTTTTTACCTAGAGTTTTAGGGAATAGTATTCCTAAAGAAGTGGATAATCTAGGCGTGATTACCGTAAATGGATATGCAAGCGTTAATGCATCTACCTTAAATGCAGATCTTACAGGAACTACTAATAAAGGCGCATTTAAAACAGATATCGTTTTAACAGATATCCAGAGTAAGGCACCAGCTTATGATGGTACGATACAGGTAAGCAACATAGATTTAGGAATCCTAACTGGTGAAGAATCACTAGGACTGGCGACTTTAAATATGAAAATAAGTGGTAGAGGTTTTAATCGTGATGATTTAAATACTAGGATTACTGGTGGCGTGATACAGCTTGAGTATAATGGCTATACCTATAGAAATATTAAGGTAGATGGTAGGTTGCAAAAACCACTTTTCGACGGTCGTGCTCAGGTTAATGATCCTAATCTTAAAATGACTTTTAATGGACTAGCAGACCTATCAGATGATATCAATAAATACGATTTTAAAGCATCAGTAGAATATGCAGATTTAAAAGCGATCAATCTATTTACGCGGGATTCTATTGCCGTTTTAAAAGGCGATGTGATTATGAAAATGAAAGGCACAAACCTTAATGATGCCTTTGGGTTTATTGATTTTAAAAACACCTCATATCAAAACGAGAACGATACTTATGAGTTTGAAGATTTTATCGTAGAATCCACTTTTGATCAGAAAGTACGTACCATTACTGTAAATAGTCCAGATATTATCGAGGGCGAAATTACCGGAGTTTTTAAAGTAGAAGAAATTCCAGAATTGTTTAAAAATGCCATAGGTAACGTGTATACAAATTACCGTTCTACCACCATTACAAAGGATCAATATCTAGACTATGAATTCCAGATTTACGATAAGATCGTGGATCTATTTTTTCCTGATATCGCTCTAGGCGAAAACACCATTCTTAAAGGCAAGGTTGCCTCAAATGAAGCCGAATTTAAAATGACCTTTAGAACGCCAGAGATTAATATCTACGATGATATTAAATTAGATAAAGTCAATGTACAGGTCAATAACCAAAACCCGATTTTTAATACCTATATCAAAATTGACAATGTTAAGAATGGTGTTTATGATTTAGATGATTTTAAACTCATTAATGTTACCAGAAAAGACACCTTGTTTTTTAGAACAGAGTTTGTAAGTGATAAACGCAAGACAGATAAGTATAACTTAAGTTTTTATCATACCGTAAATGATAGTAGCCAGTCTGTGGTAGGAATTAGAAAAAGTGATGTCAAATTCCAAGGTAAGAAATGGTTGCTCAATGAAGAAAGTGACAACGTTCAATTTGTATTTGATCACGGTTTTAAGGATTTTAGTTTAGATCAACTAAAATTCAAACACAATAAAGAAGAAATTGCAATTGCTGGAACCATAAAAGGTTCAGATACAAAAGACCTACACCTAGATTTCAAAGACGTGAGAATCTCTAGTCTCACATCACCCATAGACAGTCTTAAAATACGTGGTTTAATTAATGGTTCCTTAGATCTAAAACAATTGAGTGGTAGGTATGAGCCCAGTAGTGATTTTACGATCAATTCATTAGAAGTAAATGATACGCCTTTAGGAGATTTTGATCTTCAAATTAAAGGTAATGAAGACCTAACACGATATAATGTAAACGCTCAACTACAAGGAGATGATCAAAAAACTTTAGTGGCTACTGGATTTATAGATACGTCACAAAAGTTTTCTACCATAGATGTAGACTTAGCACTTAATGATTTTAATCTTGTTGCTTTAAGTCCGTTAGGTGGAATCGTGCTGGATGATATGAGAGGATTTGCAAGTGGTAATATTGATGTTTCTGGTAAACTAGTAGAACCTCAATTAGATGGAGCTGTAACACTAGAAAGCGCTGGATTAAACATTCCGTACCTAAATACAGATTTTAATTTAGAGGAGAATGCGACCATAGGTGTACGGACTAACATTTTTGATTTCAATACCATAGAGCTTACAGATACAAAGTATGGAACTAAAGGAATTTTAAGTGGTGATATACGTCATAAAAACTTTGGATTTTGGGAAATAGGTCTAGATATTGAATCAGATAAACTATTAGTTCTGGATACAGATCTCACACCAGAGGCTTTGTATTATGGAACAGCATTTATAGATGGTAGTGCTAGTATTACAGGACCTACAGATCAATTATATATAGAAGTGGATGCCACTACTAAAAAAGGAACGGTTTTTAAAGTACCGCTTAATGATGCAGAAAGTCTAGGCGATGCATCTGTAATTTACTTTTTAAGTCCAGAAGAGAAAGAAGCGCGCATTTCAGGTGAAGAGATTCAAATAGATGATGTTTCAGGATTAGAATTAAAATTTGATCTAACCATTACTCCAGATGCAGAAGTAGAGATCACCGTAGATCAGGAAAATGGCAGTTATTTAACGGGTAATGGCTATGGTAATCTACGATTAGAGATAAACACATTAGGTAAGTTCAATATGTTTGGTAATTTTCTAGTGGCAGATGGTGTATATAACTTCAAGTATGCTGGAATTGTAAATAAAGAATTTAATATAAAACCAGGTGGAAGCGTTTCCTGGCAAGGTGATCCCTTAGAAGCTATAATTGATGTTAGTGCATCTTATAAAACGCAGGCAAATCCAGCAATACTTCTAGATAATCCTAATATAAATACAGAAATACCTATTGAAGTAATTACTAGATTAGAAGGTAGTCTGAGTTATTTTGATCCAGATTTTGAAATTGTTTTCCCTAATGCAAATAGTGTTGTGACTAGTGAGCTACAATACCGCCTAGAAGATAAGTCACAACGTTATTTACAGGCGATGTCTTTAATTGCAGGTGGTACTTTTTATAACCCTAATAGTATTTTACAAAATGCTGGTGCAGGTAACCTGGTAGAAAGTCTCTCTAGCATCGTAAATCAGTTAGTAGGTGGAAATAATGGAGATATTAAATTTGGTGTCAATTATGAAGCTGCAGATCGTAATCCTAATGCAGATTTTATACGTGCAGATCGATTTGCGGTAGATGTGAGTACGCAAATTTCTGATCGAGTATTGATCAATGGTAGATTAGGTGTTCCTGTAGGTGCCACTAACGCGACAGAAAGAGCCGTGATAGGTAATGTAGAAGTAGAGTTTTTACTAAATACAGACGGATCATTACGTTTAAAAATCTTTAATAGAGAAGATAATTTACAGCAAATAGGACAGCAAGAAGGATATGCACAAGGAGTAGGATTGTCATATTCAGTAGATTTTGACACCATGAAGGAACTATACCGTAAAATTTTCAAAAAGACTATTTCTAAGGAATCTAAAAACGTTCCTTCTTCTCAAATTATTGATGATTCTATGCCTTTGAAGTTTAAGTAAAACTTCATTTAACAACCTAATTAAATAAAACTATCGTTTCTATGAAAGTCTATGGTAAATGCAGTAATTGCAATTTTGAAAATTCATACGCAACAAATGCTCATACACGAGTTGAGTTTGCAATGCAGGATGGAGAAACTATAAAGCTTAACTGTGCTAATTGTGGAGCTAACACGGAGATTCACGTGGATAAATTAGTGGCTAAACCATCTAAAATTGCTCAGATTATTGCTTTATCCCTTTTTGTGATAGGAACACCACTATTGTTTTTCCTGATAAACCCTATTTTTTCTGGAAGTAGAAATCATTATGTAATTTATATAATTGGTGGTTTTATGCTTATACCTGTGCTAGCCTATGCTATTATAAATAGACAAGATCAAACTCGTGTAAGTGATTTTAATAGGAGAAAATTAAAAGGACGAGTGCATAATGTGACCTAGGTAAAGTTTTTTCAAAAAAGAATTATTTTTCCTTTATTGATTAACTTTTTAAGTTAAAAAACTTATCTCAAAACGATCTTTTCTATTAATTCCTCACCTAAATGAGTGTTTAGGTTTTCTACAATTTTACTGCGCCCGTACATCAATTCTTCCCGTAATACCGATGATGAAAGATCTATAAATAGTGTAGAGCCACGATAATTAATTCCAGTAGTATAGGACATAATTCCATCACCCATAACTGTTTTCCATGCGTTTTCTACAGCAACACGCTTAAAGCCTTTTTCTAGCTTAGACTGTGCTTTAAAATCATTTAAAGCATCACTCATATTCACAAAACCATCTTTTTTATTATTCCTCATTATCTAGATTATATGAAGTATAGGTGTATATGGTACCATTTTCATGTTGAAGTACTAATTCATCCTTTTTTGCGGTTACAACGGTTTGCTGGTAGGCTTCATTACCATCTTTAAATAACAGTACTAACTCACCATCGATCTCTTCACAAGTGAAATTTACGGGACTACCATAGTTTACAAAACCACCATCATAAGTAGGGCTTACGCGATACTTAATACCTTGTGTGCCTTCTATTTCAAAATGATCCATGTGATTTGAAAAAGGAAATTCACGTTCACTACCATCAGGTAATGTTGCATTTTCAATATTCCAGTAACCTTCTATGTGAATTAATTGCTCATTTATGGTGCTACCACAACTAACTATAAGAATTAGGGTGATTACGGCTATAAATTGTTTCATAATTTAAATATTTTATAAGACTGATGGATTTCTTTTACTACAGCCTCAGTACGTTCTGGATGTGTATCGCTAATAAACAACTGGCCAAAACGATCGTCATTTACCATACTAATGATTTGGGCTACTCTAGATTCATCTAATTTATCAAAAATATCATCCAGTAACAAGATAGGAACCGTTCCACTTTCTTCTTTAATAAATTCAAATTGAGCCAGTTTTAAAGCTGTTAGAAAGCTCTTTTGTTGTCCTTGGCTTCCGTATTTCTTAACGGCATGATCGTCTAATAAAAAGTAAAGATCATCTTTATGAGTACCAGCGCTGCTGTATTGCAATTGTAAATCTTTTTGCAATGAGTTTTCTAGTACTTGGGCAATATCCAGATCATTAAGGTCTGATTTGTAGTAAATAGAAACGTCTTCCTCACTTTGAGCAATATGCTGATAATATTTCTTAAAAATAGGAATAAACATTTCTAAAAATTCCTTACGACATTTATGAATATAAGTAGCTAGTGGTATTAACTGCTGGTCATAAACATCTAGGCCATCGCGATCAAAGGTGCGATTAGCCTGAAAATATTTCAACAATGCATTACGCTGTTGAATCAGTTTATTATACTGCACTAGCTTACGCAGGTATTCATTATTCTCAAGGGAAATAACGCTATCTAGAAATTTTCTACGCGTCTCGCTTCCTTCTATAATTAAATCACGATCTGCAGGACTAATGATCACAAGAGGTAACAAACCTATATGATCACTTAGTTTGTCATAAATTTTACCATTACGTTTTACGACACGTTTTGCACCTCGTTTTGCACTTACGACTACTTTTTCTGTTTGTTCTTTCTTTAGAAACTCGCCATTAATGACAAAAAACGCCTCGTCATGCTTGATATTTTGAACTGTTATGGGATTAAAATAACTTTTGGCAAAAGCGAGATGATAAATAGCGTCCAGCACATTGGTCTTTCCTACGCCATTATTTCCTACAAAACAGTTGATCTTTTCATCTAGTTCAAAATCTGCCTGTGAGAAACTTTTATAGTTAATAAGGCTTAATGACTTGAGGTACATGAAATGAGTTTATTGTGTTGTTAATCAGTAGGTTGATGTGATTACGCTTTCGCGAAATCGAAATAAACAGTAGCATTTTACTATTCGTACAAAGGTAGCGTTTGAAACTTAGAAGAATAAAGCATTAAACACATTTTTAATTCTAGATAAATATTATATTTTTGCGCGTTTAAGAAATACAACTAATGGCAACATATAATAAAAGAGGTTACAAGCCTAAAACTAAGAAAGAGAAGGAAGTGGTAGAGGATATCCTAGATGGAGAATCTACAACGGCAGAGGTTTTTGAATCCCTAGATGAAGGTGCTAACCGCGCAGAAGAATGGGTTTCTAAAAATCAGAACATCATTCTTTATGTGGTAGGTGCGATTGCTCTCGCAGCCATAGGTTATTACCTATACACTCAGTTTGTAATGGAGCCTAAACAGAAAGAAGCAGTGGCAGAAATGACACAAGCTAATGTTTATTATAATGATGCTCTTAATTCTAATGGTGCTGTAAAGGATTCTTTATACCTAATGGCGTTAGAAGGTGGAGAAGGGAAATATGGATTGCTTAAAATCATTGAAGAGTATTCTGGTACTGATGCTGCTAACCAGGCAACTTTCCAGGCAGGAATGGCTTATTTAAATCTAGGTGGAGAAAATTATCAAAAAGCTATTGATTATTTAACAGCTTATGATGGTAATGACAAAGTGCTAGAAGCGATTGCTCAAGCAGGAATAGGAGATGCTTTAACACAAGTGAATCAATATGGAGATGCCGTGTCTTATTATATGAATGCAGCCTCAATTGACGCTAATGGTTTTACATCGCCTAAATACTTATTAAAAGCAGCTCAAGCAGCGCTTAAAGCAGGTGATAATAGTACTGCGATTAAAGCACTAGAACAAATTGAAACAGATTACTCTGATGTTCCTGAGCTTAAAACAGCCAAAGTGCTTCTAGGAGAAGCGCGCGCTGCCTCTAACTAAAGACTTATGGCTACAGCTGGTATCAACTTATCAGATTACGATAAAAATAAACTTCCCGATGCGACAGCAATGCGTATCGGGATTGTTGTTTCTGAATGGAATGAAGACATTACAGAAAACCTATTTAAAGGTGCTCAAAATGCTTTAATAGATTGTGGTGTCCATGAACAGAACATCCATCGCTGGAATGTTCCGGGATCTTTTGAATTGATCTATGGATGCAAGCAAATGCAACACGATACTTTTCCTGTAGTAAACAGACGTACTAAGAAACCTCTAGATGCTATTATAGCGATAGGTAGTGTCATCCGTGGTGAGACTGCCCATTTTGACTTTGTATGTCAAGGCGTTACAAATGGTATTAAGGACTTGAATCTTAACAAAACACGTATTCCAGTTATTTTTTGTGTACTCACAGATGATAACCATCAACAATCTGTAGATCGCAGTGGTGGAAAGCATGGAAATAAAGGAGCAGAGGCGGCAATTGCAGCAATAAAAATGGCCGCTATTCCTAAATAGCGACCAGTTATAAAACTTATTTAAAGCTGATTATTACTGAATGATCAGCTTTTTTGTTGCGCTTAAATTACCATTTGATATCGTTACAAAATACAAACCAGTACTATAATTGCTGGTATTAATTCTAGTAGTTTCAGTACTTAAGATGGTTGCTCCTACTTGCTGTCCTAGACTATTAAGGATTTGAATGTTAGCGCCTAAAACATCATTATTACTTACCTTAAGATTTACAAAACCTTTTGCAGGATTAGGGAACATTGTGATAGAATCATTAAGAATAGAATCATCTGTAGATAGGGTTTGATTCAATGCAATGTTATCTATAAATGTGCTATTACTGTAGTCATTCAACAATACAAATCTCAATTGAACATGATTTCCTAAATATGGAGTAAGATCAATACTTTCTTCACGCCATTGATTAGCATTCACTGGTGTCCATGTAGTACTAGTATATCTAACTGTAGCTAGATTAAGCCCATCCTTAGAATAAATATCTGTAAACGTAGCGCCACAGTCTGTAGAAAGTTGGACGGTCAATTGATCATTATAGCTAGCAGACCATTGCGCCTTGGCTAGGTCAAAGGACAACGTAGCCGTCCCATTGAAATTTAAGTCGTAATATTCAGTAGTAAAACTATCGAGTTCTCCACGACTGTTATAGCCAGCATTATCTACATAGGCTGCGGTAGTAGGGTTACCGTCACTTCCTATGATACCAGTGCGCTCTACCCATGTTCTTGCATTATCTGGATTATCCAGAATCCAGGAAGATGGAAATACACCATTTACCTCAAAATCTTCTACAAAATCTAATGCAGCGCTAGTACTCTGGGTTATGAAATCTAATTGCGTTTCATCATTTATTGCTTGTTCGTCTCCAGCAATAACAGTAGACACTTTCAATGTAGATAGTCCATTTCCTGTTATTGTTAGAGGTGTAGTGAATGTGAAAATAGCATTATTTCCAGAGTTTAAAGTTCCTGAAAAACTTTCTATTACCGGAGTGTCATTGTTAAGTTGATACATTACATCAAAATTACTTTGATCTTGCTGTCCTAAATTAGTGATCTCTGCAGTGATCATTACTGGGGCACTATTACATAATGGTTGAAATTCATCTGCTGTATTAAGAATGGAGGTTACTGCTAGGTCAACGTTTAAAGAACAATTTAATAAACCAGAATTGTAATTCTGTGCTACAGATCGCATACTCGTCCAGCCATTACCACCGTTTGCTTGTACTGCAAACCAATTATTTGTAAAAGGATTGTTAATAGGAATTGCAAACGACGTAGTTGAGGTATTACCGACAATTTCCATAGTTTCTGTACCTAACAAGTACACATCATAATCTGTGGCTCCTGCTACAGGTGACCAGCTAATAGTAATGGAACTAGGACAAGCCTGAATCACGTTGATATTAGTAGGAGTATTAGCTATAGAGAATGTTGTGGGGCTCGTACTACTGTTACCATTATTACTTACACGTATCAATGATGTTCCAGAAATGGAACTAGTAACATTCCATAAAAATAATCGCTGATCTGCTGCTGCGGTCCCGATGGTATTCCATGATGCACCATTATCAGATGAGTGTTCTATCGTAAAGCTGCCAGTAGGATTTACGGCATCCCACTGGATATATTCTGCAATGCCTGGTGTAAATGATTCACCACCGCTGGGATAGGTTAATGTTATAGGATCGTTGATAATATCATAGATCACATAATATTCTTGTGGACCTTGTGGAATACTGAAACCTGTGATGTTAACATTAAAAGTACCTGCTTCAGGATTATCAATGACAACTTGCTCCATATTATTCAATCGATCAACTCCAGCTGTTGCTGGTGAATTTAGCAAACTAGGGCTAGCCGTTGAATTAAGTACATATGGACTATTCATAGTGCCGTTAGGAGATGTTACGGTCATATCTAGATCATTTACTAGGGCTTGGCTCGCGCCAGCGGTTGCTGCTCGGTCTTTCCAGTATACCATTATCTTCAGTTGTGAAACGCCAGAAGGAATCGTTATACTTTCGGTTTTTTGTGCACTTTGCGAAATTGAACCAGTGATAAAATGATTGTTTTCAATCACCTGAGCCGCTCTTAAACCATTCACCATTCCCCATCCATAATTGAAATCAGGACCAGGATTTCCATAGTCATTTGCGGTATTTAATAAAATCCCTTTTATAAGGCCACTATCAGGTAAACTTCCATTTTGATCCTGATATACTTCATAAAGCTGTGCAGCAACACCTGCGATTCCAGGAGATGCGCCTGAAGTTCCACCAAAGGCTCTATAGGTATTGTTCTCATTTGTAGATATATGACCTTGACCATGTGCTGTAATATCCGGTTTAATACGTCCATCTGTTGCAGGACCTTTACTACTGCTTGTCGCTAAATTACCATCGTCAAAGGTATTTGCTGTAGCGATTGCATTTTTACCTTGTTTATGACCACCAGTGATGTTTCCCCAGCCAGAAACGCCATAACCACAGTCACTAGTTCCACTATTTCCTGCACTGAATACGTGTAGTAAAGAGTTGTAAGTAATGGATTGTTGATCTACCGTTTGAGCTAATGTTGTGTATCCGGCGTTACAACCATTACCGTAGGAAGAATTTGTAATTTGAACACTACCGTTACTTATTAAATTGAAAGTAACAGAATCTACAAAAGAGGATGCATAATTAGAAACATAAATGGTAGAACCTGCTGCCATACCACGATTTCTAGGGTCTAGGTTACCTGCACCTGCAAAAATTCCAGCAACACCATCACCGTGTGTGCCACCTACACCGCTAGCTCCTGAATTATCGATACGACCTTGAAAATCTATATGAGGCCCTACAATTCCATCATCTCTTACTAATACGCCTATTCCATCACCTGTATAATTTCTTCCTGAAGCAGTTTGAGTATCTAAGTTGCTTGCTCTATGTAATCCACGTCCATCTGTATCTTCTTTAACATCTGGTGCTGGAATCACTTCCATATATTTTACAAAATTAAGTTGGGCTACTGCTGTTAAAAGATCGCTAGGAATGGAAACCTGAAAAGTAGTTCCAGCGGCAAAATCTTCTATGATCTTAAGATTATTTGCTTTTAATAATGATGCAACATCTGCTCTGGATAGAAGATCCATAAATTGTAGTTGTACAGAAATATTGTCACCATCTGTTGCCCAATCACCTATGGTTAAGTTTTTTAAATCTGCAGACATCTTCATTACAGGCATAAGTGGTGTAATCGCAGTAACTCCATGCTGACTTAAATAACCATTAGAGACACTATTGTCACTAATAAAAAGATAAGTGTTATTACCTATGTATTCTTTAAGAATTATATCGTTGTCTCTTAATGCGTTTTGGCTAGATTGAACAGGAATATCTGAAAAAACCATCCATCCAAAAACTTTACCGTTTAAAGTACTAGATTCCGGCCATGTTGCTAAATTGATATCATTTAAATTATTTGATATGGTTATATTAGATCCTTGAAAATCTATCGAGGTCGCATCATTTTGTGCGATCATATGTTGCATTCCAAGTGCACAGATTAGAATAATTGCAATTTGGGTAACCTTTGCGTGAAGTAAAATCCTTTTCATAATGGGCGTATTTAAGCCTTAAAGATAATTCCTAAAGTTCACAATATCTGTGATAATTTAATTTCTAGCAGTTATGTTGAGATGTTTTGCTTTCGCGAAAGCGAAATAGTTAAACATAAATACATCTAACCATTTTCATAATACCTATAAATTGTTGATACGCGGAATGATCTTTGAGCGATAAACCGTAAACGATTTACTAACTTTGTAATAAATTCATGTAATGGGAATTTTAGGGAAAAGAAAGAATAAAAAATATGATTATAAGCCACGCTATTACCGTAGCGAAGACGGTAGTAGACCTTTTGAAATTAAAGGGAAATTTGATGATCATCGCAATACATTAGGTAGTGCTGGTTTAAAAACAAAATTTCAGCGTGCGCTTAGTGATTACAAATCCGGTACTGATGCGCTTATAAAAAAGCGTATCTATATCATTGCTGGAATTTTAGTTCTTCTTTTTTTGTGGTTTATCGATTTTGATTTAAGCATTTTTAAGTTCTAGCACTTTATGAATAATGTTATAAAGTTATTGCCAGATCATGTGGCAAATCAAATTGCTGCTGGTGAGGTGGTTCAACGTCCTGCTAGTGTGGTAAAAGAACTTCTAGAAAATGCTATTGATGCTGGTGCTACTAAGGTTACTTTAAATATAGATCAGGCAGGTAAAGCTTTAATTCAGGTAATAGATAACGGTAAAGGCATGTCTATGATGGATGCGCGTATGGCTTTTGAACGTCATGCTACTTCTAAAATAGCTAGCGCAGATGATCTTTTTAAACTACACACCAAAGGTTTTAGAGGTGAAGCACTTGCATCTGTTGCTGCAATAGCACAAGTAACTTTAAAAACAAAAACCGCAACAGATGATCTAGGCACGCAACTCCTTATTGAAGGAAGTAAGGTGATTCAACAGGAACCTGTGGTCACACCAGAAGGAACCATGATAAGCGTGCGTAATCTTTTTTACAATGTACCGGCACGACGTAAGTTTTTAAAAAGTGATCAGGTAGAATTGCGCAATATTACTAATGAATTTCATCGTGTAGCTATGGTTCATCCACAAGTAGCTATGGTTTATAAACACAATGATAGCGAGTTGTTTAATTTACCTATTAGTAATTACAGACAGCGTATCGTGAATATTATGGGATCTAAAACTAACGAGCAATTAGTTCCTCTAGAAGAGCAAACAGATTTAGTTACTATTACTGGTTTTATAGGTAAGCCAGAATATGCCAGAAAGACAAAGGGCTCGCAGTTCTTTTTTGTGAATGATCGTTTTATAAAGCATCCTTATCTACATCATGCGGTTACCGTAGCTTATGAAGGTTTATTAAAAGATAAATCAAATCCTAGTTACTTTATCTACTTAAAAGTTCCTACAGATAGTGTCGATATCAATATCCATCCCACAAAAACCGAAGTGAAATTTGATAACGAACACGATTTATATGCTATCGTTAGAGCTAGTGTGAAACACGCGTTAGGACAATTTAGCTTAAATGCAATTGATTTTAATAAAGAGCCACAGTATGAGGTTCCATATGAGGTTACTAAAAACAATAATACTACATCGCCACGTATTGATGTAAATCCAGATTTCAATCCGTTTGAGAATGACACAAAATCACGACAAACGATTTCTAATTATTCAAAGCCATCATCACAGCCTTGGGAAGCTTTATATTCAGGACTAGAAACAGAAAGTACTTTTGTGGATGAAACAATGGTGGATGCTACACAGGAATCGATCTTTACATCTGAAGAGAATAGCAAGAACATATTCCAGTTACAACGCAAGTTTATTGTTAGTACGTTGCAAAGTGGATTGCTGGTAGTTCACCAGCATCGAGCACATGAACGTATCCTTTATGAACGATTGCTTAAAGAAATAACGGTACAACCAGCCACCAGCCAGCAATTGCTATTTCCGTTACGATTCAATTTACCAGTAGAAGAGATTTCAATTTTAACAGAATTACAAGAACAGCTAGAGCATACCGGTTTTATCTTTAAAACTTTAGAACAAAATGTAGTAGAGTTAGAAGGATTGCCTATTCAATTAAAAGAATCTGATGTTGCAACGGTTTTTGAGGCGGTGATTAAAGATCATCAATTAGAAACACCAGCCTCAGATTTTTCTCAAGCTAATATGTTAGCAGCAACACTGGCAAAATCGATGGCGATTAAAACAGGAACAGCTTTAACACAAATAGAATTAGAACAAATAGTAGACGAATTATTTGCCTGTAAAGAACCTAATACAACACCACATCATAAAAAGACTTTTGTAAATATTACAGGAGATCACCTTAATACTAAATTTGATTAATATGCTAGACCAGATCACGCCTGTGGTTAAATCTTTAATTGCGATTAACATCGTATTTTATGTAGGAACTGTTTTTCTGGCGCCGCAGTTGTATGATACGTTTGCCTTACATTTTTTTGAAGATCCACGATTTGAATTTTGGCAACCGCTAACGCACATGTTTATGCATGATAGTGGTGGTTTTATGCATATCATTTTTAATATGTATGGTTTGTTCTTATTTGGTCCACCGTTAGAAAAGTGGATGGGAAGTAACCGTTTTATATTTTTCTATTTAGCCTCAGGATTAGGAGCGTATTTGTTAACTACTGGAATTAATTTTTATGAATATTATGATATTCTAGCAGATGCTGAAAGTAAAGGGATAGAACTTGCGCAAGTGCAAAACTATCTTTTTGGCTCATCATCTAATCCTAATTATTGGGGCGTTATGGTAGGAGCAAGTGGATGTCTATTTGGTGTGCTGGCAGGATTTGCTTACTTGTATCCTAACGTAAAATTGATGTTGCTTTTTATACCGTTTCCCGTTAAGGCAAAATATTTAATAGGAGCTTATGTAGTTTATGAAACATTAAGCGTTCTTGGAATATTAAATCTGCAAAATAATGTAGGTCACGCAGCACATTTAGGTGGAGCGATTTTTGGTTTTATAATGATCTGGTACTGGAAACGTAATAGTATGGATAAATACCGCTGGAATTAATGAGTGTAAGAGACGATATTAGAAATACGATCAATAAACAAGATGATTTAGGAAAGTTAATCCTAGCCATTGTTGTTGCAACGGTAGCATTCTGGATACTAGGAATGGTTTATAAACCTATTCCCGGATGGTTTAAGTTACCAGGAGATTTATTTGATTTTATAATACAACCATGGAGTATCGTTACCTATGGGTTTTTGCATAGTGGTTTTTGGCATTTGTTGTACAACGTATTGTTCTTGTATTGGTTTGGTAGAATGTTTCGTAATTTATTTACTTCAAGACAGTTGTACACGCTTTTTTTTACCGGAGTTATTGCAGGTGGATTGCTTTTCATGATCACTCAAAATATATTTCCGTCTTATGTAAAAGCTGGTGGATTGATAGGAGCTAGTGCTGGTGTTTTTGCGGTAGTGTTCTTTGTGTGTTCCTATTCTCCAGAACAAAGTGTGCGACTTGTTTTTATAGATGTAAAGTTGAAATACATTGCTTATGCACTAGCAATATACGTAGTTGCAGGATTAATAGCTCGTATCAACACTGGTGGTGAATTAGCACATTTAGGTGGATTACTATTAGGATATTATAGCGCTACAAAAATGCGTGATGGCATGGATATTATATCTGGTTTTGCAAAAACGGGAGATTCATTTCTAGCACTTTTTAAATCAAAACCTAAAAAGCCAAAAATGAAAACTGTTTATAAGAATAAAAAAACAACAAAGTCTAAAACATCGACCGGCAATAAAAAATCGGAACAGCAACAGAAAATAGACCGTATTCTTGATAAAATCTCTGCTAGTGGTTATGAGAGCCTTTCTAAAGCAGAAAAAGATTTCTTGTTTAAAGCAGGGAAAGAGTAGAATTAATTATCACGTAGCAGTTATTCGTAGACGTCACTTAGTAGATAGTTTCAATTTTCAGTTTAATGGTTTATTTTTTTATTATTACGGTATACTGCGAAGCGGTAATCTGCTAGAGTGAGATTCCAAACCCCAAAATCCTAGAAGACAGTAAAGTTTTTTTAATACGCTATAACTCCTTCCCTTGAGGGAAGGCTGGGATGGGTGTTTCTCCAACTCCAACTCGAATAAGATTAACCATCATCCTACAAATCACCGCATATTGCGAACGAAGCCTGCGTAGTGAAGCAATCTGCAAGAGTGAGATTCCAAACCCCAAATTCCTAGAAGACAGTAAAGTTTTTTTATTACGCTATAACTCCTTCCCTTTAGGGAAGGCTGGGATGGGTGTTTCTCCAACTCCAACTCGAATAAGATTAACCATCATCCTACAAATCACCGCATATTGCGAACGAAGCCTGCGTAGTGAAGCAATCTGCTAGAGTGAAACTCTAAGCTCTAAGCTCCAAACTTCAAATTCCAACTTTGTATTTACTTTAACCACTAAACCTACTCCTTATAAGGTCTAGGTAATTGCCATTTAAACTTAACAGCTAGGGCGCGGAATACAATTACCGTTATGGATGCTGCGGGAAAGATGATAAAATTAGGTGCGCCAGATTTTAATAATATAAAATAGATTATACCACCAGCGATACATGCCGTAGCATAAATATTTTTTCTAAAGATCACAGGAATTTCATTCACCAGTATATCGCGTATTACTCCACCGAAACAAGCTGTTACACAACCTAAGGTAATACAAATAATAGGATGTAGTCCAGCGACAAGACCAGTTTCTAAACCTACAACGGTATATAAACCTATACCTATTGTATCAAATAAAAAGAGCGTTTTACGCAGTTTAAGAAGTTGAGTCCTGAATAAGAAAGTAACTAGTACAGATATAAGAATGGTATATACTAAATTCATATTAGTCATCCATGATACAGGAGAAATCCCTAATAAAACATCACGTAACGTACCACCGCCAGCGGCAGTTACAAATGCGATGATAATAATGCCAAAAGCGTCTAGCTTTTTGTTGTAAGCCGCTAGTGCTCCAGATACTGCAAACGCAATCGTACCTAATAAGTCTATAATATCTATAATTGCCATCTAGCGTCCTTGTGTAAGATAGGTATAATCCTTAAGGATGGTTCTGATGAAAACTCCGTCACGCAGCTCACTATTTATTTCTAGTAATTCTTCAACTTTCTTGCGTAAGGCATTGAGTGCTCTATAATCTCTACTTTCTCCAGCTAGTCTATAAATTTCCTTAATTTCATTAACATCGACATCTGTTAACATGTTTACCGTCATAAAGGTAGGTTGATAATTTTCCTCTACGTCTTCTAGAATCGTATGTGTTATTTTAGTTTTTTTACGCAAATCTATTACGATGGTGTCAGAGGCCGAATCACCTAATCGCTGGTTGTTATCTGTGAAGATGATAGATATAATTCCTACGCCGCCGTTAGTACTCCATATATCAATTAAGCGTAAAATCCAAGAAATCATAAAATCAGACCATCGTGCTGGAGATCCATCGATTTTCACAACTTTAGTCTTCATTACAAATTTTCCTGGCGTCCGACCGCCAAAAACAATGTTAAAAATTAAACTATAAAAAGCCACTGGTAAAAATAACAATTCTGATATCCCAAAGTAGGTGTTATTATCTACAATGTCTCTGATTCCTAGACCTATATAATCTATTAATACCAGGTATCCAGCCATGATTAATAGATCAATAAGTAGTGCCACGATGCGATATCCTAAACTAGCAACAGTGTAGTTGATATTAACATTTTGAGCTGTATTTACATTTGTGTTGGACATGCTGAATTTAGTTTTTATCTTAGCCAAAAAACCTGCTATGCGTGAGGCTGCTTTTGTGAAGCAAAATAAGGAAAAATGGATGGCTTTTGAAAAGGCTTTGGACACAAATAGTAAAATAGATCCAGATTACCTTGCAGATTTGTACATCCAGTTAACTAATGACCTAGCTTATGCTCAAAGTTATTTTGAGAAAAGTAAGACTTTATTATATCTCAATTCACTTGCTAGCCAAGCTCATCAGAAGATTTATGTCAATAAAAAAGAAAGCGGTAATCGGATTATTGACTTTTGGAAAACAGAGTTTCCACTATTTTTTGCAAATCATCAAATTACCTTTTTATATGCATTCATCATTTTTTTAGTGGCAGTAGCCATAGGTTCTATAAGTACCTATTATGATGATTCTTTTACTAGACTGATTTTAGGTGATCGCTACGTAAATGAGACCTTAGAAAATATTAGAAACGGTAATCCTGCTGGTATTTATCAGGATGAAGGTGCGCTAGGAATGTTTCTATGGATCACTAAAAATAATATACAGGTAGGTATGATGTGTTTTGCTGCTGGTTTACTAACGTCTGTGGGATCTGCCTATATTGTATTTAGTAATGGTATAATGGTAGGAACATTTTTTACGATGTTTTCTAATAATGACGTAGCTGTTGAAGCGTGGAGTGTTATCATGCTTCATGGTACGATAGAATTATCCATCATCGTAGTATGTGGTGCAGCGGGAATGATTATGGGAAATGCAATTCTGTTTCCTGGCAGTTATTCACGACGTGTGTCCTTTGTACGTGGTGCAAAAAACGGTTTAAAAGTTCTTATCAGTACCATTCCATTATTTATTACGGCTGGTTTTATTGAAGGTTTTGTAACCCGTTATGCTTTTATGCCAGGTGTTATTAAATACAGTATTTTATTAATAAGTGCAGCGATAATCATCGGGTATTATGTGATTTATCCTATTCATTTAAAGAGAAAACATGAAGAAGTATATAGAGCCCAGACTACGTAGGGATTTTGGTGGCATTATTGCAGCCTATTTTGATTTTTTAAAAGCTAATTTTAAAGGAATCGTTAATGCTTTTGTAGGTTACAATGGTGTGTTTGTCATTTTTATTTTAACTGCGGTATATTTTTTAGTGACAGGATTCATAGCAGCGATTATTTCACAAAGTAATTCCTTATTAGGAACCTCTTCTGAGGATGAAACAGCATTAATGATCACAGGTGCTGGTTTTATTTTTTTAATTATAGTGTTATTAATTGCTACATTATTTAATTATGGCCTTTCTAGTGCTTATGTAAGTCTTTATGAAAAACGTAAAAAACATATTATTCCAAGGCAGGATGCATGGGAAATAACAAAGAAAAATTTAGGAGGATTATTCTTAGTATCTCTAGTTGCGATAGGTGTTTATATTATCTATGTAATAGTTCAGATGGTTTTAGGTTTTATTCCGATAATAGGCTCTCTAGCCAGTATCGTAATAGGACTAGGCTTTAATGCCTGGATAAGTTTATCTGTTTTTAGCTACATACATAATGATGAAATGACGGTAGGTGGCGCCTTTGGCGAAGCATGGGATTTATTATTTAGCAATTTCTGGAAAGCGATAGGTGTCAACTTTGTTTTGGGACTAATCATTAATGTGGCCATTATTGCGTTAAGTATTTTACCATCTGTTCTAGTAGGAATCTATGTGTATCATAGTGTAGAAAATACAGGTGGTTTTGAGGATGATATTTTTGGACATATATTGTTAGTGGTTCTAATAACTTTATTTTGTTTAATAGGAATGTTTACACAACTGCTGTCGCAAAGTATAAATGCCTTCCTTTATTTCAATCTTCACGAGTTTAAAAACAACGTTTATTTGCATTCACGTATAGAAAAGCTGGGAACTACTTCATGAGAAAAATGTTGATTTTTTTATGTGTAGTCTGTTTGAATTTCGCTTTCGCGAAAGCGCAATCCCTACAAGATCTCATCCCTAAAATCGAGGAACGTCCACGAGAGATTACAGATACGCTTAATCGTAAATATGATAATCGCATCCTTGATGTTCCTAAAATCGATGATAATCTAAAGGAACTATATAGTGGTAATGAATTTAACTACACAGATGAGACTGAGGAAGGTGGGAATTTTATATCACGCATCATCAATGGGTTTTTTAATTGGATGGGAGACACCTTTGGGTTCAATCCTAGTCCATTCTGGAGTATTTTTTTAAAGGTGATCGTATATCTATTAATGGCAGGTGTTGGGATTTATTTCTTAATTAGATTGCTCTCTAATGAATCGCCTCAATCCATGTTAGGTAAAAATAGGCGTGCGGTGGCCACCGTAAATATAGAAGAAGCGCATATTGAAGAAATAGATCTAACTCAACTTATTAATGATAGTATCCATTCAGGAAATTACAGGAACGCCATAAGATATTTATATCTAGATTCTCTTAAACAATTAAGCGCTACCGATAAAATTGAATGGGATTTTCAGAAAACAAATTCTGATTATTATCGTGAATTAAAAGATCCTATTCTTAAGAATTTATTTAAAAAAGTATCTTACTGGTATGATTATGTCTGGTACGGTGAATTTGATTTAAATGAAGCTAGCTTTAATGAGGCGAGGCTACAATTTGAATCTCTTAAAAATCAGACACTATGATAGATAAGAGAGGAAAAAGAGTTGTGTACATATTCCTAGGACTGGTTGCATTGCTTTTCTTTTTTGAAAGCAGTAGACCAAGACCGCTAAACTGGCAAAAAAGCTTTACCAGTGGTGATAAGATTCCCTATGGTGCATTTGTATTGTACGATCAGTTAGATGAAATCTTTAATACCAGTGAAATCAACTCAGTTGATCAGGTGCCTATTGATTTTCTAATAGAAAATGATTCCATTGATAATGGTAGTTACATCTTTATCAATGATTATTTATCCTTTGATAAAGTAGAGACAGATTACTTAATGGACTTTGTTTCTAGAGGTAATAAAGTTTTTATCTCAACGGCAACCGCTTATGGACCGCTGGTGGATACATTAGGATTAGAGGTAAATGCATCTTACTATTATCCTAGATCTGGTACAGATACCATAAGAACAAGAATGGTAAATCCTAATTTTAAGGATCGTACTTATGTATATACAAAATCTGCAGAGTACCGTTACTTTGAAGCCTATGATACCTTAAGAACTACTGTCCTAGGTGAAATACTAGCGTTTGAACCTTCTAAAGGTTACATCGCAGATTATTTAGAGGAAGCGATTGAACTGCCATCAGATGAATATACAGATGATGACATCGATGAAGAGGAACTATCAGAAGAAGAATTAAAAGAAGAAATACGTTTAACCAGAGAAACACCGCAAGTAAACTTTGTAGAGGTTAAAGTAGGTGATGGCGCATTTTACTACAATTTAAATCCTATTGCTTTTACAAATTATTACATGCTTAAAGATGGTAAACATCAATATGCTGTTGAAGCATTGTCATATTTAAATGATGGTCCTGTATTTTTTGATGATTATGGTAAAGCTGGACGTAAAGTCATTACCTCACCATTGCGATTTATATTAACTCAACCGTCTTTAAAATGGGCTTATTACATTGCTCTTTTATGTATTGCGATCTATATGATCTTTGCTAGTAAAAGAAGACAACGTATTATTCCTATAGTAGAACCGCTTAAAAATAATACTGTTGATTTTACTAAAACCATAGGTAATTTATATTATCAAACTGGTGATCACACCAGCATTATCAATAAAAAGATCAATTACTTTTTAGAAAAACTAAGATCACGGTATTTTGTGAATACAAATGATCTTAACAATACGTTTATTAAAAGACTAGCAGAAAAATCTGGTAAAAGTCTAAAAGAAACAGAAGATGTAATTTCATACATCAATCAATTGCGTGGAAAGTCTATGCACAATGAGCACGAATTAAAACAACTCAACAAAAGGATTGAATCCTTTTTAAAGAAATAGATATGGAAGAAAATAATGCTGTTAATCCAGAGAGTGAATCTCAAAACACAAATCCAGAGAATACTTCAAACGACGCACTAGAGCAGTCTAGAACTAAAAAAGTTGAAGGTGATTTAGAATCATCTCCTTATGTAAGTGAAGAACCTAAGGTTGCTCCACCAGCGATGGAAGAGCCTGTTGCCTTTAAATCACGTATCGATTTAAGTGAACTATCTACAGCAGTAGAGCATATCAAATCAGAATTACGTAAGGTGATTATAGGTCAGGAAGAAATGATCGATCTATTGATCGTTTCTATCCTTGCAAATGGACATTCTTTAATTGAAGGTGTTCCTGGTGTTGCAAAAACCGTTACCGCAAAATTACTTGCGCGTACCATGCAAGTAGGTTTCTCACGTATTCAATTTACACCAGATTTAATGCCTAGTGATATTTTAGGAACTAGCGTTTTTAGTATGAAAAACAACGAGTTTGAGTTTAAAGCTGGACCTATTTTCTCAAACATCATTCTCATTGATGAAATCAACCGTGCACCAGCAAAAACCCAAGCAGCACTTTTTGAATCCATGGCAGAACAGCAAGTGACCATAGATGGTAAAGAATATCCTATGGATGCACCATTCCTTGTTTTTGCTACTCAAAACCCAGTGGAACAAGAAGGAACTTATCAATTACCAGAAGCACAATTAGACCGTTTCCTATTTAAAATCAACGTAGATTATCCTAATCTAGATGAAGAAATTAAAATCCTAGAAGGAAATCATGAACGTCGTGATGCAGATCCAGAATCCATGATTGAAGGTGTCATGGATGCGGCTCAAATTGTAAAATATCAAAACACGATTAAAGAGATTATTGTAGAAGATAATTTAATCAAATACATTGCGCAGATTGTAATGAACACGCGTACTAATCCTAACTTGTATTTAGGAGCGTCGCCACGAGCATCTATTGCAATAATGAATGGTGCAAAAGCCTATGCCGGTATTATGGGACGTGATTTTGTAACTCCTGATGATATTAAGTACATCTCAAAATCAGTATTGCGTCACCGTATTATCCTAACACCAGAACGTGAAATGGAAGGATTTACCGCAGATCGCGCGGTAGACCAAATCTTAGAATCAGTAGAAGTTCCTAGATAGTGAAGAAAAAGCTGTACACATTTTATAAAAGCATCTATTTCTCAAAGCGATTTTTTCAATTGCTTATTGCGATAGTAGTACTGTTTATAGTCGCTTTTTTATATCCATGGTTATTTGATTACTTGAAATTTGCATTCTATATCTTACTAGCGTTAGTGCTCATTGATTTTGTGTTGTTATATCAGATCAAAGATGGAATCAAAGCGCGACGCACCATTCCAGATAAATTATCTAATGGTGATGATAATCCTATCCATATTTCTATAACGAGTCAGTATGGTTTTAAAACTGCACCTAAAATAATTGATGAATTACCTATACAATTCCAGAAACGCAATTTTATCATTAACGCAACCTTAGATTCAGGACAGTCTAAAGAATTTAATTATACCGTAAAACCTGTAGAACGTGGCGAGTATCATTTTGGTTCTTTAAATGTATATGTATTAAGTTTTCTAGGTCTTGTAGAAAGGAGATACCGTTTTGATACAGATGCGATGACTCCTACATATCCATCATTTTTACAAATGCGTAAGTATGAATTGATGGCTTTTACAAATAGGCTCAAAGATTACGGTCTTAAAAAAATACGTCGTATAGGTCACACCATGGAGTTTGAACAAATCAAAGACTATGTGGCTGGTGATGATGTACGCAATATTAACTGGAAAGCCAGTGCAAAAACGGGTCAACTGATGCTCAATCAATATCAGGATGAGAAATCACAACCGGTATATTCAGTGATGGATAAAGGTCGTGTGATGAAGATGCCGTTTGAAGAAATGAAATTACTAGACTATGCCATTAATGCGACTTTAGTCATTAGTAATATCGCTTTAAAGAAAGGTGACAAAGCAGGAATGTTTAGTTTCTCAGACCGAGTTTCAAATCAGATCGTGGCTCAAAAACGTGCCTCACAAATGAATCTGATTATGGAAAATCTCTACAATCTAGATACTGATTTTAAGGAAAGTGATTTTGGCAGGTTATACATTGATGTAAAACGCACCATAAAACAGCGCAGTCTGTTGTTACTGTATACTAACTTTGAAACACTGGATGCTTTATATAGACAATTGCCTTACTTACAAGCAATCGCCAAAACTCATCTACTAGTCGTTATCTTTTTTGAAAATACAGAATTGAAAGCCCTAGTACAGGAAGACGTAAGTACGGTTCAAGAAATCTATGAAAAAACTATAGCAGAAAAGTTTATCTATGAGAAAAAACTCATCGTTAATGAGCTCAACAAATATGGAATTCAAACCATTTTAACCGAGCCACAAAACCTTACGGTAAATACGATCAATAAATACTTGGAAATTAAGGCTAGAGGATTGTTGTAATTTTATGGCTATGAATAATAAGAAGAAATTATACTTTTTAGGTTTTAAATGGCGCCAGTTTAGCTGGTGGACTAGATCATTAATTGTCATCTTTATTCTCTTACTAGACGTTTTAATGAGATATTTAATTGATGATAGAAATATAAGAGCAATAGCAGGTATCCTGCTTTTTGGATCTTTTTATGGCTACTTGATTTTTGAATGGACCAGAAAAAATGCGATTTATTATAGACGTAATGATGGTATTACGATAAAGATAGCTGGTAAAAAATTGCATATCGACACTAACTTTATTTCAAAAGCATGGTTAGATGAAGATGGATTAAATATCCAGCGAATCAATCGTGTGGATACGTTTCCTGTAGATCATTTAAAAGAGCAAGATGTGGAGAAATTACTCCAAATCCTCAAAGAGTACGAGTCAAAATCTGATCTAGTGTAATGAAAAAGCTCTATTTCTTTAATTTTTGGAAAAAGAAATTTCCAATGTGGCTTGTTCAGTCTATAGGTATAGTTCCCGCAATAATTCTCGCAAACGGTATTTTTGGGAGTTATCTAGTGCGCGAGACCATGTATGTTTATTTAGCACTAGCGCTAGTAGCGATAAGCTATATGGTATGGAAGTTTACTTGTAAAAACTTTATTTTGTTACAAGGTGAAAATCTATACAAACTCAGATTAGGTGGACGTAAACTAGAATTTGATGCAAAGTTCATCTCACAAGTCTGGTTAGACGAAGATGGATTGAATATTCAGCGCATCAATCGTGTGGATACGTTTCCTGTAGATCATTTAAAAGAGCAAGATGTAGAGAGATTACTTCAAATTCTCAAAGAGTACGAGACCTAAATCTAAATGTTCTCTTATTTTACGCTTTTTAGTCATCTAAAGCAGTCTGCATACAATTCAGTATCGTTTTTGTACAGTTGGGTTGATGTGATTACGCTTTCGCGAAAGCGTACCTCATATTTGTCCTGTCTAACAACAAAACCTTTTAATTATGAAAACGATTATCACAACTATCGCATTATTTGTAACCTTATTAATGAATGCCCAAGAAGCATCACACTCTCTAACTATTACAGTACCTAACGCCACGAAAGATGCTGGAAAGATGGTATTTGCTTTAAATACAGCATCTACCTTTATGAAAGCAGAACCTATTCAATCTGCAGAGGTAGAGATTAAAGATGGCGTTGCAACGGTCACCTTTGAAAACGTGGAAGCTGGAGAATATGCCGTGATTGTTTTACACGATATGAACGGGAATAGAAAAATGGATTTTAAAGATGGTATGCCAGCAGAACATTATGCAACTAGCGGTACGACCAGCTTTGGTCCACCTAACTGGGGCGATGCTAAATTTAAATTAGATGAAAGCACAGAATTGTCTATAAGACTATAGTCCGTTTATTGAACCTCGTAAATCTATATCCTACAAAAGCATTACCGCTGGAGTAGGATTTTTTTAGTTTTAAACTTAAACTTAAGGTTCAAATTTATACCGCTAACTTAAATACATCATTTGCTGTTGCTAATGCTACTCAGTCACCTATATTGATGGTTTATAATACTATCGAGAGGTTAATGGATTTTAATTTTTAGTTTGAGTTCGAGCTCGAGTTCGAGTTCATACCGTTAATTCTATACAAAAATTCATCTCCTTATCATGCGCTGATTGTACCTTTAAAACATGAAAGTATTGATCACAGGAGCAACAGGATTAGTAGGTAGTCACGTATCAGATTTATTTAGATCTAACGGTCACACCGTACATTATCTAACCACGCGTGAAAGCGCCATTAAAACAGAGTCTGATTATAAAGGATTTTTGTGGAACGTAGATAAGATGGAGATAGATGCAAAATGTATCGATGGTGTGGATACCATAATTCATCTAGCTGGAGAAAGTGTTTTCCAGCGCTGGACAGATCGTGCAAAAAAGCAGATCATGGATAGTCGCTTATTCAGTACGCAGTTACTAGTAGACTTGCTAAAAGATTATGATCACAACGTAGAACAGGTAATTACCGCAAGCGCGATAGGAATCTATCCAGATGACCAGCAAGCAGATGCTTTTAAAGAAGATGAGATTCCGCCTACGGCGACTAATTATCTTGCAGATGTTTGTATCGCTTGGGAAAAAATGGCTGATCGATTTGTAGATTTAGGTGTAAAGCACAGTGTAGTGCGCATAGGAATTGTGCTTGCTGCAAAAGGTGGTGCATTAGAACAAATGGCACAACCAGTAAAGTATTATGCAGGTGCAGGATTTGGTAACGGTAAAATGTGGCAAAGCTGGATTGCTGTGCATGATCTGGCTGGTATTTTTCATCATATTGCTACTCATAGACTAGAAGGAGTTTTTAATGGAGTAGCACCACAACCTGTACGCAACAGACCTATGATGAAAGCGATAGGTAAACAACTAGGAAAACCAGTATTCTTACCTAATGTTCCAGAATTTGTAATGAAGTTGATGCTAGGCGAGATGGCAGCAGTGGTTCTAGCTAGTCAGCATGTGAGTAGTTATAAAATCGAACAATCCGGTTACGAATTTCAGTATCCTGAATTAGAGCAAGCTTTAGAAAAGTATTTATAAGTAGTAATCCATGAGTGTTATAGTTCATTTTCCAGAACAAGTTAAAATAGGTTGGGATTACAGACAATTACAGCTTATAGAGAATAATAAACGCATTCAGTTTTTAAAGGTGAAGCATTCAGTGACTCTTGAAATTAAAGGAGGTGATTCTGTTCAAGTGAAATTTGGTTTAATTAAATCCAATCAAATTCAACCAAAAGAAGGTGAGCGATACAAAATTTACTTAAGTAACTATTTAAAGTATGACGTAGTAGTTTCATTTTTGTTCTTGATTATTAATAGTATAGTTATTAGTTCTCTACCATGAAAAATGACTATTGTATTCACATATTTTATTACTATTGTGCTACTAATGATAGCTTATGCTTATTTCTTAATTAATGGTAGTCATATCGTACTCATTAAAACCTGATAGCTGTAAAAATGTATCATAAGGTCACTATCTATTATCCCAAGAAGAAAAAATAGTATCACGCACATCCTATCGTACGCATTTTTAAAAATGATATATCAAAAACATACCTAAAATCTGGTGATTCCTATTCTATGGAATTAAAGCCTGATGATACATTCTGGATACGATTAGGTGCAATAGCAAAATCACAACATCATAAAATTTCAGAAGATTCTACCTATGAAATACGCATAGGTGATAGGTTAAAACTTAATAGAATTTTATATAATGTACTGTTTGTAATAGCTATCGTTGTAGTTTCATTTTTGAAAGAATGGTATGAAGTACTTTATGCTATTATAGGAATGGTTGTATTTCTTATGATAAGTTATTTTGTTCTTTTAAAAGATGATATATCATTAGAACTGATTACGCCAGATGAAAATAAATATAACTAAATAGATCGGTAGTCCTAGGCTTTTTAGGTTCAAAATTGACACTATATCATAATGGTAAAGACTATGACTGTCCTAAACCAGAAGACGCATTGATAATTGATGCCGTTTTAGATCAACCGTTATGATGCAGAATCGGTTTAATAACTACTCAAATTAAGATTACAACTCAAACTGATACTTATAAAGTGATAGTTTCAAAATCACTCTCATTATTAAATGTGGTTATTTTTGGGCTACTGATGATTTTTATGATCCTCATAAATGTCATCACACTAGAAACATGGAGTTTAATTGCAGTAGCAGTATTGTATGTGCTGACGTTACTACTATACACCAGATGGCTTAAAAATAGTACTCATTTTAAAAATTATTCCTGTTATAAATGAGTAACAATTTCTTAACCACGTACTTTCATAGGTACTTCCATTAATAATAGTTCTGTGTCACTATCTGCATGAATGTCTAAGGTTGTGACATCCCAGATTCCTAATCCATCACGTTCATGTAAAGACTGACCGTTTATGGTAACATTACCTTTAAGGATAAAGGCGTAAACGCCATTATTTGTGGCATCATTCAGTTTATACTGTAAAGCATGACTTTTGTCTAATCTCGTCATGTTAAACCATGCATTCTGGTGCACCCATACGCCAGCGTCGTCCTTGCTAGGTGAAACGATTTGTTGTAATTTATTCTTACGATCTGCTGGGTTTAAAGTGATCTGGTCATATCGTGGTGTGACATTACGCTTATTAGGAAATATCCAGATTTGGAGAAATTTTACTTCTTCATCTTTGTTTTTATTGTATTCTGAATGTGTAACACCAGTTCCTGCACTCATTACTTGAATATCTCCAGATTGAATCACAGTGGTATTTCCCATACTATCCTGATGTTCTAAATCACCAGATAATGGTATGGATATGATTTCCATATTATCATGTGGATGCTGGCCAAAACCCATTCCACCGCTTACCGTATCATCATTAAGTACGCGCAATACACCAAAGTTCATGCGGTCTGGATTGTAATAATTTGCAAAACTAAAAGTGTGGTATGAATTCAACCAGCCATGATTTGCGTGTCCTCTTGTGTCTGCTTTGTGCATTACTGTTTGCATGATATATTGTTTCAGAAGATTGATTTTATAAAAAATCCCTAAACCATAAAGGCATAGGGATTTTGTTTAACTAAATCTACACTCGATCTAATTACTTACTAGCAACTAGATTTACAGTTAACTGGATATCATCTGATATTGCTTTATCAGCAACTACATCTGCTAGACTAGCAGATCCATATTTAATTCCCCAGTCAGTACGATCGATAGTGAACGTTTCTGATTTCAACATCATTTTATCGCCTTCATAAGAAACCGCCACAGGAAAAGTTACATTTTTAGTAACATCCTTTAATGTTAGATTACCAGATAACATGTTACCTTCTAATCCTGTAACTACAAATTTTGCAGTAGGGTATTTTGCAGTGTTAAAAAAGTCAGATGACGTTCCTTCACGCTCACCAGTAAGGTGTGCTTTAAGACTTGCCGCTTTATCACCTTCTAGATCTGTTACTTCAATAGAGTTCATGTCGATAACAAATTCACCACTTTCTAATGCGTCACCGTTTACAGTTACCATACCGCTTTGTAACGCGATGTTTCCTGTATGATCTTCAGTAGGTTTTGAACCTATCCATGCGATGTTAGACGCTTCTGTGTCTACTTTATAGGTAACAGATGTTTCTGTCGCTTCAGCCTCAGCCTCAGCAGCCGTTGCGTCTACCTCGTTTTGTGCTTCTTTACAGCTAGCGGTAAATGCGATTACAGCTGCCATTCCTAATACTTTTAAACTATTCTTTTTCATGGTAATTGATTAATGGATTTATTTGAATCACAAAATTACATGTACCTACAAATAAATTAGTTAAAAAGAGCATAAAAAACATCGGTGACATTTTGACATCACTATCTACAATGGCAGTACTTTTGCCATTAGCCATGCAAAGCATGAGTAAAATGGTTAATCATTGCATAGGTGCATTAGGTAACCGTTAGCTTTTAAGAATTACGCTTTCGCGAAAGCGTAATAAACATTACAACAGAAATAAATAGTTACCCGATAGATAGAGTACCACTATTATGGCAAAGAAGACAAAGAAAAATAAAGAAGAAGTTCTAGAAAACGAAACGCAAACCGCCGAAGCGCAGCAAGAGCAAGAAACAACACAAGAGGAGCAAGATCCTATGGAAGTTTTAGAAGGACAATTACAGTCTGAAAAGGACAAGTTCTTAAGACTATTTGCAGAGTTTGAGAATTTTAAAAGACGTACAGCAAAAGAACGTATAGAGCTTTTTAAAACCGCTGGAGAAAGCGTATTGAAAGATATGCTTCCGGTGCTGGACGATTTTGACCGTGCGCTTATTGAAATCAATAAGTCAGAGGATAAACAACTTACAGATGGTGTAACCTTAATTGCAAATAAATTGCGCAACACGCTAGTAGGTAAAGGTCTAGAACAAGTAAAAGTAAACGCAGGTGATACCTTTAATGCAGATCATCATGAAGCTGTAACTCAAATTCCAGCTCCTAGTGATGATATGAAAGGTAAGATCATAGACGTAATAGAAAAAGGATATAAACTAGGTGACAAGATCATACGTTACCCTAAAGTAGTGATAGGACAATAATGGCAGATTTTTATGACATATTAGGCATTTCAAAAAGTGCTAGTGCTAGCGAGATTAAAAAGGCCTATCGTAAGAAAGCCATTGAGTTTCATCCAGATAAAAATCCAGGAGACGCAACCGCCGAAGAGAATTTCAAAAAAGCTGCAGAAGCTTATGAAACCTTAAGCGATCCACAAAAGAAAGCCCGATATGACCAGCTAGGTCATCAGGCTTATACTAGTGGTGGTGCTGGTGGTTTTGGCGGTGGAGCTGGTGGATTCGGTGGAATGGATATGGATGACATATTCAGCCAGTTTGGAGATATTTTTGGTGGTGGCGGTTTTTCAGGTTTTTCAGGATTTGGCGGTGGCGGTGGTCGTAGACGCGTAAAAGGAAAAGACCTAAGAATTCGTGTTTCCTTAACACTAGAAGAAGCAGCGCTAGGCGTTGAGAAAAAAGTTAAGGTAAAACGTAAAAAACAGGCACCAGGAGTTACCTATAAAACTTGTTCTACTTGTAATGGTTCTGGTCAGGTTACTAGAATACAAAATACCATTTTAGGTCGTATGCAAACCAGCGCACCGTGTAATACCTGTGGTGGTGCTGGACAGATGATGGATAAAAAGCCTGCTGGCGCAGATGCCCAAGGTTTAATCATTGATGAGGAAACGGTAAGTATCAAAATACCAGCTGGTGTTGAAACAGATATGCGTCTTAAAGTAGGTGGAAAAGGAAATGAAGCACCTGGTGATGGAATCTCCGGAGACTTACTAGTAGATATAGAGGTTAAAGCTCATGATAATCTACAACGTGAAGGAAATAATCTTCATTATGATCTTTACATCAGCGTGCCAGAAGCAGTGCTAGGTACCAGTAAAGAAATACAAACGGTAACAGGTAAAGTACGTATTCCTATAGAAGCAGGAATTCAAAGTGGGAAAATTTTAAGATTGCGTGGTAAAGGAATGCCTAGTATTAATAGCTATGGTAATGGTGATTTACTAGTGCATGTAAACGTCTGGACACCACGTGATTTAACTAGAGAACAGAAAGAATTTTTTGAAAGTATGATGACAGATTCGCATTTTGATCCAGCACCAGAAAAAGGCGACAAATCATTTTTTGAAAAAGTAAAAGATATGTTTTCTTAAAAGTATCTTAATGAATTAGAAAAAGTTTTATATATTTGAGTCAACAATTTGGTTAACCAACCAATTGTTATTTTTCTTTTTCATAGCAATTTTTCCCACCTCTAATTTTTTTAGAGGTGGGTTTTTTTTATAAAACTGCTTAAAATATGGTTAATAGCAACCCATAACCTATTCTTATTTTTAAATTAGCATATTACTTTAATTTATGGAATACACATTAGAGGCAAATAATATTATTAAGAACTACGGTGAATACCGCGCGCTTAACGATGTGAGTATAAAAGTACCTAAAGGAAGTATCTACGGACTTCTAGGTCCTAACGGTGCTGGTAAAACATCCTTAATACGTATCATAAACCAGATCACCATGCCAGATGCTGGCGAGGTGCTACTTAATGGTGAGCCGTTACAACCTAAACATATTCAAGACATAGGTTATATGCCAGAAGAACGCGGATTGTACAAATCAATGAAAGTAGGTGAGCAATGCTTATACCTAGCACAGCTTAAAGGGCTTTCTAAAAAAGAAGCAAAATCCAGATTAGAACATTGGTTTGAAAAACTAGGAATGACTGGCTGGTGGAATAAAAAACTACAAGAGCTTTCTAAAGGTATGGCACAAAAAGTACAGTTTATTGTGACTGTATTGCATGAACCTAGTTTATTGATCTTTGATGAGCCATTCTCAGGATTTGATCCTGTAAATGCAAATCTTATTAAAGATGAAATTTTAGAATTAAGTGAAAAAGGAACAACCATCATATTCTCTACACACCGCATGGAAAGTGTAGAAGAAATGTGTGATCATATTGCTTTAATTAATAAATCTAATCTAGTATTAAGCGGTAAATTAAGTGATGTAAAACAGCAATTTAGATCTAGAAATTACACCGTATCCTTAATCGCAGATCAGCCTCAAGATACTTTTTCAAAAGTACCAGCGATCTATGAACCACAAAAAACCGAATTAAAAGGATTAGATCATACGCTGGATATGAATATTAAGTTACCGGAATCTCAAACGATTGCACAGGCAATTACCCAATTTACAAGCCTAGGAGAGCTTACTCATTTTAGCGAGATCATTCCTAGCGTCAATGATATATTCATTAAAACCGTAGAGCAAGATGGATAAGTTGTGGCTCATTATTAAAAGAGAATACCTAAACAAGGTAAGGAATAGAACATTTGTCATCATGACTTTTGTGAGTCCGTTGATATTTGTTGCGGTCGCAGTAGTAGTAGGTTTATTAACTAGTGTGAATAATGATACCGTGCGAAAAGTGGCTATCCTAGATGAAACCGCGCAGTTTAGCAACTTATTTGAAGATACAGATCGCACCGATTATATCACTATTGATAATTCTATAGAACAAGCGATTACTGCTAGTAATGAAGCCGGCTATTATGGATTACTGCATGTTTCAAGTGATAATGGGAAGTTAGGAGAAATCACTTTTTATTCTAATGATGCACCTAATGAGAGCTATATTAATGATATAGAACGCACCATAGAAAAGAAAGCTACAGAGGCTAATCTGATTACCTCTGGGATAGATCTAAAAAAACTAGACGATGCAAAAGTGGATAAAACCATTAAGTTGCAAAATTATTTAGGTGTCCAGTCCAGTAAAAAGGTAGGATACGTGAAAATGATTTTTGGAGGTGCGGCAGGATATCTATTAATGATGTTTATTATTATCTATGGGAATATGGTGATGCGATCTGTCATAGAAGAAAAGACAAATCGCATTATTGAAATTATTGTAAGTTCTGTAAAACCTATTTATTTAATGGTAGGTAAGATTATAGGAACCTCGCTTGCTGGAATTACTCAGTTTTTAATTTGGTTAATACTAGGTTTGATACTTTATACAGTTGCGATATCATTTCTGGGAATAGATGCAATGAGTAGTCCATCTACAGATATTGCCACTCAACAATTACAGGACATGGATCAAATGGAATTGATCATAAATGACATCCTGCAATTACCATTGGGCACTTTGGTATTATGCTTCTTTATTTACTTTATAGGTGGATATTTATTGTATGCAAGTATTTACACGGCAATAGGCGCTGCGGTAGATAATGAAACAGATACGCAACAATTTATGTTACCTATCATAATTCCTCTAATACTAGCAATGTATGTAGGCTTTTTTACAGTGATGGATAATCCAGAAGGAACCGTTGCGACTGTTTTTTCTTATATTCCGCTTACGTCGCCTATTGTGATGTTGATGCGTATTCCATTTGGTGTAGTATCATGGTGGGAAATATTGATTAGTGTCGTATTGTTATACGCTAGTATTATCGCTGTCGCTTGGTTAGCTTCTAAAATATATAGAGTAGGGATATTGATGTACGGTAAAAAAACAAATTGGAAAGAATTGTATAAATGGCTTAAATATTAATGAAAGAAATTTGGGATCAAATAAAGGAATTTTTAACCTTTCCAATTGTAGAACGGACTAATCCAGGAGGCTTTCATCTAGACACCTGGATGATTATACTTGCGGTACTTGCAATTATAGCTGCGTCTTTAGTTTTACGAGGCATCAAAAAAATTCTCACGCGTAAAATGGACGCGTCTGATAAGCTCAAGTTTGATTCCATTTTTAAGTTTTTCAATTACATTGTTTACATCATTGTAACCATAATGGTACTTAACGCTACTGGTGTGAATGTTACTGCAGTGTTAACTGCCAGTGCCGCCATTTTTGTAGGAATAGGTTTTGCCTTGCAAGATTTTTTTAAAGATATTATTGCTGGTATTTCTATTCTGGTAGATAAATCACTTTTAGTAAACGATATCATTGAGCTAGATGGTAAAGTAGGACGCGTATTTGAAATTAAATTGCGTAGCACACGTGCTATTACTAGAGATGATAAAGTACTTGTGATTCCTAATCATTTATTCCTGCAACAAACTATTTTTAACTACACTCAAAATCATGCTAAAACTCGTGAGCATATCAGTATAGGTGTAGCCTATGGCAGTGACACAGAAAAGGTAAAAGAGTTGCTATTAGACTGCGCAAATGATCAAAAAGGCGTTCTTAAAAGTCCAGAGCCTTTTGTGTTGTTCAATGATTTTGGCGATAGTGCGCTACAATTTGGTCTGTATTTTTTTGTTCGTGATAGTTTTACAGATCCACGTGTGAAAAGCGAACTTAGATTTGCCATAGATAAATCGTTTAGAGCACATCAGATTTCTATTCCGTTTCCGCAGCGTGATATTCATATTATCACCCAAAATGAAAACAACTAGATGATCCGTAAAATTCTGGTATGTTTTTTTTGTTTCGCTTTCGCGAAAGCTTATGCTCAAGGAACTGATCTATTCAGGACAGAGTACACATACTTTCCACAACGCAATAGTGATAATAGTTTTAGAAGATTTAGAACATTTGTTAATGTGCCGCTAAAGATTAAGGAAGGTACTTACCTTGTGCCTTATTTTGAGTATCGTAACATTCATTTGATTGTGCGCGATAATCAGGCATTTCAAGAATTAAGCACAGATCGATATGAAAGTTATGAGGCTGCGCTAGGATATACTTTTCCTATGAAGAACGACTGGCGTTTTGGCAGTAGAGCAGGAGTTTTAATAGCGAGTAATTTTGATAAAGCAAAAGCGATAAGTGATGATTATTTTCTAACCGCAAGCGTTTATTTTATAAAAAGCATGACTAAACGTACGGATGGTGGAAAACCATGGCGATTAGTTTTAGGAGTGCAATATTCCACTACCGTAGGTAGACCATTTCCTTTACCTTATGTAAATTATTACAGGGAATTTGCGCCCAAATGGAGCTTTACACTAGGCGCACCTAAAATGAATTTAAAATATCGTTTTAACGATAAAAACTCAATGCAAGTCTATGCGCGCCTAGACGGTTTTTATGCAAACATTCAAGAAGATCTAGAATCAACAGGTGGCATAGCAGATAATATTAGTATGACCACCGCGATGGTAGGTCCAGGATATCAATATAACTTTACAAAACATTTAAGTGCTTATGTCTATGTGGGATATACTATCTTTAACGACATACGTTTAAGAAATGTAGATGGAATAGATGTAAAAACAGTAAACGATAGTAATACATTCTACTCTAGAGCAGGATTAAAATTTAAAATATAATATGGCAAATATTCTTTTAATAGAAGATGAAGCGGCAATACGTAGAGTATTATCTAAAATACTAGCCGAAGAAAATAAAGCATACAACGTTACAGAGGCTGCAGATGGTCTAGAAGGAATGGAACTCATTAAAAAAGAGGACTATGATTTAGTGTTGTGTGACATCAAAATGCCCAAAATGGATGGTGTTGAGGTGCTAGAAGCGATTAAGAAAATTAAACCGGAGATTCCAGTAGTCATGATTTCAGGTCATGGAGATCTGGATACTGCAGTAAATACCATGCGATTAGGAGCCTTTGATTATATATCAAAACCACCAGATTTAAATCGTTTATTAAACACCGTACGTAATGCATTAGATCGTAAAACGCTGGTAGTAGAAAATAAACGCCTTAAGAAGAAGGTGAGTAAGAATTATGAAATGGTAGGTGAGTCTGAGTATATCAACATCATCAAAAATATCATAGATAAAGTTGCTCCTACGGATGCACGTGTGTTAATTACTGGCGGTAATGGAACAGGAAAAGAACTTGTAGCACACTGGTTACATGAAAAAAGTGAACGTGCTGGCAATCCATTTATAGAAGTTAATTGTGCTGCGATCCCTAGTGAATTGATAGAAAGTGAGCTTTTCGGTCATGTGAAAGGAAGCTTTACGGGAGCAAATAAAGATCGTGCAGGGAAATTTGAAGCCGCAAATGGCGGTACTATTTTCTTAGATGAAATAGGTGATATGAGCTTGAAAGCTCAAGCCAAAGTACTAAGAGCACTGCAGGAAAATAAAATCCAGCGTGTAGGAAGCGATAAAGACATTAAAGTGAATGTACGTATTCTATCTGCTACAAATAAGGATTTGAAAAAAGAAATCGCAGATAATAATTTCCGTGAGGATCTATACCATAGACTTGCGGTTATTCTAGTAAACGTTCCATCTTTAAATGAGCGTAGAGAGGATATTCCATTGCTAGTAGATCATTTTGCTACAAAAATCGCAAAAGAGCAAGGGAATCCGGCAAAACAATTTGACGATAAAGCGATCAAGTTACTTCAGGAATATGACTGGACGGGAAACATACGCGAGTTACGTAATGTGGTGGAGCGCCTAATCATTTTAGGAGGTGAAAATATTAGTGAAAAAGATGTAAAATCATTTGCAAGTAAATAATGAGCTATTCCATAAATCCGAAAGATTATCAGGCTACAGGAGCGATAGATTTATCTAAAGTTGCTACAACACCTCATTTTTCCATAGAAAAAAAAGAGGCCAAAAAAGAACTAGCAAAAATACGTCGTGACCTAGCAGATTTCCAGACAAAACTTTTTGCGCACGACAGGCATGCTGTACTGTGCTGTTTTCAAGGTATGGATACCAGTGGTAAAGACAGTCTGATACGTGAAGTCTTCAAAGATTTTAATGTGCGTGGTGTGATGCAACATAGTTTTAAAGTTCCTACAGACCTTGAATTATCCCATGGCTATTTATGGCGTCATTATATCGCCTTGCCTTCAAAAGGTAGTTTCGGAATATTTAATAGAACGCATTATGAAAATGTTCTAGTAACTAGAGTACATCCGCAATACCTAACATCAGAGAGATTACCCGGAATTTATAGCTCAGATGACGTGACACAAGATTTTTGGGATATGCGTTACAAGCAAATCAATGATTTTGAAAAAGAATTAGTAGAAAATGGAACCTATGTCTTCAAATTCTTCTTACATCTATCTAAAAAAGAACAAAAAAATAGACTACTACGCCGTTTAAATTTACCAGAAAAAAATTGGAAATTCTCTGGCGGTGACTTGAAAGAACGTGCGCTATGGGATGAATATCAAAAGTGTTATCAAGAAGCGATTTCAAATACTTCAAAAGATCACGCACCGTGGTACATCATTCCTGCAGACGATAAACCTAGCTCTAGATTAATTGTTGCGACTATTTTAACCCAAGTCTTGTCTCAATTTGATCACATACAGTTTCCGCAATTGGATCAAGAAACGCGTTCTAAATTAGGTGAATACCGTAAAATGCTAGAAAATGAATAAGCTATTTGTCGTAGTGATGTTGTTTGGTTTCGCTTTCGCGAAAGCGCAATTACAACAGCCATCACCATCAGATTCACTCATGTTGCGCAGTATCTATGATCAAAACCTGACAAAATCAAAATCTTATGAATGGTTAGACCACTTGTCTAATCAAATAGGTGGTAGGTTATCAGGAAGTCCGCAAGCACAATTAGCGGTGGAATATACTTATAAAGAGCTACTTAAAATCGCAGATACTGCATGGTTACAACCAGTACAAGTCCCTAAATGGACTAGAGGAACCCCAGAAATAGCTTACATAGAATCCACAGACGGATCCAGATTAAAGGTAAATGTATGTGCATTAGGTGGTTCAATTGCAACACCTGAATTAGGATTAAGGGCACCAGTTATTGAAGTTCAAGGAATAGATGATCTAAAATCATTAGGATCACAAGTAAAAGGTAAAATAGTATTTTACAATCGACCTATGGAGCCTACAAAAATTCAAACTTTTGAGGCCTATGGTGGTTGCGTAGATCAACGGTATAGTGGTGCTATGGAGGCATCAAAATTAGGAGCAGTAGGAGTCATTGTTAGATCTATGAATTTAAGAATGGATGACTTACCACATACAGGTAGTATGAGTTATGGTAATTTACCATTAGAACAATATATACCAGCGGCCGCTATTAGTACAAATGATGCTCAAAAACTACATTTAGAATTACAAAAAAACAAAAATACCGAATTTTATTTACAGCAAAATTGTCAGAATTTAGGCGAGACCACTTCTTATAACGTTATTGCACAAATCAATGGATCTAAATTTTCTGATGAAATTATTCTGGTAGGAGGACATTTAGATTCGTGGGATCTAGGTGATGGTAGTCATGATGACGGTGCAGGAGTAGTGCAATCCATGCAAGTTTTGCAGACTATGAGAAATTTAAACTATCAACCGCAACGTACTATAAGAGTAGTTTTGTTCATGAATGAGGAGAATGGCTTAAGAGGTGCACGTGCATATGCATCTCAAGTTAAAGAATTAAATCAACGACATATTTTTGCACTTGAAAGTGATGCTGGTGGTTTTACACCTAGAGGTTTTAGTTTTGACGCGTCTAAAAGTCAAATGCGACAAGTAGTTTCTTGGCGACCATTGTTTAAGCCTTATTTAATTCATTACTTTGAATTAGGTGGTAGTGGTGCAGACGTAGGACCGTTAAAAGGTAATGGAACCATATTAGCAGGTTTACGTCCAGATTCTCAGCGATATTTTGATCATCATCATGCAGCTAATGATACTTTTGATGCTGTGAATAAGCGAGAATTAGAATTAGGAGCAGCCTCCATGACTAGTCTTATTTATCTATTTGATAAGTATGGAAATCCAGAAGCTAAATTAGATTAGAACATGTAGCGGTTAAGATTATCTTTACTCCTTTTAAATTTTACAGGTGTTTAAGGAGTATACAAGAGAGTTTTCTAAGAACTTAACAATTGCCTATCCCATTATGTTAGGTCAAATAGCTCATTTGCTAGTGGCTCTGGCAGATAATATTATGGTCGGTAAATTAGGAGCAGCTCAACTAGCCGCAGTTTCTTTGGGTAATACGCTTATTTTTATAGCCCTTAGTGTAGGTATAGGCTTTTCTTTCGCTATCACACCGCTAGTCGCTGAGGCAGATGCACAAGCAGACTACTCAAGGGTAAAATCTATATTTCACAGTGGTGCTGTAATTTGCTTTCTCAATGGAATTATTCTGTGCATCCTACTCCTCTTAGCAGAACCTGTGTTATATATGCTAGATCAACCCGAGGAAGTTGTAGTGCTGGCAGTTCCCTATATGAGAGTTGTTGCTTATTCTATGATACCTTTAATGCTATTTCAAGCAATCAAACAGTTCTCTGACGGTTTATCTTTTACCATATATGCTATGTATGCAACCTTAGGCGCAAATGTGATTAATGTTATTTTGAATTATCTACTTATTTATGGTGAGCTTGGTTTTCCTCGATTAGAAGTTGTAGGGGCTGGATATGGCACATTAGTAGCTCGTATTCTTATGATACCATTCTTAATATTTTTGCTTTCGCGAAAAGAAGTTTTCAAACAATATTTTTCAGATTTCGGTTCATTTTCTAAAGTTGTTAGTAAACGATTATTGAGTTTGGGCTTACCTACTGCGTTGCAAATGTTTTTTGAAGTTTCTCTTTTTACTGCGGCCATATTTATGTGTGGAATGATCAGTACTAATGCTCAAGCAGCAAATCAAATCGCTTTGAATTTGTCAGCTTTGACATTTATGGTTGGTGTGGGCTTAGGCGTTACAGCTACAATTCGAGTAGGTAATCAATTTGGTAAACGTGATTTTGCAGAACTTAAACGTATTGCTGGTTCTATATTTTTATTAACCTTATTAATTGAGATTGTTTTTGCTTTAAGCTTTTTATTATTTAAAGATCTGTTACCATGGATTTATATTCAAGACGCTGAAGTCGTTTCAATTGCATCCTCATTACTAATAGTAGCTGCGATATTTCAAATTAGTGATGGGTTACAAGTAGTTTTTTTAGGAGCACTACGTGGTCTTCAAGATGTTTGGTTACCTAGTTTAATATGTTTAGTGTCATATTGGTTTTTTGGCTTACCGGTGTCATATTATATGGGAGTAAATGGCGATTATGGTTCTGTAGGAGTGTGGATAGGGTTATTGGTGGGTTTAAGTGTAAGCGCGTTGTTAATGTATTGTAGGTATTATTATTTGTTGCGTGATAGGTTTTGATTTTTTTTTGGTGTGTATGTTGTTGTTTTTAAGTGTTTTGAGAGTGTGTTTAAAAAAACTTTTAATTTTTTAAATAAAAAGTTTGTTTGATAAGAAATAGTGTGTGTATATTTGCACCCGCTTTGCGAGAGATATTAAATCTTAAGTAGAGAAAAGTTCTTCAAAAATACTGAAATACTAGCTAGATAATCGGGAGAGGTTCAGCACAGTTTTGGTGTTAAAATTTGGAGTAGTTCATTGGAATATTGATTGACAGCACAAAATTAAAGTAGGATAGAGAGATCTATTTTACTGGTAAGAAAGTATAGTAAATAAACACAGTACGCTAATTAAGTAGATATTGGATATAACGATCAACAAATGATCTTTTTAAAAGATTCTACGATGAAGAGTTTGATCCTGGCTCAGGATGAACGCTAGCGGCAGGCCTAACACATGCAAGTCGAGGGGTAACAGGGAGAGCTTGCTCTTTGCTGACGACCGGCGCACGGGTGCGTAACGCGTATACAATCTACCTATCACTGAGGGATAGCCCGAAGAAATTTGGATTAATACCTCATAGTATTGTTGATTCGCATGAATTAATAATTAAAGGTTACGGTGATAGATGAGTATGCGTCCTATTAGCTAGATGGTAAGGTAACGGCTTACCATGGCTACGATAGGTAGGGGTCCTGAGAGGGAGATCCCCCACACTGGTACTGAGACACGGA
>JAHDIQ010000017.1 GCA_020630715.1 Nonlabens sp.
TTGATATTTATTAAATACGTTATCTATTTTCATTTCTTTCTCCAAGGTTTATCTTTTTCCCAATCGCCAGCCATAATACATCCATACGGTCTGATTTTATCTACTACATTTGCAAGACGATAATATTCAATCTGTCTGATTACTTCATCAGCACACTTGTACGCACTAGGAAGCTCAGTAATATCAATATTATTACTATAAAACCTAGCGTCAATATTTTTTGTTTCTTCTCTGAATATTTCTTCATCAGATTTACCTTCCATAGACTTTCTATGTTTGGTCCTAGACATTTCACGTCCAGCACCGTGAGGTGCAAAACCTAAATTAAACTCATCCTTCTCACCACGAATAAGTAAAATAGGTTGTGACATATTCAAAGGTACGATTTGAGGATGACCTTCGTTATCTGGTAAGAAAGGTAAGTGTATAGGAGTCGCACCTTTTGCATGATAGTAAAGATCGTCTCCATCATTAAATACAAAATTATGTTCATTCCAAAAACGTTCTTTATGTTTTATTTCAAGTCTATCACAAATAGACTGATGGAGCACATTGTGGTTTGCTTTGGTCCATTTACGGACAATCTGTAAAGCATCCCAATACTCTTTACCTTCGTCACTGTCAGCAGGAATCCAATAGTTTTGTTTTAAGATTCCATTCGCAATTTTACGAGTCATGCGACTCGCAGTTTCCATACCAGATTTATATAACTGCGCACCTACACCACGGGAACCATGATGAGTCACAATGCAAATCTCACCTGTACTATCAAGAACACCGACATACATAAAATGATTACCATCACCTTGAGTACCAAGATGTTCATGCGCCATTTGCAATGTTTTAATGTTATTCAAGAAATAATTATCTTTCATAGCATTATAAATACGCGGAGACAACGTAAAACGTTTCCCATTTCTACGTCCACCGGGACCAAAATGAGTCAATGATTCAGCAGAATTTAATATACCCCAAAGTATTTCTTTTTCTAAAATAGCTTTGTTAATATAAGCGTGATTATCAACACTAATACCTGTATTAGTAACCATCATAGAACAGCAGATATCAGCACTGTGCATCCCCGGATGAATAGCGCTTTTAGCTACAGCTACACCACCTACAGGAATAGTACCCATAGGACCAGCAGGACATGCATCAGGCATTACAACCCCTTGTATGATTGTAGGAGTACATAATACATCTTGCATAGTCTGTGTAACATTTAAAAAGTTTTCATCATCGTCAGACTTACAATCAAGATTAATTCTAAGAGACTTGGAAGCTCCATTATCCAACTGAAGTTTAGGTTTAGGAATAATATCCATAATAACTTCTAAAGAACATTCACCTTTTTCGTTACACCGATCAATCATATCTTTCATATGAGGTCCGGGTTCAATACCCAATGCTAAAATATCTTTTCCTGTATACATATTAAATACCTTTTTTACATATTTCTAAAGCTTTTTTATGAGCATCAGCATTAGCCCTATTCATAAGTTCAAGCATTTGGATTTTTTCGTAA
>JAHDIQ010000008.1 GCA_020630715.1 Nonlabens sp.
ATACTCACATACTCACATACTCACATACTCACATACTCACATACTCACATACTCATAAACTCACAAACTCACAAACCCATCTGCGTCAATAGTCTTATTTTTACAATTCATCATAAAAACACGATATGCGCGTACATTTTATCGCGATAGGCGGCAGCGCCATGCACAATCTAGCACTAGCATTGCATCACAAAGGTGATCAGGTAACTGGTAGTGATGATACTATTTTTGAACCTAGTAAATCTAGACTGGAAAAACATGGATTATTACCAGCGGAATTTGGCTGGTTCCCAGAGAAATTAGATACTACTATTGATGCGGTGATTTTAGGAATGCATGCCAAAGCTGATAATCCAGAATTACTTAAAGCTCAAGAATTAGGTTTAACAATTTATAGTTACCCAGAATATTTACACGAGCAATCTAAGAATAAGACCCGAGTAGTTATAGGTGGATCACATGGTAAAACCACTATCACCTCTATGATTCTACACGTGATGCATTATCATGACAAAGAAGTAGACTATATGGTAGGTGCGCAGTTAGAAGGTTTTGATACCATGGTGCATCTTACTGATGATAATGAATTCATGGTTTTAGAAGGTGATGAGTATTTATCCAGTCCTATAGACAGAAGACCTAAATTTCATCTGTACCAGCCTAATATTGCGTTGATTTCTGGTATTGCATGGGATCATATTAATGTATTTCCAACATGGGAAAATTATCTCAGTCAGTTTGAACAGTTTGTTGAATTAATGAAAGATGGTAGCATTTTAGTTTATAATGAAGATGATGAAGCGGTAAAACAAATTGCGGAAAATGCGACCAAACCTACACGTAAGCATGGTTATACCATTCCAGATCATACTATTATTAATGGAACAACATTACTAGAAACTCCAGAAGGTGATATGCCATTAGAGATTTTTGGGAAACATAATCTATCTAATCTTGCTGGGGCAAAATGGATGTGCCAGCATATGGGAATTGATGAAGATGATTTTTATGAAGCGATTGCCACCTTTAAAGGAGCATCAAAACGTCTCGAGAAAATTTGCCAAAACAAATCTTGTGTCATTTTTAAAGATTTTGCCCATTCGCCTAGTAAGGTAGAAGCCACCACAAACGCTGTACATCAGCAATATAGTGAACGTAAGTTGATTGCTTGCTTAGAATTGCATACCTATTCTAGCCTTAATCCAGAATTTCTAGAAGAATATAAAAACACCCTAGATGCAGCAGATATTGCAGTTGTTTTTTATAGCCCAGCGGCAGTTGCAATTAAACAATTACAACCTGTAAGCAAGGAACAGATTTTAGAAGCTTTTGACCGTGAGGATTTAATCGTTCATACAGATCCTACAGCTTTTAAAGAATGGCTTTTTGCTCAAAATCTAGATCACACCGCAGTATTAATGATGAGTAGCGGTAATTATGGTGGTTTAGATTTACAAGAACTTGCTAATAAGTTAGATTAGGATAATTATGCGAGTCCGATTGATAATCGAGAACGGTAAAAGCTATTCCAAATAATAAAATGAATCAAACTCTAAAAAACCTCATCGCTGCCGAAGCTAAAGCGGCACAACTGTTTCAAGAAATAGAAAACAGAAACATCATTACTGCGGGAAAAACAGAGAAAGAAGTGAATACCGCTGTGTTCCAGTTAGCAGATGAACTATTCGGTGTTAAAAAACACTGGCACAAACGCATCGTTAGAGCTGGAGCAAATACCTTGTATCCTTATGATGAGAATCCGCCAGATTTAGTGATACGAGAAGATGATATCGTGTTCCTAGATTTCGGCCCTATATTCGAGGAATGGGAAGCAGATTACGGACGCACGTATGTTATAGGTAAGGATCCACATAAAATAAAATTGAATAAGGATATTGCTAGAGCATGGCAAGAATGCCGTGATTATTTTTTTACCCAAAAAAGCATCACCGGTGCTCAATACTATAATTATTGCGTCAATAAAGCTCAAGATTATGGCTGGGAATACGGCGGACCTATTGCCGGACATTTAATAGGTCATTTTCCACATGAGCAGTTAGAAAAGGAAAACAAACGTAATTACATTCATCCAGAAAACGATGAAGATATGCTCGCACCAGACACTAGCGGTAATAAAAGAGAATGGATTCTAGAAATTCATTTTGTAGATCGTGAAAAAAAAATAGGTGGGTTTTTTGAACAGTTGTTGGTGTGAAAATTCCCTTTGCCTATCGGCATTTCCCTCGAGGGAAAACTTCTTCTGCAAACTTTTTGGGTTAATAAGAAACATCATAGGTATCGTCTTTCCTTGAGGGAAGATAAGAGTTGGGTGTTTTTTTGATAGGAAAATATGATGATTCTGAAAATACTTCACCGTAAAACACCCTTTGCCTATCGGCATTTCATTCAAAGGAAAAAGTCTCGCATTACTTTTAAGTTATCATTTTCCATTAAACCATTGTTTTTAGTTTACCGAATTCTAATATAGAAATTGTGTGTTTATTCTAATATTAATCACCCTTCAATTCTTCAATCAAATTCATTAATTCTTTGATAACAAGCTCAGGTTCATTATGTATTTGATCATTTGAGAATCGAATAAATCGAATACCAAATTCTTCAATTCTTTGCTGGCGTGTAGCATCTTCTAAAAAATTGTTATCGTGAGAAGTTCCATCGATTTCTATAGCTAGTCCTATTTCTTTGAGGTAAAAATCTACCACATAATCCAGCATAGGCATTTGTCTTCTAACGACAACGCCTAGTTGTGAGCTTTTTACCATATTCCAGAAAATCTTTTCACTAGCAGTCATTGAATTTCTCAATCGTCTGGATAATTCTCTAGCGTCTTGCGTGTATGGTATGATGTTATGATTTCTCATTTGAATTAAAAATAGAAATTAATAATGAAATTGAGAAAACACCCTTTGCCTATCGGCATTTCCCTCGAGGGAAAAAGTCTTGAATAACCGTAAAGGTTAATTATAACTTTTAAGGTATCGTCTTCCCTTGAGGAAAGATAAGAGTTGGGTGTTTTTTTATCTTTTTTTTCCTCAATACCAGTCCTACTTTAACCCAATCCTAACATCAATTAAATTACCTTTGCATCATAAAAATCAGTGCATTGGAAAACCAGTTCAAGCTAGCAACCAACCTTAATCTAGTAGATCAAATCACCGTAAAATGGCAAGCGCCATCTAATATTGCCTTAGTAAAGTACTGGGGAAAACACGGTATGCAACTACCGGCAAATCCATCCATTAGTTTTACACTGGATGCTTGTCGTACCATAACTACGGTAAAAGCGACAAAAGGTGATCACGGTTTTACAATTTCATACGATGGTGTGCCTAAACCTGATTTTGCGCCTAAAATCGAGGCTTATTTTAAGCGTATTCTAGACTATTGCCCATGGATTGCGCAGTATCATTTTGATATTGATACTCATAATACGTTTCCGCATAGTTCTGGTATTGCCAGTAGTGCTAGTAGTATGGCCGTATTGAGTGCGTGCGTAACAGATATGGAATCGCAATTTACAGGAACTGATATGGATTTTCACAAGGCGTCATTTCTAGCCAGATTAGGTTCTGGTAGTGCGTGTCGTAGTTTGCAAGGTCAGGCAGTAGTGTGGGGAAAACATGATGAGGTAACTGGAAGTTCAGATCTTTTTGGAGTCGATAAAAGCGACTATTTACATCCTACATTTCAGCAGTATCACGATACCATTTTACTGGTAGATAAAGGTGAAAAAGTAGTAAGCTCTACGGTAGGACACGAGTTGATGAATGGTCACGCTTTCGCGAAAGCGAGATTCTCACAAGCTCACGAAAACCTATCACAATTAAAGCAAGCATTAAAAGATGGCGATGTTGAAACCTTCATTAAGATCACCGAAAGTGAAGCACTGACCTTACACGCGATGATGATGACGTCGCATCCTTATTTCATCTTAATGAAGCCTAAAACGCTATCTATTATTGAAGAAATTTGGGCATTTAGAAAAGAAACTGGTGTACCGGTTTGCTTTACGCTAGATGCTGGTGCAAATGTGCACATGTTGTATCCACATGAAAATAAAGAAGCCGTGGATGAGTTGATTAACAGCAAATTGGCGCAATATTGTCAAAATGGTCACTATATTTGTGATCAAATAGGTACTGGCGCAAAAAAGTGCTAGATTTATATTATGAAAGGACCACTTTTTTATTCAAAGATTTTACTCTTCGGTGAGTATGGGATTATTAAGGATTCTAAAGGACTTTCTATACCCTATAACTTTTACAAAGGTGCGCTACAAATAAGCGATCAACCTACAGAAAAGCAACAACAATCTAATCATAATCTAGGAAGACTAGCTACTCATATCGAGAAGTTAATGCAAGATGATGTAGATTTCCCACGATTTGATATCGAGACATTAAAAGTAGATGTGGACTCAGGAATGTATTTTGATTCTAGTATACCACAAGGTTATGGAGTAGGAAGTAGTGGTGCGTTAGTTGCCGCGATTTATGATAAATATGCGGTAGAAAAGATTACCGTTTTAGAGAATTTGACTCGCGAGAAGTTGTTAGTACTGAAAGATATTTTTGGTAAAATTGAGAGTTTTTTCCACGGGAAAAGTTCTGGATTAGATCCTTTAAATTCTTACTTAAGTTTACCTATTCTTATCAATAGCAAGGAAGATATAGAATCTGCAGATATTCCGTCACAGCAACAATCTGGTAGCGGTGCTGTATTTTTATTAGATAGCGGTATAGTAGGAGAAACTGCTCCTATGGTAAATATCTTTATGGAAAACATGAAGCAGGAAGGTTTCCGTAATATGTTGAAAGATAAGTTTGTAAAGTATACAGACTTATGTGTAGATGATTTCTTAAGCGGTGATGTGAAAGGTCTTTTTGGTAATGTGAAAAAACTCTCTCATGTCGTTCTTGACAATTTTAAACCTATGATCCCATCTCAATTCCATGACTTATGGAAAAAAGGATTAGATACAGGTGACTACTACTTAAAACTTTGTGGGTCTGGTGGTGGTGGCTATATCTTAGGATTTACTGAAGACTTAGAAAAAGCGCAAGACTCTTTAAAAGACTATAAATTAGAAGTGGTTTATAATTTTTAAGCCAGACATTAGATAATACTAAAAAAGCAACCATAAGGTTGCTTTTTTAGTATTTACCATTTTTTAATTCGTTTTAGCATAATCAGATATATGACTATACCTAGATTACTTAATAAGAACATCATTAAAAAAATAGTAAAGCTAATCTGCGAAAACTGATATTTCCATGATGTACCACTGTTTTGATGAATCATATTTTCTTGTAATCCTGAATAAGTGTGCAAACAATATACTAAGGAAATAATCCAGCTAAATGCGAGAGAAAGCCCTAAGCAAATTTTTAATAGGTTTTTAGATTCCATTATGGATGTCATGCTCTAATTCAATAAGACTTAAAGATACTTTCCATTTTAAATATTTTCATCATTTTTACAACACTTTAACTGATGTATAATAATTGTTTATGATCCAGTTTTCACAAACGATTATCATTTCTAAAAACCTTTCTCCTTAACTTAGTCGTGTGAATTCACAGCAATCATATCCTATGAGTACTAAAGCTAGTGTTAGAACGCTAGTCTTAAAAGCATTAAGTCTATTCGCTACCGTACGATTATATAATATTGTGATGATTGCCGTTGCGCAGCTATTAGCTGCCGTTTTTATACTTTCACCAGAAGCTCCTGTTTTAGATGTTTTGCTAGACTATAAACTTTGGCTCATCATACTTGCTAGTGCAGCTGCTATTGCTGGTGGTTATATTATCAATAATTTTTATGATCGCGAGAAGGATTTAATCAATAGACCACAAAAAACACTTTTAGAAAATCAGGTAAGTCGTTCTACCTTATGGACGGTTTACTTTAGTGTGAATGCGATTGCTTTTTTTTTAGGGTTAATCGTGTCGTGGCGAGCTGGATTATTTTTTGCGGGATATATCTTCCTGATGTGGTTGTATTCCCATAAGATTAAACGAGTACTATTTGCAGGAAATCTTACCGCGGCATTGATGGCCGTCACTCCATTTTTTGTACTATTTATGTATTATCAGAATATCTATCTGGTCATTTTTGTACATGGTAGCTTTTTATTTTTAGTCCTTGCGATGCGCGAATTAATTAAGGATCTAGAGAATTTACGCGGTGATCTAGCTCAAAATTACAAGACCATTCCAGTGGTGCTAGGAGAGAAAGCAAGTAAACGTTTTTACACCATTCTTACGATGCTTACCATTATTCCAGCGTCGGCATTGATTGTATATTTTGATATAGGATATATGCGTTTTTATTTTGCTTTGGTTGCTGGTGCCTTATTAGTGTGTTTACCATTATTGTGGAGTTCTAGACGTAAGCGTGAATATTTACTCATCCATTTTATTTTAAAGGTGATCATTGCTGGTGGTGTTGCCTCTATTTTACTGATTGATTTACCAGCAATTGTTCAACGTATAGAAACATTTTTATAATGAGAAGTGATCAAATCAAAGTCGCATTAGCACAAATTTCGCCAGTATGGTTAGATAAAAAAGCGACACTAGAAAAGATACTTGTAACACTAGAAGAAGCTGCAAAACAGGATGCAGAGTTGGTTGTGTTTGGCGAAGGTTTATTGCCAGGCTATCCGTTTTGGTTAGCATTTACAGATGGAGCTGCATGGAATAAAAAAGAAGTCAAAGAATTACACCGTCATTATGTGCTCAATAGCGTGACGATTGAAAATGGTGATCTAGATGCGGTGTGCGCTTTCGCGAAAGCGAACTCCATAGCCATCTATTTAGGTATCATAGAACGTCCTGCTGACCGAGGTGGACATAGTATTTATGCGAGTATGGTTTACATCAACCAAAATGGAAGTATAGAAAGTGTACACAGGAAGCTACAACCTACCTATGATGAGCGATTAACTTGGTCGCCTGGTGATGGGAATGGATTAGTAACTCACAAGCTTAAAGATTTTACGGTAAGCGGTTTGAATTGCTGGGAAAACTGGATGCCGTTACCTCGCGCCGCGATGTATGCACAAGGAACAAATTTACACGTCGCCTGCTGGCCAGGAAGTGACTATAATACTAAAGATATTACGAGATTCATTGCCCGTGAAGGCCGTTGTTATGTACTATCTGTTTCTAGTACGATGTTCAAATCTGATTTTCCTAAATCCACACCACATTTAGATATGATTCTAGAAAAATCACCGGAAGTAATTGCAAATGGTGGTAGTTGTATTGCTGGACCAGATGGTGAATGGATCATAGAACCACAAATAGGAAAAGAAGAAATCATCACGGCAACACTAGACCTTAATCGAGTACTGGAAGAACGCCAAAACTTTGACGCGGTAGGTCATTATTCTAGACCTGATGTAACACAACTTACTGTAAATCGCGAACGCCAATCAACAGTGAAGTTTAAGTAGCTTTTAAACTGTCATTTTTTTACAGATTTACATAACATTTCTAAGAAGTAAAAAGTAAAGGCGGAATTTATTCCGCTTGTATTCATACCACTGCAGCTGTTCTATTTTGCGTACCTATATTCAAAACATTACACCTTTTTTTTAATGCTTTTCAAATGTGTTTAAACCAATACATTAATTTAAAACAGACCAATCCTACTGCATTAATGAGCTATTAAACATAAAAAATTAATAAATGAAACCTGCCTTAATAGTGAGGTCCAGCTTACTGCAATAGTTTTAAACTTAAACTTAAACTTAAACCATCATTACATTCCAGTCCTGATCGCTTCTACAGGATCTAATCGTGATGCAGAAAATGCTGGGATAATTCCCGCAATCAGTCCTACCAGCATACTTACACCAGAACCTAATAAGATATTATAAGTGGAAAGCACAAAAACAAAATCTTCTGATATACTATTTGCGACGACGGTTCCTATCCAGACAAATAGTAAACCGAATAATCCACCAAACAGTGCTAAAATCATTGCCTCAAAAAGAAACTGCGATAAAATAAAACGGTTTTTTGCTCCTAGTGATTTCTGAATACCGATAAGATTTGTACGTTCTTTTACACTTACAAACATGATATTAGCAATACCAAATCCGCCTACCAGCATTGAGAATCCAGAGATTACGATTCCTATAATGGTTAAGGTACTAGTTACTTGTTCTAAAAAATCTGCAAAACCTTTTAATGGGTTGATAAAGAACGTACTAATCTCTCCATCCTTTAGACCACGATAATTGCGTAGATTTTGTTCTAACATCGCGATAAATTCGTCTTGATCTACTCCTTTTTTAGGTTTTAATATAATACAAGATGCTTTAGATCTATTATTATCACCGTAAAGTTTACGTGTGAAATTTACAGGTACATAAGCACTTTCATCCTTTGATGGTCCTAGTGACATTCCAGAACCAGACCTACTCATAACTCCTATTACTGTAAAACGATTCCCATACAGTCGCACGCGTTTGCCTATAGGACTGGTGTTTTTAAATAAGCTTTTTGCAACTTCATAGCCTAAAACGACAACAGGTGATCCACTAACAGATTCTGATTCGTTGAAAAAACGACCTTCATCTAATTTTATATTTTCAATATCATAAAATTCATGAGTACCAGGCGCGATGTTTACTCCGGTGGCTGTATTGTCTTCAAATTTGATACTTTCTGGCGATGAAAATACCGTGTAGGTAATCGCATCAATGTCTTCCATACTGCGTTTAAGCATTTGATATTCATCATAACTCACATTAGGAAAAGTCTCATATTCATAAGGTTCTACATCTGTAGGACCAAAAGAAATACGCAACACATATATGGTAGAAATATCTACCGCACTTAAACCATCATTAATTTGACGTTCTAATGAATCTACTGCGGCCAGAATCCCTATGATAGAAAAAATTCCTATGGTAACACCTAGTAATGAAAGAAATGTGCGCAGTAAATTAGTGGTAAGCGCATTCCATGCAAACGTAAAACTCTCTCGTAATACCCTAAGGTAAATTAGCATGTGGTGATTATTAGTTAGATGTGTTAAAACTACACTTATTCATTGGACATAAATGTTGTAGAAATGTTACATCCATAGAGAAAAAATAAAAGTGACATGAACACTAAACATAATTTAAACATCTGTTTTAAGATTATTCACTTGAGAATAACGGCCTAATCTTTAAATGAGTTTTCAATTACCATTGTTAAAAAACGGTTCACTACTGTTGTTTTTATTTCGCTTTCGCGAAAGCGAAAACAGGATTAATAAATTACTTTTACCACTTACTTTTTTAAGCATTTCACAACATGAGTACGATCAACGCAACATCTGCCTTAATTTCTGTTTTTCATAAAGATGGATTAGAACCTATTGTTCAAAAAATGAACGAGTTAGGGATAACTATTTATTCCACCGGTGGAACAGAAAAATTCATCACAGATCTAGGAATTCCAGTCGTTCCAGTAGAAGATGTGACCTCTTATCCATCCATTTTAGGCGGTCGGGTAAAGACTTTACATCCTAAAGTTTTTGGTGGGATTTTAAATCGTCGTGGTCATGAAGGTGATGAGTCACAATTAGCAGAGTTTGAGATTCCGCAAATTGATATTGTGATCGTGGATTTATATCCGTTTGAAAAAACTGTTGCTAGTGGTGCTAGCGAGCAAGATATTATTGAGAAAATTGACATCGGTGGGATATCGTTAATTAGAGCAGCAGCAAAAAATTATAAGGATACCTTATGCGTTGCCACTATGGATGATTATGGCAAGTTGTTAAACGTTCTTAATGAAGGTAATGGTGCTACCACAGTAGATCAACGTAAAGAATTTGCAACTACGGCATTTAATGTTTCTTCACATTACGATAGTGCGATTTATAATTATTTTGCTGGTGATGCTGTAGATAAAGCCTTGAAATTAAGTGAGACCAGCGTGATGCCATTGAGATATGGAGAGAATCCACACCAGCGTGGATGGTTCTATGGTGATTTTGACGCGATGTTTACAAAACTTCACGGTAAAGCACTGTCATATAACAACCTACTAGACGTAGATGCGGCTGTGAATTTAATGAGTGAGTTTGTGGATGATGCACCTACATTTGCGATTTTTAAACATAATAATGCTTGTGGTGTCGCGCAGCGTGATACGATTCATCAGGCTTATGTAGATGCGCTGGCTGGTGATCCTGTTTCTGCTTTTGGCGGGATTTTAATTTCTAATAAAACAATTGATGTTGCAACCGCAAATGAGATTCATAAACTGTTTTGTGAGGTCGTGATCGCTCCTTCTTTTGATGCAGATGCGCTAGAAATTCTTAAAGGAAAGAAAAATAGAATCATGTTAGAGTTGGTGGATGGCGCGCTTTCGCAAAAGCGTAACACAAACGCCCTAGAAGTAAGAGCTAGCCTTAATGGTTATCTAGTTCAGGACGCTAATTTAAAAACAGATGCTAAAGAAGATTTGAAAACAGCAACAACGCTAGAGCCTACAAGTGAACAAATTGAAGATCTATTATTTGCTTCTAAATTATGTAAGCATACTAAGTCTAATACCATCGTTCTTGCAAAAAACAAACAATTATGCGCCAGTGGAACTGGTCAGACCTCAAGAGTAGATGCTTTAAATCAAGCGATTCATAAAGCAACTAGTTTTAAGTTTGATTTAAATGGTGCTGTCATGGCAAGCGATGCATTTTTCCCGTTTCCAGATTGTGTAGAAATTGCAGACCATGCAGGAATTAAAGCCGTAATTCAACCTGGCGGAAGCATAAAAGACGAATTATCTATAGATTATTGCAATAAAAACGAAATAACGATGGTTTTTACAGGCACAAGACATTTTAAACACTAAGAATTATCTTAGCTTTGTAATGCTCAAGTAATTAACCCTTTTTTTCTCTCAATTTCATATGGGATTTTTTGATTTCCTCACAGAAGATATAGCAATCGATTTAGGTACGGCTAATACATTAATTATACATAACGGTAAAGTAGTTGTGGATAGTCCATCCATTGTTGCACGAGATCGTATTACCGGTAAAATAATCGCTGTAGGAAAAGAAGCTGCTATGATGCAGGGAAAGACTCATGAAAATATCAAAACGATTAGACCTTTAAAAGATGGTGTAATCGCAGATTTTGATGCGAGTGAGAAAATGATCTCTATGTTTATCAAAGAGATTCCAGCTTTAAAGAAAAAATTATTCACTCCAGCATTGCGTATGGTGATTTGTATTCCATCTGGAATTACAGAAGTAGAAATGCGAGCTGTAAAGGATAGTGCAGAGCGTGTGAATGGTAAAGAAGTTTATTTGATTCATGAGCCTATGGCAGCAGCTATAGGAATAGGTGTAGATATCATGCAACCTAAAGGAAACATGATCGTAGATATAGGTGGTGGTACTACAGAGATCGCGGTCATCGCACTTGGCGGAATTGTATGTGATCGATCTGTGAAAATTGCTGGAGATGTATTCACAAATGATATCGTTTATTACATGCGTACACAACACAATCTGTATGTAGGTGAACGTACAGCCGAGAAAATTAAAATTCAAATAGGTGCCGCTACGGAAGATTTAGAAATGCCGCCAGAAGAAATGAATGTTCAAGGTCGTGACCTTTTAAGCGGTAAGCCTAAAGAGGTTAGGCTAGGATATCGTGAGATTGCAAAAGCGTTAGATAAATCTATTTTACGTGTAGAAGATGCGGTGATGGAAACCTTATCACAAACACCTCCAGAACTAGCAGCAGATATTTATAATACAGGTATTTACCTTGCTGGTGGTGGTTCTATGTTACGCGGTCTAGATAAACGATTATCTCAAAAAACAGACCTACCCGTTTATATTGCAGAAGATCCATTAAGAGCTGTAGTACGTGGTACTGGTCTTACCTTAAAAAATATTGAACGTTATAAGAGTGTTCTAGCTAAATAGTAGTCTCTCATGCAGCAAATTTTTAATTTTCTGATTAAAAACAGAAATCTACTGCTGTATCTTTTATTGGCGTTTATTGGTTTGATTTTTACAGTTCAAAACCATTCGTACCATCGCAACTCATTTATTCATTCTACAGGTGCTTTTACAGGTTATTTTTTAGAGAAGCAATCTAGTGTTTCTTCATATTTTGACTTAGATGATGAGAATCAACTACTGCGTGAAGAAAATGCAAAATTGCGTATGTTACTAGGTGATCAGGCAGATAGTTTGTTAAGTAGTTCTGTGGTTTTTTATAATTCTAGTAAAACGCCATTTGAGGTTTTTCCCGCTAGAGTGATTAAAAACAGATATGCTTACAGAGACAATTTTCTTACCATTGATATAGGAGCGCAAGAAGATATTAAGGAAGATATGGGCGTGATTACTACAAATGGAATTTTAGGAGTAGTAGATAAAGTAGGAAGTAGGTATTCTAGAGTTATTTCTGTGTTGAATTCTGAAATTTCTTTGAACGCACAGATTAAAGGAACAAATACCATAGGCTCATTAACATGGAATGGAAACAGTCCCTACCTTATGAATTTAGAGGATGTTCCTAGACTTGCTAAAGTCGTTAAAGGTGATACCATTATCACAGGACAGCAATCCACTACGTTTCCACCAGATATTTTAATAGGCGTGGTAAAGGATGCTCAACTTATCGATAACGGCAGTCGTTATAAAATCGATGTACAATTATTCAATGACATGACTAATGTAGGTACTGCCTATGTCATAAGAAATAGAGATCTAGAAGAAATTCAGGAAATTAATAATCTAGAGGAAGATGAATAATGTAATTGTACATAATGCCGTGCGCTTTGTTGCATTATTAATATTGCAACTATTCTTCATGGATCAAATCAATTTTTTAGGGTACATCAATCCTATGGTGTACATCTTTTTTGTATTGTTGTTTCCTTTAGAGAATAATAGATGGGGATTTTTATTATTAGCTTTTTTGCTAGGCATTATCATGGATACTTTTCAGGATACAGGTGGCGCACACGCTGTGGCGACAGTAACGCTTGCTTTTATGAGACCGTTATTATTGAAATTAGTTTATGGTCAAGGATATCTCACTAAGAATTTAAAAATAATACAGTCACCACTAGACCGTTTTTTATTGTTGTTACTTCTTGCTATAGTAGTACATCACGTGTTACTTTTTGCGCTTGTGATTTTTAACACTAGTCAGATACTTTATATTTTAAAGTTAACGTTGAGTATAGGTATTGCTAGTTATATCATGATTACCATTCTGTTTTTATTATTTAGTAAGCGTAAAGAACAATGAGAAAATTATTACTCTTAGCGGTCGTTACACTCGTAGGATTTATATTCCTAGGAGCACTTTTTAATTTACAGGTTTTAAAAACGGATGAGTATCAAATTAAAGCAGCACTTAACGCAGTAAAAAAAGTACGCGATTATCCTGAACGCGGTTTCATCTATGATCGTGATGGTGATTTAATGGTGGCAAATCAAGTGGCCTACGATGTGATGGTAATTCCTAGAGACATTAGAAAACTAGATACCTTACAATTAAGTGAACTCTTAAAAATTGATAAACAACGATTAATAGATCAAATTGAAAAGGCAAGAATATGGTCACCATTTAGACCTAGTGTCGTTATTCCACAATTAACCCAAGAGGAATACGCGCCGTTACAAGAAAAGTTACGCAGGTTTCCTGGTTTTTATATCCAGCGTAGATCCTTGCGTAAATATCTAGTAGATCATAGCGCCAGTGTGTTAGGTTACATTAGAGAAGTGAATCAGCGCACGGTAGAGAATGATCCTTATTATCAACAAGGTGATCTTGCCGGTAAAAGTGGTATTGAGTTACAATATGAAGAATTATTGCGTGGTCGTAAAGGCGTCAAGCATTTTGTAAGAGATCGATTAGGTAGAGCTTTAGAATCTTATGAAAATGGTAAGTACGATACCATACCTAAATCTGGTGCAGACCTTACTGTAACCTTAGATAAGGATTTACAAGCCTATGGCGAACTACTAATGAGCAATAAACGCGGTGGTATTGTAGCCATAGAACCTAAAACAGGCGAAATACTCTCATTAATCACAGCGCCTAATTATGATCCTAGCTTACTTATGGGACGTGATCGCTCTAAAAACATCAATAAATTACTACGCGATACACTAGCCAGACCTAACGTAAATCGAGCTTTACAAGCGCAGTATGCGCCAGGATCTCCTTTTAAAGTATTAAACGCTTTAGTAGGACTAGAAGAAGGCGTTATTACTACTACAGAAAGATTAACCTGTAGGCATGGTTATGATTACGGTGGTAGAAAACCTTTAGGATGCCATAGCCATAAATCGCCTCTTGCTTTAAATACAGGTATTGCCGAATCTTGTAATGCTTATTTTGCTCAGGTTTACAGACGAATTATAGAAAAAGCTCCAGATGCGCATGAAGGAATGGATAACTGGAATAGGCATATCAAAAGCTTTGGACTAGGAAACTATTTAGGATATGACTTACCTGTAGGGCAACCTGGAAGAGTGCCAGATGGTGATTACTATGATCGCTGGTATCCTAATCATAAATGGTATGCGCCTACCACCATTTCTAATGCTATAGGTCAAGGTGAAATAGCTACAACTCCTATTCAGCTTGCTAATATGACTGCAGCTATAGCAAATAGAGGTTATTTCTATAGACCACATATTATTAAAGAAATAGATGGTAAACCTATAGATAATCCAGACTATACGGTTAAGAATATGACGACAGTGTCTACAGAACATTTTCAGCCTGTTATTGATGGAATGACTGCGGTATATAAAACGGGAACGGCAAAATATGCTCAAATTCCTGATATAGAAATTTGTGGAAAAACGGGAACCGTAGAAAACTTTGTTAAGATTGATGGTAAACGTACACAGCTCACAGATCATTCAGTTTTCATAGCATTTGCGCCCAAAGATGATCCACAAATCGCCATTGCAGTTTTTGTAGAAAATGGATATTGGGGTTCTAGGTATGCGGCAAAGATTGCCAGTCTCATGATAGAAAAACACATTAAAGGCGATATTACACGTAAAGATTTAGAAAATTACTTATTGACTCGCAGTCTGGAATATGAGTATGCAAAACCTCATAGCGGTATTCCTTTTGAGATTAATGAACCTACAGATATCAATGCGCGCATCCAGCAACCAGAGCAACCGTCGCTAAATTAATCAGATGGGAATAGGAGATAAGCCAAAATTTGATATCTATATCATATTCACCTATTTAGCCTTAATAGCAATAGGATGGATTACCATCTATTCTGCCGCACCAGTAAAGGAATACAGCACCATCTTTGATTTTAATGAACTTTATGGTAAGCAGCTGCTGTGGATAGGATTAGCGCTATTTCTAGGAATCATCATATGTTCCATAGAAGTCAAATTCTATGAACGTTTTGCCAGTATCATCTATGTCATCTCTATATTAAGCCTCATAGGATTATTTATAGCAGGAAAAGAAATTAATGGTGCAAAGTCTTGGTATTCTCTAGGAAGTATGACTTTACAACCTAGCGAATTTGCAAAAGCAGCTACTGCACTAGCCGTTGCAAAATTCCTAAGTGGGATTAATATTTCTGTAAAAAACATACGCGATTTACTCATCGTAGGGTTCATCATTGCATTGCCAGCGCTCATTATTATACCGCAACCAGATCCAGGAAGTGCCTTAGTTTATGGTGCTTTTTTCTTTGCACTACATCGGGAAGGCGTTTCGCTATGGTACTTAAGTCTGGTACTGGTCGCTATTGGAATATTTTTAGGGACACTTGCCATAGGATCATTATGGATAGGATTGATAGTTTTAGTGGTTGTGGTGGTGTTGTTTATGCTTTCGCGAAAGCGTAATCACAAGAAACGATTACCTAAGCCTAAAATTTCTCATTATCTAGCGGCACTGGTCGTTTGTGTGCTATTTTCACTAGTTTCTAAGTCTATTTTTGACAACGCTTTAGCAGACAGACATCGCGATCGTATAAATAGTGTCTTAGGTAAAATTGAAGATACCCAAGGAGTAGAGTATAATATTGTTCAAAGTAAAATTACCATAGGTAGTGGTGGCTGGACAGGAAAAGGATTGCTTAAAGGAACACAAACACAAGGCGGATTTGTCCCAGAACAAGAAACCGATTTTATTTTTAGCGCCATAGGTGAAGAATGGGGCTTTTTAGGAACGGCGACAGTTGTGATCTTATTCATGTTTTTAATCTACCGCATCATCATCATGGCCGAAAGACAGCGCAATCAATTTGCACGAGTTTATGGATATGGTGTAGCGGGAATTTTCTTCTTTCATTTTTTTATCAATATAGGAATGGTACTAGGATTACTTCCTACGGTAGGAATACCATTGCCGTTTATGAGTTACGGTGGTAGCGGTTTATGGGGCTTTACGATATTACTATTCATTTTTGTGAAATTAGATGCGCACCGCATGAGTTATGAGCATTAATAAAGGAAATAAATTCCAAATCCCAAACATAAAAATTTCAAAAATTCCATTGCACAAACTGCGAGTCACTGCCACCAGTGTGCGAGGATTTAATCTGTTGAGGTGGATTGAACTAAGGATGATTTAATTGCTACAAAAAGAAATACATCACAGGCAGTATTTAAAGGTGAATTCTGATTTAGACAATGCCAGCACTTATAGTTAGCTTGTCAAATCCCACAAGATTTTTTTATTCATAAAACAATCCTCGCTACCAACATGCCAAGTTTTTGTCTTGGTATGTTTGGTTAAAAGTTAAATACACAGGTTACTAGTATGATAACTTTTATGGTTGCATTATTGGGCTGTGCTGGTCATTATAATGCATCACCATCCTCTAGAACTCTTACTAGACTCCAGTCTTTCTTCTAATCCATCAGGTAACTGTGCAAAAAAGTCAAAACCAGTTTGTTGTTCTATCTGGTCTACACTAGTCACATAATTATAGATGGATTCATCAGATTTGCGATGTGGCATTAAGAAGGCTAGTAGTTTACCGCCATCATCTGTATCGCGATAAATGATTTTATAATACGCAGATGGTACGGTCACATTTTCTGTTCCTATCTCGTCTTTAGAATTTTTAAATACAGAACCTGTGATGACATACAACTCACCATAGCGTTTTGCATAATAACGCGTTTTTTGTTCTAGGGTATTCCAGATACCAGCATTAAATTCATGTATTTGTGGGCTGATATTAGAAGTTAGAAAAGTCTCTTCATAATCTTTTTTACTGGCTCTACGATCACCAGCCGGAACGAGATGGCCACGATCATATCCACTTTTTTTATAATTACGCCAGTGTGCAGCGCCTGTTTTTACCATATCATCGATTTCAAAATACGGTCTTTTATAATCTACATCTCTTATATCACTGGATCTTAAAATGTGAGCGGTCCATTCTGCCTGTTCATGGCGTTCATTGTAAGAAAGACTATAGGTGTTATGATGAATGATTTGGTTATCAGAATCTGGTAAAAAGTCCTTGCGAGATAACGATTTGATACCATCGCGATCACTTTGCTCTTGTGATTGCTGGTCTTCACGTTCTAGGTTTTCATTAGAGATTTGGGTGTTTTCTCGAGTCTCAAAATAGTAGAAACCTACTGCTACTAGCAATACTAGAATAACATAAATAACTTTTTTCATTAGGTGGTTTTTACGTCCAAAGCATCTCTTAAAGAATTTCCTAGTAACATGAACGCCATCACTAGCGTCATGATGGCGATACCAGGAACCAGCGCAAGATATGCTTTATCCAGAATAATATATTGATAGTGATCTTTAATCATGCTGCCCCAACTAGGCATAGGTGGTTGTGCTCCTATTCCTAGAAAGCTTAAACCACTTTCTATAAGAATCGCAGCAGCAAAATTTGCCGCACTTATTACAATGATAGGCGCCATAATGTTAGGCAAAATATGTCTCGTTATAATGCGGTAATTGTTAAAACCTAAGGCTCGCGCAGCGGTGACGTATTGATATTCTTTAGCAACTAGAACTTGTCCGCGTACCACACGTGCTACTTCCACCCACATGGTAAGTCCTACAGCAATAAAAACGGTAAAGAAGCTCTTTCCTAGCGCAATACTAATGGCAATGACCATTAATAAGGTAGGAATAGACCACACCACGTTAATAATCCACATAATGGCAGCGTCTATTTTACCACCAAAATATCCCGCAATCGCACCCATAAAAATCCCGATGAGTAGCGAGATGAGTACTGCGACAAATCCTATACTAATACTGATTCGTGCGCCTACCATAATCCTACTAAGCAGGTCGCGACCGTATTTATCTGTTCCTAGTAGAAATGTTTTTTGCGATAGATAGCTTTCGCGAAAGCGTGATTCATCCATCCCTTTTGCATCATTTATCATTACCGGTTGCCATGGCTGTTCTATACCATCGATGTCAAAAGCTCTATAATGCCAAATGCCGTTGAGAGATGCAACTTCTTGAACGGGAATTTCCTTTGTACTAGCCGTGCGACCATTCCACCAGTCTGTCCAGTGTGATTCTACCTCATTAATCGGGATTTCTAATAGATCTACCGCAAAACCTGGAGGTTGTGAGTGAATGGATAGATGCATTTGATTTGCATATTGTGTATCGTCTGGTGCGATAACGTAAGCAAATATGGCGATAAAAGCATAAAAAAGGATCACCAGTATACTCAAAACGCCCCATAAATTCTTTTTGAACTTATGGAGCGCTAGAGCTGTTAATGAGCCTGGTGCAAACATTAATTTTTAAATTGAGTCACCTTATTTTCTAGGTCAGTGATTTTAAGATCTTTCAGAACGTTAATCGCTTCGGCTAGGTAGATATCTTTAGACAAACTCTCGTGCCAGCGCTCGCGTTTTTCTGCAAGGATGCTGTCATTCTTAATTAATTCCTTCTCGTAATTCACGTATTCAAAAGAAAGGTTGTTTTTATAATCGTCTAGTACGTCAAATTTCTCTGTTTCCTTTTCTAGACGATCTAGTCTTGCTTTATAAGCATCATAATTTAAGGGATAGACATTATTTTCACGTTGTATGCTCATCCATTTTGCATTCTCATCAATTAAAGCAAAGTTAGGATCGTTATCTATTCTGGATTGTGATCTTGCGATCGCACCTTTGTAGTCACTGTATTTATTAAACTTGGCATATTTTGCAGGAGCAATTTCATCATAAGGTAATGGGAACTCTTCATCTCGTTCTCCTATGTCTATATAGCTAAAACGATCTGGAGTAATGACATCGCTTTTCACACCTTCTAGTTGAGTACTACCACCATTAATTCTGTAGAATTTTTGAGTAGTTAATTTAATAGCACCTAAATCACCTAGTTCACTATTACGCACCCAGCGGTTTAGATCTTCTACGTTTTGTACAGTTCCTTTTCCAAAGGTTTGCTTACTTCCTATAATCACAGCACGTTCATAATCCTGTAAGGCTGCTGCTAGAATCTCTGATGCACTGGCAGATAGTTCATTTACCATTACCACTAGTGGTCCGTCCCATACGATGCTGTTTCCATCATCATCATTAAAAGTTTTAGTACGATTATTCTTTAAAGCAACTTGCACCACAGGTCCATCTTCTATAAATAAACCTACCATTTCAATTACTTCTCTTAGAGATCCACCACCATTATTACGTAAATCTAGCACTAGACCTTCCATTCCTTGTTCCTTAAGACGGATGATTTCTTTTTTGATATCATCGCCAGCAGCACGACCATTGCGATTTTCCATATCAAAATAAAACTTAGGAAGATTGATTAGTCCATAATTGATACTTCCTGCTGGATCTTTTACGATAACAGATTTTGCATAGGTTTCTTCTATTTCTACCACATCTCTAGTAAGTGTGATGTCCTCAATGGTTCCATCTACACGTTTTAAAGTTAAAGTAACATCAGTTCCTTTAGGTCCTTTTATTAAATCTACGGCATCGCTTATGCGCATTCCTACAATACTAGTAGCAACGGTATCATTCACTTGTGCTACTTTAAGAATCACGTCACCTACTTCAATTTGTTCACTGCGCCATGCTGGTCCACCAGAGATCACTTCTACAACGCTGATGTAATCCATTTTCTTTTGCAGTCGTGCACCTATTCCTTCTAATTTACCGCTCATAGAGGTGTCAAAACGATCCTTAGTTTGAGGCGCAAAATAATTAGTATGTGGATCAAAATAGGTCGTGATCGCATTAAGATATAATCCTAGGTAATCTGTACGTTCTACATCTTCCATATTGTCAAAAGATTCTTCAATAGACCTTTTTACTTCATCGCGTACTTCTTTTTCTAACTGTTCTGGAGTTTTTTTCTTTGCAGGATCGGTTTCTTTTTCTTGCTCTTCCATTTTATCATGGTAGCTGCTTAAGGCTTGAAGTTTTAATAACTTTCTCCAGTGCTCTTTTAACTCTTTGCGATTTTTTGCATAAGGAAGGTTTTCATAATCTGTATTAAGAATTTCGTCTTTTGTGAAATCAAATGGTTCTTTAATAACTTCTTCAAATACTTTTTGAGCTTCATCAATTCGTTTTTCTAGACGTTCTTCTGATAGATTGAATAGATCTACCTTTCCATCTCTAATTTGATCATCTATTAAATATTGATACTTAAGAAATTCTTGATAGTCAGATTCTAGTAAATATCTTTTAGCAGCGTCTAGATCATTGACGTAATTATCAAATACTTCTTTTGAAAAAACATCTGTAAGTTGTGCTGGAGAATAATGACTGCGTTCTAGAACGTGAGCAATTAGTGTGACTAGTAATTCTTCTTTTTCCTTATCACCAGGATCTATGTCGTTATTTAAACTAAAACTACAACTAGCTGTTGCAGCAAAAAGTACGATGATAGCTAGTGCTACATTGTGTTTTATAAAATTCATAAGTAATTTCATTTGTCTCTTTCTATGATGTAAAAATCATGCCACTCTTAATAAGCACAATGTAATACTAGAAATTCACTTCCTATGGCTAATTTACTTAATTTTAACCCAGATTAAGAATAGTGCAGAAGGATTGTGAAATTCTACGACTTATTCTGCTAAAAGACCTTATGGAAAAATCTAAAAGACCATTAATTCTAGTGACAAACGATGACGGAATCACTGCGCCAGGAATACGTACACTTATAGAAATAGCAAGAGAACTAGGTGATGTTGTTGTAGTCGCACCAGATAGCCCGCAAAGTGCAATGGGACATGCCATTACCATAAATGACACGTTATATCTAAAAGAATTTAAAGGTCATTCTCATGATCATAAAGAATATACGACTAGTGGTACGCCAGTAGATTGTGTAAAAATGGCATCGCATGAAATACTAGATCGCAAACCAGATCTATGCCTTAGTGGTATTAATCACGGTAGTAACAGCGCGATTAATGTAATTTACAGTGGTACCATGAGTGCTGCGATGGAGGCAGGAATAGAAGGAATACCTGCAATAGGGTTTTCTCTATGCGATTATTCACACGATGCAGATTTTCAAGCGGCACGACCTTTTATAAAATCCATTATTGAAAATGTAATTGAAAAAGGAATGGCTCGTGGAGTGGTGTTCAATGTGAATATACCTAAAGCGACGCATGATGAAATTAAAGGAGTTAAGATTTGCAGACAGGCAAATGCATATTGGGTAGAAGAATTTGATAAACGCACAAATCCTTATGGTAAAGATTATTACTGGTTAACAGGTAAATTTGTAAACGATGATAAAGGAGAAGATACAGATGAATGGGCGCTAGCGCATAACTATATTTCTATCGTTCCTACACAATATGATCTAACAGCACACCATTATATAGGTGAATTAAATACATGGGATTTTGGTAATTAAGATATTAAAGGGCTTTTTTTTAGGGATCATTGCAAACTGCATAGGCAGTTATTTATATGTCTATTTTTTCTCAAGATATAGTTTTGAAACAACTATAGAGGCAGCAGCGCAACAAGGTTTTTTAGGTGGCGTGATAGGACTAGGAGCTGTACTTAATCTGGTGTTGTTCTTTTTCTTTTTGACGTCAAAACTTGGTAAATTCCGTAAAGAGATACAGCCTTATGAGGCGCGTGGTGTTTTAATGGCCACCTTACTAGCGGCACTAGCGGTTTTATACTTTGAATTTTAGCCTATGAAATATTATATCATAGTAGGTGAGGCTAGTGGTGATTTACATGGATCTAATCTTATGAAATCATTACAGCATCTAGATCCAGAAGCTCAATTTAGATTTTGGGGTGGTGATTTGATGGAAGCCGTAGGTGGTGAGCAAGTCATGCACTACAAGGAACGTGCAATCATGGGATTTACAGAGGTGATACGCAAGCTAGGAACGGCACTTAAGAATATTAAATTCTGTAAACAGGATATTGAAGCGTATCAACCAGATGCATTGATCTTTATGGATTATTCTGGCTTTAATTTGCGTATTGCAAAATGGGCAAAACCTAAAGGTTTCAACACTCATTATTACATCAGTCCGCAAGTATGGGCATCTCGTGAAAGTCGGGTAGAAACTATCAAAAACACCATTAATCATATGTATGTGGTGCTGCCGTTTGTTAAAGATTTTTACGAGCAAAAACATCAGTTTCCCGTACATTTTGTAGGTCATCCTATTATTGATGCCATCCAGCAACATGAGCGTACAGATCATATTGCTTTTTTAAAAGAGTATCAACTAGATGATAGGCCGTTGATTACTTTAATGCCAGGAAGTCGTAAGCAGGAAATCACTAAAATGCTAGGCGTGATGTTGCAAATGGTAGATCATTATCCAGACTATCAGTTTCTAATTGCTGGTGCGCCAGGCCAGGATGCTAGTTTTTACAAACCATTTTTAAGAGATAATGTAACCCTAGTAATGAATCGCGCCTATGATTTATTGTGTTTATCACACGCCGCGCTGGTAACATCTGGAACGGCAACGCTGGAAACAGCGCTTTTTAAAGTACCGCAAGTGGTATGTTATAAGGGTAGCTCCATTAGTTATCGCATCGCAAAAATGATTATTAAATTAGATTACATTTCTCTAGTAAATCTGATTATGGATAAACAAGTGGTGACAGAATTGATCCAAAACGATTTTAATATCGTCAATTTAAAAAAGGAATTGGCTCAAATACTAAATGCGACTCAACGCAACCGCATTTTTGCAGATTATTATGAGTTAGAACAAAAATTAGGCGGTGCTGGTGCAAGTGATCGCACGGCTGCTTTAATCATTAAAAATTCTAAGTAGTAGTATGATTAATCGTATCTCGCTTTCGCACTTCGACATTGCTCAGTGTAAACTTGGTCGTCGTTTTACTCCTAGAAAGCGTAATTTGTCCATCCTGAATCGTTTTTTCATCATTCTATTCACCACAGCATTTGTGATAAGTTGTGGTAGTAAAAAACCACGTGTGGTCACAACTAAAAAGCGCGCTAAAAAAGAACGCGTTTACAAAAAACCAGCAGTCACAACATCAACAAATACAGATGATCCACCGGTATTGAAAACTGTTGAAAACAACACCGCTACTTTTAACACGGTAATTAAAAACGCGAGGACTTATAAAGGAACTACATATAAATATGGCGGTAGCACCAGATCTGGGATGGATTGTAGTGGATTGATTCACATCGCTTTTAAGGAATCAGGCACTAATGTGCCGCGGACTAGTCGCAGCCTTTATGATGCGTCAAAAAAGATACCGCTAAACCGAGTTCAAAAAGGAGATTTACTGTTTTTTGCCACTGGTAGTAATCGTAAAAAATTGAATCACGTAGCACTAGTTACTAACGTCACACCTGCCGAAATTACTTTTATTCATTCCACGAGCTCACGTGGTGTGATAGAATCTACACTTAATGAAATTTACTGGGTAAATGCCTTTTTAAGCGCTGGTAGGTTGAAGTAAAGTAGCTTTCTGATTTATTTCTTAACTTCATCTAATGAAGTGGTTAGGATATCCTATATACCGATTATTATTTTGCTATATAGCTGGTGTTGTTGCTGGTTACTATCTAGAAGTTGATCTAGGGTTAGTACAGGTGATGATTCTTGCCAGTTTTGTAATGATCGCTATTTCTGTCTTCTTGTTTCCTAAACTACAAGCTGTAAAATGGGTTTTTGGTTTAAGTACGATGTTGTTTTTTACAAGTTTAGGCATCGGAATGTTGCATTTTAAGGATGCAAGTCAACAGCCTCATCATTTTCAAAATCAGTTAGTTTCTAGTGATGAGCAATTAGTTCATTTGAAACTCTATAAGCGGTTAAGTTCAAATCAATATAATGACCGGTTTTATGCACAGGTCTTGCAAGTAGAAGATCAAATCGCCAGTGGAAATGTACTGGTATTATTTAAACGTAGTGATAGCATCTCATATCAAATAGGAGATCGTTTACTAGTTTATGATGATATAAGTGAAGCTAGTAATGAACGTAATCCTGGAGATTTTAACTATAAACAGTATTTAGAGCTTATTGATGTTCAAGGTCAGATGTATCTGGATAAGAATCAGATATTTCAGGTTATTAGTGCCAAAAATGATGATCAAATCGCATCCATGCGTGTTCATTTAATGGGTTTGCTAGACCAAAGTGATTTAGAACAAAAACCACGTGCTATGATTCAGGCATTGATATTAGGGCAACGTGAGAACCTAGATTTAGAAACATCCCAAAACTTTAGAGATGCTGGAGTGATTCATATTCTAGCTTTAAGTGGATTGCACGTGGGAATCATTTTATTGATTTTGAGATTTTGCACACAATGGATGCATAGAATAAGGCATGGTAGATGGATTCAAAGTGCTATAATTATTATTTTATTGTGGTGTTATGCATTACTTACAGGAATGTCACCGTCCATATTACGCGCTGTTACCATGTTCTCTTTTATTGCTATAGGTATGAATATTAGACGTAAAAGTTCTGTCTATCATAGCCTTGCAGTAAGCGCTTTTATTCTATTGTTGATCAATCCTAAATTACTATTTCAAGTAGGGTTTCAATTAAGTTATACGGCTGTGTTTTTCATCGTACTATTGCAGCCTGTCTTGTATAGATTGTGGAACGTTGACCATCCTATTTTTAAATTTTTCTGGAGAATTGCTTCAGTAACGATAGCGGCGCAAATAGGAGTAGCGCCTTTAAGTTTATTTTATTTTCATCAGTTTCCGGGATTATTCCTTGCAGGTAATTTATTGTTACTTCCCATGCTTCCATTAATTATTGGAGCATCATTACTTTTAGTGATTTTGTTACTATTGCAAATCAATGCTTACTATCTAGCGGTAACGCTCAACACGTTACTGACTTGGATTATTGAAGTAGTAGAATACATTAGTTCATTTGACCAGTTCATCATTAAAAACGTTTATTTTTCGATAGTCGAATTATGTTTGATTTACGCGGTGATTATAAGTTTGGCGTGGTTCTTTAATACTAGAACACGTCGCAGTAGAAAAGAACGTGTTATACGTTCAAAAGCAGGCTGGCAATTTCATCTTGCCTTGGGTTTTGTTGCAATCTTCTTTTTGGTTAAAATTTATGACAGTGTAAAACCTAATCCTACAGAATATGTATTGTTGCATCAGGCAGTAGGATCTGCGATTAGTGTTTCTAACAATGTAGATGCAACGTTGATGTATGATTTCCATGTGATGGATTCCTTACGTCAGGCTAATGCCTTATCTAGATTACAGGCAACTAGGTTATTAAGAAATAAAAAAACAAATCTGGATACCTTGAAGAATTACGTACCTATAATTAATAAAAGGGTTTTAATCGTAGATGAAGATGCGGTTTATCCTAAGGAAGAAGTAGACGTAGTGATCTTATCCCAAAGTCCTAAAGTACATTTAGAACGATTAATTAAACAATTAAAACCTCAAACCATCATTGCAGATGGTTCAAATTACCGCAGTAGTTTGCCTAGATGGAAAGCTACTTGCAATGCGATGAATGTGAGATTTTTAAACACCTATGAAACAGGTGCGATTGATTTAATTAACCTTGAAGCTTATATTCAAAATTAGCTTGATAATCTGCCCAGCGTTTTCCGGTATTTATGGATTTATAGATGTCACCAGAGAGCATAGTGATATATATTTCTAATTTTTTAGGTCCCATTTTACCAGGTACTGGATTGATAATTCGTCCCTTTTCATCAAAAAAAACTAACGTGGGATATTCAAAAATGCGTAATAATCCTGCAAACTCATGTTGTGATCTTTCATCCCTTTTTTTCATTGGATTGCTGTAAGTAACACCTTTATAGTTGATGATCTCTGTACCTTCTGCGTCAAATTTTACGGGATAGTAATTCTCGTTGATGAATTGTGCTAGTTTCGCTTTCGCGAAAGCGTTATCATCCATCCATTTACAATTAGTACACCATGGCGTATAAGCTTTTAAAAGAATCTTACGTGGTTCTTTTTTTTGAGCTTCTAACGCTTCATTCATGCTCATCCATTCTACTTGCGCTATGGCAGTAGTAGAAAAAAGAATCATCAATACGGCTATCCATTTCATACATTGATCATTTAAGAGTTTCAAAGTAACAAAAAACGCACCGAAGTGGTGCGTTTTCTGAAATATTTAGGCTGCGATTAACGTACGCCGTGCATTAATTTTTTGATTAATGGATAAATAGCTGCTGATAGAACTCCTAATCCAACCGCAATTGCAGTTAGTAACCAAAAGAAATAACTAAGTCCTTCAGTTTTTGCAATCGCTTCTGACGATTCTCCAAATACACCAGCTAACTTCATTCCAATAGCTACCGCTAGGTACCAAACCCCAAACATCATTGCAATCATTCTTCCAGGTACTAGTTTACTAACGTAAGATAGCGCTACTGGAGATATACACAGTTCACCCATAGTATGAAAGAAATAAACTAGGATTAACCAGATCATACTTACGGATGCAGTTTTTGCACCAACAGGTATGTCAGAAGCTCCTATTGCGACACATGCCATTCCTAGACCTAATAATCCCATTCCAATAGCATATTTCATGTTAGCATTAGGATTGTATTTACTTTCCCACCATTTAGAAAATAAAGGTGCCATTGCGATAATAAATAATGAATTTAGAACACCAAACCATGATGCCGGTACTTCAGCGATATCCTTTCCAAACTCAGTTACTAACATCCATATTGCAATTATCCAAATGATAACAAAACTGGTAGCTAAGACAAGATTTGATACTGCGTAATTTTTAAAAGTTTTTTTGAAAAGAGAAATTAGTACCCAAGTTATAATCGCTAAAGGTATTATAGTCATTAGGGAATTTACAATTTTAAATATAATTGCTGCATTTCCTTCTAGAATTCTTTGTGTATAATCTCGAGCAAAAATAGTAAGTGAGCTAGGAGCTTGTTCAAATATTGCCCAGAAAAATATAGTAATAAATGCAAAGAAAGTAACAGCTAACATTCTGTCTCTAGTAACTTTATCATATTTTGGAATTCGAATAATTAAAAGAGCGATAAATAAGAATAAAGCGAATAAGATGATAAAATTGGAGCCACTTAATCCAAATAATTCAAAACCGAATAAATTATAAGCTCCTTCAGAAATTTTGGCAACTGGATCGTTCAGTATCCATGCTAGTCCTAAAATGGAAGCTACTGCAATTAACCCGAGTTCTAAACTTGTAAAAGGATTAAGTTTTGGTTCTCCTTCAGCGAGAACATTTGCTTCACCATCATTTGGTTTGGCTGGTTTTAAACCAATTTTACCAAAAATATCTTGTGCTTTCCAAAACTGAAGTAAACCAAATAACATAAAAACACCTGCAAGACCAAATCCCCAACTCCAACCAATTGTTTCTCCAAGATAACCACAAAGTAGAATTCCTAAGAAAGCACCAGCATTAACACCCATGTAAAAGATAGTATAAGCACCGTCTTTCTTTTCTTCCTTTCCTTTATACATTTCAGAAATGATAGAGGTCATATTTGGTTTAAAGAAACCACTTCCGAAAACTAATAATCCTAATCCAAGATAAATAAAGAAAGGTACTTCTATAGCCATAGAAGCATGTCCTAAAGTCATTAAAAGAGCTCCAACTAAAACAGCGTATCGATACCCTATAATTTTATCAGCAAAATATCCGCCTAAAAGGGTTGATAGGTAAACTAAGGAAGTGTAAGTCCCAAAAATGGCAAAAGCATGTTCTCTAGGCCAGCCCCATCCGCCATCCATTAGCGAGGCAGTAAAAAACATTACTAAAAGGGCTCTCATTCCGTAGTACGAGAATCGTTCCCACATTTCTGTAAAGAACAAAACAAAAAGACCGGCTGGATGACCCATTACCTTGTCTTTAAACATATTTTCAATGTCAGTATTCATAATTTAATATATAGGTTAGTTGATGTCAGTATCTGCTAATTCGTATTTTTCAGCTTCTAATTGTTCTGCAGTTTTATCTTCTGCACCATGAGTAAGTCTCTTAAGTGGTTTTAATAATAAAATCACTAGAAGACCAAAAACAACACAAAAAACAGTAATTGATGTAAAGACAGTTAATTCACCAGCACCTTCTGCACTTTCTCCTACAATTCCTGCAACTTTATTACCTAAACCTGTAGCTGCAAAATATACACCCATCATAAGTGCGCCATATCTAACAGGTGCTAACTTAGTAATAAAGGATAAAGCTACTGGCGAAGCGCAAAGCTCTCCTAGTGTGTGAAGTAAATATGCAAATGCTAACCAGTACAAAGCAGATTCCCCTAATTCTTCATATTGTAATGAAGCACCTATCATAAAAACAAATCCTAGTCCCATAACAATGACACCAAAAGCCATTTTAAACAAAGAGCTAGCTTGCTTACCACGGTTTTTCCACCACATCCAGGCACTTGCTACTGGAATTGCAAAAAGTATGATATAAATAGGGTTAAATGCCTGCATTACTGCACTAGGAACTTCCCAGCCTCCTATGAATCGATCGGTTTTAGTTTCAGTATACAGGTTCATCAATCCACCAGCTTGCTCAAACGCGCCCCAGAAAACGATAACAATTAAAAAGGAAAGTAATAGCACTACGTATCTATCTTTCTCTATTTTAGTATTCAGATCTTGATAAATTGCCATCATCATACCTACCACAAAGGATAGGAATAAAAAAAGCAGTCCATAAGCCCAATCCCATGTAGTCATTACAGAGATTGAAATAAGTGAAAGAATTACCCAAACACTAAGGGATAATTTATTAGATACCATGTCTTTAAATAATTCTGCAATTGACACGTTTCCATCGTCCTTAGTAGATTTTTCAGGTTTGTTACCTACATGTTTTAAGTGTTTCTGACCTAACATATATATTACCTGACCTAATCCCATTCCTATCGCTGCAAGACCAAATCCTGCATGCCATCCATATTCTTTTGCAACTAGTCCTACAATAATAGAGGCTGCGGCAGCGCCTACATTAATTCCTATATAAAAAATACTAAAACCTTTGTCTCTACGATCATCACCAGGTTCATATAATCCTCCTACTAGCGTACTAATGTTAGGTTTTAATAATCCTACACCGGCAACTATGAGTCCTAATCCAGTATAAAACGCCCAGTTTTCTTCAATAGATAAAACTCCATGTCCAGCACAAAGCAATAATCCACCGTAGAGCACAGATTTTTTTTGACCTATTATTTTATCTGCAATAATTCCTCCTGGAATAGAAGCAACATAAACTAACATGGTATACCAACCGTATAATGCTAAGGCTTTTGGATCTGTCCATCCTAATCCAGGATTATCAGATATGACTTCACTTGTTAAGTAGAGTACTAAAATAGCACGCATTCCGTAGTAGGAAAAGCGTTCCCACATTTCAGTAAGGAATAAAATATAGAGCCCTACAGGATGTCCTAAGAACTCCTTTTGTTTAGCTATTGTTGACATATGATTGTTAGGTTAGTTAATTATTATAAATTCTTATGTATAAAGTCTGTCATTTTATTGAATAGGTGAATACGAGTGTTACCGCCGTAAATACCATGATTTTTATCTGGATAAATCAACCATTCAAATTGATTATTTGCTTGTACTAATGCTTCTACCATAAGCATGGTGTTTTGAACATGTACGTTATCATCTGCGCTACCGTGGATTAATAGGTATTTTCCTTTTAACTTGTCCACATGATTAATCGGGCTATTCTCATCATAACCGCTCGCATTTTCTTGTGGTGTTGTCATGTAACGCTCTGTGTAAATCGTATCGTAAAAACGCCAGTTAGTTACTGGTGCCACTGCAATCGCAGTACTAAACACATCATTACCTTTTAAAATACAATTAGAACTCATAAATCCACCATAACTCCAGCCCCATATTCCTATACGGTCTGCATCAATGTAGTCCATCGCACCTAGTTTTTGAGCGGCGCTTATTTGATCTTCTACCTCGTATTTTCCTAGTTCTTTTTGAGTCACTTTCTTGAAATCTGCACCCTTATGTCCAGTACCACGTCCATCAATACAGGCGATGATATAACCATCGTTTGCTAGCATACTGTGCCAGTAATCGTTTGCACCATACCAGCTGTTTAATACCTGTTGTGATCCAGGACCACTATATTGAAACATCAATAGTGGATACTTTTTACTAGGATCAAAGTTGTTAGGCTTCATCATCCACATGTTCAAATCATTTCCATTCACGTTAATGGTAGAAAATTCTTTTTGGGAGAATTGGTATCCTTTTAAATCATCTAATAAGCCGTCATTATTTTTGATTTCGCGCACTATTGCTCCTTTTACAGCATCGTGTAAGGTATACGATGGTGGTTGCGTCGCACTAGAATAGGTGTTAATGAAGTAGGTGAAATTACTACTGAAAGAGGCATTATTGGTCCCGATCTTACTACTTAATTTTTGTTTCTTCTTACCGTTTAATTTAACCGAATAAATACCACGGTTGATACTACCATCTTCTGTGCTTTGGAAGAAAATACGTTTACTCGCTGGATCGTAACCGTAGTAAGAAGTCACATCCCAGTTGCCATTAGTGATCTGGCGTTGCTCTTTACCATTTGCATCATAATGATAGATATGTCTCCAGTTGCTTTTTTCACTAGTCCATAAAAAGCTGTTGTCATCTAGAAAGGTTAAATCATCTGTTACATCTACATAAGCATCATCTTTCTCTGTAAAACCTATGCGTGCATTACCACTACGATCTACCATGTAAAAATCTAGAACGTTTTGATGTCTATTTAATACTTGAGCAGTTAAAGTTCCATTAGGCGCATAGTTGATGCGAGCGATATAAAATTCTTCAGATCTATTAAGGTTGATTTCATTACGCTTTTGCGAAAGCAGATTATACACATGCAATCCTACCACGGCATTCTTTTCTCCAGCTTTAGGATATTTAAATACATAAGGTTTCTGGTATAACTCACTGCCATACACATCCATTGAGAATTCAGGAACTTCACTCTCGTCAAAAGAGATAAAAGCAATTTGCTGGCTATCTGGGCTCCACTGGTAGGCTTTTACAAATGCAAATTCCTCTTCATAAACCCAATCTGTAACACCATTAATAAGGGCATTCATTTTACCATCTGTGGTAACTTGGGTTACTTTACCAGAAGCCAAATCTTTATAATAAATATTGTTCTCAAAAATGTAAGCTACCTTTTTACCATCTGGTGATAATCCAGGACTGCGCACTGGCTGGTCGCTCACTGCGGTAAGCTCTTTTGTAGCTAGATTATACACGTGAACTACATCATAAGAACTACGACGGAAGATTTGCTCACTTTGTGAAATGATCATTACTTGTGATTCATCATCACTTAAAATATAATTTCTAATAGGTAATTTAAGATCAGAACTGGTTACTAGCGTTCCTGTTTTCTCGCCAGTAGCATAGCTATATTTATCTATGGATTGCGTGCGGTCACGATTGTAATTAAGAACGATATATTCTGTACCGTTATGAAGTGATTCTAGTGATTGAAGTCGTTGCGTGCGGAAGGTTCCTGTGTAAATATCCTCAACGGTGATGTTTTGTTGAGCGAGTAGTGCCGTACTTGTAAGAAAAAGTACCGCAAATAGAAAGCTATTTTTAATCATTGAAGTCAAAAATGGATTAGAAACAATAATAGCGAAAAAATCCCAAATTTCCTTGCCTTATCACACTTATAAGCGCGTCCATAATCTCCTACAGCATCGTATCTTTGTACTTTAAAAGAAATCGTTATGCAAGCACCTGTGGTAGGTTTTTCTAAACTGTCTAAAACAGAAAAGGTTAATTGGCTGGTTACCACCTATTTTAATGGTGATACTGCGATGCGTGAGGTGATCACAAGGTACTGGAATGATGACCAGAAGTTGCAAGATTTACACGATGGATTTAGTGAAAATACAATTACAAATTACTATTTCCCATTCGGTCTGGCGCCTAATTTTTTAATTGATGGTAAGCTAGTCACGATTCCTATGGCGATAGAGGAAAGTAGTGTCGTTGCTGCGGCGAGTAAAGCAGCCAAGTTTTGGTTAGATCGTGGTGGTTTTAAAACGACTGTGAAATCGACCATAAAATCAGGTCAGGTTCATATCATGTATGATGGTTTAAGTAGTGAGATGGAAGATTATTTCGCTTTCGCGAAAGCGGAATTACTTCAATCCCTAGAATCCATCAACGCCAGTATGAAAAAACGCGGTGGTGGAATTCAGGACTTAACCTTAGTAAACAAAACCGAAGCCTTATCAGGATATTATCAATTGCACGCCACCTTTGAAACTAAGGATGCGATGGGTGCAAATTTCATCAATACAACGCTGGAGCAGCTCGCAACAACATTTAGAGAATTAACGGCTACTTATGACGGTTTCACGTCTACAAAGCCAGAAGTGATCATGAGTATTTTGAGTAACTATGTGCCAGAATGCGTTGTAAACGTTTCTGTATCCTGTCCGGTAGATGAGATAGGGACGATTAATGGTGTTTCAGGAGAAGATTTTGCTCGCAAATTTACTAGAGCCGTAAACATAGCAACGGTAGAACCTTATCGTGCGGTAACTCATAATAAAGGAATCATGAACGGTATAGACGCTGTGGTGATTGCAACAGGAAATGATTTTAGAGCAGTAGAAGCTGGTGTGCATGCTTATGCATCTCGCGATGGACACTATAGAAGTTTAACTAGAGCTAGAGTAGAGGATGAGGTGTTTACTTTTGAGGCAGATTTCCCGCTCGCGCTAGGAACAGTAGGTGGATTAACCTCATTACATCCATTGTCAAAACTAGCAATGCAAATCCTAGAAAACCCAACCGCAACACAATTAATGCGTGTCACCGCAGTTTGCGGTCTTGCTCAAAATTTTGCTGCCTTACATTCATTAGTGACCACAGGAATACAGGCTGGTCACATGAAAATGCATCTGGTAAATATGCTGGAGCAAATAGGTGCGACAGATGCAGAGAAGGAATTACTGAGAAAGGAGTATGCAGATAAAACACCTAGCTTTTCTGGATTGCGAGAATCGTTAGAAATTATCCGTAGATCTTAATGAGTGATCAACTTACATATAGCGCTCACGGCAAGTTCCTGATCACATGTGAATATGTAGTTTTAGATCATGTTCCTGCACTGGCTGTTCCACTCAAACTAGATCAACATTTAGAGATTACTCCTAGAACTGATCAACAGATCACCTGGAAAAGTTATGATGTAGATGGGTCATTATGGTTTGAATCTGAATTTACTGTTGCTCAATTGACTGATTTAGATCATCAGGTTAATGGTAATGCTGTGCTGTCAAAATTGTTCCAATTATTGCGTTGCGCCGTAACCTTAAGTCCTGTTGCTGTAGAACTTATTAAGAATGGATTTGACGCGATAACGACCTTAGATTTTGATCGTACTTATGGAATGGGTACCAGTTCTACACTAGTTTCTTTGATTTCACAGTGGTTAGGATGCGATGCTTATGCGTTGCAGTTTGAGTGTTTTGGCGGTAGTGGTTATGATATCGCTTGTGCAACTGCAAATCAGCCTATAATTTACAATTACCATGAGGTGCTCCCAGAGGTTGAAATGGTTGACTGGTCGCCTGCTATTATAGATCAATTGTTTTTTGTTTATTTAAACCGCAAGCAAAATTCTAGAGATGCTATGGCAAGATTCCAGAAGCAATACATCACACCAGCATTGAGAGAAGAGTTAGTAACTATGCCACAACAATTTATAGATGCTAGTAATGATCTTTCTCAATTTGAAACGCTAATGAAGCGTCATGAATCCATTATAGGTGCGTTAATAGATTTAGAACCGGTGCAGTCTGGATTATTTCCAGATTATAATGGTGCCATAAAAAGTTTAGGCGGTTGGGGCGGCGATTTTGTAATGGCAACTGGTGATGTGAAGTCGCGACGATATTTTGTGGATAAAGGATATGATGTGGTTCTAGAATGGGATGATTTGATACAATAAAATGTATTTCAAGACGCTTTGTCATTAAAATCTAATTGTATAATAATGCGATATTCTTTTATTTCTATATTGTTTTTCGTCTCGTTTATTACTGTTGCACAATCTGAATATATTGTAAGGGACAAAATTACAAATGAGCCTTTACCTAACACACTTATCTTTTATCAAGAAAACAGTATTTACACGGATAAGAATGGAGTGTTTTCACTGCCTAATGATTTAGAAAATCAGATCATTGCAGTAGATTGTTTAGGTTACAAGCTTTTAAAGATAAATACATCTTCTATAAAGGAACATACCATATTTCTTTCTAGAAAAATAGAGTTCTTATCTGAGATAGAGTTAAAAGGGACACCGAAAAAAAGAAGAAAAATAACTGAAAAGCCATCTAAGAAAAAGTACTGGTTAGATGGAACGCCTCATTATCATGGAAGAGAATATGGATTATTTATTCCTAAGCTAAATCAGACTAAAGATTTTAAACTTAAAAGTATTACGATACCTATTATTAAAAAAAATGCTGATTGGGAAAAAGCAGAAAATTATCGTGAAAAATACCCTAATAAAAATGAGACACCTATAAAAACGAAAAAATTACAATCATCATTTTTGTACAGAATTCAATTCTACGAGGTAGCAGCAGATTCATCATTTGTTAAATTAGATTATCCCATAACTACGTTAGTAATATCTAGTGATAATTTCAAATACCGAATCGACTATACAGGTGATGATATTTTATTTCCAGAAAAAGGTCTGCTGATAGGTGTTTTAAATATGGGACCTTGTGATGATAAAGGTAATCTGCTCTCTATACCTAGATTTAAAAAACTCAAATTTAAGGGTAAAGAAATTAAAGCGATGAATAATAAATGGGATGTGCCATTAATTGCGTTGCATCCTAAAACTAAAAATGAAGCGATAGGTTTTATTAACTTTCATATGACCCAAGATTCAAAATGGAGTTTAATTCCTAAAAAACATTTTCCTAGAGTGTTAGGTGGTCCTCTAAAACAACTAGGTATAGGTTATGAATTAGAGGAGCTGACTTATTAATTCAATGATTTATTCTCTAAAAAAAAAGCCTGCTCAAATGAATAAGCAGGCTTTTGAATAACTAGGTAAGTATGTTCTTAATAGAACGTTGCTCTATTATCTGTGATTTTCATTGATTTTTTAAGTGCTTCTACTAGCTGTGATGTAGCCGCATTTGCGGTACGTTGTGCTAGCTCATTTGCATCACTCGTATAATTTTGTAGATCTGGAGCTTTTTCAATTCCAGTTACTTTTACTACAAATACACCTTTCTCGCCTATTACTGGTTTTGACGTTGCGCCTTCTGCGATTCCAAAAGCAGTTCCCACTACAACAGGCTCTTCACCTACACCAGGAATCATAGGGCTTTTACGATTAACAGCGGCTGCAGTCCTTACGGTTGTGTTTTGGTTCTTAGCGATTTCATTGATATCACTAGCAGTAATCTTGTCTAGTATTAACGCCGCTTTCTTTTTATTACGTAAGATAGGAGTAACCGTTAGACTTGCATCTTCTGGACTCATCATACCAGCTTCACTTTTCTTAGTAACTTGAACTAATACATATCCAGTAGGAGTTTCAAAACGATCTACGTCACCTACTTCTGTGTTTTCTTCAAATACCCATCTTACGATAGCTCTATTGCGTTCTAATCCTGGAAGGTTTTCATCTAATATTTTAAGACTATTCACTGGATTTACAGTTACTTTATATTCCTTTGCCAGATCTGCAAAATTTTCACGGTTTACAGCTTGTTGGAATTTTTGAACATTAGTAAATAGCTTTTTTCTAGTAGCTTTAGAAGCTTCTAATTCTTTAGCTACGGTAGCAAGTTGAATTGCTGGTAATGGATTTTTAGTTTCCTCTATGTAGATGATATGATACCCAAAACTAGATTCTGCGATACCGATGGTACCTTCTTTATTTTCAAATAAGAAATTGCGGTAACCTTCTGCAAGACTGCTGGCATTTCCACTATAAACTGTCCATCCTAGGTCTTCACCTTTGGCAAGCTCTTGATTATCTTTAAAGTATTCCCATTTAGATAAGTATCTAGATTTATTAGATCCTATGGTGTTTAATATGCTATCAGCTAGTTTTTCTGCATCTTCCTTAGTACGAGTAGCAGTAGAACGTTGCGCACCATTATATGATACTAAAATATGTCTATTCTTTACACTGTCCATGATTGTTTTCTTAGCTTCTAGCTTTGAAATTTTCACGTATTCACCATCTACGTAAGGACCAAATGATTTTCCTGCCTCGTAGGTTCCTGCAACTTGAGCTCCTGCTGGTAGTTTAGATACTAAAGTAAATGCATCAGAATAAGGAATATCTGAGTTTGCATTTACAAATTCCTTTACATCTGTTACATCGTTTAATCCTAGAACGTCTTCTCTTTGTTTAGTAGCTTTATTATAAGCTTCTTGAGTATAAAGAAGTTTTAATAAATCTTCTCTAAGTTTAGCTTTATCCTCTTCAGATGCTTTTTCTTCAAAAAATACATACTGTACATCTCTTTGTGCTTCAACCTCAAATTCTGACTCGTGATTTGAGATATAGTTTTGAATTTCTGACTTAGAAACTTCTACTAATGAATCTGCTATTGTGGTATAAGGAACGTTTACAAAATTAAACGTACGAGTATCATTTGCTAGACGGTATTCTAATTCACCATCTGCCTGAGTACCTATAATTCCAGATTTAAGTAAATTAAAAAACTGCTGTTGCTTTACTTGATCTTTAATATTAGCTACTGCTGGTAACCATATTTGATTATACCAGTTAGGATCTGTTTCTTTTCTGTTAGTAACATAAGTATTCATGGCAACTTCAGAAAACTGACCGTTTTGATCCTGAAAGTTTACTTCACCAGCAAATGAACGACTGATCTGTTCTTTTATAGCTTCTTCTGATGCATCTATACCAGCGGCTTCTATTTGTGCTTTAAGAACGGCACCTCTAACTTCTGAATTCCAGACAGAGTTTACTGCTTGAACGGTAGATAAGTTAGGGCTGTTTTGCATCATGTTTTCTACACGTCTAGAAAATGCAATACGATCTATTTCTGAATCACCTACAACACCTAGTGTCGCATCCTTTGATGCGCCATTAGAAGTTAATAATCCTTGAATAATGAATGCAAATAATGCCAGTGCTATTACCAGAATAAGGATTAATCCTTGTGATCTAATTTTACCTAATATGGCCATTGTAATTGGTTTAGATTTTTGTGAGGGCGAAAATAGTGTTTTCTGCCTAATTATTAAAGCACAAATGATGCTTTATGACTGTGTTGGTGGTGATTATTTCGCTTTCGCGAAAGCGAAATTCAAAAACCTATTCTAATCTTAGAGATTTGTATGATTAAAAGGTGCCTAATCTAAATCCAAAACCTCGAGATGGACTAGGTCAATTTTATTATTTGAAGTCTCTAAAATGGTGAATTTAAATTGTTCTATTTTAACTACGTCGCCTTCTTCTGGAATACCTTCTGTCTGGAAAACGATCAATCCACCTAGGGTTTCATACTGCTCGCTTTCTGGCAATTCCAGTTTATGATTTTCATTAATCTGATCTACTTCTAGTCGAGCACTAAGTTTATATTCTAGGTCATTAATTTTTGAATCAATAAGAAGATCGTTGTCATGTTCATCTTCTATTTCACCAAATAGCTCTTCAACGATATCCTCTACCGTAATGAGACCAGAAGTTCCACCATATTCATCTAGTACGATAGCAATGCTCATGCGTTTTTTAATCAGTAGATTAAGAACGTCTTTTGCCAGCATGGTTTCTGGCACATTAATGACATCTCTTTTAATTACAGATAGTGATGATGGTGATTTGAATAGGTCAAAACTATGTACATAACCTGTAATATCATCAATAGTATCGCTATGTACTAATATTTTAGAAAGGCCTGTGGTGACAAATAGCTTTCCTAATTCTTTCATGGGAATATCTTCTAAAACAGATATCATTTCTGTGCGTGGCACCATGACCTCGCGTGCTTTTACATCTCCAAAATCTAGCGCATTCTGAAAAATCTGTATCTCACTATCTACATCATCTTGTTCTTGAGCACTTTCCATTTGCTCTGTAATGTAATTTCCTAATTCTACTTTTGAAAAGGATAACTGGATCTGGTCACCATCTGTTTTAAAAAAGGTGCGTAAAAAGAAATCTGATATGGTGATACAAAACCATGAAATAGGCCAGAAGATGAGGTAAAAGATATAGGCTGGAATGGCAAAAAACTTAAGAAGTTCATTTGCGTAAATCTGGAAAAACACTTTGGGTAAAAACTCTGCTGTGAGTAAAATTACTAATGTGGAAATAAGTGTTTGTACTAATAATTGTAATCCCTGTGTAAGATCTAAATATGGTGTAATGATTTCATTTGTGATCAGATCACCCATAAAAATTCCGTAGATTACTAAGGTGATGCTATTTCCTATAAGCATTGAAATGATGAACTTAGATGGTCTAGCAGTAAGTCTACGTAGTACACGACCTATAATATCATCCTGTCGCTTTTCTAATTCTATATGAATTTTATTAGATGATACATAGGCGATTTCCATTCCTGAGAAAAAGGCACTCAGAACTAGCATGGCGCTTATAAGAAGTATCGTCGATATCATTTAGGATGATCTATTTGCGATCATTATCGCCTTGTCGTTCTTCAAATTTACGAATGTATCGCCTTCTAAAGAAAAACATGAATAAGGTAAGCGCACCCATCGCCCATAAAATATAAGCCATGGTAGGAGCGTTTTCATACTCATAAAAACCACGTACGATAAAGAATATGGAGAAAGCGATGTAAGCGTACTGAAAGTATTTAAAGAAGTTTTTCACGTTGTGTGTGTTTTATAATTTAGGCTGTCTATAAAATTGATCGCGACTATTGCGCACTTGTACGATGGTTAAATCTTCATTTCCATCTAATTTATTTCCAGCTTTCATACCACCATCAAATGTAATGACAAATTCTTCATCAGTAAAAATCCACTGATTTTTTTGATCCCAGTATAATTGTTCACCCATAAAGGTATTGCCGTCTGCATTTGTGATGATGACATTACCTTTTAAGTCTATTAATTTAGATTCGTCATAAAGGATTCCATAATTAGCCGTTATGGTTGTTGTGATGCTAGTGTCTATTTTACTCTCGTAAATAGTGACGTCTATACCGTCTGGAAATTCAGTATAGGGATAACTATCGTTTGAGAAATCTAGCATTTTATCGCCACTTAATTTCATTTTTATATAACCACTATCTGTATGTTTTAATAGCATTTTTTCAACTTCACCTATAGGTTCATTAGAGGTGAGTTGCATTTTTTGAATTGCCTTAAGATTATCGTCACAAGAGGATAAAACACAAATCACGGCCGCAGCCGTGATTATAATTTTAAATATGTGAATCAATAACTTCATTATAGATTAGGAACTCTTACAGATTCACCTACCCAGCAGTTAAAACTAATCCTGTCGCCTTGACTATATTGCTTGTTTAAAAATATGTCCTGAGCTCCAGGCGCACGACCTTTGTACGCAGCAACTGTTTTTGCAGAGGTACTCTTTAACGATACGTCCACGCGTCCTGCTTTTTCTGCCCATCTAGCTGCAATCCAGTTTACGGCTCTTTTTTCAAAAGGAGTAGATCCACAACTGTTTGCACTGGTGGCGATCATATTAGCTATTCTTAAGTATGGCAAGCCAAAAGACGGTTTAATCTCTGTAGCCAGCATATAATTCTTCTTTGCGTTTGAGAATTGTCCAGCACCTTTATATAATTCACCTTTTTTGTAGTAAATCCTTGCTTTACTTTCGTTATCAGCTCCTAGAGATATTGCTTGATCCCAATACTGGAATTTTTCTTCTTTACTTGTAGCAATATTACCTAATCCATAAGCGGTTTTCCAGCTAGGTTTAAGTACGTGTAAAGCTTTTACAGATTTTACGTATAATGGATCGCTAGTACATTCTTTAGATTGCATTCTTCTTAACACATTGCTCAGCCATTTTTCATCACTTTGTTTTGCATCAAACTCTGCATTATAAAGTGGGATTAATTTATCACAATCTGCTAATTGTCCTAAAGTTCCATTAACGCTTTTCATTACGATACCATAGTTTTTCAGGTTTTTTTCCTGATTTTCAATGGTTTTTTCTTCTTTATCTGTAATTTCTCCTTCTGCCTTTTTATCTAATAATTTAGAAACTATTGCAGATCTTTCATCTTGAACATTTTCAATTTGAGAAGTAAGTCTATCGTATATATCAAATAAGCTTTGAAGATCTATTTTGTTTACTTTATACTCTTTTTCTGCAAGTTTGAAATAGGTGATCATTCCATTAGGGTCTGTGAAGTTGTCAGGATCTTTTGTGAATACATCTTCTAGCATAAGAAATTGATCTGTTTGCGTTCCTTGCTTGTATTTATACATGACACGAGCTAACTCGATCTTTTTCTTGCTTACGTTTACCTTACCAGGGAATTTTTCAATTTGCCCTTTAAGCATATTCATTAAACCGTTGATGTTTTCTTGTTCATCACCGGTTTTATTTTTCAATCTATTTTCATAAATGATTTCTCCATACTGGTAAATTGCAGCGCTTGCGTCAGGGCATTTTTCTACAAGACTACTTAATTGTTTGTAAGCTTCGTCATAATTCTTTGCTTTTGCGTTTTCTGCAAATATGCTTAAAACGACATTACAATCTCCAGAATCTTGCGCTTTCGCGAAAGCGAAACTCATTAGAGCTGTTAAAGTTAAAAGGGTAGTTTTAATTCTCATGGTACTATTTTTATTTAACGATATTTCAATTTTTGGAACCACTTGTCGTTAAGCGATAATCCGATAGAAATTGAAAAGAAATCTTCTTTTATTAATCCATTTGTAGTTGTCCCGCGCTGTCCATATTCAAAACTGAAGTTTGCGTTTGAAAAAGCACTAGTTTGTCCTACAGGTAAACTCATTCCAAAAGACATGCCAAACTCTGTGATGTCCTGTCCATTGATATTCAATCCAGTTTCATCATATCTTATTCCTGCACGATATGTGATGCGATTCCAGTAGCTTGTGATGCTGTTATAGTCTGGAATGTAATAACCACCTAGACGATATGAGTTAGAATCTGTGAATTGCGTTGCTGCTGGAGAAAAACTACGATTTGTACTTACACTGGTCCCACGATTAGTATATTCTGCACCTAGGAACCATTTTAAGCGCTGTCCATAACCTATTCCTAAAGTTAGTTCTGATGGAAGTTGGAATTTTTCACTACTTTCTTCTAATTGCTGGGTGTTAGATAAAAACTCTGAAATTCCCACTAGTGTTACATTAGATATGGTGCGATTGTTAGTTGCTGTTATGTCACTTTGTGGAGAATAAGTAGCCGCTAGTTGAATTTCACGACTTTCTGATAATAATTTAGAGTAATGGAGTCCCAGATTCCATGAAAGACCACTGAAGTCTGAATCGTTAGTTTCATTAGTCCCTAATTGAACGCCTTCTAAAACTACGGTAGAGCTGTTGTTTTCTTCTCCAAAGTTGTAACGCACTTCTGCACCTATGCTTAGTCCTTCTATAATATTAGCGCCTAGTGAGAAATAAGCTCTGTTTAATCCACCACGCCCTTCAAAATTAGTAAAAGTGTTGTCGTCTATTCCACCTATGCGATAGCCTACAGATTGAAATGGAACTAGTCCAAAACCAAACGCTGCTTTTCTACTTAAAGGAATTCCTATACTTACGTATTCTACGGTAGTGTTGTTAAAGGAGTCATTTAATGTTCCATCAGTAGCCCAGTTTTCTGTGTGTGTCGCTCCAATAGCATACGTGGTTAATCGTAAGTTACCATATGCGGCTGGATTACGCAAGTTGATGTGAATACTATCGCTGTAGGTTCTAATAGATCCCATAGCTCTATTTTCTATAGTGCCTTTAAAAGTTTGTTGCCCTAGACCAAAAAATGAGTAAGGTGATGAAGTACGTTGTTGCGCTATAGCGTTAAAACCTATAAATGCTACAATAACGATTAAAAAACTTCTTATCATAAGTTCTTGTTGTAAGTATATAAATTATAGATGCCGTGAAGCATCAAAAAAGGCGTGGCAAAGAAACGGTTTTTTAGTCGAGTTGACAAGATCTGTGCATCGCCACCTGTCATAAAAACGTTTAGTTTTTTATTTTGTTTTCTGTAATACTTAATTAATCCTTTGATTTCAAATTGTAAACCGTTAAGAATACCACTGTGTATGGAGTTTGCGGTGCTGTTTCCTGTTATTTCTGTTGATTTCACTGCTTCTAATAACGGTAGATTTGCAGTGTAATTATGTAATGATTCATAACGTAATCTTAAACCTGGAGAAATTGCACCACCTTTATAGTGTTTCAACTCATCTATGTAGTCATAGGTGACGCAAGTACCTGCGTCAATAATTAATACAGGTTCATAATTTGTAATGGAGCATAGCGCGCCAGCGACGAGAGCAATTCTGTCATTACCTAATGTATTACTTTGGTAGTCATTTTTAAATGGAAGCTTAATCGTGTGATTTACTTCAAATAATTTGAAATGTGATGTCAGATAGTTTTTACATTCTACTGGGAAGTTGCCTACTACGCATAATGCTGCATCTTTTAATGTATCGTACTCTTCCAGGAGTTCATTACAACTAGCAATAAAGTTGGACGCATCGCATCTAAGTATTGTTTCGATTTTCTCGTGATTCATCACGGCCATTTTTATAGCTGTGTTGCCTACGTCTATAACTAAGATCATAACTTTAAATGTTGCGGGATGTCGCCTTAAGTGATACAATTAAATAATCATTACTTAAGTTTTGCATTGTCACTGATTCATCTCACAATTAAGATGATAAATATAGCTTTACTGTGATTTATAAATGTTATAACTAACAAAAAACCCGATTCTAAAAGAATCGGGTTTAAAAGGTGGTACCTCCAGGAATCGAACCAGGGACACAAGGATTTTCAGTCCTTTGCTCTACCAACTGAGCTAAGGTACCTTTTGCTCTAAAGCGGTGGCAAATTTACATAAATATATTTTTGCTAAAAGATTTTTGAGTATTTTTTTTAAAATAATTCGAGAACTCGTTCTAGAGCCATTCCTCTAGATCCTTTTAGTAATAAAATACCCTTCATATCATTTAGGATCTTTTTATTTTTCTTAAAACTATCAAAGTCTTTATACTTTATTACATCTTTAGTTGAGATGTCATAGAAGTTCTCACCTATTAAGTGAATGTTTGTAATGCCTAATTCTAATGCAAGGGATGCTATTTTATGATGCTCTTTTGATGCGTATGATCCTAATTCAAACATATCTCCTAGAATGGCTGTCTTAGGATTATCAGACTGTAACGCTAAGTTTTTTAATGCTGCTTCCATACTATTAGGATTTGCATTATAGGCATCCAGTATGATTTTAAGTCCATTCTTTTCTACTATTTGAGATCTGTTATTAGTAGGTAGATAGTTTTCTATACCTTTAAGAATGTTGTTTTGTAAAATATGGAATATTTCACCTACCGTTGCGGCTAGCAAAATATTTTGATAATTGTAGGCGCCTGTTAATTGTGAACTACAGACTTCACCTTTAAACTTGAATTTTAAAAAGGGTTCTGCTTTTAAAAGTTGACTTTCTGTTGTTGTAAGTATGCGCTTGATACCTGATGATCTTTTGATTTGTTCCTCATCCCAGCTTCCTACAATTACTGTTTTATTGTGCTTTCTTAGGTTTTCGTATAATTCGCTTTTACCTATTTTGATGTTTTCTTCACTTCCAAATCCTTCTAGGTGTGCTTTTCCATAATTAGTTATTAAACCGTAATCTGGAAGCGCTATCGCTGCAAGAGCTTCTATCTCTTTCATGTGATTTGCACCCATTTCTACTACACCTATCTCGGTGTTTTTAGTAAATGAAAGCAAGGTGAGCGGAACTCCTATATGATTGTTTAAATTACCTCTAGTCCCATTTACTTTAAATTGTGTACTTAGGATAGATATGATTAATTCTTTTGTAGTGGTCTTCCCATTACTTCCTGTAAGAGCTATTATTGGCGTTTTGAGAATTTTTCTGTGATAGGTTGCCAGTTCTTGTAAAAATGTAAGGCAATCTTTTACTACAGTAACCTTTCTATTAGAGCTAAATCTATCATCATCGCTTACGGCATGTGAGGCACCATTTTCTAATGCTTTTTCAACATAAATGTTGCCATTAAAGTTGTCACCAGTTAAAGCTATAAATAAGTTTCCTTTTTTAAGTGTTCTCGTATCTGTATTTACGCCAGTACTGTTTAAAAACACATTATTATAAAACGATGCTATCATAAAATAGTTGCATTAAAAAAGCCCTTAAAAATAAGGGCTTTTGATATAAATAAAAACTAAGAATATTAGTTTCTAGGTCTTTTGTTCTTTTTTGATTTTGAACCTACACGAGACATTGCGCAACGGAAACCTAAATCATCCTTTGCCATGTCTTGAGGATAGAATCTACGTGTAGCAGGATCTAGCCAGTAAGCTCTATCTCTCCATGATCCACCTTTTATTACACGTACTTCATTATTGATCAATGTTGTACGAGTATTAGATTGATCATATCTTCTGTCAAGGTTTCCTAAAGAATCAGCTTCTACCTTATGATTAGGTGAATCATACATACGTTGAGTATCATCTAATTCATCTGTACCTCCAAAGTATTTAGAAGATCTTCTATCACCATCACGGAAGTTACGGTTATCACTTTGGTCAAAGTTGTAACGTAAATAAGTTTCATTTTCATCTACGGCTACTTTTTGAATTTCTCCTGGATATGCTCTTGCTAGTACTTTACCGTTACTTAGAGTGTCGTAAGGAATAGAATCTGCTTCTACAACAGCGATCATTCCATCAGGTCCTATTTTATTTTTTGTGTACACATTACCACGATAGTAGTTAAAGTCATTAAACTCATCATCTACGATAGGTCTATAAACATCTGCAACCCATTCAGAAACGTTACCTGCCATGTCATAAACACCAAATTCATTAGGCTCATAACTTTTAACAGCAGCCGTAATATCAGCACCATCATCACTCCATCCAGCGATTCCACCGTAATCTCCATCACCTTGCTTAAAGTTAGCTAAATGATCACCTCTTTTTTGTCTTTTACCACTACGAGTATATTGTCCATCCCATGGGTATTTTTTTCTACCTCTTACAGCGTTGTATTCTCTATTACTCACATTTGCTAATGCTGCATATTCCCATTCTGCCTCTGTAGGTAATCTATAGCTAGGCATTAAGATTCCGTCCTTTGCAGTTACATACAGTCCGGAAGCTTCTGTTCCGTTTTTAGTAGCGATACTTGTTTTTCTCTTTTCTGTAGAGATAGATCTTTTGCCACCACGTGTCACTTCATCATTACCACCGTAAGCCATAGTAGGTGCTGCTAGATAAGTTTCTGTATTAAAAGTATTTCCTGCTTCCTGATTTTCTAAACCTCCTTTGGTTATCCCTTGATTTTCTAAGATAAGTTGATTAACACGATCTGTTCTCCAGTCAGAAAACTCTACTGCTTGTATCCAGGTAACTCCTACTACAGGATAAGACTGATATGCAGGATGACGTAAATAATTCTTTGTCATTTCCTCATTAAAACCTAAACGGTTTCTCCACACTAACGTATCTGGTAAAGCACCATTGTAAATGTTTCTGTATTCTTCGTCTTCTGGTGGAAAAACTCCCTTAATCCAGTCTAACATTTCTAAATACATTCCATTAGTAACCTCAGTCTCGTCAATGTAAAAAGATTGAACGTGCTGTTGATTAGGTGTGTTGTTCCAGTCATGCATGGGATCATCTTTTACACGACCCATCGTGAACGTTCCACCTTCTACAAATACAAGTCCTGGGCCAGTTTCCTGTTCATTGTATTTTGTGTTAAGTTCAAATCCACCTTTTTTACCAGTGACATCCCATCCGGTACCTCTTGAGGTAGAACTGTAATCATTTCCACCACCACAGCTTATCATGGCTACAGTAGCTATCAGCGCAAATACTGCTTTTAATGCAAAGTACTTCTTCATTTTTAAGAATTTATTTTGAAAAATGTCTCGCAATATAACAACTTCGCTGTAAAACAACAGCAAAATGTGTTAATAATCGCATTACATTTGTAGTTCAAGGATATTTAACGGTATTGAATCACTTTTATTTTATTTAACAATTAAATATTTCAACCTTAATTTAATACTACAAACTTTTTTTGATCGTTAGTCACTACATGGGAAAAACACTTATCACCTTAATAATATTCTTGTCTTGTTTTGTATTGAATGCCCAAAATTCAGGTAGGGTAGATTTAAACTGGAATGGTTTAAAAAGTGATGCAGTTAATCGACAGTTGTTTCAATTTCCTGATTGTGGTGAAGAGTGTTATTCAGATGGTGTTAGTTTAAAGTGGTCGCGTAGTATTGAAGTTGATAGTCCTGTAAATGAATTAAGTTTTAAATTATCTAATGTTTCTTTTGTTGCGATTTCGCCGTCTGAGTTAGGTGATCTAGATTTGGAGCATATTCCTAATGGGCTACAATATGGATTGAGAAATGCGCTTTCGCGAAAGCGTAATTATGCACAACTTTTTATCTCTCCTATATATAAAGACGATACTGTCATTAAAAAGGTGGTGTCTTTTTCCTTTTCATATTCAAATGCATCTTTAAATCAAACCTTAAGTGCTAAATCCAGTGCTTACGGAAACTCTTTACTTAATTCTGGAAGCTGGTATCGTTTTAGGGTTGATAACACTGGTGTGCATAGGATTACTAGATCATTTCTAGAAAGCCTAGGAATAAATACGAGTAATGTTGACCCTAGAACTATTAAGATTTATGGTAATGGTGGACCATCAATGCCTTTAATTAATAGTGAAACGGTTGCTTTTGATCCGCCAGAAATAGCAATTACTGTTAATGGTGAACAGGATGGTGTCTTTAATAGTAATGATGAAATTCTGTTTTATGCAACTGCTACAGATACAGAATATGTAGAGTCTAATGATAGTTTTATAAATCCTTATAGTGATGATTCATATTATTACATTACAACTGGTGGCGCCATAGGAAAGCGTATTCTTCCCTTTGTACAACCTGCAGGAACGCCTAACATAACCTTTGATTATTATCATGCTAGACAGCATTATGAAGTGGATGAACGTAATATAGGCCAGATAGGTCGTATCTGGTATGGAGAACGTTTTGATTTTGAGCCTTCGCAAACTTTTGATTTCACATTTGAAGATGTGGATAGCTCGCGACCTGCTTCTATAAAAGTCACTACTGCTGCGATAAGTGATTTGCCTACTTCAATGCAAATCAGCGTTAATGGAACCATTGAAAATACCACTAATTATGCGGCATTACCTGCTACATCATCAACCATTTTAGGTCGTAGAGGTGTATTTGAATCTTCTTCATTGATTTTTAACTCTAATGACGTTTCAGTGACTTTAGATTTTGACAATGGTGGAGATCCTAGTGCACAGGGTTTTTTGGATTACATACAATTAGAAGTTCCTCAAGCTTTAACATCTAACGGGCGCCAATTTAGATTTAGAAATAACGAAGCTGCCTTAACTCCTGGAATAGGAGTTTTTCAAATTTCTAATGCTAGTGATGTGGAAGAAGTCTGGAATATTTCTGATCCTTTTAATATCTCAAAGATTGTGAATAATGCACAAGCTGGAACATTTAGTTTTCAAGATGGAATAGGTGAAGTGAAAGAGTATCTTGCTGTAGTAGATGGCGATTACTTTACACCAGTAAATATTTCAAATCGCGTAGTAAGTAATCAAAATCTAAAAGGAACTATCTTTTTAGACAGTTCAGGTAATTTTAGAGATATTGACTACTTGATCATTACGCCAGCGTTTTTGAAAAGTGAAGCACAACGTCTCGCAAATTATCATATTACTACCACTAACTTAAACACAAAGGTGGTTACTCTTCAAGAGATTTACAATGAGTTTAGTGAAGGTGAGCAGGATATCGTTGCAATTAGAAATTTTGTAAAATATGTTTATGATAATGCATCCACACCAGCTGCTCGTGTCCAGTATTTAAATATGTTTGGAGATGCTAGTTTTGATTACAAGAATCGTATAGCGATACGCGATAATGTTGTTCCCTCTTTTTTATCAGATGATTCGACCTCATTAACTAGGTCTTATGTTACAGATGATTTCTTCACGTTTATGGATGCCAATGAAGGAACAGTCGCTTCTAGTAATCTAATGGATCTTGCGGTAGGAAGGATGATAGTAAGTAACATACAGGAGGCACGTGAAATGGTAAATAAATCCATCGCTTATACGGCAGAGGATTCCTTTAAACGCTGGCGTAATGATGTGTATTTAATAGGAGACGATATTGATGATCCTGGATCAGATGCTGACTTACAAACCAATGTTAATGATCTAGCAAATCAAATATCTCTCAATAGACCCGATTATAACGTTTATAAAATTCTATTAGATAGTTATGATCAAGTAAGTACTGCAGGAGGATTTAGATATCCAGATGTTGTAGAGGATGTGAATAACGCCTTTGAGCAAGGAGCACTAGTTATTAATTATTTTGGTCATGGAAATGAAGATGGTCTAGCTCAAGAATTTATTATTACACAATCACAAGCTGCTAACTGGCGTAATCCAGATAATTATCCATTATTTATTACAGTAACTTGTGAGTTTAGTCGCTATGACAATCCCTTGAGATTAAGTGGCGGTGAGGTGGTGTATTTAAATGAAGAAGGTGGCGCTATAGGTCTAGTTGCTACAAATAGATTGATTTTTATTAGTGATGGAGTTGCCCTTAATAGAACCTTAGATCAGTATTTGTTTTCTTATAATAACGTAGAGGCCATTTCTATGGCCGAAGCCTTGCGACTCGCTAAAGTTGATCCAGCACTTTCCAATAGAGCAACTAGAAGAGTCATCGCTTTTATAGGCGATCCTGCCTTAAAATTAGCACTTCCTGATCCTAGTGTTGCTTTAACAGCGGTAAATGATGTTCCTGTTGCAACTAACTCAACAGTGCTACGTGGATTAGATCGAGTAAAATTCTCTGGTGAAGTAAGAGATTTACAGGATAATCTCATTCCTAATTATAATGGAGTAGTATCAGTAACTTTATTTGATAAAAGAATTGATCGTACCACACTTGGGAATGATAATGCGACAGATAATGCTAATCAATTGATATTACTAGATTTTGATCAATTGGGAGAAGTCTTGTTTAGAGGACAAGCCTCTGTAACAAATGGTGTTTTTGATGTGGAATTTGTGATGCCACGCGATACGCAAATACCATTAGGTTCTGGAAGATTATCCTTTTATGCAAAACGTGATGGCGTGCCAGAGGATAAAAATGGTTACAATCTAGATCTACAAATAGGTGGAATAAATACAAATGCACCTCAAGATGACCTAGGACCTGAGATTGATTTATATATGAACGACACTAATTTTGTTAGTGGTGGAATTACAGATTCAGATCCTTTTATCCTTGCTTTTTTAAATGACGATAATGGTATCAATACCGCTAGTGGAATAGGACATGATATCACAGCGATTCTAGATGGAGATGAGGCAAATCCATTTATTTTAAACGATTATTATGAGGCAGATGTTGATGATTTTACAATAGGTAAAGTGTATTTTCCACTGCGCGATATAGAACCTGGTCTTCATACGATAAAATTTACCGCATGGGATACGTATAATAATTCTGCAATGACAGAAATTCAATTTCTCGTTACAGAAGATGATGAGATTAAATTAGAACGAGTTCTTAATTATCCTAATCCATTTACGACCTATACAGAATTTTGGTTTAATCATAATAGACCATTTGAACCACTAGATGTTCAGGTGCAGGTAATGACTATAACTGGTAAGGTGGTTTGGAGTGAGGAAAGAACCATCACAACAACTGGATTTACGTCTAGGGAAATTACTTGGGATGGCACAGATGATTTTGGACAACGATTAGGAAAAGGTGTTTATGTATATAAGATAAACGTGAAATCTACGTTAACTAATCAGCAAGCGAGCAAGACGGAGAAACTTGTAATCTTATAACTCGTTTGATTTAATTTATATTTGCCATACTTAAAAAAGATTGATGAAAAATTTAGTTCTTCTAATAATAGCGGTAATTACTATCGTACCACAACTATCAAATGCCCAAAACGGAAACGATACACGTGTGATTACCACCGCATTACCATTCCTAAGAATTTCTGGAGATGCTCGATCTGCTGCTCTAGGTGATATGGGTGTGGCGACCAGTAGTGACGCCTGGTCACAGCAATGGAATCCATCTAAATATGCTTTTAGTCTAGATGAGCATAAGGTAGGATTTGCTTATACTCCATATTTGGGTAATCTTGTAAATGACATTGCAATCGCTCAAATAGTTTATTCACAGCGATTGAATGAAAACAGTGCTTTTGCTGGAAGTCTAAGATATTTCGGTCTAGGTAGTATTTTTATTACGCAAGATGGAGAGAACGGTACAGAAGAAAATCCTAATGAATTTGTTCTCGATGGAACTTATTCTTTAAAGTTATCAGAACAATTTGCAATGGCAGTAACAGGTCGATTTTTACGCAGTGATTTAAGGTTACAAAGCACAGATTCAGATGCAAGTGCTGCAAATAGTTTTGGCGTGGATATTTCTGGATACTTCCAGTCGGAAGAGATTGCTTACACAGATTTTAACGGTCGCTGGAGAGCAGGATTTAATATTTCTAACATAGGCCCTAAGGTTTCTTATGATACTGGTGGTCAGGAGAATTTTATACCTACAAATCTGGCATTAGGTGGAGGATTTGATTTTATTTTAAACGATGGTTTTAGTAAAATAGGCGTCACTGCCGAGGTGAATAAACTTCTAGTTCCTACACCACCTATTAGAGAAGTAGATGATGAAAATGGGAACGGCGTTTTTAGAGAAATTGTATCTGGACAAGATGATGATGTAACATTTATCAACGGTATCTTTCAATCTTTTGGCGATGCCCCAGGAGGTTTTAGTGAAGAGTTAAGAGAATTTACATGGGCTGTAAGTGCAGAGTATACTTATGACGAGAGCTTTGCGGTAAGAGCAGGATACTTTAATGAAGCAGATGATAAAGGTGCTAGACAATTTCTTGCGATGGGAGCAGGATTTGAATTCTCTAAAATCGGTATAGATTTATCTTATTTATTTTCTACCAGTCGTGTGCGTAGTCCGTTAGAAGGAACGCTTCGTTTTGGGTTGACCTTTAATTTTGGAGAAGAGTATACAGAATACTAGGATTCTTTGAAAAAACTTGAACTACATACCACTTTAGAGGTTTACGATAACCTCGCAGAAACTCCTGAACCTGTTCAGGAGTTAATGTCTAAAGCTGTTACAGCAAGACACAACGCATACGCTCCATACTCTAAATTTACCGTAGGATGTGCTATTCTACTTGATAATGGTGAAGTCGTAACAGGAAATAATCAGGAAAATGCCGCTTACCCTTCAGGTTTGTGTGCAGAGCGTGTCGCAATTTTTGCAGCAGGTGCTGCCTATCCAGGTATTGCAATAAAAATGATGGCGCTTACCGCTAGTCCTGTTGATGATTCTCTTACCATTCCCGTACCGCCATGTGGTGCTTGTAGACAGTCTATTGCAGAGTATGAGAACAATCAGGATCATGACATCCAGATCTATTTTATGGGTGCTTCTGGTAAGGTTGTAAAGTCAGATAGCCTCAAGGATTTATTACCCTTAATATTTGATCAAAGCTATCTATAACGATTTCGATCACTTTTAACCTTTCAAAGGCTATTGATTTATCCATTTTTAATCTATTTTTGTGATCCGTTGAAAAACGGTGATGCACGTTATTGCAATAGTTAATTGAATTTCGCTTTCGCGAAAGCGGAATTAAAACAATCATTCTAGATGAAAAAAGTAACCAAAGACATCCTATTAAACTGGTACGAGGAAATGCTTTTCTGGCGAAAGTTTGAGGACAAACTAGCACAAGTTTACATCCAGCAAAAAGTACGCGGATTCTTGCACCTCTACAACGGGCAAGAAGCCATCCTAGCAGGATCATTGCACGCTATGGATCTTTCAAAAGATAAAATGATTACCGCTTACCGTAACCACGTGCAGCCTATAGGAATGGGTGTAGATCCTAAACGTGTTATGGCAGAGTTGTATGGGAAAGCCACAGGAACCTCTCAAGGTCTAGGTGGATCCATGCACATATTTTCAAAAGAACATAACTTCTACGGTGGTCACGGTATTGTAGGAGGACAGATACCACTAGGAGCAGGAATCGCTTTTGGTGATAAATACCATGATCGTGATGCAGTAACCTTAACGTTTTTTGGTGATGGTGCAGCACGTCAGGGATCATTACATGAAACGTTCAACCTAGCGATGCTATGGAATCTACCCGTAGTATTTTGTGTAGAGAATAATGGTTATGCAATGGGAACTAGTGTAGAACGTACCGCAAATCATACCGATATCTGGAAATTAGGTTTAGGATATGAAATGCCATGTGGTCCAGTAGATGCTATGGATCCAGAAAAAGTTGCCGAGGCCATGCACGAGGCGATAGAAAGAGCACGCAGCGGTGGCGGACCTACATTCTTAGAATTAAAAACATATAGATATAGAGGTCACTCTATGAGTGATGCACAATTGTATCGTACAAAAGATGAGGTAGCAGAGTATCAAAAAATCGACCCTATCACACAGGTGAAAGATCGATTAATGAAAGAACACAAGGTTACTGAGGAAGAAATTAAAGTAATGGACAAACGTGTGAAAGAACGCGTTGCAGAGTGCGAAAAATTTGCAGAAGAATCACCATTCCCAGATAAGAATGTGATGTATGATGCGGTTTACGAGCAAGAAGATTATCCATTTTTACCAGCAAAATTATAATTCATGGCAGAGATTGTAAACATGCCTCGATTAAGCGACACTATGGAAGAAGGTGTAGTGGCAACATGGCTTAAAAGTGTAGGTGATACCATAGAAGAAGGTGATATCCTTGCCGAAATTGAAACAGATAAAGCAACGATGGAATTTGAATCCTTCCAGAGTGGTGTGTTGTTACACATAGGTGTTCAAGAAGGAGAAACTGCTCCTGTAGACCAGTTGCTTTGCATCATAGGTGAAAAAGGAGAAGATATTTCTGGATTGTTAGATGGTGCTTCTAGCGCACCTGACGATGACAAGGTAGAAAAAAACAGCAAGAGTGAAGGTGATAATTCAAGTTCAAGTTCACTTCCAGAAGGTGTTATTATTGTAACAATGCCACGTTTAAGTGATACCATGGAAGAAGGAACCGTTGCTTCATGGTTAAAAGCAGAAGGTGACACAGTAGAAGAAGGTGATATCCTTGCCGAAATTGAGACCGATAAAGCAACAATGGAGTTTGAATCTTTCAATGCTGGTACCTTATTAAAAATAGGAATTCAAGAAGGTGAAACCGCAAATGTAGATGCCTTACTTGCTATTATAGGTCCAGCAGGAACGGATGTTTCAGGAATAGACCTCAATGCATCACCAGCTACTGAAGCTCCAAAAGAAGAAAAAAAGGACGCTCCAGCACCAAAGGCTTCAGAGAAAAAAACACAGCCAGTTGGTTCGAGCGCAGTCGAGAACTCAACACCAGTTGTTAGTTCAAACACATCTGGTCGCATTTTTGTATCGCCACTAGCTAAGAAAATGGCGGCAGATAAAGGTATCGATCTATCTCAGGTACGTGGTACAGGAGAAAATGGTCGTATCATTAAGAAAGATATTGAAAGTTTTGTACCAGGAACAGCAGTAAGCTCTGGAGCAGCAGTACCAGCATTTGTACCAGTAGGAGAACCTACATGGGAAGAGATTCCTAATTCACAAATGCGCAAGACGATTGCAAAACGTCTAGGTGAATCTAAATTTACAGCACCGCATTACTACCTAGGAATTGACCTAGATATGGATAACGCTATCGCTAGTAGAAAAGCGATTAATGAATTGCCAGATACTAAGATTAGTTTTAATGACATGGTTATTAAGGCTGCAGCAATGGCATTACGCAAGCATCCTAAAGTAAATACACAATGGACAGATAAAGCGACTCGCGTTGCTAAGCACATCAATATAGGTGTAGCTGTAGCTGTAGATGATGGTCTTTTAGTTCCTGTATTAGAATATGCAGACCAGATGAGCATGCAACAGATAGGTGCAAAGGTGAAAGAACTAGCAGGTAAAGCGCGTACTAAGAAGATCCAGCCTAGTGAGATGGATGGTAGTACGTTTACGATTTCTAACTTAGGAATGTTTGGAATAACAGAATTTACCTCTATTATTAACCAGCCTAACAGTGCGATCATGTCTGTAGGAACTATTTCACAACAGCCAGTAGTAAAGAATGGACAGATTGTGGTAGGTAATGTGATGAAAATCACACTAGCATGCGATCACCGTACCGTTGACGGTGCTACAGGTGCGGCATTCTTACAAACCTTTAAACAATATATTGAGAATCCTATCGTCATGTACGTTTAGGACTTTATTAATATTAATGACAAAGCCACTTGAAACCCAAGTGGCTTTTTTAATGCCTTAATACAAGGAATAACCAGTATCTTTAAACCAAATTAAATTCATTATGAAAAGAATCATCTCTCTTTTAATACTTACGATTATAATAGTAGCGTGTGGCACAAAACGCACTAAGGTGGATCAACTGGAAAAAACAGTTGCTACCGCACAACAAATTAAAAAGGAAATAGAAATCCCAAAATCTAGCGCCGTACAACTAGCAGCAGATGTATCTTTCCTGGCCAGTGATGAGTTAAAAGGTCGTGACACAGGATCAAAAGGAATTGCAAGAGCCGCAACGTACATTCAAAATAGATTTATTGACCTAGAAATTGCGCCTTATCAAGGCGATTATATGGATAACTTCAACGTACGTGACACAGATGCCTTTAATGTTGTAGGAATGATCCCAGGAACTGATGGTGACTTGAAAAATGAAATTGTAGTTATAGGAGCACACTATGATCATATAGGTATTATGAAAGCAGTAGCTGGCGATAGTATCGCAAATGGTGCAAATGATAATGCTACAGGCACTGCTGCAGTAATGGCAATTGCAGATCATTTAAAAAAGATTGATTTTAATCGTAGGACCGTTGTTTTTGCCCTTTTTAGTGCAGAGGAGAAAGGACTTCTAGGCTCAAAACATCTTGCAAAACGTATGAAAGATAGTGGTGAGAATGTAGTGGCCATGATTAACTTTGAAATGATAGGAACACCTATGGTAGATCGACCATATCTAGCTTATTTGACAGGTCACGATGGATCTAATATGGCAAACGTTTTTAATAAGGCAAATGATCAACTTATTGTAACTGGAAAGCTGGATCAAGCTGCCCAATTCGGTTTATTTAAAAGATCAGATAATTATCCATTTTTTACAAAATTCAAGGTGCCAGCACAGACTTTTTGCACCTTTGACTTCACTAATTTTGACCATTATCACAAAGTAGGTGATGAGATGAGTGAGGTGAATTCACAGCACATGGCGCAGGTAGTTGATGCGGTAATGCCAGGCGTTTTAGAAGTTGTAAATGGTAATCGTTTAAAATTAGTGAGTAATGAGTAAAAGAGTCGTTATAACTGGAACCAGTCGCGGTATAGGTTTTGAACTTGCACAGTTGTTTGCAAATGCTGGACATGAGGTGATCTCGCTTTCGCGAAAGGTGAATTCTATAGAAGCTCTAGAACGCAATAGTATCCTCGCTATTTCTACAGATCTTACAGATGATGCTAGCATTAACCATGCTACCAAAGCTATTCTGGAAAAATGGGATCGTATTGATATCTTAATTCACAATGCTGGAATGCTAGTGAATAAACCATTTCAAGAATTAACCTCAGTAGATTTTAAGAATTGTTATGCGGTAAACGTTTTTGGTGTTGCTGCCTTAACACAGCAATTGTTGCCAGCACTTCATAAAGACAGTCACGTAGTGGCTATTAGTTCTATGGGCGGTATTCAGGGAAGTGCAAAGTTTCCTGGACTTGCTGCTTATTCTAGTGCAAAAGCAGCGGTAATCACCTTATTTGAATTGCTAGCCGAAGAGTATAAAGAAAACGGTCCTAGTTTTAATACACTAGCATTAGGTGCGGTACAAACTGAAATGCTAGAAGAAGCATTTCCTGGATATAAAGCACCACTTACCGCTAATCAAATGGCAGACTATATCATGAATTTTGCCTTAACTGGACATCAGTTTTATAATGGTAAAGTAATGCAGGTAAGTAGTAGTACGCCATAATAATTCTAATAAATAGAATAATCGTCATTCTTAATGGAACTCACGTGATCAAGGAATCTGCCGATAACGATGACAATCTTACTTGCGTTAAGGATTGCAGCGGCATCCTTTTTATATTTAATAAAGATTGATAGAAACACTCGTAATTGTTTAATGGTTTAGGTCATTGATACTCACAATTGCCATGTATAAAAAGATATAGCGTAAAGCCTGACCTATATTATTGCCTTTATGCAATAGTATAGGGAACGCCTAGAAAAAACAAATCCCATTCGGCTGAATGGGATTCATGTGTTATCATTAGATCTCGACTGCGCTCGATCAGACCACCTTTTAGTTCTTTAAATCAGTGAAATGCTTGTAGAAATAAGGAATGGTTTCAATGCCTTTTAGATAATTCCAGATCCCGAAATGTTCATTAGGCGAGTGAATCGCGTCGCTGTCCAGACCAAAGCCCATCAGAATCGATTTAGAGTTCAATTCCTGCTCAAATAAGGCTACGATAGGAATGGATCCACCACTGCGTTGTGGAATAGGCGTCTTACCAAAAGTCTCTTCATAAGCCTTACTAGCAGCGCGATATCCTATAGAATCTATAGGCGTGACATAAGCTGTACCACCATGATGTGGTGACACTTTTACGGTAACGCTTGCTGGCGCAATGCTTTCAAAGTGTTTCTGAAATAATTCTGTGATTTCTTCCCAGTTCTGATCTGGAACTAGTCGCATGGAGATTTTTGCATAGGCTTTACTAGCGATGACGGTTTTTGCACCTTCACCAGTATATCCACCCCAAATTCCGTTTACGTCTAGGGTAGGACGTATGCTATTGCGTTCATTTGTGGTGTATCCTTTCTCGCCGTGTTCCTGTGCGATGTCTAGTGCTTTATTATAGGCTTGTTGAGAGAAAGGCGCTTTGGCCATTTCTGCACGTTCTTCCTTGCTTAATTCTTCTACTTTATCATAGAATCCTGGAATGGTAATATGATTATTGTCATCATGTAACTGTGCAATCATATCACATAGAATATTAATAGGATTTGCCACTGCGCCACCATATAATCCAGAATGTAAATCACGATTAGGTCCAGTAACCTCTACTTCTACATAGCTTAAACCGCGTAATCCTGTGGTGATACTAGGAACATCATTTGCAATCATTCCTGTGTCTGAAATTAGAATGACGTCATTTGCTAGCTTTTCACGATTGCGTTCTAGGAACCATCCTAGGGATTCACTGCCTACTTCTTCTTCACCTTCTATCATGAACTTCACATTACATGGCAATTCATTATTTGCGGTCATGTATTCCATGGCTTTTACATGCATATACATCTGACCTTTATCGTCACAGGCTCCACGAGCAAAGATCGCTCCGTCAGGATGTAGTTCTGTGTTTTTAATCACCGGTTCAAATGGTGGACTATCCCAAAGGTCTACTGGATCTGGTGGTTGTACGTCATAGTGTCCATAGACTAATACGGTAGGTAGGTTAGGATCGATCATTTTTTCACCATAAACGATGGGATAACCTGGCGTTTCACAAATTTCTACTTTGTCACAACCTGCATCTTCTAGTGATTTTTTAATGATCTCGCTAGTTTTAATCACATCATTTTTATAAGCTGGATCTGCACTTATGGATGGTATTTTTAATAGGTCTACCAGCTCGTTAATAAAACGATCTTTATGCTGGTCTATATAAGGTCTAGTGTTCATTCAAATAGGATTTGAGGTAAAGATAAGCAAGGAAAGAAATTTATTTCTGAAAGAATTTGTAATATCTTAAAAGTATGTATATTTGCCCTCCCGTAAGGGAAATATCAGTTTGCGGATGTGATGGAACTGGTAGACATGCTAGACTTAGGATCTAGTGCTTCACGGCGTGCAGGTTCGATTCCTGTCATCCGCACCAAGGAAAAGCTCTCAAGAAATTGAGGGCTTTTTTGTTTTAGATATCCTGCTATCTCTAGAGTTTTCGTTGTAGGTGTGTCGTCTATTTAGATGTTATATAAGGTTGTCTTAATTACGCTTTTGCAAAAGCGTAATTACAGTTCCTAATCGCTTGTTTCTTATTAGCTCTATTTGTGCTTTTTACACCTATTTTATAGGGTTGAAAATAATCATTTATCTATTTTGTTTAAATATTAACAATAAAGACTAAACAAAAATTCTAACTTTAAATCATATTAATTGAACTGGAGATTTTAGAGGTCTCACTGGAATTAAAATTTATGAAAAAAGAAACCACTATTGTAGATCAGTATTTAAACGGTGCTGATGCGTTACAAAATTTTACTTTTGAAGAGGTAGGAGACGATCATTTGTTTACAGGACTAGAAACCCCAATGAAAGCAGATGCTTTTAAATTAACTGATGAAGAGAAAAAGGAGAAAATTGCATCACTTTTTTCTGAGATTATGGATACTCTAGGTTTAGATCTTACAGATGATTCTCTTAAGGGAACTCCTGCTAGGGTTGCAAAAATGTATATCGAAGAAATATTTTCTGGTCTTAACCCTGCTAATAAACCTAAGATTGCACTTTTTGACAATAAGTACCAGTACAATCAAATGCTAGTGGAGAAAAACATTACGTTTTACTCTAATTGCGAGCATCATTTTGTCCCGATCATAGGAAAAGCACACGTAGCTTACAAAAGTTCTGGTAAGGTAATAGGTCTTTCTAAGTTAAATCGGATTGTACAGTACTATGCAAAAAGACCACAAGTTCAAGAGCGATTAACAAATCAAATAGGCGCCGACTTGCAGGAGATTTTAGGCACAAAAGATGTTGCCGTGATCATAGATGCAAAACATTTATGCGTTTCTTCTAGAGGAATTAAAGATGATACATCGTCTACTGTAACTACTTTTTACGGAGGTGCTTTTGATAGTGATGAAAAAATCAAACAGCTACAAAGCTATATTTATAATAGCTAGTATTTAAATGTCATTTATCTCATTTTATTACTAGATTCAATTAGAAGCTCTCAAGAAATTGAGGGCTTTTTATTTTTTGAAAATTTTAATTATCTACACGACTGTGCGGTGGAGAACAAATCAACGATTAAAGAAACCTCGAATCTTTTGATATACAAACGCATTAGTCTTAACACCATAAAGTGACATCAAGACGACGATAATAATAAATGAAATAGCTCCTATAATTGCTTGAACTGGTGTTAGTGATTTTCCTATCAGTTGATGTAGGCCGAAACCGGTGAGCGACCCATAAATAATAACAAAGTGAATCACATAAATGGAAAGCGTTTTCTGACCAATTTTTAAAATCAGAGACTTTTTTAAGTAGGGTTCCATCGCATAAAAAACGCTAAAAATGATCAATACATTTCCTAAACGCGTGAATAGGTAGTTGTAATAAGCTACTTGTTTAAATAATAAAACATCAGTAGCTCTATATAATGACATTAATAAGGCAGATGAATGATAGATCAATAACATTCCTATAATGCTTAGGCTTATTATTAAAACAGGTTTAAATTTCTCTTTATGAGCATATTTGTAAAATATACTCGCTAGAAAACTACCTATAGCTATATATCCTAACCATGGTAAAATGGTAAACACACTACCGTGATCTTTTGAGATATAGTTTGCTAAAAATATTGGTATATTTCCCGTATTGATGGATCTGTATAATGGTTCGCTCACAAAAATCCCTACACCTAATAGGAGCATAAGAATAGAAAAGATCAGTGATTTTTTAAAGCTTATGTAGTAACATCCTATGATCGCTATTAAGGATAATCCTATGATTTGTAGTACATCTACTTTTAAAAATCTCAAAGGAAATTCTCCCGTTAACCAGCTAAAGATGGGAATTCTAAGCGCGTAACCTATCAGTACTAGAGTGAGTCCTCTATACAATCCTTTTTTAATGCGTTTCAATGAATCACCTTTTTGTTTTGAACGCATTAACAAGTAAGTGAATATCAATCCAGAAATAGTAAAGAACGCAGGCGCTGTGATCCCTCTAAAATACTTCCATATTTGATAAGCTAGATGATTGCTCTCGTGATATTGAGGTGCTAGCAACGTGTCAATAAAATGGCCTTGCAACATCATGATGATGGCAAATGCACGTACAGCATCAATAAAATAAAGGCGATTAGACTTCAAATAAAAAGCGTATTTATCTGTGGTAAAGTTAAGTTAATCTAGTAGTGATGGGATTATGCTTTCGCGAAAGCATCATTAAAACAAACTTTAATACTTATTTCAAACGGTTTATCTCAATAAAAACCTTTCCTATTCAAAATTTTATCTTCTTGTATTAAGCCTATCAAAATAAGCTGAGACTTAAAAGACAAACAAAACTTCTATAAAACAAAAAAGCCTCTTCGTATTGGAATCTCGGCTAAGCCGAGACTCAAAAAGTAAATTCACTAACACAATTATATTCTTGATTAATTACCCAAAGTAAGTATTTGCGATTTTGCCGTTTCAGCATTTTTTCATGGACTAGTGCCTCTTTTTTGGTTTCAAATCTTTTTACAAACACCAGTTTCCAGTCAGTTGCTTTAGAAGTATAGGTTGATTTTCCCTCTAGATGTTTAGAAAACCTGGTATTTACGTCAGTAGTACTTCCTTTATAAAAGACATTTAAGGATTGAGAAAAAATCATATATGAATAAAACATAACAAAACTTCTATAAAACAAAAAAGCCTCTCCGTATTGGAAAAGCTTCTCAAAAAGTATCTTACGACACCTTCTCAAATCCTCAATTGTTTTAGAGGACACACAACTTGAATTGTATTACTTAAAAGTAATAGCGGTCTGGACGGGATTCGAACCCGCGACCCCATGCGTGACAGGCATGTATTCTAACCAGCTGAACTACCAGACCGTGTTCTAAAAGAACGACGCTAACCTCTTACGATTAGCGGATGCAAATATAATTGTACTAATTTAATGCACAAGCATTTTATTTAAAAATATTCAAAAAAAATACATTCCTTGAATAACGTATCATTGCACTATGATTCAAATTATTGCAACAGACATAGATGGCACACTACTAGATGAACATCGGTCACTTTCTACAGAAACTTTAAATGCATTTAAAAAAGTAGCTCATTTACCTGTGATATTGATTTCTGCACGTATGCCACAGGCGATGTATTACTTACAAGAATTATTGAACCGCAGTGAAATGCCTGTGATTTGTTATAACGGTGCATTGATAAAGGATCAGGATGAGGTGATTTATAGCACCACGATAGAATATGCATTATTAGAGCAATTAGCTCAAATAGCTGTAAACCATAACCTTCACGTTAGTATTTACAGAGATGATGAATGGTTTGTGCCAGCATTAGATTTCTGGGCACAGCGAGAGATTAACAATACCAGAGTTCAACCTATCGTTCAAGAGGTTAGTGATACATTGGAATATTTTAAACATACTCGAGAAAAAGGTGGTGCTCACAAAGTGATGTTTATGGGCGATGAGGTTGCTATGAATCTCGCTTTCGCGAAAGCGGAATCACTTCCATCTTCCCTGCATTTATATAGATCTAAGAATACCTACACAGAGATATCACCCGTTAGCATTTCAAAGAAAACCGCATTAGAATTAGTCTTGCAAAGCAAATTCCCGAAAGTAGTAATCGAGAATGTTGTGGCTTTTGGCGATAATTATAATGATGTAGAAATGATCGATGCGGTAGGCTATGGCGTCGCGGTGTCAAATGCTCGTGATGCTGTGAAAAAAGTAGCACGGTTTGAAACCGCACATCACAAAGAACATGGCGTTGCGTTATGGATCGAGAAATATGTAAAATAAAAAATGCGACTTTTTACAAAAGTCGCACCTATATAAATTGAGTTAGATATTACTCTATAACAATAATATCTGATTCACTAATCTTACCTACATTGATTACGCTATTGTAATCTGTGATGTCTAGAGTAGGATCGTTAGCAAGATCTACGGGCAGTATTACTATCCTAAAAATTTGATTATCAATATCTGCTGGGGCCAACAGGTTAAAATCTGTACTCGCAGGACCGTCTAGAAATATGTCGACATCTATGAAGGTAGATTCATAATTATAGGCAAATTCACCAAAATCGCTGTATACAGTTTGTGGTAGTAATCGCCAGATATCTATAGTACCACCATCAGTAGCAGGTACTTCATCCCATAGAATGTATACCAATATCATATCTGTTTCTAAAACTTCAATGTCAGTAGGATGGTCTATCCTAAAGCCATAATCAGGTGCTGTAAAATTTCGTTGAATCTCGTACGATTGTGCGACAATATTCTGTCCATCAAGACCATTTATACCGTTTAATCCAGGAGGACCTGATGGTCCAGTACAAGAAATGAATGCTGCTGTAATTGCTAAAAGTAAAATTATCTTTTTCATAATACATCTATTTGTCTTTCGTTATTCAAATACCTTGCCTAAATTTAGTTCTATGAAAAAAAAGTTGCTATTTATTACGATTTATCTTTTTGTGTTAAACAGTTTCTCACAAATCAAAAGTGGTGACAGCCTATTAAGTTTAGGAGACTACAAGTTGTCAATAACAGCTTACGAGAAAGCACCTCATTCTGCTTTAAAACAATTTAAAATCGCCAAAGTGTACCAGCAACTAGGTGCAACTGCTAAGGCTTTAGCGTTTTATGAGACAGGATTTCAATCAGACAGTTTAAGTATTCAACCTCGCTTTAATTATGGTAAGCTATTATTGAATACACAACAGCCTGTTCTTGCGATTAATGTCTTTTTAAAATTAACTCAGGATCAACCTAATAACGCTAGTTTTCATTATTATCTAGGCAAAGGATATGAAACAATTACTCAACCAGATGGTGCAGTAGCATCTTATAAAATAGCAATAAGCTTAAATAATGATTATAGAAATGCACACCTAGGAATTGTGAAAAATCAGATCGTTCAGAAAAAATATTTAGAAGCTATCGCATACAGCAAGGAATATTTAAATAATCATCCTAATGATGCTAGGATGTTAAGTTATAATGCACAGGCTGGACTTAAAGCAAAATGGTATAGCAACGCTTTAAAAAGTTTTAAAAAACTAATTGAGCTAGAAAAAACAACTGATTTTAATATCAAGGGAATTGCCACTTGTTATCTTCAAGAAACAGAGTATGAAAAGGCGTTAGAATATTTAGATATGTACATTAATAGGTATGACGATAATGATTCAGGTGTTTATTTTCAAAAGGCCGTAGCATATATGAAGTTAGAGCGTTATGAAGAAGCCATAAAAGCGATGGAGACTTCTATCGCTATTAAGCGTCCAGCGCTAGATCAAGAGTACTTACAACTAGCATCCATTTATGCGCGTAAAAGCGATCTGGCAAATGCCTTTAAATCACTAGAAACTGCCCACAAGGAAAATCGCAAGGATCCATTAATAGCATATCAACTAGCTATTGCTGCAGATCGTTATTTTGCAGATAAGAATACGATCATTAGTTATTACCAGCGTTATGTAGACCAGTTTGGTAATACTACAACTTACGGTGAATTAGCAGCAGCTAGATTGTCAGATTTAAAGAAAGATGTCTTTATGAACGGTGCACAAAAGAAATGATTACTTTTAACTTCATGAAATTCAAATTATTTGTTGTCTTTTTTGTTGCGACGATAGCGCTTACTGTCTCTTGCGTTTCTAAAAAAGAACAAGAACAGCAAGCGACAGAATTGGCAAAACAACAATTTGATAGCATCGACTTATCTACTCCAGATAGCTATCCACAATTTAAAGGTTGTGATGAGTTACAAAATGCCAAGGATTGTTTCTACGAAAATTTATACAGTCATATTAATACTAGGTTACAGTCAGAACCTATTGATATTCAAATCGCAAAAGTAGATACTGTAAATGCAGTGATTACCGTTTCTAATACTGGAAAAGTAAGTTATGTGGCATTGAAGGACAATAACCCTACAGCATATAACTCAATGATTGATTCCTTATTAAAAGCAAGATTGTCTGATTTAGGTAGTGTTCATCCTGCTATTAAACAAGGCGTTCCTGTAGGAAGCTCTTATTTACTTCCTATTATTATCAAACCTAGGCAGTAGATCAATCATTGATCGTACGATTTGCCCATTGGACTTTTTGGGTGCTTTTTAATGCAACTGCGATTACTATAAATGGATATAAAAAGAGTTGTGGTAAAAGATAAAGAGACCATTTTTTATTCTCAAAAAAACGATGTCCTACTACCAGAACAATAGTGTCTACAAGTATTTTAGGTAATAAAATCAATACCAGTACTATAAAAGAAACAATACCCATAACAAACAATAATGGCGTGATTACAAATGCCAGATTCATAAGCAATATCTGAAAGCTAACCAATTTGTTGAGGTTACTTTTAGTCTGTGTGCCTTTTTGTGCCCAGCGAGCTCGCTGTGAAATCATACTTTTAAAATCCGTTTTAGGAAAGGTCTGTACGATGGCATCTTCTGATTTTAAATAATGGCAATTCATCACATCTTCTGCAACTAGTTTTTCAAGTAAGAAGATGTCATCGCCACTAGAAATATGATCGTTACCGTCGTAACCATCTACTTCTAGGAAAGCATTTTTTGTAAAAGACATATTAGCACCATTACACATAAACGGTTGACGTTGTGAAAATGCTCCTATACTTACCATTTGTAGTGCGACCATTTCGGCATGCTGTAATTGTGTGATAATGGAATCATTTGTGGTAATTTGAACAGGTCCAGCTACAAAATGTGCGTTCTCATGAAAATGATATAAATCATTATAGCTATTAATCCATGCGCTAGGTAGGATCACATCTGCATCTGTGCAAATGATGTGTTGGTTTTTTGTGAGAGCGACCGCTTGTGTAATTCCATCTTTTTTTGCGCTGGCACTTTTCTTAATTCGGTTAATGCGGTGAATATTCCATTGCTTATGATTGCTGGTGAACTCTTCTAAAATATGATTACTATCATCCGTTGAATGATCGTTGATGAAATACCATTCCACTAATTCTTTCTGATAATTTAAACGTAATAAACTGGCCAAAAATGCTGGCAAATGATCTGCTTCATTCCTGTAATTTACTATGATGGTGAATGGTAAAAAGCCTTTAGTGGTTTGCGCATCTGTCACGAGATCTGTAGGTCGTTTTCTAAAGGTTTTGTACAAAAAACCATCTAAAGCTAAACTTAGGATGATTAAGATATATCCTAACGAAGTTATGATTGCTAGCCACATCATACCACGCTTACTTTAAACTTGTAAAACGGTAAAATTATAGCACCTATTACAGTAGGAATAATGCTGTTTGTAAACCACACGATAGTCGTTGCGATCAGTATCATTTCATCTGGTAATACAGAACCCGAAAACACAAAAGTGGCAACGGTCCATCGTACAGGAATATCCAGAAACTGAATAACAGGAATGATAGAGAATAGGAAATACATCACCGCCGTTTTTTGTGCGATTAAAAAAACCGAATCCGTACAACCTAATGCTTTTAAAATAATGATCCAGTTTACCGCAAAAAGCAGATATCGTACAAAAGAATAAAGAGTAACAACCACCAGCTTATTTATAGGTAGTGCCGTAAGACTCCATTTTTTAAATACCCAAATGCCAAAAACCACCACTAGCATAAAAAGAGCAATCACCACTATGTAGACCATAAAACTAAGATCCAGCGTGTCTAAAACAAAAGAACTACCTAACAATCCTAAAATCAATGTAATGGATAGCTGTGATAGATTGCCTACCAGCACGTGTCCTGCGATTTCTTTGCGTAAGGTTGCGGGAAAGAGCGCTGTTTTGGTTGCAAATTCTCCCGCTCTAAATGGCGTGATATAACTTGCGGTTTGAGCAATTAGGTTTTGAATTACGCTTTCGCGAAAGCGTAATTTCCACAAATCATCTATTAAATATTGCCATTTCTTACTTTCCACCATCCAGCTAGAAAGACTAAAGCATATCATTAGCGGAATCACATACCACGAGAGATGAGCAAGATCATTTTCTAGCTTGCTTAATTCAATAGGACGTTGTTGCCATTGATAGATAATTACAGCAATGCATACTGCTGTAACTAGGATTTTAATCGCAGGTACTAGGAATTGCTTAGATTTGTTCCACAGGGCTTTCACGCCTTGAAAAATACGACAATTGGCAACAGAAAAAATCATTTTAGGAATTGATCCAGGAACAGCGTTGATGGGTTTTGGAGTGATTAAAGTCACGGGAAAGAAAATGACATTTCTGCAAATGAATGAGTTAGACCTGCGTAAGTACAAAGATCATTATGTGAAACTGCGTAAGATTTTTGAACGTACTTTAGAATTAATTGACACCTATAATCCTGATGAAATTGCGCTGGAAGCGCCGTTTTTTGGCAAAAATGTGCAATCCATGCTTAAATTAGGTCGCGCACAAGGAGTTGCTATGGCAGCAGGATTATCAAGAGATATTCCAGTAACAGAATATGCGCCACGACGTATCAAGCAATCCATAACTGGTCGTGGTACCGCAAGTAAAGAGCAAGTCGCCCAAATGTTACAAAGCATTTTAGGTTTTAAAGAAATGCCTAAAAACCTAGACATGACAGATGGACTTGCCGCAGCAGTTTGTCATTTTTATTCTAGCGGTAAAGTAGTAGGCGGTAAAAGCTATACGGGCTGGGCAGCCTTTGTAAAGCAGAATGAAAAACGAGTGAAGAAGTGAATTCAGTCCTCAGTTAACAGTCCTCAGTAAAAGTTCTCAGTTAACAGTTTTCAGTTGAAGTAATCAGTTCATAAATTCTAGTTGCAGTGTACTGTCTATGGTATTATGAACTGTTACTTATTCCTGCACATTGTGAGGAGCGCAGCAACTCGGCAATCTGTTGTTATCATTCTTAACTTCCATATTCTATACTCCATATTCAAAAATCTAAAATCTAACTTCTCATATCTCATATCTCATATCTCATATCTCATATCTCATATCTCATATCTCATATAATCTTTTCACGCTATCGTAACATTCTTGTGATAGAAATTCCACATCTTTGAATTCTATGAGTAATTGCTTAATCATATTTACACGTAATCCAGAATTAGGAAAAGGAAAACGCCGTCTTGCCGCTACGGTAGGTGATCAGGCAGCCTTTGATATTTATAAGTTCTTGCTAGCGCATACCAGAAAAATCACTAGAGATCTGGATGCCGTAAAACAGGTGTGGTACAGTGAGCAATTGCATCTGGATGACGACTGGGATAATGCAGTTTATGAAAAGTATGTTCAGGCTGGTGAGGATTTAGGTGATCGTATGAATTACGCTTTTGCAAAAGCGATAAAAGAACACTCAAAAGTAATCATCATAGGAAGTGATTTACATGATTTAAACCAACGAGATCTAGAACAAGCTTTTAAATTGTTAGATGATCATGACGCGGTGATAGGACCAGCAACAGATGGTGGTTATTACTTATTAGGTTTTAAAAATGAAGTGCCAGTAAATCTATTCTCAAATAAAATTTGGGGAACAGACACGGTTTTAAACGAGACTTTAAAAGATTTAGAAACATTAAACTATGCGACGTTAGCACCACGTAATGATGTAGATTATTATGAGGACATTAAAGACGTTCCCGCATTTCAACCTTATTTAAAAAATATACATGTTAAGTAAAAAGCAATTACAAGATTCTATAGATTATTTAGTAGGTCAAGGATTTGATCAACCAGAAGTAGGAATCGTTTTAGGAACTGGTCTAGGACAATTAGTAAATCATATTGATAACCAGAAAGTAGCACATTACAATAACATTCCGTCGTTTCCACTGGCAACGGTAGAGTTTCATACTGGCAAATTAATTTATGGAGATCTAGGTGGAAAAAAGGTCGTGGTGATGCAAGGTCGCTTTCATTTATATGAAGGTTATGACTTTCTAGATATTACGTATCCTATCAGAGTAATGCATGGTTTAGGAATTAAAAACTTATTAGTTTCAAATGCCGCTGGTGCTGTAAATCTGGATATGAAAAAAGGAGATATGATGGTGATAGATGATCATATTAATTTACAAGGTGGAAGTCCGCTAGCGTTTAAAAATGTGGCAGAATTTGGTGAGCGTTTTACTGATATGAGTGCGCCTTATGATAAAGCAATGAATGAAAAATTGTTAGCGATAGCTGGTGAACATAATTACACGGTTCATTCTGGTGTGTATGCCAGTGTAGTAGGACCACAATTAGAAACCAGAGCAGAATACCGCATGCTTAAAATCTTAGGTGCAGATGCAGTAGGAATGAGTACAGTACCAGAAATTATCGTTGCAAATCATTTGAACCTTCCTGTTTGTGCTGTTTCTGTGCTAACAGATGAATGTGATCCGGATCATTTAGAACCTGTGAATATTGAAGAAATTATCGCCATCGCTGGTGAAGCAGAACCTAAAATGGTACAATTATTCACTAGTTTAATTGGGCAATTGTAAGTTGAAAGGAACAATTTATCATGCTTCAGGAACTTTCTAGATGTTAATGAGCATATCGTGGCGTTACTTTTGAAGTATCCTTTTTAAATAAATTATTATGAGATCTATTATCGTTTTATTTTTAGCTTTTTCTTTGTGGTCATGCGCTTCAAATGGTGAATTATATTTTGACCTAGAAGAGAATACTACAATTAGTGAAGCTACCGCTACAACATTAGATCACAGTTCGTGGGACGCACTTTTAAAAAAGTATGTTGACAATAAAGGAAATGTGAATTACACAGCTTTTAAGTCAGATCTCCCAAAACTAAAATCTTACCTCAATTATCTATCAGATAATGAGCCTGATAAATCCTTTTCAAAGGCAGAGCAGTTTGCTTATTACATTAATTTATACAATGCGGCGACGGTTTTCTTAATTCTAGATAATGATATACCAGAAAGTATTAAAGACATTTCTGGACCATTTGGTCAAGTGTGGTTAAAAAAGTTTTTTACCATAGGAAAGAAAAAATACAGTTTGAACAACGTAGAAAAAGGAGTGTTACTTAAAATGGGAGAACCACGAGTACATTTTGCCATTAATTGCGCGAGTTACAGTTGTCCAAAACTTCAAAACACAGCCTTTACTGCTGGGAATCTAGAAAAGTTGTTAGATAAAGGTGCGCGTGAATTTGTAAATTCTGATAAGAATGATTTAAGCGATGCTAATAATCCTAAACTTAGTAAGATTTTTGACTGGTATAAAAGCGATTTTACCGACTCTGGTGAAAGCTTAATTACCTATATCAATCGTTATGCGAGTACTAAAATTGCTTCAGATGCGTCTATTGATTATCTAGATTACAACTGGTCTTTAAATAAACAATAGTCTATAAAACCGCACTTCCTTTTTTCTCGTAAATATCGTATGATCAGTATTATTATTCCTGTTTTTAATGAAGAGCATACGATTGTTGAATTGTTAAATCATTTGGTTGAAAAAGCAAGTCAGCCTGATCACCTAGAGTTAATCGTAGTAGATGGTGGTAGTGTGGATAAAACGAGTTCTAAAGTTTACGCTTTCGCGAAAGCGAATCCAGAATTATCATTGCAGTTTCAACAAGCCTCTAAAGGTCGTGGATCACAAATGCACGCAGGCTCGCAAATTGCCAAAGGCGAAATTCTATATTTTCTTCACGCAGATTCGTTCCCGCCAAAAGATTATGACAAGCATATCGTAAATGCAGTAAAAAATGGACATCAAGCAGGATGTTTTAGGATGCGTTTTGACAGCTGGAACTGGTGGCTCATCATCATAGGATGGTTTACGAGATTTTCATGGCGCGTAAGTCGTGGTGGTGATCAATCACAGTATATTACGAAAGAATTGTATGAGGAAATAGGTGGTTACAACACTAGTATTCCTATTTATGAAGACTATGATTTAATTCATAAGTTATATGAAAATGAAACTTTTCATGTCATACCTAAATGGCTTACAACTAGCGCGCGCAGATATAGGGAAATAGGTGTTTATAAGTTACAATGGTTCTACATCACGATTTACTGGAAAAAGCGTAATGGTGCTAGTATAGAAGAGATTTACCAGTATTATTTAGAATGGTGTGAAACCTCAAAGCCAGAAAAGGTAATAAGCTCATCTTAGCGTTCACCATTCCATTCTGCATAGAATTGATCTATGAAATTTACCATATAATCATGGCGTTGTTGTGCTAGTTCTTTTCCAGTTTTTGTATTCATTAAATCTTTAAGCAATAGCAACTTTTCATAGAAGTGATTTATGGTAGGGTCGTCACCTTTTTTATATTCTTCTTTAGACATGTTGAGTTTTGGGGCGATTTCTGGATCATATAATTTATTGCCTTTAAAACCACCATAATTAAATGTACGTGCTATGCCTATGGCGCCTATCGCATCCAGTCGATCTGCATCCTGAACAATGTCTAGTTCATTAGTGGTATAACTTTGATCTTGATGTCCACCTTTAAAAGAGATATACTTAATAATTTGGCTAACTTCATAGATGATAGTTTCATCGATTTGTTGCTCTTCAAGGAATTGTCTCGCAATTTTAGGTCCTATCGATTCATCACCATTATGAAATTTAGAGTCGGCTATGTCGTGGAGTAGTGCGCCTAATTCTATGATGGTAAGATTTGCATCTGGTTCATGAGAAGCAATGAGTTTTGCATTTTTCCACACACGTTCTATATGAAACCAGTCGTGTCCACCTTCGGCAGATTGCAAGGTTTCTTTTACAAATGCAATGGTGTTATGGATGAGGTGTTGGTGGTTATCGCTCACAGAAAAATATGTAATTGATTAGGAACTTTCTTTTATGAATTTACGAGTAAGCTGGATGAGTTGATCTGCTGGCAGGTATTCTGCATTTTTAATCCATGAAAAATAGGTGTTTAATTTATGAGTGTCATTTGATCTTTCAAAGACTTCAAAAACACCGCTGTTGTAGTCGTTAAATACGCGATCCTTTAAATCGATTTCTAATAGCTTAATAACATCTAGGTGTCTGGTATCTATTTTAATTTTTTCATATAGTTCATCGATTAAATGATTCTCACCTTCTATAACCTGAAAAAAATGTTTGTTTCTAATGATTAAAACACCAGTAATGTTGTTGAGCCTATTATTAAAGCTTACATAATCAATGAGATTAGTGATACCACCGTTAGTAATGTCATTTGCAAACCTACTAACGTAACAAATTGCTTTCATATTAATTCTTAGGAGCACCAAATTAATATTTTTTCATTCTAATTAAATCAAAAATTTCAATAATTATTGAAAGTTTAAAATATTTGTGTATATTTGACCTATGAAATTAGAAGAAGGAAAATCGCGATTTATTCAGGCTTGGGGTTCTTTAGGAAGTTCATGGGGAATTTCTAAGTCTATGGCACAAATTCATGCGTTATTACTTTCATCACCAGATGGATTAAGTACTGACGAGATCATGGAGCAAGTGCAACTGTCTCGTGGTAATGTTAATACTAATGTACGTGAGTTGATCAACTGGCGATTAGTGCGCAAGGAAACGGTGCTAGGTGAGCGCAAAGAGTTTTTTGTTGCCTTACATGATGTACATTCCATTGCCCAAAACATCATGGAAGAACGCAAGCGTCGTGAGTTAGAACCTGTGCGTAGATTACTTAATGAATTAAAAACTGCTACTATAGATGGTGACAAAGATGAAGTAAAACATTTTCAGTCATTAATAAGTGACTTATCTGATTTTGTAAGCCAAATGGAAAATCTAACAAACCTAATGACACGTATTAATAGCAATAACTATTTACAGAAAATGATCAAGGCGATATCATAGCCTTTTTTATTTCAAATAAACTTTCAGAAATTATTGAAACTTTTAAAAATAAAATCATGATAAAAAATCATAAACTCCTCATCGATAAAAATTGTCCTATGTGTAACATCTATGGCAAAACGTTTAAGAAGTTAAATATGGTAGATCAGGACACCATTAGTCCATACCAGCTGGTAGGAGAAGATCTTACTTGCTCTATCGACATGCATCGTGCGCAAAATGAAGTCGCTTTACACGATACGGTAACTGGAAAAACCATTTATGGTCTGGATTCTATGGTTGCTATTTTCACCCAAGGCAATCGATGGATGACCAGATTCCTGCAATTTCCTTTGGTATATAAACCGTTACTCCAACTCTATAAATTCATCACTTATAATAGAAAAGTGATTGCTGGTAACCAGAAGAGCCCAGCAACAGATCGAGTTTGTGAACCAGATTTCAACTACTTCTATAGAACGCTGTTTATAGTTTTATCAGCTTTATTTACAGGACTAGTTTTGAATAATTATGTAAGTCATATTACCAGTTATTTTGGATTCACAACGCCATGGTATGTAGAGTATATGATATGTTTTGGTCAGGTAGTATGGCAAGGAATCATGATTAACCTGTGGTCACGTAAAAACAGTTGGGATTATCTAGGTAATATGAGTGCTGTTTCTACCTTAGGTGGTTTGTTGCTACTACCGCTATTGCTTTTAAACAATTATATGCACTTCTCAGGTCTTACGTTTTTGATCTATTTTACGGTTGTTGTTAGTATGATGCTGTTAGAACATTTACGTAGATGTCGCAATATGGATTTAGGTCTGTTACCTACCATTTCATGGATTGCTTTTAGAACTGTTGTGTTAGGAATTATTTTAAGTGTATTTGTATGAAAATGATCATTGCTGGTGGTACTGGATTTCTAGGTAAATCCTTATCACGTTATTTTAAAAGTAAAGGAGATGAAGTGATTACGCTTTCGCGAAAGCATAATAAAAACAACACCTACTGGGACGGCACGACCATAGGTGACTGGTCACAACATCTAGAAGGTGCAGACGTGCTAATTAACCTAGCAGGAAAGTCTGTAGATTGTAGGTATACCGATGCTAATAAAAAAGCAATATTAAACTCACGTATAGATTCAACTCGAGTTTTAAATGAGGCGATGTCGCAATGTAAAACACCGCCCAAAGTGTTTTTAAATGCAAGCACGGCAACGATTTATATACATTCTGAAACGCAACTTAATACTGAAGCAAACGGAATCATAGGTGATGATTTTTCTATGGGAATAGGAAAGGCATGGGAAAAAGAATTTTTCTCTACTACAATTCCAGAAGTTAGGAAAGTAGCCTTGCGTACTTCTATAGTTCTAGGAAATGATGGTGGAGCATTGCCTAAAATGAAAATGATTACTAGATTAGGAATGGGCGGAAAACAAGGTCGTGGTCACCAAAAAATAAGTTGGATTCACATAGACGATTTCTGTAAATCGATTGATTTTTTAATCCAGTCAGATCTGGATGGTGTGGTGAATATTACGGCACCACAACCAGAAACAAACATCGATTTTATGAGCCAACTGCGCAAATCTATGAAGATGCCTTTTGGGATTTCACAACCGGTATGGTTATTAGAATTAGGCGCTATGATGATAGGAACTGAGACAGAACTGCTTTTAAAAAGCCGTAATGTTTATCCACAACGGTTGCTGGATAGTGGATTTGTATTTGAATATGAACAGCTAGAAGATTGCCTGAGCGATCTTATTTAATCTTATAATCCACGTAATAATTGATATCAGTATCAATAGTTGACTTTTTAGATGGCAATCTCATGGTCTGTTCTTTAGTAGACGGTTTTAATAGAATTGTTTTGCCATCAATGGCAATACGTATGGGCAAATGGAAATGACCAACTGTATTTTTCCAGTAGTAGGTTAGTTTCTTTTTATGCTTATCTAGGACTAGTTTAGGAATGCGAGTATCGCGCAGGTATTGGTCAAAAAAGCCAGTTAAATCCACACCTATTTCTTGTTGTAAATAATCCTCGATTTGCTGAGTTGTGACCGTTTGATGGTAGAATGTTTTGTTCATTCCTCTAAGAATACTGCGCCATTTATCATCATCGTTCACGACGGTACGTAAGGTATGTATAAGGTTAGAACCTTTATAATACATATCACCACTACCTTCATGATTTACGTCGTATTCACCTATTAATGGTCTGTCATTACTAACATTTTTCCGAGTGCCTATCACATATTCAGCAGATGCTTTTTTTCCATAATGATAGTCTAAGAATAAGTTTTCGCTATAAGCGGTAAAACCTTCGTGAATCCACATATCTGCGATATCTTTATTTGTAATGCTATTTGCAAACCATTCATGACCAGCTTCATGGATAATAATGAAGTCAAATTTAAGTCCCCAACCAGTACCTGATAAATCACTTCCTAAATAACCATTGCGATATTGATTTCCATAGGTAACACTACTTTGATGTTCCATGCCTAAATAGGGAACTTCTACTAGTTTAAAACTATCCTCATAAAACGGATATGGACCAAACCAGTGTTCAAAAGCCTTCATCATTTTAGGAGCATCCTTAAAATGAACCTTTGCTTTATCCAGATTATAATCCAGTACGTAATAATCCATGTCTAGTGCTCCTTTTTCACCATCGTAGACTTCGCTAAAATTCACGTAATTTCCTATGTTGATATTCACACCATAGTTATTAATAGGATTTTCAACGATCCAGACATAGGTTGAGGTATTGTTTTCTTTATTCTGTTGATCTACGATCCGGCCATTTGCAACGGCTTTAAGATCAGATGGAACATTTACGGCGATGGTCATTCCGCTTTCAGGCTCGTCATACATGTGATCTTTACAAGGCCACCATACGCTAGCACCTAGACCTTGATTAGAAGTGGCTACAAATGGTCTTCCTTGTTTATCTTTTTTCCATGAAAAACCACCATCCCATGGTGCTCTTTTAGCTTCTCTAGGATGTCCTTCAAAATGAATGTGGATGGATTCTTTATTTCCTTTTAGTTGTTCTTTTTTTAAGGTGATGTAATAAACGTTCCCATCACGTTCATAATCTAGCGTTTCGTTTTCCTGCGATACACTAGTGATTTTCATAGGTTCTTGAAGATCTATTTGCATGCGTTGTTGCGACTCTAGAACTGTGTAAGTCACCGTATTTGTTCCTTTAATAAACTTATCATCAATAGCGACTTCCACAAATAAATCATAGCGATGTAAATCCCACCATTCACGTTCTGGTGTTATAGAACCACGTAAAGAATCTTGTTTAGTAAATTGATGTTTGCCTTTTAATAATTGGGCACTGGTAAAATGGCCACTTACTACAACAAGTAAAATTAATATGATTTGCAATCTCTTCATTTTTCTCTTTAATAGTTTATTACACGCCAGAATGAATTCTACTACTACATAGTTTATTTGTCGCCTCACGGCGTTCTATTTTTTGCGGTATAAATTCCGCTGAGTGTTAGTCTTTTAAAACTATAATTTTTCTAAATTCTAAATTCTAAATCCTCTATTCGCAATTTTCATTGTAGTAATCCACAACTTGAAATACATATTTAAAATCCTTTTCTAATATCTTGTTTTGAACCTCTGGACAGTCAGATAAGTAATTACTCAGTGCTTTCTTTGCCACGTTCCATACACCATAACTTGAACGTAAAAAATACGTTTCATCAGCTTTTTTTACTAGATCCATGGATGTTAAATCATTATTATCTCTATCAATCCATTCTAAATGATAGAGCTGTAATTTCCCTTTGCTACCAACTTTTAAAAAATGCTGGTCGCCATCATTATCCATAACGTATCTGGTTTCCATTACACTACCGTTAGTAAAATACCTTGACTGTTCTTTTAGCATGAAGCTTTCATAATTTGCACCATCCACTTGATAGGACACCACGTTTTTTCTCTTAAATCTTCTCTTCTTTCCCTTAGTATCTGTGAGTCTTATTTTTCTGTAAAATTCACTAATCACATATTCTTCCTTAAAATAATCTACCTTACCATATAAGGTATCTCCTGTAACTAAAACGATATGATCTAATGGTTCATTATCTGGAATAGATAAAGTCTTACAAGACCCGATAATTAGCAGGAACACGATAAGAAACGGATATATTTTAATGAGCATGTAATTATTGATGTTTTATTTCTGGTTTTTCAATATGACGTATAATTAATAACTGCCATACGCTTTAATAATCACTTCTTGTGCCATTTTATCCTGTGGTGTAAATCGCTTTTCAAATCCACGCCATCTACTTTGTTCTGCGTGATATTTCCATATAAAACCACCAGCCATCCATTCCTCATTCCATATAGATTCATATAAACCTTTGAACAAATTTGCTTGCGCTTGCTGGTTTACCGCACGGTCGTCACCAGCATTTTTCCACGGTTCTTTACCAGCATAATCTGCACTAATGTAACCGTATTCAGTAAAAAGGATTTTTTTATTCCGATTTCGCGAAAGCGAACTCAAATCAACTTTCCATTTTTCCCACGATGCTTTTATACTAGCTAGCGACGGCGTTTTTTCTTCACTCATAGGAAAATAAGCATCTACACCTATAAAATCCAGTTGTTCCCAGAAATGTACCTGATCATAATTATCCCAATTAGCCGCATAAGTCAATTTACCCTTGTAAATTTCACGGATGTCTTTAATAAGTTGATCCCAATAAGCAGGACGTTGTTTCACAAAGGAATCCAGCTCTGTACCTATACAAAACATCTCAATATTTTCTTGAACTGCAATATGGACAAATCGCATGATGTAATCTGTATAGGTTTGCTCCAGTATGCTCCAGTCTGCTTCTGATATTAAATTGATATCACCAGTATAAGCACCGCGACCTATCCATAGTTGAGGTTTAAGCAACACCTTTAATTGTTGCTCTTTCATCAATGCATTGGTTTTTTTAACACCATGAGGTTTCTCGCCCCAGTCGCCACGATTTTCATCATAATAAATCTGCGGTTCCTCCAGACTTTTCATCCATGCGTAAGGAACAATGACTGCATAATTTGCATTAAAATTTACAATAGGAGTAATCGCTATTGAATCTATAGGATTGTTTGTAGCAACTAGGGTAATGCCATTGATTTTTTCAGGCACTTGTGATTCTAAGTTTTCACAGCTTAGTGTAATTACTAAAGTTAATATAACAACTATTGCACGCATGAATATTTAAAATATGCAGTAAATATAATGGTTAGATCTAACTATAATCCTGCTTTAGGTTATGTTTAAGAAAGCCATAACGGGAAGAATGCATAAGACGATTAGTTAAATTTATAACTATGGTTGTGATAACTATTTCTTAATTTGTGTCCTTAAAGATTAAACAATCTTACATGGAACACATCGTCATCATAGGAAATGGCATCGCTGGCGTCACCGTTGCGAGACATATCCGTAAATTATCTGATAAACGTATTACTATCATTAGTGCCGAGTCAGAGTTCTTTTTCTCACGTACCGCACTAATGTATGTGTATATGGGACACATGAAATTTGAACATACGCAACCGTATGAAAATGATTTCTGGTCAAAAAACCGCATTGAACTGGTTCATGATTACGTTCATACCGTAGAAACAACAGCTAAAAAAGTGCATCTCAATTCTGGTCGTGATATTATTTATGATAAGCTTGTTCTCGCTACTGGTAGTATTTCAAATAAATTTGGCTGGCCTGGTCAGGACTTAGAAGGTGTTCAAGGATTAGTTTCAAAACAAGATCTGGAACAATTAGAAATCACAGCGCCTAATAATAAAATATGTAAACGTGCCGTCATCATAGGTGGTGGACTGATAGGAGTAGAGCTGGCAGAGATGATGGCGTCTCGACATATTCCCGTTACATTTTTAATACGTGAAAAAGGATTCTGGAGTGGCGTACTTCCTATGCCTAATGCGCAATTGATATCTAGACATGTAAAATCTCACCATATTGATTTAAGAGAAGAAGAAGAAATGGCCGAAATCATTCCAGATGATTCTGGAAAGGTAAAAGCCATCATTACTAAAAAAGGCGAAACCATTCCATGTGATTTTGTAGGTCTGTGCGCTGGTGTAAGACCACGTATTTCATTTCTAGAAAATTCTGGTATAGAATTACAACGCGGTATTCTAGTTGATCGACATCTAGAAACGAGTGTAAAAGATGTTTATGCCATAGGTGATTGTGCCCAGCAACGCGAGCCAGTAGGAGAGCGTAAACCTATAGAAGCGGTGTGGTACACAGGTCGTATGATGGGAGAAGCGCTAGCGCAAACTATTTGCGGTAATCCTACACAATGGAATCCAGGACACTGGTTCAATAGCGCAAAATTCTTTGACATTGAATATCAAACTTACGGTTGGGTATGGAGTAATCCTAAGGAAGGTCACGCACATTTTCACTGGGAACATGAGGATGGAGTGAGAGCGGTAACCATAGAATATGATGTCGCAACCAGAAAATTCATTGGGATCAACACCTTTGGAATCAGGATGAAGCATGAGGTTTTTGATCAATGGCTTACAGATCAGAAAACTGTAGATGAGGTCGTAGCAAGTTTAAAAGAGGCCTGTTTTAATCCAGAGTTTTTTAATAGACCGTTTGACCTTATCAAAAAAGAGTTTCAAGCTACACAAAACGCAACTGCATAAATTAATTACCATCCATACAGGTTGTAAAAGCCTGAAAAAACTATAAAATATGAGTGTTTATCAACGTAATATGTCCTTAACGGGTGAACCGCCTAAGGCACTGTCTAGGTCAGAAAAAGTAGCGAGCGCTATAGGAATGATCGGCTTGTTTATTTTGGTTCTGGCGTTTTTTAACGTGAATCTACCATGGAAAGGTGCGTGGCTCACTGCCTCTTTAGTATTGATATGTGGTGGTGTTATCGCTTTCGCAAAAGCGCAATACGGCAACAAACAAGCTGGTATTAAAAACGATGGTGTATGGTTTAAAGACTTATCCAGTCGCGGATTTTACGGTTGGGTACTCGCCATTTTTCTAACCTCTTTTTACATCGTTCTCTATTTCTATGCAGAATTGTTAGGGCAAGGAGCAAATGGAGCGTCAAATACAGGATTAATCGGTTTATTTGATCCATTGTCATACTTGTTGAAAGGGAAACCAGCAAGCCAGTGGTTTGTTTACGGAACTTTATATACAGTTGCTATTCTATCATTTGGGATCAAGTTTATCTGGAAATATAGGCATAACAGTTATGAGGTGATCCGTACAGGAAGCGTGATGTTTTTCCAGACGGCTTTTGCGTTTTTTATTCCAGAGATTATGGCTGGATTAAATGCTACAAAGGATTTACCTTATTACGATCTTAAAAATGTATGGCCATTAAATTATTACCTTTTTGATCAGTGGAATATCGACCAGCTACTGGCAAATGGTAGTTTAGGATTAACGATGTTGCTTTTTGGGATTGCATCCATCTTTGTGATCACACCTATATTGACTTATAAGTATGGGAAGCGCTGGTATTGCAGTTGGGTTTGTGGTTGTGGTGGACTGGCAGAAACTGCTGGTGATGCCTTTAGACAGCTCTCTGATAAATCTACTAGAGCATGGAAAATAGAGCGCTGGTTAATACATACAGTTTTGGTTTTTGCAGTAATCTCTACTGTAGGTGTGATTCATTCTTATCTAGGAAATGATGGGAAATACTGGTTAACCGCAACGAGCTTTTTAATAAGCGTTGCTGTTTTTCTTACGGTGCTTTTTGCGCTTATCTGGATATTTAAAAGAGATGAATTACAACAAGATGCAAAATACGGTGCGATAGGTTTTCTAGTAATTATTCTAGCATTTATCGCCATTCATTTTATGGCAGGTACAGAATCGTTATTTTTCTTTAAACATTATGCAGTAAGATCCACTTACGGATTTTTAATAGGTTCTATTTTTTCTGGTGTGATAGGTACCGGTTTTTATCCTATTTTAGGTAGTAGAGCTTGGTGTCGTTTTGGATGTCCTATGGCGGCGATCTTAGGAATGCAACAACGTCTGTTTTCTAAATTTAGAATTACCACAAATGGTGGGCAGTGTATATCCTGTGGTAACTGTTCTACTTATTGTGAAATGGGAATAGACGTAAGAGCTTATGCCCAAAAGGGCGAAAATATCATCCGTTCTAGTTGTGTAGGTTGTGGTATTTGTAGTGCGGTATGTCCGCGTGGTGTATTAAAATTAGAAAATGGACCGCTAGAAGGAAGAATAAATAGTAAAGCAGTCCTTTTAGGACAAGATCCTGATTTGATGGAGTTGTTGAGTGGTAAAAAATAGTTTGATTTCGCTTTCGCGAAAGCAAAAGTAAGGGCGGAATTCGTTCCGTTATAATTAAAGAACATAGGTGGATTAATTCTGCCCAAACTGGAAACCTACGGGAATTAATTACTCTCAAAACAATACAAGCTTAAACTTACAAACTCAAAGACTCAAAGACTCCAAAACTAATAACCATGTCAGAAAATAAAACCAAACCAACTCAACAAAGCCCAGCAGATTATTTAGCTCAAATCAAACCAGAGCAAAAACGATTAGACTGTATAGAACTAGATAAAATCATGCAGGAAATATCTGGTCATAAATGTGTGATGTGGGGAAATATGTTCGGTTATGATCAGTATCATTACAAGTATGATAGCGGTAGAGAAGGAGATATCTTCTTAATTGGCTTTGCATCTAGGACCAAAAACATCGCTATCTACGCAGCAGCTTATGATGATGAGTTAGATCAAAAGAAAGCAGAACTAGGTAAGGTTAAACTAGGGAAGTCCTGTATTTATATCAATAAATTGGCAGATATTGATATCAATAAATTAAAAGAGCTACTTAAAGAGTCGATGCGTATTACTAGAGAGCGTTATCCTCAGTAAAAACATCAATTTTTTCTTCTTATTTCTGCTTTTCTCATAGACATACCGTCAATGATGGTGAATAATTCTTGAGTAGAAAATAGATTAGTTCTAGTCTCTTTAATCGAACCGTCCAGACCTATAAGCACGACTTTAAAAGGTGTTTTTTCCTGATGGTATAGGGAAAATAAAGAATCACTTTTAATCCAACTTGTCTCATTACGATTCCTAGTATTTACACAACGGTATTCATTTGGCAATATGTAATAGATAACTATTTTACGATCTGCTAGACCATCGATATGATTTTGAAGCTCATTGACCTGATTTAAGTAAGTGTTAGGGATTTGGTCAGTTTTAAAATCCTCGCTTATGACCAGTAGAATTCGGTCATTCCATTGATGTTTACTCAGATCTTGCGCGTTTGAGTAATGTATCAATAAAATAAAAAATAAGATGAAATTATACTTCATATTTAAAGATAATTCACACTTTAATACATCTATACTAAAAGAAAACTAAATCTATTATGGAATCAACTGATTGAGCCCAAAATAGTATAATAAAACGAACTGTTGGTCTCCATCCAGTTATAAACTATTAAGTGTATAATCTAGGTACTTACAACTAAAAGACTCACCAACTAAACGACTAAAGCCTAGTTCACCATTGCTCGTAAATCCTTAATCGTAGTTATAGCATCATCTGATTTAAAGACATAACTACCAGCGACTAGCACATCTGCGCCAGCGTCTACCAGTTGTTTTGCATTTTTATTAGTTACTCCACCATCAATTTCTATTAGAGTATCACAACCTTTATGCTCAATAAGTTTTTTAAGTTGGCTCACTTTATCATAGGTATTCTCAATAAAACTTTGCCCGCCAAAACCAGGATTCACACTCATTAAACACACCATGTCTATGTCCTGAATGGTATCGGTTAGTAAATGCACGCTAGTATGAGGATTAAGAGCCACACCAGCTTTCATACCGTGCGATTTAATGAGCTGTAGCGTTCTATGTAAATGCGTGCACGCTTCATAGTGAACAGTAAGAATATCGCAACCTAAATCTGCAAAAGTCTTTACATAACGATCAGGATCTATAATCATCAAATGACAGTCTATGGTTTTAGTCGCATGCTTCACAATATCTCTCAGAACTGGCATCCCAAAAGAGATATTAGGTACAAAAACACCATCCATAATATCGATGTGAAACCAGTCTGCATCAGAGCGATTGACCATTTCTACATCTCGTTGTAGGTTAGCAAAATCTGCGGCTAGAATGGATGGGGCAATTAAGTTAGGCATGATGGAAGTTTTATCGTTGTGCAAAGTTAGAGTTTTATTTCGCTTTCGCGAAAGCGAAACGAAAGTGATAAAAAAATCCCTCTTGAATTTTTAAGAGGGATTTGCTTTTTGAAAAGATTAATAATTAGTTGTTTTCAACTTCCTGAGTTTCATTTTTTTCTTCTGAGTATTTTTTATCGTGATATTTACCGTAAAGGAATATGAATAAACCTATAGAACCATAAATGAAACCTGGCAAGCCTATTTTTATTCCTATTTCAAAGTATGCCAAAACAATTGATATTATTCCCACCATGCTAATAATTAGGAAATGATTTGCACTGTAAAGCATGTCGCTTTTAATGACAGTATCAAATTTCTCATGTAGCTGTCTCCTATACATTAGTGATGTCGTTATAAACATGATTACAAATCCAGCTCCATACCATATCCAGAGTTTGGCAAACTGACTCAGATTTATTTTATCAGTTGCACCTATCGATAAATTAGAAAGGAATTTCAATGGATAAACGTAAAGAAGAAGCACGAATAATAGAATGAAATTCAGTATAATAATAATGTAATCTATCTTTTTGATTTTTCTGAAGTAGTTGTAATGTGTAATCCAGATTAAAACTAGTGCAAAAAAACTTAGAGCAAAACTTAATAAGTTAGTAAGCATGGATTCTAAATCTTGAAATGATTTAGGCACCTCTAATGAGACTACAATTAGGGTTGCTGCAAATGCAAACATACCATCACTGATAGATTGTAGTCGCGATTTATCATGTAAATATTTCATACTAGGATATATTAATTATGCATTGATGTTTTCAATATTTGTTTTAAAAACAATGATGTCTTGGTCATTTGTTTTACGGATATTTTTATCAATAGCAATTTGTTTAAAATGGACTTATACTCTCCAACTAATAAATACCAGTTAAATTAAGAAAATCCAGAAAGCGATTTATAATCCGTAAACAAGGAATCTATTAAGAGCGATTATTGTTATTAATAGAATAATTAAACTGTAAGAAAATTGACTGTTTATTGATGTACCATCTAAATCTTTATTTATTTTTTCTTTTTTACCCATAAATGTTCCGAAAACTGCCATTATGGAGAATGGAGTACATACAGTTGCTATAATACTTGCAATGTGCGGGATAGGAAATTGAAAAAGAGAGACTATAACAATGGTGATAAGAAGAGGAATTAGAATTAGCGAAAAAGACCATTTCTTTCTATTTTTTTGAATAGAACCATAATCTTCCCATGCATATCTTTCAAATTCTGGAGTAGATTTGATTAAAATGATCGTTATTGTAAACAGAGATAAAATTGCAATAATGATCTGAATCGAAATAGGTATGTTAAGTAGATTAAATACTTTTCCAGTATCACCCACAGTAACTACTGGTGCTATTATTAGGTAACCAAAAAAAGTAATCATTCCAGCTAGACCAAACCATAACATGAACAATGATTTTGAACTTGTCTTAAGAAGTTTAGCGCACTTATAGGCTACAATTCCTTGAACTAGTGAAAATACAGGAGCGATTCCAGCGATTAAAACTTCATCACTTTTGATACCAGTCGTTTTAGTAAAAACTCTGTTATGATATAATACAGCTTCATAATTAAGTGCTATGGACATTAAATAATGCGCTATTTCATGTAGAATTATAGTCAACAAAAAGGCTGCTGTAAGTCCAATAGTTGAATTACATGTGCTTTTGATCATTAAATTTTATTCATTAATTGCAAACGGGAATAATAGTCAATATTAATTATCCCTAACTTAAAGATAATAAATAAGTTGCAAATTATTAAAACGCTTTATAAGTGTTTTTTTTGTTACATACATTTGAGATGGCACCATTGTGTTTGTGATAACCACAAAAATTAAAACTATTACATGCGATTCACGTCATTTGAATAGTGATTAACGAATTATTATTGTCGAAAATCATAATCATGAAATCACTACTTCAATTACTAAATATTTGTGTTCTATGCTCTAGTTGTTATACAGCTCAATCGCTACATAAAGCGGTACAGAAGCAGGATCGTGAAATAGTATCTACTGATATTAAAGGAATTTATGAACTCACAGATAGTAGATATGATGCTAATTTATATAATCTTTTAAAAAGTAATACATCTTTTGATTATAAGAAGCGTATGGTAGATAATGCGAAAGCAAAAATTGCTCTTATAGATTCCACAGCGATCTATATTTCATTAGTAAAAGATGGTTTGGAAATAGAGTCTTTTGAATTAAAAGGAGAAATCACAGCGTATGGTTTCTTAACACATCGACTTAAGAAAATTTATCCGTTTTGGCCTATATTTTATATTCATTGGGAGAATAGAATTTTACTAGGTCTGGATAATCAAAATCATTTATTACTCTCTTACGGCAGTCAAAGCGGCGGTATGATCTTATTTTATGGTGCAGGAAGTGGTTTTAAGAAAGTACATGTTTTCAGTCAATTAGATAATGATTGATAACAACATAATTGATAAAGTTCCGCTTTCGCGTAAGCGAAATAAACAATAACAAAAAATCCCTCTTGAAATTTCAAGAGGGATTTTAAGGTTATAATAATTGCAAGCATTGAGGTGCTCGAAATGCAATTTACTCTTCAGATTTACTCTCAGAAGAAGAATCATTATCACGGTGTGGTTTATCATCGCGACGTCTATCGTTTCCACGACGGTCATCACGTCTTCCACCGCCACGGCGATCATTACCTCTACGATCATCACGCTGGCGTGGTGGACGCTCAACCCAACCTTCTGGTTTAGGCATTAAGGCCTTGCGAGATACTTTTTGCTTTTTAGTACGTGGATCTACGCCCATATACTTCACATCTAGTACATCACCTACACTTAATACGGTAGATGGGTCTTCTATACGCTTGTAATCAAACTCACTTACGTGAAGTAAGGTTTCTTTACCAGGCTTAAATTCTACTACAGCACCAAAGTCTAGCATCTTCACAACTTTCACCTCATAAACGCTACCTACTTCTGGTTCAAAAATGATATTTCTAATTCTTTCAAGAGCTGCTTCAATCTTAGAACGATCTGTACCTGCGATTTCGATCACACCCATATCATTCACTTCCTCAATATTGATAACCGTATCGGTTTCTTTTTGCATCTCCTGGATAATTTTTCCACCAGGTCCTATCACAGCACCTATGTACTTACCTTCTATCTCCATAGATTCCATCTTAGGAGCATGAGGCTTCACATCTGCAGCTGGTGTTGCAATAGTATCTGTTAATTTCCCTAGGATATGCATACGTCCGTCGCGTGCTTGCATTAAAGCATTTGTAAGGATTTCATAAGAAAGACCTTTTACCTTAATATCCATTTGACAAGCGGTGATACCATCTTCAGTACCTGTTACTTTAAAGTCCATATCTCCTAAGTGATCTTCATCACCTAAAATATCTGAAAGTACCGCGTACTTTTCACCATCTGTAATTAATCCCATGGCAATACCAGAAACTGGTTTTTTCATAGGTAAACCAGCATCCATAAGAGCCATAGTACCGGCACAAACGGTTGCCATAGAAGAAGAACCATTAGATTCTAAAACTTCTGATACGACACGTACCGTATAAGGTAAATCTTCTGGTAACATTTTCTTTAAAGCACGTTGTGCTAGGTTACCATGTCCTATCTCTCTTCTAGAGGTTCCACGTAGTGGACGCGCTTCACCTGTTGAGAATGGTGGGAAATTGTAATGTAAATAGAAACGCTCTTCTCCTTCTTGAGATGCCATGTCTATCACATTTGCATCTCTAGAAGTTCCTAATGTTACTGTCGCTAGCGCTTGAGTTTCTCCACGAGAGAAAATCGCACTACCGTGAGTAGATGGAAGGTAATCTACCTCACACCAGATATCACGTATGTCTGTAGTCTTACGACCATCTAGACGGATACCTTCATTTAGTAGTACATCACGTACTGCTTTCTTATGTGACTTATCAAAATACTTACCTATAAGTTTACCGCGTTCTTCCACGGTTGCCTCATCAAAAGTTTCGAATAAAGCTTCTTTAATTTCTCCAAAAGCAGCAGAACGTTCTTTCTTTCCGCTTCCTTTTTTAGCTACATCGTATACTTTGTCATAAGTGAATTCGTGAACTTTTGCTTCAATATCAGCATCTTCATCTTCACCTTCATACTCACGTACTTCTTTTTTACCTACTTGCTCTGCAAGGGCAACTTGAGCAGCACATTGATCTTTGATCGCTTCATGAGCAGCTTTAATTGCTGCGATCATTTCTTCTTCAGAGATTTCTTCCATCTCACCTTCTACCATCATCACGCTGTCTGCGCTAGCACCTATCATCATTTCTAGATCTGCAACTTCTAATTGTGCATAACTAGGGTTGATCACAAACTCTCCATCCACACGTGCAACACGCACTTCAGAAATAGGACATTCAAATGGAAGATCTGATAATTGAATCGCCGCACTAGCAGCAAGACCAGCCATTGCATCTGGCATTACCTCATCATCATGAGACATTAATTGAATCATTACTTGTACTTCACTGTGATAATCCTTAGGGAAAAGTGGACGTAATACACGGTCTACTAAGCGCATGGTAAGTACTTCACCATCGTTAGGACGTGCCTCACGTTTGAAGAATCCGCCTGGATATTTACCAGCTGCGGCAAATTTCTCACGGTAATCTACAGTAAGTGGTAGGAAATCTAAACCTGTAGATCTGTAATTAGATACTACGGTTCCTAGTAGCATTGCTTTTCCACATGTGATCACGACAGATCCATGCGCTTGTTTTGCAAGTGCTCCAGTTTCAATAGTGATATCTGGCCCATTAGCCATTTTAATCACTTGTTTAAAAACTTGTGGTTTCATAAAAAATATTAAACGTTAATCTCAAGTTGTGTGTGGTAGAGAAGGCGTTATGGACATGAATTCGGTTCTCGACTTTCGCTCGAACTCGAATTACATGTATCTGACTTTATGAGAAACCAGCTTTGATTTGCAGCGCAATGATTGCGCTGTGTCGCGATGGATATTTTTATTACGCTTTCGCGAAAGCGTAATCAGGACTCACCTGAATGTTATGGTATAAAAAAGGGGACGTAATGTCCCCAATTTATTACTTTCTAATACCTAATTCCTTAATCAACTCACGATAAGCAACGATATCTTTCTTCATTTTATAATCAAGAAGGGAACGTCTTTTACCTACCAGTTTAACCAGGCTACGCTCTGTGTTAAAATCGTGACGGTTTTGCTTAAGGTGTTCTGTTAAGTGGTTGATACGGTAAGTGAATAATGCGATTTGCGCATCTGTGTTACCGGTGTCGTTTGCATCTTTTCCATACTTAGAAAAGATCTCTGCTTTTTTTTCTGGGCTCAAATACATGCCAAAATTATTTTAAATAATGAATATTATGTACGTCAGGTGATCTGACAGTGCTTAAAAGGTGTTCTTTTAAGCGGATGCAAATATAGCTTTATTTATTGGTTTTTAAGTTGTTGCTATGCTTAATTTATTTCATTTACTTTTTCCTATCAACATGCCAAGTATTCGTCTTGGCATGTTTTAATTTGTGTTTAGTGTTTAAGACAATGCCAACACCAATAGTTGGCATGTCTAGGAGAATGGAAACGAGTAATCGATATTATCATTTCAATTTCAAACCTTTCCGTCTTCGGCTTAGACCGAGTCCACCTTTCCTTAACCAAGGAAAGGAGCTTTAAGTCGTAACCACATACTGCAATCTCGGCTAAGCCGAGAAATGCAGTCTCTTGTTTAAAAATTAAAAATAATTGGAATAAATTTCATTAAACACCACATTAACAATAGGTTAAAAATATTTTAAAACTGATTTAAAGAGTTCTTAAGGCCTTGGAAGAAAGCATTTTTTTTTGTTTTGTTTTGAAAAGTTTTGCAAGACAATTTAAATAACTGATAACTTTTAAAAATTTATGAAATGAAAAAGTATTTTAGGTTTTTACCGTTTTTATTATTGAGTTTTTGTGTAGTATTGAATTCTTGTAGTGAGGAAAACATGAATGAAGAATACGTAGCGGATGATAAATTAGAGATTGTCAGCAAAAACAACACTTTCCAGTATGTCTATAAGTCCGAGACCATAAGCACATTCGATTTGGGTAATGAAAAAGGTATTGCTACACCTGAAAACGCAAAAGAAGATTTATTACACGTGTCCTTTCATACTGATCTTTATTTGCCTCAACAAAATAATTTTGATTTAGAAAATTATTTGTTCGAAAATGTTGAGGAAGTCAATGGAGTTTTAGAAATATATGATAATAATGTCCTTATTAGAACAGATATTATACAATCAGGTGTGGTGGTAGAGTCTGATTGCGAAAATCCTCATGATAGGCATTGTGATGATGACTACCCAGGGATGGATGAATGTTCTTACGAAGGTTTAAGACAGTGCGTTCGTCATAACCTTTTTGAGGCATCAGTTGTCTCAAGATTGATTTGTTCCTTCGGTTTTTATGCTTGCGCTGCCGAAGAATTAGCCACTTGTATTGAAACAAATTGTGTAAATTAAAATTATGAAATATATAATTGAACCGTTCAAACAAATTTTGAACACTACTGGAAAAGCCAACAAAAAAGAATTTTTTATTTTCTTTTTTTTTACGATTCTCGTGGCCGTTGTTCTTGGTTTTTTTAAAAAACCTTTAGGTATCCCAGAAAGTGTTAGTCTTCTAGTGAGATTAATATTTTTAGTACCCTTAATAACTTTAGGCTTCCGTCGACTGAATGAGGCAGGTATTCTTAAGTGGTTATTTTTAATTCCAATAATCAATGTTTTTATAGCACTTTCTCCTGCAAAAAAGACATAGTATTCTATTTATATTATATATGCTTTGTTTAAATATTCAAAAAACTGCTGTTAGTAATGCTAACAGTAGTTTTTTAGAATAGAGGAGTTCGCAGTTTTATCTAGTCTTCTACGAGGTATGTGTTAATGCTTATATCGAATTTGTTGAGAATTCTTACAACCGCTAGTTCTTTTTTATTGCATATTTAATTGATATATAAATGTGTCTGATACCATGTCTTTGTTATTTGTATGTACTGTTGTGATGTTTAAGATAAAATTCCAACCTCACGATTGAGAATCAAATTCAAATACAAATTCACTTTTTCTTTTAGTTCGTGTCTAGGGACGATAAAGTCTAGAAAGCCTTTTTCTAATAAGAACTCTGCAGTCTGGAATCCTTCTGGTAATTCTTTACCAGTCGTATCGCGTACCACTCGCGGTCCTGCAAAAGCAATCAGCGCACCTGGTTCACCAATGTTGATGTCACCTAGCATAGCAAATGATGCAGTCGTTCCACCAGTTGTAGGGTCTGTACAAAGTGATATATAAGGAATTCCAGCTTCTGATAGTTGGGCCAGTTTTGCACTCGTTTTTGCTAGTTGCATTAAAGACAATGCTGCTTCCATCATACGTGCGCCACCAGATTTTGAGATGATCATAAATGGAATGTTGTGTTTTAAAGAATGGTCTGCCGCACGAGCAATTTTCTCTCCTACCACACTTCCCATAGATCCACCTATAAAAGCAAAATCCATACAAGCTACTACTAGATCATGTCCGCCAGACTTACCTACTACCGTGCGTACAGCATCTTTAAGACCAGACTTTTCTTTTGCCGCTTTTAGACGATCTGCATATTTCTTTGAATCTTCAAATTTCAATGGATCCTTTGAAGTCATGTTAGGATTTAACTCCTTATACTTATTATCGTCAAAAAGGATCTCAAAGTATTCTTTACTACCTATACGCACGTGATATCCATCTTCCGGACTTACGTAGAAGTTGTTTTTCAATTGCTCTGAATCGACAACCTTACCAGTAGGCGATTTGTACCATAAACCTTTAGGTGTGTCTTTCTTTGCCTCTGTAGGCGTGGTGATTCCTTTTTTATCTCTTTTAAACCAAGTCATATTGTCTAGTTAACTGTTATTAGTGAACTTATAATAATTGAGCCGTTGTTTTTTTGCTGTTTTAAACTTAAACTTAAGTTTAAACTTATTAAAGCGTATTCACATTATTTAAGTCTTCAAAGGCTTTTTGTAAACGCGCTTTAAAGCTTTCTTCTCCTATACGTAACCATTTACGTGGATCGTAATATTTCTTATTAGGTGAATCTGCTCCTGTAGGATTTCCTATTTGCGAAAGTAGAAAATCATTATTAGTATCCATATAACCTTTAATACCAGTGGCAAATGCCCATTGTAAATCTGTATCAATGTTCATTTTTACTACTCCATAACCTATAGATTCTCTAATTTCTTCTAGAGTAGATCCAGAACCACCATGAAATACAAAATCTATGTGGTTATGTTCTACACCATATTTTTGAGTAATGTATTCCTGTGAATTTTTCAGGATTTTAGGAGTAAGCTTTACATTTCCTGGCTTATAAACACCGTGAACATTCCCAAAAGCTGCTGCAATCGTAAAACGATCACTTACTTTCTTAAGTTCCTCATAGGCATAAGCAACTTCTTCTGGTTGTGTATATAATTTTGATTCATCTACATCGCTATTATCTACACCATCTTCCTCACCACCAGTGATTCCTAGTTCTATTTCTAGGGTCATGTCCATTTTGGACATACGCTCTAGGTATCTTTTACAAATTTCTATGTTTTCCTCTAGCGGTTCTTCACTTAGGTCAATCATGTGTGAAGAGTATAAAGGTGTTCCGCTTTCGCGAAAGCGTAATTCACTAGCATCTAGTAATCCATCGATCCATGGAAGTAATTTTTTAGCACAATGGTCTGTGTGAAGAATCACCGTTGCACCATAAGCTTCTGCCATTTGGTGAACGTGATGTGCACCAGCAATACCACCTAAAATAGCACCGCGCTGTCCTTCATTTCCTAATCCTTTTCCCGCATTAAATTGCGCACCACCATTTGAAAACTGAATAATTACTGGAGCGTTTAAAGCAGCGGCAGTTTCCATGACAGCATTCATACTATTACTACCTATAACGTTTACCGCTGGTAACGCATAGCCATTAGCTTTTGCATGATTAAAAATTTCTTGAACTTGGTTCCCAGTAGCTACACCAGGTTTTATATTGTGACTCATAGTTTCTTAAATTGAGCTACAAAAGTAAGTAAAAAACGCGTGCTTAAAATGGGTAGTTGATTCCTACATTAAGGACTGCTCTAGATGGTGATATTTCTTTAAACCAGCGTCTTCCTTCTGGTAAAGCAGGATTGTAGGTTTTAAAACCAGCGTCCAGTCTAATCACAAAATAATCAAAGTCATATCGCACACCAAAGCCAGTTCCTACTGCAATGGCACCTAAATCTTCCAGTGATTGAAACTGTGCATCTGGATCATCTTCATTATCCAGCACATTCCAGATATTTCCGGCGTCCACAAATAAGGCTCCTTTAAAAGCTCCTGCTAGCGTAAAACGGTATTCACCGTTAAGCGCGATTTTCATATTTGCTTCATTAAAATCATTGATACCACCAGTTCTACCAGGTCCTAATTCGTAGGCTTGCCAGGCGCGATTGTCATTAGGTCCACCTGCAAAAAAAGATCTAATAAAAGGAATGTTGTTTGAATTTCCGTAAGGAATAGCAATACCACCAAACGCTCTTATCGCAAATACGTCATCACTAAAAAGTTGCCAGTGTTTTATGTAATCGACTTCTGTTTTTACGTATTGTGAGAACTCTACACCAAAGGCTTCTCTATTACCATTTTCATTTTCTGGAGAACCTACTAGATTGGTAATTCCCGCAAGTACATTTCCTGCAGATTCTAGTCGAATACTCATTGATGAGTAGTCGTCATCATAAATCCCTTTTTGGGTATTACGTGCCCAGTTATAACTGGTAGAAATGATAAGATTGTTTTGTGTTAAACGGTCTCTACGTTCTTCTATATTTCGAACTGTTTCTAACTGACTATCTACCGTGGCAATGGTTCCATTTAAAACATCATTAGTAAAGCGTCTTGTTCCTTCTGGAATACTTAAATCACCATTATCATTTAAATAAATAGGATTGTTGATTCCTAATTCTTCTGCAACTGCATTAAGTCCTCTATAGGTATTTGAATAAACGTTGAAGAAATCTGCTGGATCCTGATTGTTTACAAACTGTACATCTATGAGATCTAGTTTTACAGAGTTTGTAGCCGTAGGTCGCCATCCATAGCTTAAACTACTATTTAAACTGGTCTTGTCTAGTCCTATATTAGTCTGGCTAAAATAACCTGCAGCTATTTTAGTGTTAGGTGACATATACTTAGGAATATATCGATCTGTATCAAATGGCAGAAATAGTCTAGGAAGATTTAATCGTGCATCTGCACCAAATTCTTGTAGGTCAAAAAACCTAGAATCACCAGTAGCCGTATTTGAGCTCGCACCTATACTTCCTCTAAAGTTAATATCTAATAACTCACTACCACGAAATAGATTTCTGATTAACAAAGAAGTGTTCACTCCTATACCTAAGGCCTGGATATTGCTATGAGTGGTTTCTGTACCATACTGCAGTTGAAAACGTTTTTGTGAAGATAGGAGAACATTTGCAATTAAGGCTTGTCCAGTAGTATCTGCCGGATCTTCTATGTATCTAATTGTAGGATAAACAAAGCTTTTTAATTCGGTCAGACGCTTGTAAGATCGATCTCTATCTAGATCACGATACATATCGCCCTCATGAAAAAACATAGCGTCTGTAAGTACCTCATCTTTATACTTGCGCTTACCATATCTTATAATATTGTAACCATCATAATTAGTGGTATCAGGAACTATAAATTCATCTAGGGCATTTTGATAATCTGGCAGGATGTTTACTTTGCTTATATGGTGCTTTAAGAACGGTTTTTCTATTATAGAGTCTGCTACTTTTATTTCTCTATTTTTAATAAGCAACCTGATGTTTGCTTTATTATTAGTTTTTACGGTATCGCCTTCAAATTGAATATACTCTTTACCCATGTAGTACAGACCGTTATTACGGAATTCCTTATTAAGTCTTTCACGTTCTAAATTAAAGTTACTAGTGTTATACTGTTCACCGCTGGTAACATAGCCGTTTCTTTTTATTTTTTGGTAAATCGTATCTACAGCAGGCGATTCAATTTTTGCAATTAAACTATCTATGATATAAGGATCATTCTTAGTAACGTAATATGTAATAGCTGCACGTTGTTTTTTAGAACGATCTTCAATTTTGTGATCTACTGATACGTTAAACCATCCTTTGTTCCAATAATATGATTTTAAGCGTTCCTTTGAAATCGTAATTTTTTCATTTGTAATAATCGAAGGAGCTTCACCAGTATTGCGCAACCATTGATTAAACTTTATCAATGATTCACCTAAGCGCATGTGTTGTTTTTCTGATAGAAAGTTATTTCTACGCTTAGTTTGTTCTGGGTTTTCTTGTAGGTGCTTAAGAAAAATAGAATCTCTATTAGGTCTAGCCAGATTATATACATGTAATCCTAATGGAATACTTAATATCCGTTTATTAGGTTGAAAAACAAGATTGTTTTCTACGATACCACTTTCTGGCGCAATACTATCCACCACCACATTAGTTTTTACAAGTAACTTTTGATCAGAAGGAACTCTTTTAACTGCATTACATGAAACCAGTATTATGGTAAGCCATATAAATAAAGCTATTTTTGCATGTAAAGTGTTGTTCTTCATAAGTGGAGCTCAAAAATACGTATATGGTTACAAAAAGTAGATTAAAACTAATCAAAAGCCTTTCTAGAAAAAAGAATCGTGAGCAACATCAACTTTTTGTAGTAGAAGGATATAAATCTATTCAAGAATTAACCCAAACTAACCTAGAGCTAGAACAAATTTTAGTTAAAGATGGTAACCATCATCTAGATCATTTAAATGTAGAGCTTATTTCTAAAAAAGAAATGGATCAAATTTCTATGATGAAAACAGCACCAGGTTATCTAGCTGTTTTTAAAATCCCAGAAGAACTTGATTTACCTAATGACGAATTAGTCGTTGCGTTAGATGATATTAAAGATCCAGGAAACTTAGGAACCATCATCAGAATGTGTGACTGGTTCAATGTGCGTCATATTATCTGTTCTCTAGAAACTGTAGATGTCTATAATCCTAAATGTGTACAAGCTTCTATGGCATCCTTAGGTAGAGTAAGTATCCATTATATAGATTTGAAAGAGTACTTAAAAAAACAGAAGTTACCGCTTTACGCCACGGCGATGAATGCACCTAGTGTTTATAAAACAACCTTACCTAAAAACGGAATCCTACTTATGGGAAATGAATCTGCAGGTGTTTCTCCAGAATTACTACAAATGGGTAATACTATAAGTATTCCTAGTTACGGAGCGTTTAGTACAACAGAAAGCCTGAATGTTGCTACTGCAACGTCGATTTTATTAGCAGAGTGGAGAAGATCTACTATTGAAAAGTAAAGTTTAAGAAAATTCCTCTAGTTTGCATACTGGCAACATTACCGGTGTAAGGACTGGAAGGATCTGCATCACGGATTAGCTCATCATTAATCGCAAATACACCTCTAATTGAAGGCGTAAACTTGAAGAAGAATAAGTAGAAATCAATTCCTATTCCTATCTCGTAATTAAACAAATTAGTACGCTGTCTGAATTGTCCTGTGCTATTATCATTAGGATTCTCCTCATTACTGGATAAGTTATGAGACCATGAGGCGCCACCTACAATAAATGGCTTCCAGTTATTTAAACGTTTTGTAGAAAATTTCACTAGTAGTGGAACGTTGATATACGTTGAAGTTACTTCACGTTCAAAATCATTAGGCATCGTAAATGATGGATCATTAAAAGTTAAATTACGCGTCACAAAACTAATTCCCGGTTCTAAGCGTAGATTAATATATTCATGAAGCTTTACATCACCTACTAGTCCTACATTAAAACCTATTGAGGTTTCTGTGAGGATATCATCTGTTACTTCATTGTAGTCAAATTTATAATCGTACGAATTAAGACCTAAATAATAACCCCATGTATATCGTTTATCGTCAATTTGACCTAAGCCACCAGTGGCATCATTAGATATTTTTTCTTTTACCCGTTGTCCTTGTACAACAGAAAAAGTTAATAGCATGGTTAAGAGTAGTACTACTGTTCTCATTTCTTACTTTATCGCTTTATAGATGGTAGACGCACCGTGAAATTGTAAATAGTGATTCACATTATTAAACCCTACTTTCTTTAAAATATTGTTGAAGCGTTCACCATATGGAAATTTAGAAGCGCTTTCTGATAAATAACCATAGGCGATCTTATCCTTAGAGAATAGTTTTCCTAAAGCAGGAACAATCAATTTTGAGTAGAAAAAGTAACCTTGTTTAAATGGGAATTTTTCTGGAACACTAGTTTCTAATATCACTAGAATGCCACCAGGTTTAAGCACTCGACGTATTTCTGACAATCCTTTTTCAAGATCCTCAAAATTACGCACACCATAAGATACCGTTACCGCATCTATACAATCATCATCTAATTGTAAGTTTTCACTATCACCTAGAATCATTTCTATGCGGCTGTCTAAATCCTCTTTAGTCACCTTAAGCTTTCCTATTTCTAACATTCCGCTAGAAATATCTAGACCTATGAGTTTTTTAGCATCAGTTTTTTGAGCCATTTGAATCACAAGATCACCAGTTCCAGTAGCGATATCTAGAATCGTATCTGGATGTGTAGCCGCGATCATATCTACCACATTAGCACGCCATTTCTGGTCTAATCCTAGCGATATCATCCTATTAAGGCCGTCGTACTCACCACTTATGGTGTCAAACATACGCGTTACCTGTTCCTTTTTTCCGCCGTCTTCTTCGTTGTAGGGTTTTACCTCTTGAGCCACCTTTGATCTTTTAAGGTTGCAAAGATAAGGTAGAGTAGTGATGTTATTGTAATTACGCTTTCGTACTTCGATAAACTCAGTATAAACTTCTTTATTCCGCTTTCGCGAAAGCGAAATAAAAAAAGCAAAACAACCACACTAAAATGCTAAAAACAGCTTTATATTATTGAGTTTTATACGTTTCCAGTATCTTTGATATACTACAGAAACGATTTTATGAAAATCATTATCGCAGGAGCTGGTGAGGTAGGATTTCACCTTGCAAAACTGCTCTCTTATGAATCACAAGATATCACACTTATTGATCCTGTTAAGGAACACCTACATTATGCAGATACTCATCTAGATATACGTGCTGTGCGTGGCGATGCTACGTCCATACAAATTCTACGAGATTCTAGAATTAATGAGGCAGATTTAGTGATATCTGTTACCAGTAGCGAGACGACTAATATTACGGTATGTGTGCTTGCAAAACAATTAGGCGCAAAACGTACTATTGCCCGCATTACAAATACAGAATTTATAGATTACCAGCATGAGATAGGTTTTGAAAAATTTGGTATCGATGAATTGATATCGCCAGAATCACTAGCTAGTAAGGAAATAGAATTACTATTAAGTCAAAGCGCCTTTAACGACAGTTATGAATTTGAAGAAGGTGCACTTACTATGGTAGGTGTAAGTTTACAACGTACCGCACAGTTTGTAGGTAAAACGGTGCAAGAAGCTGGTGAGATTTTTCCAGAAGTACATTTTATGCCCATTGCAATACAGCGTTTTGGAACACAGTATACATTAATTCCTCGTGGCGATACTCAATTTAAAGAAGGTGATCAGGTGTATTTTATTACCACAACAGATGGTGTGGATGAACTCTATAAACTTACGGGTAAGACTAAACATAACATGCGTAATGTCATGATCCTAGGTGGTAGTAACATAGGAAAACAAACGGCAAAGCATCTGTCTCAGGCTGGTGTGAACGTAAAGCTGATAGAGCAAGATGCAGAAAAAGCATTTGACCTAGCAGATCAACTTTCTGGCGTTTTAGTGATCAACGGTGACGGGCGTAATGTAGAATTACTGGATGAAGAAAGTATCCATGAAATGGATGCATTCATTTCTGTTACGGGAAATAGTGAGACTAATATATTAAGTTGCCTGATGGCGCGATCTAAAAGTGTGAATAAGACCATAGCACTAGTAGAAAATATGGATTACTTCCAGTTGTCGCATAGCATAGGTATTGATACTTTAATCAATAAAAAATTACTTGCAGCAAATAATATCTTTAGATATGTGCGCAAGGGTGAAGTTGTCGCTATGACTAAGCTTAACAACATGAATGCAGAATTACTAGAGTTTATCGTAAAGCCTAGTAGCGTGATGTGTAACAAGTACGTAAAAGATATTGATATACCACGCAGTGCTATTATAGGTGGTGTGATTCGTAACGGAATAGGTAATATTGTTCTGGGTAGTTTTAAAATACAAGCTGGTGATCGTGTAGTGATTTGTTGCTTACCTAGATCTATTAATAAAGTAGAAAAGTTGTTTGTGTAGATGACTAAGCTTAATTATAAAATCATTCTTCATATCATGGGATTGCTGCTGTTATGCAACGGTGGTTTTATGTTAATATCTGCAGCAGTAAGCGCGATTTATAAAGAATCAGAAGCTTGGGATATTCTAGCTTCTAGTGGTGTTGCGATGCTATTAGGTGGATTAGTCATGTTCTTAACACGCAATCACTTAAAGGAATTACAAAAAAAAGAAGGTTATCTAATTGTTACCTTAGGATGGTTAATCATGGCACTTGCTGGGACCATGCCTTATATGTTTACCGGTGCGATTTCTAATTATACTGATGCGTTTTTTGAGACGATGAGTGGTTTTACAACCACTGGTGCTAGTATTATGAATGATATAGAGGTAATGCCTCGAGGTGTTCTATTCTGGCGTAGTATGACGCACTGGATAGGTGGTATGGGAATTATCGTTCTGGCAGTAGCTATCCTTCCTTTATTAGGAATAGGTGGAATGCAACTATTTGCTGCAGAAGCACCAGGTCCTAGCGCGGATAAATTACATCCTAGAATCACAGATACGGCAAAACGACTTTGGTTAATCTATGTTAGTTTCACAGCAGTTGAAGCGATTCTATTACGTATTGCTGGTATGGGATGGTTTGATGCGGTAAATCATGCCTTATCCACCTTATCTACTGGTGGATTCTCTACAAAAAACGCTAGCGTTGCCTACTGGAATGACAATCCAGCCATACAATGGATCATCATACTATTTATGTTTATTGCAGGGATGAATTTTGTCCTTAGTTATTTTGCTTTTAAAGGGAAATTTCAAAAAATCATACGTGATACAGAGTTCAAGTGGTATGCTAGTTTTGTAATAGGATTTTCTGTAATTGCAGGTGTCCTTATTTATTTTCAGGCAGATGTGTCATTATCTACTATTAATCATCCTATGGAGTTAGGTGAATTTGAAAGTGCGATGCGCCATGGCTTTTTTCAGGTACTTGCTGTGATTACAACAACCGGTTTTGTAACCGCAGATTTCACGATGTGGACACCTTTTTTAACCATTATGTTTTTTGGTTTGTTCTTTTTAGGTGGTAGTGCGGGATCTACTGCTGGTGGCGTAAAAGTAATGCGACATATCATCCTAATACGTAATGGGATTATGGAATTTAAACGCACCTTACATCCTAGTGCTATTCTACCCGTACGGTATAATAAAAAAGCACTTACTAGTAATGTGGTCTTTAACGTACTAGGATTCTTTATCCTTTATATGTTATCCTTTATTGTAGGAGCAACTGTTCTTGCTGCGATGGGATTAGATTTTGAAACGGCGATAGGTGGCGCGTTGAGTTCGCTAGGAAATGTAGGGCCAGCATTTGGTGATTTATCACCAGTAGATAATTTTGCAGGATTACCAGATCTAGGGAAATGGTGGTGTAGTTTCCTGATGCTCATCGGGCGATTAGAACTGTTTACGGTATTGATTTTATTTACGCCGTTTTTCTGGAGGAATAGGTAGGATTATGTTTAAAATAAATCTTTTGAATAATTGTAATTTAAATAGAACAATAATTGTACTTGCTCTTGTTTTAGTTGCATCCTGTTCCTCCATACAAAGGAATATTACTTTGGATCATGACAAGAAAATTAAGAATGCGTACAATTACTTAATGGATAAAAACCTTATCGATAAAAGGATTATTGTTTCCGATACTATTGTAAATATTAATATATCTGATTTTACAACTGTGCTTTCTAAGAATAAATCAAAACAAGAAGAATCTAAAATATATGATTCTTTACATATCATATCTGGGAAGGTTAATTATAAAAAATATCAATATCCTCTTAAAAGGGAATTAAATAATTTTAATAAAAATAGAAAAGATAATTTTAAAATTCACTTTACAAAACCTACTAAAGACTATTTAATGGTTGAAGTTTTTGATATGAATGAATGTTACGGTAGAACCAATTATGAAACCACTTATTATTTAGGATATTCAAAAAAATATCTAATCTATTTTAAAGGTAACAAAGTTGAAAAATACTATTTCATTCCTTGGAGATATAATTGATAGATTACTATTTTTTATCTTATGCATTCGTGCAACCTTATAAAGCACGCTGCTTAACAAGTTTTAACCTAACTCAACACCTCTTTAATTCTTTTAACAGCCTCAGTAATCTGCTCAGTACTAGCAGCATAAGAAATACGGATGCAATTAGGCGCGCCAAAGGCATCACCAGTTACCGTCGCAACCAGTGCTTCTTCTAATAGTAATAATGAAAAATCAGTGGCGTTTTCTATTTTTTTACCTTTAACGGTTTTGCCAAACCACGCACTTACATCTGGAAATACATAAAAAGCACCTTCTGGAGTATCTGTTACTAAGCCTGGAATTTCTGACAATAAATTCAAGATTAAATCCCTACGTTTATGAAACGCATCAATCATGTACTGGATTTTTGATACTGGCGCTTCTAAAGCAGTAATCACCGCACGCTGTGCGATGCAATTTGTTCCACTAGTGATTTGTCCTTGCATTTTATTACACGCACGAGCAATCCATGATGGTGCGCCTATATAACCTACACGCCATCCAGTCATGGCAAATGCTTTACTTACGCCATTTATAGTAACCGTACGATCGTACATACCATCCACTGCGGCCATACTTGCATGGCCACCACGGTAATTAATATGCTCATAGATCTCATCACTTACCACAACAATTTGTGGATGATCTTTTAAAACTGCTGCTAGTGCTGTTAATTCTTCATGACTATACACACTACCACTAGGATTATTAGGAGATGAGAATAGAATCATCTTAGTTCGTGGTGTGATCGCATCGCGTAATTGTTGTGGTGTAATTTTAAAATTTTGATTGATACCAGCACGTACTTCTACAGGAGTACCTTCTGCTAATTGCACGATAGCTGCATAACTTACCCAGTATGGAGCTGGTAAAATACATTCATCACCTTTATTAAGTAATACCATCGCAACATTAGCAATGGATTGTTTTGCACCTGTAGAAACTACAATCTGGTCACGATCATAAGTCAGGTTATTATCACGTTTAAATTTAAGGATGATGGCATCTTTTAACTCTGCATAACCATCAACCGGCGTGTAAGAATTGTAATTATCATTCACCGCTTGAATCGCGGCATCTTTCACAAAATCTGGCGTGTTGAAATCTGGTTCTCCTAGACTTAAACCTATGATATCTTTTCCTTGCGATCTTAATTCGCGTGCTTTTGCAGCCATAGCAAGTGTCGCACTTACAGGCAATGCATTTATACGATCTGATAATTGTGATTTCATAACGATGCTGATTATAAAACAAAAATATCATTTCAAACGGATCTCTTTGCCTAATCGGTAGACTATTAATCGTTAATTTTGCACAAACTATTGACAGTGCCTCAACTTATAAAAAAATACTTTCCGCATCTTACAGATCATCAAATGTCGCAATATGCACAACTAGGTGAACTTTATGAACACTGGAATGCCCAAATAAACGTAATCTCTAGAAAGGATATTGACCAGTTGTATACCAGACATGTCCTACATTCATTAGGGATTGTTACGGTAGTGCGCTTTCGCGAAAGCTTACCCAACACACCAGGTGGAACTAGAGTGATGGATGTAGGAACTGGTGGCGGTTTTCCAGGAATACCACTAGCAATCATGTTTCCTAAAACGCAATTCCACCTTATTGATGCGATAGGCAAGAAAATTAAGGTGGTAGATGCTGTAGTAGAAGCCTTAGGATTAACTAACGTGACTACTCAACATGGACGTGCCGAAAAGGTGAAAGGAAAATTTGATTTTATTGTAAGTCGCGCGGTGACAAATATGCCAGATTTTGTAAAATGGACTCGTAATAAAATACGTAAGGATAGTTATCACGAAGTGGAAAATGGGATTCTTTATTTAAAAGGTGGTGATTTAAAAGAAGAATTAAAACCATTTCCTTATGCTGATGTGTATGAATTACCAAATGCTTTTGAAGAAGCATTTTTTGAAACCAAAAAAGTGGTACACTTACCACTATAATTTACAAAAAAAGAGCCTCAACTTGAGGCTCTTTTTTTATTTCTAATTATTGAGGAAATCTAGAAGTTTGTTGAAAGGTTAATCGTAAGTCCAGTGTTTTCTGGTACAAAACGACAAACACCTCCTACACAAATTAATCCAGCGCGTTGTCTTCCGTAGTTTAAAGCGACTCTAGTTCTACCACGCGTATAACTTCCTCCTACAGAATAGTAATGGATTTCAGTTTCATCATAATTGTAAAGATCGTGAGCATATACACTTAATGATGGACTGAAAGAATATTCTAATGTCGCAGCAGCCCAGTTGCCACGATCCGCATCTGCGGTTAAGTGTTGAACATCCATGCGTATGCTTCTTCTATTAGGAAGTTTGTAAAGTACGTCTGCAATTAGTGATGTCCCGTTTAAGAAATCTCCAGCACCTTCGATAATTTTAGTATTATAACCTGTTTGGATCGCAGTAAAAATCGCAGAAAGTTTTTTGCTGAATCTCTTTTTCACAGCAACACTATATTCTCTAAAGTAAAGCTCATTATTAGATAGCGATAGTAGTGTTGCGTTATAAGTATTGTTTGGCACATCAAACTGAGCATCTAAACCACTCCAATGTGCTAAATTAAATTCAAATTTAGTACCATACTTACCACCTAAAAATGATTTCTTCTTTGCTGTATAGTAAATGTCTATTTGACCACCTATTTCACCTGCCTTGCCTTCTATAGGAGAAACACCAGCCTGCGGATTATAAACGTAAATGTTTGCAACAGCGTAATCTTGTTGTTTTGTGTATCCAGGTACATAGTTAACTGTTCCTAGCAAGAAAGCATTTCCTACTAATTCACGATTAGAATAAAAAGTCATATTCTCTACCGCTCTAAATGTACCGTTGATTCCTAGACCTTTTGAAGCAAAACCTGTGTTTACTAGTAAAGCTCGACCATCTTGATAGTTATTGTTACTCACATTACCATCTAAAACAAAAGCATCAGCCTCTTTGTAGACATATTCAGCTCCGATAAAAAATTTATCAAAAGTAATATCTGCTCTACCGCTATAAGCACCTATATCAGCTGGAAAGTTTAAATCTGGACTACCGCTATCTTGATATCGGTTTACATAACTCGCACCTACATTTATACCTGTTTCAATATCTAGCGCTTGAGAGATGTCAATTTCAGTATTTAAACCAGTAACTGTGCATTCTGAAATTTCAAAACCTAGACGTTGATTTCCAGTAAATCCAGTTACATTAAAATAATCGTTAAATTCATAGTGTACTCTAACTCCTCTTAATGAGTTGTCGATACCAATTTGACGATCTTCCCAAGATCTATAGATTAGACCACTACCAAATTGATCGTAAAAATGTCCACCTGTAATATCTAGGCCTTTGTGCTTAAAGTTGAGAAAGTATGTACCGATTTCATTACCTTCAAAACCTTCAAAATATCCAAGTAATGGCGATGGTGCAAACGATTCATATTGAATTCCAGCACTAAATTTGTCGTAAGAGTATTTAAGGTTAAAATAATTGTTAGCTCTAAATTGATCTCTAGGCGCAAGTGCTCCTAAACCTTGATCGTCCTGATACCATTGAGAATTAGACTCAAATCCACCTGCAAAAGTTCCAGTTTGTGCTTGTGAAAAGCTCAGCTGTGCCGTACCTATAGTTAGCAGGGCAAAAATTAATTTGTTCATATTTGGTTGGGTTATGATTGTTATTCTCCAGCTAGTTCTTTGAATTTTTCAAACAATTGATCTTCGGCACCAGGAGTAAAACTTGAATGTCTAAATAAAATCTCGCCATCCTTTACAATCATGGTTAGTGGTACAGCAGGATTTCCTAAATGTCTTCTAACGTCATTATTAGGGTCTAGTAGTACTGTGTATTCCCATCCTTTGCCCATCACAGCAGGTTTCACGCGTCGAGTCGATCTAGCGTCATCCACTGATATAGCTATTAATTCAAAATCCATTTCTTCTTGAAGCTCTTCGTAATCTTCGGCGATAGTGTCTAATTCACGAATACAGGGAACACACCATGTCGCCCATAAAGAGACAACAACTGTTTTTCCTTCACTTATAGAAGCTAGGGAAATCTCATTTCCTTTAAGATCCTTTAAGGTTAGATCCGGCAATGAGGTTTGAGATTGTGCGAATGCGAAGCTTAAAAAAGCTATAAATATTATTAATTTTTTCATAATGGGATGTTTGAATTAATTATGCAATTATAAATAGAAATAAAGTAATTATCGTGCCAAATTTGTTTACTTACTTAGAATTCAAAGGATTTCTATTAAAACTATGAAGATATTGATATTATCTATTATATTTGAAATATATAAATTCATGTTAAAAAAATATTTTCAATGAAAACAGCAAACTTTTTCAAAATGATCGTGTTATTCCTAGCGATAGGAATTACATCTTGTACTTCAGAATCTACAGATGATGGTGGTAATGGAGGTGGTTCAGGTAGTGGATCCCTAACTATTGAAGTAGATAAGTCTAGAGTGTATGACAACACACTTGTAAATTTTATAGTAACTGACGCATCAGGTGCTAATGTTACTTCTCAAGCAACTATTTCTATTGACGGTACTCCTATTACTGGAAGTTCTGCTTTAATGTCTGGTGTAGGTGTTAAAGATGCTTCTGCAGCTCTAGCTACAGATGTTTCAAACACAATTCAAATCGAGGTTATAACTCCATCTTTTACAACCAAAGCACTGATTGAAGATTACACTGGTGCATGGTGTGGATGGTGTCCACGTATTTCACAAGGAATTATAGACGTGCACAACTCTGCTAATGGTGAGAATGTAATAGCTGTCGCAGTACATAATGGTGATTCAATGGCATTTCCATTAGAGTCACAAATGAGAAGTCAATTTGGAGTAACAGGTTTTCCTACTGGGATATTAAATAGAGCAGCAACTTGGAGTTCGGTAAGCGGTAATGCAATGAATATTAATCAACCATTACAACTTCTTAATACGAGTCAAGAAGTAGGTCTTGCGATCAATTCTTCTACTAGTGGTGGAACTATAACTGCAGATGTGAAGGTAGGTTTTGATCTAGATCAATCAGGTCTTGAGTTAGTTGTTTTTCTATTGGAAAATGGAGTTATAGCACCTCAAACTAATTATACTTCTAATTTTGGAGGTGGTAGTACTATTTCAAATTTTGAGCACAATGATATTCTTAGAGCTTCGTTTACCGATGTTTTTGGAGATGCTATCCCTGCTGCTGATCAAGTAGGTGGAGGAGAATATTCAGTATCCTTTTCTACAACTTCTAGTTTAACAGCTAGTAATGGAGATATCGTTGCTTTTGTAGTTGACGCTTCTGGTGAAGTAGTTAATGTACAAAAGGCTGCCGTAGGTGAAAACAAAGATTTTGACTAGTATTTAGTCTTTATTAATATTAATAGAAAGTGCATCTTATGATGCACTTTTTTATTTTAAAGTGTAAAAAATATGAGGTCGTTTAAACATAAAAACCAGTTGCATTAACAACTGGTTTTTAGTTTTCTTATAATTAAATGAGTACTACTCTCCTAAAAAAGGATATCTATAGTCTGTAGGAGTTACAAAGGTTTCTTTAATCATACGTGGTGAAACCCATCGTAGAAGATTTAATTTAGAACCAGCTTTATCATTTGTTCCAGATGCTCTCGCACCGCCAAATGGTTGTTGACCTACAACAGCTCCTGTACATTTATCATTTATATAAAAATTACCAGCACAGTTTTCTAATGCTTTAGTAGCTTGCTGTACTGCATAACGATCTTGTCCCATAATAGAACCAGTTAAGGCATACTCGCTAGTTTCGTCCACTAATTTTAAGGTAGCTTCATAGGCATCATCTTCATAAACAAAAATGGTAATAACAGGACCAAAAAGTTCTGTTTCCATCGTTGCGTATTTAGGATTAGTAGTTACGATTACCGTAGGATCTACAAACCATCCTTTAGACTTATCGCAATTTCCGCCTATGATAACCTCTGCATCTGTATCTTGTTTTGCATTATTGATGTAAGATTCTAGCTTGTCAAATGATCCTTCATGAATAACTGCAGTAATGAAGTTACTCATATCTTCTGGAGATCCCATTTTAAAACTATCTATAGCTGCTCGCAGGTGTTTTTCTACTTCTGGCCAGATTGATTTAGGAATGTATGCTCTAGAAGCAGCACTACATTTTTGACCTTGGAATTCAAATGCTCCACGTGCTATAGCAGTAGCCACTTGTTTAGGCACTGCACTGGAGTGAGCCATGATAAAGTCCTTACCACCAGTTTCTCCTACGATTTTAGGATAAGTTTTATAGGTATTAATATTCTCACCTATTTTAGTCCATAACGATCTAAACACTGACGTTGATCCTGTGAAATGAACACCAGCAAAATCCGGATGAGTCATTACTTCATCAGTCATCATCACTGGATCTGCATTTACCATATTAATCACACCATCTGGTACTCCAGCCTCTCTAAAAATGTCTACAATAATCTGTGCGCTTAACATCTGGTGATCACTAGGTTTCCACACACATACATTACCCATAAGTGCTGCACTGGCTGGTAAATTACCTGCTATCGCAGTAAAGTTAAATGGAGATATACAGTATACAAAACCTTCTAGCGGTCTGTATTCTAATCTGTTCCATGCATCGCTGGTAGATTCTGGTTGCTCTTCATAAATCTCTGTCATGAATTGCACATTGAATCTTAAGAAGTCTATTAATTCACATGCAGCATCAATTTCTGCCTGAAAAATGGTCTTAGACTGGTTAATCATGGTTGCAGCATTAATTCTGTCGCGGTATGGACCAGCGATTAATTCTGCAGCTTTTAAGAAGATTCCAGCACGATGTTCCCAACTCATTTGAGACCATTGCTTACGTGCTGCTAATGCGCTGTTAATAGCATCTTGAACCTCGCTTTTTCCTGCTCTATAGTAAGTTCCTACCACTTTTTGATGATCGTGCGGTGGACGTATGTCGCTAGTATTTCCTGTACGTACCTCTTTACCGTTAATGTATAGCGGTACTTCTGTATTTGCATTCCATAATTGCTTGTAGGCAGCTAGTACTGATTCTCTTTCTGGTGAACCAGGAGCGTATGATTTAATAGGCTCATTTACAGCTACTGGTACTTGAAAAAATCCTTTTCCCATAATATAATTTCGTTGATTTTAGAAGTTTCGAAAATACAAATTATACACTTGTAAAGACCTAAAGTAATCTTAAGTAATCGGGATGTGATGATGACGCTTTCGCGAAAGCGTAATAGAACAAACTTAAATCTTAACAGGGAATTTTTTAATTAAGAGCAAATGGTGCGCTCAATTTAAAAGTAGGAATGTCAACAGTAAACTGCTTAGTAGTGGTGAAATCAACCATAGAATAAAAACCGCCCATATTACCAAAAGGTGACGCCAGTAAACAGCCACTTTGATACGTATGAGTTTCACCAGGTTTAATTACTGGTTTTTTACCTATCACTCCTTCACCATTAATGTGTTCTGTGCGACTTAAGCTGTCTTTTATATTCCAGTGTCTATGTACTAATTGCACAGAATTCTTACTTTGATTTTCTATAGAAATCACATAGGCAAAAGCATAGTGCATCTTATAATTTTTATAAAATGTACCTTCAAAACTGGTATGAACCGAAATTTTGATGCCTCTTGTGATTTGTTGTATCATAGTCTATACGCTTGCAAGAACACTACCTAAAATAAATAGAGTGCTACTAACAGTAAGTAAAATTACAAAAGCGAAGTTAATCAATAGAAATTTTATGATGGTTTTAAATCTTCTTTGACCATAGAATTTACGCATCGCTTTATACAAATAAAATGGACCTATGAGAATAAAGAATATTTTAGCTATGTATGAGGTGTCAAAAATAAAAACCTCTATTAATATGAAATACATGGCTAAGAATATAAAACTCAATAAATGGAAATTAAATACCATGTGTTCCATATAATTCCACTTACCACGTATATACAGTAACCAAAATACTAAGCTTATGAAAGGTGCAAAAAAGAATAGAAATAACGGTATTTTAGGTAATAAAATACTTGCGATTTCTGAAGGGTTATTTCCTATTTGATGAAACCTGATGGCTTTGTTATATCGTGACACGTTAGTATCATCTACTCTATGTTTGAGTTTTTTTAAGGCGTCTTCTGGTTTAAAGTTATCTGTTTCTTTGAAGTATTTGTAATAATTATCTAATTGCTCACCTAAGCGATCTAAATAAGACATAGAGTCTAGCTCAGATTGAGTAGCATACTCATTAATTGATGTGATTTTTAATTCCTGATTTTCTATTTTTTCAATAGCAGCGTCCATGGCAGCTTTTTGAATAAAGTTTTTAGCACCTTTTAAACTGTCTCTTTGGCTTTTAAGAAGCATTAAAACTTCTTCTTTTGAAGTGACACTATCATTATCGATACGGAATTTATCATTACCTCCTAAATTAAATTCTATTGCGTTAGAGTTATTGAAGGTAGGATTGTCTGATTTAAAATAAATTCCAACTTGTAAAATCAAGAAGAACACAATGGATACGGTTAAGAAAAATCGGAATGGATTTGCATACCTAGTGCGTTTACCATCGCAGTATTCTTTTGTCACCTGTCCTGGTTTGAAAAGCAAGTCTGTAACGGTGCGCCATACTTTAGAATCATAAGAAATGAAACTTGCAAAGAATTCTTGAAAAAAGTCTTTTAGAGCGAGTCGTTTTATAGTGTTTAATTGCCCACATTGATGGCAATATTTATCTGCCGTATCTAATGGTGTTTCACAGTTTAAGCATTGTTGCCCGCGAAAGTCAAAGTGTTTTCTAGGTAAGTTTTTTGACATTCAGAAGGTTTAAGTAGTTTTAAATTAAACAACTCTTTTAGATTTAGTTAGTAGAAAGATTAAAAACATAATAAAGTTATGTTATTCATCTTTATTTTTTTTTTATGTATCAACTTCTTTTTTTTTCTTTGGGGAGTTCTTGCAAGAAAAATTAACTTTAAAATAAAACTATAAAAAATAATTTAAAATTTTTACCATTTCTAGTATTAACTTTCTGTTTAATACTTAATTCCTGTTCGGATGAACCGATTACAAGCGAAGATCAAATTTCTTTAAATTCAAAACAAGGAGGAATAGTTCAAGATCCAATATTTAATAGTTATGTAGAAAGAAATGATTTGTTGGCTAATAATGAATTTGATTTGACTGCATTAAATCAATTTGTGCGAGAGGAATCTACTGATTTAGAAGAATTAAGAATCGCTTTAGGATTTTCTTCTCAATCCGAATTTTTAGATTTCCAAGAAGCTTGGAAGAGTGATTTATTATACTTAGAAGATACTTATCAAATTAGTGAACTTGATTCAAGTAGCCTAGCTGATTTAATTGCAAGTGCTCCATTTTATCAAACACAGAGTAATGACAATTGCGATCGATTGAGGAGAAATTGTGTGATTAATGCTTCTGCGGTTTATACATTAGAAGCTTTAGGTTGTTCTGCTTTAAATTTGACTGTAATTGGTGGTGTTATTTGTTATGGAGTAATAACGGCTCAATATTTGTCTTCGGTAGACACTTGTACTATTCAATGGGAACAATGTAATGAATAGATATGATTATGTTATTTAAAAAGATAGATAAAAGAACAAAATTTGGTATTGTATATTGGATGTTGCTTGTAATTGGTTTAACAATGTTTAGTTTAGAAACAATTCCAGATGAAAATTTGTATAGATATTGCTTTTACGCTGTAATGACTGGATTCGGTTCCTTAATTTTATACAGATATAAGAATGAAATAAATCTTAAAATGTTTATACTACAATTTTGTTTAGTGTTTTTGGTAATAGCATCAGTTTTGATATTTAATTAATTAGAAAACACCTGAGAATTAAATTCTTGGGTGTTTTAATTTCTAATAGTAGCGCTATTACCAGCGCCCATTCCTATAAGTCTATCGTAGCGTCCACCTGGTTCTCTATAATAGGCAAGCACGGTATAGGTGTTTTCTGTTTGCCATAAATTTCCAGATATGAATCCTGGATCTTGTTCACCATTATCATAAACTACAGTATACCTATAATTATAGAATCCTTGTTTTAATAAAATGGTAGCTTCATACATACGTCTTTTCTCATTGTAAACCATTTTATTTTCTTCATGCAATTGATATGCATTATAGTTACCCATGACATAAATACTGGCATCTGGTGGTAGATTGAATAATGGTGCTAATGCAAAATGAATGTTTACATATTCTGCCTGCACAGCATTATCTTCATTAGTAAGCGTGGTTACAATAAAATTTCCATTAATATCTGGATTGAAGGTGTACTCATTTCCTATTCTAGGGCGATCTACAAATAGAAAGGCTTCATAAAGATCATTTTTTTCTACATAATCTATATTCATATTAGGTGCTCTAAAATCCCTGTTTTCAAAATGTAAAAACTCATTTCCAGCCCAGAATGATGATTCACTGTCATAACGGTATTCCTGCCTGTTTCCTAAATTGAATTGTGGTTTTAAACCGTAAAGTGCGGTCTCCAGCTCCGTGTTTTGAATTATAACGGTATGCAGTGTTTCTTCTGGATTAATGAAATTAATCGTAGGTGAGTCTATAAAAAATTGAACGCGTTGCTGGCTATTGATAAAGTTGTTATCTCTAGCGCGTAAAATTTCAACGCCTACTTGAGCTTCATTTTCTATGATCATGAATTTGCGTGAAAAGATCAATTCGCGCTTATCATCATAAAAATGAATCATATAATTACCGCTTACCTTAAATCCCTGCGTGAACTGATTAGGAATGGTTAACATGTAATGAGAGTAAGGTTGTATCGTAGTAAATGAATTACGATAGTCAAAAATCCTCATATCATCAATTCCTTCTAGAAACTCATTTTTAAATAGTCTACTAGGATTCCAGTTGTGATCGTAATGTTCAAACTGATAGTAGTAATCATGCTCATCACCTATGACATCGTCAAATTCAATTCTGATCGTTTCTCCCAACTTATAAACTGGAAGCATATTTTCAGGCGATTTGTTGAACGTTACAGTTTTAATATAGTCAGGATCATCAACAACCTCATCCATGGTCTGACCGTTTAGTAGAAAAATATTTGTTAAAAGTGTAATCGTTAAAATATATACCGACCTCATAAGTGTAAAAATCTGTGATAAATATAGCGTTTTATGTGCTTGTTTATTATGCTTTTGCGAAAGCGATGCCAAAACTACATTATTTACTTATTTAGATTTATTCTAAATAAATTTGAACAGCCCGATTATGACTGTTTTATCGCGTAAATTTGCACGATTTTTAAAAGGACTAAATCCATCATCCTATGTCAAAAGACATTAGAATTAAAAAAGGTCTCGATATTAAACTAATAGGTGAAGCTCAGCACGAGTTAGATCAATCACCTATGAGTGAATATTATTCAGTAAGACCAGAAGATTTTCACAGTATTATTCCAAAGTTAGTTGCCCGTGAGGGAACTACAGTTAAGGCCGGTGAAACCTTATTTTATAATAAGGCTAATGAGTCTATGAAATTTGTCGCTCCAGTTTCTGGTGAGGTAGTTGAAGTAGAACGCGGACCAAAACGTAGAATAGATGCGATCAAAATCAAAGCAGCGGCAACGCAAGAGCATTTAAATCACGGTAAATTTGATCTAGGTAACGCTACTGCGGCTAGTGTTAAAGAACATTTACTTGCATCTGGTTGCTGGCCATTTATTAAACAACGTCCTTATGACGTAATTGCTAATCCTGATAACACGCCTAAAGCGATTTTTGTATCTGCTTATGCAAGTGCACCACTTGCTGCAGACTTAGATTTTACACTAGCTGGTAAAGAATCAGAATTACAAGCTGCTGTTACTGCTTTAGGAATGCTTACAGAAGGTCAATTACACGTAAGTGTAGGTAAAAAAGCCAACTCACCACTAGCTGGATTAAATGGTATTACGTTGCATAAAGTTTCAGGTCCACATCCTAGTGGAAATGTAGGTACGCAAATCAATAAAATTGATCCTGTGAATAAAGGTGAGACTGTATGGACAGTTGCCGCACAAGATCTTGTAATCATAGGAGAGTTACTTTTAACAGGTAACTTTAATCCACAACGTACGATTGCTTTTGTAGGTTCAGGAGTTTCAAAGCCACGTTACATTCAAACTATTGCTGGTGCACAAGTCTCTTCTTTTCTTCTCAAGGATGGAGTTGAAAAAGGATCTAATCAACGTGTGATTTCTGGAAACGTACTTTCTGGTAAGCAAATTAACGAAGACGGAAATTTAGATTATTATAGCAATATTGTGACCGTTATTCCAGAAGGTGATGATTACGAATTCTTTGGATGGAACAAGCCTGTTTTTGATAAGATATCACCATCTAGAGCACTTACTTTTTCATGGTTAACACCTAATAAAAAGTATGATTTAGATACAAACACAAATGGCGAGCATCGCGCATTTGTAGTAACAGGTAATTATGAAAACTACTTCCCATTAGATATGTACCCTATGCAATTGCTTAAGGCATGTATGTATCAAGATTTAGATGAAATGGAAGCTTTAGGTATGTATGAAGTAGCACCAGAGGACTTTGCAATTACAGAGTTTATGTGCGTATCTAAACAGCCACACCAGAAGATAATTAGAGAAGGATTAGACTTAATGCTTAAAGAAATAGGATAATGAGTTTAAAAAGCAAATTACACGAAATTAAAGAAAGCTTTAAGGGCAAGAAAATGGCACCTGCTTTTAATGCGTTGCATACATTTTTATACACGCCTAATGAGGTAACACACAATGGTACGCATATTAAAGCAGTAGATGATTTAAAGCGTACGATGAATACCGTGATCATTGCCTTAGTTCCATGTTTGATATTTGGAATTTTTAATGCTGGTTATCAGCATTACCTAGCACAAGGAATGATTGAGGCAGCAGATGGGTTCTTAGGAGCTTCATTCTGGACATGGGATAACTTTGAAATAGGAGCTTGGACCATATTACCATTAGTAGTGGTTTCTTATGGAGTAGGTCTTTTAGTAGAATTTATTTTTGCCGTTATAAAAGGACACGAGGTTGAAGAAGGTTACCTAGTAACAGGTATGTTAGTGCCATTAATTGTACCAGTAGATATTCCATTATGGATGTTAGCGGTAGCAGTCGTTTTTGGTGTAGTCATAGGTAAAGAAGTTTTTGGTGGTACGGGAATGAATATTTTGAATCCTGCATTAACCATTAGAGCATTCTTATTCTTTGCTTATCCTACATGGATGTCTGGTGATAAGGTTTGGGTACATGGTGCTGTAGAACGTGATCAAATGATCGCAGCTGGTCAAACTAATTTAGATGCTATTTCTGGTGAAACCATTTTAGGGACGTATGCTCAAAACGGTGTGACAAATTATGATTACTGGGATATGTTCTGGGGAATCATCCCAGGATCTGTAGGAGAAACTTCTAAGTTTTTAATCATTATAGGTGCTGCATTCTTAATCTTTTCTAAGATAGGAAGCTGGAGAATTATGTTAAGTACCGTAATAGGAGCGCTAGCGATGGGATTAATTTTTAATGCTGTTGTAGATGCTGGTATTATTACAGAGTCGAGTAAATTCTACGGATTGATGGATGTTCCGTTCTGGCAACATTTAATCATAGGAAGTATCTTATTTGGTGCGGTATATATGGCAACAGATCCAGTAAGTGCTGCGCAAACTAATAAAGGAAAATGGATTTACGGTTTCTTAATAGGTTTCATATCTATTATGATACGTGTATTTAATCCAGCTTATCCAGAAGGAGTATTCCTTGCGATATTATTAATGAACGTATTTGCGCCTACTATTGATCACTATGTGGTACAAGGAAACGTAAAGAAAAGAATGAAGCGTTTAAAAGTTAAAGCCGCTTAATCATGGAAAAAAGAACAGATAAAAATTCATATACGATAATTTTTGCAGTGATGATGGTATGCGTGGTAGGTGGGATTCTTGCCTTTCTAGCGTCATCATTAAAAGATCGTATAACACAGAATGAAAAGATAGAGAAGCAGCAAAACATTCTTTATGCGCTAGGAGTTAATAATAACGACGAAGGTTCTGCGGTATTTGTAGATGCTGCAATAGCAGAAAAAGAGTTCCAAGAAAAAGTTACTGAGCAGTTAGTATTAACTTTTAAAGATGGAAATATTGTTAAGACTCAGACTAGAGAAGAATACATGGCAGAAACAAAACAAGAGCCATATCTAATCGATGTTAAGAAACAACAGACGCTACAAAAAGAAACAGGTGAACGTAAGTTACCATTATTTGTAGGTAAAAGTCCAGAAGGTGAAACCATTTATGTAGCTCCTATTCGTGGGAAAGGATTATGGGATGCTATCTGGGGTTATGTTGCTGTTAATGAAGATATGATTGTTAAAGGTGCCTACTTTGATCATAAAGGTGAAACTCCAGGACTGGGCGCAAATATTAAGCAGCGTTATTTCATGGATGACTTTTATGGTGAGCGTTTATTGACAGAAGCTGGCGTGTTTAAAGGAATCACCGTTGCAAAAGGAAATGCAGATCCTACTAATAAAATCAAAGATGATTATGAAGTAGACGCGATCGCAGGATCTACGATTACTGGCGATGGTGTAACAGCAATGATTAAAAAAGATTTAGGACTTTACGTTCCTTACTTTAAAAACTTAAAGAATTAATAATGGCATTACTATCTAAAAAAGACAGCAAGTTATTAAAAGATCCTTTACTGGATAACAATCCCATTACCATTCAGGTATTAGGAATATGTTCTGCACTTGCGATCACGGCAGAGCTAAAGGCATCTATCGTAATGACCGTTTCTGTACTATTTGTTATGGGTGTAGGTAACGTCGTTATTTCTTTAATGCGTAATATCATTCCATCTAAAATTAGAATTATCGTACAGCTAGTAGTGGTAGCATCACTAGTAATTATTGTAGATCAGGTACTTAAAGCCTTTGCTTACGAGCTCAGTAAAACCCTATCGGTATTTGTAGGATTGATTATTACTAACTGTATTATTATGGGACGTTTTGAAGCATTTGCTTTAGGAAATGGACCCTATAGATCATTCCTAGATGGAATAGGTAATGCAGCAGGATATGGTTTTATACTAATCCTAGTAGGTTTCTTTAGAGAGTTATTAGGTTCTGGTACTTTATTAGGTATTTCAGTACTAGGTGATCCTATCGCAAAAACTGGATTATACGCAATAGGTTATGAAAATAACGGTTTCATGTTACTTTCTCCTATGGCGTTGATCGTTGTAGGATTAATTATCTGGGTACAACGTGCTAGAAACAAAGATTTAATAGAAGACTAGATTTATAAGTACTACGCTTTTAGCAATTTCGCTTTCGCGAAAGCGTAATTAAAACAACATCAAATGGAACATATAGAATTATTTTTTAAGTCCATCTTTATAGATAACATGGTTTTTGCAACATTCTTAGGAATGTGCTCTTATCTAGCGGTATCTAAAAAAGTAACAACATCCGTAGGAATGGGTGCAGCAGTAGTATTTGTATTAGGAATCACTGTACCATTAAACTGGTTACTGGATCAATACATATTACAACCAGGTGCTTTATCATGGTTAGGTGCAGATTTTGCAAGCTATGATTTAAGTTTCCTTTCATTCATCATGTTTATCGCAACGATAGCAACGATGGTACAGTTAGTAGAAATTGTGATAGAGAAATTTTCTCCATCATTGTATAACTCTCTAGGTATATTTTTACCATTGATCGCAGTAAACTGTGCGATTCTAGGTGGATCACTCTTCATGCAATCGCGTGAGATAGCATCGATAGATCTTGCATTTAACTATGGTATATCATCAGGTATAGGATGGTTCCTAGCTATCCTTGCTATTGCCGCAATCCGTGAGAAAATACGTTACAGTTCAGTACCAGCACCATTACGTGGATTAGGAATTACTTTTATTATTACTGGTTTAATGGCGATAGGTTTCATGAGTTTTGGTGGAATGCTAACCGGTGGTGATGAAGCAAAAGAAGAGAAAAAAGAAGTGGTTGAGAAATCTGTTATCCTAGAAGATAAGTTATCAGATGATACTACGACTACAGAGTTAGATGATAAGTTAACGCAAGCAAATTAGGAGCATGATGATTTTAGAAGCAGGAACTTTAGGAACAGTAACGGCAACAGTTGTAGCCTTTTTACTAATCGTATTGTTATTAGTAACACTTTTACTGGTAGTAAAGCAAAAATTATCTCCATCTGGTCCAGTGACCATTAATGTAAACGGAGAACGTGATCTTACGACAGGATCGGGAGATACGCTGTTAGGAACACTAGGAGCAAATAAATTATTCTTACCATCTGCTTGTGGTGGTGGTGGAACTTGTGTACAGTGTAAATGTATCGTTAAAGATGGCGGTGGCGGAATCCTTCCTACAGAAGAACCTCACTTTACACGTAAAGAAATTGCCGAAGGATGGAGATTAGGATGTCAGGTTAAAGTAAAACAAGACATGGTGATTGAGATTCCAGAGGAAGTTTTTGGTATCAAAAAATGGGAAGCAGAGGTTGTACGTAATTACAACGTTGCATCATTTATTAAAGAGTTTGTAGTGCGTTTACCAGAGGATATGCACTATGAAGCTGGTGGATACATTCAGATTGAAATTCCAGAATGTACGGTGAATTTTAAAGATATGGATATCACAGCACATCCTGAAGAGCATGACACGCCAGATAAGTTTCAGGCAGAATGGGATAAGTTTAACTTATGGCCACTAGTTATGAAAAACGATGATATAGTGGAGCGTGCCTATTCAATGGCATCTTTTCCAGCAGAAGGTCGTGATATTATGTTAAATGTACGTATCGCAACACCACCATGGGATAGAGCGAAGAATGGCTGGATGGATGTAAATCCAGGTATCGCTAGTTCTTATATTTTTAATCAAAAGCCAGGTGATAAAGTAACTATTTCTGGACCTTATGGTGAATTCTTCATCAATGAGTCTGATGCAGAGATGCTTTACGTAGGTGGTGGAGCAGGAATGGCGCCTATGCGTTCACATTTGTATCACTTATTCCGTACGGTTAAAACTGGTCGTAAAGTAACATACTGGTACGGTGGACGTTCTAAGCGTGAATTGTTCTACATTGATCATTTTAGAGCACTTGAAAAAGATTTCCCAAACTTTAAATTCTACATGGCATTATCTGAGCCGTTAGAAGAAGATAATTGGAAAGTTAAAGATGGAATAGACGGTGAAGGTGACGGTTTTGTGGGATTCATACACAATTGCGTTATCGATAACTATTTGAATCATCACGATACACCAGAAGATATAGAACTTTATTTCTGTGGACCACCATTGATGAATCAGGCGGTTCAAAAAATGGGAGAAGACTTCGGTATTCCAGACGAGAACATCCGTTTTGATGACTTTGGAGGATAATTATATCTTTAAATTGACATTAGATCAACCCAACTCTGTAGAGTTGGGTTTTTTATTAGACGATCTTTAAGAAATACATTCAGTTTGCTTTAAATTGATATCTTTAAGCGAATTATGAAATGATATGAAAAGAGTGGACATAGTGACTACGTTAAGGTCGTCACTAATTGTTTTGTGCCTTCTTTGTTCGGCGATACTTTATAGTCAAGTCTATCACGAGGTTTTTACTTCTCGCGATGGTCTATCTATAGATTATGTGGAAGATATCGTTCAGGATGATTTTGGTTTTTTATGGATTTCTGGATCTAGGCTGGACAATAGAGAAATAATTGCCAAATCCAGTCCCGTTTCTCTTCAACGTTTTGATGGTAAAAACTTCCACAATTTTAATATTCAATTTCAAAAAAAACCTATTCAGGTGAGCAAAATGTTACCCTATCGGGACTCGTTACTGTTGCTATATTCAAAGAATGATAATATAGATGTTATAGTTGAATTTAATCCTAATAGCACTAATTATCAACATATTGAAAATAATGATTTTGAAAATGTTGCAAACGTAAGGAAGGTAGAAGATCATTATTATTTGCTTAATGCTACAGGTACTAAAATAGATGTATCACATTTTAATGAAGACCATACGGTAGGGTCGTTGTTCTCTTTTGAAAATGAGGTTAATGTTATTAATATCGACCGCAATACTCAGTTTATAGCATTTAAGGATTTATTCATTTTTAGTGATAAATACTTTCCTATAGTTATTACAGGTAGAGATGGTGTAGAGGTCAAAAGATTTTCAAATAAAAATTTTAATAGAGCGCGCAACCTCATTTCAAATAAATTGTGGATTGAGCAACACTTCATCCATGATAATGAGCTATATGCTTTTATGGGTAATGATGATAGGTTATATAAATTTAATAAAAACACCTTAAGATTTGAGGTGATTATAGACGGGTATTTTGTAGGTAAAACAGCTCTCAAAACTTTTAAAGACAGCTCTGGAAATCTTGTAATTGCTTATATCAGTAATGACAGACTTAACCTAGTAACCATTGATAATGAAGAGGTTGTTCCTATCCATAGTCATACGGTTAACAATTCTACAACCATTCAACTATGGTCCCAAAATGTAAAAAATGAATTATGGCTAGCTACAAAAAACGAAATTCATTATTATAAGTTTTCTAACAATCAGTTTGAGAAGTTTCTATTAGATCATCAAATGCGAGCAATTAAGCGCATTGAAGATGAAAACTACTTAATTGCAACTGAAGATGGTGGCTGGTATTCGTATAATCACTTGAGTAAAAAGGTGATGAAATTTCCTGTGTTTGAAAATGGTAAGGAAATTATTTTGAATTCTTCTAGAAACATCATTGTAGATAAGGACACCTTGTGGTCTCATTCTTCTGGTAATATGGTTGCAATACACAGGAAAACGGGTAATACCATATCCTATCGCGATTACCCAGTTCAATGCCTAGAACAGTTAAATGATAGTGTTATTGTCTCTGGGACAAAACATTATAACTTAATGAGTTTTAATATCGCTTCAAGAACTTTTGAGGCATTGGTAAAAACAGATTCATTAAATCATATAGATTTATCAATAGATCAAGACAAAGAATGGATAGTAACGGCGACTCAACAGGGAATCTTTAAATATAATCTTAAGGATAAAACATCATCTCTTATTTCTACAGGTCTTAAAGACAACTATTTTCTAGTATCAGATTATTTTAATGACTATGGATTTTTATTAGGAACTAGAGATGGAAATATCGTAAAATTCAATCCACAGGATGATACCGTTTCCATAATTTATGAAGATACTTTGAATGCTGGGATTGCAACGATTATACCTTATGAAAATGATTTATGGATCTCTACCTTCAATGGATTAGTCCATTTTGATCCTATGCTTCAAAAGTCTACCAGATATTCAATTAAAGATGGTTTGTCCCATAATGAAGGTAATAGATATAGTGCATCTTATACTTCTAATGGTATACTCGCTGGTAGTTTATCAGGAATAAATCATTTTGTGCCTCAAGATTTAGTAGCACAGCAGTCACGTGATTCTTTGAGTTTGCTAAAAATTCGAAAATTTAATCCTAAGTTAAACTCTTTTGTTGATGTGTATGATAAGTCCGCTTTCGCGAAAGCGAAAACCATCAAACTACCCGTTGAAAATAAGCAGTTAGAGCTAGAATATTCTCTTACTGGGTTAGATGTGTTACGTAATGAGTCTTATGAATACAGACTTGATGACAATGATTGGGTAACCTTAGGTGATAAGAAAAAGTTACAATTTTTAAATCTTGCATCTGGTGAATATGATCTAGAACTAAGAGCAAGAGATTTTTCAGGTGAACTTATAGGAAAACCGTTGTTGTTGAAAATTAATTCAGAAGATTTTTTTTATAAAAAATGGTGGTTTATTGTATTGATATCTTTAACCATAATAACACTCTTAGTCTATTTTTTAAAGCAGGAAAAATTAAAAAAATTGATGCAAGTTCAATTTTCTCAGGATTTAATCGAGAAACAAGAGTTAGAAAGATCAAGAATTGCAAAGGAATTGCATGATAGTGTAGGTCAACAATTGACTTTAATTAAACAGACAGCACAGAATGAAGAATTAAATCATATCTCAGTATTAACTAATTCTACACTAGAGGAAGTTCGTAGCATTTCTCGCAACTTATATCCTGCAAATCTTCATAGACTTGGTTTTAAAGCTAGTGTTGAGCAATTACTAGAAGATATTGATGAACAGACTGATATGTTTATAGATTTAGAGATTGAAAACATTGATCGGTTTTTAGATCAAAGAGCTACACTGAATTTATATAGATTCATTCAAGAAGCTGTTTCAAATGTAATTAAACATGCAAGGTCTAAAACGCTACAAATACATATTACTAGTGAAACAAATGTTATAAATGTTTCCATTATTGATAAGGGTACTGGATTCAAAAACTCTACAGAATTGATGAAAAACTCTCTAGGACTAAAAACATTAGAGGAACGTATTAAAATTATTAATGGTAATTTAGAAATCCTAAGTGTCATAGGAAAAGGAACTGAATTAAAATCAACGATTCCTAAATCAAAATCATGAATCAACCTTCCATTATAATAGCAGATGATCACCCTATGTTACTTGCAGGACTGCATGCTTCATTAACTTCTAATGGCTTTAACGTAGTAGCAATAGCAGAAGATGGTGCAAAAGCCTTAAAATCCATAATGGAATTGGAACCAGACGTTGCATTATTAGATATAGAAATGCCAGTACTTTCAGGTTTTGAAGTTATTGAAAAGTGTAAAAATAAAGGAGTTAAAACAGCCTTTGTCCTGCTTACTTCACATAAAGAAAAAGGTTTTGTAGCTCAAGCTCAAAAACTACAGATAAAGGGTTACTTACTTAAAGACGAGCCTTTTGAAGATTTAGAGCGTTGTATTAAATTAGTTCATCAGGGGAAACAATGCTTTAGTAAAGTATTTCAAGATGTCTTAGATGATCAAGTACTTCCTGAAATTCAAAAGATCAAACGACTTACATCATCAGAGCGTATTATTATCAATTACATTTCAAAGCAATTATCTTCTCAACAAATAGCCGAAGAACTAAGTATATCTATAAGAACCGTGCAGAAACACCGAAGCAATATCATTTCAAAATTAGAGATAAATACTAGCGATGATGCACTTAAAAAATGGGTTCAAGAAAATGCTCACTTTCTTTAGGATTGAATCAATTCTTTTTGAGTTGATCTGAAATACCTTCTTTTAATTATTACAAAATTTTCCTATACGTACCCTACGTAGTTATTACGTACAGGTACGTATTTGATGCCAGCTATAATAAAACTAGCTTGCTCATCGAAAAGAGTAATGGTTGTTAGGGATGTTTATCCCTAGTTTTTTTCTCTACCCGTAACTTATAGAATAATGAAAAGAGTATTACTTATTGCGCTATTTTTTATTACAGGAGTTACGGCTAGCGCTCAATTATTCACATCAATCCCAGATCCTGCTTTTGAACAAGAGTTAATAAACTTAGGGATAGATTCTCCTGGGCCTAATGGTAGTGTAATTAGTGCTAGTATTAGAAGTGTTACAACTTTGTCCATTAATAACCCAGCCATTAATGACTTAACTGGTATTGAAGGATTTCAGAACTTAACTACTTTAGTTATTAGTAATACCAGTATTTCATCTTTAGATGTAAGCACTTTGGAAAACCTTACTGATGTTGTATTAACTAATAATTCAAACCTGAGTTCCTTATCATTAGGTGATGATGACTTAGACTTAACTGTAAATAGTAACAGTGGATCACTAACACTACTTGTTGACCTTTTTAAGATTAACCACACTATTCGTCTTTTTGGTAACCAGAGTGTGGCTTTTATATCATCACTTGCGAGCTTAACGCTTACTCCTTATAATATTACTAGTGTTAGTGTGTCTTCAAATACATTACGTAACCTTAATCTTTCAAGTATTCCTGATCTCAATAATATCGATTTAGTTATACCTAATATTGAAACTTTAGATATAAGTAATACCAGTATTTCGTCTTTAAACACGACTGCTTTAATGAATCTAACCAGTTTAGACGTCAGTAATACTAGTGTTTCGTCTTTAAACACGACTACTTTAATGAATCTAACCAGTTTAGACATCAGTGATACTAGGATTTCTAATTTAGATATATCTAGTTCTCCAAACCTCAATGTTTTAGATGTTAGTTCTAATACGAGTCTTTCAACTCTTAATATACAGAATACAAGCCTTTCTTTAATAGACCTAAGTACTAACGCAAGCCTTACTGATGTTATATTAAATAATAATTTAAACATGAGTTCCTTGTCATTAATTGATGATAACCTAAACTTAACTGCAAATAATAATAGTGGATCACTAACACTATCTGTAGACCTTTTAAATACGAGCCACACTATTAATCTAAATGGTAACCGGTTTGTTAGATTTACATCATCACTTCCTAGCTTAACGCTTACTTCTGATACTATTACTAGAGTTAATGTGTCTTCAAATACTTTACGTGACCTTGATCTTTCAGGGATTCCTAATCTCAATAGCCTCAACCTCTCCTTTTCTCTTAAATTTAACCTTGAAACTTTAGACATCAGTAATACTGGTATTTCGTTTTTTGACACGTCTAATCTTTGGAATCTAACCAGTTTAGACGTCAGTAATACTGGCATTTCGTTTTTAGATACGTTTGATTTAAGCAGTTTAACGAGTTTAGACGTCAGTAATACTAGTATTTCTTTTTTTTATATATATTCTCCTAACCTCAATGTTTTAGATGTTAGTTCTAATACGAGTCTTTCAACTCTCTATATACAGAATTCAAACCTTTCTTTATTAGACCTAAGTACTAACACAAGCCTCACTGATGTTACATTAAATAATAATTTAAGTCTGAATTCCATAGCATTAATTAACGATGACCTCAACTTAACTGTAAATGATGTCCCATTATTATTAGTTGACCTTTTAAATACTAACCACACTATTAATTTTACTGGTAATAGTTCTCTTGCCTTTACATCATCCCTTGCAAGCCTAAAGATTACTTCTAATACTATTACTAGTGGTTTTGTTTTTTCAAGCACATTACTTGACCTTGATCTTTCAGGGATTCCTAATCTCAATAATATCAACCTATCTACAGTTAATCTTGAAAATTTGGATATAAGTAATACTAGTGTTTCGACATTAAATACGACTACTTTAATGAATCTAACCAGTTTAGATGTCAGTAATACTAGTATTTCTAATTTAGACATATCTAACTCTTCTAACCTCAATTTTTTAGATGTAAGCTCTAACGCAAACCTTTTAACTCTTAATGCAAGTAATACAAGCCTTACTTCACTAGGTCTAAGTTCTAATACGAGCCTTGTTAGTCTAAATCTTAGTGATAACCCTAACATCACAGAATTAAATTTGCAAAATGGATCAAATACAAACATAAGTGGTGCAAATTTTATTAGTATGAATACACCTAATCTTAGCTGTATTCTGGTTGATGACGTGGCTTTTTCCAATATAAATTGGACCAATAAAGACGCTGCAAATAGTTTTAGTACGGATTGTGGGTTCGCTAATGATTTCATTTATGAAAACAGTGCTTGGACACCTAATGATCCTAGTGACTTATCCAACCCAGCAGGATTTAATGACAATGTGATTATTAGAGATGATGTTACTATTAGCTCTGACTTTAGAGCTGAAAACTTAATTATTGAAACAGGAAATATTTTAACGTTGAGCAATTTAGAGTTGATAACAAATGGTATAGTTACAAATAACGGCATGTTGAATGCTGCTTCATCTTCAGTAGTTGCTTTTGGTGGTTCTAACACTTGGTCTATGGGACAATCCACAATAGGAATATTAGAACTCGCAAATGCAAATCTTACACTCTCAGGAACCGTATCAATTACAGATGCTATTTACAACAATGATACTATAAGTACATCTACATTAAACACAACTGGATCTACCGTTACTTTATCTAGTGATGTAAATGGATATGCTATTGTAAGTGGTGCACAGCTTACTATTAATGGCGATGTAGTCATAGAAAATTACTTCCCAGATCGTAGAGCATTTGAATTATTAAGTGTGCCATTAACCACAACCACAACAATTTTCCAAAACTGGCAGGAGAACGGCGCTAGTTCTATGGGCTTAGGGACTCATATTACAGGAAGCGCCGGATCTGCTGGAGGATTTGACGTAACAGGAACTAATAATTCATCCATGTATTCTTGGGATATGATCAACCAGACATGGGATGCTCAACTATCGACAAATGGAAGTTCAGATACGTTTAATGCTGGTGATTTTTACAGGTTACTTATTAGAGGTGATCGTATGGTGGATCTTACATCCAGTACCAGTAGCTCTTCTACAAAGCTGCGTACCACAGGTCAAGTGTTGAATACAGATTTTATCAATACAGGAATATCACTTAGTGCAGGTGATTTTGTTTCAGTTACAAATCCGTATCAAAATACTTATGAATTAAGTACAGCGATGACGGGACTGTTTAATCTTGCTAGTACAGATATCAATGCAGTAGATCCTAACTTTTACTTTATATGGGATTCACAAGCTGGAACTCGTGGTGCTTATAGAACTTATGATAGACAAACTAATACGCTTATAGGTCCTGCATCAGTAAATTCTAGATTTGTTCCAGGTGTTCTAGCGCCATCGCAATCTGCTTTTATGGTATCATCAGGTGAGGCAAATGCAAACCTTATTGTGAGAAAGCCGGATAACTCAATAACGCCACCAGGTTTTATTATGAATCAGACCTTAGACGGTAAACTATCACTGCAACTATTTACTGTAGATAGTTCAAATCAGGAAATACCACTGGACGCGATTTTAGTGAAATATTTAACTACAGGAGTAAATGCTGTTGATGATAATGATGCAGTTAAGTTTAGTAATATAGACGAAACTTTATCTGTAAATATTCAATCAGATTATTTATCGATTGAGTCTAGAGCTATGCCACAAGCAACAGATATGACGCCATTAACTCTAACTACTTATAGGCATGCAAATTATATCTTTAAAGCACAACCTACAGATTTAGTTGCAGTTGACGCCTATTTAGTAGATAATTATATGGGCACTACTACCATGTTATCATCAACTAGTGAGACCGCATATTCATTTACAGTAGACGCGTCAAATGCTGATAGCATTGCGCAAGATCGATTCCATATTATATATCAAAACAGCACTTTAAGCACTGGTAGTGAAGAATTAGCTGGATTAATTGAGATATATCCTAATCCGGTAATCGACCGTATTGTTTATATCAACATGAATGGATTAACAGGAGAAAAGGAAATTAAGCTGTACACAATTCTAGGACAAATGATTACTAATAAAGACTCTAATACTACAACGGTAGAACAATTAGATCTTAGTAATCTGGCACCAGCAGTATACATTATGGAGATCAATAACGAAGGTACTAAATTCACTCAAAAGTTGATTGTTAAATAGAGAAGCTATTTTTTAAGTAACTAACCCGAAAAGTTTATTGAAACTTTTCGGGTTTTTTTACTTTCTAAATGATTTGTTTCTGCTTTCGCGAAAGCGAAATTTCCCATACAGGTTTTATTTAGCTTTTTTAAAGCCGTAATAAGCAACATATCCATAACATAGGATCAAACATAAAAAAGCAATCCCTAATCCTTTGTCTGTAGAAATGCCATTAACATCTGTTCCAAAATGATCTGCAATGGTTCCTATGGTTTTAGGGATAAAAGCGCCACCTACAATTGCCATGACTAGCAATCCAGAGGCCTGTGCTTTTAAATTATCTAATCCACCTAAAGCAAGACTAAAGATCGTAGGGAACATGATGGAGTTAAATAAACCAACTCCTAATATGAAAAACATCGCAGCAATTCCTTGTGTAGTGAATGATAATATAATCATGATGATCGCCATTACTCCAAAAATCATTAATAACCTACCACTACTTATAAATCGCATTAAAAAAGCACCAATGAATCTCCCTATCATCGCACCACCCCAATATAGGGTTACAAACGCACCTAAAATCGCTTTATCGTCTACTGCGTTAATATCAGTTCCTATCAATAATGTATCTGCTAGAGTAGTTAAAAAGTTACTTTGCTTAATACTAGAAATCACACCTAATTCTTCAAAGTAATTGACTAGAAAACTACCTATAGAAACCTCTGCACCTACGTACATGAAAATCCCTAAAACACCTAGCATAAAAGGTGTTCTTCCTAGTAGTATTCCATAACCGCCTTTAGGAGCTTCCTGGATCAAAGCTGGTAGTTTTTTAAATGCAAAAACAGTAGCCAAAACGAATAGAACGATAGCTATAATAAGAAATGGCTGTTGTACAGTTAAGGCCTCATTTGCATAATATTTTTTTTGTGCTTCATTACTTAATGCATCTATGGTAGAACTATCCATTACTGTATCACTTAATAGAAAAAGCGCACCGGCAATAGGTGCTAGCAAAGTGCCAAAACTATTAAAAGCCTGTGATAGGTTCAATCTGCTACTAGCAGTTTGCTCCGGTCCTAAAAGAGTCACATATGGATTTGCCGCTACTTGTAAAACTGTTATTCCTGCAGCTAGTGTGAAAAATGCCGTAATAAAGATCCAGAACTCTCTGATGCTAGCTGCTGGATAAAATAATAAACATGCAATTCCCATGATGGCTAGACCTACTACAATACCTCGTTGATAACCTATCTTTTCTAACAAATAACTAGACGGTATCGCAAAACAGAAAAATGCGCCAAAAAACGCAAATTGAACCATTACCGATTGTCCGTAACTTAATTCAAAAACAGCTTTTAACCTAGGAACTAATGCATCTACTAATACGGTAATAAAACCCCACATAAAAAACAGAGTGGTTAAGAATGCAAACGCAATGTTGTAATTAGATTGTTTTTTCATGTTTTCTTTTTATGAATCAAGTGCCGCTTTTGATTCCTTACGAGTATTAATTTCTTCTTTATATTCCATCATGGCAAATCCAGGATGAATACTATAGGATCCTGTATTCCCTTTTTTGTCCATAGCGATATAAGCTACCTGAAAATTCTTGTGATTAGGGTTTTTATCGACTACTCTACGTACTGCTTCTTCACAGGCTTGTTGAGGTGTTTTTCCTTGGCGCATTAATTCTACAATTAAAAAGCTACCTACGGTTTTCATGATTTCCTCGCCCATTCCTGTTGCGGCAGCACCACCTATCTCATTATCTATAAATAATCCAGAACCTATGATAGGAGAATCACCTACGCGTCCTTTCATTTTATAAGATAATCCTGATGTAGTGCACGCTCCAGCAATATCACCATTGTGATCCATGCATAACATTCCTATAGTATCGTGATTTTCTATATTGATAATAGGTTTATACTCACTGGTTTTTAACCATTCCCGATAGGCTTTTTCAGAATTTTCTGTAAGTAAATTTTCTTTTTGAAAACCATGTTTGTACGCTAGTTCCTCAGCACCATCGCCAGCTAGCATTACATGTGGTGTCTTTTCCATAACGATACGAGCCAGTGCGGCAACATTTGTAATGTTTTCAACGCAAACCACAGATCCAGCGTCGCCATTGCTATTCATCACGCATGCATCTAATGTGACATTTCCTTCACGATCTGGTGCACCGCCTTTTCCTACGGTGGTGTTTTTGAGGTTTTCCTCTTCAACTGCAACTCCTTTTATTGCAGCCTCTAGTGCATTATCACCGTTTTTTAATGCTATTCCAGCAACTTCGTTTGCTTTTGTAAAACCCCAAGTGCATATAGCGATAGGTGAATGTGTTCCAGTCATAACGGTTTCTTTTTTTGATGATTCCGTACAGGCAATAATAGTTGCTCCTAGTGATAGGGCAACGCCACCTTGTAATGATCTTTTGATAAATTTCCTGCGTTGCATTGGGTTAGTTATGGGTTACGCTTTCGCGAAAGCATAATTAAAGAAAGCAAAATACAAATAATCAAATTGCTATTGGATAGTGATTTCATCCACAAAAATCCATGCCGTACCGTCAAAAGGATATCCTAAATGCCATTTTGGTAATTTGCCATAATTTTTAGCTTTCATTCGTACGTATCTAGTGTTAGCATTTGATGTATTCCACACTACATTATGGATTTTAGATTCTTCGACTTTACCAGTCTCGGGTAACTGGATTGTTTTTGTAGCGATTACTTTTTTACGTTCATCTAGCAATTCAAATTCAACCAAAGTAGGCCAGAAAATCCAACTGCGCTGGTCTTTTAAAAAGTTAACTTCAACGGTAGTGATAGCTTTTGAACTACCTAAATCAATCAATGCATCTAGATCTTCATGTTGCGTTCCCTGCCACGCACCAGATCTAAAATCTTCTGTACCACGCATTCCATTGATCAATGCATCATTCCCACCAGCACTATATTCATTTGCATAAGAATGATTTAAAGTCACTTTCATATTCTTATCATACTTGTAAAACGACGTGGTGATCACAGGACTTTGTTGATGATCTGTGCGTGCCATAACGGTTAAAGTACCAGAGTTATGCATCGTAAAAGGTTGCGAGTATTCTTGCCATGTAGAATCGTCTCTCACATAATACATACGAGCATCTGGATTTAAATTATTTAAGGTGACCACAGTAGAGTCAGAAAACGCGATTTTTCCTTTTTCAATGTAAGGAGCAGTTAAAATTTGATGATCTGTAATCTCAGAAACTGGTCTGTGTTCTTTATCGCTTGCCCATTCCATAGGTGTTTCACTCATGTGGAATACTAAAATCCCACCGTTTTTAATCATGTCATGTGTGATATAGGAGTAAGGATGTGGTTGTAATTCTGCTTTCGCGAAAGCGTAATCCACACCAGCTACATAAATTCCAAAGCCATTTTTTACCATCGTAAACGTATTACCATTTTCTAGCTGGATTGTTGCCTTGTCAAAAAGTGGTGTTCCTATGATGTACTCATTACTACCTGGCGTTACGGAATAAAATCCTAAACTGCTCAAAACGTACCAGGCGCTCATTTGTCCACAATCTTCATTTCCAGAAATTCCATCGGGTTCAGCAGTGTAGAGCGTAGTTAAGATCTTGTGAACTTTCTCCTGAGTTTTATGAGGCTTTCCTATAAAATTATAGAGGTATGCCATGTGGTGAGATGGTTCATTACCATGTGCATACTGGCCTATCAATCCAGTAATATCTGCCTGATGACGACCACTGGTTTCCATAGGTGCGCTAAATAATTCATCCAGATGTTCTTCATAACGTTGCTCGTTACCCATCAGATTGATATGTCCAGTAACATCTTGCGGTACATATAAACTGTATTGCCACGCATTTGCCTCAGTATAATTAAAGTTGACTTCTTCTGGTGTAAATGGAGCAAACCAAGTGTTACGAATACGACCTTGAAAAAAGTTAGTTTTTGGGTTAAATAGATTCTTATAATTTTGTGCGCGCTGTGTGAAGAGTTTATAATCGTCTTTTCTTTCTAGATCATTTGCTACTTGAGCAAGTGACCAGTCATCATAAGCATATTCTAAGGTTTTAGAAACGCTTTCACTTTCTAGCTCTACAGGAATATATCCTATCTTTTTATAGAATTCCAGACCTAATTTGTCTTGCATAGCGCTGTGACGCATCGCTTCATAAGCTTTATCAATATCATAGTCGCGTATGCCTTTCATGTAAGCATCTGCTATGATAGGAACGCCGTGATATCCTATCATGCATCCTGTGTAATTTCCACTTAAATCCCAAATAGGAAGTATGCCACCTTCATCATATTTAGCAAGCAAGGTATTTACAAAATCATTAGTGCGTTTCTCATCTATAATGGTATATAAAGGATGTGCGGCACGATAAGTATCCCACATAGAAAACACAGTATAGTAATCAAATTCCTGAGTTTCATGTATTTCTAGATCCATACCGCGATAGCGACCATCAACATCTTGATATAGATTGGGCGCTAGCATGGTGTGGTATAACGAAGTATAAAAATTAGTCAGTGCATCTGTATCATCATCTTGTACTACGATTTTTGATAATTCTTTTTCCCAAATGGATTCAGCTTGTGCTTTTATCTGGTCAAAGCTTTTATCACCTATTTCTGTTTCTAGATTACGTCGTGCTCCAGCCTCATCTACTGGACTGATTCCTATCTTGATGGTGACGGGTTGGTTGTTAGGATTGTCAAATTCTAGAGCAGTAACTTCTGGTGCGTTTTCATATTTACGATCCCAGTTTTTAATGGGATGAGAGGTTTCTATATAGAAAAACAACATCTGTTTTGTTGCCCATGCTTTAGAAAATCGTTTTCCTTGTAATTGCGTAGGTGAGAGAATTTGTAAATCGTGTTCTAGTAATTGATCGCGATGGAGTAAATCTAGGATGACGTATTGGTTTTTGCTTTCGCTATAGCGGTATTCATGAATACCAGCACGTTCTGTAACTGTTAAACGTACATCAATATTAGTATCATCTAGATGCACTTCATAGTATCCTGGACTTGCTTTTTCCTTATCATGTGAAAATTTTGAGGAGTAACCTTCTTTACCATCTGCACCATTGTTATACACTTCCTTATTAGTAGGCATTAATAAAATGTCACCATAATCAGAAACACCGGTACCGCTTAAATGTGTATGTGAAAAACCATATATCACATCATCACTGTAATGGTAACCACTACATCCATCCCAGCCGTCTAGTCTCGTATCTGGTGATAGTTGCATCATCCCAAAGGGCATTGTTGCACCTGGATAGGTATGTCCGTGACCACCAGTTCCTATAAATGGATTTACGTAACTGGTTAGTGATTTTTCTGCGGTTGCAATGTTGATATCGACGTTTTGGTCGTTACAAGAAGTCGTTAAAATTAGGAGTGCATAACCTAGTAGGAATAAATGTTTCAAAATGATGCTGTTTTCTGGAAAGTTAAAGATAAGAAATAGGGTAGTAGTTATTGTGATTTCATTTTGGGAAGAGATACATTGAACTTTGTGAAAATGTTGAGTTCGACTTGCGATAATGTGATGCGATAGGAATTTCTCCTGATACTTTATGCGATATGAAAGTACAATTAATAGAATTTGCTTCTTATCAAAGCGGCATACTGTTAATTTAAAATGGACTCAATACTTTTAATACAGATAATTCTTACCCAAAATAACTACCTTTATTCCATGAAAAGATTCTTACTATTAATTACAGCAATGGCACTTATTGCTTGTGAAGAAAAGTCCACCGCAGATTTATTGATTACTAATGCTACCATTTACACCGTAGATAATGATTTTGCGACAGTAGAAGCTATGGTAGTTAAAGATGGTGAAATCATCGCAACGGGTACATCAACTAGTTTACAAGAACAATATCAAGCTACTGAATCCATAGACGCCACAGGTAAGTTTATTTATCCAGGACTGATAGATGCACATTGTCACTTTTTTGGACTAGGACAGCAGGCACAACGTGTTGATTTAATGGGAACCACTAGTTATGAAGAAGTGATTCAAAGAGTACAAGATTTCCAAAAAGTAAATAATCGCGATTTTATCATAGGTCGTGGATGGGATCAAAACGATTGGGATGTTAAAGAATTTCCTATTAATCAGGTCTTTAATAAACTGTTTCCAGATATTCCAGTAGCCTTAACACGTATTGATGGTCATGCGATGATTGCAAATCAGGCAGCGCTAGATGCAGCAGGAATTGATAAGAGTACACCATCAGATGGTGGCGCGATTCTTATGAAAGATGGAGAACTTACTGGTCTTCTAGTAGATAATCCTATGGAATTAGTAGAAGCAGTATATCCTAAGCCATCACGTCAAGACATGATTAATGCTTTATTGTTAGCACAAAAAGAAAACGTAAAATATGGTTTAACTACGGTAGATGATGCTGGATTACATCGTGATGTGATAGAAGTGATTGATAGCTTACAGCAAGCTGGTGATCTTAAAATGAAGATGTATGTGATGATAAGCAATACACCAGAAAACCTAGATTATTATTTAAATAAAGGGATCGTAAAAACAGACCGTTTAAATGTAAGATCTGTAAAATTTTATGCAGATGGTGCGCTAGGAAGTCGTGGTGCGGCATTAAAAGAACCGTATCACGATCAGCATGATCATTATGGAGCTTTATTGAGTCCTGTAGAAAAAATCAAAGAAACGGCAGCGCGCATAGCTGCATCAGATTACCAGATGAACACACATGCCATAGGTGATAGTGCAAATTATGTGGTGCTAAAGACTTATGAGGAATTATTACGCAACAAAACAAATCAGCGATGGAGAATTGAACATGCACAAGTTGTAAGTCCAGAAGATTTTAAATACTTTAACGCTGGTAATATTTTACCGTCAGTACAACCTACTCATGCGACTAGTGATATGTACTGGGCAGAAGATAGAGTAGGACCGCAACGTATTAAAGGTGCTTATGCTTATAAAACCTTATTAAAAGAATCTGGTATGTTAGCATTAGGAACAGATTATCCCGTAGAGCAGGTGAATCCATTTCTTACCTTTTATGCTGCAGTAGCAAGGCAGGACACCAGTGGTTATCCAGATGGTGGTTTCTTACCAGAGCAAAGTCTTTCACGCGAGGAAACCTTACGCGGTATGACTATCTGGGCTGCTTATTCAAATTTTGAAGAAGATGAAAAAGGAAGTCTAGAAGTAGGTAAAGCTGCAGATTTTATCATTACTAGTAAAGATTTAATAACCATTCCAGTGAACGAAATCCCTACCTTTAAAGTGGATGCTACTTATATCAACGGTGAGCTGGTTTACTCAGTAGCAAACAACTGATCCATATCTTTAAATGCTTTAAACTCTAAGGCATTACCGCTAGGATCTAGAAAAAACATGGTTGCCTGTTCACCAGGTAATCCTTCAAATCTGATGTAGGGTTCTATGATGAATTTGATATGCTTTTCTTGTAATGCTTTTGCAAAAGCTTGAAACACATCCCATTCTAGCACCACACCAAAATGTGGTACAGGAACTGCTTTACCGTCCACAGCATTACTAGAAACTCCAGGTGCGTTATCAGAAATATGAATTACCAGCTGGTGACCAAAAAAGTCAAAATCTACCCAGTGATCACTACTGCGACCTTCAGTACAACCTAAAGTGTCTCTATAAAAATCACGCGTGGTCGTAATCTCTTTTACGGGAATGGCTAGGTGGAATGGCGTTAGTTTCATAATGATGTTCTAGGGTTATTTAATGTCACTTTAAGCGACAGCGTTGCACTAAGTTTATCGAAGTGTCGAGAGGTCTTTGACAAAATCGGGTATATTAAATTTAGTGATATAGGTCTCGACTGCGCTAGACCAGACACGTACAAAGGTAAAAATAAAAAAGCCACAATAAAGTGGCTTAAACATAAGTGTAATAGACTGGATTCTTTATAAAACTCCATCTACGATGCCGTATTTTACAGCTTCATCTGCGCCCATCCAGTAATCACGGTTAAAGTCTTTCATTACTTTGTCAAAAGTCTGCCCACAATTATCTGCTAGGATTTGTGCGCTTAATTCTTTTGTTTTTAGAATTTCTTGAGCAGTAATTTCTATATCAGCACTCGTACCACGAGCACCACCACTAGGCTGGTGAATCATCACGCGACCATGTTTTTGAATAAAACGTCTTCCCTTTTCACCACCAGAAAGTAGGAGCGATCCCATACTAGCAGCTAGACCACTACATACGGTACTTACAGGGCTTTTAATTTCCTGCATGGTATCGTAAATAGAAAAACCTGCGGTTACATATCCACCAGGACTATTGATTACAAAAGTGATTTCTTCATTACTTAAAGAATCTAGGTATAATAAACGATCCACGCAGTGACGTGCCGTTTTATCATCTACCATTCCCCAGATGAACAATTTACGTTGTTCTATATAGGTTTCGTCGATTCTATCTTGAAGTTTAAAAGGCTTGCTCATTATGATTCTAAGTTTGGTTTAAAAGTAAGGAATATTGCGATTCCTTATTTTGATTTTAGAGATTAATTAAGGAATTATTACTTTTCTAAAAAGTCTATGATGAGTCTCGTGTTTTCTTCAGTATGTAAACTATGACCACCGGTATTTGTGATGTGTAATTCACTATTTTGCATGGCGTTGTGAATTTGCTGGCTAGCGCTTGCCGGTACCACTACATCTGCTTGTGCATGTAGTAATAAAGTTTCTGTGGATAACGCTTTCGCGAAAAGCGATACTTTAAAATCCTTTATGTAATAACCAAAATTCTTTTTAAGTAATTCATTTAAGGCACCATACACGCGATTATTAAAACTCAATAATTGCTGGTAACCTTTCATAATTACCTCTAGCGAGTTAGGACTTCCTAACAAGATTAACTTTTTAAGTGACTCAACAGGTTGTTCATGTACACTGTAAACCGTCGCCATCGCACCTACACTATGTGCCATAATAATTTCTGGCTGGTAAAGACTATTAACCGTTTTTATAATTCCGGCGTATTTAATTGCTGTAAATAAGGTGCCATCTGTCATCCCATGTGCTGGTGCATCTATGGCTATAATGTTGTAGTTCCTTTTCTTTAATTCTGGGAAAACATATTTCCATCTAAAGCTATTTGATTCCCAACCGTGCAATAGCAAGATCGTAGGTCCATCACCTTGCCAGTGATACAGCATGAATAGTCCATCATCATAAGCGATGCGTTGTTGCCTAGCAGTATCTAGAAATTCCTTTTGAATAGAATTAGAACGCACACGGCCACGTCTAGGTGTGCTAAAAACTTCTAGAGCCTTAATTCCAGCCTTTTCTTTATTAAAAAGTGCTATGAGGTTAAAGTAAAAGCCATACAGTTTAGGTATGGCTTTTTCTAATAGTTTTTTCATTTGATCTGGTTTACCATGAGATGATCATTTTATGTACTGTTGCATCATCTGGGATCATACTTTTCTCAATTTTTGCATTCATATCAAATTGTAGATCTATAGGCAACTCCTTTTTATCTACAGTAAAGTAAAAGTTTTCATCACTTACACGGATTACCGCATCCATGATCATATTATCGATACTAGAGATCTTATAGGCATCGCTAATTTGTTTAAACGTACTGGAAATGGTGATTCCTTTGGCAGTTTTAAAGCGATCGTCATGAATCTTAATGTATTCTATGGTTGAGGTGCTATCTGTTTCTATTGGAGTTAAGGTTAAAAGATGTTTCCCACCTTTTTCATACACTTCAATATCTGCAGGACCATTGCTAAAAGCATCACCTTTTACCGGTTTAATTAAACTGTCGTTTGCATATAGCGCATCTAATTGATAAACCATAGTAGAATCAGTAACATGGCCTACACGCTGTTTACTCCATTCAAAAGGATTTTGCTTTTTCTCACAAGAAGCCAAAACGATTACTGCCGCAACTATTAATAGTACTTTTTTCATTGATTGTTATTATAAGTGCAAAACTAGCGGTACTAAGGGAAACTTAAAATGTAATTAGGATAATTTTCTTAAAAGTTATTTACGATTTAGGCTAGTAAAAACTCCTACAAAAATATTTTTCTTTTTCTCCTTAGATCCAGTCTAATTGATCTTTAGTTAATTCATGTTTTACATCACCAGTATGTGCTGTGCTTGCCGGCTCAAAAAGCATAACGTGACATTCTTCATGAGCAATAGGTTTATGTTGCACACCGCGTGGTACAATGTACATTTCGCCTTCATTTAAAGTGATGGTTTTTTCCATAAGCTCGATGATTAATTGTCCCTTAATTACGTAAAACAATTCATCTTCTTGCTCATGACTGTGCCATACAAATTCGCCTTGCAACTTAGCTAGTTTTACTTGTTGACCGTTGAGTTCACCTATGATTTTAGGCGTCCATTGATCATTAAATAATGAAAGTTTTTGTTTCAGGTTGATGGTGCTATCCATGATTTATAAATAAAAAAACGCAGCTTTTTAAAACTGCGTCGTAAAATAATATTTTAAGTTAAATACTAGTTATCGTACGAATGCTTGTAATCTTGGCCAGTAACGATTTTTAAAATGTCAGCTTCTAGAGATTCCCTAGGACGCTCTACATAACGACCTATTTCTTCTCCATCTCGATAAAAGATAAAAGTAGGAACACGAATGATGTTGTTTCCAGACACTAAATTACTAGGTTCCTTTTTTGAACGGTCTACTGTTACTAAGGTTAAATTATCTTCATTGAAGCCTACTTCATCTAATAGTTTATAAAACTTAGGTGTTTCTCTTTTGGAATCACCACACCACGTACCCATAAAAGCTTTTATTTCTACTTTCTTCAAACCTTTTTTAAGTGCTTTTCTAGTGTCTTCATCTAGGGTGTAGGATTCGTATTTAGGATTGAACCACGATGCAAATGGTTCTTGATTAAAATCACTTTTTTGCGCAATTCCGCTTAAATGACCATCAACTAATTGAGCTCCTAGTGGAAGTTCAGCCTCCATGGTTTCTGCTTTAGCTATTTTGGGCGGTTTAGGTGGTTCTGGAGTATCAGTCGTTGCTGCCTTTTGCGTTCCACAAGAAGCCAAAACTATAAGTGCGAGTACTAGAATTATTTTTTTCATAGGGTCAAATTAATGAATTTTGAGTCATTTCTTCAGGTTGTTTAACACCTATTAACTTTAATATGGTAGGAGCGAGGTCACCTAAAATACCATCTTTTACTTTTTTAAAGTCCTTATCAACTAAAATAATAGGAACAGGATTAGTGGTGTGCGCTGTGTTCACGCTACCATCTGGGTTGATCATTAATTCACAATTTCCATGGTCTGCGATGACGATTACGGTGTAATCATTCTCTTGAGAAGCTGTAATGACTTGCTTTGCTGCATCATCCACTGCCTCACATGCAGCTACGGCAGCCGCCATAGAACCCGTATGACCTACCATATCTGGATTAGCAAAATTGAGACAAATAAAATCGGCGTGTTGTTTATTAATTTCTGGAATGATACTGCTAGAAACGCAATCTATAGACATTTCTGGTTGTAGGTCATAGGTAGCAACCTTGGGCGAGTTGCACATAATGCGTTCTTCACCTTCAAATGGTTCTTCCTGTCCACCATTAAAGAAAAAGGTCACGTGTGGATATTTCTCCGTCTCGGCGATGCGTATTTGTTTTTTTCCAGCCTCTGATAATACCTGACCTAATGTGTTTTTTAAATTATCTTTTTCAAAGATCACTTTTACACCTTTATAGCTGTCATCATATTTAGTCATGGTGACGTAATACAAATCTAATGCATGTGTATTTTGCTTGTGAAAATCTTGTTGTGAAAGCATTTGCGTTAATTCCCTACCACGATCTGTGCGGTAGTTAAAAAAGATCACCACATCACCATTTTCAATAGTAGCTACCGGTTCTGTACCATTAAGCATGACGATGGGTTCTATAAACTCATCCGTAATCCCATTCTCATAACTTGTTTTTATGCTCGATACCGCATCATGGCTAGGCGCACCTATTCCATCTACTAATAAATGATAGGCTTGTGCCACACGATCCCATCGCTGGTCTCGATCCATCGCATAATAACGACCTATAACGCTGGCTAGTTGTGCATTTGTTCCTGCAATGTGTTTCTCTAGATGTGCGATATGTCCAGCACCAGATTTAGGATCTACATCGCGACCATCTGTAAAAGCATGGATAAAAACATCTTCTACGCCGTGTGTTTCGGCGACATCCAGTAATGCTTTTAAGTGATCTATATGAGCATGCACGCCACCATCAGAGACTAATCCTAGGAAATGAACTTTTTTGGATTCCGCTTTCGCGAAAGCTAAAGCATCCACAAGCACTTGCTCATCCTTTAGAGTGTTGTCTTTAATAGCTTTATTGATTTTTGCCAAATCCTGATACACAATTCTGCCAGCACCTAGATTCATATGGCCTACTTCACTATTTCCCATCTGACCTTCTGGAAGTCCTACATGTTCACCATCAGTACGCAATGTAGCATGCGGATACTTGTCGTATAAACTATCTATAAAAAGTGTGTTAGCTTGTGCTATGGCACTTACTTTAGGATCTTGCGTGATTCCCCAACCGTCGAGAATCATTAAAATTGTTTTCTTATTCAAACTGGATATCTTTGGCTCTAAAATTACGGAATGAGCTATTGAAATTACGGTTTTAAGATGATTTTATACTAAACCGATTTCGGTAAGGTCATATCTACTAGTTTATTGCTTGAGCAATCATCCAGCCACCAGTCCATGCGTTTTGGAAATTAAAACCACCAGTGATAGCATCAATGTTTAGGACTTCACCAGCGAGATAGAGGTTTTCTTGCTTTCTAGATGCAAAGGTTTTAAAGTTGATTTCTTTTAAATCCACGCCACCAGCAGTAACAAATTCTTCTTTAAAAGTGCTTTTACCATTGATGGAAAAAGAGCTAGATGTTAATATAGTCGCTAGATGTTGTAAATCTTTGTTAGAACAGTCTGCCCAGTTTTTTTGGGTTAAGTTGATGCTTGCAACTAGAAATTTCCAAAGTCTTTTAGGTAATTCAAATAACCATTCATTTCCTACTTGTTTTTTACTACCGCGATGTGCAACTAGTGTTTCATAACAATCTTGTGTTGAAATATGGTTTAACCAATTAATCACTACGTCAAATTTATAACCAGATTCATGTAATTCTCTCGCGCCCCAAGCGCTCATTTTTAAAATTGCGGGTCCAGAAAAACCCCAATGGGTAATTAGCAAAGGACCTTGAGACTCTAGTCGTAGCTGTGGTATTTCAACGCTGGTTTCTAGGGCAATTCCTGCAAGTTCTGTAATTTGTTTATCTACCAGATTAAAGGTAAAAAGTGATGGAACTGCATCTACAATTCTGTGGCCTAAATCACGCATCATTTCCCATACTTTAGGACTGCTTCCTGCGGTTACTACTAGGTTTTTACATGTAAAATTCTGTTCTTTGGAATGTACTTTCCAGTGGCCTTCTTTATTAATAGAGGTTACGTTATGACTAGTAAGGATGTCGATGCTGTGCTTTTGCACAAGCGACATAAAACAATCTATGATAGTTTGTGAGGAATTTGAAGTAGGGAACATACGGCCATCTTCTTCAATTTTTAATTCGACACCACGTTCTTCAAACCACGCAATCGTATCACCAGTCATAAAACTGTGAAATGGTCCTAATAATTCCTTCTCACCACGAGGATAATAGAGTGATAAATCTTTAGGAACAAACTCTGCATGAGTGACATTGCAGCGTCCACCACCAGAAATACGTACTTTTTGAAGCACGTCTTTCCCGCGTTCAAGAATAGCGATTCTCGCATCTGGTAGACGATCTGTTAGATTAATGGCTGTGAAAAATCCTGCGGCGCCACCGCCTATAATGATAGTGTGGTAGTTAGTATTCAATACAAATATTCTTAGGTTCTGTAAAGAAATTTAAGGCTTCAAAACCGCCTTCACGTCCTACACCACTGTCTTTTACACCGCCAAAAGGTGTGCGCAAATCACGATTCAACCAGGTATTTACCCAAACGATTCCCGCTTCAATTTCATTACTCATTCTCATCGTGCGACTTAAATTGCTGGTCCACAAGGTAGCACTTAATCCGTAGCGTGTACCATTTGCGAGTTCTAGCGCGTGCGCTTCATCTTTAAACGGCATGATGGTTACCACTGGCCCAAATATTTCTTCTTGGTTTAACTTACAATCGTTGGACTGGACTTCGATGATGGTAGGTTCTAGATAATAACCATCTTCATAGCCTGTTATGGTCACTTCATTTCCACCGATTAAGATGTTGTATTCTTTGGGATTCGCTTTCGCGAAAGCGATATACTCTATAATTTTATCTCTATGACCAGCACTCACCACAGCACCTAGTTTAGAGTCGGCAGCATCTGGATGGCCAACTCTAAGCTGCTTTACACGATCGACAAAGTCTTTTTTGAATTTCTCATAAAGTGATTGTTCCACTAAGATACGGCTACCGCAAAGACAAATCTGCCCTTGATTAGCAAAGGAAGAACGTAGAGTAGTGGCGAGCATTTTATCATAATCACAGTCGGCAAAAATGATGTTAGGATTCTTACCACCTAGCTCTAGGGATAGTTTTTTAAACATAGGAGCAGCTGTTCTAGCGATGTGCTCGCCAGTGGTAGTTCCACCCGTAAAACTTATGGCTTTAATGCCTGGATGAGCGACAATCGCCTGTCCACAACTGCCACCTAAACCATGTACTATATTAAGGACACCAGCAGGTAATCCTGCTTTTTTCACTATTTCTCCAAGTAAGAAAGCGGTCGCTGGAGTGACTTCGCTAGGTTTTGCCACCACACAATTTCCTGCTGCAATCGCTGGAGCGATTTTCCAGCTGAATAAATACAAAGGCAAATTCCATGGAGAAATACATCCTACGACACCTATAGGTTTGCGCAACGTGAAATTCATGGTGTTTTTACCTACAGATTCATGAGCGTCACTAGAATACTGCGTAATCGCATTTCCATAAAAACGGAAGTTAGAAGAAGCACGAGGTATGTCAACGGCTTTTGCGAGCCATAAAGGTTTCCCATTATCGCGAGATTCGGCAGCGGCGAGTTCTTCTAGATTTTCTTCAATTAAGTCTGCGATGCGTAGCATGATTCTGGAACGCTCATCAATACTAGTATTGGACCAACTTTTAAATGCAGCGTTTGCAGCTTGATAGGCTTTTTCTACATCATCTTCATTTGAGTTAGGAATCTGTCCGTAGATTTTCCCAGATGCTGGTTCATAATTGTCTAGCCATAATCCACTTAGTGTAATGTGCTGCTCGTTATTGATGAAGTTTTTTAGATCCATTTTGAGATGTTTTACTTCTTAACTGGAGAATAAGCCATCGCCTTAATCTCAATTAATAAATGAGGATGAGGTAATTGATGTACAGCAACAGTTGTTCTGGTAGGTCCGTCAAAGTCAAAGAACTTACCGTAGGTTTCATTATAACCACCAAAGTCGTTCATGTTTACTAAAAATGTAGTAACATCAACCACATCCTTAATAGATGCGCCTTCTGTTTGTAGAATGGAATCTATGTTTTCTAATACTGCAGCGGTTTGTGCTTTTATATCAAGGTTAGTGGTTCCCATCTCGTCCACTTCTACGCCTGCAAAAGTATTGTCTGCTCTACGACTGCTAGTTCCTGATACAAATAAGAAGTCGCCCACGCGCTTGATGTGTGGATACTTTCCTCTAGGTCTTGCTTTGTCTTTTAATACGGTCATTTTATTTATATCTGGTTAAAACCCAAAGGTTTCTAAAACCTTTGGGGTTTGGTTATTAATCGGTTTTATGGCAATAAATAAAGTTATTTCTATCCTCAAATAACTCTAGCACTCTACTTCTCTGGATAAAGGTATCATCTTTTGAAATAACATCATGATATGATGTCCACGGATATTGAACGGTATGTTCACAATAACCATGTTTTACAGGATTGTTGTGAATGTACAGCACTGTATTTATTAATTGATTTTGGTTGTTAATACGCTTCCGTCTAAATTTTCTACGAAATAAACTTCCTGACCTTTTCTGTTGCTTGTTATATGCCTTTGCATAGCTGTTAAATAGGTTGGCAAAAGCTTGAGATGCTAATTTTTCATTTGAATCACTTTTGATTAGAACTAAGAAATGAAAGTGATTAGGCATTAAAGCATAGGAATATATTTTTGCAACAGGCGATATGTATTTTTCAAATTTTTGCAAGAAAAAAAGATAATTATCTTCATTTTGAAATAAGTTAATACCATCATTACCTTGGTTGTAGATATGATAGTACCTGTCGGGTTCTAGAAGATCATATTTTTCCATGGTACTAATTTAATTAAAAGACCCCAAAGGTTTTCAAAACCTTTGGGGTCTTTACTATATCTATTATCGAACTATCCTCGCAACCACAACACCTCTTCGGTTTTTTGCTGGATGGTTTTTAATAAATCGTTTAAACCGTCTTCTACTTTAATTTGAGCGTTTTCTAGTAGCCATAAAATCGCCTTGTCCTGTGCTCGTCCTCGTAGCATGGCTTCTCTATAGCTTATTCCTTTTTGTGGGAATGTTACTAGGGAATATTTAGATTGGTATTCCGCTTTCGCGAAAGCTGCTTCTAAACGCATCTCGATTTGCCTTTTCAACTGGAAGTTAGGATTTGCTACACTGTCTCGCATCTCTACAAAATTGTCCAAAGCTAAATCTGCTATAGCATCTGCATCTGGTTTTCTAGTAGTGGAAAAAGCGGTGAATGCGTCAGCCCAATTCTCGTGCTTATCCAGCATCTCGTCAAAAACAACCACGTCTTCAAAACTCGCATTCATTCCTTGACCATAAAACGGTACAATCGCGTGAGCGGCGTCACCCATAATAAGGCTTGTGCCGTAAGCGGTCCAAGGAGAACAACGCACCGTTCCTAATGGTGGCGCAGGATTAGTATGGTATTGTTCTACTAGGTCTGGAATGTGTTGCATCACATCCTTAAAGTAGGTGGTGAAAAAATCTGTTATTTCTTGATCTGTTTTGATCTTATTAAAGGCTGGTCCATCACCATCATACTGCATGAATAAAGTCAATGTGAAACTACCGTCTAGATTAGGTAGTGCGATCAACATAAAACCACCACGCGGCCAGATGTGTAGGAAGTTCTTCTCGATACGCCATTTTCCATCATCAGTAGGTGGAATGTTGAGTTCTTTATAACCGTGTAGTAGCCAATTCATACTATGAGAGAATAGGTAGTCGCGCTGTTTCATCATCGCCTTGCGTACTACAGATCCTGCTCCGTCAGTTCCTAAAACGATATCAGCGTTCCATTCTTTTTCCGTATCAGTCTCAGAATCGTGGTAGGTGACTGATGCGTTTTTTAAATCTACTGCAGTTACGGCATCGTTAAAATCTATTTGAACATCTTCGTATTTATCTGCCTCGTCGAGTAATAACTTGTTGAGCTCTTCGCGCGAAATCGAATTGATATATTCTCCATCGCGACCACTATAGTTAGAAGTAAAGGTGTTTCCTTCTACATCGTGAATCAAACGACCATTCATAGGAATGCAAAGCTCGCGTACTTTTTCTTCTAGACCTACCAGTTTTAATCCTGCCAGTCCACGATCAGAAAGTGCCAGATTTATAGAACGTCCACCATCCACAATGTTTTTGCGCATGTCTGGTCGTTTTTCAAGTATATCTACATGATAGCCTCGTTGTGCCAGTCGCAGTCCTAAAAGAGAACCGCAAAGTCCAGCACCGGTGATGAGGATATTTGTTTTTTTGTTAGTTGTTTTCATTTAATAGTATGTAGTAGTTAGTACTAAGTACTTAGACTTATATGTTTTCTTTATTCCTAGCAGACTGAAGTCTACAACCATGGAGTTGTTATGTCGCCTGCGGTGTTTTATAATTACGCCGACTTAAGTCTGGCTATTTTGATTAAGGTTTTCAATAAATTATGAGGATTAAACCTGTTCTGGACTGCGCTCGAACTGACATTTCGTTTTTTACCTCATACCCCATTCTTAAATCACATCTCACTCTTCAAAACATCTACAAATCTCCAGCAGTCTTCATAATTATTATATAAAGGAACTGGCGCAATACGTATCACGTCTGGTTCTCGCCAGTCTGCAATAACACCTTTTGCGGTGATGGCGTCAAATAATGATTTATCGGCATTTTTAACGGCTAGGGATAATTGACATCCACGATCTTTAGGATTGCTAGGTGTAATGATGGATATGCGATCACCGTCTAATTCTTTAAGTAAATACTCTAAATAGTTCGTGAGTTGGATCGATTTCTTTCTCAGCTTGTCAAATCCTGCTTGAGCAAATAAATCTAAACTAGATCGTATGGCTACCATACTTAATATAGGTGGATTGGATAGTTGCCAACCTTCTGCACCATGCATAGGTTCAAAGTCGTCACGCATTTTAAAACGGGTATTTTTATTGTGTCCCCACCAACCTGTAAATCGTGGCAAGTCTGAATTGTTTGCATGACGTTCATGTACAAAACAACCACCTAAGCTTCCTGGTCCAGAATTCATATACTTATAAGTACACCATACAGCAAAGTCGGCTCCAGAATCGTGTAATTGTAAATCTACATTTCCAGCACCATGCGCACAGTCAAATCCTACCATGGCTCCAGCATCGTGTCCTAACTCAGTGATTCTTTTCAGATTAAAAAACTGTCCTGTATAGTAATTTACTGCTCCTACCATAATCAGAGCGATTTCATCACCTTGTTCTTTTAAAATGGTTTCTAGATCTTCTAGCCTAGGTGTATGTTCACCAGCTCGCGGTGACCATTCTATGATATTTTCTTTATCATCATAGCCGTGAAATTGCACTTGAGATGCTACCGCATAGCGATCACTAGGAAACGCATCTGCCTCAATAATGATTTTAGTACGCTTGCCTTTAGGCTGGTAAAAACTCACCATCATTAAGTGAAGATTAGTGGTCAGAGTATTCATGATCACTACTTCGTGCGGTTTTGCACCTACGATTTGCGCAGTAGTTTCGGTTAAGAATTCATGATACGGCATCCATGGATGTGCAGCGTGAAAATGTCCTTCTACACCTAATCGTGCCCAGTCGTCTAATTCTTGATTCAGAAAGGTTTTGGTTTGTCGCGGTTGCAATCCTAACGAATTCCCGCATAAATAGATGCTGTCTGTTCCGTCGGTATGCTTTGGAATATGGAAGCTTTCGCGAAAGCGAGATAATTCATCATCGCGGTCTAATTGTAAAGCAAAGTCTCTGGTAGGTTGAAAATCCATTATTTGGTGAATTCTATGTTTCTTAAATAAATACGCGTCATACGATCTGGCGTGCGGTGATCTCTTGCAATCGTGATTCCATTATAAGTTTCAAATTGCTCAAAAGTGGTCATCATATATATTATGGTGTCGTTGCCCTGACGGTACACCCATTCCCGTAATTTATAATCTTTATCATAATAAATATCATAAGCATCTCCAGGTGTATAGCCACCATCACTACGATAAATGATGGTAAACATATCTAGCGTGTCTTTTGATATGGGAGCAAGTACACTAGTTTTTTCAATTATTTCTGTTCCTTTATCTGTTGCAAATTTAAATTCTGGAATGAGCCAGTAGGTGTCATTTACAAAAGCACGATCTGCACTTTTTTGAATACTATCCAATGGTTTATTGCGATTATAGTGCACTGTATCTGGTGGCGCAATTAGCGTCACATCACCTGTTTTTTTATTCCATGTCCAGTTGCGCTGGTACATGGTGCGTCCTGCTTTTCCTACGTCAAAGGTGAATTTTACCTGCTGTACACTATCCCAAGATTGTATTCCTGCCTGGTGAGCAATCTTCTCTACAGTGGTTTTAGGTACTTCAATAGATGGTTTTTTATCTGATTTACAGCTCGCTGTGCTTACAATAACAACAAGTACCAATAGTAATTTCTTCATCAATTATTATTTGCCATAAAAATACGACATAACCGTAGGTTATGAAATGGTAAAGCTTTGTGAATATTAGAATCACGCTAATGTGAAATTGTAGTTTTGCAAGCTGAAAATGAAACAGGTTAATAGAAATACGGTAAGTAAAGGGAGAAAGCTAAGTGTTATTCTAGTCTTAGGTACGCTTATCGCTGTAGGTCCATTTTCTATTGATGCTTACTTACCAGCATTTAAACAAATTGCTACAGATTTTAAGGTAGAAACTAGTGCCATAGGTTTTACGCTTACTACTTATTTTATAGGAATAGGATTAGGACAGCTAGCTTATGGGCCTTTAATGGATCGTTATGGCAGGCGCAAACCACTTATCGCTGGATTAATTCTATATATAATAACTAGTGTTTTAAGTGCCTATGCATGGGATGTGAATTCTCTTGCGGCATTACGGTTTTTTACTGCGTTAGGCGCTTGTGCTGGAATGGTGGCTAGTAAGGCGATTGTAAGAGATCTATTTGATGAAGAGCAAGTTGCAGAGGTGTTAAGCACACTCATGCTTATTATGGGAATCGCTCCTATAATTGCGCCTACCATAGGCGGATTTATTATAGAATACTATCACTGGGAAATGATATTTTATGGTCTAGCAGCCTTTGCGACTTTAATGTTGTTTAATGTTGTTTTTATCTTACCAGAAAGTGCAACACCTAACCGTGCTACTAGCTTACGTCCTATTCCTGTATTAAGAGAATATTGGACCATATATAAGGATAAGGCTTTTTTCCTTTTCTCTACAGCTCGTGGTTTTGTGATAGGAGCTTTGCTGGGTTACGTTGCTGCAGCACCGTTTATTTTTTTGGAATATTTTGATATGGAGCAAAGTGATTTTGCGATCATTTTTGGAAGTAATGCTTTTGGTCTGATTGCCGGTAGCCAGATTAACAGATTGTTTTTAAGACGTTTTACCACTTTTCAAATCACTTATGTGGTGAGTGTGCTTCTGGTGATTACGACTTTGTTTTTACTGGTTCATTTAATTGCTTTTGAGGCGCGGTTTTGGATGGTATATCCTGCGTTATTTATCATGATGACCTTTATAGGTTTCCAGAATCCTAATGTCACTGCCCTTGCGTTGCGTCCGTTTACAGTGAGAGCAGGTAGTGCTAGTGCATTTGTAGGCGCGGTGAGTATGATTTTTGGTTCGTTTGCGAGCTGGTTTGTCGCTAGTTATGTGACGGTTTCTTTGCTTCCGCTGGGTATAATGCTTGCTGGTTGTGCGGTGTTTGGACACCTAGCGATAGAGGTGTTTAGAGTAAAATATGCTCGTGGTTACGCTTTCGCGAAAGCGTATTTAAAACATCCTTACATACAAACTAAGAGAAATAGGTGGTCATAGAAAATGCCCCAATCAAATCCTAAGATTCTATGAGGCACCTCAAACTAACCAACCAAAATATTACCTACTTACTGATCCTGTTGGGAAAGAATTTGAAACATTATTATTAAATGATTGTGAACTAGGAGCTGTTGTACTGCCAGCTATTGATGCTAAAGGTTTTAGCGTAAAAGGCGCTGGAGAATTATCTGGAACTGGTTCTACCGTGATTACAACATTGCGTCCTACCACGCTAAATGGTAAGGATTCACCAGCAGGAAGGTTGTTGAAGAAGTCTTCTCCTGGTACTGGTGGTCCTGCATTATTCTGAGTTCCTGAGAATCCATTTCCTGAATCCCTGTCAGAAAAATCAATGAACGTACCTGTAGAAATGGGACCTGAATCTCCTATTACCCATCCTTCATATATCCATCCAGCTGGTAGTGTAGGTAAATTAAAGTCTGCTGTAGGTGGCATACCTGGAAGGCCAAACCATACACCATTAGTATCGTTTCCATTGTTTACTCCGCCAGTTTCATCAGTAGGTGTTCTTAAGAAATAACTACCACTCGCATTTGTAAAGTCTCCTGCTGCTGGACCAAAGTCAGTTGTTAAACTTGCTGTGTCATTTGTAAATGCTCCGGCAATATATTTAGAATCTGCTGGTGCTGGATCCGGATCTGGACTAGGCTCAATAGTTAGGATGAATGCTGTTGCTTCATCTAGTGTTGCACTGTCTACTGCAAAAGTGGTCTGGCTAAGTGACCCAGCACTGTCTACAGTGAATACACCTGTAGTGACTGGTGTGCCATTTACCATTACCCAGCCTTCATAGGCATAATCTGGACCTAAATCTTCTAAACCTTGAAGATCTACGGTTAGGTTTTTTGTGTTAATTTGTGAGTTGTTATCATCGTCACTACATCCTGTAAGTGATAATGTTGCAACTGCTAATAAAGTCAAATACTTATTCATTGTTTTAGTTTTTTTGTTGAACAGCACAAATAACTTTAAAGAGTATCCCATCGCTGTCCCATAATTATCATATTTTGTGTCAAATGTGTTATTTTTTTGTGATACTTAAGTTTGATTTTTAACACATGGAAAATCAAATACTTATTGTAGAGGACGATTTAGATATTGTAGACCTCTTAGAGATTCATATGAAAGATCTGAATGCACAGGTCGAAAGTGTTACAGATGGTGAGATGGCATTGCAAAAAGCAAAAGCAAACGACTACGATTTGATCTTATTAGACCTTTCTATTCCTAAAATTAATGGCGTTGAGGTCTGTAGGGAGATACGTAAAACTAAGAACACTCCTATAATAATGGTTACCGCTAGGACTGAGGAGATCGATAAAGTATTAGGTCTAGAAATAGGAGCAGATGATTATATCACAAAGCCGTTTTCAATAAGAGAGTTAAAAGCACGCGCCAAAGCTGTTATGCGAAGAAGTGATCAAACGATTCATCAAAATGAAAATGCTAAATCGAAGCCTTTGGATTTTGGCGAGTTGAAAATTAATGTGGAGATGCGTAGGGTTACTATTAATGACGTTAAGATTGAATTATCACCTAAAGAGTTTGATCTTTTGGTTTTATTAGCTAGTCATCCTGGTCGTAGCTATAGTAGATCAGAGTTATTAGATGTAATATGGGGTTATAATTTTTCAGGTTATGAACACACCGTTAATTCTCATATCAACAGGTTACGTGCTAAAATTGAGCCTGACATGGGCAACCCTAGTTATGTACTTACCACATGGGGAATAGGATATAGATTTAATGAAGAAGCTTAATTATGAAAAAACAATCTACTCTTACACCTAAGCTCGTATTCAAATTATGGCTAGCAGTTGCAATTTTAATTCTAGGTATGGCAGTATGTTATATCCTGGTCACCAACTACTTTTCTAATAAACATCATTTAGCAACTGAACAGCGCATTCACGCTCCATTAGCACAGCATCTGATTGACGAAAAATTTGCAGAGGCTGCTCCTTTTTCACCAGATGGAACTGTCAATAAGGCCATATTTGGTGATTTGATGCATGATATGATGGCGGTAAATAGAAGCATTGAGGTTTATTTGTTGAGTATTAAGGGTGAAGTTTTGCATTCTGTAGTTTTAGATCACGATCCTAAGAATCCCTCACAATTTATTGATACTAAACCTATATTAGATTTTATAGCTTCAGATTATAAAGGCTTTTGTTTAGGTGATGATCCTAGAGATATGGAAAATCGTAAAATTTTCTCTGTAGCGCCGTTTGAGAATAATGGTAAAGAAGGATATATCTATATTATTCTTTCGGGAGAGGCTTATGAAGTCGCCAGTAGTAATATCTTTAATAAATTCATTAAGAGTTTTGGTATAGGAGCAATAGTGATTACAAGTGTCTTTACAGTTTTAATTGGTTTTGTGTTAATTTGGTTTATTACTCGAAATTTAAGAACTATCACTCAAGTTGCTCGCAGATTTAAGGAAGGTGATTTAACTGCTAGAATTGAAAATCCAGAAAAAACAGACATAGCTGTATTTGCTCATACTTTTAATGACATGGCAGAAACTATTAATGATAATCTAGATGAAATTAAATCCGTAGATGAATTAAGAAGGCAATTAATAGCAAATGTATCGCATGATCTTAGAACGCCATTAGCAATTTTAAAGGGTTATGCTGATACGTTGCAGGAAAAATCAGAACAATTATCTAATTCTGATAAGGCAAAATATTTAAAGGTGATTAGTTCTAATAGTGATAAACTCACTAAACTGGTAGAACAACTTTTTGAGTATTCTAAATTAGAGGCAAAACAAATAGAACCGTTAATGGAGCAATTCTCCATAACAGATCTGTGCTTAGACCTTGTTACTAAATATGAAATATTAGCAAGAAACAAGAACATAAACATTAGTCTTGAAGTTCATGACAATCAAAACATATTGGTTTATGCTGATTTAAGTCTTATAGAGAGAGCATTACAGAATTTATTAGACAATGCACTCAAGTTTACTCTAGATGATGGAGATATAAAGATTCGTTTACAACAAAATGATAGGTATTGCGAAATCAGTGTTAATGATTCTGGCATAGGTATATCACCGGAGACACAGTCTACAATTTTTGAACGTTTTAAGCAGGCTAGCACTGAGTTCTCTAAAAACGGAGCAGGTTTGGGATTGGCAATTGTAAAGAAGATTCTTGAATTACATCATTCAAACATCACTGTTGTAAGTGAAAAAGAAATAGGAAGTTCCTTTTCCTTTGCTCTTCCTACGGGTTAATATCGCTTTGGCGAAAGCTAATTAATAGGTGCATTGACGCTTCTGAACGCGAGGATGTTGATAATTTAAACCTATTTTATTGTCTTTCTGTCTACCTAGTTTAGTATGTTTAGTGTCATATTGGTTTTTTGGCTTACCGGTGTCATATTATATGGGAGT
>JAHDIQ010000015.1 GCA_020630715.1 Nonlabens sp.
GTTAATTGAAAAATAAATATTATCTTAGAGTACTCGAAAAAGGCTTTTCATAGGATACGTTGTTAGCCACTGGCTTTATTCCGTTCTGCTTTTCAATTCCGATATTTTCATTTCAGTTCGGATTGAGCGTTAGCAAGACATACTCTTTTGCAATTTTCGGCTTTAGCTTGGGCTGGTGCGAATTGCAAATGTGTATGGCTTTATGCGTTGGCTATTTTGTAAACCTAATTTGTAAATTAAGTTTGAAGAATAATTGTCCATTTTCTTCATAAACTTCTCCAAATCCGTGTCGAGAAGAACTTGCCGTTTCAAGCTTGGTATTATTTAGCAAATAGTCCTCAAACTCGTTTCGGTTGTAAATATGATAGCAAAGAACATCGCCATTTTCCTTGACGATTAAATAACCACCTGTCGCATCATATTTTCCTGTCCAAACTTGCGATGGCATCATTCCAAGCGCAACATCGGTTAAAAAGCGTTTTATTTTGTATTCATAAAATTTATGCTCATTCTCGATGTCAAATTCCAAAGGATTTTTCTTTGCTGTTAAGTCGACCAAATCCGTTAAATGTGAAAACTCACTTGAATAGAAATCAAAAACGATTTGCGATAAAATTTGCGGAAGTAAACTGTCTATTAAAACAAGATTATTTGAAAATATTTGTCGTTCGGTTTTTACAAATTCGAAAATTCCATCTTTGCTTTGAATTTGAGCAATTCTGTCCATTATCTTACTTCTTGTATTAATGGAATTTATTTGGTCAATTTCATTTCTCGTAAGGTGCGTGTAATTAATTTCGTAAATGAAGTTAGTCGTTTTTCCTGCATTAAGTAGAGTGGAAGGACTTCCGAGTTGAGATTTTATGCTGAAACCAAGTGTAGGTTGTTGGTTTGTTCTTTGGTCGTGAACTACAATTGTAATGTCTGTTTTAGCTGACGAACTTGCTTTTAGAGAAATGCAGTTTATTGATTGCATAAATTCCTCAATCTCTGGAACGGAAAATGTTCTTTCTCGGTTTTCTTTAATTGCTTTTAAAAGAAATAATGCTTTTGTTTTGAATTCGTCAATCGGAATTTTTAGTACTTCTTCATTGCCCGAAATTAAAATTATCTCGTCTTTAATTGAATATTCAAAATCGCCATTGTTTTCTGAACGTAGTATTTTAATTATTGGATAAACTAAACCTTCTAATTTTTCAATGTCTTTATCTCCAAGAAATAATTGTTTATCGCCTAATAACTTGAAAAGAGCATAAATTTCGCTCCATTCGCCTTTGTTACCTGTAATCATTTGCAGTTAAGTTTTTCTATAATTTTTTCCGCTGTTGCTTGAATTGCGGGAACTGCAACTGAATTTCCGAATTGTTTATATGCTTGTGCGTCCGAAACCACAATTTTGAAGTCATCAGGAAAGCCTTGAAGTCTTGCCCATTCTCGTGGTGTCATTTTTCTAATCCCTTCTCTGTTTACTTTTCCTGTAATATTCGTAATTGGTTTGAAATTTGTTAGTCTATCATCGTAAACTAAATTCCTTTCTCTGCCCATTCCTCCACATACAACTGCGTTTGCAGTTCCGTCATTTGGAATGATTTCATAACCAAATCCATTTCCTTTGCTTTCGTGTCTTGCTCTATGGTTTTTTAAAGTTTGAAGGTAAGTTGTGGAAAGATAATATTTTACTGAAACTTCTTCTTGCTCTAAAATGTCGTCTAAAACTGCGTTCTTATCTGTTGGTTTGGGATATTGGAAGTCAGTTATTCCCAAATCTTTTCTAAAACCAACTATGAAAATCCTTTCCCGATTTTGAGGAACTCCAAAATCTTTTGCGTTTAGGATTTGTGGTTCGGGAACATAATAGTTTAAATCTTCTCGAAGCACATTTAATATTGTTGCTAAAGTTTTTCCCTTGTCGTGATTACGAAGACCTTTGACATTTTCAAGGAAAATTGCTTTTGGCTTTTTATTTTTTATGATTTCAGCCACATCAAAAAATAATGTTCCTCTTGTATCTTCAAATCCTCCACGTCTACCTGCAATTGAAAATGCTTGACACGGAAATCCTGCGCACAAAACATCAAAGTTGTCTGGAATATAGTTTTTAGTTTCTGGTTTGGTGATATCGCCAAAAGGAATTTCGCCAAAGTTGGCTTTGTATGTTTGTTTGGAATATTTATCCCATTCGCTCGTGAAAACGCATTTACCTTTAAGATTTTGAAAAGCCAAACGGAATCCTCCAATACCTGCAAAAAGGTCAATAAATTTGAATTTAGGTTTTTCAGGTGCTGGAAAAGGAATGGACTTATTAAAGTCAAAAATTAAATATTGTAAAGCCTCTTCAGCAAATTCCTGTGTAATTTGTTCGTTTGGATATTCTTTTTTCAGAATTTGCTTTACAAATGACAAAGCATCTTTTTTGTAGAATTGCGAAACTCCGTTTTTATGATTGTGTAAATAGTGAGTGAAAGATGCTGGTTTTGAATCTTCTGGTTCAATTATTTTTATTTCAAATAACTGTCCGTCAATGGTTTCTATGTCGATTCTTTCTTTTAGCATTTCTCTTTTATTTCAATCCCACAAGTTATAAAAGATTTGTTTGTTTTGTTCGGTTTGTCTGTTTTTTTGTTCACATTTCGCGGTGGATAATTTGAACGCAAAGGCGAAAACAGCTCTTTTATTTTTTTGAGCGTTGGCTTTGAGCGTTGGAAAAAATAAATGTGCTGTTTGTGTGGTGGCTTTTCCGATTATTTTAATTTGAAGTTCGGTTTTTTTTTTAGCTTGTGGCTAACTAGTGTATAACGCAAGTTAAATATTATTTGTCTAATTAGCAATCATTTATCTTCTCAATAACAATCCTAAACCTTACATTTGAATCCTGCATTTTATTAAAGATATATGATAAGTTTTGAAAATTTTAAAACGCTACTCACTATGAAAGAATATAGTGAAAATACAATTAGCGCTTATGTAGGTTTATTGACTGAATTCCAAAAGTTTATAGGTTATAATAAACCAATTCATTTACTTAGTAACAAAATGCTTTTAAAAAAAATAACACATTTTTCAGCTTATAAAAATTATGCATATACCACTAAAAAGCAATTACTCAGTAGCATAAAACTATACCTGTTTGAAATGCACAAAATGGACGTGTCATTTAGTTCCATTTCTCCTAGAAGACCTCAACGCGTTTTGCCTAACATTCTATCTCTAGAAGAAGTATCTAGCATCATAAATAAGCTAAATAATAAAAAACACAAAGCCATCATTTTAGTCATGTACAGTCTAGGTTTGCGCACTAGTGAATTGATTAACTTACAATTAAAGGACATGGATGGAGATCGCAATTGCATCACCATAAAACAGGCAAAAGGAAGAAAAGATAGAATAGTGCCATTTCCTAAATCACTTAAAAAACCGCTTAGAGAATACTATAAATTGTATAAACCACAAGTATACTTGTTTGAAAGTCCTAAAGGTGGCGTCTATAACGCAGGATCTGTTAGAGCGCTATTTAAAAAAGCATGTAAAAATGCCGGAATTCAAAAACAGGTAACACCTCATAGTTTAAGACATTCTTACGCGACACACCTACTAGAAGCAGGAACTAATCTCAGGTTAATTCAGGAGTTACTAGGACACAACAGTATAAAAACCACATTAATCTATACGCAAGTTTCACAGCGCAGCTTACTCAATACGGTCAGTCCTATTGATTTTCTCAACCTTAAAGAATAATATCCACTATATATCGTGGGAATCTGTAAAGTAGTGGTAATCTCGCTTTCGCAAAAGCGTAATTAATCAACCCTAAATTCTTCTACAACCCAAAATTTATCCCTACCACAAATGCGCCAAAACTACGACCACTAGTGATACTATGAACATAATCTACTCTAAATGGTCTAAACTTTCCAAAACCTATATTATCGATTCCAGCACTTACTTCAAAATAAGGCTGACGCTCTGTAAACAAAGCTTTTCCACTTAGGATTAAATCATAATTCATACGATTTAAACCAGGAACTTTGCCTAGAATAAACCCTTTAAAGTCATGCTGTAGATGAATCTGTGCATAATCACTATTAGTACTGTAATCATAATAATTCAATAAACCAAAACCATACGGATTTACAGATGATAGTTTGTAGCGCAATTGATTCCCGTTAAAATGCTGACGATCTATAAATGAAATGCCATCACCATTGATAAAAGTTCCACCATTAATCCAGTAACTACTGCGACCTATATTACCCATGTCAAAATTTTGATAGATACTTGCGCTTAATTGATGAAAATCATAGTTATCCTCACTAGCTGCAAATCCACCTTCATAACGCAGGTTAATTGTAGGGTATTTTTCATTGATAATATTTACCTTTTGATCAGGATAGCTCATGTACTTTTGTCCTGGTCTAATGGTAAGCGACGCTGTTGCTTTTACGATCTGGTGTTCATCTATTATAGCAAGTCTATTATTATCCAGTCCTAGCGGATTGTTACTAGTGTATTCTAGGTCACTTTGAGGGAAATAAGTCTGATCTGTAGTATTATTAAGAGGTTGACGTTGCTCATAATTTAAACTACCAGATAGATAAAAACCATTAAGCACTTCTTCTGAATAACTAGTACCTATATAATCTAGCTCGTAAAATTTAGCAAAATTGCGTTCAAAAAATAAAGAAGAAATACTATTCTCTAATGCATTAATGGGCTCATTTGCATTAATTTGTTTTGCGATAGATCCACCATAAAGAGATAAACGAGCTCTGGTTTTTCTGCTCATTCTATAGGTCATTGTACCACTGTAACGCAGGCGATCATCTGATAATCCGTAATCTACGCTGGCTTTTACAAATAATGCACGGTTGTAATCCGCGTCAAAACCCTTATTGTAATAAACGCTAGAACCTAAAACAAATCCTTGAACTGTGTTGAATCCTTTAAAATCTGTGAGCCCAGAATATCCTGTAGAAAGATTTTTATTTGAGTTACGATAGTTATAACCGAAAAGTAAATCTGCTATTTTAAATTTATTGTTCACTGCATCAACACTATCCTTATACTTGGGATCATTACGTACGGCAGCTATGGAATCTTTCTTTACATATTCTTTAGATTCTTCTACAGTAAGAGGAACTGGTCGTTTCTCATTCCAGTACAAACTATCTTTTTTGTTTGCAGCCTCGCCAAAACTTAGTACCTCTGCACCAAAATACTTTTTATCAAACTTAGGATTAAAATTATATTCACTATAATTAGCTAGAAATCTTCCATTTCCATTAAAACCAAAAAGTCCAAAAGAGAAATCTATCGTTTGTGACCGTTTTATCCAGTCGCCACTCTCTGGCTCATAAGAGAAACTTTGATTAAATACTAATTCTTCAATAATAGGAACGTTAATATTCTCGCCACCAGTGCTTAATTCTAAACCATAAATAGTCCATTGATCTTCTACAATATAAATGGTACCGTTAAAGGTATTATCCTTAGGTCGTTTTGATGTAACTTCTATTTTATTAATTAGGAACTTGTTATCATCATAAAAAGAACCAATTAACCTGTACTTGTAGTAGTTTAAAGCATAATCTGCGATAGGAGAGACGATGCGATTATTTAGGTCAATGTTGTTGTTGTAAAAGTCAAAATTTGCACCTTCTGCACTGTTAACGCTAAAACCGTTATCATCACCACTTACCTTACTAGCAATTATTTTCTCTTTAAAATTATCAGGAGCATCGTAAGAAATTTCACTTACCGTTTCACTTAGGTAGATGATACCACTACGTGTAATACTATCCAGTGAACCGTCTAAATCGCCTATTTCTTCTCCTAGAAACTTTTTAGGTACAGAATCTAGTCGCCATAATCCACGAGAATAAAAATCTGCTGTGTAGCTAGAAAACTTCTTACGATTAGATTCCCTATTTTTAATTGCGGCTCTTATGACACGGTATGCAGGATCTTCACCATTTGTAATCTCTACAGCATCCAGTTGCATGGTTTCCTCTTCCAGTACCACGTTTAACTGTTGCGTTGTTGATGTGTAATTTACTTTTATCGTTTTGGTCTTATAACCTAGGGATTGAAAAATCACATCATAGTTTCCTTTCTCTGCTATCTTTAAGGTATAGCTACCATCATTATTTGTGGTCGTTCCATTATAAGTACCTTCTATATAAATGGATGCAAACGCAATGGGCTCGTTATTAGTATCTGTAAGAGTTCCTTGTAATTGCGCTTTCGCGAAAGCGAAACATAAAAAAGCCAGTAGGCAAGAAGTGAATTTCATGGTAGCAGTACTTAGTTGGTTATGGGTACTATTTAATAGACGTTTAAAATTCAAAAAAGTTGTCTAGCGTCGTGACTTTTTAATCATATCCAGCTGACGTTTATTATCGCGATCTTTTATGGTGTCACGTTTATCGTGTAATTTTTTTCCTTTGGCTAGTGCGATGTCCAGCTTTGCCAGACCTTTCTCATTAGTATATAAACGCAATGGAATAATCGTGTTTCCTGTATTACTTGCCGCTTTTTCTAACTTATTGAGTTCTTTTCTATTCAACAGTAGCTTGCGCGCTTGTTTAGGTTGATGGCTGTAGTGACCGGCATTTACATATTCCTGTACGGTCATGTTAATGATCCAGAGTTCGTTATTCTTAAACTCGCAAAAAGCCTCGGCAATACTAGCTTTACCTAGTCTAATAGCTTTAATTTCAGAACCGCCTAGAACTATACCAGCATGGTATTTATCCAGAATCTCATACTCAAATCGCGCTTTACGATTTTTAATCTCTATGGTTTTATTAATCTTCATTTGTTGAACAAATATACTATGTCACCACTGCAGGAATGTTAATAGGTTAGTAAAATTTCATGGGTAGTTGTTTAGTCTTTGAGTTTATGAGGTTGTCATCGCGAGGAGTTTACGACGCGGCGATCTGTTATTGCGTTTGTGAGTCTTTGAGAATATGAGTCTTTGAGTATGTGAGTATGTGAGTATGTGAGTATGTGAGTATGTGAGTATGTGAGTAT
>JAHDIQ010000009.1:0-16041 GCA_020630715.1 Nonlabens sp.
CAAGAGCAGTTAGTGTTTCAAGGTTAGTAACATCAATGATAGTAGGATCACCATTCTCGTCAACATAAGTAAAAGTACCATCTGTGTTTTCAGTAATGGTAGTTAGTGTTTCTAAGTTAGCGATATCAATGATGGTATCGTTACCAGCTTCATCCGTGTAAGTCACTGTCCCATCGGTATTTTCAACAAGAGCTGTTACAGTTTCATTAATATCAAAATCATCACCATCTTCATCCGTGTAAGTAGCAATAGTATTCGCATCACCAGCAGTTACATCAGCATCAGCATTTCCAGCCGATTGAGCAAGAGCAGTTAGTGTTTCAAGGTTAGTGATGTCGATGATAGTAGGATCACCATTTTCGTCAACATAAGTAAAAGTACCATCTGTATTTTCAGTAATGGTAGTTAGTGTTTCTAAGTTAGCGATATCAATGATGGTATCATTACCAGCTTCATCAGTGTAAGTCACTGTCCCATCGGTATTTTCAACAAGAGCAGTTACCGTTTCATTAATATTAAAATCATCACCATCTTCATCCGTGTAAGTAGCAATAGTATTCGCATCACCAGCAGTAACATCAGCATCAGCATTTCCAGCCGACTGAGCAAGAGCAGTTAGTGTTTCAAGGTTAGTGATGTCGATGATAGTAGGATCACCATTTTCATCAACATAAGTAAAAGTACCATCAGTATTTTCGGTAATGGTAGTTAATGTTTCTAAGTTAGCGATATTAATAATCGTATCAATTCCATCTTCATCAGTGTAAGTAAACGTTCCGTCGTTATTATCTACAATCGTCGTTAATGCTTCCAGATTTGCAACGATAGCCGAAAGATCCAACTGAGTCACAATTCCATCTTCATCGGTGTAATCAATGTTGGTATCATCAGGATTAAGTGCGATGGTGGTAAGCGTTTCTAAGTTTGCTACATCAATGATTGTATCAATTCCATCTTCATCAGTGTAAGTAAACGTTCCGTCGTTATTATCTACAATCGTCGTTAATGCTTCCAGATTTGCAACAATCGCCGAAAGATCTAATTGAGTCACAATTCCATCTTCATCGGTATAATCGATGTTGGTATTATCAGGATTAAGAGCGATCGTGGTAAGCGTTTCTAAATTACTTACATCAATAATGGTAGGATTTCCATCTTCATCGGTATAGGTAAATGTTCCGTCATTGTTATCTACGATAGTCGTTAATGCTTCCAGATTTGCAACAATCGCCGAAAGATCCAGCTGAGTCACTACACCATCTTCATCGGTGTAATCGATGTTGGTATCATCAGCATTTAATGCGATGGTAGTAAGTGTTTCTAAATTATTAACATCAATGATAGTAGGATTTCCATCTTCATCGGTATAGGTAAATGTTCCGTCATTATTATCTACAATCGTAGTTAATGCCTCCAGATTTGCAACAATAGCTGAAAGATCTAATTGAGTCACAATTCCATCTTCATCGGTATAATCGATGTTGGTGTTATCTGGATTCAAAGCGATAGTGGTAAGCGTTTCTAAGTTTGCTACATCAATAATCGTATCAACACCATCTTCATCAGTGTAAGTAAACGTTCCGTCATTATTATCTACAATCGTAGTTAATGCCTCCAAATTTGCAACAATCGCACTAAGATCTAACTGAGTTACAACGCCATCTTCATCGGTATAATCGATGTTGGTGTTATCTGGATTCAAAGCGATGGTAGTCAATGTTTCTAAATTACTCACATCAATAATACTAGGATTTCCATCTTCATCGGTATAGGTAAATGTTCCGTCATTGTTATCTACGATAGTCGTTAATGCTTCCAGATTTGCAACAATCGCCGAAAGATCCAGCTGAGTCACTACACCATCTTCATCGGTGTAATCGATGTTGGTATCATCAGCATTTAATGCGATGGTAGTAAGTGTTTCTAAATTATTAACATCAATGATAGTAGGATTTCCATCTTCATCGGTATAGGTAAATGTTCCGTCATTATTATCTACAATCGTAGTTAATGCCTCCAGATTTGCAACAATAGCTGAAAGATCTAATTGAGTCACAATTCCATCTTCATCGGTATAATCGATGTTGGTATTATCAGGATTAAGAGCGATGGTGGTAAGCGTTTCTAAGTTTGCTACATCAATGATTGTATCAATTCCATCTTCATCGGTGTAAGTAAACGTTCCGTCATTATTATCTACAATCGTAGTTAATGCTTCCAGATTTGCAACAATAGCGCTAAGATCTAGCTGAGTTACCACGCCATCTTCATCGGTATAATCGATATTAGTATTATCAGGATTAAGCGCGATGGTGGTAAGCGTTTCTAAGTTTGCTACATCAATGATTGTATCAATTCCATCTTCATCGGTGTAAGTAAACGTTCCGTCATTATTATCTACAATCGTAGTTAATGCTTCCAGATTTGCAACAATAGCGCTAAGATCTAGCTGAGTTACCACGCCATCTTCATCGGTATAATCGATGTTGGTGTTATCTGGATTCAGAGCGATAGTTGTAAGCGTTTCTAAATTACTTACATCAATGATAGTAGGATTTCCATCTTCATCAGTATAAGTGAATGTACCATTAGCATTGTCAACTATGGTAGTAACTGTTTCTAGGTTATCTACAATCGCCGAAAGATCTAACTGAGTTACAACGCCATCTTCATCCGTATAATCGATGTTGGTGTTATCTGTATTTAATGCGATGGTAGTCAATGTCTCTAAATTACTTACATCAATGATAGTAGGATTTCCATCTTCATCAGTATAAGTGAACGTACCGTCATTGTTATCTATAATAGTGGTTAATGCCTCCAGATTTGCAACAATCGCCGAAAGATCCAACTGAGTAACAATTCCATCTTCATCCGTATAATCGATGTTGGTGTTATCTGGATTTAATGCGATCGTAGTAAGAGTTTCTAATGCACTAACAGAAATAACGGTTTGTGTTCCATCTTCTGCGGTATAGGTAAACGTACCGTTTGCATTATCTACTAAAGTGGTAACGGTTTCTAGATTTTGTACAACAGTTGTTAAGTCTAGTGTTGTAATCACGCCATCTTCATCTGTATACTCTAAAGCCGTTTGTGAAGCATTTAAACCGAGCGAAGTAACAGTTTCTATAACCGTAGTATCTATAATCGTTTGTGCGCCAGTCTCATCGGTGTAGGTATAGGTTTCATCTCCATTATCTACCAGTGTAGAAATGCTGGTATCTGATATAGTTACTGTATTTCCAGAGGCATCTGTAAATGTGTAGGTTCCATCTGAATTATCAATTAAAGAAACAGACGCTGTACTATTTGCTAATTCATCGATCGCATCTTGAACATTCATTGCACTTAGGCCAGATGTGGCGTTGTTGTATGGATTAGAAATAGCATTTGAATCAATGATTACCGTACCACCATTTGCATTAGTAAAAGAATAGCTTCCATCGCCATTATCTACCATTACACCTGCGAGACACAAACTTTCCCAAATTCCAGCCTTAAACTGAAACAAGCAATCATCTGTCGTGTTATAAATAATAGCACCATTTAAAGGAGTAAGCGCATTCATTTGAGCAGTAGTAATACGCGTTACCACTAGCGCTTTGTCAGTACTTTCTAATTCTAATATCGAAAAAGGATCGATCGTATTAGGATTATCTCCTATTTTAACTTGACCTAATGCTATTGTAGAAATAGCAAAAAAGGCACAAAAAAGATAGATTAATTTAGTCATCATTTTTTATTTAAGTAACTAAGGTAATTGGAGTTGTTTCTATGGGGATAATATCAGTGTTAAAGTGCAAATATATCGATAAAAAACAAAAAAACACGATTAAATGTATTGTATTTATTACGTGTTTAAGTAATAGAGTTGCGGTGATTACGCTTTCGCGAAAGCGTAATCACCGCAATCCTCACTACTATAAAGCCACAGAGTGTTGTACTACATCATCTATGGTAAGTTGTAAATGCTTAGGCAACAAATTATCCTTAGGAAGAACAGAAAGTTGACGGTCCTCATTACTATCATAAACCTGTTTTAATAAAGGATGAGGATATCCTAGGAGTTGGCAAATCTCACGGATCAGGTCTATGTGATGGATAAGATCATTACTACCTAGATGGAATACACCACGACGGCGTTTATTAATCAAATAATGAATTTGTTGTGTGAGTTTAAGAATATGCGTCGCATTAATTACCACATTAGGAAAAACCTCTATCGCTTCCTTACGTGCTAGTTGTTCTTTAAGTTCATTCACTCTAGGTGATTGATGACCATAGATCATCGGGATTCTACAAATCACGTACTTAGATGGTGGTAATCGCAATAAGGCATTCTCTATCTTAATCTTGAATCTACCATAAATACTTTCAGAAAAGGTTTTATCATATTCATAGCTAGGGAAATTTGTAAACCGGTCAAAAACATTTGCGCTGGATAGAAACACAATCCTACAATCATAATGTTGTACCCATTCTATCATGCGCTGGTGAACATGAACTAGTGAGTTCACATTACCACGCAATGCACTAATGATAAAGTTAGGCTTTAAAGCATTGAGCAATCCATGAATATCTTCCAGCTCTACATCCAGTTGATGGAAATGCTGATTCACATCATAAACTGCGTTATCCCTGCGATAGGTAGCATGGACGTTAAAATAAGGTGCTAGTTCCTTGTAAAGCGCATTGCCTACAAAACCACTACCACCTAAAATAAGAATGCGATTCAAGAATTACTTTTTATAAAACGGTAGTTTGATAACGGTAGCAGGCACCAGTTTCTTACGTATCTGGATGTGGATTTTAGACCCTACAGATGCAAAAATAGGAGGCACGTAGCCCATTCCTATTCCTTTTCCCATAGATGGTGACATCGTACCACTAGTAACCATACCTAAATCTTGCTGGTTGCTGTCTTTGATTTCATAACCACCGCGAGGAATGGCACGTTCATCCATTTCAAATGCGACTAGCTTACGATTAACACCTTTTTCCTTATGATCTCGCAGTTGTTCATGATTCACAAATTCCTTAGTGAATTTAGTTACCCATCCTAATCCAGCTTCATAAGGTGACGTAGTATCATCTATATCATTGCCGTATAAACAATATCCCATTTCTAATCTTAAGGTATCACGAGCGGCTAGTCCTATAGGTTTGATATTAAAAGATGCACCAGCTTCAAAAACTTTATTCCAGATCTGTTTTACCTCACTATTCTTACAGTAAATCTCAAAACCACCAGATCCAGTATAACCAGTCGCGCTAATAATAACGTTATCAATTCCAGCAAAATCTGCAATTTCAAAATGATAGAATTTAATGGCACTAAGATCTACACTAGTGAGCGATTGCATGGCTTCTACGGCTTTAGGACCTTGGATAGCTAGTAAAGAATAATCATCAGATAGATTACGCATAGTAGCATCCATCGTATTGTACTTAGAAATATGCGCCCAGTCTTTATCGATATTAGAAGCATTTACGACCAGTAAATAAGTGTCTTCTTTAACACGATACACGATCATATCGTCTACAATTCCGCCAGTTTCATTAGGTAAGTACGCGTATTGAGCTCTTCCTACGGTTAGTTTGCTAGCGTCATTTGAAGATACCTTTTGCACTAATTCTAAAGCGTGTGGTCCTTCAATTAAAAATTCACCCATATGGGATACGTCAAAAACACCTACGTCTTCGCGCACCGTTTGATGTTCTATATTCACACCTTCATATTGCACTGGCATGTTAAAACCTGCAAAAGGAACCATTTTTGCGCCTAGCGCTTCATGTACTGTTGTTAAAGCTGTATTCTTCATGAATTGATTAATTAGGAACGCAAATGTAGCTATTTATGGTGATGTGATATTGTGAGAGTTTTGGTAAATTTTGATTCATTTTTTATGCTTGTAATGACAACCGTTCTTAGCTTAAGAATAGTTAAGGACAGATAGGAGTAAGGTGGGAAAATTAGATTGTGAGTGGTTTGAAGTCTGAGAGGTTTTAAATAACAAACACCCAACTCTTGTCTTCCTTCAAGGGAAGTTGATACCTCTAAGTTTTTTTAAACTTTTCCCTCGAGGGAAATGCCGATAGGTAAATGGTGTTTTACGTGAAAGTTCTAAATTCCATTGAGCCCAATCCACCTTTTTTTATGAAGGAAAGACCAAAAAATTAAAGCCTATTTAAATCACATTACATTTTTATTAAATTTTCAAGTTCAAATTCAAGTTTCACCATCCTCTTACATTCCTTAAATTGCGATAAAATTAGATCACCTTGAAAATATTAAGCGCACAACAACTGTCACAAGCAGATGATGCTACTATAGCAAAGCAACAAATCACCAGCGTAGACCTCATGGAACGCGTTGCAACTTTGATTTTTGAACGTATTCACCAGCGATTAAATGGTGCGCCGGTACCGGTTAAAATATTTTGTGGTATAGGTAATAATGGCGGTGATGGATTAGCGCTGGCGCGACATATGATCCAGCATGGTTATAATGTAACTGTTTATGTTACTAACTGCAGTAAAAAGCGATCGCCAGAATTTCTAGTAAATTATGATCGCATAAAAGATGTGACAAAGGACTGGCCTATTTTGCTTTCTTGTAAAGAAGATTTCCCTGAGTTACATCCACAAGATATTATTGTTGATGCTATTTTTGGGACTGGAATTAATAGACCAGTAGATGGCTGGATGGCAGATTTACTGCGTTATATTAATAGCGTTCCTGCGTTTACTGTTTCCTTAGATATGCCTAGCGGTTTATATGCAGATACACCACACGATGCAGATGATGCCATTATTAAAGCACAACATACCTTTACTTTTCAGACGCCTAAACTTTCGTTTTATTTACCACAAACAGGAACTTATACGGGAACTTTTGAAGTAATCAATATAGGTCTAGATCCTGAGTTTATGATGCAAGCGCCACCGCTAGCACAATTGATTTCGCGTGAAGCAGCGCAAAGCATGTACCGCAGCCGTGAGGTATTTTCTCATAAAGGTGATTACGGTCATGTACTTACCGTTGCTGGTAGTAAAGGCAAAATAGGAGCTGCGATTCTAGCCGCTGGTGCTGCTATGAATATGGGCGCAGGAAAGGTAACGGCTTACTTACCATCTCATGCGACTTCCATTATGCACAGCAGTCTTCCAGAAGTGATGACGCTATCCAGTACAGGAATGGATTACATTACAAATTTTGAATCTGATTTAGAAAATGTTACGTTATGTATAGGTCCTGGACTAGGTAGTAATGATGATGTAGATGCCGCTTTCGCGAAAGCGTTATCTCAACAATCCTCACCCGTTATCATAGACGCAGATGGTTTAAACATCCTTGCTACAAATCCTAAAATGTGGAAAAAAGTACCAGCAGATAGTATCATCACACCACACGATGGAGAATTAGAACGATTAATAGGTAGCTGGGACAACGATTATGATCGCATAGAAAAAGCCAAAGTATTCTCCAAAAAACATAACATCATTATCGTGCTTAAAGGAGCGCATACAATCACCGTATCTGGAGAAATTTTATACATTAATGACTCTGGGAATCCTGGACTAGCTAGCGCTGGAACAGGCGATGTGCTAGCAGGAATGATCGCATCATTGGTTGCACAAAAGTATGATCCATTAACCGCAGCAGTTTTTGGTGTATTTATGCACGGTCTATCTGGTGATCTTGCAGCACAAACCTATGCTCACGAAGGTTTAAAAGCCAGTATCGTTTCTAACTTTATAGGTCCAGCGATTTTACAATTATTTAGACAGGAACAACAACCACAGCAAGAACCAGCACAATAATTTGCTTATCATTGCGATCTCATAAACCAGCCCATTATGATTCATACCATAAGTAATAAACGCCTTACGATAGAATATTTGTTAGCCTTATCGCAACAAGAATTCACATTAGAACTTTCTGCAGAAAGTCGTGACGCTATTATCGCATGTAGATCTTATTTAGATCAAGAATTTATGGGTGCAACTGCGGCACCTACTTATGGAATCAATACAGGTTTTGGCTCTTTGTGTGATACGCATATTAGCAATGAAGATTTAGAGCAATTACAGCTTAATCTATTGATGTCGCACGCTTGCGGCACTGGAGATGAAGTACCGCAAGAAATCGTGCGATGGATGTTATTTCTAAAAATCCAAAGCCTTTCTTACGGTCATAGTGGCGTTAGCATTGAAACCGTAGAGCGATTGATAGCTTTTTATAATGAAGGTGTTTATCCAGTAGTCTATCAACAAGGATCGCTAGGAGCAAGTGGTGATCTCGCGCCATTAGCACATCTTGCTTTACCATTAATAGGTGAAGGCGAAGTTTATTATAACGGCAATCGCATGAGCGCGACGCAATTACTAGAAGAAAAAGGATGGAAAAAGATCACCTTACAGTCTAAAGAAGGACTTGCATTAATAAATGGTACACAATTTATGCTGGCTTATGGTGTACACCTTTTACTAGAATCGCATGCCTTATGGCACTGGTCACATATCATAGCTGCCATGTCTTTAGATGGTTTTAATGGAAATATGTCTCCGTTTGATGAGCGTATTCACCTAATTAGACCACATTCTGGTCAGTTGCGTAGCGCCACTTTAATTAAGGAATTGCTTTCAGATAGTGAGATTGCCGCTAGCGAACTCAAAAATGTACAGGATCCATATAGTTTTAGATGTGTGCCTCAAGTTCATGGTGCTACCTGGGATACCTTGAAATTTGTTCAAAAAACCATCCTTACAGAAGTGAATGCCGTCACAGATAATCCTAATATTTTCCCAGAATCTGGAACCATTATTTCTGGAGGTAATTTTCATGGACAGCCATTAGCCTTAGCATTAGATTATCTAGCCATCGCTATGGCAGAAATTGCAAATATTAGTGAACGACGTACCTTTCAATTAATGACAGGTGTAAGAGGTTTACCAGCTTTTCTAGTTAAAAATCCAGGACTTAATAGTGGTATGATGATTCTTCAATACACTGCGGCAAGTATTGTAAGTCAAAATAAGCAATATGCTTCACCAGCCAGTGTAGACAGTATTGTTTCTTCAAATGGTCAGGAAGATCACGTAAGTATGGGAGCAAATGCGGCAACAAAAGCTCATAAAATAGTTCAAAATGTATCTACAGTTCTTGCTATAGAATTACTAGCTGCTGCACAAGCCATAGAGGAACGTGCGCCACTAAAGACGGCTTCATTCTTATCTCAAATTCATAATATGTTGCGTGATGAAGTACCATCACTTACTGTAGATCGTGTGATGCACGATGATATTATAAAATCAAAGCAGTTAATTCAACAACTTGCTTTTGATGAATCAGTACTGTTTTAGGAAATTAAAAGTAACTATAGTTTAGGAAGTTTCTGCACCAGTTTAAAGCTTCTTCTATGTTTTTAAACCCTTTCAAACGTTGTGGTTTAAAAAACTTACTTTCTATATCTGTAGTACTTAAAATTTGATCTGGACGATCTACCACCGCTATAGCCTTTAAACAATGGTAGGATGTATTAAATTTATGCACCATAGGATCTATACTGTAGTGATTCACACGATTTGAAATGTAGGCCACTGGATTATTAGTACCATAGTGCTCTTTTAGATTATCGCCTAGAATAGAGTTTAATTCCAGATCAAAATGAACACCTTCTTTAATAGTACCTAATATATGATCTTGATAAAGTTTAAAATGACCAAAATCTAAATGCAACTCTTTCATAATTCTGCTTTTAAATAATAACAGAACAAAGGTAATTCTAGTTTGCTATGCGCGCATAATAAATCAGGTGTTGTATTTACAAATTCGTTTAAACCACTGTTATTCAGTTTATCAAACGTTTTCGTGTGTTTAAAACTTTTTTGATGGCAACAAAATGTCGTTATGACTCCAGAGGTAATTCAAAAGCTGTCCATCGCACCATTTGATCGCTTGATCTAAAGTCTTGACACTTTTTATTTTTCCAGCTTTAAAAAAGCGATTGAACATATTTTCAGATTGCAAAGAAAGTGGAAGCTTTTCTACCACACTTACAGCGCATAAGTTCTTATTAACTAATTGACGACCAAAAACAAATGGATCAATACTAAAATGTTTATCGTGAACAATGATTAAAGTAAATGGTGTGTCTTTACCAAAATGCTCATCAGTAATAGAGATTAAATAATTATTGCATTCTTGACAAAAATGAACACCTTCCTTCAGTTGTAGTAATACGTAATCATCATGCAACTCTACGTATCCTTTTGCTAGTTGTAATGCTTTCATATTGCTGTATTTTTCTTTAACTAAATGTAATTTCTTGCTTGATTACAAGTGTTTTAGAAATGTAATTTTATTTTTTATCGATTAAAAACATAAAAAATAGATGAAATACAGTAATTTAAAATTCGTTTATTGATAGAAGTAACAGTCGTTTTTTATATCAAGCTGTTAGTCTATTGATTAAAAATCGAATTAACCATGATTATTGAAAGGATCTTCTAGGAGTATCCACTTTTTTAAGTATATCGTTAGAATGTAGGAACTTCACTGCAGCTGCAGATTCCTTTACTTTTTTTGAAGATCTAGTGATCATCTCATCTTCATAGGAGTTTAAAAATGATAGACTCGGGCGCGATGAATTGTATGGTTCGTGCTGATTGTAGTTTTTAGTGATGTGACGAGCTAGTGAAATAGCATCTAGTAAGGCCTGATTTGCGCCTTGACCTTTAAATGGACTCATGGGATGTGCAGCATCACCTAATAATGTAATTCTGTTTTCAATAGCTAGCCATTCTGGTTGTAATTCTTTTCTATCATATACTGGATATCCAGAAATGAGAGATGTATCTGTAGCCATAATCACTTGTGGAATAGGGTTGTGCCATTTTTTCACTCTCTTAAGAACGTCTTTTTTTAAAGCAATCGCACCTTTTTTAATTAAGATCATTGCCACGTCCTCTTCCACTGGATAGCTAAATTGCCACATTACAGATGTATCATCATACGGCATCATGTACATACGTTCGTGACCATTTGCAGTTTGAAACACCGTAGTACCGTCTAATAATTCATGTTTAAATGAACTTAAATCTTCATAAGAACAAATACCTAAAATCACAATACAACCTAAATAGTGCAATGCCGATTTTTCTTCTGTGATTAATTGTGCTCTTAACTTGCTACGTATACCATCTGCGCCGATGACTAGATCAGCTTTTTGATTAATGATAGAACCATTAACCTGAAAACCCAATTGTACATGGTCATCTTTTATGGTGTAATGGTCTAATTCATGGTTCCATTTGACACAATCGCTATTAAGAAGCTGTCTTAATAACTGCCATCGTAGCGATTGCCTCGCTATATGGATGTTTGTTTTTTTAGATGATTTTGTTTCAGTTTCTTTGATCCATTTGCGCATTCCCCATGAACCTATGATGTTGCCTTCAGGATCATGAACTAGATGTCTAGTGGAGACAATCCCATTTTCTAATTGTTCTATTCCTAAACCTTTCATCGCCTTGCTAGCTTGTTGTAGTGTCAACCCATAGCCTTGTGAACGTTCATAAAAACTGGTGTCACGCTCATATAATGTAAATGGAATACCACGATGTAAACAGGCAACAGCTAGTGCTGTGCCACCTATGCCACCACCTATGATAGCAATATGAGGATAGTTAGTAAGAGGCTTTGGGTATGCTGTAGCTGGTACAAGTCCAGATCCTTTACAGTTCTTACAGCTTTTCAAACTTGCAACTGGTGCAACAGGTGGATCTTCATTATTGTTTGAATCTTGATATTGTTGGAGTGAATACTCATAAGCGATTCTTGCTTTTTTAGAAATACGCTGTCGTACAACAGATTGCCCATGGCATTTTGGGCAACTACTATACTTAGGATATGAGCTTGCTATAGAAATCAAAAAAGATAATTAGATTGTAAAAGTAAAACTTAAGCGATCAATTCTAGGAATTACCTCTTAACTCATCACCACCAGGCCATACTTCTCGATTAGGATTGGTATGTTTTGCGATGACTTGCTGCGATTGTTTTTTTGCCTTTAGACTGTTCTTAATACCGTAAAGGATGTCTTGAGCTCGCTTTCGCGAAAGCGTATCATCCACCAGCGGTACAGGATAATTACGGCCTAATTCAAAATCATGAAATACTTGCTCCATCGCGCTCATTTTCCACGGCTCGTGAATAAAACGCAATGGTAAGTGTGTTAATTCTGGAACCCATTTTTTAATAAAATCACCATCTGGATCGTGCTCTAGACTGTTTTTAATAGGATTATAAACTCTAATAATATTGATGCCAGTAACGCCAGCCTGCATTTGCAATTGCGGATAATGAATACCAGGTTCAAAATCTAGGAACATACTTGATAAATGGTTGCTGGCTTCCTGCCACGGTTGCCACAAATGAAAAGTGAAAAAACTCATCAACATCGCGCGCAGTCTAAAGTTGACAAATCCAGTAGCGTTGAGACATCGCATGGCTGCATCTACTAATGGATAACCCGTTTTTCCTTCTCGCCATGCTTGCTGCCATTCTGGATGTGATACTTTCCCTAGATTTCTAAACGCTGGATGAACACTGCGCCATTCTAGCTGATATTCCATTTCAAATTTTTCTATGAAATGTGCCTGCCATCGTAGCCTACTTAAAAAGGAATTGAGGTTGCGTTTATCCTTTATGAACTGGCGTGATCCAGAAGCTTTTTGAGCAACCATGCGCACGCTGAAGTTTCCCCATGCGAGATAGGGTGAAAGTCTGCTGCTGTACTTTCTGCTTGTGAGCGGTTTAGAATAATTCCTATTGTATCCAGAAATGCGCTCTTTTAAAAAGCTATCAAAATAGCGTAATGCGGTTGAGGTGCCACCTTTTTGAAAAATACGGTTAGATGGAGTAGTGGTATCCACTATTTTAAATTGTGACCTTATGGAGTCAACATCTTTTCGATTAACCAGTGAAAACTGATCATAATCAGGATGTTGTAAGTCCTGATTCATGAAATCAATCCAGTGTTCTTTCCATTGTTTACGATTTTTTAATCCACGGATCACACCATTTGATACTGATTCATTCCACGCTATTCCATGTTGCTTAAACCACTTTTTTAACGCAAGATCACGTTTAAATGTGATGAGCAAGCCTGTTTCTTGATACGAATAAACGGTCTTAATCTCAAATAACTGATGGAGTTTTGCAAAAGCTTCAACAGCTTCAGATTCTATAATGAATAGTTGTGTATTGCAACAAACTAGCTTACGATTCATATCTGCCAGCGATTCTTTAATAAAATTAAAATGACGCTGGCTGTAGTGAGGATCTTCTAGAATCATAGGTTCTAGAATGTATACTAACAAGGTAGGAATCCCAGATTGTTGCGCAAGGAGTAGTGGCTCGTGATCTAGCAATCGCAAGTCTCTCTTAAACCATACAACGTTTATGGGTTTCAATTAGTAAAGAATTATAGTAAGATTAATGTAATGATAATTTTAGCTTTTCTGTTTTTGATTTGTTTATAAGATCATTTATAGCATCCCATAAATGAATGCGATGTTGTAACGATTGTTGAGCAATGTGCGTTGCCTCTTCCCATTTTGAGTCATCATCACCACATAATTCACTTACTAATTGGAGTGATAAAGGTCCATGTTCATCACCGTCTAATTCTACATGACGCTCTAGATAATAGCGCAATTTATCATAGTTTTTTCCTCGCGTATTGGATTGATTTATAATTTCAATAAACATATCTGGTATTACATCTTCACGTCCAAAAGTAAATGAAGCAGCTGTTTTGTGACCTTCATTATGACCTATGATATCAAAAGTATAATTTACAAAATCCTTCACCGCTTGTGGAATGTTTAATCCTGTCAATACTTCTTTTACTGTCATTCCTTGCTTTATGGATTTCATCAACTGGTTGATACCGGTCGTACTTGCGCCTATTTCTCTCATCGCGTCTAGATACATTTCAAAATGACTTATGGGAATTCCTTGCTCATTAATATCACTTTCTTCCGCATGTACAATTTCATTGACAAATCTAGCTAGTGTAGGATTTGTTGCTGGCATCCATGGCAGTGAAACACAAGTTAGTTTTATTTGAAGATGTTTTATGAGCGACATAAAATCCCAAACCGCATAGCTATGCAATTCCATAAATAGTTTGACATCATCTATGGATTTTAAATTTTGATAAACTGGATGCGCACTCAAGGTTTCTCTTAAAGGCTTTAAGACTTCTTGTATGTGTTCTATTCTATTCATTTGATTTTCTATTAAAATCATAACTTGTAAACATTGTTTACTCAACAATAAATGTGGCAAGTAAAATTTCTTTATTCATAACTAATTAACAGTGAGATAGATGTTGCTACTTTGATTAATGATATTTTTAAACTCACAACTCACAACTCACAACTCACAACTCACAACTCACAACTCACAACTCACAGCTCACAAACTCATCAACTAACTGCCGCTTTATAAGTTTCAAGACATCGTTCACGTGCCATTTTATGGTCTACTATCATATCAACGTAATTGCTAGTTTCAAATTCTGGCACCCATTTTTTAATATAGGAATAACCTTTATCAAATTTATCTTTTTGAGTAATAGGATTAAAAATTCTAAAGTATGGAGCAGCATCCACACCAGATCCAGCAGCCCATTGCCAGTTGCCCACGTTTGCAGACAGGTCAAAATCTAGTAGTTTTTCGGCAAAATAGCGTTCGCCCCAGCGCCAGTCAATGAGGAGATGCTTACATAAAAAACTGGCTACCAGCATACGCACTCTATTATGCATATGGCCAGTAGTGTTTAACTCGCGCATTCCAGCATCTACGATAGCATAACCAGTCTGACCTGTTTTCCACTTTTCAAATTCGGCTTCATCATTACGCCATTCAATGCGATCGTATTTAGAACGGAACGCCTGATTTGTCGTATGTGGAAAGTGATATAAAATTTGCATAAAAAATTCCCGCCAGATCAACTCGCTTAAGAATGTTTTCTCTGTTGCAAGATCTGCTTTTTTGATCATCTTGCGCACACTCACAATGCCAAAACGCAAGTAAACACCTAGTCTAGATGTCCCATCTGCTTTAGCTGGAAAATTTCTAGTTTTCTCATAATCTTCAATAAGAGTAGGCGTGACGTTGTAATCAGGTATTTCTATGCTGGATTTTACAAATCCCATATCTGATAAGGTAAGATTAGGAAGTCTACTATTCTTAATACAGCTTTCTAGATAATCTGCTGTATAATGAATGGTGAGATGTTGTGCATCACCTACTTCTTCCCTAAAACGTTCTAACCATTTATTTTTATAAGGTGTATAGACTACATAAGTTCCACCATCATTTTTAACGATTTCATTCTTTTCAAAAATGACTTGGTCTTTAAAAGTATGGAATGCGATGTCTTTCTCTTTAAAAAAAGATGCTAGATGTTCATCGCGTTCTTTTGCGTACGGCTCATAATCACGATTAGTATAAACAGCATTCACCTCATAATCACTCGTAATTTGTTTCCAGATATCTGCTGGTTTGCCATGATACATAGCTATTGAACTACCGTGATCATCCTGTAGTTGCTGGCGCATGCGTTGTAGCTCTTCATAAATAAAAGTGACACGAGCATCATCCTCTGGTAAATGATCTAGAATGTCTTTATCAAAAATAAAAATAGGCAACACAGGAAGACCAGCTTTTAATGCTTCAAGAAAACCTACATTATCGTCTAATCTCAAATCTCTACGGAACCAAAATATATTTACACTACTACTCATTGTTTGTTGTTCAAATGTTTAAAGTTCAAGGTTCAAAATTGTACGTTCTATTCTTAATCCTCTAATGTCAATTCTAAGATTTGTAATCTCGTTATTCGTTATTCGTTATTCGTTATTCGTTATTCGTTATTCGTTATTCGTTAATTGTGATTGTTCTTTTTGATCATCATCATCAAAATCATAAGCAGACTAAAGTCTGCCTCTACAAAATTTTTA
>JAHDIQ010000009.1:16141-139407 GCA_020630715.1 Nonlabens sp.
TGTCGCCTCACGGCGTTCTGTTTTTTTTGCGGAATGAATTCCGCAAAATGTTGTTTTTTTAAATTGCAATTTTATTCTTCTTCTTTTGCATCATCATCATCATCATCATAAGCAGACTAAAGTCTGCCTCTACAAAATTTTTATGTCGCCTCACGGCGTTCTGTTTTTTTTGCGGAATGAATTCCGCAAAATGTTGTTGCTTCAACCTGAATTTTCAAAATTCCTAATTTTTCATTTCCTATTCCTAATCGGCAGACTGAAGTCTACAGCTACGTAGTTCATTCGTCGCCTCACGGCGTTCTGTTTTTTTGCGGAATGAATTCCGCGGAATGTTGTTTTTCAAACGTAATTTTCAAAATTTACTAACTACTAACTACTAATTACTGATAACAGATTATCCCATATTCAACGTAGACTTCCCACCATCTACTCCTATGACTTGACCTGTAATCCAGCCATTATTTTGCTCTAGTAGAAAACTAGCTACTTGTGCGATATCTTCTGCAGTTCCAACGCGTTTTAAAGGATGCATTTCACCCATTTTTTCTTTTTTGGCATCGTTATTTAATAATCTTCCCGCTAGCGGTGTATCCACTAAACTAGGCGCGATAACATTGATGCGTATGGTAGGAGCATATTCTGCAGCGAGTGCTTTTGCAAATCCTTCTATCGCACCTTTTGCTGCGGCGACGCTAGTATGAAATGGCATTCCTTTTCCTACGGCAACGGTAGAAAAGTATACCATGCTGCTGGTTCCTTCTTTAGTTAACAACGGTAACACCTGTCTGGTTACCTTAAGCATTGCAAAAAAGTTGATGTTCATATCGTCTTCAAAATGTTCTTGCTTCAACATTTTAAAAGGCTTCAAATTGATACTTCCTGGGCAATACACAAATCCGTCTAGGGATTCTGGTAACTGGCTGGTGTCTAAGGTATCATTAAGCGCGTCAAAGCTGATATGAGTCACGCCATCTGGAAGATTTTCATTTTCTCTTGATGCTACGTAGAGTTCATTACCGCTGTGCATTTGCTGTACGATGGCGTTTCCTATTCCGTGGCTTCCGCCTATGAGTAATATTTTTTTTGACATGATGATGTTATGAGTTAGGTTCTTTAAATTCTCCGAAGTGTTTATTGAGTGCGCTTTCGCGAAAGCGAAATATTTCAACCAATTGCTTTTTAACAAACGGCGCGCCTATTTTTCCTAATGCGCCAAATGGCAAGCGATAATGGATTAAATCTTCCATTAAAGTACCACCAGGAATGGCGCTTATGAAGTGTTTGTGATGCCAGGTCGCGTAAGGTCCATACATCTGTTCATCTACAAAATATTCCTTTTCTTTTACTTGTGTTATGTGTGTAACCCAGCTGGTGCGATAGAGTGGAAGCGGTTTAACACTGTATTCTATCAACTGGCCAGGATACATGCCACGCTCTGTACCATACTGGACTTTCATCTCTAATTCTGGTGGCGTGAGTAACTTTAAGTTATTAGCATCTGTAAGGAATTCCCATGCCTGATCTAAGGTGATGGGCAGTTTTTGCTGTGCACTGTATTGGTATAATCTCACTTATTTTGTTTAGAGTATAAAAGTAATAATTAAACAAAATAGGTTTTAGTAAGTAAGTGTTAAAGTTGATATAGTGAGTAGAATAAACATTTTTAAAATAATTCATTTCTTGTTGCATAGGTATAAATAAACATTATCTTTGCACCCGATTAAAAATGAACGACGCATCGCGTCATATTTATATACAGTATATCCATTTTAAGCTATGGCACAAAAAAGAACATATCAACCGTCAAAGAGAAAGAGAAGAAACAAGCATGGTTTCAGAGAGCGTATGGCATCTGTAGCTGGACGTAAAGTTCTTGCACGTCGTAGAGCAAAAGGACGTAAGAAATTATCTGTATCTACTGAATTAAGACACAAGAGATAATGACTCTTTATCAATAATTTACAGGCGTTACTTTTTTAAAGTAACGCCTTTTTTTTATACCCTAAAATGAAATCAACCATCGTAGAAAACCTGTTTATTAATTCTGATAACCTTATCTAGAATTAGCTTTAAAAAACATTAATAACTACGATCTTTAGACCACTATAAAGTAGTATTTAACATGCCAAAAAGAAACGAACTTAAATCCATTCTAGTGATAGGTAGCGGTCCTATCATCATAGGCCAGGCCTGTGAATTTGATTACTCTGGAAGCCAGTCACTGCGATCTTTAAGAGAAGATGGAATAGAAACTATATTGATTAATTCTAATCCAGCTACGATCATGACAGATCCTAGTATGGCAGATCATGTGTATTTATTACCATTAAATACAAATTCTATACGCCAGATTCTTAAAGAGCATCCACAAATTGATGCCGTGTTACCTACGATGGGTGGACAGACGGCACTTAATTTATGTATAGAAGCACAAGAAAAAGGAATCTGGGAAGATTATAATGTTGATTTGATAGGAGTAAACATAGATGCGATTAACGTTACAGAAGATCGTGAGAAGTTTAGAGAATTGATGGGTAAAATAGGAGTAGGCATGGCTCCACAAGCTACCGCTACTTCATTTTTAAAAGGAAAGGAAATCGCACAGGAATTTGGATTCCCTTTATGTATCCGTTCTTCTTTCACTTTAGGTGGAGCTGGTGCGGCAATTGTTCATAAAGAAGAAGACTACGACGATTTATTAACCTTAGGTCTAGAGGCGTCACCTATCCATGAGGTAATGATTGATAAAGCCTTACTAGGCTGGAAAGAATACGAGTTAGAATTGCTACGTGATAAAAATGATAACGTTGTTATTATTTGTTCTATTGAAAATATGGATCCTATGGGAATCCATACAGGTGATTCTATTACCGTAGCGCCTGCAATGACCTTATCTGATCGAACGTACCAAAAAATGCGAGATATGGCGATTCACATGATGCGTAGCATAGGTGAATTTGAAGGTGGATGTAATGTACAGTTTGCCGTAAGTCCAGACGAGAGAGAAGAAATTATTGCGATAGAGATTAATCCGCGAGTAAGTCGTTCTAGTGCTTTAGCATCTAAGGCAACTGGTTATCCTATCGCAAAAATCGCTACAAAATTAGCCATAGGTTACACTTTAGACGAGTTAGATAACCAGATCACTAAATCTACAAGCGCTCTTTTTGAGCCTACACTGGACTATGTGATTGTTAAAATACCACGATGGAATTTTGACAAATTTGAAGGTTCAGATCGTACGCTAGGACTTCAAATGAAAGCCGTAGGAGAAGTGATGGGAATAGGTCGATCATTCCAGGAAGCACTTCATAAAGCAACGCAATCCCTTGAAATTAAGCGTAATGGGTTAGGAGCAGATGGTAAGAGTTATACAGACTATAATCAGGTAATTGATAAATTAACTAACGCTAGCTGGGATCGTGTTTTTGCACTTTACGATGCTATTGCGATGGGAATTTCGCTAGATCGTATCTATGAAATTACTAAAATAGATATGTGGTATCTCAAGCAGTTTGAAGAATTACATACGCTAGAGAAAGAAATCTCAAAGTATGAGGTAAGCACGCTTTCGCGAAAGCTACTTCTAGAAGCAAAACAAAAAGGATTTGCAGATCGTCAGATTGCTCACATGTTAGGTTGCCTAGAGAGCGAAGTCTATAACAAGCGTGATGAAATGAACATCAATCGCGTTTATAAACTGGTAGACACTTGTGCGGCAGAGTTTCCAGCGATGACGCCATATTATTATTCCACCTTTGAGGCAGATATTGAAACTGCAGATGGAAAACGATATACAGAAAATGAAAGTATCGTTACAGATAAAAAGAAAATTATTGTTTTAGGATCTGGTCCTAACCGTATAGGTCAAGGAATTGAATTTGACTACTGTTGTGTACATGGCGTTTATGCAGCTCAAGAAGCTGGTTATGAAGCTATCATGATTAACTGTAATCCAGAAACCGTTTCAACAGATTTTGATACGGCAGATAAGTTATACTTTGAACCCGTTTTCTGGGAACATATTTATGACATTATACGTCATGAAAAACCAGAAGGTGTGATTGTACAGTTAGGTGGTCAAACAGCCTTAAAACTTGCCGAAAAACTAGATCGCTATGGTATCAAAATCATGGGAACTAGCTATGACGCACTAGATCTTGCAGAAGATCGTGGTCGTTTTTCTACATTGTTGAAAGATCTTAACATTCCTTATCCAGAATTTGATACTGCCACAACGCCAGGTGAGGCCTTAAAAGTAGCAGATCATTTAGATTTCCCTATTCTAGTTAGACCATCTTATGTATTAGGTGGACAAGGAATGAAGATTGTGATCAATAAAGAAGAATTAGAAGAACACGTGGTAGACATCTTACGTAAGATTCCTAACAACGTACTATTATTAGATCATTATCTAGATGGCGCAATAGAGGCAGAGGCAGATGCCATTTGTGATGGTGAGAATGTGTATATCATAGGAATCATGGAACATATTGAACCTTGCGGTGTGCATTCTGGTGATTCTAATGCTTTATTACCACCGTTTACATTAGGTGATCTAGTGATGCAACAAATTAAGGATCACACAAAGAAGATTGCTATTGCTTTACAAACGGTAGGTTTAATTAATATCCAGTTTGCCATAAAAGATGATAAGGTTTATATCATTGAGGCAAATCCGCGAGCTTCACGTACGGTTCCTTTTATTGCCAAGGCTTATGGCGAGCCTTATGTAAATTATGCAACAAAGGTGATGCTAGGTGTGAATAAGGTTACTGATTTTGAATTTAATCCACAGTTAGAAGGTTATGCGATTAAACGACCGGTGTTTTCTTTTAACAAATTCCCTAACGTAGATAAACGATTAGGACCTGAGATGAAGTCTACTGGTGAAAGCATCTTATTTGTGGATAGTTTAAAGGACGATGAGTTCTATGAGTTGTATGCTCGTAGAAGAATGTATTTGAGTAAGTAGATCACGTTACAATATGTAATTATAAAGCCTCAGGATAATTCTTGAGGCTTTTTTGATTCCGCTTTCGCGAAAGCGAAACAACCATTATCTTTCTACTTCTAAATTTTCTAACATTATGAGAAATTTTATTCTTGTTTCAGTACTCTTAATGGCGTGTTTTATAAAAGCTCAAACCGTTGATTATAAAGAGTTAGATCGTTATATAGAACAAACCGTTGCAGATTGGGATATTCCGGGTTTAAGTGTAGGAATCGTGAAAAATGGTGAAATTGTTTTTGAGAGAGGTTATGGAGTTCTGGAAGTAGGAAAGAAGCAATCACCTGATGAACATACGCTTTACGCAATTGCTAGTAATACAAAGGCGTTTACCGCGGCTATTATCGCGCAGTTAGTTGAAGAAGGAAAGCTCAAATGGAATGATAAAGTCCAGCAGTACTTACCTTATTTTGAAGTCTATGATCCTACTATTAGCCATATGGTTACGGTAGAAGATTTATTAAGTCATAATGTAGGATTAGGAACATTTTCTGGTGATGCAATCTGGTATAAAAGTGAATTGTCTACAGAACAAATCGTACGCAGGATTAAGTATGTCCCACAAGCTTATGAATTTAGAGCTGGATATGGTTATTCAAATTTGATGTTCATAACTGCTGGTGATTTAATTGAAAAAGTCACAGGTAAAACGTTTAAAGAGAACGTTACAGAACGTTTTTTAAAACCACTAGAAATGAATAACACCATAGTAAGTGTAAATGATTATGGTAGTAATAAAAACGTAGCAACGCCTCATGGAAGAACAGATGGCACTAACTATGCGATACCACATGTATCATGGGATAATGTACAATCTACCGGTGGATTAGTTTCTAGCGTTCATGACATGGGTAAATGGATGATCTTTAATATGAATCATGGTGTCCATAAAGGAGATACGCTTTTTACAAAAAGCAGTCGCAATACGATGTGGAATCTTCACAACAGCATGGGCGTTGATCATGTGAATAGAAATGCGACTGGATCACAATATTCTGGCTATGGTCTAGGATGGTTTATAGGTGATTATCATGGTCATTTTAGAATAAGACATGGTGGTGGATATGATGGTATGATTTCTACAGTTCAAATGTTACCAGATGAGAAATTAGGAGTAGTGGTTTTAACAAATGGAGTAAAAGCGCCTACTAATGCAATCGCTTATGCCGTTTTAGATCGTTTTTTAAATAGACCTTTAAAAGACTGGAGTAAGGAAATGCTATCTAATTACAATAACTGGAAATCTAATGATACTAGGATAGAAGATAAGAAGGCAACCAGAGTAAAAGAGACTAAACCATCTCTGGAAGTGTCTCAAATCGTTGGGACTTACCATACACCAGCCTATGGTAATTTCTATGTAAAAGAGGTGAACGGTGATTTGCAGTTACAATGGGAACACAGTCCTTTATTGAATAGTACGTTGACGCATTTTAATTATGATGCGTATGAGATGAATTGGGATCATCCACAGGTGTGGTTTAGTTTTGGAACGGTAGAATTTGAGAAAGATGCTTACAATAGAGTAGTAGGAATATCATTTGACGTTCCTAATGATGATTTCTTTATGCAAGAATTAAATGCTAAACGCTTAGATTAAATTTATTTAGCCTCTAATTTTCCTGAAACGATGACTTCAACTTCATCGGCTATTTTTTTCTCTACAACGCTAGGGATTTCAATGTCATACGTAGCTGGATTAATAGTAAATCTAGCGTTAAGACTTACGGTGTTGTTATTCTCTAGAATACTTACAGGAAAAGAAATTGCTTTTTTGACACCATGCAGTTCTAGCGTACCTTCAAAGGTATAGGTATGATCTAGATGATCTGATAATGCGCTAAATGCAAATCCTTTCAATGTTCCTCTTAAAACTGCTTTAGGATATTGATCGCTTTCAATGTAATTCTCATTAAAGTGTTCTTGCATAAGCGCAATAGGGAATTGAAATCCTTTTATTAACGCTAGTGAAGCTATATTCCCATTTGTTGCATCCAGTACAATGGTTACACTTTTATTTACCGCTTTTATAGGCTCAAAAGTAGGTACAGAAGCTTCAAATTTAATCTCGCCAGTTCTTGTTTGATAACGATCTACTTGACCGCTTGCAGTCATAACGATAAAGAATGCTACGAGTAAGATAATATTTTTCATATTTTAGTTTTCTAAGAAACCATCTGATTGCCACTGGATGATTAAGTTAATACTTGCTTGTGGCAACTGACCGTTTTGAGGCATTATTAAAGGATCGCCCACATTACGTGTTATCCTATCAATAAGGTTGCCATTCTCAGTAGATGCTCGTACAAGTGTGTAATTTTCAAGATTTAAATTACCACTTGCAAAATTAGAATTATGACAATTTAAACACTGACTTGTCATAATTGCTTTTATCTGTCCTTCATAGGTAACCTGTGCTGGTAGTGGCGTATCATCTATTAAATCATCTGGACTAGAGTTTGTGCAAGAGCTTAGAATTAATACAGATGATACTATTAAAATGATCTTTCTCATGCTTTTATTTTTTATAAAAATACGCTTTGTTACAAAATTGTTATACTTTTAAATAATGTTTGTTAAACATAATGAGGAAAATAGGTCTAGCATTATTAGTAATTGTAGTCGTTGCAATATGTAGCTACTTATATCTTTATCAAGATCATCGTGATGTAGTGGCAACAGACGCTTCAGTTTCTCTTAATTCACAAGAGTTATTAAGTGTTTTCAACGACAGTGATATAGAAAATGATCAAACAGTTTTAGATCAAGTAATTGAAATAAAAGGTGAAATAACCAGTATCAATGGTCATACCTTAATATTAGATCAATTGGTTTTTATAGAAATGGTAAATGCTATCGATGTAAATGAAGGCTCAACTGTCACGATTAAAGGAAGATGTCTAGGTTATGATGATCTACTAGGCGAAATTAAAATAGATCAAGGAATATTAATAGTAAAATAAAAAGCGATGAAAAAAAATTACTCTTATTACAGTTTATTAATGGCTTTACCATTAGGACTTATGATTCTCGTAAGCTTTAGTGGTGGTCAAGGTGGTAACTTTTCTGGGTCACCAGGAGATAATGGCACCACATGTACACAATGTCACACACCAGGTGCAAATTTAGGTGGAACGCCTATTTTAACAGGTGTTCCTAATGATTATACAGCTGGAACGGCATATACCTTAACTTTATCTTTTACGGGATCTAACGCTTCTAGATTTGGTTTTAACATCACTGCCGAAGATCAAAACAATACTAAAGTGGGAACATGGAGTGCAGGTACTGGATCACGTAATCGTAACGGTGGTGCTGGTGATGGATTAACCCATTCATCATTCACAAATTCTACATGGACATTTCAATGGACAGCACCAGCGACTAATGTAGGTCCTGTAACATTTCATTATGCTACAATTCAAGCAAATAATAACGGAAATAATTCTGGAGATCAAATGGTAAGCGGTAGTTCACAACAAGTATTATCTAATCGTGATATTACTAACACTACTTTTAAAGTGTATCCTACGCTAGTAGAAGATTTGATTAATGTAGATCTGATCAATCAGGAATCTGGTAATGCAGTTATTTACAATATGAACGGTGCTCCAGTTCAGGAATTTACGTTAACACAACAAAATGAGATAGACGTAAACGCCTTAAGCGCAGGTATCTATCTAATTAATGTAAACGTAGATGGTAAAACACAAACAGAACGTTTTATTAAGAAATAAAATCATTTGAATTTTAAAAATACATCCGCCTTTTCAAAATAAAAGGCGGATTTTTGATATTATGAAAAACCTAACCTACCTATTATTACCTTTATTATTTAGTTCATTTTCTTATGCTCAAGACGATCTTTTAGATGGTCTAGAACCAGAGGTAGATAACGTAGTTACTTCTACCTGGAAATCCCTAAAAGTGGTGAATTTTGAAACGACAAAACTGGTAGCGCCAGGTGAATTTCAATTGATCATATCTCACCGTTTTGGTAGTGTGGAAAATGGTTTTGACGATTTATTTGGACTAGATCAGGCAAATACAAGATTTCAATTTGTGTATGGATTAACAGACTGGATGCACATTGAAGCTAGTCGTAGTTCATTAAATAAGGTCTATCAATTAGCGGGAAAATTTAAACTAGCTTCTCAAAAAGTGAATGGATTTCCATTAACTATCAGTGCTTTTACAGCAACAGATGTTAATACAGGATTAGATAAAGAAATTTTTCCAAAACTAGAATTTGAGAATCGATTAGGTTACACTGCTCAATTAATAGTAGCCCGTAAATTCTCAAAAAAATTAAGTGCTCAAATTAGTCCAACTTTATTTCATGAAAACTTTGTTCAATTTGATCCACAAGACAATACTCAGTATGCATTAGGAATAGGCGCAAGATATAAACTTACAAATCGCTGGTCTTTTAACGCAGATTATGGAGCGCATTTAAATAGGGCAGACGATAGCCCATTTGTTAACCCGTTAAGTATAGGATTTGACCTAGAAACTGGTGGCCACGTTTTTCAACTGCATTTTACTAACGCACAGCCTATGCTTACAAATGGTTTTTTAAGTCAGGGAACTGGTGACTGGCTGGATGGTAGATTTTTCTTTGGATTTAACCTAGTGCGTGTGTTTTAATACTTAATCTTTACGTTGTGATTTTCAAGCGCTTTTTTAAACTTGGCTTTTTTAAAGTCAGTAGCTTTTAATTCTTTACCGCGTTCTTTATTCATTTCACGACGACGTACCGCTCTTGCAAAACGGCGCATTTCATTCTCGCTATTCACAATTAAACCTGGTACCGCAGTAGGTTTACCTGTTTTTTCATCCTTTGCTACCATAGTAACAAATGAACTATTACAGTGTTTAACTTTTCCTGTCTTAATGTTTTCTGACTCTACACGTATTCCTACAACCATAGAAGTAGTACCTGTATAATTCACAGATGCTCTTAACGTTACCATTTCACCTACTTCTATAGGTGCAATAAAATCTACTGTATCTACACTAGCAGTCACACAGTAATTCCTACTGTGTTTTGAGGCACATGCAAATGCTATTTGATCAATAAGTGATAAAATATAACCACCATGTATTTTACCCGAAAAATTAGAATGCGACGGCAACATTAATATAGATAAGGTAACACTGGACTCTTCTGGATGTTTGAATTTTTTCATAGCTTGTGAGGAGATAGGGTAGTTCTGTTAGGCTTTCGCGAAAGCGTAATACATCAACATTTAACGATTAAAATGAGGTGATTTTTCTAGAGTTACCTCAGTAATAAAGTACTTTGTATCGCCCCAAAAGAAGAATGTACCAAATTTCTCCTCGTATTTTAATTTCACATACCTACCTTGATATTCTTGAAGTTTTTGAATCACTTCTTCCTCGCTTTTCATTACTGAAAATGGGAATATTTGAGCACCACTGATTCCTTGTGAAATCTCGCCTTCCCATGTTTTTACTACATAACCTTTACTAGAAAACTTGATCAATTCACCAGATCGATAACCTTCTGAATAATCCACATAGAAAAGGAATGAATACCACAATACCGCCATAATGGCAATAGTAAGTAATATGACAACTAATATTTTTTTCATATTACAAAGGTATTAAATAGTAGGCCTATTAGAATCGCTATACCAAAACTTAATAAAGTTCCTATCAACACATATTCTGTAAGTTTCATGTTTTTTGCCTTGCTTAAATCACCAAATCTAAACACAGATTTTGCCGTTAATAAAAAACCTACAGCACTAAAATTTCCAGAGATGATGAATACAAAAACTAAGATGCGTTCTATCATTCCTATCCATTTCCCTGCATTTTTTAAAGAATCGATTCCTGTTTCTTTTTCTGTTAATTTCCATCTTGTGAAAAATACTTTAAGTATGATTCCTACAGGACTAGTTAGGAATACGACGGCCAGTAATAAAGGCCACAGTTGATTTTTATTTATAGGGATCCAGTCTATTGAAAAATTAACGGTACTAGAATATAAAGCTAGAATTACAAGAAGATGTAATAATTGATCTATTGCAAACATCCAGCGACTGTTCTTTTTATGAGTAAGATATAATTTACCAGTATCTATTACAAAATGACTGATCATAACAATAAGCGCCATCCACCAGTAACTCCAGTCTAGTAATAATAGCAATACTAATACACCATGGATGATAGCATGAATATATAGATGAGGTGATTTTAATTTATGTTTTTCTTTTTTTGAATTAAAAGAATTAGTCTGAAGCACAAAATCACCTAATAAATGTGCGATCAATAACTTAATTAATAAGATCATGGCATATATCTTTATAGTAATTATGAAACAGTGTGATTAATTCTTGAGTTTCTTTCCAGTGCGCTCTATCTAGTCGTCTACTTGCAGTAGCTTGTTGTATTCCTAATTTATCGCCCAGTTCTTTTTGGGTTAAATCTGGTGTTACAAACAATTCATGTACTGTAGACGCGCCACTTGTAGTCCAGTCATTAATATAAATAAGAGCCATTTTTAAGGCGGTATTCATATATAAATCAAGATGATGATCACTTTTTACCATGATATCCTGATCTTGTTGTTTTAACTGGTCTAGTAATTCTCCAGATCTAGTAAGTGCGCTACCAGTAGATATTGCAATATCTTTTTGTAATAAATCTACAGTTCCTATTCCTATTGCAATCCTTACGTCCAGACCTTGCTTTATAAGCGCAGATTTTAAATAAAGACAATAGTATAAAGCTAATTCTGGCTTTCTTATTAACGCCTGAAAACTATCACCTCTATAGATTTGATATAATCCTTGATCAGCACATTCGGTTAGGATAGGTTTTATAATATCTAAATAATCTTGTGGTCTATTTTTCTTAGAACCTACAATATCACCTGCAATGACTACTTTCATATTAGTTTATTTAATTATTACGTAAAAGCGTAATAATTCAAATATATTACATTATTACGTAATATTGTATATTTATTACATAAAAACGTAATAATCATATTTTATTACCTAAAAGCGTAATAATTAAAGTAATCTAGGCTCTTCATCACTACCATCTAAAAAATCAGGATCGTTTTCTATGGCGCGATTTAAGAGTTTCTCATTTAGTGATTTATTTGCTTTTGCGCCTAGCTTTTTAAGTCGTTCAATACGTCCTACTAGATTTCCAGAACCATCTGTAAGTTTGTTCATGCTACCAGCATAGGTTTTCTTAACCGTATCCAGCTGGCTACCTACTTTGATAAGATCTTCTGTAAGTCCTACAAATTTGTCGTACAGTGCACCAGCCGCATTTGCTATGTCTAGCGCATTGCGTTGTTGTTTTTCATTTTGCCACATGGTATCGATGGTGCGCAGTGTTGCCAGTAGGGTAGTAGGTGTAACGATTACTATATTTTTATCAAATGCTTCATTATATAAACTACTATCTGCATTTAGCGCCATTGCAAAAGCTGGTTCTATGGGAACGAATAGTAGTACAAAATCAGGACTTTCTATCTGGTAAAGATCATGGTAATTTTTTGCAGATAGATCTGTGACGTGTTTTTTTAGAGCGCTAATATGTTCTTTTAAATGGCGTTCTTGTGCATCATCATCTTCTTCATTAACATAACGCTCATAGGCATTAAGAGAAACCTTTGAATCGATGATCATTTTCTTGCCACCAGGTAAGTTTACCACTACATCTGGGAAAACGGTTCTACCATCATCTGTTTTAAAACTTTGCTGGACTTCATATTCAGATCCTTTTTCTAGACCTGATTTTTCCAGAACGCGTTCTAACACTAGCTCGCCCCAATTTCCTCGCATTTTTGCATCACCTTTAAGCGCTTTAGTAAGGTTGTTTGCTTCCTTACTCATTTGTTCATTAAGCTCTTTAAGACCTATAATCTGCTGTTTTAAAGTGCTTTGACGTTCTATCGTATCCTTATGCGTATCTTCTACACGTTTCTCAAACATTAGGATTTTCTCCTGTAACGGATTCAATATTTGCTCAATATTCTTCTTATTCTGATCTGTGAATTTGGTGCTTTTCTCGTCTAGAATTTTATTAGCTAGGTTTTCAAATTCTTTAGTGAATTTCTCGTTGAGTTTTTCAATTTCGGCCTGTGCTTGCTCGTGTTGTTCTTGAGTTTTCTCTTGAGCAGTACGTTGTTGTGCGAGTTGTACTTCTAGATGCCCTTTTTCTTTAAGCATTTGCTCATAATTGGTCTCGGTTTTTGTGAGGCGTTCTAGTAATTCTGTAGTACGATCTGTAGTAGCATTTAATTGCGCCTGTAGTTGTGTGGTTTCTTGTTTTAAAGCATCACGTTCTGGTACAATCTGTTCTAGCGATTGTAATCGTGAGGTACGATCTGTATCTTGTTGTTCTAATAATTCAATACGATTTGAGAATCGCATTTTGGCCATAAACCATGTAACAACAGCACCTATGATGGCGCCTAATAGGATAAAAATTATGACTTTAACTTCTGCAGACATGTAGTAAACTTATTTCTAGTAAAAATAGAAATCAGCGTGACTAAAACAACATCCTATTAAAAGAAGTTATTAATAATACCGTTATTCATCCACACGATAGTTACCATTACTATATTGAGGTGTTAACGCGATTTTAATTCCTACTGATAATATCAGATTACTAATATTCATAGATTCTTGAGGAGTTAAAACATTTTGATCTTGGTTAACGGTTTGTTTAAACAATAAAGGATTATTAAGAGTAGTAGAAAATTGTGGCGAGAAGAACAATTGCACACTGCGCCTGAAGTAATAGTTAAAACGCACACCGCTCTCTAACAACACCGCGGTATCCTTAGAATTCTCACTAATTAGAAACAATTCTGAGGTGAAAGGACCTATGCTATCACTAGTCGTTGAGAAATCATTTGAGTCATCTAGATCTATAAAGCTAATACCACCTCGTAAAAAAATATCGATTTGAAAACGATTTAAAGTATGACTATAAACGCCACCTAGACTTACATTGATTTGTTGCCAGTCGTCAAAACGTTCGTTGTTATTGACATTTGTTAGTGCGCTCACATTGTTTGCTAATTTTAAACCGCCAGTAATTCCCCAGTGTTTATTAAAATAAGTAGAACCGCCTATGCCTATAGTAGTACCACTTAAAGCAAGATTTCCATAACGACCTAATGGCTGTTGTATTCCTAGGTCCAGTGATAGGTTATGCTTTGGGATTTCTTTTAAGTGAACGTCGTCTTGATATTTTGGTTTTTGCGCGTGTACCCATCCGCAACATAGGAGTAATAGTACTAAATTTCTCATGGTCAAATATAGGATATGTAGGATAGATTAAGATTGTTTTAAGCACGCTTTCGCGAAAGCGTAATTACCTTTACCTCAAATCTAATAAGAACATGGAAAAGTTAACAGAAGCACAAGTAGAAAAACACCTAGAAACCATACCAGGATGGGATCATTATGATGATGCGATTCACACGACCTTTGAATTTGATAATTTTATGGATGCATTTTCTGTCATGACGCGTATTGCGCTAGAGGCAGAAAAGATGGGTCATCATCCAGACTGGCATAATGTCTACAACACCGTAGAAATTACCTTAAGCACGCACGACGCTGGTGGATTAACAGAAAATGATTTCAAACTAGCTATGGCGATAGAACACATCGTAGGTGATGAGTAATTTAAATCTTTTTAAAGGCAGTTTGATTTATATTTTACTGCCTTTTTTTTCTATAGCTCAAAATTATAGCAGTGCTGTAGATTATCTAGAATTTATAGATCGTAATAATGCTTCTATTGTAGAAAATACTTGGAATTACATGTATACCTATACTCAAGATAGTGATTATCGTAAACAGCGTATATCTCTTAAAAAGTTAGAGAATACTATTTTAAATGCCATACGCGAGGTAAATAATAAAGAGACTTTTGATGAAGGTTTAAAGAATAGTGCATTAACTTATCTCAATGGTAATCTGGCTATTGTAACCGGTGATTATAAGGAATTACTTAAAAACACAACTTCAGACTTACCTGTCATACAACAGGATATGATCAAAAGTAAAGTAAGGATAGCTATCCGTACCTTAAGATCAGACTATGACATGGCTATTTCTAATTATGCTCAAAAATATCAACTGATCATAGAAAACAACACGAGTGAACTAGCTGTTCAAATGCAACATACCATCGCGGTTTATGATTACCATTATGAATTAAGATCTAGAATTAACCGCTTAAAATCTGCTGAGCGTGATTTGTGGAACGATTTTCAAAATCAGTCATTAGAGACCTTTAATACAAAAGCAACTAACCTACATTCTATAAGTAATCAACTGGTTATAGAAATAGATCAATTGAGTATTCCCACCACAACAAATACTACCATTAAAGAAGACGTGATCAAATTCACGAGTTATTTTAGTGATGATTACATGAACAAATTACATAAGGTAAGACCGATACTTTCTTTAAATCAATTATCCACAGCACAACGCTCTAAAGCTATTAGAGATTTTAATGAAGTTAAAGACTGGTTTAATGTAAATAGAACTACTGCTTATGATCATATCAATAAAGCACTGTCTACTTTTTTACGTAACGAGATTAAACCCATAACACCTTAATTAAAATATCGTAAAAGATAGATCTAGTAGTTGCAACAGTAACTGCATAATCTTAAATTTGGTCAATTCTTAAAAAACTAAACACAACCAGTAATGGGTAGAGCATTTGAATTCCGTAAGGCACGTAAAATGAAACGATGGAGCGCAATGGCAAAAGCGTTCACTAGAATAGGTAAAGACATTGTCATCGCCGTTAAAGAAGGTGGGCCAGATCCAGATTCTAATTCTAGACTGCGCGCTGTTATACAAAATGCTAAGTCTGTCAACATGCCTAAGGCAAACGTAGAGCGTGCCATTAAAAAAGCAACAGATAAGGATACGGCAAATTATGAAACCGTACTTTTTGAAGGATATGCACCGCATGGCATTGCTGTTTTAGTAGAAACATCTACTAATAATAATAACCGTACTGTTGCAAATGTGCGCAGTTATTTTAATAAGTGTGATGGAAGTTTAGGTACCTCAGGATCTGTAGAATTTATGTTTGATCATAAATGTCATTTTAGAATTCCTAAAGGAGATCACGATCTGGAAGAATTAGAATTAGAACTTATAGATTACGGTGCAGAAGAGCTTTTTGTAGATGAAAAAGACGAGGAAGATGAAAATAGCGTCGATGGAATCATGATCTATGCAGAGTTTCAAAACTATGGTGCTTTACAAAAAGGACTAGAAGATATGGGAATTGAGATTTTAAGTTCTGACTTTGAATACATACCTACTATACAAAAAGAAGTTACTCCAGAACAAAAAGAGGACATTGATAAGTTGTTAGAAAAATTTGACGAAGATGATGATGTAAATAATGTATACACAACTATGAAAGAGGATTAACTCTTTTTATCGTTTTTAATCGTTATTGATCTATAAAACTGAATTTCAGATGTAGAATTGGTTTACAATTAATTAAATACCTATTTTTAACTTTAACAAACTAAATTATATTAAAATGGTAAAAGCTAAATATCAAAGCGTTCTCGACCTAGGAGAAAAATTAAACATTCAAAATGGTGATGTACAAGTAAACGGTGATAAACTAGAAATTCGTGGTACAGCAGCAACTCCACATGATAAAAATATGTTGTGGGATGAAATCAAAAGAGTAGGTGGAGAGAATCCATCAGATCTTATGGCAGATATCGCAGTAGCAGATGATTCTGTTTATGCACGTCATACCGTGCAAAGTGGTGAGTCGTTAAGTTTAATTGCAAAGCATTATTATGGAGATCCTATGAAATATAAGCAAGTGTTTGCTGCAAATAGTGGTCTATTAGATAATCCTGATGTAATCCATCCAGGACAGGAATTAGTAATTCCTAATTTGTAAATATAAGACATCTATATAATCAAAACGACCGCAAGTTGCGGTCGTTTTTTATAGAGTATACCTAGTGTACTATTCCCAGATATCAACTTTAACCTTTTTCATTTCACCTAGATAGGTATTCCATTCCTTATCAAGCCATGAGGTTACCTTTTGTAATTCTTGATTTGCCAGGTTTTCTGCTTTTTGATACAATTGTTGTTCTGTACTGGTTTGTGCACCTTGACGGCTAGCTATGTATTGAGACGCTAGTCCTATACGATTCATAACGGTAACTTCTGGATTACGTGTAATTCCCTGACGCTTATCTGGCGTGCCAAAAAAGCGATTCTGTAGTTGATCAATTCCTTTAATAACAGAATCTGTTGCTTTGATCTGTGTTTCGTATTCTTTAGCGTCCTTAGTCTTTAAAAGCTTTTTAAAATTCGTAGCTTTTTCTTTGTTTTCTGCTAGTTGTGTTGTGACTTCATTGATGCGTGTGTTTAATTGTTCTAGCTTTTTAAGGGATTGATACTTTTCATAACGATGTGCATCTGTAAGTTCGTTGATTCTAGGATCGTCTTGAACTTGAATAGTGGTTTCGCTAGTTGTATTTCCATAAGAAAGTACGGCTCTATAGGTACCTGGTAATACTTGAACACCACGTGGTTCACGTTTAGACTTATTAATGCTACGGCTAGGTCTAGCAACTCCTTTTTCACGTAAGCTCCAGTTCCAGCTGTGAATACCTTTTTCTTTAGGTGCTTTACGTTTTAAAGTACGTATCAATCGATCGCCATCATAGATGTTAAGTTGTAACGAGTCTGTTTTTGTAGAATCGCTTTCTGCTTTTAAATCCTTGTCAAAAAAGTACTTAAACCTTCCACTACTACCGCGATTTTCTCCATGATAGATAGCATCTGCGCCAAATCTACTTCCCGTAGGTTGCTGGTATCTTGCTTGATAAGCAGTAGGTGGCTGGAATAAGGCAATAGGTTGTGATGGTTTCGCTTTCGCGAAAGCGATAAACGGCTCCAGATCATCCAGTACCCATGCAGATCTACCAAAGGTTCCAATAATCAGATCATTCTCTCTAGGATGAATGACCAGATCTTTAACAGATACGGTAGGAAATCCGTTAGTGTATTTTACCCAATCTTTACCTGCGTTAATTGAAACGTACAAGCCATCATCTGTTCCTAGGAATAGTAAGTTATTCTCTTGTGGATGCTCTACAATAGATAGTGTGTAACTTTCTGTATCGCCAGTGTTTACAATCCGTTCCCAGCTTTTACCATAATTAGTGGTGCGATAAGCATACGGTTCATAATTAAAACGGCGGTAATCATTTGCGATGAGTAGGGCATGACCTTTTTTAGTTTTTGAGGCTTTGATTTGTGCAATCCAGCTACCAGACGGTAATCCTTTTAAACCACGAGAGATGTCATCCCAACTATTACCACCATTTTTAGAAACATGAACGCGTCCGTCATCTGTACCTACGTAAAGCACATCACGTTCTACTTCACTAGGTTCTATGACTAGAATTGTGGTATGATTCTCTGCACCGGTAGCATCCATGGTAAGACCACCAGATTCTGATTGCTTTTGTTTTTCTGGATTATTTGTAGTTAAATCTGGTGATATCACCTTCCAGGTTAATCCCTTATCTGTTGATTTATGCACAAACTGACTACCAAAATATAACGTACTACTATCAAATGGATCAATATTTATGGCTGCATTCCAGTTAAAACGAAGATTAACATCTGGATCAGGATGTGTAGGACGTACACTGTAGTTGTTACCTGTTTTCCAGTCATAACGACTTACAAATCCTTGCTGGCTCATGGAATAACCAAATTGATTATTATCTGGATCTGGTACGACGTCAAATCCATCACCAAAACTTATTTCCTGCCAGTAACTATTCCTGATTCCTTGCGCACGCCATACATAAGCTGGACCGCGCCAGCTACCATTATCCTGCATTCCGCCATAAATATTATATGGGAACTCATTATCCACGTTAATATGATAGAATTGTGCTACAGGAAGATTTCCTATAAATCGCCAGCTTTTACCACGATCGCGTGTAATGTTTAATCCACCATCATTTCCATCGATCATGAATTTACCGTTAGTAGGATGGATGTACCACGCGTGATGATCTGGATGAACACCATTATTTGCACCATAGGCTGGCATGAGTTGCTTAAAGCTTTTCCCGCCATCTTCAGATACATTTACATAAGTAAAAACAGAGTAAACACGATTTTCATTATCACTATCTACAAAAATATCACTGTAGTAAAAAGGTCTGTTTCCTATATCATTTTTGTTATTGATCATTTTCCAGTTAAAGCCACCGTCTGTAGATTTATATAAGGCATTTTTCTTTGCCTCTACTAGAGCATAGATGATATCTGGTTCACTAGGAGCGATTGCAATACCTATGCGACCTAGATCACCTTTAGGTAAACCTTCTTTATCTGTAATTTTTTTCCAGTTCTCGCCACCATCATGCGTGATATACATTCCTGATCCTGATCCACCAGATTTAAAAAACCATGGATCACGCTTGTGTTCCCACATTGCAGCAATAAGTTTGTTAGGATTAGATGGATCCATCACTAGATCTGCTGCGCCAGATTTATCATTTGTGTAGAGGACTTTTTTCCATGATTTACCACCATCAGTAGTTTTAAAAACACCGCGCTCTGGATGAATTCCCCACGGTGATCCTATTGCGGCTGCATACACGATATCAGGATTTGTAGGGTCTATGATGACTCTATGGATATGACGGGTTTTTTCTAATCCCATACATTCCCACGATTTTCCACCATCTAGAGAACGATAAATTCCATATCCACCGTTTAACGAGTTACGCGGATTTCCTTCTCCTGTTCCTACCCATATCACACTAGGATTAGATTGTTGTATCGCTACAGCTCCTATCGATGCGGTTTTTTCATTATCAAAAATAGGTTCCCATTTGATGCCACCGCTGGTGCTTTTCCATAATCCACCACTAGCGGTTCCAGCATACATGATATCAGGATCGTTATGTACCACATCTATAGAGGTAACGCGACCAGACATTCCAGCAGGACCTACGTTACGTGGTTTTAAGTTTTTTACTAATTCTAGATCTAGGGTTTGTCCCCAAGCGATTGCTGTAAAAAGTAGCAATGTAAGTAGCGCGTATCTTTTCATGAATTTTGGTTTGAAGCTTCTAAAGATACTAATAGAAAGGAATATCTATTTGATAAGATGTTCTTAATAATTTCGCTTTCGCGAAAGCATAATCTTAACTATTTAATCTATACTACTTTAATCATTTAATTCCACATACATATCTGTGCTAAATGGTTTCATTTCCATGCTACCAGAAACATGTTCATAACGTTGATTTTGTGGTGCTCCAGATGGTCTACCATTTGCCAGAATATCTGCAAGACATGCGGCTAGAAGTGGTTCTGTAGGATTTCCTAAAACTCCTAAGTTTTCAAAGTCTTCTCTCAACATAATATCTGGTTGAAGACCGTCTACAAAATCTGTAAAACCTGCACTATTCACGCTCTTAAAAATAAGAGGTTGTAAGGCATAGCGGTGTGCTGGATTAGCATCTGCACGACTAAAGTTTTCACTGTCGTACAAAGTGGTACTGGCCTGGAATTTACCAGCAGTATCGTCACCTACATGAACCACATCAATGTAAGGTTCTAAGGCTACCATAACTAATTCACTTGCACTTGCGCTAGATCCTGTTGTTATCACATGTACTTTTGATAATCCTAAAGTGTTTAGATTACTACCATTAGTCGTAGTTGTTCTAAAAAAGTTTGTTAAGCGATCTGGATTGTTTGCTTCAAAAAGTGCTTGTAAATCAGGATTCCATTGCTCTGTGGAAAACACATTGTCGGAAGACTGACCAGAAATCAAGCTTCCTAAAATGATAGAACTTGTAACAGATCCACCGCCATTGTAACGTAAGTCTAAAACTAAATGAGTAATTCCCTGCGCTTGTAAATCACCAAAAGCATTATTTAACTCTTCATCAAAATTTGCCGTAAAACTATTGTACATCAAATAACCTACACGTTGTGTTCCTTGATCAATAACCTCTGTTATAAAAACTGGATTCTCTGTAATCGAACTTTTAGAAAGTGTTATATCCGTACCGTTGTAAGTTGCTACGCCAGCATTTAAATCTGCTAAGCCTATGGTATAATTATCTTGACCTAATAAAACAGAACGATTTTCTCTAGTTAACTGGATATTATCTACTTGATTAAAAATCATTCCACGTTCAATGCCTTGAGTAGCAGCATTAGAATTAGGAAGTACATACCTCACATATCCGTAGATGTTTGTTGGACTTCCAGCTTCAGCCACTAGTCCGAATTCCATACCATTGCTTAAACTAGTACCTGCAAAAAGCTGTTCTAATGCAATATAATCATCTACGATAACACTAAATTTATCTGTGTTAGGACGATCAAAAACTAGCGATTCAAAAAAACTTTCTGGTGTTTCAAATGGTTCATGAAATTCTTCCAATTCTTCTATAGTAGCAAAGGTTCCATTTGCAAGTACAGGAACATCAGGTTTATATAAGTAGAAGGTATTCATTCCTCTATATATAAAGTTTTTAATGACATTATCACTTGCAAAAACATCATCGTTATCTTTATAACAGGATGTAATTGTGATCGTACTAATGATAAGTAGTAGGGAATAAGTGATGTGTTTTTTCATAGTACTTTTTTTGACGAGTTTAAAAATAACTAATAGTGATCACAAAAGTGTTACTTTCAGGACTCTATATAAATGTTTAGTCTGTCTTTTTAACCGTAATAAAATATTGATAGAGTCTATATAGTCCAAATGCTATTAGAAATATAGAGGCGATCCATTGAAAATTTGAAACAAATTCTTCAAGATAGAACTTCTGGTACAAACGATAACTACCCATTGCTACAAAAAATATTGCCAGCATCAATGAAAAGGGACTTTTGTTATTTTTCATTCTTCTGTGTTAGAATATTATATCCTACGAAAATACCATAGACAATAGCAGCACCTGCAATTAACAATCTCCAAGTTTCTAATTCTAGTCCTACCACAAAATGATTATACAATCGCCAAGAACCAAAACCGATCATTATTGCGGCAATAATGCCACCAAAAAGAGGATTACGTGTTTTCATATAAATATTTTAAAGATCTTTTTTATAAATGCGGCGACGCTTATGTAACTCTGGATTAAAATCTTTCCAAAGTGCCTGTACAGCAACATTATCTTCTAATTCTGGATTAGTTTCACATATAGTAATGCCGTAATCCATAAAGTTCTGTGTTACATTTCTAAACATCATAGCGGTAACTCCTTTGCCCTGTAAACTAGGATGTATTCCTATGAGGTAAAAAGCAGCGCGATTATTTTTCTTTTTTGCTTTTAATAGATGAATAAACCCAAAAGGAAATAATTTTCCTTTGGCTTTTTGTAATGCTCTAGAAAATGAAGGCATGGTAATAGAAAAAGCGACCAGTTTTCCGTCTTCGTTTACAACACATTCTAGAAAATCTGGATTGATGAACGGTAGGTACTTTTCCTTATAGAGATCAATCTGATACTGTTGAATAGGAACATAGGTCACTAACTTTGAATAGGTCTGATTTAAAAGATCAAACATATCATTTACATAAGGTTTTACATCCTCTATTGATTTAAAATTTAGTGTTTTAAGTTGATACCTTTTACCTATTAAATCTGCAAACTTGTTAAATTTTTCTGGTATGGGATTAGGTGGTGTGAACTTAAACTCTACCCAATCTGCACTTTTTACATATCTTAATTGCTCTAGATGTTCTTTATAATAAGGATGATTATACCAGGTAATCATGGTTCCTAATTCTTCAAAACCTTCAACCAGCATTCCAGCCTTGTCCATATTAGAAAATCCTACAGGACCTTCTACATATTCTAATTTTTTTTCATTTCCTATGCGATGTACTTCGGCTAGTAAAGCTTTAGTAACTTCTATGTCGTCGATCATGTCTAACCAGCCAAAACGCATTTTAGCTTTCTGTTGTTCTTCAACCTCGATGTAGTTGATAATCCCAGCGATGCGTCCTACGATTTTGTTTTCGCGATAAGCGAGAAACATCCAGCAGTCTGCATTTTTAAACACTTGATTTTTTTCTGGTAAAAAATTAGCCTCTTCATCCTTTATAATAGGAGGAACGTAGAAAGGATTACCTTTATATAAGTCCAGCTGAAATTTTACAAATTTCTTGATGTCTGCTGGAGTATGAATCTGTTTAACTGTGATCATAAAGCGATTCTAAAAATCGATTTTCTTTTTCTTCTTTTCTTTTTTTGGCTTTTTGCCACCTGTTCTAGGACTTTTGCCTTCTTTAATCACTTTATCCTTATGGAAGTCTAATCGGTAAGACATTCCTAAATTTACCTGAAACACTGTAGGTGTATCTTTAAAATTAAAAGTTGCGCTGGTATCCACTTGCCAGTCTTTTGTTATGAGATAAGTGATTCCACCACGCCCTAAATCATCACTGTAAAAATCTGATTTAAATCCTTGATACTCGCCAAAAATCGCCCATTTGTTGTTAATACTATGCGTCATGGTCGTAATCCATGAATAGGATGGGAATTCTGTTGTAACTCGATCTACAATGAAGTTAGTCACAAATACCCATCTTCCCCAATTGTTTTGAGTAATCAATTCAAAGCGAGGTGAGAATGTAGGATCGCCTGGTGGCGTTAAAAGATTAGAATTACTTAAATCGATATTCATCCCTGCGTATAAGGAAACGGCTGGAATCATATCGCGCCAGTTTAATCGTCTGTTTGCATTATAACTGTAAACATTTACTTTTTTCTCACCAAAGATTTTATAAGGATCTAGAACTAAATACTTTGCACCGATGGTACTTCTTGAAAAGTTTGAAAAATTAGACTTTAAGGAGCCAAAACCTCTATTATCCAGTTGATGTACACTAGCAAATGTTGCAAAATAGGAGAATTCTAGTTGCTCCAGCAGTGCGCCATATCTAAACTGCATCGCGATTCCTGTGTAATCGCGTTCATAATTTTGAAGTGCATGTTCTTCTGCACGATAGAAAAGAGAACCTTCTACTTGTGCCACTCCAGTACCTACGGCATAAGCACCTTGTGATCTACCAGGATTATTAGTATTAATAGTTTCTGTGTATTGCGCGCTTACCGTTGTTAGTGATGCAAACAATAGTAATAATGAACAATACGTTATGGAAATGGATTTCATATATAACACTTATGAACTTCAAATTTAAGATTAAATAAAGAGTAAACGAGAAGCCTATTTTTAATTTTACAAAAAATTACTACTATTGAAACTACTTGAAATCATACTTATTGTCCTTTGTGTCTATGTAGCAACCAGATTGATCTTTAGATATTACGGTAAAAGCATCATGGCATGGTTAGGTAAAAAAGCAATGCAACAAATGGGTAAACGCATGGAACGCAGTGCAGGTTTTAATCCATTTCAATCTCAACAAACTGAGTCAGAAAAAGCTTCAAAACAAACCTCTGAAAAACCAAAGGAAAAGAAAGTAGTAGGAGAGTACGTGGACTTTGAGGAAATTGATTAATTTTCAACTTTCATCGATCCAGAATATTCATGAATTTTAATTTTAAAAAAATACTACCGCATATTGCTGTGGTTGTGGTGTTTATAATCGCTGCACTGGCATATTTTAATCCAGTATTGAGCGGTAAAAAATTATTCCAAAACGATATTGTTCAATACAAAGGAAATGCGAGACAGCTCATTGAGCATCGAGCAGACACTGGTGAAGAGATTTACTGGACAGATGCCGTTTTTGGCGGCATGCCTACTTATCAACTAGGCGCTCGTTATCCTTACGATTTTATTGATGGACTGGATCGTGCCTTACGTTTTCTTCCTAGGCCTGCAGATTATTTATTTCTTTATTTCATCAATTTTTATATCCTCATGCTGGTGATGCGTGTGGATTGGAAATTCGGATTGCTCGGCGCATTAGCTTTTGGTTTTTCTACCTATCTCATAATTATCTTGGGCGTAGGTCATAATGCAAAAGCACATGCTATTGCGTATTTCCCATTAGTATTGAGTGGTATTATTCTGGTATTTCAAAAACGATATATCGCTGGTTTCTTGCTTACTGTGTTAGCTATGGCGTTAGAACTACAGGCAAATCACTTACAAATGACCTATTACTTGCTCATTTGTGTTGTGGTTTTAGGAATTGCTTATTTAGTGGATGCGGTGCGTAAGCAGTTACTGCCTCATTACTTTAAATCCATCGCTATTATGTCTGTTGCGGTGATCCTAGCACTAGGAACTAATGCTGGTAATTTAATGGCGACCAGTGAGTATTCTAAAGAAAGTACTCGTGGTAAAAGTGATCTTACTATTAACGCTCAAGGCGAAAGCATAATACCTACAACTGGATTAGACTACGATTACATTACAGAGTATAGTTACGGGATCAGTGAAAGTTTAAACTTGCTCGTACCGCGATTTGCTGGTGGCGGAAATGGTAATCGTCCAGATGAAGATTCAAATGCGGTGAATTATTTAGTGAATCAAGGTGTGCCTAAATCTAACGCAGTAGATTTTGTTTCTAGTAATATCCCTATGTATTGGGGCGCACAACCTATTGTTGAAGCTCCGCCGTACTTAGGAATTGGAGCGGTTTTTCTAGCCATCTTAGGATTGTTTATCATTAAAGGTAGATTGCGCTGGTGGACTTTAGGAGCTATCACCATCGCTTTACTACTTTCTTATGGTAAGAATCTAGAATGGCTCACTCAATTCTTTATTGATTACGTTCCATTGTATGATAAATTCCGTGCGGTGACTAGTATTCAGGTCATTATAGAATTATGTGTTCCTATTCTTGCGGCTATAGGATTATGGCAATTTTTTAATGAACGCAATTCACAAGAAGAGCGGTCTAAAGCCTTAAAATATGCTGGAATCACTCTAGGTGGTTTGCTAGTATTACTCGCAGCACTAGGCGGACAGTTATTTGATTTTGCTGGAATATATGACTCTTATTTTATAGATGATGAACGATTAGGAATCGGTTTTGTAGATGCCTTGCGTGATGATCGTTTTGAATTAATGCGTAGTGATGCTTTGCGCAGTTTGCTGTTTGTAGGAATTATTAGTGGATTGTTATTTGCTTTATTAACTAAAAAGCTAAAAGAACATATCGCTTTAGTTTTAATAGGAGCAGTAGTTGTTTTTGATCTGGTAAGTTTCAATCTGAATTATGTAAATGAAGATGATTATGTAAAAGCAAGTGAGTATGATAATGCATTACCTAAAGTCCCAGCAGATGATATCGCAATGAAAGCGGCAAAAAATGGAGAACATTATCGCGTATATGACTTATTAATGAGCCCGTTTAGCTCTGGTCGTGGTGCAAATTACCATAAAGCTTTAGGTGGTTATCACGGTGCAAAACCACGTCGTGTGAATGAGTTAGCTAATTTCTATTTGATTGATGAAAATAATAGTCCGCAAGCAATTAATAGGCAGAATGTTGAGGTATTAAGCATGTTTAATGTGAGATACATTATTGATACTGATGAGTCAGGTTATGTGGCAAAGGAAAATCCGCTAGCGATGGGTAACGCGTGGTTTGTTGATTCTATAGAAATTGTACCAAACTCCAATGAAGAAATTAAAGCCATCGCAACTTTAAATGGTCCTAAAAAAGCCATTCTTCAAAAAGAACAGGCAGAAAGACTAGGCTTAAATACCGTGCAACTAGATTCTACGGCAACGATTCAACTTATAGATTATCATCCAGAAAAGTTAGTTTATGAAAGCAATAGTTCTAAAGATGGATTGGCCGTTTTTAGCGAGGTTTATTATCCTAATGGATGGATTGCCACGATTGATGGTAATGAAGTACCTATCGCTCGAGCAAATTACACCTTACGATCCTTAAAAGTTCCTGCTGGTAAGCATAGGATTACCTTTAGCTTTGAACCAGAAGTGGTCGCTACAGGAAGCGCGATTATGTTAGGAAGTAATATAATGTTATTGTTACTGTTTTTAGGTGGCGGATTTATGATATGGAAAAAGAAGAATTGACTTAGTATCAATCAGTAATCCTTAAATACCACCTCGATCGATAGTCGAGAGTTTAGAAACTCAAAACCATGAAACAACCAGTTCTTATCATCACCTATTACTGGCCATCAGCAGGTGGTCCTGGTGTACAGCGCTGGTTGAAATTTGTTACTTACCTTCCAGATCATCAATATGATGTGACCGTAGTAATTCCAGAAAACCCAGATTATCCAGTAACAGACGATTCCTTGCTTTCACAAGTACCGTCTAATGTTACTTTTATTAAAGTACCTATTAATGAACCTAGTAGATGGAGTAGTGCGCTTTCGCGAAAGCGTACTCAAAAACTACAAAAAGGAATTCTACCTAAAACCCCAGGATTATTACAAAAATCACTCATCTGGTTGCGTGGTAATTTCTTTATTCCAGATGCTAGAGTAGGATGGAAGTCTCGTGTTTTAAAGGCTGTTCATCCTTATTTATTAGAGCACAAATCACCTACGGTAATTACCACAGGACCACCACATAGTTTGCATCTGATAGGACTAGCATTAAAGCAAAAATATACTGGTTTTAAATGGCTAGCAGATTTCCGTGATCCATGGACGACGATAGGATATCACAAGCATTTACAACTAGGTGATCGTGCGCGTAAAAAACATCTGAAACTAGAACAAGAAGTGCTAGATGGTGCAGATATGCTGTTAGTAACCAGTCCATCCACAGGAAAGGAGTTTGCTAGTAAAACCAAAACATCGATCCAGCTCATTACAAATGGATACGACATTAAAGAAGCTTCTAGCACCGTGCAACCTAAAGGGAAATTCACACTTTCTCACATAGGAACTTTACTATCAGATCGTAATCCACTATTGCTGTGGGAATCTATATCAGAATTATGTCGTGAACATCCTGAATTTGTATCGCATCTAGAAATACAGTTAGCTGGAAATGTGAGTGATGAAGTTCTAGAAAGTATTAAAGCGCACCATTTAGATCCTTATCTTTCAAAACTAGGATATGTATCGCATGATAAAGCCGTAGATCTAATGTTTACTGCACAATGCTTACTACTTATAGAAATAGATAGTGTCGATACTAAAGCCATCATTCCAGGAAAGATTTTTGAGTATTTTGCGAGTCGTAGACCCATTATCGCAATAGGACCAGAACAAGCAGACATTGAACAATTGATCACACATACACATTCTGGTAAGTACTTTAGGTATAACGATAAAGCATCGCTAAAAGCTCATATTTTAGAATGTTATCATCTGTATAAGAATGGAAATAATGAAGGAAATTCCAGTGATGCGATCACGATGTATAGACGCAAGAACCTAACCGCAGTGTTGCATAAAACCATACAATACGTATGGGAATAGTCATCAAGCAGTCCGGTTGGAATCTAGCCTCAACGGTGCTAGGATTTTCATTAGGTGCTCTTAATGCACTTTATCTGGGACCACAGTTTCTAGGTGATACCTATTATGGACTGATGGGATATGTACTATCTACGGCGTTTTTATTGTTTCCGTTGATGTCTTTTGGGATTCATAATACCATTGTTAAATTCTATTCACGATTTACAGATCAAAAATCAAGAGATGAATTTCTAACCCAAATGCTCTTGTGGCCTGTTTTAATGATTGCCTTATTAGCACTAGTAGTTTATGTGTTTTATAATCCCATACGATTATTTATTGCTAGTAAAAATCAGATTACCAGTGATTTTGTTTGGGCGATATTTCTAATTGCGGTGTTTCAAGCTTACTTTGAAATATTTTATGCATGGACTAAAGTTCACATGAAAACCGTAGGTGGTAATTTTTTAAAAGAAGTGTTCTACAGAGCTACTGCTTCGGTTTTATTGATCTTAGTTGCCTTTGAAATCATCACTCCAGTACAATTCATTTACAGTCTTGTAGTCATCTATGCCATAAGAGCCTTACTCATGAAGTGGTTAGCTTTTACAACCTATATGCCTAAACTACGTATAGGTAAATGGTATGGCACAAAAGACCTATTACATTATTCTTTGTTAATGATCATCGCTGGTTCTGTAGGAACCTCAATGTTAGATCTGGATAAGTTAATGCTCAATCAGTTAATGATTATTGATAATATTGCCTGGTACAATGTAGCTGTTTTTATTGCAACGGTTATTGCAGTTCCAGCTAGAGTAGTGGCGCAAATCACACATCCATTAACGGCTGGTTATTTTAATCGTGATGAAATAGGCGAGGTAGAGAATCTTTATAAGCGCAGTTCGCTCAATCTCGCCTTGATCAGTGGCTTTGTAATGGTGATTATTATTTGCAATGTGAATGAGTTTTATGAATTAATGCCTCCAGAATTTGCTGTAGGGATTCCTATTGTTTTTTTAATAGCAGTCGTTAAGTTTTCTGAAAATCTACTAGGTAGTAATAATGCCATTCTCTACAATTCAGATTTGTATCGTGTGACCTTGTGGCTAGGATTATTACTCGTGATTGTGGCTGTAGTGCTTAATATCTGGTTGATTCCAGAATATGGTTTAATAGGTGCTGCTGTCGCAACTTGTGTGGCTTATGTGGTTTACGCTTTCGCGAAAGTGTACTACGTCTACCATAAACTTTCTATTCATCCATGGACGGCGACCACGTGGCATAGTTTAGCTTTAATCGTGCTTTCTATCGGCGTATTTTATTGTTGGGATTTTTTATGGCATCCTATTCTAAATATTGGTTTGAAGAGTATTTTAATAACTATTTTTTATTGGTTCACTTTACGTTACTTCAACTTATCCACTGAGATTACGGGCTTATTTAAAAAGTATTTGAAATAAGAAAGCCCATTCATTAAAGAATAGGCTTTCTGGGGCAATTTTCTTTTTCAATTATCTTCTAGCGCTTCTAGTTGAACTACGCGAACTACGTGTTGCATTTGATCTAGAGCTTCTTGCTGGCGCTTTACTTACACTACTAGAGCGAGAGCTTCTACTACTTATACTAGAACTGTTACCACGTGATCTAGAACTGCTACTTAGCGCGCTACTAGATCTAGAGCTACGACTAGTACTTATAGCCGGTGAACTACTTCTAGACGTACGATTAGAGATCGCTCTATTGTTACTTCTAGTTGATCTAGTTGCAGTTGAAACTCTAGAGTTACTGCTTCTAGTTGCGGTGTTCACATTACTAGATCTACTGGATCTAGTACTAACTCTTGCATCACTACGTCTACTGTTATTAGTAGATAATCGTGCATCATTACTTCTCGTAGAACGTGTACTTGTAGCTCTATCATTTGATCTACGTGTTGAAGTAGAACGTATTACTCTATTATCATTATTAGATCTAGTAGTTGCTACTGCATTACGATCTCTGCTGATACTGCGTCTTCCTCTATTGATCGCTTCACGATCGCGACGTGCGTCACGAGTTGCGATGGCGCGTCCACGGTTGTCACGTGTTCCTCTCTCAAAGTTGCGGAATGCAACTCTATCGCCTGGTCTGTGGAAGTTTCTAAATCCATTGTTGAATGCAAATCTTCCATTCCAGTAATTAGCTCTATTCCAGTGAATTCTGTGATAATCCCATCCAAATCTAAATGGATTGTAGTGTAATCTATAAGGATTGTTCCATACAACACATCTGTTGAAAACTGGCACACCATAAAAGCCGTGCCATGGTCTATGAACATAAAACCTATTAAAGTTGTTGATAAACCCGTTAGTTCTAAAAATCACTCCTGGACGATTGTAAAATACATTCAATCCGCCTACACGATTCACCCATCCATTATTATAATTGATGAAGATGTTTCCTGCCTGAATAATTCTTCCAAAACCGTCATAGAAAATAGGAGTATTCTCTATTTGTATTACTGCACCAAAAGCATCATACTGTACAAAATGGTCATAGTTGAAACCAGTATTAAATGAAACGTTCACTGCGTTGTTTCCCACAAAACCATTAAAATTAGGTCCTGCATTTAAGTGATTAAAATCAAACTGTCCATCTGGAAAAACGGCAAACTCAATGCCACCTTCCACAAAAATGAAGCTGTTGCTGTTTCCTACGAATCTTAGATCCTCAGTTTTCTCAGCGTGGCTCATCCCGAATCCCATCAGGAAAACCAATAAAAGGGTAGATAGCTTTTTCATAATATATAGTTTAATCAAATGACTTCATTGTCATTCTTGCTTAGTATATTACAATCAGCGTGCCAAACCTATTTAAAGCAATATAAATCGTAGTGTGAAGGTTGTTATGTTAAGAATAATAGTGTAAAATAAGTATTTATATGATTATTATTCGATTAAATATCATTTTTATTGAGTATGTCTTAAAAATAAAGCTCTCAATTTAAGTTGAGAGCTTTAAGTTGATGAATATATATTAATAGGACTACATCAAATCAAAACGATCTAAGTGCATCACTTTAGTCCATGCACTAACAAAGTCATTTACAAAACGCTCTTGTGCATCATCACTAGCATATACTTCTGAAAGTGCTCTTAATTCTGAATTAGAACCAAAGATCAAGTCCACACGAGTCGCATCCCATACTTTATTAGTCGTGTTACGTTGTATGATTTCAAAACGATTCTTATCGTCTTCTACGGCTTTCCAACTGTAATCCATACTTAATAAATTTTTAAAGAAATCATTTGATAAAGTTCCTGCTCGATCTGTAAACACGCCTGTGTTTGAACCATCATAGTTTGCTCCTAAAACTCTCATTCCACCTACTAAAACGGTCATTTCTGGAGCGCTTAGCGTTAATTGCTGTGCTTTATCTATAAGTAATTGCTCTGGTGTGAGCGTGTACTCTTTTTGCTGATAATTTGTAAATCCATCTGCTAATGGTTTTAGTAAATCGATTCCTTCAATATCCGTTTGTTCCTGAGTAGCATCTGTTCTTCCAGGAGTGAACGGTACGTTAATAGTATAACCGGCTTTTTTTGCTGCGTCTTCAATAGCCACATTACCGCCTAAGACGATTAAATCTGCCATAGAAATCTTCTTATTATTAGAATCAAAACTAGCTTTTATATCGTTGTAAACCTTTAAAACTTTGGCAAGTTGTGCTGGATTATTAGAATCCCAATTTACCTGTGGTTCTAATTGTATTCTTCCACCGTTTGCGCCACCACGACGGTCGCCATGTCTATACGTAGACGCTGCGTTCCATGCGGTAGTTACTAATTCATTTGTGGTTAATCCAGCGTTTCTGATTTTTCCTTTTAGGCTATTAATATCACTGTTAGATACTAATTTGTAGTCTCTAGCAGGAACTGGATCTTGCCATGTAAACTGCTCTTGTGGTACTTCAGGTCCTAAATAAGTAGTACTAGGTCCCATATCACGGTGCGTTAATTTGAACCACGCTTTCGCGAAAGCGGTATCAAACTCTTTAGGGTTTTCATAGAATCTTTTTGAGATCTTTAAATATTCAGGATCTTTGATCATGGATAAATCTGTGACAAGCATGGTAGGAGCAACTTCTTTATCTTTATCAAAAGCATGCGGATACATTTTTTCTGGATTTACAGCCTCATACTGGTGCGCACCACCAGGACTTTTAGTGAGTTTCCATTCGTGCTCAAATAAACTCTTAAAATAACCGATTCCCCATTGTGTAGGTGTATTACTCCACGTTACTTCTAGTCCAGAAGTAATCGCGTCTTCACCTTTACCGCTTTTGTAAGAGCTTTTCCATCCCATTCCTTGTTGTTCAATTCCAGCACCTTCTGGAGCAGCACCTAGGTTATCGCCACCAGCGGCACCATGTGTTTTTCCTAAGGTATGACCACCAGCAATTAAAGCAACAGTTTCTTCATCATTCATTCCCATACGACCAAATGTCTGACGGATGTCATGCGCTGCAAGAATAGGATCAGGATTACCGTTAGGACCTTCTGGATTTACATAGATCAATCCCATTTGTACCGCAGCAAGAGGCATTTCTAACTCACGATCTTCATTATAACGCTCATCGCCTAACATTTCTCCTTCAGAACCCCAATAAACATTGCTTTGTGGTTCCCAAGTATCTTCACGTCCACCAGCAAATCCTAGTGTTTCAAAACCCTTTTTTTCAAAAGAAACATTACCAGCTAGAATCATTAAATCTGCCCATGAGATTTTCTGACCGTATTTTTGTTTTACAGGCCATAATAATCTGCGTGCTTTATCAAGGTTTGCATTATCTGGCCAACTGTTTTGTGGTGCAAAACGTTGTTTTCCTTCACGTGTGCCACCACGACCATCACCAGTTCTATAGGTTCCTGCACTGTGCCATGCCATTCTGATGAATAATCCACCATAGTTGTCAAAATCTGCTGGCCACCATTCTTTAGAGTCTGTTAAAGCTAGTTCAATATCTTTTTTAAGAGCAACGTAATCTAGACTTTCAAATTCTTTTTTGTAATTAAAGTCTTCTCCTAACGGATTAGACATATCGCTGTTTTGGCGCAATACACCTAAATCTAGTGAATTAGGCCACCATTGCTGGTTAGTCTTTCCTTCACTTTTAGTAATCATTCCAGTAGATTTTGTACTGCCAAAACCTAGTGGACATTCAGCTTTGTTGCCTGCATTTGATGCTGTTGCAGTTTCGCTAGTGTCATTGCTATTACATCCTATAAGAAGTAATGCGCTGCAAAATAGAGTTAGTAATTTTTTCATGTTGATGTGTTTTTTGATGATACAAATATATAATTAGTATTATCTATCAAAATATTATTACGATTGTAATTACTTATAGTGATATAAATAAGTAAAAAAAATCCTCAAGATCAATTCTTGAGGATTTGGATTTAATAGGTAACCTTTAAGTTACATACGTTCTATATCACCGCTACCGGTTACCTTTTTATCAATGTTAGAGCTTTTACCAGAATAGCTTATATCACCACTTCCTGTAACTCGAGCTCTAAGAGATCCACCATTTATATGACAAGCAATGTCACCACTACCAGTTACGCTAGCATCTACATTATTTGCTTTAACTTTGATAGTGTCTAGATCACCGCTACCTGTTACTTTTGCTGTTAGGTTCTCCGTACGTCCAGATAACTCTATATCACCACTACCAGTAACCGTTGCATCTAGATTTGCACATTCTACGTTTAGTATCATATCACCAGATCCACTTACTTTTAATTCCATATTTCTGGCTTTTAAATTCATAGAGCTTACAATCTCGCCACTTCCAGAAACTTTTGCACTGCTTATACGTTCTACAGGTACGGTAATATTAATTCCTCTGCGTGTGCTGATGTTTGTATTATCCTTTGTTCCTATGATCAAAGTTCCATTTTTGACTTCAATTTTAAGGTATTCCATTAAGTTAGATTCGGCTTCTACTTTTATGTCACCTTCTGTTCCTTCTACTAATCTCACATCCATGGATCCCGCAACGGCAACACCATCATAGTCTGATGTTTTAAAATTTTGTGTGATGACTTCACCATTTCCTTTTACTTTATTGCCAAACCACTGTGCGCTGGATAGTTGAACACTTAGGACTGCGATACTAATTAAGAGTACTTTTTTCATAATAATTGTTTTTTTAGTTAGCGGTTAATTTTACGCCACCATAACTGGTACGTACGTTTATTGTGTTTGTTGAGTTTTCATTGATGGAGTAACCTTCTTTACGTTTCTCTGTATAATCACTTTCTGATCTGGTTACGGTTAAGTCTTCACTGATGTTAATACCACCAAATTCTGTGTCTATGGAGAAGTTGAATTCACTACCAGATTCATAAGCAATTTTAATTCCTGTAAAATCACTACGTAGGGTAACTTCTTTAAATCCTTTTAATAACCGTGTCACATTTACAGATCCATAATCTGTATTAAGGTCTAGGACTTGGGATACATTTTCTATTTTAAAAGTTACATAATCACCGCGACCTACTAAACGATCTACATTTGAAACGACCACGTCACCATATTCTGCATTGATGTTTAAGTCTTTTACACTTTTAAAACTCCCAAAAGAGAAATCTGCTTTATACTCAATTTCATTAGCTTTTTCTACCGTAAGATTACTATAATCTGCTCTTATAGTCGCGCTACTAAGCTGTTGAATGCGCGATGGTTTTCCATAATCTAGTTCTATGTAATTATCCTCGTGCCTCAAAATCCCTAAATCCATGCTACCATAATCACTTTTTAATTGTGCATGACCATCTAATTGATCTATAGATAACTTACCGTAATCATTGCGTGCATCTAGATCACAGGTAACCGGCATGCTAATAATATAGGAAATATCAATACTTACATTTTGCTTACTGCTAAACCATGATCTCCATCCAGAATCTTGCTCTTCTACCATAGTTCTTGCGCTTACACGACTGGCGCTAGATTCAAAGTCTACTTCGATTTCTTTTAATCGTTCTGTGACATCATCTAGATCATTACCACTCACTTTTACAATGATGTCCATGATCACCTGATTACCGTTATTAGTAGTGATGGTCATATTGCCGTATTTATTATTAAGCAATACTATAGCATCTACATTCACGGTCAACTCTTTGTGTAATTGCTTCTTTTTAGTATGATCATAATTTACCGGATCACTCGCATAAACTGCGATAGGTGCAAGCAGTATGATGATAACGTTATAAAATAATTTCATCTGGTAGTTGTTTAAGTGCTTTAAAAGACTCGATGTGTTGCATTGCAGTTTCTAATAACTCAATGCGTGCTTGAAAATTCTGAATCATCGCCGCTACGACTGTTTTATTGTAACCACTGTCTCTAAGATTCCTTTTAAGTAACTGGTAATCTTTTTCTAAGTCGTTTAATTGTGATTTAGTATCTGCTACTAACCGTTGTGTTTCTGGTGAGGTTTCTTTTTCTAATTGTGCTAACTCATGTTTAATCGTGTTAGTGAAAAAGGCTTGTGTCTCTGCTAATTCTGGAGATACATTCTCTAGATCAGATTGATTTGAGCTATTAAAATTCACGGCACTTATACCTATAAGAACAGCCAGTCCTGCTACTAGCGACCATTTAAACCATGGTTGTAATGATCTTACTTTAGGCTCTGGTTGTACAGCAACAATATCATTTTGATCATTAGCTTGCTGTAACTTTTCTAGAAAGCGCGATCTGTGCCCACCAGGAAGTTCCTGATGATCCCAATCTTGTTTTTTAAACCATTCTTTATCTTGATCCATTTGCTTGTATTTTTTTACGCAAACTGTCCTTTGCTCTGGAAAGAGTAGTACGGCACATCCCGTAACTCATTCCTGTTATTTCACTTATTTCCTCGTGATCCATTCCTTCCATAAAAAATAAGGTCAGAATTTCACGATAACTATCTTTTAGTTGCTTAAAGTAACTCATGACCTGTTGTGCACTCATTCCGGTTGCTTCTAGATCTAGAGGCTCATCTGTAACTTCTTCTAGTTGTAATTCTTGTACATCATAACTTACTACCTCTATTTTTTTAAGTTGCCTTAACTTGGTCAGGCTATTGTTAATCACGATACGTTTTAACCATGCGCCAAAAGTCGCCTCACGATTCCACTGATTCATTTTTGTAAAAGCGGTAATCATACTTTCCTGCATCGCGTCCTCTGCGCTGGCATCATCTTTTAAGATGCGCACTGCAACATTAAACATCGCCTTTGAATAGCGATCATAAACTTGCATTTGTGCGAGTTGATCACCTTTTTCACAGCGGTCGTACAGACTTATTTCACTTTTGGTTAAAGTCACTTGGTTAGTGTTTCAGGTTAAAGATGCTACTTTTTTAGATGTGTTACACTTTGGTGGCACTGAATTTGAAATTATTTACATCAGGCGTGAAGTTGATTGTGACTTTAATCTAATAAAACAGAAGTTGCAATCGATTAAAATAGCTGTTTATAAGCGGTTTAGGTTGATGAATTACGCTTTCGCGAAAGCAAAATCACAACAATCCTACTGCTCAACATAAATTATAAAATTAAAGAGTCACTGTTAGTTTACTGACAGACTGGCGATGAGAAACCTATATGTTTAAATCAAAGAAATTTCAATTAGACAATTTGTCACTACAAGATCTAGATCACGAGGCAGAGTTGATACCATTGTTAAGTACAGAAGATGAAGAGGAAATGAATCGGGAATCTGTTCCAGAGGAATTGCCTATTCTACCATTGCGTAATATGGTGCTGTTTCCTGGTGTGGTGATACCTATCACGGCAGGTAGAGATCGTAGTATCAAGTTATTACAAGACGCAAATAAAAATAATCGTGTTATAGGTATCGTCGCTCAAAAGGATGAAAGCGTTGAAGAACCTACTGCATCAGATTTACATGCTACAGGTGTGGTGGCGCGTATTTTAAAGGTGTTAAAAATGCCTGATGGGAATACGACCGTAATTATTCAAGGTAAGAAACGCTTTAAAATGGGCGAGATGCTTACAGAGCAACCTTATTTAATGGCTCAAGCATTTGAAATCCCAGAGGATCGTCCTGATCCTAATGACAGTGAGTTTAATGCGATTATAGATAGTATTAAAGATTTATCGCTGGAAATTATAAAGGAAAGTCCTAACATTCCTACAGAGGCGTCTTTTGCGATTAAGAACATAGAGTCTAGTCCGTTTCTAGTCAACTTTGTTTCTTCTAATATCAACCTTAAGGTAAGTGAAAAACAGGCATTGCTAGAGATCGATAACTTAAAAGACCGCGCACTAGAAACCTTGCGTTACATGAATATTGAGCACCAGAAACTGGAGCTTAAAAACAATATTCAGTCTAAGGTTCATAGCGATATTAATAAGCAACAACGTGAATACTTCCTGCATCAACAGATGAAAACCATACAGGAAGAATTAGGTGGTGGCGCTAGCTCTCATGAAGAGTTAGAAGAAATGCGCCAGCGTGCTAAGTCTAAAAAATGGGACGATAAGGTAAAGGTGCATTTTGAGAAAGAACTTGCAAAAATGCGTCGCATGAATCCGCAAGTGGCAGAATATTCTATACAGCGTAATTATCTAGATTTATTTCTAGACTTACCATGGAATGAATTTTCTAAAGATAACTTTGACTTAAAACGTGCTATGAAAATTTTAGATCGTGATCACTACGGTCTGGATGAGGTCAAGAAACGTATTATAGAATATCTAGCGGTTTTAAAACTGCGTAATGATATGAAATCACCTATTTTATGTTTGTACGGTCCACCAGGTGTAGGAAAAACATCATTAGGTAAATCCATTGCCGAGGCTCTAGGACGTGAATACGTGCGTATATCTTTAGGTGGTTTACGTGATGAGGCAGAAATACGCGGACATCGTAAAACCTACATAGGTGCGATGCCAGGACGTATTATTCAAAGTATCAAAAAAGCCAAAACTTCAAATCCTGTTTTTGTACTGGATGAGATTGATAAATTAAGTGCATCACATAATGGTGATCCATCTAGCGCGATGCTAGAAGTACTGGATCCAGAACAGAATAACTCATTTTATGACAATTTCCTAGAAATGGGATTTGACTTAAGTAAAGTGATGTTTGTAGCGACTTGTAATTCTTTAAACACCATACAACCGGCATTACGCGATCGTATGGAAATTATCAACGTTACAGGATATACTATTGAAGAAAAAGTAGAAATAGGTAAACAACACTTATTACCTAAACAACTTAAAGAGCACGGACTAGATAAAAGCCATTTAAAAATCGCAAAACCACAACTAGAGAAAATTGTAGAAGGTTATACTCGTGAAAGTGGTGTGCGTACGCTAGATAAGCAAGTGGCTAAAATGGTGCGTTACGCTGCAAAAAGCATCGCGATGGAAGAAGATTATGATCTTAAAGTTTCTAATGAAACGATTATTGAAGTCTTAGGATCGCCAAAACTACTACGTGATAAATACGAGAACAATGATGTCGCTGGAGTGGTAACTGGACTGGCGTGGACTAGAGTAGGAGGCGATATCTTATTTATTGAGTCTATTCTTTCTAAAGGAAAAGGTAATTTAACTATTACTGGTAACTTAGGAAAAGTGATGAAAGAAAGTGCAACGATTGCCATGGAATACATTAAAGCAAATGCAGATCAACTAGGTGTAGATCCAGAAGTGTTTTCTAAATACAATGTACATATTCACGTTCCAGAAGGTGCAACGCCTAAGGATGGACCTAGTGCTGGAATCACGATGTTAACTTCATTAGTTTCCTTATTTACGCAACGCAAGGTTAAGAAGAGTATAGCCATGACTGGTGAGATTACCTTACGTGGTAAGGTATTACCAGTAGGTGGTATCAAAGAAAAAATTCTAGCTGCAAAACGTGCAAGAATTAAAGAGATCTTATTGTGCGAGCAAAATAAAAGAGACATCGACGAGATCAAATCAGAATATTTAAAAGGATTGACTTTTCACTATGTTAATGATATGAGTGAAGTGTTAGAACTGGCGATTACTAAGCAGAAAGTGAAACACGCAAAGAGCTTGTAAATTCCTATTGAACTGCATATTGCGAGCGCAGCGCACCAATCTTTTGTGTGAGTCTTTGAGTTAGTGAGTCTTTGAGTCGGTAAGATTTTTGTGTATTTGAGGCGTTTTTTTCACAAAGTTAATAATGTGTAATATTCTCATTGCATTGCATATTGCGAGTGCAACGCATCAATCTATTGTGTGAGTCTTTATGTTAGTGAGTCTTTATGTTAGTGAGTATTTTGGGCTTTGAGGTGCTTATTTTATAAAGTTAATAGTACGCAATAGTTCCATCAGAGCGCATATTACTCATTAATTAAGCCTTAAGTAATAAATAGGATAACCTAAAGATTCCTCGATGCCTATTTGTTGAAAACCTAGTTTTTCATACAGCTTGACGTTATCTGGATTAGAAGCATCTGTAATTACAGGTAGTGTATTTCCTTTGAATTCCTTAACTATTTCTAGCATTAATCGCGCGGCAGTACCATTTCCATTACTAGCGGCATTACTGCCACCTATAATGATACGGATGTGATCGTCCTGTGGCAGGTACGATTTAGAAATGTTAATGCGTTTAATTACCTTAAATACTCGGCCTATTCCTAGACAATTTATAGCGAGGTTTATGTCTAACTTTATAGATTTCCAGCTAGATTTAACTTGATTTGAATAATTAAAAAGAATGCAAGCATTGTCATTATCTGATATAAATATTTCACCATAAAGCATCGCTCTATCAAATAAGTAACCCATTAAAAGGTTTAATCGTTTGAGACGCTTTTTATCTTTTCGAACGATAAAGTTGATAGAATTATCATCTTCTAAAGGTTCAAAGGCCGATACTAAAATATCAACCACTAAATTTCTATCTGCATTAGTTGCTCTTCTCAAATAATTTCCATCTACATTATACAGACAAATTTAAACATCATTACTGAAAACTAAAAAGAACCTACTTTAAAATAGATGATAGGCTGGAGATCATCCACGTTAAAATTCACTGATTTAATTAATCAACTCAACTCTAGGTAAAGTGATCTTTTTAATGGAATCATTTCTCTTGTAAACCATGCGAATGCTATCACTTTCTATAGGATTGAAGAAACCTTTAAAAACGCTACAGCTATTTTCGTCTGTGATCTCAGAAAAATCCATATCATTCATCTCAAGTATCTGGTCATTTAATTGTAAAGGTGTTTTTACTTCTTTATAAAGATTACTAATCACAACTTTATTATCTCTTATCCTTCTACCAAAACCAAATGTGCTATCCACCACATTTTCATAGTCTTTCAATTTTTTAAGATAGATGCTTTTATTTTCCCAGTCCATGACCATTTCATGCTTATTCATGAAATCGTTACCTATTAGATTACCATCATCTAAATCTACTAATTGGGCACCTACCTTAGTTTTTCCAAAACGCAAACTATCTAGCTTTATCGTTCTAATTATGGTGGAGTCCAAAGCACCATATAATCCTATACTCGAGCCACCGTATTTAGTAAATCCTGGAGCATTTTTAAATTCGTCTAAAGATCTAATAACGTCAATATTTCCAGCAGATCCTGTATCAAAGGTAAATTGCGTTTTCATTCCGTTTACATGACCTGTTACGTAAGGAGTCAATTGTGTTGAAGTGCTAAAGGATAAGGTATCGGTATAATCAGATAGGTTGTAATTAGATAATTGATCTGTGATGGTAATTTGTTGAAGTTGATAATCAAATTTCCAAAATGATTTTGCCATTTGATTTGCACCTATAATCCCATCAATTTCCATGCAGTCAAATTCAAAAACATCTCTCATATTGACCACAACTGCGCCTACATTTGTATAATTTAGATTTCCCACGATCATCTCTGGTATTACGGCAACTTCCTGTCCGTTGCGTCTTCCTTGTGAATCAGTTACCATGGTATTATCTGTAGCCTCAATGTTTAAATCTTCAAAAATGGCTTCAGAAATAACGGTAGGAGCGCCAGTATCTACTAGGAAATTATAATCCTTACCGTTGATTTGAACTTCAATGAGTGCAAAATTATAATCGTAGTTAAATGGTACACTTACTAGGTAATCTTTTTGAACCACTTTTCCACCTATAAATATTTTTCCTAATCCACCACATGCGATAATGGTAATCATTACAAAACTTAGTGAAAAGACTTTTTTCATAGATAGGAATTAAGTTGCTTAAAGGTAGGAATAGTTGTGGTGATTACGCTTTCGCGAAAGCGTAATTATTACATTCTCTAAAATTATAGACGAGACTAATCTAAAATGGTTGACTCAACGGTGATGATAAAAATAAAAAATGCCTGTACGTGAATACAGGCATTTATAAGCTGATTAAACATTTAAAGTTACTGTTTCACAATCTTTATAGATTTTTTGTTGTTCACTATTAAAAGGTAGACGCCAGTCCCTAGAGAGGTAGTGTCTAGTTGCACTTGTTGTGCATTGCTATAGTTTTTTGAAACTAGTTGCTGTCCTTGCAAATTATACACAATGATAGATTCTATCTGCTGACTAGAGCTAGAATTGATATTCACCATATTCACTACAGGATTAGGAAAAACTTTAAAGTCATTAAGGGTAACGTCATTGTTACTTAATGTTTCATTATTACCATTAAAAGTAGGCGACTGGATAACAAAATTACCAGTTCCATTAGGAACACGTGCGTATCCCATATCTGTAGTTTGTGCTCCAAAGGTGATCGACTCGATCACGGTACCATCACTGTAAGATAAAACAGCATCTTCTCCATTTGAAGAAAACTTCAAATCTGCGTGCAGTCCTGTTTGTGTTAAATCCTTATCACACCATACGATCAAATAACTATCTGGTGCCATGGTTAATCCATTAGGGAATTGCCACATCAATGGATCTGTTGCATCATCTGATAGGTATAAGTTATCTAGGCTGATCGTTGTAGCAGAATTGTTATACAATTCTACCCAATCTTCAAATTCGCCATCATCATCTGCAACAGTGGTGCTATTAGATGCCATAATTTCATTAATCACTAAATCACCTACAGGTATGGTATTAATGGAAGATATGATTTCATGATATTCATATTCTGCTCTTGCAGGAGAAAATGCGCCTATGGTATTGTTTTCTCCGTAGATATAATATTGCATTAAGGAATTAGTAATCGTAAGATCTACGCCATAAACGTTATCTCCTGCCGCACCATCATTATGAGCGCCATCATCATACATTAATATCTTAGTAAAAGGAGCAAAATTACCTTCACGGTATCCTAGATAAACAGCGTTAGCATTAGCATTAGTAACCTGAGCAGTTACTGTAATCGTATTTCCTACTGTAGGTGTAACCACAGATGGAGCAACCGCTGTAATGCTAGGTTGTGTTGCGGTAAAATCAGATCTAGAAAGTAAATACGTGCTTCTGGAATTCATAAGATTTGTCAGTCCAGGTGCGGTATTCATACCAGCATTTACATCACTGCTGATATTGCTCGTGAATTGGGTATTAGAATAAAACTTGTTATTGTCTGCTTGTACGGCTGCGGTGATGATGCTTTGGTAAGCATTAGCATTATTCAAGTAATCATTATTTGAAATATTCTCTGTAAGAATCGTTTTGTAATGTGCTAGATACATTTTTTTATAACGTGGTACTGCCATCAATTTTGACATTAATGGCCACGCAGCATCATTCTCATGAAGCATGTGCGATAGCTGACTTTTTTGGTTGGTGTTTTGTAGCGGTGGACCACTACCAGTCATAGGAAAGGTTCCAAAAGACATATTTAAATCCCATACCACAGGTCTAAACCTACCATTATCATCTTTATAGATGTAATAATTTTGTTTAAACAGTCCTATATAACTGTCTAGATTAACCGTCACGTTATCAAATGCTAGCATCCATAGCGCCGCATCTACATCTAGAACTGTTTCTATGTTATTAATATTCGTATTTAATATCTGGGTAAGATCTATCAGATCATTCCATCCAGTTCCTGTAGGATCAGATTTGATTTCATAAGCATCTACATAGCTGGTATAATTCGTACCTAAATATTCTAAACTAGGAAAATCATTTCCTTGTGGTCCAGCACCAGCTGGTGGACTACAACTAAAAAAGGCGTTATCATTAGAACCAAAATGCTTATTAACAAACTTCTTTGATATAGACTCTACATTAGTGTATAAACCTATCAACGTGCCATTGACATAAACGTTAGCATAATTAGCTTGCGGTGCATCCATGTATTTTGTAGCGATATTATAAGCTACGGTTTCACGCACAAACGATGGGTCAAAATAAACGTTAGCCAGTTTTAAATCTGTATAACCTTCATATTCTTGATCCACATAAGTGTCTAATTCTATATGAAATGGGTTTTTAGTTTGGTTAGAATTGTAGGAGCTGTTTCCCTTGTATTTTACGCCTACGTTGTTAAAAACCGTGCCGTTAATGGTAACAGATGTTGCTGCAATATAGTTTCCAGCGCCAGCCTTTTCTGCATCTAGCAAGGCATCCCAATTGCTTTGTGAGAATACAATCCTGATGTCTTGGATGGTATTCATATCGTATAAAGTCTGTGCTTTACCTAATGTGGTGAGTATTGTAAAAACTACAAGAAGTACTAATTTTTTCATGGTTGAAGTATATGATAATTTTAATTTTAGACTTTGTTTAGGTGTAAAAGTTTAATCAATTCATTAATATTTTTTTAATAGTCTTTTATTTCAGGTTGAACGCTTATGGTTGTGTTGATTACGCTTTCGCGAAAGCTTAATTCTATCCACCTTACGTATTATTAACCACATTGTGAATTACCTAAATATTTTACTAGAAAAGCCAAATAATTCACATTTCTGTAACAGCTAAAATGGCTATTTTTGAGGAAAGACTACATTAATGGATATCAACTTCAATAAAAACGAAGATCACAATAAATTACTACTGTCAGAATTGCGTCGTAAGCTCGCTAGAGTGAGTAAAGGTGGTGGTGATAAACGTATTGAGAAGCATCATGCTAAAGGTAAAATGACGGCTAGAGAACGCATCGATTATCTGGTAGATGATCCTGCAGATTGTATTGAGATCGCTGCTTTTGCAGGTGAAGGAATGTATGAAGAACATGGTGGATGTCCTAGTGGTGGCGTAGTCGTTAAAATAGGATATGTTAAAGGTAGACAGTGTATAGTTGTAGCAAATGATGCTACGGTTAAAGCAGGTGCGTGGTTTCCTATTACTGGTAAGAAAAACCTGCGTGCACAAGAAATAGCTATGGAGAATAAATTACCTATCATCTACCTAGTAGATAGTGCTGGTGTTTATTTGCCTATGCAGGATGAGATCTTTCCAGATAAAGAACATTTTGGTAGAATATTCCGCAACAATGCGGTGATGAGTAGTATGGGAATTACCCAAATCGCTGCGGTGATGGGAAGTTGTGTCGCTGGTGGCGCTTATCTACCTATTATGAGTGATGAAGCTTTAATAGTAGATAAAACTGGAAGTATTTTCCTCGCTGGTAGTTATCTGGTGAAAGCAGCGATAGGAGAAAGCATTGATAATGAAACTTTAGGTGGTGCTACCACACATTGTGAGATCAGCGGTGTGACAGATTATAAAGCGGCAGACGATAAAGACGCGCTGGATAAGATTAAAAATATCGTTGATAAAATAGGCGACTATGATAAAGCTGGATTCAGTAGAGTAGAAGCAGTAAATCCAGCATTAGATCCAGAAGAATTATTTGGTGCATTACCTAGAGAGCGCAATGCCCAATATGATATGATGGAAATTATCAACCGTGTGATTGATGCAAACACCTTTGAGGAATATAAAGCTGGCTATGGTCAGACCATCATTACAGGTTATGCTAGAGTAGATGGATGGGCAGTAGGAATAGTAGCAAATCAGCGTAAGATTGTAAAGACTAAAAAAGGCGAAATGCAGTTTGGCGGTGTGATCTACAGCGATAGTGCTGATAAGGCAACTCGATTTATAGCCAACTGTAACCAGAAGAAAATACCGCTAGTCTTTTTACAAGATGTAACAGGATTTATGGTAGGATCAAAATCTGAGCACGGCGGTATTATAAAAGATGGTGCAAAAATGGTAAATGCTGTTTCTAACAGCGTGGTTCCTAAATTCACCATTGTGGTAGGAAATAGTTACGGTGCTGGTAATTATGCCATGTGTGGTAAGGCCTATGATCCTAGGTTAATCGTCGCATGGCCTAGTGCTGAGCTTGCTGTCATGTCTGGGAATAGCGCCGCAAAAGTACTCATGCAAATCGAGAAAGCTAGTCTAGAAAAGTCAGGTAAAAAACTGACTGAAGAGGAAGAAAAAGCACTTTTTGCAAAAACAAAAGATCGCTATGATGAGCAAGTCTCGCCATACTACGCGGCATCACGCATCTGGACAGATGCGATTATAGATCCACGCGATACACGCAAGTGGATTTCTATGGGAATAGAAGCCGCAGATCATGCGCCTATTGAGAAGGATTTTAATCTTGGGATTATACAAACGTAAACCTTTTCTAATATCTTATGTCCATTAAAAAAATTATCTGGTTTGTTATCGGGTTGCTAGTTGCATTTGCAGTAGTGAAGACCATCACCTTTTTTGCCCTAGAAACAGATAAGATTAATCCTGTGTATCTTATTCCAGAAGACACCGTTTTTTTTATGGAGTTAGATGAGCCTGTAGCTAATCTGGAAACACTTTCTAAAAGCGAGATCTGGGATCATTTTCAAACGAATGAAACGATTCATGAGCTATCTGAAAAAATAAATAGTCTGGATAGTGTTTTTCAAAACCAAAACAGCCTTTTTGAATTCATAGGTGATCGCGATGTCATCATTAGCGCACACATGATTAAACGCGATGATTATGGATTTCTATATATCATCGATATGGATAAATTATCCAGACTTACGGTGATAAAGGAGAATATCAATCAGCTATTGAGTGATGATTTTAAGGTGACTAAACGTACCTATAAAGGTGTAGAGATTACAGAGGTGACAGATCAATCTACTTTTGAAACCTTGTACCTCGCATCTATGGATAACCAGTTGATCGCATCTTATTATAGTAAGCTTATAGAAAAATCTATTGACGCTTTACCACAAGCGGTTATAGGTACAGATTTACAGTTTTTAGAGCTTCAGCAAGAGCTTAAAAAAGATGGGTTATTCCGTTTGTATGTGAACCACAAACAGCTAGAGAATTACTACAAGGTTTTTTCAAACGAGTCTAGTGATATGATCACCATGTTGCAGGATTACGGTAATTATAGTGGTTTTATCATTGATGAAGATGATGATAGGTTGCTTACCGCGACTGGATTTACGGCTGGAAATTCAGTACTGCAATCACTAGCACAGGCGCTGGATGATTCTGGAACTGGATCTGTAGATGCTACGGTTATTTTACCTCAAAACACGGCCTTTTATTTAAGTTTCGGCTTTGATGATTTCAATAGTTTTCATGAGTCATTCTATGAATTGCTGGATACTAAAAATCCAGAGTTAGTTAAAAGATATAGGCAGGAAAAATCCAGTCTAGAGCAATCCATTGATATGAATTTAGATGACGATTTTTACAGTTGGGTGGATGATGAAATCGCTTTCGCGAAAGCGAATCACAAAGAACTACGTGCCCAAGAAGGAATAGCCGTTGCTTTTAAAACAAAAGACCTAGAAAAAAGTAAGGAGCGGTTAAACTTCATAGAATCACAGATACGTAAGAAAACACCGGTCAAGTTTAAAAGTGTAGCTTATAAAGGATATGCCATTAATTATCTGGATATCAAAGGTTTTTTTAGGCTCATAGCAGGTTCTTTATTTGAACAAATAGAAAAACCATATTATACTACCATAGATGAATACGTAGTTTTTTCAAATTCGCCCAAGACGCTAAAAATCTTCATTGATGAGTATGAAGAAAAAACAACATTGATCTATAATGATTACTATAGATCGTTTTTAGATGAATTTAGCAACAGTAGTAATCTTTTCTTGTACGTTAATACAAATGAATTAGCACAAGCGGGAACATCATACTTAAATGCTGATTCTAGAAAGTTAGTGACTCAAAACCAGGACTTTTATTCTCAGTTTACCCAGCTGGGAATAGAGTTTAAGGCTAATGATGAACTATTTAAGACAAGAGCGGTCATGCATTATGATCGCAGTTATGATCTTGAATCTATAGCGTTAGAAGAACGTACGAAGAATCTTCCTATGGAATTTGTAACCGTTAAAAAGGAAGAATTTAATAAAGAGACTATTTTTAAGATTGATATCTTTCCAGATGATTTTACGGCTGGTAGTTATGTTCAAAAGCACATTAATGGAAATACTAAAATGCGCGTAGGATTAAAAGACGGTAAACCTAATGGACGTTATAAGGAATACTATCTCAATGGAGATTTAAAAATATCAGGTCGCTATCGCAATGGAGAACAAGTAGGAACGTGGAAGTATTTTACCAGAGAAGGGAAGATGTACTATAAGAAACGGCTCTAAGCTCTCGACAATTCGATAAACTCAGTGCTATTCTCACGATAAAGGTTACATTTAGGATAATACGTAACAAAATACTATTTAATCCCAGTTCGAGCGACAGTCGAGAAAGGTTTTAGTTTTTGAACAGGCGTATAGTAGTTACGACCATATCTCGACTGTCGCTCGATATTGCAATGTTTTTCTAACGTCATCTGTTGCCATGTCAGTTCGAGCGAAAGCCCGCCTGACGGCAAAGGCAGGTCAAGAACGTTTTTAGCTATTTACAACAACTCAGCCATTTGCTGTTGTAATGCTAATGCTTTTTCACGAGCGACATCAGCAAAATCTTCACCATTTGATGCATAAATAATCCCACGAGAAGAGTTGACTAACAAGCCTATTTGATCATTCTTTCCATATTTAATAACATCTTCTAGCGATCCACCTTGTGCACCTACACCAGGAACGAGTAAAAAAGCATCTGGGATGATGTTTCTAATTTCTGTTAGATATTCTGCTTTTGTGGCACCTACTACATACATTAATCTATCGCTATTTGTGTATTGTGATGCTGTTTTTAAAACCTCTTGGTAGAGTGGTTTTCCGTCTATCGTTTTGGTCTGGAAGTCGTACGCGCCAGCATTAGACGTTAAAGCTAGTAGAATGGCAAATTTATCTTCAAATGCTAGGAACGGCTCAACTGAGTCTTTTCCCATGTATGGAGCGATGGTGACACTATCAAAATTCAAATCTTCAAAAAAAGCTTTGGCATATCTGGTAGAAGTATTTCCTATATCGCCTCGTTTAGCATCGGCTATGGTGAAGTGATCTGGATAATTCTCGTTGATGTAATTAATGGTCTTTTCTAACGCCATCCATCCTTTAACACCATAAGCTTCAAAGAAAGCTGTATTGGGTTTATAAGCTACGCATAAATCGTGTGTGGCGTCTATAATCGCTTTCGCGAAAGCATAAACAGGATCATCCTCCTGCAATAAATGCGGCGGAATCTTCTCTAAATCAACATCTAATCCTACGCATAGAAAGGATTTTTTCTTGTTGATTTGATTGGTTAGGTTTTCTAAAGTCATCATTACATTACTTGGTCGAGCAATATTATTTTGTTGCTAGCTAGGCAGAATGAATGCTACCGCTAGAAATTTAATATGTCACCTATGGCGTTATTATGTTTACAGCAGAATAAATTCTGCTTTTGTTGTTTTTGAATCCAAGAAAAATGGTTTTTTGGATTTTCATCACACGCCCGGCAGAATGAATTCTGCCGCTACGAATTTAATATGTCGCCTACGGCGTTTTCTTTGTTGCGCCGACTAAAGTCGGCTTTTTACATTGGATCAATGAATAATTTGTGAAGAAAAAAAATATGTTTGGGTTGAATACTTGACCTGAATTACCATTTTTCTTAAATCTTAAATCTTAAATCCCATCCTCAGTCATCTTCATTTTCTCTGTGTTGTCTACCAGTTGAAGCTCATCAATAATTTTCTGGATATCACCATTGATGATGTTATCTAGATCATAGAGCGTCAAGTTAATACGGTGATCTGTCACACGACCTTGAGGATAGTTATAGGTTCTAATTTTTGCACTACGGTCACCACTGCTTACCATGCTTTTACGTTTAGCACTGTCTGCTTCCATTTTTTTAGCGAGCTCCATCTCATAAAGACGTGAGCGCAGTACTTTTAATGCTTTTTCGAGGTTTTTGTGTGATGATTTTTGATCCTGACAACTCACGATCATTCCCGTAGGTTCGTGGTGTAATTTAATGGCACTGTAGGTTGTGTTTACAGATTGTCCACCAGGTCCAGTAGAAGTGGTGCGTTCTATACGTACCTCTGTCATGTCTAGTTCTACGTCAAATTCTTCGGCCTCTGGTAGTACCATTACGGTAGCGGCGCTGGTATGAACACGTCCTTGTGTCTCTGTTTGTGGGACACGTTGTACACGGTGAACTCCAGCTTCAAATTTTAAAGTTCCATATACATCATCACCATTCACTTCCATAATGATTTCCTTGTAACCACCACTAGTACCGTGACTGGTGTCCATAATACTGGTACTCCAGCCTTTACTAGAGCAGTATTTTTCATACATACGGAATAAATCACCTGCAAAAATACTGGCCTCATCACCACCAGCACCAGCGCGTATTTCCATCACAGCGTTCTTTGCATCTTCTGGATCTTTAGGAATCAGCATCATGCGTATTTCTTCTTCTAGAGCAGGAATCGCTTCTTTAGCTTCGTCCAGTTGCATCTGTGCCATCTCTACCATATCAGCATCACTACCATCTGCTAGGATTTCTTGTGCTTCTTCTAGATTTGCAGTAAGTTCTATATAGATCTCACGCTTATCCATTAAGGCTTTAAGGTCTTTATATTCTTTAGTAAGTTGTACGTAGCGTTTTTGATCTGAAATAATATCAGGCTGAATGATCAGGTCGTTTACCTCATCAAAACGGTTTTTTACAATATTTAATTTGTCTATCATGGTCTATATCAAGTCTTGCGAAAATAAGGAAAATAGGATAATGTTTGTTGAATTACGCTTTCGCGAAAGCGTAATAAAATAAACCTAGTAGTTAATATTCAAAAGTCCCAAACTCACTTTGAATAGTTAATTTCTTAGTGTCTGCTTTTTCTACACGACCTATAATTTGAGCATCAACATTAAAAGATTTTGAAGTATCGATGATTTGTTGTGCAATAGATTCATTTACATAGAGTTCCATACGATGTCCCATATTGAATACCTGATACATTTCTTTCCAGTCGGTACCAGATTCTTTCTGGATCATCTTGAAAAGCGGTGGTAATTCAAATAGGTTATCTTTTATGATATGCAGATCTTTTACAAAGTGTAAAATCTTAGTTTGTGCACCACCTGAGCAGTGCACCATTCCATGAAGATGCTCGCGATTGACATCGCTTAAAATCTTCTTGATGATAGGCGCATAAGTACGAGTAGGAGAGAGCACTAGTTTTCCAGCATCTAGCGGACTATTCTCTACTGAATCTGTGAGATTTTTAGAACCAGAATAAACGAGTTCTTCAGGAACGGCATCGTCATAACTGGCTGGATATCTATCTTTTAGGCTTTTATTGAACACATCATGTCTAGCGCTGGTAAGACCATTTGATCCCATGCCGCCGTTATATTCTGTTTCATAAGTGGCTTGTCCCGAACTAGAAAGTCCTACGATGACATCACCAGCTTTTATGTTTGCATTATCCACTACATCACTACGTTTCATACGTGCGGTAACGGTAGAATCTACGATAATGGTTCTTACTAGATCACCTACGTCTGCTGTTTCTCCACCGGTTGAGATGATTTCTACGCCGTGTTTTTTAAGATCTGCAATGAGTTCTTCAGTTCCGTTGATTATGGCACTAATGACTTCTCCAGGAATAAGGTTTTTGTTACGTCCTATGGTGCTAGAAAGTAAAATATTATCTGTTGCGCCTACACAGAGTAGATCATCTACGTTCATAATAAGTGCATCTTGAGCTATTCCTTTCCAGACGCTGATGTCGCCCGTTTCTTTCCAGTACATATAAGCAAGACTGGACTTAGTTCCAGCTCCATCTGCATGCATGATGAGGCAATGGTCTTGAGAACCAGTTAAAGTGTCTGGTACGATTTTACAAAAGGCCTGTGGGAACAATCCTTTATCTACGTTTTTAATCGCGTTATGTACATCTTCTTTGCCAGCGCTCACACCACGCTGCGCATATCTTTTAGAAATATCTTGACTCATAGCACAAAGTTACTATTTAGTACAAAGTAATAAGTACAAAGTATTAAGTTTTAAGTAGAAAGTATGAAGAGGTTGTTAAGAGTTTTGAATCAACTTCCCGCTATAGGTGAATTAAATATTCCAACCGCTAGCTCGATCCATAATAGTATAAAAACGAGTAAGAAAGCTATGAGGTATAACACTAAACGTTTTTTATCCTTTACAGAATTAATGAGCGCAGAGATTCCCATACCGAAACCAAATAACAATACACCTGCCACTATAACATCCATTATGTTCCATTGTACATCACTTGTGAATTGCATTGCAATCAAAGGAATGCTTAGCAGTAGTACTATGATTATTAGAATGTATTTAATGTGTTTTTTCAAAAAAAATTAAAGTTTTTTATCAGTCGTTCTGTATTTAATCTTAATTAGAGTTCACACCACGTTGCGCATATCTTTTAGAAATATCTTGACTCATAGTATAAAGTTACTGAGTTGGTATTTAGTCTGCAGTAAATACTTTGCTTTCTTATTACTTTAGTATTTAGAAAAAAGAATGAAGAGGTTGTTAAGGGTTTATCAATTGATGTAGTGAAAACAAATCCATCATTAATCAATTTTTTCTAAGCTATCAATTTCAACAGGAAATCTTTTAGCATTCTTATCTACTATAATAGTTATTTCAGCTGGTAATATTTTTTTTAGTGAGAGAGAGATTTTGCTTTGAACATCGTAATCGAAATATTCCGTAAATTTTAAGACGCCTTTTGTATTTGCATTGATTTCTTTATGAGTAGTGAATGATTTTGCAAACATTAATATTTTGAATCTTTCATCAGTAGTGTCATATACTTCTTTATATTCCTTTATTAGTGTCTCTCCGAAGTATATTTTTGTTTTAAAAATTAATTTATTTTTTTTTAATTTAAGTTTAGATTTATTGCTGATTTCAATTTTGTCCGCCTTCGAAAAATATGTTTTGGACTTCATTGCAAGATTCTGATCTTTTTCAACATGAAAAACGAGAGATTTATTGAAATTTAGTAGTTTCCGATCAAAAGGAAATTCTACATCGTAAGGGCTTAAGGAAGTTTTTAAAACAAGTTTACTGTCTTTTTCAAAAATGTAATATCTTCTGTTTAAAACGCTGTCATTTGCATTTATAAGGTAATATCGTTTGGTTATTTCGCCATTATTTTTTCTCAATTCCTTATACTCGGCAACATAGTTGAATCTTAAGGTGTCATTTTTTTTAATGATACTATCGTTTAAATTAAGCTCTTTTTGTATTAACATCTTACCATAAGCATGATTAAATGAAACAATAGAGAAAACAGCTATAAAAATCAAATTTCTATACATTAAAAAAGGAATTTAAAATCAAATATAACAATTTCGAAAAGGCGATATATATGAAGCGCGATCATAAAAAAGCCTCTAATAAAGTAATTAGAGGCTTTTCAATGTTCAATATCAATTTGAGACTATCGCGTGAACAATAATTCACGGTATTTAGTAAGTGGCCATAGCTCATCATCTACTAAGAGCTCGAGCTTATCACAGCTGTAACGTATGATGTCAAAGTATGGTTTTACCTCATCGCAGTAAAGAGCAGCAGTTTTCTCTGCATTCTTAGCATTATTTGCTTTTTTACGAGCCTCAGTCATGTCTGTAATTCCTTTATTGATTTTCTCAATGTGTGATGAGATTTCTTCAATAAGAATCATCTGTTCTTTAGCAACTTTTTTGAAGTCTTTACCGTAGATTTCTTTTAATCCTACTACGTTTTCTATCAATCTGTTTTGATATTTTACCGCGGTAGGAATCACATGATTACGAGCGATGTCTCCTAAAATACGTCCTTCAATCTGAATGCGCATCGCGTATTCTTCAACTTCAATTTCATAGCGAGATTCTGTCTCGATTTTACTCATGATGTTTAGGTCTTCAAAAAGCTTGATGGTTTTCTTAGAAACCTTTGCTTTAAGTGCTCCAGGAGTAGTTTTGTTATTACTTAAGCCACGTTTTTTAGCTTCTTTTTCCCAAGCTTCTCCATAACCATCGCCTTCAAAACGTATTTTTTTAGACTGCTTGATGTACTCACGTAGTACGTTAAAAATAGCTTCGTCTTTCTTAAGTTTTTTATCCTTAATTAAAGTATCTACTTCTTCTTTAAATTCGATAAGTTGTTGTGCAACTATGGCGTTAAGAACGGTCATAGGATTTGCACAGTTAGCGGTAGATCCTACAGCGCGTAACTCAAATTTATTCCCAGTAAATGCAAACGGTGACGTGCGGTTACGATCTGTATTATCTAAGATTAGTTCAGGAATTTTACCTACTACGTTTAATTTAAGATCTGTTTTTTCTTCTGGTGATAGTTTACCGTTAGTTACTTTTTCTAATTCGTCAAGTACAGCTGTTAACTGTGATCCTATGAATACAGATATAATCGCTGGTGGTGCTTCATTAGCTCCTAGGCGGTGATCATTTGACGCACTAGCGATGGTTGCTCTTATGAGCTCTTCATTATCATGAACTGCTTTAATCGTATTTACAAAGAAGGTTAAGAACTGTAAGTTCTTCATAGGTGTGCTACCAGGAGATAGTAAGTTAACTCCAGTATCTGTAGCTAGTGACCAGTTGTTGTGTTTTCCAGATCCATTAACACCAGCAAACGGTTTCTCGTGGAATAATACTTTGAAATTATGACGTGAAGCAACTTTACGCATTACATCCATCAATAAGGAATTGTGATCTACAGCTAGATTAGCTTCTTCAAATATAGGAGCGAGCTCAAACTGATTAGGAGCTACTTCATTGTGACGCGTTTTAACAGGTATACCTAAAAGCATACATTCTGTTTCCATATCACGCATATAGTTCATCACACGTGATGGAATAGACCCAAAATAATGGTCATCTAGTTGCTGTCCTTTGGCACTTGCGTGACCTAATAAGGTTCTTCCTGCTAGTTGTATATCTGGACGAGAATCTGCTAGAGCGCTGTCAATTAAAAAGTATTCTTGTTCCCATCCTAAGGTAGCAACAACTTTAGATACATTTTTGTCAAAGTATTTACAAACATCAGTTGCTGCTTGATCTACAACTTGTAATGATCTTAATAAGGGAGTTTTATAGTCTAATGCTTCTCCAGTATAAGCTATGAATACTGTAGGAATACATAAAGTAGTTCCCATGATGAATGCTGGCGAAGTAGGATCCCATGCGGTATATCCACGCGCTTCAAAAGTATTTCTAATTCCACCATTAGGGAACGATGACGCATCTGGTTCTTGTTGCACCAGTTGTCCACCACCAAATTTTTCTAAAACCTCACCATCCATTTCTAGTTCAAAGAAAGCATCATGCTTCTCTGCAGTTCCACCAGTAAGTGGTTGAAACCAGTGTGTATAATGCGTGGCGCCGTTTTGAATAGACCATTCTTTCATTCCTGTTGAAATGTGGTCTGCTATTTCACGACTGATTTTAGTACCGTTTTCCATAGCGTCGATAACGCTTTTATAGGCTTGCTTTGTTAAATGCTGGCGCATTGCCGCTTTATTAAAAACATTTTTACCAAAAATTTCACTACGACGTGCTGGCTCATTAACCTCAATAGGCTTGCGGTTAAGTGTTTCTTTTAAAGCATTAAATCTTAATGTAGACATGATGAAGTATTATTTTACCTTAATTTAAGGCAAAAGTAATACTTATTGTTATTCACCCCATAAAAATATAGGGTTGGAATATGAACAAATCATTAAATATTGTGAATAACCCTAAAAACTATAGGGTATTAAATGCTAGATATAAAAATATAGCATAAGATATCACGTATAACGCACCTTTAAAACGTGTTATTTCAAACTTACGAGCAATATAGGCTAGTGGTAATATCGAAAATGAGATCGCGAGCATCCAGTAGATATCATTATTAAGTAAACCCATACTTTCTATATCGATACTAAACGGTTGAATAATTGCAGTTATTCCTAGTACAGATCCTATATTGAAAATATTAGAACCTATAAGGTTACCTAATGATATGGCTTTTTCTTGTTTTACAGCAGCAATAATAGAAGCTGCTAATTCTGGTACAGATGTTCCTATAGCAACCATGCTAACGGCGATGATACTTTCAGGAATACCTAAATTACTGGCTATCTCTACAGCTCCAGTTACTAATAGTTCTGATCCTTGCCATAAAGCGATTCCACCTAAAACTAAAAACAAAATAATTTTCCACCAGGCTACATCTTGATCTACTTCATCTAGATCTACCGCTTCTGGGTTTTTACGGGCGCGTCTTATTAATAATACGAGAAATACTATAATCAGAGCAACTAATGCAATTCCTTCCCAGCGATTAAGATCATTTCCTAAATGCAACATTCCATACAATACAACGCTAAAAAGCATCATCCATGGCCAGTTGAATTTAAAGAAATCCCTTTCTATCATCATGGGCGCAATGAGCGCAGTAACACCTAATACTAGAGCAATATTTGCAATGTTAGATCCTATCACATTTCCTAAAGCCAGTCCTGAAAAACCATCCATTGCTGACTGTATACTTACGATTAATTCTGGCGCGCTGGTGGCAAAAGAAACTACCGTAAGACCTATGATCATTTTAGATAAATTGAGCTTTAAGGATAGTCCAACGCTAGAGCGCACTAAAAACTCACCACCTATAACTAGCAACAATAATCCACTAATAAGAAATACGTAACTCATAATATGATTTAAAGGAACAAAAATAATCTAAAGAAGATCATTTATTAATATCTAAGGTATATAGTTATTTGTTATTCATAGAAATACAAAAAGCCTTACCACTGGCTTAGTGATAAGGCTTTAACACAAACTAAAATGATTCTTTAATAAAAGTCTACTTTACCAGTTTCCATATTATAAGTAGCACCTACGATTTTTACCTTTCCTTCTTCAGACATTTTGTTTAGAGTAGGACTAGAAGCTTTGATATCGTTTACCGTTTTTACGACATTCTCATTAATGATCGTATTTGTAAAATCTACATCTTTAGAGGTATGTTCTTTACCTTCATGATTAGCTAGTACTGGTCTGATTTCATTCAACAAACCTTGTAAATTATCCATGCCTAATCCGGCAGCATCTGTATTATCAATTGCATGTTTCACTGCACCACAAGCAGTATGACCTAACACTACAATCACTTTTGAGCCAGCTACTGCAGTGGCAAATTCCATAGAACCTACAATATCTTTATTTTCAATATTCCCAGCTACACGAGCCACAAAAATATCTCCTATCCCTAGGTCAAAAACATCTTCTACAGGAACACGACTATCCACACAAGAAAGTACAATTGCTTTAGGGTATTGTCCCATTGCTGTTAAACGTCTTTGTTCTGAATGGTCACGACGTGTTAAATCGTTATTCACAAAATTCATGTTACCTTCTTTGAGGCGTTCAATGATTTCATCTGCACTTAAGTCTGCTTGCTCAGCAGCAGTTAATACACTTTTTACAGGAGCATCAGCTTCTGTTAGTGTCGCGTTATCTGCTTCATTATTTGCAGTAGCTTCTGTAGATTTTTCATTACATGAAATGAAACCTACTATGGCAATCATCCCTAGATATTTAAAAGGTGTTTTCATAACAATACACATTGGTTTATAGGTGCAAATATATGCGATGTTTTAATAATTGATAGTATTACTATCTTAAAGTATTGTTATATTATCTTTAACGACTGAATTACTTTCATTCCTATATATTTGTATTCTAAATGAGCATAGATTGACACGCGGTATACAGTTCACATTTTCAGAGCATTTATTTATTAAAGATCCACAGCATACGGCTTTTGGTAAGAAGCTACTAGAGCATTCAGTAATCTTAATGGCAGATTTAGGTTTTGAATCTTTTACCTTTAAAAAGTTAGCAAAGTTCATGAAATCTGCAGAGGCTTCTGTTTATCGCTATTTTGAGAACAAGCATAAATTACTTATTTACCTTAATTGCTGGTACTGGGAATGGGTTCATTATCTCATTGATCTCCATACCATGAATGTCACAGATCCAGATGAGCGTTTAAAAATCGCGATTCATGAATTATTGAATGCCTCTAATCAGTCTAGTATGACTGCTTGTATTAATGAGAGTTTACTTCATGAAATTGTGGTTATTGAAGGAGTAAAGGCATTTCATTTTCACGAGGTGGATGAAGAAAATGATCATGGAGTCTTTAGAAGTCAGAAAGATCTGGTAGAAAAAATCGCTAATCTTATTCTAGCGGTCCAGCCATCTTTTAAGTATAGTCGTAGCCTAGCTAGTACCATTAGTAATATGGCACATAATCAGATTTATTATGCCACGCATTTGCCACGTCTTTCTAGTATAACAGGTGATCATAAACTAGATCAAATAGAAGAGATGATTAACCAGTTTGCCTTTGCGATTCTTAAAGATCAGTAGAGGTAAGAGAGCTGGTTTGATTACGCTTTCGCGAAAGCGGCATACTTACAGCCCAATACTTCTAATTAAGGAGCGTTTTTAAAATCAACCTAACTATATGTAGCTGTTAAAAACAATTGATATCTATTTTAAAGAATCAATGCGAGCGCAGAATTTATTCCATTATTTTGTAATCGTAAACCAAACACAACAACATTGTTATGAAGTTTTTTATAGATACTGCAAATTTAGATCAGATCACTATGGCGCAGTCCATGGGCGTTTTAGATGGAGTTACCACAAATCCATCTTTAATGGCAAAAGAAGGAATTACTGGTAAAGAAAATATCCTGAATCACTACAAGAAAATTTGCGATATCGTGGATGGTCATGTTAGTGCAGAAGTTATTTCTACAGAATATGAAGGAATGATTAAAGAAGGAGAAGCACTTGCGGCTATGAATGATCAGATCGTAGTGAAATTACCCATGATTAAAGATGGAGTTAGAGCTTGTAAATACTTTAACGATAAAGGAATTAAAACTAATGTTACTTTAGTTTTTAGTGCTGGACAGGCCTTACTAGCGGCAAAAGCTGGTGCAACTTATGTATCACCATTTATAGGAAGACTAGACGATATTAGTACAGATGGATTAAACCTAATTGCAGAAATTAGAATGATCTATGATAATTATGCATTTGACACTGAAATACTAGCAGCATCTGTACGTCACACGATGCACGTGATAGATTGTGCTAAATTAGGAGCAGATGTAATGACTGGTCCATTATCTTCTATTGAAGGTTTATTAAAGCACCCTTTAACAGATATAGGACTGGCTAAGTTTCTTGCAGATTATGCTAAAGGAAATGATTAGTATTTAAGCCATTCATAATAAAAAAGCTCCTGATGATTCAGGAGTTTTTTTTATTTATTGATGTAACCTAATAGTGTTGTCTCAATCTGATAATGGAAGATATTAATACTAGGATCAACGATCATCATTTTATCATCGATAAGCATACTGCGGTTACGATTGCGCAGTGCTAACTTATGAGTAACTGGTGATGTATTTACAATCTGAAATTCCTGATTATGATCAAATTTATAGCGCTCATTTGCCATTTTCCATTGATCTGTATTAGAGTCGTCTAGATTGATACCTACAAAGTCAATTTCAGGATATTTTTTACGTAAATCTCTAATCTGGTCATGAACTTTAATAGCATATTCACGATCGTTATCACTCCAGAAAAACAGAACACTTAACTTATTAATTCTATCTGATAAACTCATTTGTTCCCGATTGATATTGTGAATCGCGATATCTGGAATCATATTACCAGGATTCAAACTTATGTAGGTTGCTGCAATGTCTGTAATTTGATTTTTTACAGATTCATTCTCAGTTATCGACAGAAACTGGTCTAATAAGGTATTAATATCCTTTGAACTTCTACTACTGGTGATGAAATTACGAGTATTATTAGCTGCAAAATTGTCCTTAATTGTTGCCGTAGTAAATAAACTATCAATCACGCTTAATCTATTAGAATGGTATTTAATATCATTTCTATTTACATGTTTGCCAGAACCCAGCTCAGTAGCGGTGCGCTTAAACGCTAGGTGTGATATTAAGGAATTCACATAAGGGCGATAAGCATAATTGTTGAGTAATGCTGGGTTATCTATATCCAGATCTTTACGGTGAGAAAAGAAGGTTTCCGGAATAAACTTACTCATTAAAAAGTTGTTTTTGCCATAGTGAGCATAGGCATATCGTTCTAACTTAGACCAGCCTGCAAAATCGATCACTTGTTGAGCATGACAAATAAATTGATCATCTAAATGATGTTCTTCAACAAAATCATCTAATCGTTGATGCTCAACATGGCGCATACTATCAATGTAACTTTTGAATTCTTTAGGACTCTTGTTTTTGTAATGATTCCATAAATCTGGATTTTCAATTTCTAATCTAGTAAAAAGATTTATCAAATAGTTGTTTTCTTTGTTGTGTGATCCAGAAAACGCTAGTGTTTCATCAAAAGCGCGTGTATTTAATCGCATGGAGATACTATCACCAGGAGCTAAATAAATAGACTGGTACTCATTAGGATGGGTAAACGTATATAGGCCAGCAGGTAATGATTCATATTTTTTAAAAAAGCTACCATCATCATTCAATCTAATGGTGTCATGAACACCTTGATGATCCTTGAGGACGATAAAGTTGTTACGAGGATTTATAATCTTACCTGTAAAATAGGTAGTGCCTGTATTTGTTTCTTCACAAGAAACAAATACAGCACTTATCGCTAATAAGCTTAATACTAAAAAGAAGGAAGAATAGATTTTCTTCAACATAATAATCTACACATTAAGTGACTATCACAAAAAAACGCGTTTCAAACGGTCGTTGCAGTTAACGCTACGTTAAAAACAAACCAAGCTTTTATTAAATAACAGTAGATTATAAGTATTTTTGCACGCTCAAAACCTATGTTATGTTATCAGTATCTAATTTATCAGTGCAATTTGGTAAACGTGTTTTATTTGACGAGGTCAATGCAAAATTCGGTGGTAGTAATTGTTATGGAATCATAGGAGCAAATGGTGCTGGAAAATCAACTTTTCTTAAAATCCTAACTGGACAGATGGAGGCGACTAGTGGTCATGTAAGTCTAGAGTCAGGTAAGCGCATGTCTGTTTTAGAGCAAAATCATAATGCTTATGATGAAGATACCGTGTTACAAACGGTGCTTAAAGGTAATAAACCACTATTTGAACTTAAGACACAAATAGATGCTTTATATGCTGATTATACAGATGAGAACGCAGAGAAAATAGGCGAGTTACAAGTAGCATTTGAAGAAATGGATGGTTGGAATGCAGATAGCAGTGCGGCGTCTTTATTATCAAATTTAGGAATAGGAGAAGAGTATCACTACACCTTAATGGGTGATATGGATAACAAATTAAAAGTACGTGTGTTGCTAGCACAAGCGCTTTTTGGTAATCCAGACGTATTAATAATGGATGAGCCTACAAATGATCTGGATTATGAAACGATCGCATGGTTAGAAAACTTCCTAGCAAATTATGAAAACACCGTAATCGTAGTATCGCATGACCGTCACTTTCTAGATGCGGTATGTACTCATATTGCAGATATTGATTTTAGCAAAGTAAATCAGTACAGCGGTAATTACACGTTCTGGTATGAATCATCACAACTAGCTGCTAGACAAAAAGCGCAAGCAAATAAAAAGGCAGAAGAGAAAAAGAAAGAATTACAGGAGTTTATCGCACGTTTCAGCGCAAACGTTGCAAAATCTAAACAAGCAACTTCTCGTAAAAAAATGATCGAGAAGCTAAATATTGAAGAGATTAAGCCATCATCACGTCGTTATCCAGCCATCATATTTGAACGTGAACGTGAAGCTGGTGACCAGATTTTAAACGTAGAGAAATTAACTGCGTCTATCGATGGCGAAGTACTTTTTAAAGACATCGATCTTAACCTTGCAAAAGGTGATAAAGTGATTCTCTTTTCCCGTGACAGTCGTGCTACAACTGCATTCTATGAGATTATTAATGACCGTATGAAAGCAGATTCTGGTAAATTTATGTGGGGTGTTACCACAACACAAAGTTATTTACCCGTTGATAACGCCGAATATTTTGACGTAGACATGAATCTGGTAGACTGGTTAAGACAGTATGCACAAACAGAGGAAGAACGTGAAGAAGTCCACCTACGTGGATTCTTAGGAAAAATGATTTTCTCTGGAGAAGAAGCACTTAAAAGTGCTCGCGTACTATCAGGTGGTGAGAAAGTAAGATGTATGTTATCACGCATGATGATGAAACGTGCTAATGTGTTAATGGTAGATGAACCTACAAACCACTTAGACCTAGAATCGATTCAAGCATTTAATAATAGTTTGAAAAATTTTAAAGGAACCGTATTATTAACCACGCATGATCATGAGTTTGCACAAACAGTAGGTAATCGTGTGATAGAGTTAACGCCTAATGGTGTGATAGACCGTTACAGTACGTTTGAAGAATACATGGATGATAAAAAGGTAAAAGAGCTACGTGCAAAAATGTACGCTAAGTAACATCTAGTATTCCCATTTACGTTTTTCATGTAATTGATTCATTTCTTCTAATTCCTCTTGTGGTATTACCTTAAGAAATGATGGATGCTGTTCTATGGCAAATTCAATTTGCTCTACAATAGATTCTACACTATCGTTTTCATAATCTATTTCTAATGGTTCTTTAATCACCATAGATTGTAGAATGTTACGTTTTTTAATACGTAATCCTTTCTTATCAAAACTACGTCTAAAACCGTCTATAACTACTGGTACAACAATAGGTTTATATTGTTTAATTATATGAGCCGTTCCTTTACGTATAGGCTTAAAAGGTTTTGTAGTCCCTTGAGGAAAAGTAATTACCCAGCCATCTTCTAGTGCTATTCCTATATTTTTTGTGTCATCAGGATTTACGGTTCTATTGACTTCTTCACCTTTTGCACGCCAGGTGCGTTCTACGGTAATCGCGCCTACATAAGCAAATACTTTAGGCAGGAATCCGCTAGTCATAGTTTCCTTTGCAGCTACATAATAGATGTTTAATTTAGGATTCCATAGGTATCCTATGTTTTTAATGTTATCATCTCTACCTGATAGAGCGGCATTAAATACGTGAAACATGGATACAACATCCGCAAAATAGGTCTGATGATTTGAAATAAAGAGAACACCACGTTCTGGTAGATTCCTAATGACCTCACTACCTTCTATATGTAATTCATTAAAACCACGGTAGCGGCGATGTGATAAAGCACCTAAAAATCTAATCAAAAAGCGTTTAATCCATAAAATATGACCGAAAGGATTTTTCTTAAATAATCCCATATAATGTAGCTGGTTTTTTTAGATCGTTGCTAATATAAGGTAACAATAGTGAATTGCTATAAAACCTTTCGCAACATCGCTTTAAATTCTGCCAGCATCATCGCGGTCGCGCCCCATACAATTTGATCTTGTAAATAATAACATGGCACCGTAACCTCTTTCATATAGCTGGTAGATAGCGTTTTAGTACTTTGGTTAGTGTCATCTAGCAATTGTACTAAAGGTACTTCTATAACAGATTTTACTTCACTAGGTTGCGGTGTGAATTGAAATTCCGCTTTCGCGAAAGCGAGATATGGATCAACCATATAGTTACTAGGAGGAATATAGATAGGAGTAGTGGCTCTAATGATTTCTTGTTGCTCCATAGGAATACCGATCTCTTCCCAAGTCTCGCGCAGTGCTGTGATAGAACTGTTTGCATCTTCTGGTTCACTGCGACCACCAGGAAATGCAATCTGACCGCTGTGAGCGCCTGTGGAAATCATACGTTCAATTAGCGCAAAATGTGTTTCACCATTTCTAGAATATAACAACATCATTACCGCAGCTTGTTTAGGAGTTTTAGTTTTTAACAAGGTTTGCTGTAATTCTTCAAGGCGTTCTACGGCTGCCATTTCATGTTGCGCTTCTATACCTGGAAGCGGTATTTTCTTTAAATTTGGTATTGCGTTTATAAATGAGCTAAATGAAATCAACAGTCGGTTTTTTATTGCTAGTTATCCTAGTTATTTCTTCTTGTAAAGATACTAAGCAAGAACCACAGTTACCACAAGATGAACCGACAGTGCAAAAAATGTTTACCCAAGCACAAGCAGATTCTATCAAACAAAAACGAAAGCTGGATAAACTCTACAAGCGAGCTGTTACTAGTAGTGGTGATACTTTATTACCATACATCATGCAGGATAGTGTAGAGGTTTTTTTTACAAGATATGGAAAAGAAAACCCAGAAACCGTGGTGCGTATGAGTACGAGTTTTGGAGATATTGATATCGAGCTTTTTGAAGAAACTCCTTTATATAGAGCTAGTTTCATTTTCCTAATTAAAAATGGCTATTTTGATGAAACCGTGGTTCATCGTACCATGCCTAAATTTATAGTTCAGGCGGGAAATAGCGACAATAAAATTACGGCAACAAAAAAGGGTAGTGCTGGGAATTACCAATTAAAGCCTCATATTTTGCCTCATATAAAACATGGTTATGGGACTGTAAGTAGTGCTAAATACTGGGAGAATAATCCCGAGAACTGGCATAATCCTTTTGATTTTTTCATCTCCTTACGAGCCACAGAACATTTAGATGGTGAGCATACGATCTTTGGTCGTGTGATTAAAGGCATGGACGTTGCCGAAAAGATATCTCAAGTTCCTACAGATTCACGTGAGTGGCCTATTAATGATATTTATATAGAAATGAGTGTGTTGAGATAAGTTGATTAATAGACTTAATAAATGCCTATGAAATATTTTATTGCACGATTCCTCTTATTGATCTTAATCGTAAGTTGTGTTACTACTAAAACAGTAAAGACTGAAAAGCTTTATTCTCTATTCAACTTTCAGAGTGTTTTGATGATTTTGATGTTTCGTTGAAATTTAATGACTCTGAATCGATTTTGTTTGAAAGAGTCAGATCAAATGAGGTTCTAGGAATAACTAATATAAGATTAGATTTTTTTCAAACTAACGATAGAAGCTATTTGGTAGTTAATCAAAATACAAGACAAGATACTTTAGATATCGATCTGCATAATAGGTTTAATCTCCTTGTATCTCTTGAAGAAGAAGGAACCGATTTTAATAGTAGTTTTACTGTCAATTATCATAAAGGTAAAAACATCTTTATAGATGCCTGCGCATCAAGTAAATCCGATTTTTTTAACATTCCATATTATAAGGGTACTGTTGTTCTTGATTAATAAGTACAACCTTTTAAAATCAAAACCTAATTTCGTTTATAATAAGTCCTCCATGCCGGATATGTTTGTAAAGATAAATTAATACTAGATTAAGATCAGATTTATAAATTTCAAGTAAGACGAAAAAGAAAAGTATTTACTCCTTCTTAAAATCTAGTGACAAACTATTCACACAGTGACGTATACCAGTAGCGGTAGGACCATCGTTAAAAACGTGGCCTAAATGGCCACCACAATTTGCACACATAATTTCTGTGCGTATCATACCATGTGTAGTATCTCGTTTACGTTCAATTGCTCCTTCAATTTCCTCATCAAAAGATGGCCATCCACAGCCTGAATCAAATTTAGTAGCAGATTTATATAATTCATTACCACATCCAGCACAGCTATAGATGCCATTTTCATAGTGCGTATTGTACTCTCCTGTAAATGGTCGTTCCGTTCCCTTTTCTCTTAAGATATGATATTGATCTGGAGATAGTTCCTTTTTCCAGTCTGCTTCTGATTTTTCTTTCATAATTACTTTCTTATGGCTGGTAAATCTTCACCTTCGGGAATAAAGTTTAAGGCTACACCATTAATACAGTGACGTTTTCCAGTTGTTTTACGTGGTCCATCGTTAAATTCATGACCTAGGTGACTACCGCAAGTATTACATTTAAGTTCTGTACGAGCATATCCTAATTTATAATCTACATCGCGTTCTACTTGTCCTTCAATAGCACGATCATAGCTAGGCCATCCAGTACCGCTATCAAATTTATTTAAGTTGTCATACAATGGAGCATAGCAGGCAGCGCAAACTAAAGTTCCAGGTTTATACTCTTTATTTAATGGACTAGTAAATGGTCGTTCTGTTCCAGCTTGTCTCAAAATATTATATTCTTGGGCACTAAGTAGTTCTTTCCATTCTGCTTCTGATTTTACAACGGTATATTCTTTAGCAGTTTCTTCGGTAGTTTCCTGTGCTTTAGTATTACAACTGATTATTGCAAATACAGCTACTACATATATTAGATTTTTCATGATTCTTATTTTACTCAAAATTAGGCAATAGCCATGCCATTGCTTGTTTATGAATTGTTAAGTATTGTCACATTTTTATCACGGTAATCGTTATAATGCTATTCATTTTCTTTGTGGAATGTTTTAATCCATAATTGTTCTGTTTTTTCTCGCGCCCATGGAGTTCTACGTAAAAAGTTTAAACTTGATTTTACACTAGGATTTGTGTTAAAAGCATTTATTTTAATTAATCCACCTAGCTCATGCCAGCCGTAATGATTTACTAAATCTTCTACCACTTGCGCTAGTTTAATACCGTGTAATGGGTTATTGGGTTGTGTGGCCATGATTTACCGTTGATTTTGTTCTTTAAAAAAGGCTTTAAAAGAAGCCGAAAATAGAAAATGATAAAACGCAATGGAATACACCATAACCATTACTATGGATGGTATTTTAAAAACGATAGAACCTTGTAAAGTAACAATGGCATATAAAGATCCTATGATGGCGATGCCTAAAAATATAATCGTTACAATCCTAGCCCAGACGGCACCGCGATAGACCAATAGTAACAGAACGAAAGTCAATAGAAAACGAATTCCTTGCTGGATCAATTTACCAGAATCTAAAACTGGCAAGGCGCTTTGAAAAGAGTAAATCGTATGAACTGAAATTAATAATATACTCAAGGATATTAGTATGGTTCTGACCTTACCTTTTTGAATTAAATCATTCATATAGAATTACTCTTGCATAAAATCCATGACTTCTTTTACACCGCTGGACTTACCAGAATCACTCACTCTTACATAAAAATAATGATCATAATCAGATTCGTCTAGTTGATTGTAAATACTATCATTCTGCAATTGGTTAGTATAGGCATTAATAGTATTACTATGACCAAAAAGTACCACAGTCTCACCACGATATTTTTTTAACAAATCTAGACCAGTTGTAGCGCGTACATCATAGATTTTTGTTTCCAGTTTTTTTGCTTTGGCAAGTGGTGATGCGGTCTGTTTAGTGCGTTTATAATCAGAGCTAATTACATGATCTACATCTTTCAACATAAAGAAATTTACCCAAGCCTGTGCCCGTTTGTGCCCAGCTTCAGTGAGTTCAGGATCGCTTCCTTGATCTTTTTGTTTTTCGGCATGTCGTATAAAATAGAAGGTGGTAATGTCTTCTTTTTCAGTTTCTTCGGTATTTTTAGAAGTATTGTTGCAGGCTATTAATGATAGCAATAACAGTATTAAAATTGGAAGCTTCTTCATATCATTTGTTTATTTTCTAAAACTAAGATTTATTACTAACTATAGCACCAAAATGAATCTCATTTTATCCATAAATTAAAAAAGTGCCTGATCTTTTAGATCAGACACTTCTATGAAACATAAAGAAAATATGGAATTTTATTTTTTCACAAACCTTTTGATATAAGACTCTTTTCCATCATGTAACTTTAATATGTACACACTAGAGCTTAAATTAGAAACATTAATCACATTTGATTCTACTTTTCCGGTTGATAGTAATTGTCCGGTCACGCTATAAATTTCAAAGGTAACATTGTTGCCTACAGTAGTTGTAAACAATTCATTTCCACCTACTGGGTTAGGATAAATTGCAATATCATTTGTAGGAATTGTGATCGTAGAATCATCAGTACTAGTTCTCGCACTACCACATTCCCCTAAATTAACCCATTGTCCTGGTTGTAATTCAAACAAGAAGTTTTGATAAACTACTTGATCTCCTACACTGTAAGAATTACCGCTATTGTAGGCAGGAACGCCTTCGCACTTATCTGCGCTAGGAGTAAAAATTCTTAAATCGTCTACCGCAATATCTCCTTGCCACGAGCCTGTTGTATTCACCACTAAACGCAATTGAACTTCCTGATTAGCATATGCAGCCAAAGAGACCGTTGCTGTTTGCCAAGCGGCTCCTTGATTACCAGTTCTGCTAAATATGGTGGTATAACTACTACCCGTACTAGCCTGCAGACTTAGTGTACCTACTGCATTACCGGTCATTTGGTACTGGAAACTTAAAGTTGCATTAGACTGACCCGATAGATCAAAGCATGGTGAATCAAGAATCGCAGTTTTATTAAAATTAGGATTGGACGCTTCTACGTAAACATAGAATGATCCTTGAGCAGCACTAGATGGGCCTGTGTTTCCTGATGGTGTTCCGCCACTACGTAGTGTCCAGTTGTGAGAGTCACTAGTGTTTTGTGACCACTGGCCTAGGGTGTTTTCAAAGCCTTCAGAATACGGAAAATTAGAAACACCATTAGTACAACCAGATCCAGATGAACCACCTTCCTCAATTTCAAACGAATCTACTGCAATATCTCCTTGCCACGAGTCAGTTGTATTTACAACTAATCGTAATTGCTCTGTATTTGCACTTAAACTAGCGGTAGCCGTTCTCCATGAACTTCCCTGATCTCCTGACTGTGTGAATACAGTAGACCAGTTAGAACTGCCAGCATTTCTAGCTTGTAGTTGTAAAGTTCCTACAGCGTTACCCGTCATTTGATATCTAAATGAAGCTGTAGGTGAAGCACCATTAGCAAAATCTAAACATGGCGAGTTAAGAATCGCAACTTTATTAAAGTTAGGATTAGAAGCTTCTACATAAACATAAAACGATCCTTGATCTGCTCCAGATGGTCCAGTATTATTAGATGGTGTACCACCAGATTGTCTAGTCCAGTCTATGGAATCACTAGTATCTTGAGTCCATCCACCTAGTGAATTTTCAAAACCGTTTGAATACGGGAAAGTATCAATGGTGCTATTACAACCAGTGCCATTACCACCGCCACCAGATGGCGCGTTACATTTAGTTGATTGCGCTAGAGTAGAGTGAAAGCCACCATTTAGTAAATTTGCTCTCATTCGCGCTTTTTGACCATTTGTAAATAGGTTCATACATGCGTCATCACTATAGTCCATATAATTTTGAACCATATCTGTTGATCCACAAGAAACAGTTCCTATTTGACAACCGCCATTTGATGCATCTGATAATGGAGTATCGTTTACAAAATCATCTGCACTACAAGGTCCATCGCCCCATATATGACGTAAACCTAAAAAGTGTCCTACTTCATGTGTTGTTGTACGTCCACCATCAAATGGAGCAGATACTGCACCAGTGCGACCAAAATAGTTATAACCCATCACAACTCCATCTGTAGCTCTATTACCACCTGGAAATTGTGCATAACCTAAAATTCCTGCTCTACCATTACTGTTTAAAGCACTAACAGTCCACATATTAAGATATTGAGTGGTGTCCCATGCATTAGTACCACCGGTAGAAGCACTTTTCATTCTATTTTCTTGAGTATTCCAAGTAGAGACGTTAGAAGACCTACGTGTAATTCCATTAGTAGGATTACCATTAGGATCTGTTTGTGCTAGGCAAAACTCTATTTCCATATCTGCTGCCTGCGACCATACATTATCACGATCGCTATTTGTTCTTCTAAAATCTTCATTTAAGACATCAATTTGTGACTGTATTTGAGCAGTACTTATGTTTTGTGTGGAATTGCTATAAATCACGTGAACAACTACGGGAATAGTAATCACATTACCACTAATAGATTTTTGAAGTAATAATTCGCTCGCTTTTTGTTGTGTATATTGTTCCACTCGTTCCACACTGCGTTTTAAATCTGGATCTAATGACATCGCATGTTCTAGATCATCGTGTGTTGAGCAATCACGTTGTTGAGCAGTTGAAAGCAATGTGCATAAAAACATAAAACTCCACATACATGTAGTAAAAATTCTTTTCATAATAAATTAATATTTGGGATTAGTTAACTCTTTAAAGATATATCAATTTAATTAGGATTTAATGTTTTGTTAACAATTAACAGCTGTTTTATGGAAAATTATACCGTTTATCAACAATTTTAGCCGATATAATGTAAGTGTCCAGTCTTGCGCGTCAAAGTTTATAAGATTATAGGTCACTTTTTTTGATAAAGAGAATAGTTGTAGCTATTTTGATCATTTCGTTCATTAGTTTATCCACAATTTAGGTAGTGAGGTTGTTAATTAATTTCGCTTTCGCGAAAGCTAAATCACCACACATATTGCTATCTTACCCTATTATAGTGAACGAGATTTATGGCAGAGAATACGCAATATACTGAGGATAATATACGGTCGCTAGACTGGAAGGAACACATTAGAATGCGTCCTGGAATGTACATCGGGAAACTAGGTGATGGATCCAGTGCAGATGATGGAATTTACATCTTGTTAAAAGAGGTGATCGATAATTCCATTGATGAATATGTCATGGGTTCTGGTAAAACCATTGAAGTTTCTATTCAAGGCGAGCGCGTTACCGTGCGCGATTATGGTCGTGGTATACCACTAGGGAAAGTAGTGGACGTAGTATCTAAGATGAATACCGGTGGAAAGTACGATTCTCGCGCTTTTAAAAAATCAGTAGGTTTAAATGGTGTAGGTACTAAGGCCGTGAATGCGCTTTCTAATTTCTTTAGGGTAGAATCTACACGTGATGGTAAAAGCGCCAGTGCCGAGTTCTCTCGTGGTGAATTAGGAGATCAAGAATTCCTAGAAGAAACTTCACGCCGTAAGGGAACAAAAATCAGCTTTGTTCCAGATAGCGAAATCTTTAAAAATTTTAAATACCGCAGTGAGTATGTTGCACGTATGTTGAAAAACTACGTGTATCTAAATCCTGGATTAACCATTATGTTTAATGGTGAGAAATTCTTTTCAGAAAATGGTCTCAAGGATTTATTAAGTGAGAATATTCAGGAAACAGATCGATTGTATCCTATCATTCACCTGCGCGGTGATGATATAGAAATTGCAATTACACATAGTAAAACTCAGTATAGTGAGGAATATCACAGTTTTGTAAATGGACAGAACACTACGCAAGGTGGAACACATCAGGCGGCTTTTAGAGAAGCACTGGTAAAAACCATACGTGAGTTTTATGGGAAGAATTATGATGCGAGTGATATACGTAAATCCATCGTAAGTGCCATAGCCATTAAGGTGATGGAACCTGTTTTTGAATCCCAGACTAAAACCAAACTAGGTTCTACAGATATGGGTGGTGATTTACCTACGGTACGCACATTCATCAATGATTTCTTGAAAACAAGACTGGATAATTACCTTCATAAAAACGGCGACGTAGCAGAATTGCTTCAAAAGAAAATCGTGCAGGCAGAACGTGAGCGCAAAGAACTTTCTGGTATACGTAAACTAGCCCGTGATCGTGCAAAAAAAGCCAGCCTACACAATAAAAAGCTGCGTGATTGTCGCGTACATCTTACTGATAGTAAGAAAGAAAACAACCTAGAAAGCACCCTTTTTATAACAGAAGGTGATTCGGCCAGTGGATCGATTACTAAATCACGTAACGTAAATACACAAGCCGTATTTTCATTACGTGGTAAACCTCTTAATTCTTATAACATGAGCAAAAAGATCGTGTATGAGAATGAGGAATTCAACTTGTTACAAGCGGCTCTAAATATAGAGGACAGCATGGAAGATTTGCGATACAATAAGATCGTGATCGCAACAGATGCAGATGTAGATGGAATGCACATCCGTTTATTGCTCATCACGTTTTTCCTGCAATTTTTCCCAGAGTTGATTAAGAAAGGACACATTTACATACTACAAACACCATTGTTTAGAGTACGTAATAAGAAAGAAACTAGATATTGTTACACACCAGAAGAACGTAAAGAGGCACTTGCAGCTTTAGGTAAAAATCCTGAAATCACCCGATTTAAAGGACTAGGAGAGATCAGTCCCGATGAGTTTGTACACTTTATAGGTGAAGATATGCGACTGGATCCTTTAATGCTGGATGATAACATGAGTATAGAAGAATTGTTGAAATTCTACATGGGTAAAAACACACCAGATCGTCAGGAGTTTATCATTAATAATTTGAAGGTAGAGCTAGATACGATTGAAGAAGAACAAAAAAGTGTGTTAGAAGTAGAGTAGTGGTTAATGTTTCGCTTTCGCGAAAGCGTAGTATATACAAATTGTTTTGAATGAAAATTAAGTACAAGTACATTGTCATCATTGCAGCACTTGCTGTAATAGCCAATACTATAGGAGCTCTCGTTAAAATACTACATTGGGAATTTCCTATTGCTGGATTTGGGATCGGTGGATCACAAATATTAACTGTTGGAACTGCATTCTGGATCATAGGCGCTGTACTTTTAATAATCAAAGCGATAACATCGAAAGGGTCAGATATACTCAATCGATAGATGAACAGAAAAACATTAACGGTTAACCGTTAACGAACTATGAGTGAAGAAAATAACGAATTAATACCACAAGAAGAATCGCATAACGGCGAAAGTATCACGCGTATCACAGGAATGTATAAAGAATGGTTCTTAGATTATGCGAGTTATGTAATCCTAGAACGTGCGGTACCAGCTATAGAAGACGGTTTTAAACCAGTACAGCGCCGTATCATGCAGTCTATGAAAGATCTGGATGATGGACGCTATAACAAAGTGGCAAATATCGTAGGTCACACCATGCAGTATCATCCACACGGTGATGCCAGTATAAGTGATGCTATGGTGCAAATAGGGCAAAAAGATCTATTAATAGATATGCAAGGTAACTGGGGAAATATCCTAACCGGTGATCCAGCAGCGGCTAGTCGTTATATAGAAGCACGACTGTCTAAATTTGCACTAGACGTACTATTCAATCCTAAGATCACAGACTGGCAGGCCAGTTATGATGGACGTCGTAAAGAACCGATTAATCTTCCGGTTAAATTTCCGCTATTACTAGCACAAGGTGGCGAAGGTATCGCTGTAGGATTAAGTACTAAAATTCTACCGCACAACTTTAACGAGTTGATAGACGCAAGCATCAAGCATTTACAAGGCAAGCGTTTTACGATTTATCCAGATTTCCCTACAGCAGGTGAGATCGATATCTCAAATTATAATGATGGTCTACGTGGTGGGAAAGTACGTGTACGAGCAAAAATGCACTCACCAGATAAGAACAGTATTGTTATTACAGAGATTCCGTACAGTACTAATACCAGCTCTTTAATTGATTCCATCCTTAAAGCAAATGACAAAGGAAAGATCAAGATTAAAAAGATTGAGGATAACACTGCTGCTGCAGTAGAGATTGTGATCCATTTGCACAGTGGCATCTCGCCAGATAAAACGATTGATGCGCTTTATGCATTTACAAATTGTGAGGTAAGTATATCGCCGCTAGGTTGTGTGATTGAAGATAACAAGCCACTATTTGTAGGAGTTTCTGAGATGTTGCGTCGTAGTGCAGATCATACGGTAGAACTACTTAAGAAAGAATTAGAAATTCAGTTAGATGAAGTTGAAGAGCAGTGGCACTTTGCTTCACTAGAACGTATTTTCATTGAGAACCGTATCTATCGCGATATAGAAGAAGAAGAAACCTGGGAAGGCGTGATTAGTGCTATTGATAAAGGATTAAAGCCACATATAGGTCATTTAAAACGTGCGGTGACAGAAGAAGACATCACCCGACTTACTGAGATCCGTATCAAGCGTATTTCTAAGTTTGATATTGATAAAGCACAACAAAAAATTGATGCTTTAGAAGAACGTATCGCTCAATTAAAGCACCATCTCGCAAACCTTATAGAGTTTTCAATAGATTATTTTAAAAACCTCAAAGAGAAATACGGTAAAGGAAAAGAACGTCAAAGTGAGATCAAAACTTTTGATGATATTAATGCAGCAAAAGTGGTTATGCGTAACACAAAACTCTATGTAAACCGCGCCGAAGGTTTTATAGGAACTGCTTTAAAACGGGATGAATACGTCACAGATTGTGCAGACATTGATGATATCATCGTTTTTACAAAAGCTGGAATCATGATGGTGACAAAGGTAGATAGCAAGACCTTTATAGGTAAGGACATCATTCACGTTGCCGTCTTTAAGAAAAAGGATAAACGTACTATTTACAACATGATTTATCGAGATGGTAAATCAGGACCTAGTTATGTAAAACGATTTGCGGTGACTAGTGTTACTCGCGATCGTGAATATGAAATGACTAATGGTAATAAAGGATCCGTAGTACATTACTTCACGGCAAATCCTAATGGTGAGGCAGAAGTTGTAAGTATTAACCTGCGACAACAAGGAAGCATTAAGAAGCTCAAATGGGATCTGGATTTCTCTGATATTCTCATTAAAGGAAGATCTTCAAAAGGAAACCAAGTCACTAAATATAATATTAAGCGCGTAGAACTTAAGGAAGAAGGTGTAAGTACCTTAAAACCTCGTAAAATCTGGTTTGATGAAACCGTTCAAAGACTTAATGTGGATGAACGAGGCGAACTGTTAGGTGAGTTTAGAGGTGAAGATCGATTGTTAATTATTAGTCAAAAAGGTCTGGTGAAAACCATTATTCCAGAAGTCACTGCACGATTTGAGGATGATATGATTGTACTGGAAAAATGGGAACCTAAAAAGCCTATTAGTGCCATTTATTTTCATCCGGAAAAAGAATTGTATTACGTTAAACGTTTTCTAGTAGAAAATGAAGAACGTGAAGAAACGTTTCTCCCAGAATTGAATGGTGCTTATTTAGAAGTCGTGACTACAGATTACCGTCCAGTGGCAGAGTTGGTTTTCAATAAACCACGCGGTAAAGAGCAACCACCTAATGAGCATATCGATATAGAAGAATTCATCGCTGTTAAAGGAATAGGAGCGCAAGGAAACCAGCTTACAAAGTCTAAAGTAAAGCAGATCAATTGGCTAGATCCATTACCTTATGAACCAGAAGAAACTACACCTGCAGATGAGGTTGAGGTAAATGACGAAACTATCGTAGCGTCAGATGAAGTCGCTACCACAGACGATAATACAGAAAAACCTGTAGATAAGAATGATGAACCAAATCCAGATATAGATGATAGTGGACAGGCTAGTTTGTTTTAAGATGGCGCATTCACAAAAACATAATTAAGAAAAGTGCCAAAGAAATAACACAAGCATGTCGCGTAAAAAACCTACGCGACGTGCTTTTTTAATTTACAAAACAGAGCATAAAAGAATTAAAGATTATACACATGAAATTTATTCAGGAATTTAAAGAGTTTGCCGTAAAAGGTAATATGATTGATATGGCAATAGGTATCATCATAGGAACAGCTTTTAATAACGTGGTACAGACTTTAGTGAAAAAGGTCTTATTGCCACCATTAAGTTTTATGACTAGTGGCGTGAACTATGCTGATCGTAAGATCATCTTACGTGCGGCAAATTCAAACCTTACTGGCGATCAGGCCACAGAGCTTGCTATAGGATATGGTGAATTGATAGAAGTTTCAGTAGATTTTTTAATTATAGGTTTTACGGTGTTTTTAGTAGTTAAATTAATGAATAGACTTCGTAAAAAAGCAGAAAATCCAACAGATAAAACAGAAGTAACTCCTAAGGATATTGAGTTACTTTATGATTTAAAAGCGTTAATGCAAGAACAGAATGAATTGCTTAAAAACAAAGCCTAAAAAAAAGAGGTTCTCATCTGAGAACCTCTTTTTAGTTATGGTTTAATGTCTATTTATTCTTCAGTAGTATCTTCTGAAGTAGCTGTTTCTTTTGAGTTTCCATTATAGTTTTCATTAATGGCTTTTATAACATCAGCGGTAATATCATTAAGGCTATCGCCGTACATTACGGCTCCAGTTTTACTTTTACCTAGGATGTAAGCATATCCTTTTTCCTTTGCATAAGTCTTTAAAAACTCTTCTATATGTGTATCTAACACTTTGAATTTCTCCTCATATTCAGTGGCTAGAGATTGCTCTTGACCTTTAATTTGCTGATCTACAACTTGCCATTTTTGTTGAAATCCTTGAAGCTCTGTACTGTTTTCTTGCTGTCTAGGTGATAGTTTACCTAGCTTATTTTGAAGCGTTAATGCCTCAATTTGATAGGCTTGTTGCAAGCTATCTGTTGTCTTTTTGAAATCCTCTTGTTTTTTTGTAAAATCTGCTTCTATGTCTATCTTTTCTTGATATTCTTTATAAAGCTCTACGTTATCTACGTAGACAATTTTTTGTTCTTTTTCACATGAGGTAAGTAATACCATTGATACAAAAAGGATAAGTGCAATTTTTTTCATTTCTGGGTTTATTAATTTGTGCAAATGTAGAAAACGATTCCCGATACCAGCACAAGTTTTGTTGATACTATTATGGTTGAGGTATTACGCTTTCGCGAAAGCGTAATTCAAACAAATTAACCTGTTCTTAATCATCTTTATTTCACTACCTCATCATCCTCTAGAAGATCTGTAACCTTTTTACGAGGTATTTTTTTACTACGCAGTTTAAAGTTTAAGAACTCCACAAACATAGAGAAGAAGATGGCAAAGTAAAGGTAGCCTTTAGGGATTACGCCAGTGTGCTGGTTAAAGATGACTAGATCTGCCATGTGAGCACCTTCTGCAATGAGCATGAATCCTATTAATAATAAGAATGCTAGACCTAACACCTGTACAGATGGATGTTTATTTACAAATTTGCCTACAGGATGAGCAAATAATAACATCACGATGACAGAGACTACAACGGCAATGATCATTAAAATTAATGCACCGTCAGGATCGTCTGACAGTCCATTTGTCATTCCTACTGCGGTAAGAATACTGTCAAATGAAAACACAATATTAATCATCGTAATTTCAATAATTACCTTGCTAAAAGCGCTGGTGCGTTTTCTCTTTACCTCGCGCTGGTCATGACCTATATCTTCTACCTTTTCGTAGATTTCTTGTGTGGATTTATACAATAGAAATAATCCACCAGCTAGTAGGATTAATGATTGTCCTGTTATAGCACCGCTAGCCCAACCCCAATCAAATGTGAACCATGACGATTGCAACGATATAAGAACGCTAATACCAAAAAGTAACGCAATACGTAAACCCATGGCTAATACAAGACCTATGTTTGTTGCTCTTTTACGTTGGTTTTCTGGAAGTTTTTCAGCGGCTAGAGATATGAAAATAATATTATCTATTCCTAGGACGATCTCAAGGAAAATGAGTGTAAGTAGTGCGACCCAAGCGTCTGCACTTGCAAAAATTTCAAACATGATAGGTTAGTTACTTGATCGTTGCAGTACCTCTGTAGGTTTGCTCGCGACCAGATTGTTTAAACTCAAAGGTATAAGAATCTTCTGAAGTGTTCAAGATTTTAAACAAATAAGCTCTACTATCTGCGTTAGATTTAGGATTTATAGGAATAACTCGCCATTCACAGTTATTTACCCATTCTATTCTAGAGGTATCAACTTTTCCTTCAAAACGCTCTATTTGTAACTCTTCTGTTCTAGTGAATTCTGTGGTCAAAAGTCTTCCACCAGATTCTTGTTCCCACACAAAGGTTCCAGTTCTAAATTTATCACAATCACGTTCATTATTATAACAAGATGATAAAGAAAATAATATCAGTAGAAGTAGAGCAATGTTTTTCATAAACCTAATTTGTACAAAAATACATCTAGGCTATATTTTATTCTGGTAAGTAATCCTTAAAAGTACCATCACTATAAAGTATAATTATTTTAGTTACTTTTTTCCCTTTATTATCATCAGTGATGTTTTGAGAGATACTTGCATTACGATTAGAAAAAAGAGTTGCTTCAGGTTCATTACTAGGGATGTCTTTATGAATAGGTAAGGTTTCTGATGTAGATTTTAGAGTAGTGCTGGTAACATTAGGAGTAGAGGTTTTATTAGTTTCTGTTTTAGGAAATTCTCCAGTTCCATTTAATAACCAGTACAAATCTACTTCACTAAAGGTGTTTACAATATTCAATACAAAATCAAGACTAGGTTTGTTCCTTCCGGATAGAATATGTGATATCGAACTACGGCCAACTTGAATTTTTTCGGCAAATGAAGAGGCGTTTAAATCATAATATTTCATGATTTTTTGGATACGCTGGCTAAAATGTGTGCTATTTATCATCTAATACAAATGTAAACATATATTTAGGCTCAGCATTGTTTACAATCATAAACTTTCATTTAAAAATTTGTTATATCCTAAGCGAAAAGACTCTATTTGTATAAACTATAAGTTTATTTCGATTTAGATAATATATTGGTTTTAAAGATATAGGATAATTTATATAATCCTTCAACCACTAAACAATGCTTTTTACACCATTGTAAACACTCTTTTGAAGTGAATTTGTTTCTATTTGTAAACTAATTCAAAATTTGCTGTGTTTACAATTGTAACACGCTTACTGTTTACAATTATCAACCGCTTAAAGTTTACCTTTGTAACTGATATTTTAATAATGATTGATTTTGCATCCATATATAACAGTTCTGAGAATCCTGTAATTACATACAGGTATAACACCTACTCTGTAGTTGAATCCTATTTCAAGAAGCTAGTTAAAGATGTGAAGTTTTCTAATTCATCGTTAGAAGTATTAGGAACTTCTGTTCTAGGTAAATCTATTTATGGTTTTAAAACAGGTTCTACAGGTCCTAAGATTTTAATGTGGTCTCAAATGCATGGTAATGAATCAACCATGACCCGATCACTTTTTTTATGGTTAGAGCAGTTGAGGGAAGCACAATTATTAAAAAATATTCAATTATATATTATTCCTGTTTTAAATCCAGATGGTAATGACTCATGGATACGCAATAATGCTAATAATATTGATCTTAATAGAGATGCACGTGATCTTTCACAACCAGAAAGTCAAATTTTAAAAAAAGTCATTGATGATTACCAACCTGATGTTGCATTTAATCTGCACGATCAGCGTACGATTTATGGAAACGATATAGGAACTAAGGCAATGCAGTTGTCCTTCCTAGCTCCTGCAGGAGATATGGAACGTTCCATCACTAAGGCGCGATTGAAATCAATGCAAGTAATCAACCATATCGTTAGTAATTGCTCTAAGATGTCTTACAGTGGTATAGGTCGTTATGATGATGCGTTCAATCCTAATTGTGTAGGAGATTCACTGGTGAGTAAGGATATACCAGTAATATTATTTGAAGCAGGACATGCTAATGATGACTATAATAGAAATACAACTACTGTAATAATGGCTCATGCATTGAATGATGCTGTGCAGTTTGTTAGCAATACTGTAGAAGCTGATCATCCAGATTTAATAGTAAAAGAATATGAGCAGATTCCTAATATTGCTTCGAGTTATTGTGATATTTATCTTAAAAACGTGCCGTCTCAAAAGCATCGCGTTGACATTGCGATTATGTATAAAGAATTGATTCAAGATGATACTTTGTATTATGTTCCTCATATCACTAGTGTCAATGATAAAACCATTAAAAATGGTCATCGCGTTGTTGATTTAATCCAGTATCAACTAGAAGATCTTGATTTTGAGATTACTATCGATCAAAAAATCGTAAGTCCTCTGTTAGATATCAATTCGTTTTGTTGATAATTCTAAAATTTCATTAATTTACTGTGTTAATCGTATTATTTTTAGTTTTTTTGTAAAAATAACCTAAAGATTAAAGGACATGCCTAAAATTGACGATGTAGATAAGCAAATACTCGACGTTCTTATTGAAAATACACGTACTCCATTTACAGATATTGCTAAAAGACTAAATATCTCTGCCGGTACTGTTCACGTTCGTGTCAAAAAAATGGAAGAAAACGGAATCATTCAGGGATCTTCCTTAACCGTAGATTATGAAAAACTAGGATACACTTTTATTGCTTATATAGGTGTCTTTTTAGATAAAACTTCCCAAACTCAATTTGTGATTAGTCGCATTACAGAAATACCTTATGTTACCGTTGCTCATATTACCACAGGTAAGTTTAATATCTTTTGTAAGATTAGAGCTAGAGATACTATGCACGCAAAAAAGGTGATCTTCATGCTAGATGATATAGAAGGTGTAAGTCGCACAGAGACTATGATAAGTCTAGAAGAGAGTATCAATGATAAAAAACGATTGTTACATAAATTATTTCAAGACCTATAATGACTGTAAAATCGATCACGCCACAAGAGTTTAATCCATATTTCTCAAGATATATCGATTTAAATGATCCAGATGCTACTATAACGCAAGCTTTGGAATCTTCGCTACAGGTATCTGTAGATTTTATTAAATCCATTGATAAACCACTTGACTATAGGTATGCGTCTAATAAGTGGACTATTGCTCAGGTCATTTTACATAATATTGATACAGAACGTGTTTTTGCCTACCGCGCCTTGCGTTTTATGAGAGGCGACCAGACAGATCTTGCAGGCTTTGATCAGGATGTGTTTATAGAAGGTTGTGGTGATTACGCTTTCGCGAAAGCGTCATTATTACAATCTATAATAGCTACTAGAGAAGCCACGATCGCCTTATATAAAGATATGCCAGACGAATTTTTGATTCGTACAGGAACCGCAAATGGAAATCTAATGAGTGTGAGAGTGATCCCTTTCTTAATCGCAGGTCATCACAAACATCATGAGATGGTGATTAAAGAACGTTACTTATAAAACTAAAAAAAGGCTCGCAATTGCGAGCCTTTTTGATCATAAAATATTTCTAACTACTGGTTAAGCATTACTGGCATTACAAGCATTGTAACGTTTTCGCCTTCATCCAGTCCGTCTACAGGCGTGAGAATTCCAGCGCGATTAGGAAGCGACATCTCTAATGATACATCGTCACAGTTAAGATTATTAAGCATTTCAATTAAGAAACGGCTGTTAAAGCCTATTTGCATATCATCACCTTGATAGTCACAGGTTAAGCGCTCATCTGCTTTATTGCTATAGTCTAAATCCTCTGCACTTATGTTTAACTCTGCACCAGCCATTTTAAGACGGATCTGGTGTGTTGTTTTATTTGAAAAAATACTCACACGTCTTACAGAGTTTAAAAACTGATTACGAGCGATGACTAGTTTATTTGGATTTTCTTTAGGGATTACGGCCTCGTAATTAGGATACTTACCGTCAATCAGTCTACAGATAATGGTAGATTGATCAAATGTAAATTGAGCATTACTCTCGTTGTATTCAATAAGTACCTCTGTCTCGCTACCTTGTAACATCGTTTTTAATAGATTCAAAGGTTTTTTAGGCATGATAAATTCTGCTGTAGTTGCTGCAGATAAATCTTCGCGACGGTAACGTACTAATTTATGAGCATCTGTAGCTACAAAAGTTAAAGACTCACTATTAAACTGGAAAAACACACCAGACATCACAGGTCTTAAATCATCATTTCCTGCAGCAAATATGGTCTTATTAATTGCTGTAGCCAGTGTGTCTCCTAATATAGTGGTGCTACTAGCATCATTTACACTTACAGCTTTAGGGAATTCATCACCATTTGCACAAGCGATTTCAGAACTACCTTTATCATGACTTACGGTCATTATACCATTATCTACTTTAAAAGTAAGTGGCTGTTCTGGAAAGGTTTTTAACGTGTCTAAAAGAAGCTTAGCTGGTACTGCAATACTACCATCCTCATCACCTTCTACTTGCAACTTACCTATTATAGTAGTCTCCATGTCTGATGCAGATACCGTAAGTTCTTTACCACTTAATTCCATAAGGAAATTATCCAGTATAGGTAGAGTATTATTACTATTGATAACGCCACCTAGAATTTGTAGGTGTTTTTGTAAGTAGGAACTAGAAACAATAAATCTCATTCTCGTTATTATTTTGTGATACGTTTAAGTTTTATTTACAATGTACAAAGGCTTACATATTAAGATTTTGTAATTATATTGCAAACTTAACGACTATTTTTAAGTGTTAAGTTGCAAAGATATTCGTTTTACCACAATGGTATTAATACTTATCAACAAATAAACCTAGTTAATAAAAGAAAATGAAAAAAATTACTACCACATTAGGTCTTATCCTATGCTTTTCTTTAAGCATACTTGCACAAACAGCAGAGGAACGTGCTCAGATTACGGCAAATTATGATCTTGAGAAGTTAGATGAGTTAAAAAATGAACTCTCAACTAAATCAATGGCAAGATTACAACGCGCTTATCAACTAGCAGACGAAAAAGGTATTCCTAAAATGATTAAAGAGGATAGTAGAGTTGGTCATTTGTATGACTTTGTAGACGGAAATCCAATTTACCAATTTACCTTAAATCAAGGATCCGTTCAAATGCAAGGTGCCGATGCTTTTTATCAGGGTGGTTCGTTAGGAGTTAATATTACAGGTCAAGGTATGAGAATCGGTATTTGGGATGGTGGCGCAATTTTGAATCTGCATGAGGCTTTATCTGGCAGGCTTTTTCCAGGAGAAGGTTTGATTGGATCTGGACACGCTACACACGTTGGCGGTACGATGATTGCAAATGCTCCAGCACCAAATCAAAATGCTACTGGTGTTGCACCTTCCGCTACTTTAGTTGTTTACGGCTTTGAAACAAGTAGTGCTCCTACACCAGATGGTCCAGAAATGATATCTGAAGCATCAAATGGAATGTTACTTTCTAATCATAGTTATGGTGTGGATTCAGGTAATCTACAACAAGCAGAACTTGGAAAATACGTAGCTCGTTCTGCTGAATATGATGCAATTACCTTTAATGCTCCTTACTATTTACCTGTGGTGGCTTCTGGGAATGATGGGGCACCAGGTCAAATCACTAATAATGGTCTTGATACAATGAATAGAATTGCATTAGCAAAAAATGTTGTTTCCGTAGGAGCTAGCAATGAGACTCTTGTTTATACGGGTCCTGCTTCGATCACGATTGCTAATTTCAGCTCTAAAGGTCCGTCTGATGATAGCCGTGTTAAACCAGACATCACCACCAAAGGCGTAAATACGTTTTCTACCGAGAATACGGGAACTAATAGTTACGGAACTAGAATTGGAACAAGCATGGCTGCACCTGCTGTTACAGGTGGTCTAACTCTTTTACAGCAATATTACAATTCATTAAACAATCAATATATGAAATCAGCTACTGCTAAAGGATTGATACTACATACTGCGTTTGAAGTAGGTCAGTTTGATGGACCAGACTTTTCTTCTGGATGGGGTTCTTTAAATACAGAAGCAGCAGGCTTAGCTATTCAAAATGATGGAGGATCGTCGTTAATTGATGAAAGAACATTAAGTAATAATGGATCGTACAGCACTTCATTTACTATTAGTTCCTCAAGTTTACTACAGTTTTCAATTAGTTGGACAGATCCAGCTGGAGTTGCTAATAACGGTGGAAATGATGATCCTACACCTGCTCTAGTAAATAATCTAGATATAACGGTTACTGATGGTCAAGGGAATACATTTTTTCCTTACACTTTAAATGCCCAATTTCCAGCTATTTTTCCAAGAACAGATGTTCCAAATCTTGTAGATAATTTTGAACGTATTGATATTAAAAACGCAGCAGGTACTTATACTATAAACATCACGCATACAGGTACTTTAGTTAATAATCAACAGGATTACACACTTATTGTAACAGGTGCAGAGCAATCTACATTCTCAACTAATGGACCAGATAGTCTAGATAAATTATCGATCTATCCTAACCCTGCAAATGATCGTTTTACAGTTACTTTCAATAACCAGCTTTCTGGTGATTCAATTAACGTAAACGTTTATGATGTATTAGGTCAGTTAGTTATAAGTAAGCAGTATAACAATATTGGTGTATTTGAACAAACTATTGATGCTTCTACTTTAAATTCTGGTGTATATCTAGTTAAAGTAGGTAATGGTGTTACATCTAGTACTAAAAAATTAATTATTAGATAATTCTAATTATTTTTCATTTTAAACCGTCTAATTTTCTAGACGGTTTTTTTATACCTTGTTTTTATGGAAACAGCCTTATTTGAATTTTTAAAAGAGCTTAAAGTAAACAATAACAAACCATGGTTTGATGAGCATAAAGAACAATTTAAAGTATTAGATACTACACTTAAATCTCATGTAGCCGATATTACCCAATTGCTTAATCAACATGATACTATAGAAAAGACAAAAGTTTTTAGAATCTATAGAGATGTGCGTTTTTCAAAAGATAAAACACCGTTTAAAACTCAACGTAGCGTCAACTGGTTGCGCGCTGGCCAGCAACGTCGTGGAAGTTATTATATGCGATTGTCACCTGTTGAAAGCCTCATAGGTGTAGGCTTTTTTAAACCAGAAAAAGATGACCTTTACAGAATACGCAAAGAATTAGAGCTGGATGCACAGGAGCTTAGAGATATCATAGAACAACCTAGCTTTTTGAAAACTTGGGGAACGCTACAAGGCGAGACGCTTAAAACCGCACCTCGTGATTTTGATAAAAATCATCCAGATATTGACCTGATACGACACAAGAGTTTTTATTTCATGAAATCTTTTACAGATAAAGAAGTGTTATCTACAGATTTTAAACAAGAAATCAATCGTTGTTTTCAAATAGCAAGACCTTATTTAGATTACATGACAGATGTGTTAACGACAGATCTTAACGGCGAGTCTATTCCTTAAGAAATGGCTGTAATAGTCCGTTTTAAATCATTAAAAATAAAGTTATCGCCAGCCTGAAGCCCTTTCATAGCCTTATAAATAGGTGCTTCATGAGAGATGACGTAGCATTTAGTTCCATCCTCGAGACTTACCTCACCTAATGAAATTGCGATTAAAAACACACCGTTAATGGTAGTGACCAGTGCACCTTCTTGAACCGTAGATTTACGAGTAGAAAAAGTAATAGCGTTAAAATCGCGTTTTATACGTTGATGATCTGCCATGAGGTTGTGAGCACGCTCATAGGTGGCCATAAGTTCACCAGATCCATCATCATCTTCTGCGTCATTACTTGAATCATTATCTGCTAGTGATTCCTTTAATTCTTCAATACGTTGTTTATCCTTCAAAATCTGTTGATCTAGGATTTCTTTGCATCGGTTAACTATATTGATTTTAAGCATGATACACAAGATTAAGCAGTCATTTTATACTGCGATTTTTGCGACGCTAAATGTATTACAATTGCTTATAATTCAATACTAGGTTTATCAAATACTTGAATGCTATTAATCAGGCGTTCACGCACCAGATTCATCATACGTTTATTAAGCGCACTAGAATTAGAAATGTATGCCTGATACTCTGCTATGGTGAACTGACCTATCATAATTCCCTTTAATGAATTGCGGAATTTTTGATCCCTATTCACAGCATTTTCTATATAATCTACACGTTTTGTTGCCGTAAGACCATAGAACACGTTTTTGTGCTTTTTAATATAATTTGAAAATACCGATAGCAATAAATCATGTTGCAACTTAGCAATAGGACGTAGCGTTGCGTTTTGAAATCGCTCTTCGCTAGACATATCGTCGCTCACTCTAGCATTCGGTATATCAGGTCTTAGCGCTATTAAATACTCGTCACGATTATTCATAATAATGAGGTTTTTTAAAGTTAATGAGGATGGTGGTGATTACGCTTTCGCGAAAGCGTAGTTTCTCAACAACCTTATCAACATACTACAACAGTCGTTAAAGCCATGTAAATCCTTGCTAATGGTATGCGCTAAATGTGTATCTTCAAAATAAAAAAGTGATTACAACCATCAATCCGTACGACGGAAAAACGATTAAGGAATACACACCATTTACTAGTGACCAGATGATATCACGTGTCGAAAAAGCTTATAAAGCACAACAAGAATGGTCGCAAACCAGCTATGAACATCGAGCCGAGTTAATTCTAAAGATTGCCAGTTTACTAGAATCTGAGAAGGATCGTTATGCACGGCAAATGACATTAGAAATGGGTAAACCTATAGAGCAGGCGAGAGGTGAGCTGGATAAATGTGCGTGGTTGTGCAGGTTCTATGCAGATAAAACTCAGGAATATCTAGCGCCAGAAGTGATTGATACAGAATTTTATAAGTCTTATGTGAGCTATGAGCCACTAGGAATTGTATTTGCTGTCATGCCATGGAATTATCCATTTTGGCAAGTATTGCGATTCATCGTTCCCGCATTAATGGCTGGAAATGTAGGTCTTTTAAAACATGCCAGTAACGTAATGGGATGCGCCCAGATGATCGAAGAATTAATAGATAATGCTGGATTCCCAAAAGGTTGTTTTCATAATTTAGTAATTACGAGTGATCAGGTTGCCTCTGTGATTAAACATAAGCTGGTAAAAGCGGTAACGCTCACAGGATCAAAACCTGCAGGTAGTGCCGTTGCGTCTATCGCAGGAAGCGAGATTAAGAAAACAGTCTTAGAATTAGGTGGTAGTAATGCGCTCGTCGTTTTTCCAGATGCAGATCTTGACAAAACGGTAGATATATGTATACAAGCACGTTTCCAAAACACAGGACAAAGCTGTATCGCCGGAAAACGGTTGCTACTACATGACGATATCTATGATGCGTTTTTAGAAAAATTCACTCATAAAGTAGCTGGTTTAAGATCAGGAGATCCTTTAGATGACAATACCTACATAGGTGTTATGGCAAAAGAATCACTAGCAGAAGAGCTAGAAGAATTAATGAAAGATTCTATAAAAATGGGTGCAAAAATTCATTATGGCGGTAATCGTAAGAAAGCATATTTTGAACCTACGATTATAACTAGTGTAACGCCAGAAATGCCAGTTTTTAAAGAAGAAACCTTTGGTCCACTAGTTGCGGTAACTAGCTTTAAAACTACTGATGAGGCTATTTCCTTAGCAAACAATACGGAATTTGGTTTAGGAGTTACCTTATTTTCTAAAGACCTCACAATGGCCGAGTCGATAGTGCCACGTTTTAAAGATGGAGCGGTTTTTATAAATGCTAAAGTAGGAAGTCATCCTGCGTTGCCATTTGGTGGAACAGGAATTTCTGGTTACGGAAGAGAGTTGTCACACTTCGGGATTAGAGAGTTTTGTAATGTGAAGACTGTGGTGATAGAGCAGTTATAACATCCTTAGCTTTCTATGTATGAAATGACTAGAAATTTCAACGTATAATGATAAGACTAACATAATATTAGCAACTTAAAATTAAAACCAAATAACGATAGTCATAGTTTAATGAATAATAACCAGACCTCAGAAACAAAAGATTCCACAGGACCTAAAAAAGAACAAGTAAAACCAAAACCTTCTTTTGCAGATCGATGGGAAAATAGTCCATATCTAGTGTTGCGTATTTCTTACAAAATATTGCACTCTATCTGGATGGTTGTGATGGCAGTTGGGATGTTTTTAGCATGGTTAATCGCATTACTTGCTACTTAAGAATGAAATTACCTTTAAAGACCTTACATATATTCATCCTTGTTTTTGTTATTACTTACGGAATTGTGCTATTGTTGAAACTTTATGACTATCTAGCGGTACCCTTTATATATAATCATCTTAATGATATATTAGTGATCCCAATAGTGGCAACAGCTTGTTTACATGTAGTGTGGTGGATTAAAAAAGATCACAGTTTACGATTAGGAATTGTTAGTTTATTAAGTTTAGTACTTCTCTATTCATTGTATTTTGAATGCTACTTACCAGAAAAAATGGATCGTTATACTGGTGATCTTTGGGATGTAGTTTGCTATGGAGTAGGAGCGGTTCTATTTTATGGGTTGCAGAAAATAACATAGAAACCACTATAATCATATAATGTATCTAAATAACAAAAAAGTCGTTTATGAAATTATTAAATGTTATATAGTCATAGAAAACAACTGAGTATCTGGTTTCTTACGCTTTAACCTTAAGTCAAATGCCATACAGATGTTTCTCACAAAACCACGACCTGATTCTGGCACGACGATCTTATCGTGATGTAGTTCTAGTAAACCATCTGATTCCATTTCTTTTAGATCGATTAATACATCAGGTAACTCGTTAAAATAATTTATTCCATCACGTTCCCAGCTGGTTTCAAAATGGCACATTAAATTTAGAATATGTTTACGTATTGCTAAATCCTCGTCAGATAATAAATGACCACGATATACAGGTATCATATCTTGATCCAGTAGTTTTTTATAGTCGGTGATACTCTTGACATTCTGTGAAAAACCATACCAGCTATCACTTATGGATGAAACGCCCAGACCTACCATTAATTGGGTGTTGCTAGCATTATATCCTATAAAATTACGGTGTAATTGTTGCTGTTCCATCGCTAGGTATAGCTCATCTGTAGGTAATGCAAAATGATCCATTCCTATTTCTATATATCCAGCATCTTCCAGCAACTGTTTACCTACTTCATACTGCTGGCGCTTTTCATCTGGTGATGGTAAGTTGTCTTGTGAGAAACCGCGTTGTCCATTTCCTTTAATCCATGGTACAAATGCATAACTATAAAAAGCGATGCGATCTGGACGCAACTCTATGGTTTTATGAATGGTGTAAATGACGTGTTCTAACTTTTGGTAAGGTAGTCCGTAAATTAAATCATGTCCTACAGATGCATAACCTATCTCTCGCGAAGTGTTTGTTGCTCTTGCCACGTTTTCAGAAGGTTGTACGCGGTGAATGGCTTTTTGCACTTCTAGATTGTAATCCTGTACACCGTAACTTACCCGATTAAAACCTAGATTATGTAGTGTTTTTAAATGCTCACGAGTCGTGTTGTTAGGATGACCTTCAAAACTTATCGCCGCTTTTGTACCGCGCATGGCATGTTTAAAAATGCCATTGATGAGTAATTCTAGATGTTCAGGTGAGAAAAACGTAGGCGTTCCTCCACCTAAATGTAATTCACTTATTACAGGAATTTCATCTACCAGTGCTAGATATAGCGACCATTCTTTAAGCACTGCCTGTATATAAGGCAATTCTACATTATGATTTACCGTAATGCGTTTATTACAACCGCAAAAGGTACACATGGCTTCACAATATGGTAAATGGATATAAAGACTAATACCTTCTTTACCATTACTTTCATTAAAACTTTTTACAAAAGATGATTCCCATGCCGTTCTCGTAAACTGCTCTTCTTCCCAGTATGGTACTGTAGGGTAACTAGTATAACGTGGACCTGCCACGTTATACTTCTGGATTAAACTACTGTTCATCATCTATAGTAAAATACTACCAGCGATGATACAACTACTAATAATAGAGCTTAAGATCAATAGATTAAAGATCATTCTGGGTTTTTGAACCGTTAGAATTGCAGCATTATGCATACTACATAAACTTACCACTAATAGGGTAAGTATCATTTGAAAAGCACCACTACCTGCCGTAAAAATTCCATAAATCGCAAACGATCCTAAACAGGTGGAAAGAATAATTCCTAGTGCGCTGTAACCTATTACGTTGTTGCTAAAATCTTGTTCTAATCTTGCTAAAGTTGTCATACCTATTGTTTTTAATTAACGGTACAAACATAGAAGCCTCAAACTGACTAAAACATGATAATTATCATAGCCATAGAATTCATTTCCTACTAGGTTACTTCTTTGTAAATTTGTGGCGTTAAAAGAACGATCACATTGGAATATCTATACGTAAAGTCATTACATCTCATTTTTGTGATCACCTGGTTTGCTGGACTTTTTTACATACCACGACTGTTTGTCTATCAGATAGAAGCACATCAGGAAGAAGAGCCATCTCGAGGTGTTTTATTAAAACAGTTAAAGTTGATGACACGGCGTTTATGGTATATTATTACTTGGCCTAGTGCAGTGCTAGCCACCATTTTTGCCATTTATTTATTGATTTTAAATCCTGCATGGTTACAGGATACATGGATGCACGTGAAACTAGGCTTTGTAGTCCTGTTATTTATATATCATGGGAAAACCCAGCACATCTTTTCACAACTAGAAAATGATGTAGTGAAATGGACCTCAAACGGCATGCGATTGTATAATGAAGGTGCTACACTTATCTTATTTGCGGTTGTGTTTTTGGTTATTTTAAAAAGTGCTGTGAATTGGATTTATGGAGTGGTAGGCATCATAGTTTTCGCATTATTACTTATGATACTATTTAAAATTTACAAAAGGTATAGGGAGAATAAATAGCTACGCAAATTTAAGTTTAGATTTCATCGTGTCTTGCAACGCTACAAACCTCTCCGTTTTTACGCTTTCGCGAAAGCGAAATCTCAATAACTACAATACTTTATTCTTAATAAAAGGTGCTTTAACTTGTTCTAGAAATCCATCTGGATAATGCTCATCGCCTGGGAAACCTAATTCTAAATCTGCCTGATGATAAGGAACATGAGCGGTTTTAAAAAGATAATCCCAAATGCTTAAACTCAAACCGTAATTAATTCCATGAGGATGATCGCTAGGCAATTCTTTTACATGATGCCATAAATGCATTTTAGGATTATTGAAAATATACTTCAATAGTCCATAATCCCAATTGAGATTTGCATGGTTTAAATGGCCTATAAAAACGCTCACCATGTGAACAATAAAAAACTGCTCAATCCCAAAACCGATTATCGCTAGCGGCAAGTATTGCAGGCTTTTGTAAATAATGGTTTCCATAAAATGAAAACGGAATTGCGCCGCAAATCCCATTTCTTTTACACTGTGATGCACTTTGTGAAATTCCCATAACCACGGCACGCGATGTAATAACCGGTGGATGTTCCATTGGATAAAATCTGCGATGATAAACATGGTAAGTAATTGTGCCCATACTGGCCAGCCACTTACTTCTATCGCAGTGATATGTTGAATTCCTATGGCGTTTAATCCATCTGTGAATAATTGAACAGCGACGTTAGATATGGCATTATAACCTACTAGCGAGAATAAAAAGAAATTAAAAAATAAGTAGAACAGGTCTAACCAAAAGTCCTTACGTAGCACTTTTTGATTTTTACGCCATGGTAATAAAATCTCTAATGCAAATACGAGTACTGATAGTCCTATTAACCAGTAAAAGTAATTAGTCCAGCTAGGTGAGGTTATCTCGCTAACTAGGTAGTTCCAGTAATCACTAAAAGATTTGAGAAAAAGGTCTAGGTAGTTGTGCACTTATTTTAAGTCGTTATGAATATGGCAAAATTACGTGATTTTGCACAGCTATATCGTTTTCTTTAAAAGCTAAAGTGAATAGGTGCAGGATTTGTTTTTTGCTCTTATTTTTGGAGAAATCAAGAGTTCTATGAAAAAGTATGTTCTTTTAGTATTAACGGCACTTAGTATTCTAGCCTGTAAAGAAACAGAAGAAGTCGCGGTGGTAGAAAAGCCATTTGACTGGAGTGCTTCAAATGTCTATTTCTTATTGACTGATCGTTTTAATAATGGAGATACTAGTAATGATACGATTATTAAAAGAGATCTTCCTACAGGAAAACTACGTGGTTTTGAAGGTGGAGATTTTGCTGGAATCACACAGAAAATAGAATCGGGTTATTTCACAGATCTAGGAATTGACGCTATCTGGTTAACACCTATCTGGGAACAAATTCACGGCAGTGTAGATGAAGGCACGGGAAATACTTATGCATTTCATGGCTACTGGGCAAAAGACTGGACCGCAGTTGAGCCTAGTTATGGTACCTATGAGGAGTTTAAAGAGCTTGTGGCAACAGCACATCAAAAGGACATCCGTGTGTTGTTAGATGTAGTCATAAATCATACAGGACCAGTAACCGCTATGGATCCACAATGGCCAGATGAATGGGTACGCACTGGACCTAGTTGTACCTATCAAAACCAAGAAACAGCTGTTACTTGCACCTTAACTAATAATCTACCAGACATCCGTACAGAAAGTGATCAGGAAGTAGAAGTGCCTCAAATCCTAATAGATAAATGGGAAAAAGAAGGACGATTAGAACAAGAATTAAAAGAACTAGATGATTTTTTTGCTACTAGCGGTTTGAAAAAAACTCCGGTAAATTACTTGATTAAATGGGTTACAGATTATGCTAGAGAAACTGGTGTAGACGGTTTTAGAATCGATACTGTAAAACACGTGGAAGAAGATGTATGGGCTACTTTTAATGAACAAGCGCAACTAGCTTACCAGCAATGGAAAGAAAACCATCCAGATCAAATGATTCATGATGATAATTTTTTCATCCTAGGCGAATTGTACGGTTATGAAGCATCTGGTGGTAGATCCTATATGTTTAGTGATGGCGCGGTAGATTATTTTGACTACGGTTATGATGCGATGATCAACTTTGGATTTAAAAGGCATGCCATCGCACCTTATAAGGAATTGTTTAAAAGATACGATCAGTTTAGAGACAGCCTTTTACTAGAAAATCCAAATGATCCTGCCTATTTTATGAATTACATAAGCAGTCATGATGATGGCCAGCCTTATGATGGGCAACGTGAAAAAACGATGGAATCTGCAACTAAGTTGTTATTGACTCCAGGAATGACTCAAATCTATTATGGTGATGAATCTGCTAGATCGCTAGTCATAGAAGGAACAGAAGGTGATGCGACCTTACGATCTACTATGAACTGGGATGAAATGAATAAAGAGGTTTTAGCTCACTGGCAAAAACTAGGTCAATACCGCCATAATCATCCTGCTGTAGGTGCTGGAGATCATTATTCCTTACCACATGATGGTGCAGGAACTGTGTTTGCACGCTGGTATGAAAACGGTGATAATAAAGACCAAATTATCGCTGGTGCTGGACTAGAAGACGGCGAGCATACCATTGATGTTAGGAAAGTATTTCCAGAAGCTACTCAATTGCGCAATGCTTACACAGATAACACCTTAAAAGTTACTGATGGTAGCGTAAACTTAAAAGCGGTAAACAGTGTTTTCTTGCTAGAAGCGATTCACTAGTTTTTTCTCACGCGAGTAAGATCTAGCATATTAACAGCATTAGTTTCTAGACCTATCACGTTTTTATGGATAAAACGCACGCTTTCATCATAATACAATGGAATCGCTGGCGCTTCATTCACGAGTATAGAATCCATACGCTGGTAGAGTAGGGCGCGCTGTGATTTATTTGCGGTGATTAATGATTCCTCATAAAGTTGATCATAAGTAGCATTTTTGAATCTGGTGTAATTAGGGCCGTTTGGTGCAAAGTTGTTACTATAGAATAGCGACAAATAGTTTTGTGCATCTGGATAATCTGCGATCCAGCTGGATCTAAATACTTGTAAATTCCCAGCACTGCGCGCTTGTCTTAAGGTAGATGGTGGCATGACTTCTACTTGAACGGTAAGACCTATGTTTTGTAATTCTTTCTGTATGAATTCGCACAGATCTAGATAATTAGCACTAGTAGCAATGGTGATTTCTGGAATGCGATTCCCAGCATCAGTATATTCTTTAAGGATCAATCGTGCGCGTTCTGGATCATAGTGAGCACCATCTACAACGCCACCACCAGGAATCCCTAGCGGAATAAACCCATAAACAGCTGGTTTCCCTATACTATTACGCAAGTATTTGATCATCTTCTCACGGTCAAAACCATGATTTATCGCCTGCCTAATCGCAAGATCCAGTGATTGTTCACTATCAGACACATCTATTCCTAGATATTCTGTATTTAAAAACGGCGCTTTTTGCATTACTACAATGCTATCGTATTTGGGTTTTAAAGCACCAGAATTAGTGAGTAATTCGTCTTTATAGCTAGGATCTATGGCGTTTAAAAAGTCTAAATTCCCTTGAGCAAATTCTAAAAATTCACTTTGCTTATCATTTTTAAATGTGATCGCAACCGCTTCTAAATAAGGTAATTGAGTTCCTTTTGCATCTTTTTCATGATACGCATTATGGCGACGCATGACCATTTTTACGTTTTCTTCCCAGCGTTTCAAATAGAATGGTCCTGTGCCGGTAGGATGTGAGCGGTATTCAGATCCGTAATGAGTGACAGCTTCTGGTCTTACGACGCTACAATATTTCATGGTTAAGATTCCTAAAAAGGCTGGAAATGGTCTTTCTAAAGTGATTTCTAGGGTATTTTCATCTACTGCGGTGATGCCTTTTACGGCTTCCATGGTCCAGGCTCCAGGCGATGCTAGCTGTGGATTTGTTAAACGTTCTAGGGAAAATTTAAAGTCTTGTGCTGTGATGGATCTCGCTTTCGCGAAAGCGTAATTATCATGAAACATCACACCTTTTTTTAATCTAAAAGTGTACACCAGACCATCGGAACTGATCTCCCATGAACTAGCCAAATCTGGAACTACATTGAGATCGTTATCCAGCTGTACTAAACCATTGTAAAGTAAGTTACAAGCCCATATATTGCGCTGGTCACGCGCAAATGCTGGATCTAACGTAGTGATATTTGCATGCTCATTGTAACGGAACACTATGGAATTATCAATCTGCGGGCGATCATCCTTACAGGAATAAAAGCAGGTGATAAGGATTAAAAATAAACCGTTCCATTTCATGGTCTAAAGATAATGGTTGTGTTACCAATTTTATCACAGGAGTTTCTGCTAAATCGAGTAAATCTAAATCGCAACGGCGTACATTTGCGTTATGAAAAAACAGTTGTTTAAAACACTAGCTAAATTTAATAAAGCGGTGATGCCTAGTTTTACAAAACGCAGGCTGGATTTAAGCAAGGCCACTAAATGGCAAAAACTCATATTCGGTTATAGATTATGGGTGACAAAAAACGCACTAGACTAATGTATTGTACACTTACAGATCAGTGTTACCGTGAGGTATCACTAGCACAACGACCATTGCGCATCGTTTCACTAGTGCCATCACAAACAGAATTACTGGTAGATTTAGGACTAGAAGAACACCTGGTAGGTATCACAAGATTTTGTGTGCATCCTGCTGGATTGACAGATCGTGTTGCCATTATGGGCGGTACAAAAAAAGTAGTAGAAGCTAGACTACGCGAGGCGCAACCAGATTTAATAATTTGCAATAAGGAAGAAAACACGCCAGAAATTGTACTGATGTGTGATCACATCGCACCTACTTATGTTTCTGATGTTTCAAATCTAGATGATGCGTTAGAAATGATTCACGATCTAGGGAAACTTACCGGTGCTGGTTTTAAAGCAAAATCCCTAGCTCGTAATATCCAGATGAATTTTAATCATCTACCTAAAATTACGAGTACTAAAAAGGCATTATATCTGATCTGGAAAAATCCGTACATGAGTGTAGGTAAGGATACCTTTATACATGATATGATGGTACACGCTGGATTAGAAAACATACTTAAAGATGAATTGCGTTATCCTGAATTAACATTAGAACTAATGGTTGCCCTAAAACCAGAAGTGATTCTATTCTCTTCAGAACCTTATGCGTTCACAGATGAAGATCTAGACGAAGTAGAACAAGCTTTCAAGACCGCTGGAATGGAAATTCCGCAATGTACGCTGGTAGATGGTGAATTGTTCTCCTGGTATGGCAGTAGATTATTGAAAGTGCCTGCTTATTTAGAAAGTTTTAGGTCATAAAAAAGCTGCCTTGTCCAGAAGCAGCTTTCTTATAAAAATCCCTCATGTTATTATAACACGTTTAATAGATGCAGTTTTTGTAAAAAGGTTGCGTTTATAAAAAAAAAGTGAACTCATCGAGTTCACTTTTTTAATATTATTTCTTATTAAAATATTTTGATTACAGTTGTTTTATGGAGCTTAAACAAACAACTGTTTACTTAAATTTTATCTTGTAAAGCAAATACTCGTTTTAATAAATCAGTGCGGCGTTCACTTACATTACCGCGTATTTCTATTTCTTCTTTTGCGATTACTTTATAGACTCCTTGTAACGCTTGTTGGGTTACATAATCTGTAAGATCAGGATTCACATCGCTGGTAAGTGGCAATGAATTGTATTTATTAATCGCACCAGACCATAATTCTGTAGCGCCTACTTCGCCTAGTTTTTTATTGATAATCGGACTGAATTTTGCATAAAGAGCCTGCTGGGTTGCATTTTCTAAATACGCCGTTGCTGCGCGTTCATCACCTAGTAAGATTTGTTTTGCATCATTAAAAGAGATGTTTTTAACCGCATCTACAAAAATAGGCACTGCTTCTTTTGTAGCATCTTCTGCCGCACGATTAAGAAGTTTTAAACCTTCATCTGCCACACTGCTCAAACCTATTTTACGTAAACCGCTATCTACTTTGCGTAATTCTTCTGGTAAAAGGATTTTAACGAGTTCGTTTTTAAAGAAACCATCTGTAGCGGTTAATTTAGAAACCTCTGTATTGATACCTTGATTTAATGCTTGTTTTAATCCTAAACCTATTTGATCCTCCGATAAAACACCACTGTTTCCTCCAGGAATACTATTAACGATTTCATTTAAGCTACCACAACTAGTGATGGCAATAGCGATGAATAAAACGATAAAACTATTTTTCATGACAATTTGTATTTGTTCAAATATAAGTTTTGCATTTCATTCGTATTGTTTTGTAAGCGATATTATCTAGCACAGTTTTTGATATCGATTAATGGCCAAAATTGCACCATGAAAAACTTATTTTACCTCGTCGTATTACATCTTATAATGACTAGTTGCGGTAGTTCGCATCAATTTCTTACACAACAAACGGTTCAACAACCAGTAGCTTTAGATTATAGTATCCTAGAAGGAAATTATGAAAATGATGCCGGAGCCGACGAATATCTAGGTTTATGGAATGATTTATTACCTAATAAATCCCACTGGAGTAGTAGAGCAGCAACTCTAGATACCTATGTTTCTTTAAAAATGTTAGATACTAAAACATTGCAAGTACAGCTATGTTCTCCAGAAGGTGAAGAATTAGAACGTATGGAATTAAAAGGCGATGCCACACCATTTTATTTTAATATTAAGCCTAGAGTAAATGTAGTTCCATTGTTACTGGTTTACTGGTACTCAAAAAACCCAACGGCTATCGCAAATGATGCTAATGGTAATTTAATCCTATTGCAGGAAGATTATGATCATACCTTTTTACTAGGATTAGAATCTGTATCTGCTGAGTTTATTGATGCGACTTATGCACGTTATGATAAGACACAAAAAAATCCTTTACCCATGCAGGTAAAGGATTCATTATTGATTAAGGATTAGGTTACTGGTCTATAGAACCCATCACTTTTTGAGCAAAGGCATTTGCAGCCTCAACGCTACTCATACCTTGTGCGACGTTGCCGTGCACTTCTAGTGCTCCACAAATATTTGTGATTAATTCACCTACTACATCCATTTCTTCTTCAGTAACACTGCGGTGCTCGCTAAAATGCTCTAGCACTTCTAGTGTTGCTTCTAGTTGTTCTGGTGTAGTACCTTTTTGTAAGTGTCTAATTACTGGTAACTTCATCTACTAATTCTTTAAGGTTCTCAAATTTGTTAGTTTGCACTTGGTTTACAAACTGACCATCTTTAAAAGTTGCAAACGTAGGTAGATTATCCACCGTAGCCAGTTGTCGCGATTGCGGAAACTTCTCAGCATCTGCTAGTACAAAAACTACGTCCTCGTGAGTTGCATCCAGCTTCTTAAACTTAGGTTTCATTAATCTACAGTTACCGCACCATGTTGCCATGTATTGAACAACTACGGTTTTATTATTTGCTACAATTTCTTGTAGGTTATCTTGATCTAATGTTTGCATTTTATTCTAGTTATCAGTTAATGATTAACAGTTACTCTTAAGCTTAATGCTTAGAAAGATACTCGGCAGTTCCCTTACGGTCTGCGCTCATAGCGTCTTTTCCTTCTTCCCAGTTTGCAGGACATACTTCACCGTTTTTCTGTACGTGAGCATAAGCGTCTATTAACCTTAAGAATTCATTTACATTACGTCCTACAGGCATGTGGTTTACACCTTCATGGAATACTGTACCTTCTTCATCGATTAGGTAAGTTGCACGATAGGTTACATTATCACCTACAAGTAAGTGATCTTCTAGATCATCGTTGTATTCTACTTCTACATCTAAGATATCTAACATACCAGCTAGGTTGCGGTTAGTATCTGCTAATAAAGGGTAAGTAACACCTTCAATTCCACCATCATCTTTCGCAGTATTTAACCATGCAAAGTGTACCTCTGGAGTATCACATGATGCACCTATCACGATCGTGTTTCTTTTTTCAAATTCACCTAAAGCTTCTTGAAAAGCGTGTAATTCCGTAGGGCATACAAAAGTGAAATCTTTAGGATACCAGAATAATAATACTTTTTTGTTCTTGTTTTTTGCCTCTTCTAATACGTTTAATTTGAACGTATCACCCATTTCATTCATTGCATCTACATCGATACTTGGAAATTGTCTTCCTACTATTGCCATGTTATTATTTTTTAATAATTGTGATTAATTGATGGTGCAAATATAGGATCACGCTTTCGCGAAAGCGTAACTTTCACAATCTTATAACTTAATACAGGTATAAGGTATGTTTATGAAGTTAGTTAAATATGATAGCAATAGGTGATAGAATGATATTTAGGAATCTATTATCTCTAATTTAGCAAATCGCAACAATAATTTTTTAAGTCCGCCTACTTGAAAATTGATTTCGGCTTTTTTCTCGCCACCTATTCCTTCTAAGTTAACAACAGTTCCACGACCAAAACGTCCATGTTCTACAATCATACCAGGAAGTAATTCTCCCTGAAAACCGGATGGTTTTAAGTTTTGAGCCTTACTCACAGGTCGCATCTTACGCAGTTTACGTATTTGGTCTTCGCTAGGTCTGCTCACGCTAGGTGGTGTCCCGTTTTTAGGTTTATTCTGGCGTAGTTTTGACTTATCAGGTTCATCCCATAGATCTGCATCCAGTAATGGCTTGTACCTGTAATCATCCATAGGCGTAGTATATTCCAGATATTGATCGTCAACTTCTGTAATAAAACGGCTAGGTTCTGCATCTACTAGTTTTCCCCAGCGGTAACGACTTAAGGTATAGGTGAGGTATGCTTGATGCTCTGCTCTGGTGAGTGCTACATAAAACAGCCTGCGTTCTTCTTCTAGTTCTTCACGAGTATTCATAGACATCGCACTAGGGAAAAGATCTTCTTCCATTCCTACGATATAGACATAGGGAAATTCCAGACCTTTTGCTAGGTGAATGGTCATTAAGGATACGCGATCATCGGTATCTTTTTCATTATCCAGATCTGTTGCTAGCGCTACATCTTCTAGAAATTCTGCTAGCGAGCCACGTGCTTCATCTACTTCTTTTTGTCCTTCTACAAAATCACGCATACCGTTGAGCAATTCCTCAATATTCTCGATACGTGAGATTCCTTCCTGGGATCCGTCTTTCTTAAGCTCTGTAAGTAAGGCACTTTTCTTAATCACATATTCTGTGAGTTCAAAAACATTCTGAGTTTCTTCTAAAGCTTGGAAACTTTTAATCATAGTGATAAAGTTCTTCAGCTTTGTTTTAGTACGTGACGCGATGCCTATATCGATGCGGTCTATGTTTTCTATGACCTCATAAATACTACGGTCATAATGCTTTGCCGCTACAATTAATTTATCCATCGTAGTAGCACCTATACCACGTGCTGGATAATTAATCACACGTTTTAAAGATTCTTCATCTTTAGGGTTTACGATAAGTCGCAAATAGCCCAAAACATCTTTAACTTCTTTACGCTGGTAGAAACTTAATCCTCCATAAATGCGATATGGAATGTCCTTTTTACGCAAGGCGTCTTCCATCGCACGTGATTGTGCGTTAGTACGATATAAAATAGCAAACTGGTCATTACCTAACTGATGCTGCATTTTATTTTCAAAGATGGAGCTAGCTACATAACGACCTTCTTCTGCATCACTCATTAATCGATGCACAATGATTTTAGGACCATCGTTATTTGCGGTCCACACGATTTTATCTAGTTTGGTTTTATTCTTATCAATAATGGAATTTGCCGCTTCTACAATATTTTTAGTAGAACGGTAATTTTGTTCTAGACGGTAAGCTTTTACACCTTCATAATCACGCTGAAAATTCAAGATGTTATTAATATTTGCACCACGGAATGCATAGATGGATTGTGCATCGTCACCTACCACACATATATTCTGAAATTTATCTGATAGCGCTTTTACAATTAGGTATTGAGAATGGTTTGTATCCTGATACTCATCTACTAGAATGTATTGAAAGCGGTTTTGATACTTTGCAAGTACTTCTGGAAAACGATTCAATAGTTCATTAGTACGCAGCAACAAATCGTCAAAATCCATTGCGCCAGCTTTAAAACAGCGCTCTACATATTCTTTATAAATCTCACCAAATCTAGGGCGACGCGCCATCGCATCTGCCTCTTGAAGATCTGGATCGTTAAAATAAGCACGCACGGTAATCAGACTGTTTTTCATACTAGAAATACGTGATGCAATTTGCTTGTATTTATAAACATCTTTATCCAGTCCCATCTCTTTAATAATGGCACTTACCAGTCGTTGTGAATCTTGTGAATCGTAAATGGTAAAGTTAGATGGATAGCCTAATTTATCTGCTTCCATACGCAGTAATCGTGCAAAAACACTGTGAAATGTTCCCATCCACAGATTTTTTGCCTCGCTCTGGCCTACGATATCTGCGATACGTTTTTTCATCTCACGCGCGGCCTTGTTAGTAAAAGTTAAAGCAAGGATGTTAAACGCGTCTACACCTTGTTGCATGAGGTATGCGATGCGTAAGGTAAGTACTCTGGTTTTACCAGATCCAGCACCGGCGATAACGATCATGGCGCCGTCTTTTTGTAGCACTGGTGCGCGTTGCGCTTCATTTAATTGAGATAAATAATCTTGCACGTTTTTCTTTTTCTAGAAGTTACAAGATACGAGTTGGCACAATATTTCTAAACTACGATGTTGATTTTTTATGAACGATTTTTGAGGATTTGACTTCTTAGGATTTCGCTTTCGCGAAAGCGGAAACACACCACATTAATTTTCACAAAATCTATTTACTCACAATCTGCTTGCACGACTTTATTTTTCCACTGGATCCAGTATTCTTGTAAGCCTTGTGGTGTGGTTTTTAATTCACTGATATGGAGTTTTTGATTTTTTAAGGTAACGCCAGCGAGTTCCATTTTCCTGCGTTCAATAGCTGGTGTATGATTCCAGCCACCACAATGGTCAAAGGACGTAAACGCATCGCAAGCACTAGCTACTTTTTTAAACGGAATTTTTAAATAAAAGGTAACCGTACCAGTTCCCATTCCTTTTGTACTCATTTCTATAGTGTCAAAATCAACCTTACTATAATTTGATTCTTTGTACAGTTTTTTGAGTTGGTCACCTACCGCTGTGGACATCTGGTTTGAAAATTGGTGTGCTACATCATCACCTTTTATAAATTCGGGTCCTGTGTAGGTCCCATAGCAGGAATTTGTAGTGCAGGTGATGTAAGGATTATATGTTTGTAATGATTCATTAGCTTTTGTTGTGGTAGGGTCTGTTTTACAACTAAGCAATGCTATCAATAATATGGTGAGTAGTTTGTGCACTATGTTTTTGTATATGTTAAAGATGGGATAAGTTACGCTTGCATTATACAAACTTAATTTTACGATGCCTTTATAAATTAAGGCGGTTTAATATAACCGTCAGTAACGGCTTAATATACGCAGACTTTTCGGTTAGTCACACACCTTAGCAATTCCGAATGGATTCGGACGCAGTCGAATCTGCAGTAATTGCGGTTATACATTGTTAGCTTTAGCACTTATATTTTCTTTCGTTAAGTAATTTGTCAAATCTCCATTTCTCAACTTTTTTAATTCTAAGTATTCTGTCAGCAATTTCAGAATCATATGAACATCTTGAGTTATTAAATCCAATCCAATTTGGAAAGAACTTTTTTGCCATTTTAAAAATCGATTCATCAAATTTTTTAGAGCGCATAACTCCAACATTATTATTAGGTCCAACAATTAAATACATTCTATGGTTAAGAACATATTTAAAGGCGTCTTGTAAATGTTGATTCCGACAGTCCCATAATCCTTCATCTTCCCAAATAAACGCTCCTGACATTGTTTCGTATTCCATTTTTGGGTTGTCAATTCTAGATTCCGTTGGTAACGTTTCTTTATTCCTAATGAATGTTATCCAAATCCATATTTTTAAAATAAAATTCATTTATAGTTCTGGGTGGTGTATTAAAGCTAACGGCTCCGTATATGCAAAGTAGCGCAGTAAATAAGCGATAACTTTTCGGTTTAACACAAGCCTAATCTTAATTTAAATATACGTTAGAAAAGGCAGAAAATAGATTGTCAATAAAGGGAAGAGTAAAAAAGGAGTCTTAATAGCTGTGGCAAACAAGCTTTTCAAACAATGTTTTGCTATAGCAAAATCAGGTAGGCCGTATGATGAAACTTAGATTTCTGTATTGCCCAAATAAATAGTGTGAAATAGAAACAAAAAAGGCTCCAGAATCAAACAAATGAATCTATGAGCCTAGAATAATTGGATCTCAAATTAATGAAAGAAATTGTTGTTTTTTAGTTTAGTTCTTTGTTGTCCTTAGTGCTTTCCACAATCTATGTCAAATTCAGATTTTGATTTAGCAGTTCTACATTGAAATTAATCTTTGCATTTAAAGCTCTAAAAACCTTTAAAATGGTTTCGAATCTTGCATCGGTTAAGTTGTTTTCAATTTTAGAAATTTGAGCTTTCTGAACCCCAATTAATTCTCCTAATTGCGCTTGAGTTAGTTTTCTTTCTTTTCGTGCTTGCTTTATAGCGTTTCCAATTAAATCAAGACGTAATTCGTTTTCAAATGCGTCTCTTTTTGGTGTTCCAATTTTTCCGATATGTTTATCGGTTACTTCGTCCAAACTATACGTTTTCATTCCTTGCTTTTCCATATCGTTATTTTTTAGCGTCAAAATATTCTTTCATAATTCTTTCCGTCTTTTTGATTTCATTTTTAGGTGTCTTTTTGGTTTTCTTTTCAATTCCGTGAGTTGAAATCACAACTGTTTCGATTTTGTCAGTCTTATCCCAAAAAGCAAAGAGTCGGTATTTTACTTTATTATGAAGAGTTCTAAACTCCCAAACATTTTCATTTAATTTCTTAAAAAGTTGGTTGTCATTTACAACTTGTGACTTTCTAATGTTATAAATGATTTTGTCTCTTGCTTTTTCAGAAAGTCCATTTAAGAATTCGTTTGCCTCTTCAAGTAATTGAACCTTAAATTTTGGTTTCATTCATTAGATTTTCTTGCGAAGATAAAAGTTTCTTAATTAGGAAACAAGTTTAATTGCGAAGACGTTTTATCAGCATTATTTACAACGGCTCCGTATATGAAAAGTAGCGCTTAAAATAAGCGATTTATTTTCGGATTAAATACAAGCCTAATCTTAATTTAAATATACGTTAGAAAAGAGAGAAAATAGATTGTCAATAAAGGAAAGAGTAAAAAACGAGTCTTAATAGCTGTAGCAAACAAGCTTTTGAAACAATGTTTTGCTATAGCAAAATCAGGTAGGCCGTATGATGAAACTTACGTTTCAGTATTGCCTAAATAAATAGTGTGAAATAGAAACAAAAAAGGCTCCAGAATCAAACAAATGAATCTATGAGCCTAGAATAATAGTGTCTCAAATTAATGAAAGAAATTGTTGTTTTTTACCTCAGTTCTTGGTTGTGGTGCGTTATTTCTTAACTCCTTTCAATTTAGCTCCTTTCCAGCCCATTTGAACATTGAAACCACCATTTTTATTATCAACAAACTCAAACGATTCGAGTTCTTTCGGGTCGTCAAAAAAATTGTTTTTTGATTCAGCTTTTAATGTAGCTATTTGTTCTCCATCTTGAAAAACAACTAAATTATTGTTCTCTACTTTAAAAGTCAATTCCAAATTACCCATATCTGCAAATGAATACGTTCCCACATATCTCTTTAAAATGTCGGTGGATAGTTTGATAGATTTTCTATTCAACTCTTTCGGAACATCATATGGTTGGTTTTCCAATATTTTAGAAAAATCTTCAACTGTTTTCTGAAAAGGAACTTCTTCATAATTCGCTAAAAAAATGAAATTATAATTATAATCAAGATTTGTATATATCTCAACTCTTATTCCGTCCGAACCTCCACTTTTCTCAATTACACCTGATTCGTTTTGCAATAGCGATGCAAAAGGCTCATTTTTTATGTGGTTTAAAAATTTGTTCAGGTCTGAGGCAGTTGAAAATATTCTTGCAGTTTTCAATTCATCTGATAAAACATTATCCACCTGCATAATTTGACCATCATTTTTTTCGTGGTTTTTTGCTAATTTTTTTAAATTATTCTTTTTAAGATAGAAATGTGCTCCTGAATTTTTCATTCCTAAAGGTTGGAACACTTCGTCTGCCAAACATTGGGCAAAAGTTTTGTTAGAAACTTCTTGAATGATAAAATAAACAAGTTCATAAGCCACATTAGAATATTGTTTTTCTGTTCCAGGTTCGAATAGCAGTTTTTGCTTTTTGGTGTACTCGATTATCTGTTCTGATGACAAATTGATTTCATCTTCTTTAACACTCTCTAAACTTCTTGGAAGTCCTGATGTGTGGTTTAGCAACATTTCTATGGTTATTTTGTCGCCGTTGGGAAAGTCTGGAATGAACTTTTTGATTGATTCACTTTTTTTGATTTTTCCATCAATCTCAAATTTTTCAATCAAGTAATGAGCCATTAACTTAGAAACAGAATGAATATCAAATTGAATTTCTTTTGTCACGTAAGTTGTACTGTTTTTATCTTGATTTAAATTGTATGATTTATGAATAATTATTGTATCATTTTTAAAAGCAAACACAACTCCGTTGAATTTTCCAATTTTATTAAGTACAGAGAAGTACTCATCTACTTTTTTATTCAGTTTTTCGGTTTGATATGATGAATAACCTTCTGTTTTTTTACCCTCATTTTTGCAAGAGATTAGAAGAATTAGTAGAAGAAGTATCGTTAAAACTTGTTTCATTATGTTGTTTGGTTCTAATGTACTCGGTCTCGTCTATGAGTAGTTGTGTGAGTTAGTATTGAACTTTCCAAGTAAACACCAAGTTGAAAATCCGCGAGGATTTTTGTAAGTAGGCGAGTACTAGCAATGAATAATACACATTGTTACCACACGTTTTTATACGTTTCCAAAGTAATTACTTACTCCGCTTAATATACTTTGAACAGCATAAGAAGCTAAAATCAATCCCATAATTTTACTTATGACCGTAATTCCATAATTACCAATTCGCTTGTGAAGATGATTAGCTCCTAAAAGAATTAAACAAGTAATTCCTATAACTAGTAAAACTAATCCTGTCGTTATTGCTTGCTGTTGGATATTGTAAAGGTGATTATCTGTCATTAGAACAACAGCCATAATAGCTCCTGGCGATGCTATTGAAGGTATAGCAATTGGAAATATAGTAACGTGTTTATAATCTGTTATTCTATTTTTTTCTTGTTCAGGTTTTCCATCGCCAAATATCATTGTAAGTGCAAATAAGAAAAGGATTACACCACCTGAAATCTGAAATGCGTCAAGTGAAACAGACATACCCTCTAAAATAATCTGCCCTATTACAATGAAGAAAAGTAGTATTAGAAATGCGATTACCGATGCACGAATGGCTATCTTTCGTTTATGAATTGAATCAAATTCCTTGGTAGCCTCAAGGTAAACAGGTATTGAACCAATTGGGTCAATTACTGCAAAAATAAAAAAGATTGTGGTTAATATTTCAGCCATTTATTTGATTTTTTTTTGCTTTTTCTCGTCACAACTAAAAAGTAGTGCAATAATTAAAAAATTTAGAATTTTTGTTTTCATTTCACTATTTCGTTTTTAATGTGTGGTAACGGTCTGGTGTATGCTCTTTGCGTGCAAATAAGCGATAACTTTTCGGATTAACACAAGCCTAATCTTAATTTAAATATACGCTAGAAAAAGGAGAAAACGGATTATCAATAAAGGAAAGAGTAAAAAAGGAGCCTTAATAGCTGTAACAAACAAGCTTTTGAAACAATGTTTTGCTATAGCAAAATCAGGTAGGCCGTATGATGAAACTTACGTTTCAGTATTGCCTAAATAAATAGTGTGAAATAGAAACAAAAAAGGCTCCAGAATCAAACAAATGAATCTATGAGCCTAGAATAATAGTGTCTCAAATTAATGAAAGAAATTGTTGTTTTTTACCTCAGTTCTTTGTTGTGTGCTGTACTTTGTTCACTCTAATATAATCTCAATGAGTTTTCAGAGCCGGGAATTATATCATTATCATTCATTTGTTTTATTAATTCAGCAAGTTCCAACAGTTCCAATTGCTCATTGAATGGTTCTCCATTTCTATTAATAATTTCACCACCTAATCTTTTTTGGCAATACTTAATAGAATTTATTAAAACCCTGCAAACATTCATTGGGTCAGCGCTCCTTGGAATTGAAAAGCCAAATACCAAATTGGTAGGATTCATTATTCCATTTTTTACTTGTTCTGGAAGGAAGTAACCAGGTTCTGTTGATGTCCAAACACTAAAATGTTGGTCAGATGCATAATCCGAACTATTATTCCAGTGAAATAAATCTCCATCTCCCCATTTAAGTCCTAAACTTTGTAAAACATCCCAAACTTCTCTGCCATCATAATTGTTACTGCTCTGAAGCCCAATAAGAATCTCTCTATCAAATAACCTATTTAGTTCAACTAGTTTTTTACCTTTTTCAATGGCAGATTCTTTTGATTGGGTTTCTTTAATTTCAAAGGCTAATGAATGACTTTTCAATCTTTTCTTCAATTCAATAATATACTTTTCTAATTTCTCAATGCTGTAATTCGGGTTTTCATCATTGAAAACATCAAGAAGGCTGACTGCTACTTGAATTTGGTCATATGTTTCAGGTGTTCCTCCAGCAAGAGCATAAGTCCATCTGCCATCTTCTGGTGAATGTCCAAATATAGTTGAAGTAAAATTTGTTCGCCATTCGTAATCAAACAACTCATATAATTTTTCTTGTTTGATTATGGTACCCTTCGGAATTATTAGTTCGATAATCCACTCTCGACTAGGTTCAGGTTTATATTCAACTTTTTCTTCTTTTTTCTCAATTTTTGGCAATTGAAGTTGGCTTTCATCCAATATGTGAGACATATCCTCTGATGGTTTATTGAGACCAAGTTTTTCAATTCTGTCAGCACTTTGTGAAGCCGTGGATATGAAGAACTCATCTTGATTTGGTTCAGATTCTGATTTTTTGGACAGAAAGAAAATTACTCCAATTACAATGATTCCAATTATTAAATATGTCATTTTATTCATTTCATTCGAGACTTTCTCGGTATTGCACACAACGGTCTCGTATAACCGTCAGTTACGGGTTAATATACACAGACTTTTCGGTTTAGCACAGACGTTAGCAATTCCGAGTGGATTCGGACGTAGTCGAATCCGCCGTAATTGCGGTTATACATTGTTATATAGTATCGACACTCATTTTCTTTAAATTACTCTTAAACCCTTTATATATAAGGGTTTGTTGTTTTTAGGTAATGCAAAACAATGCAATAAAATGCTACTAAAAGTTAGGTTTGTTGTACCTATTGTTGTACCTTCGTATTGCGTTGCACCCATTTGCACCGACTATTAATCAAGGTTTTATGTCTTCAATTAAAGTAGTATTAAGAACAAACAAGATAGATAAAGCTGGACTTGCACCTCTTTATTTACGAGTAATCAAAAACAGAAAAACTAAATTCATTTCATTAAGTGTAAAATTACAGCCGAATGAATGGGATGAAGATAAGCAAAAAGTAAAGAAAAATCATAAATCTTCAACAAGGTTAAACGCATACATATCAAGAAAGATAGCAGATGCAGAAGGCGAGATTGCAGACCTTGAAAGAAGAAATCAATCTACATCAGCAAGAAGAATAAAAGAAGCTATTAAGGGTAAACCCTTAATTAACTTTTTTGATTTTGCTTATGATAGATGCGAAAAGTTAAAAGATACTGTTACTCTATCTACCTATAGAAGCTATAAAAACAACATAGAAAAGTTTGAAAGGTTTATAGGGCATCGTGAAATAATGTTTGATGATATTACAGCTACAACCTTAAAAGAATATGCATCACATTGCAGTTCTAAATTAGGTAATAATAACACTACTATAAATTATGCGTTTAGAATCCTAAACTTAATGTTTAGAGAAGCCAAGAAAGAAGATTTAATATCCAACGAGCTTGTACCCTTTACTAAATTTAAAGTAAAGAAAAATAAGACTACAAAACGCTATTTAAACGAAGAACAGTTTGAAGCCTTTATCAATTTAGAAGTTCCACAACAGCACAAAGCACAGGTTATTAAAGATATGTTTATCTTTTCTGTTTTTTCTGGAGGGTTACGTTTTGGCGATGTTATCGAATTACAATGGAAGCATTACGATAGCAAAAATCACAGAATTACAAAGACGATAAGAAAAACGAAAAGACAGCATAGTATTAGAATAGGTCAAAAAGCGGTAGATATTGTAGAGAAATACAGAAACAAAGACCAAAAGCAAAACGATATAATTTTTCCTTTTGCTAAAGTTGATGAGTTATATTTTAAAGATAGAGAACACAGAAGTTTAATAACCAATAGAGCAATTTCATTGAGTAATATGTATTTGAGCAGAATGGGAGAAGAATTAGAATTACCTTTTAATTTATCCTTTCATATTAGCCGACATACATTTGCTACAAGGGCATTAAACAATGGTATGCGTATAGAACACGTTTCTAAACTTATGGACCATTCAGATATAGGTATAACGCAAGTGTATGCAAAAATTATAAGTAGTGAATTAGATAACGCAGTAGATAAATACATCAATTAATATGGGTGAATATTCAAAAATAGAATTATTGTTGTTAGACAAATTCACGGAAGCTATTGATAATTTTATTCAAATAGCTATTTACTCTCAAACAGATAAGGATAAATTAATGTATAGTTCCTGTGTTAATGATGAAGAAAAAGATGTTTTTACCAAAAAGGAGATTAAGAAAATGCAAAAGAAACTCGCTAAATGCAGTCCAGATATTGCAGAGTTTTTAAGATGCTATATAAGTCCAACCGAATTTGATTTGTCAGGTGATAGTTATGATCAATACAGAGAAAGGTTAATTAGAAATTTTCTATCACAAGAGTTTGATGATGTTTTAGAAGTCTTAACAATGAAATTTACAAAGATAGAAGATGTTGAGAATCTTGATGAATTAGAATGGGAAGAAATGATTGAAGAAGGGCATTTTGGAATTGATAAAAAGTTTATGTTGCATTTTATCAAATATATGGCGATTGCAGATAGACTAACAACTTTCAAGAGTATATTGGAAACCGTAGAGAAAGAAAAACAACAACAAGAAAAAGAGAAATTAACCAATCCAGTAATGACCTACACTAACTACCAAAATGATGAACCTAAAGACATTTTTATTGTAGAAGAATTAGAAAAACGTTTAGCAATAGAAGCAGTAGAATACAAACGTAAACTTGATGATGAATGGGAAAAATACACTTTTGACCCTATGTATTTTGATAACTTCATTTCTGGCGACTTATACAATGAGTTTTTAAAATCCTTATATGAAAGAATCAAGCCATTAAACGACTTTGAAATTAATAAATACCTCACATTATCAGTAAATCAATTTAAAACCCATACACCAGAAAAAAGAGCAGAAGCATTTAAACGACTATATCACGATACCTATTGGTTTCCAAATTATATGGAATACAAAGAAGAAACCTATTTATCTAAATACGCAATGCACGTTTGGAAACATTATGCAAATCATTTTGAAGTATTTAAGGAAGCTACAATAAATGCCTTAAACGATTTTAAAAGAGGTATTACATCTACCTCTAAAAAAACATCTAAAGAAATAAAGAAAGATTTCAATTCTCTTATTCCTCAAACTAACAAACAAGATTATATTTTACAGTTACTTGAAGATTTAAGTATAACGCTAAATGGCACTAGTATTTTAACGCCAAGAAAAAAAGGTGCATTAAGGGGTGTGATTGAAGCATTAAGAGAAAAAATGATAATTCCGAATATTGGTTTATCAACCTTATGCAATGTTTTTGCCGATAAAATAAATTTAGAATTGAAGTCAGAATTGGATGCATCTACAACATCAGAGAAATACAAAAAGGAAGCATTACAGTACATTAAAAACAATCCAATACATTAAAATACACCTGTTATAAGGGTATTATAAGGGTGACCCTATAGCTACCTATGTTAAGGGCAATATTGCGGTATAATTTTAAAAATATATCGTAATGGAAGCAATCATTTTAAGCACCCAACAGTACAAAGATTTAGTTAATCGTTTAGACGATTTAAACAAGCAATTAGAGGAAAAACAAAAGAAGCCTCAAGACACTTTTTTAGACAATCAAGAATTTCTTCAGCTAATGAATATTAGCAAACGTACCGCTCAAACTTGGAGGGATGAAGGCGTTATTTCATTTTCACAAATAGGCTCTAAAATCTATTATAGAATGAGTGACGTGCAAAAGTTATTAGACAATAACTATCGTAAAGCATTCACAACAAAAAGAAATAATTATTAATCCTTAAATCTTAAAGTTATGCAAGTTGCCGTATCAGTCTTTAACGACTTCATTTATAAGGTTGAGGATAAGCCTTTAGAAAAAATCCTTAATAATATTAAATCAGGGACTTATAAAGCCAAAATAAGCGATATAAGAAACCTTCTATCCAATGACAATAAAAAGGAAGCAGACCAATTAAAAAAGCAATTACAGGCGTTTACAGTGTCAGGTACTTTTAGTAATGGCAGGAGTATAGATAAAATAGATACTTACAGCCAATATGTAATTTTGGATATTGATAAACTTTCAGAATCTCAATTAAAAGAGGTTAAACAAATCACACGTTTAGCACCTTACACTTATGCGTCATTTATTAGTCCTAGTGGTAAAGGTTTAAAAATTATTGTAAAAGTTAGTTCTACTAAAGAACATCACAAAGAAGCCTACAACCAAGTTGTGGCCTATTATGAACAAGCCTTAAATATAGATATTGACACCTCTGGAAGTGATATTTGTCGATTATGTTTTATGTCTTATGACGCGGATTGTTTTATCAATTTAAAGGCAGATATTTTTGTAGTCAATATAAAATTAGAAGTAGAGAAAACAATACCAATAAAACAGAATAATTCCATAAGTAATGATATTGAAGCCTACATATCCGAAATAGAAAAAACAGCAACCGATATTACAGGGAATTATGAAACGTGGAGAAATTTAGGTTTTGCAATTTCAGAAGAATATGGAGAAGCAGGTAGAGATTACTTTCACAGAATTAGCAGATTTTATATTAAGTACAATTATCAAGAATGCGATAAACAATACACTAATTGTCTAAAAGCGAAAGGTACAGGAATAAATATTTCAACGTTTTACTATATGGCTCACCAAAATAATATCAAACCATATAAAGAACCTATTGAAGAAGAAGTATTAATACCAAATGGAGAAACCAATTCAGAAGATTATTCAGATAGTCCAACATTCTCAACTTCCTTAATTCCTCGACTTCCGCAATTCCTTCAACAAGTAGTTAAATATACTAAAACAGACCAGGAAAAGGATATAATGATATTAGGGGCTATAACAGCTATTAGTGCTTGTTTGCCTAAAATATACGGTATCTATGATGGCGATAAAGTATATTCTAATTTGTATTTATTTGTAACAGCGGCAGCAGCTTCAGGAAAAGGTAAGCTAAAATTTTGTAAAAGATTGGTTTATAAAATTCACAAAACAATGCGTGAAGAAGCTAAACTAATGGAAGCCGAATATGATGCAGAATTAGCGCAATACAACAAGAACAAAGCGAAAGATGAAAACTTAAAGAAACCTCAAAAACCACCTATTAGAATGTTGTTTATTCCTGCAAATAATAGTTCAACGGGTATGTTTCAATTATTACACGACAGTAAAGGTAGGGGGCTAATTTTTGAAACCGAAGCAGATACATTAGCTAAAAATTTTAAAACAGATTATGGCGATTATTCCGATGGTTTTAGAAATGCCTTTCATCACGAAACAATAAAATATTTTCGCAGAACAGATAGAGAATATGTAGAGATAGAAGAGCCTTGTTTGTCTTGTGCATTAACAGGAACACCAAAACAAGTTTTAGCGTTAATGCCAAATGCTGAAAATGGCTTATTCAGTCGCTTTATGTTTTATCAAATGCCTACAAGTACTACTTGGAAAAACGTTTTTGCTATTAACACTAAAAAAGGCTTAAATGAGTATTACGATCAATTAGGTAATGAATTTTATGAGTTATACAGACAACTAATCACAAATACTGAAATTCAGTTTTCATATACAGAGGAACAGCAAGAAGTCTTTAATCAATTTTTTTCAAAAATTAATCTATACTATCTAAACGTAAACCCTTTAGAATACAATTCTTCAATTAAAAGAATGGGTATAATAGCGTTTAGAATCAGTATGATTTTAACTGTTTTAAGGATATTAGAAACAGGCGATGTTTCAAATCCTTTGTACTGTTCTGATGAAGATTTTCAATCTACATTAACTATCGTAAAAGCCTTAATAAAACACAGTAGTAAAGTGTATTCTAGTTTACCGGTTGATAAAACAGCTATAAACTACAAGAACAAAAAAGAACAATTTATTGATAGTTTACCATTACGTTTTTCTACACAATATTATATCAGCTACGCTTCTAAATTAGATATTACGCAAAAAACAGCAGAACGATATATCACTAATCTTTGCAAAACCAACTTTTTATTAAGAGAATCACAAGGTAATTACTACAACCCTTCAAAAGAAGTAAGTGAGGAAAACGAGGGAACTGCGGTGGTTTAGTATTATTCCCCTCACTTTCCTCATTTTCCTAACACTACTATTTAGATAGAAAATAAAAACGCTAAACTTATTCAATCTTTATTCTTTACTATGGATATATTTTTTAGATTTGTCAAAAAACGTCAAATTATGTTGGACACATTAGTTTCAATCGGCAGTACATTAAAAGAAATTCGTGAAACAAAGGGTTTTCATCTTCAAGAGGTAGCAGAAGAGACTTCTATAAATTTTACAATATTAAGCAGAATTGAGACAGGCAAAAGATTACCTACCAAAAATCAAGTTCAAAGTCTTGCTAATTTTTATAATTATAGTGAAGAAGAATTGATTAAACATTTGATTAGTGATAAAATAATTTCAGAGATTCAAAATGAAGATTTAGGTATTGAAGGATTTAATTTGGCAGAAAAAAAAATAAAACTAGGTTCTGTACTTTTTAATAGCTATAAAAATCTAGAAAAATTTGAACTTCAAAGCAGAAGATATATAGGTAATAAAGCAAAATTAACTGATTGGATTATTGACATCTTAAAAAAGGAGACAAAAGGACGTAATACTTTCATTGATATATTTGCTGGCACTTCTATTGTTGCCAAATCAGCAATGGAAATGTATGACGTTGTAATTTTAAATGATATTTTATATTCAAACAATATAACATATGAGGCTTTTTACAGTACTTCTAATTGGGATTCTCAAAAACTGGTTGAAATAGTAAACAAATATAATTCTCTTAAAGCCACTTCTGTAAGAGAAAATTATTTTTCGAAAAATTTTGGAGGTAAGTTTTATGAAAAAAATATTTCAAAAATAATAGGATATATTCGTCAAGATATAGAGAATAAAAGAAAAGAAGATTTTATTAATTATAGAGAATATGCTATCCTATTAACGTCTCTTATTTATACTATTGATAGATTAGCAAATACTGTAGGGCATTTTGATGCTTACATAAAAAAGCCTATCGCTGCAAAACCCTTAAACTTTAAATTAATTCAAACTTTTGACTTTAATGGTGCTAAAATTTATCAAGAGGACGCTAATATTTTAGCTAAAAAAGTTAAGGGTGATATAGCTTATATTGATCCGCCATATAATTCTAGACAATACAGTAGGTTTTATCATATTTATGAAAATTTAATTCAATGGAAAAAACCTAAACTTTATGGTGTCGCTTTAAAACCTGAACCTGAAAATATGAGTAAATATTGTACTGTTAAGGCTAAAGATGCATTTAAAGACTTAATTACAAACCTTGACGTAAAGTATTTAGCTGTTTCTTACAATAACACTTATAAATCTAAAAGTAAATCATCTGCTAATAAAATAAAGTTTGAGGAAATAGTTGAAATTCTAGAAAAAGTAGGTGAAACAAAAGTATTTGAGCAATCCCATCAGTTTTTTAATACTGGTAAAACAGAGTTCAATAATCACAAAGAATTTTTATTCCTTACCAAAAAATATGATAGATAAAAATAAAATATTTCGTTCACCATTATTTTATGTGGGTGACAAGTATAAATTATACCCAAAAATTAACAAGTATTTTCCAAGCAATATAAATCGATTTATTGAGCCATTCACAGGTGGTGGTTCTGTATTTCTAAATATAAAAGCTAATGAATATTTATTGAATGATATAGATTCTAATGTTATAAACATTCATAACTTCTTGAAAGAGCAATCAAAAAATCCCGAATTGTTTTTTCAAAACGTTTTCGAAATTATTCAAGAATACAATTTATCGCATTCATATATAAAAGATATTGTACCTCAAACTATTAAAGATAAATATAAGAAAACGTATTATGCTAAATTTAATAAAGAAGGATATAATAAGTTAAAGAGTGACTATAATTCAGGTAAAGCTTCTACAATTTTACACTTGTATATTTTATTAATTTTCGGTTTTAATAGAATGTTACGTTTCAATTCAAAGGGGCTGTTTAATTTACCTGTTGGTAATGTTGATTTCAATAAAAATACTCAAAATGCCTTAAACGATTATTTCAACTTAATAAGCAAAAAAAACACCTTATTTAGTAATCTTGATTTTATAGACTTCTTTAATAGTTTGACTTTCAAAGAAAATGATTTCATATACCTTGACCCACCATACTTAATCACATTTAGTGAGTATAATAAACTATGGAATGAAGATGTAGAAAATAAGTTATTGGATATGCTTTTATATTTGGATGAAAAAGGTGTAAATTTTGCTATTTCTAATGTAACTCACTATAAAGGGAGAGTAAATGAAAGGTTTTTAGAATGGTGCAATGATTACTATTGTTACGAGGTAAAAAGTAATTATATAAGTTATCACGACAATTCAAATAAGACTTTTAGAGAAGTTTTAGTCACTAATTATCAAAGTAAAGATTTGATTAAACAATCATCTTCTTTAAAATATGCAAAAGTATAAAAACATAATAGATTGTATTCAATATGACTCGGCAACTTCTAGGAATATCCCATTTGAAGTTGCTAAATATGTTTTTAATTATCAAACCGATTCAAAAGACAAACAAATTATAGATAATTTAGTTAAACAAGGTATGGTTTTAGCTGAAAAGGTTAATCCTGGTGCAGCAAATTATGGGAAAAGTTCAAGGGCAAAATCAACAATTATTAAAAACTCTATATCCGGTTTACTAGCAGAATTTGTTTGGTTAGATTTTATTAGTCATCATAAGATTGGCTGTTCATCTACTGATTTTACTGAAGCTAAAAAACAGATTGATATAGTCATACTGGATAATAATAAAAAAATTGAAGTACGCTCATCTTTTCCACGAAATGGTTTAAAATTTGCTCTTTGTCATAATAAGTACCAATTCGATGTAATAGGTCCTTACGTTAATGATTATAAGCCTGGTGAAATAATGAAAGACTTCTATGTAAGAACACTATTTCCTTTTTCAAGTAATCAATTACTACAAAGAATAAAACAGGATAATTTTCAAGTGTTTCTTACAGGTGGTGCAACTTGGTCAATGATGTTAGATGATTCAGTTTCATTTAAAAAGGATTTTATTCCAGAAGATGAATTAGATCCGACAAGATTAGAGTCAGCTTCAATTTATAGAGTAGTGCCATTTAGCAAGGCATTAGATTCATTTGAAATAATAAACGCATTAAGTTGAATATGTCAAAAAAAAGAATAAAAAGAAAGCCAACTTTTAAACAAATGGCATTTGAAACAGCAGTTAGAAACCCTGAAAGGTATATCGAAATATTAAAGGCTGTTTCAGAGTTTGAAAATGTAGTTTTAAACGAAAAAAACTTACTAAAAATTGTTGTTAAATTATATCTTGATGGTGTAGTTTCTAGTAATGAAATAGAAATACTTGAAGAAACTAAACCTGCTGATATAGAACAATTGGTTATTGATGTTAATAGTACTCGTAGAGCAGATGGCGGTTTTCCTTCTGGTTATTCTTCTCGTTTTTGGACTTATATGCGAACACCTTCTGAATTAGGTTTTGTATATGCTCGTTATGGTGAACCCTTTAAGCTTTCAGATATTTGTAAAAAATTAATTTCAGGTGAAATTGATGAACAAGAAGCTTTTTCTATACAAGCTGTTAAATACAATAGAAGAAACCCATATAGAAACGTTAGTAATGATTTCAACTTTTTTACATTTATTATTAAAGTTTTGATGGCCTTAAGGGAAAAGGGTAAATCTTTAAGCTATGAGCAATTTATTGTCGCAATGTTTAGTCAAAACGGTAATGTGCAAGAGTTTTTAAAATTGCTTGAAAACAACAAATTTAGTGATAATGAGGATGCTTTTAACTTTGTAAAACAAGAGTACAAGGTTAATACTAAATTTAAAACAATTACTCAAGATTATCCTGATGTTGTTCGAAGAGTATTTATAATTTCTGGTTTTATTTCAATAAGGTTTACTGGCAAAAAATTAATTCAGATTAATGAAAGTAAACTAAAATACATAGAAGCACTTTTAAAGTTTGATTTTAATTTAAGCGATGTTGAAAAAACTACAGCAATTGAATATTTTAATAAACTTAATTCTAAAAGTAATGAGCTGTATCTCATTATTGACTCTTTCCGTAAAGATGATGTTATCGATGGAGAGCAATACGTAAATAAAATTTACAATATCATAAATGACTACAATATAACAGAAGACATAATCATTGAAAGTATTGAAAAAATAGGTACAAGAAGAACAGTTATTGATGAGTTTAAAGAAATACCTGAACCTTTAAAATTAGAGTTTTTTATATCCATTTTTATAGCTCTTAAATATGGTAAAGAATATGCAATTCGTCCAAATTATAAAGCAGACCACATAGGTAAACCTTACTCTCACGCACCAGGTAATAAAGGAGATATTGAAATTTTCACAAAAGAGTTCTATTGGTTAATTGAGGTAACATTGATAAGAAATAAAACTCAACAACTTAATAATGAAACAGCAAATGTTATTAGACACTTATATTCAAATGAAGAATTTGAAGATAGGCTTGTAAAATATTTATCTTTTGTAGCACCAACTATACATCAAGATGTTCGTGAGTTTTTTGATTTTTCAATAGTTAAGAGTATTTCTAATGGCTATGACGTGAGTATAAAGCCATATGATTTAAATGATTTTATTGAGGTAACATCAGTAAATGAAAACTTTAATGATATGCAGAACTACACAAAAGGTGTAATTAATGAATTTAAAAACAATCTTAATTAGTAAAAACTCATTAAGCTATTTTTTAATCTTGATAAAAAAAAAGTTGTTGTATTAGTTTATTAATTCTTAATTGATTCAAAAGAAATTTATTTATCGTGTAATAATTAGAGGAAAGTAAAAAACATTTTAGTAATAGATAAAAAAAAAGTTGTTGCATTTTATACAAATCAACATTTTAAATTTATGGATATTCCTTTCCATTTTAAAGTTAACAAAGTAGTAATATTTATTGAGTAATTATACTCATTTTAATATATGGGAAAAAAAGCAACAACGGTTGAAGTCCAAATCGAAAAACTTCGTTCAAGAGGTATGGTGTTAGATATTGATGTAGACAAAATCAAAGAACATTTGTTAGATATTGGCTATTATAGATTAGGTTTTTATTGGTATCCTTTTGAAATTGATGCTAACCATAATTTTGAAAAAGGCACAAAGTTTTCTACTGTTATTGATTTATATTATTTAGATGTTGATTTAAGATATATTTTAATTAAGTATATTAATCGTCTTGAATTAAACTTTAGGACTAATTTAATTTATTGGGTTTCTACTCATTATAATAATAATCCCATCTGGTATACAGATGCGACAATTATGTCGGCAGATTATCTAAAAGATATAAAATCTCACTATAATAAAAATTTCAAAAAGAAGAATTTATTAATTAATAAACATCATATCAATAACCCAGATGATAGGTATGCACCTTGTTGGAAAACTTTTGAATATTATACTTTTGGCTCAATCGTTAAAGTTTATGAACACATCATTGATGAAGAGGTAAGAAAAAAGGTGTCTTTACAATACAACATTAAGAAGCCAAATAAACTTCAAAATATACTTGATACACTTGTTTTTGTTAGAAATAGTTGTGCTCATAGTGGTGTTATTTATGACCTACATATAGTTGAAGGCGTGGTAGAAATGTCATCATATAAATTTAACAATGATTATAGTCATAGTTTAGATGCTGCAATTAAAGCTCTATTGTATGTTATGGAATATATTTCGTTGGATAGAAAAAATGACTTAAATGAAAAACTTAAATTATTATTTGAAAAATTTAAAGAGAACGCAACTATAAAGACAATAATAGAAGATAAATTAGGCTATTCATATAGCGTATAATTTATATTTTATTTGTATATTTGCATAATAATAGTGTCCTGTACTTCATTGGCATTTACGGTGCACTTAAAAAAAATAAACAACCCTAGATACTGTCTGGGGTTTTTTTATTAATTTGATTTTATAAGTTTCCCCACAAAATAAAACCCAGTTTTTTCGTACCTCAAAATCCTCTGTCTTTTATTTTGTTCCGCTCGCCAACGCGCTTGTAGTTTTTGGTTGCCAACCCTCACACAGCACATTACTTGTTTTATTTAAACTATTATATTTTTATAAATAGGCACAATAAAAAAGTAAAGAGCTGTTGCCAACGCTCACACCAAAAACTACCCAAAGCTATGTTTACATAATACAAGTTATAGTAGCAAACGGCACTTTTAAATGGTTTGCTATCGCAGTGTTAATGCATTTTGTAGCTATAACTGGTATTATGTAAAATATCCGCTATTCCAACGCGCAATTCCGAACATTAAACCACATTTTGTACTAACATTAAACATCAGTACATTTTAAGGGTTACGTTAATTGATAATAATATTCGTTATCTCATTCAAGCTGCACAAAACCATCGTTAATTCCAAGTATTCCTTACCTCAAGTCTTTGTTTGTTTCATTTCGTTAACAAATATCATAGTCCACTTTTCCCCACCACCCAAGTTAGCGGTTATAAAAAAATAGGTTTATAAAGTGTAGTATTACGCCATAGCACATTACTTTTTATCGTACCTCAAAAAAGCAACAAGCTATTGTCTAAAAGTCCTGTATAAGTAGCTTATTTAAATGCTGTTTTATCAAACAACTATTTAAAACGCTACCCATACAAACGCTTCATCCAACGCTCAATACGGTACTAAAACCTATTTTTTTAAGTGTTAATTCCCCAGAAAAGTTATATTTATAGTATGAAACAAATGATTGAAGATTTATTTGATTTATTCTTTCCTCACGATTTAGATGAAAACGGTAATAAAATCTTAAATCCTGAAGGTGATGATTCTTTTGGTACTAAACTTTTCACAATCATTATGCTTGTTATAATAGTAATATTGGCAGGTATAACATTAAATTAATAAAAGATAGCAAATATATGTGGCTTCCTACAGCCCACGCTTTAAGGCTATAAAGCTCAAGCCTACGGTTTTTTAAAAAACTTTTTATTACTACTTCAAAACAACTTTTAGTTTATACTAAAGCACTTTCATTTTAAAAAAAAATCTTCAAAAACTTTTTTAAAAAAAGCTTGACAGCCTTACCAACGCCACAAAGCGGATGGCTTTCTTTTTTTAATTTTTTTCTTTTTCATTTTCAAAAAAAATATGTGTGAGCGTAGCGAACTTTTAATTGGATAGCTATGTCAACTTTTGAACTAAAAACACACAAATCTGGTCGCACTTACTCGAACCCTCATTTTTTTATTCTAAACAAAGGACTAAACAGCGGAAAACCGCTCTCAAATCCTTGTCCTAATTGTTTTGTAGTCACAACTGCAACCGAAGAAGCAAAAAACACATTATTTCATTTATCTATGATGTTGCAAATAGGGGGTTTTTACGCCTACTATTTAAAAGGTAGTGTTATTCCATTTATCTCAATAGATGATTGTAGAAACACGCTTAAAAATGGGTTTAAGCAAAATAAAAATTCAGGTTTTGAACTTCAAAAACACATAAATTTAGTTACTGTTATCAGTAAAAAAGAAAAAGAACTACAAAATGTCATTGATAAAATAGCAGTCTTAAAGATGGCATATATACGTAATTGTTTCAAAGTAATGCAAAGCAAAGAAGCTTAATGCAAAGGCGTCTAAAGAGCCTAAAACCGTAACAATATGGCATAATATTAGTTATATTAGTAATGAAAATAAGGTTTAAAAGCTGTGTTAAGTCCGTACCAAGTTCGAACGTGTAATTTTTAAATTTGTTTTATATTATGGGAAAGATTTCTCAAGGAATTTTAGGAGGCTTATCTGGTAAGGTAGGTAACATTGTTGGAGGTAGCTGGAAAGGCATCGACTACATTAGAATTAAGCCATCGAGCGTGGCGAATCCTCGAACAGAGGGACAAGTAAATCAGCGTAATAAATTTACCATTACATTGGAGTATTTGCAAGCGACTAAAGATTTTATCAAAATTGGTTACAAGTCATTTGCGACCAAGAAAACAGAATTTAATGCAGCAATGTCTTATGTATTAAATAATGCGGTAGGAGGTATTGCACCCAACTTTACAATCGATTATTCTTTAGCTTTATTAAGTAGAGGTTCTTTGTCAAGTGTTTTAAATGGTTCAACCGATTTAGCAACACCAGGACAAGTAACTTTTGATTGGGACGATAACTCGGCAGAAGGTAATGCAAATGCAACCGATAAAGCGATGGTGTTAGTTTACAATCCAAGTAAAAAGGAATCTGTATCAATTCTTGATGGTGCTGATAGAACTGCAGGCTCTCAAGTAATTACTATACCGAATACCTATGCAGGAGATACAGTAGAGCTATTTATCGCGTTTGTTTCTGCTGATGGTACACAAGTATCGAATAGTGTGTATTTAGGCTCTGGTACGGCTGCTTAATAACTTTAAGTTTAAATACATTTTGAAAACCGTTTTTATTAATTTAAGAGCGGTTTTTATTTTAATATTTTTTTTTAAAAGAAAATTAATATAGTTAATGATTTAATATTCATAACTTTGTAATAGACTAAATATCCTATGAAATACAATCCCGTAACAGTTGCAAATTATTTTATTCAAGAAAAGGGTAAATTAGGTAAGTTAACACCTATGAAGCTCATTAAGTTGACTTATTTAGCTTATGGTTGGTATTTAGCATTAAATAACGGTAATCAAACTTTAATAAATGAAAAACCACAGGCTTGGGATTATGGTCCAGTTTTTCCTTCTCTTTATGATAGTTTGAAGAGGTTTGGTAGAACTGAAATAGACTCAATTTTACCATATGAAAATGAAGAGGTAATAGAATCAGTTGATGCTAAATTTTTAAATAAAATATGGTCGCTATACGGTAAGTATGATGGGGTTCAATTAAGTGCAATGACTCATTCAGAGGGGACACCTTGGCGTAAAGTATATAAAAGAGGTTGTAATTCTATAATTCCAGATGATGCTATTTTAGCACACTATCAGCCAAAACTTAAACCTATAGTCAGTTAGTGAGCGATTCTTTTGAACAAATAAATCTTGATAGGTTACCTGAAACTTCCCCTGATATTTTTAGCGATGCAGATATCGATGAAGCGCAAAGGGATAACGATAATATTAATGCAGATATAAGAAAATCTCAAATTAAAAGGTTTGATGGTGAAACGTCATTAAGGGAAAACCTATCTACTGCATTTACAATTATTATTTGTTTCTGGCTTCTATCAGTAATATTAATTTTAGTTGGTAATACTAATAGCTATAAATTGAGTGATAACGTTTTAATAGCTTTATTAGTTACTTCTTCTGCCAACGTTATAGGTATGATGCAGATAATTTTAAAAAATTTATTTCCCAATCGAGATAAAAAAAGATAACTGCATTAATGTTATACCTATGTTGTACCCTTTTTTAATTAATCTTTTAAAACCCTTAATTTATAAGGGTTGTGTGATGTAATTAATATAATACATTGTTATGTAACGTTTTTTTTACGTGCTTTTTTTCGTTTCTCTCTTTTTTTCAGTCGTCTGTTTCTTTGGTACATCCAAATCATTGCTTGTATTCGGCCAAGACTTAGCGGAATAAATCCATTCGTACCGCTTTTCAGTTCGCTAGGAAGTTCCCAAATACTATATTCGCTATCGAAATCCGCCGAATTATATCCGTTTTCCAGAAGATTGAATTTCAGTTTGTTTTTCTTAAATCCAGTTGAGTTAAATCTTGAAATTATTTTTTGAAGTAAATCAAAAACTTCTTTGTCGCTTTCCCTAACTGTTTCAGCGTTATATTCCGCATAGTAATCAGGTTCTGCTTTCCAGAAAATCATACAAGCAGTTCCGCTATCACATTTCGGGCTTTCAATTATCCAATTCAGTACGTCAATTCCGTCATCCCAATTATAATTTTCGACTAGATAATATTGGTCAGATGAGTTCAACTTTTTAAAAATTCCAAAATCAGGTTTAAAGTCATAATCTTCATTACCGAATGAGTATTCGATGAAGTTTTCTTTTATTAACCTTTCTTTTGATGGTGTAACTATCATTTTATTCAAATGTTACATAACGGTTTTGTATAAGAATAGTGCGGTTTTGTGTGCGAGGAATTTCCACAGGAAATTCAGACGTAACAAAAATGCACTAACTCTTGATTAAGCACTAAACTACGCATTATTTTTAGCATCTATGTAAAAGCAGCCTGTCGAGTATCTTTAGGATTCACTAAAATCAAA
>JAHDIQ010000010.1:0-59038 GCA_020630715.1 Nonlabens sp.
CTAAATATGCTTGCTGTAACTACTAACGCTAATAAATATTTTATTGTTTTCATTGTTTTTTTATTTTTTAAAGTCCTAGTTCAACACCAAAAGAAATAATTCTCGGAGTAGGGTAAAGACGTGATGTGTTACTTAAAGTTGATGCATCAAAACCTCTCCATTTAGAGATTGTAAATAAGTTCTCAGAGTTAACAAATACTCTTAAACGATCAAGCTTGAACTTTTCTAAAGTTGCTCTATCAAAGTTGTATCCTATGTTTACAAATCGTAAACGCAGGTAGTCAGCCTCTCTTAAATAACGATCTGATGCATTGTCTAGGTTGTTAGCATCTAATGAAGGAATGTCCGTGATATCGCCTGGAGCACTCCATGCTCTTAGTAAATCGTTTGAAACGTTGAACTGTCCAATGTTATTTTGATTTTGGAAGATAGATAAGTTGTTATCAAATCGATCTAATCCTGTTGCAAAGTTAAATAACGTTTGTAAATAGAATCCTTTATAATCAATATCCATTGTGAAACCACCTGTAAATTCTGGTACTAAATTCTTACCAGACCATACTTGATCATTATCTTGACTAGGAGTCTCTGTTAGATTCCCATTAGCATCTAAGAATAATGCATTACCGTTAGCTGGATTAACACCTGCATAGCGTACGGTGAAATATTCAAATAATTGTCCACCATCTCTACCAATCCCAGGAATTTCACCTTCTTCATTAGGTAAGTCCTGTAATTCCGATCTGTTATGGTTAAAGTTACCACCTATGGAAAGATTTAATTTGTCACGATCTCCTAAAGATTGTATGATATCGTAGCTTAAATCAAAATCAACACCACGATTAAACAAAGTACCTACATTAGCAGATTGAGTAAAACCACCAGTTCCTACTACACCAGAAATACGGTTAGGTTGGAATAACTCATCTGCGCGTCTTACATAGTAATCTACCGCACCACGAAGTCTACCGTTTTGTAGTAACTCGAAATCAACACCTATGTTAGTTTGAGTTACCTCTTCCCATTGTAATGATGGATTACCAAAACCATTAGGGAATAAAGAGTTAACTCCTCCATAACCACTACCAGTTCCGAAAGTGTCAAGAATTAAACTTGTAGGACTAAAAAACCCATCTCCATTTACATCTTGGTTACCTGTTACACCGTAAGATGCACGAAGTTTAAGAACTTTTACCCATGAAACATCATCCATGAATTTTTCCTTGTTCACATTCCATCTTCCTGAGAAAGAATAGAAAGTTCCCCATTTATTGTCCTCGATAAATCTATAAGAAGAGTCTCGTCTTAAAACGGCACCAAAACCAAAACGAGTATCATAATCATAGTCTAGAGCGGCAAAGTATGAGAACAAACCTCCATTTGATGCATCAGCATTAATGTTATCCACAAAGAAATCATTGTTAGGATTGTCATCCACAAATCCTGCACCATCACCTAGGGCAAATGTTCTAGGGTCTAAACCATTAGCAAAGAAACCTATGTTTCTTCTGTGTTGCTTCAAGTACTCCGTAAAAAGACCTAAACCTATGGTATGCTTTTCATTAAAGGTATTATCATAACGTACAGAGGTCGTTTGATTGAATGCAAAAGTTCTATTGGAGTTTTGTTGCATAAATCCAGCTGTCGGGTTAGCACCACCACCGAATAACAATGCATTAAATGATTGTGATTGCTCTGCTCTAGTAAGGTATGTGTTAATAAAGTCAACACCAGTTACTGAGGCTACTGTAACATTTTTTGCAACTTCATAACTAGCGTCTATACTACCTAATATTCTAACCTCTTCATCAAAACGGTCATAAGTACGTAACCTATCGATCATAAATAATGGAGTATTTCTGAAAAGTAGTGGAGCTAATAAGTCGGCACCGTTAGTGTAATCATCTGGACTAAGATAAGGAACTGATTGGTATGCAGATAATACAAAGTTCCTGTTAATTCCGGAACCACCAATAGCATTAGGCTCATTAGATTTAGAATAATTTACACTTAACTGCGAGTTAAATTTGAATTTCTCGTTTTCAGATTGAGTACTAAAGTTATTTCTAATGTTGAAACGTTTTAGATCTGATTGTACTAAAATACCTTCTTGGTCAAAATATCCTATACTAGTATACTGCGTTGATTTCTTTCCACCACTAGAAAGACTAACGGTTTGATTAGAAGTAAGTCCAGTATTAAAGAAATACTCTCTCCAGTTAGTGTTAGGCGCTGCTGCTATTTCGGCATCAGTTAATGGAGTACCACTATTGTCAAAACCACGTCCACCTACTCCTACACCTCTATCTCTTTCAAGATTTAAAAGTTGTTGAGAGTTCATGATGTCATAATCATTACCTTGTAGGGTAGTATAAGACAATATAGAGTTAACACCTATTTTCAGAGGTTGATTAAACTCACCACGTCTTGTTTTAATAATAATCACACCATTCGTTCCACGATTTCCATAGATTGCTAGCGCTCCTGCATCCTTTAAAACGGTTACAGACTCAACGTCTTGTGGGTTTAAACTACGGAAGTTGTCCTGATCAGCAAATGCACCATCAATAATGAATAACGGCTCAGAATCTCCATTAATGGAAGCGATACCGCGTATATTTACTGTAGAATTAGCTCCTGGCTGTCCAGATTGTGTAAAAACGTTAAGACCAGCAACTTGACCAGATAAGGTCTGTACAATAGAGGCATTTGGTCTATTTTCTATTGTTTTACTGCTGATTGTTTTTGATGAAATGTTTGTGGTTTCTGGAGTTGCTGTACGATAACCAATGATGTTTACTACATCAAGATCGCCTTCAAAAGCTACGTTTACCACAGTTTGATTCCCTACAGTTACCTCTTTAGTCTGATATCCAGCAAATGATATTTGTAGGATGTCTTCAGGTGAAGCTTGAATAGAGTAATTACCATCAAAATCAGTTGTAGTAGCGTTTGAACTACCTTTTACCAGGACTGTCGCTCCTAGGACAGGTTCTCCGGTTGGATCAGTTACCTTACCAGTAACCGTTTGCTGCGCAAATGCTATTTGCACCGCTAACGCTAGAAATAGCGTCAAAATTCCTTTCAATTTTGTTTTCATTTTAGATTTATTTGAATTAGCCAAAGCCAAAAGTCACAATTAATAGTTAATAAAACAACTTTTATTGTGCTTATTTTATGCTTAGAGCAATATTTTCTTAACCTTATGGTAACATCTTAGAATCGAATGAGCAGGTTTAAATGAGCTATTGTGCTGGAAAAGTCCACTTTAGAGTTGTTAAATACACCATTAGCAATACTTAGTTTTAATAATCCAGCATTTGTTAAAATTCCAGTGCCAAAACCAAATGAATATAGGTTTTCTAGGTTTTTGGTGTTAAAATTCTCGAAATAGCCAGCATCTACAATACTGTGAATGTAAATACCAGGAGATAATTCGATACGATATTCAGTATTTATACTACTAAAGAATGAAGTGTCTATGGCATTTTGATTAAATCCTCTGATGCTATTCAAACCACCTACCTGATAAAGTTCATTAAATATGCTGTTCTCTGTCTTCAAATAATTTAATCTACCTATCGCTAGGAATGATTGTTTTTCTGTAATTCTAAAATGTTTCAGTAATGTGGTTTTTATTCTTATTTGATAGTCGCTATCATTTGACAGTTCTCTGGATCCTATGTTTACGGTATTGCTTACTAGAAATTGCTCTTGTTGTAAAGGACGGTTGTTTCTTCTTTCATGAATAAAGTTGAATCCTATTCCATTAAAATTATAATTTCTAGAGTTGGTGTTGTTTAAATCAGTTGCTGTGGAAGATGTGGATGTGTAATTCATTCCTATCTCTGTTAGATGGTTAGGTAGGTAAAAAAGACCAGCTTTTATTTGTGTGTTCTGGTAAGTGCTGTCTCTTCTTAATATTTCTAGATTTGATTGTAGTCCTATTTTGCTCTTTAATATATATGGTAATTTTAAATTAACGTTTAATCTAGTTTGATCTTCGTTATCACCGCGATATATGATATGAAAGAGTTCACCTGTATTAAGGTTGTTTTGCAACAGTAGGTCTAGGTATCCATTTAGTTCTAGTGTTCCGTCTTGATTTGAATTGAATCCTATCATTCCATCCACGGTATTGTTGTTGGTTCGTTTTAAATAGGTGTAAAGAATCGTGCTGTCTTTCTTGAATAATAACTCTGGTTCTTTTACGACTTCTACAAAACTAAGTTCTCCTAATTTTTCTGTAATAGAATTAATGTTTTTCTGGTTAGCTTCTTTGTTTTTTCTAGTTATCGCCTTTAAATAGGTTTTTGGGAAATTAGGATATCCCTTTATGGCAATGCGGTCTATAGTTCGTAACGATCCTGCAGTAACTTCTATGGTGAGATGGACGGTGTCTGTTGGGTTAAAGATGAATTCAACTGGCTCCACTTTTGCCATGTTGTATCCTTGGTTGTTTAAGTAGTCCTTTAACTCAGTAAGTTGCTGTTGTAGTTGATGAGCTGGTATGGTGTTTTTATTTCGCTTTCGCGAAAGCAAAATATCTAAAACCTCTTTGCTTTGATCATCTAAAGCAGTACTATTGATTTTTATATGTGTATATTTTTTCCCTAAATCAATTTCAGAACTGTAGGTTGAATCATTTAACCTTTGAAGAGGTTGTTCTAGTAGTCCAAAATATCCGTCACTTTTCAACTGATTTAAAATGCTGTCTTTTAACTCGATTAACTGCTTAAAGTTGCTAACGGTTTTCTTAGAGTAAAGAGAGTCTAATATTTGAGAGTGAGTGGAGTCTTTAGTGGTTACTTCCCACAATAATGATTGCCCGTTACTAACTACATGAAATAGTAGATATAAATATAGGACAATTAACTTTTTCAAAAAGGATGTGTATCTGCGGTTATTGAGGTATAAAGAACGTTCTAAATCTACTAAATCTTATGTATTTGAAAATTAATATGTAAATATTTGAAACTGAGGTTTGAATAAGTAGATTTTATTTATACCTTTGCCGACCCTAAAATAGGGATTAATTTATTAGCGTAAAACAATATGCCAACGATTTCACAATTAGTACGTAAAGGAAGAGCCAAAATTACCAAGAAGAGTAAATCGGCTGCTTTAGATTCTTGTCCTCAACGTCGTGGAGTATGTACGCGTGTTTACACCACTACACCTAAGAAGCCTAACTCTGCAATGAGAAAGGTTGCTCGTGTACGTCTTACTAACGGTAAGGAAGTAAACGCCTACATCCCAGGAGAAGGTCACAATCTACAAGAGCACTCGATAGTATTGGTAAGAGGTGGAAGGGTAAAAGATTTGCCAGGAGTTAGATATCACATCGTGCGTGGCGCACTGGACACCGCAGGTGTTGCAGGTCGTACACAACGTAGATCTAAGTACGGTGCAAAACGCCCTAAGAAGTAAACAAATTTTAAGTGATGTAGCTTTTACTACTACATGACTTTAATTAACAAACTCAATTAAGAAGAAATGAGAAAAAGACAGGCAAAAAAACGTCCTATCCTTCCGGATCCACGTTTCAATGACCAGCTCGTGACTCGCTTTGTAAACATGATGATGTTGCACGGTAAAAAGTCAGTAGCGTTTAAATTATTCTATGATGCAATGGATATCGTAGAAGAAAAGAAAAATGATGACGAGAAAACGTCATTAGAAGTATGGAAAGATGCGTTATCTAACGTAATGCCTCATGTAGAGGTACGCAGCCGTCGTGTAGGTGGTGCCACTTTTCAAATTCCTATGCAAATTCGTCCAGATAGAAAAATTTCTACTGCAATGAAATGGTTGATAGGTTACTCACGCAAGCGTAATGAGAAATCCTTTTCTCAAAAATTAGCTTCAGAGATTCTTGCAGCTGCTAAAGAAGAAGGTGCGGCAGTTAAGAAGAAAACGGATACACACAAAATGGCCGAGGCTAACAAAGCGTTCTCACACTTTAGATTCTAAAACATGGCTAGAGATTTAAAATACACAAGAAATATTGGTATTGCTGCACACATTGATGCAGGAAAAACCACAACCACAGAACGTATTCTTTTCTATACAGGTGTTTCTCACAAAATAGGTGAAGTACATGATGGGGCTTCTACTATGGACTGGATGGAGCAAGAGGCAGAGAGAGGTATTACAATTACATCTGCAGCTACAACTTGTACATGGCAATTTCCACAAGAAAATGGTGAGCCTACAAGTGATGCAAAAGGATATCACTTCAATATAATTGATACACCAGGTCACGTTGATTTTACAGTAGAAGTAAATAGATCATTACGTGTTCTTGATGGATTAGTATTCCTGTTTAGTGCTGTTGATGGTGTTGAGCCACAATCAGAAACTAACTGGAGACTTGCAGATAATTATAAAGTGCCACGTATCGGTTTTGTAAATAAAATGGATCGTCAAGGTTCTAACTTTTTACAAGTTTGCCAGCAGGTGAAAGATATGTTGAAATCTAATGCTGTGCCTATCGTTTTAAACATAGGTGATGAGGCAGATTTTAAAGGTATCGTTGATCTTGTAAAGAATAGAGCAATTGTATGGCATGATGATAACTTCGGTTCTACTTTTGATGTAGTAGATATTCCTGAAGATATGAAAGACGAGGTGCGCAAGTACCGCGGTATGCTTATAGAAGAAGTGGCGTCCTATGATGAAAACCTTCTAGAAAAGTACATGGAGGATGAAAACTCTATTACAGAGGAAGAAGTGCACGCTGCACTTAGAGCCGCTGTAATGGACATGGCTATTATACCTATGGTATGTGGTTCATCATTTAAAAATAAAGGTGTGCAATTCCTTTTAGATGCTGTATGTCGTTATTTGCCTTCTCCGCTAGATAGAGATAATATTGTAGGTACTGATCCTAATACAGGTGAAGAGATTACTCGTAAGCCTTCTGTAAATGATCCTTTTGCTGCTTTAGCATTTAAGATCGCTACAGATCCGTTTGTAGGTCGTCTAGCATTCTTCCGCGCTTATTCTGGAAGATTAGATGCAGGTTCGTACATACTGAATAATAGATCTGGTAAAAAGGAACGTATTTCACGTATTTACCAGATGCATTCAAATAAACAAAACGCTATCGACTTTATCGAGGCTGGAGATATAGGTGCAGCAGTAGGATTTAAGGACATCAAAACTGGAGACACGATGTCTGCAGAAAATGCCCCTATCGTACTAGAATCTATGGATTTCCCAGATCCGGTAATTGGTATCGCAGTTGAGCCTAAAACAAAGGCAGATGTGGATAAACTAGGTATGGCACTTTCTAAGTTGTCAGAAGAAGATCCTACTTTTACAGCACGTACTGATGAGGCTTCAGGTCAAACGATTATATCAGGAATGGGTGAACTTCACCTTGATATTATCGTGGATCGTCTTAAGCGTGAGTTTAAGGTTGAAGTAAATCAAGGTCAGCCACAGGTTGAATACAAAGAGGCAATTACGCAAGCTGCAGACCACCGTGAGGTTTATAAAAAGCAGTCGGGTGGACGTGGTAAATTTGCAGATATTGTATTTACTATTGAGCCAGCAGATGAAGGTGTTGAAGGTTTACAATTTGAATCTACAATTAAAGGTGGTAACGTTCCTAAGGAATTTATCCCTTCTATTGAAAAAGGATTTAAAGCCGCTATGGTAGCAGGACCACTTGCAGGTTACGAGGTAGATTCTATGAAAGTGACATTAAAGGATGGATCATACCACGACGTGGATTCTGATCAATTATCCTTTGAGCTAGCGGCAAAGCTAGGTTTTAAAAACTCTGCAAAAGCGGCTAAGGCAGTAATAATGGAGCCTATTATGAAACTGGAGGTAATCACTCCTGAGGAAAATATGGGTGATATTGTAGGTGACTTAAACAGACGTAGAGGTCAAGTAAGTGATATGGGTGATAGAGCTGGGGCAAAAACAGTAAAGGCAACCGTGCCGTTATCAGAAATGTTCGGGTATGTTACTACACTTAGAACCTTGTCTTCTGGTAGAGCAACTTCTACAATGGAATTTTCACATTACGCAGAAACTCCTTCAAACATAAGTGAAGAAGTAATCGCTGCGGCTAATGGTTCAAACAAATAATATTTCAAACGATGAGTCAAAAAATCAGAATAAAGTTAAAGTCATACGATTACATGCTGGTAGATAAGTCTGCTGAAAAAATTGTAAAGACCGTTAAGAGTACAGGTGCTGTTGTAACTGGGCCAATTCCATTACCTACACACAAGAAGATTTTTACAGTACTAAGATCGCCACACGTGAATAAGAAATCACGTGAGCAGTTTGAGCTTAGTTCTTATAAACGTCTTTTAGATATTTATAGTTCATCTAGTAAAACTATTGATGCATTAATGAAACTAGAATTACCTAGTGGTGTTGAAGTAGAGATTAAGGTTTAATTAGATTTAAAAACAATTTTGAATTACGCTTTCGCGAAAGCGTAATTCTTTTTATATAATAACAATTAATTACAATAATTATGTCTGGGTTAATAGGAAGAAAAATCGGAATGACTAGCATCTATGACGAGAATGGTAAAAATATGCCATGTACGATCATTGAGGCAGGTCCTTGCGTTGTTACCCAAGTCAGAACTGAAGAAGTAGACGGTTATGAAGCGCTACAGCTAGGTTTCGATGACAAATCAGACAAGAATGCCTCTAAAGCGATCCAAGGTCACTTTAAGAAAGCAGGTACTGGTGTCAAAAGAAAAGTAGCCGAATTCAAAGGTTTTGATGAGGAATACAAATTAGGAGATGCAGTAACAGTTGATATGTTCACAGAAGGTGAGTTTGTTGATGTTTCTGGTACTTCAAAAGGTAAAGGTTTTCAAGGTGTTGTAAAACGTCATGGATTTGCTGGTGTAGGTCAAGCGACTCACGGTCAGCACAACAGATTGAGAGCACCAGGATCGATAGGTGCCGCATCTTATCCAGCTCGTGTATTTAAAGGTATGCGTATGGCAGGACAGATGGGGAACGAAAAAGTAAAAGTTCAAAATTTAAGAGTTCTTAAAGTGGTAGCAGATAAAAATTTGCTAGTAGTTAAAGGATGTGTTCCAGGGCACAAAAACTCTTACGTAATCGTACAAAAGTAATGAAGGTATCAGTTATAGACATTAAAGGAAAAGAAACTGGTCGTCAGGTAGAGTTATCTGATAGCATTTTCGCAATTGAGCCTAATGAGCATGCGATCTATTTAGATGTGAAGCAATACTTAGCAAATCAACGTCAAGGTACTCATAAATCAAAGCAACGTGCAGAGATTGCAGGTAGTACACGTAAGATTAAGAAACAAAAGGGAACTGGTACGGCTCGTGCAGGTTCTATTAAGTCTCCTGTATTTAGAGGTGGTGGACGTATTTTTGGTCCTGTACCTAGAGATTACTCCTTTAAACTTAATAAAGGACAGAAGCGTCTTGCACGTAAATCTGCTTTAAGTAAAAAGGTAGCAGAAGGTAATTTTCACGTAATAGAAGATTTTAGTTTTGATGCACCTAAAACAAAGAATTTTATAGAGGTTTTAGAGTCTTTAGGACTTGATAATAAAAAATCTTTATTTGTGTTGGGTGGTTCAAATAAAAATGTATATTTGTCTTCGCGAAATTTCAAGGGTTCTGAAGTAGTAACTAACTCAGAATTAAGCACTTATAAGATATTAAACGCTAATAATGTTGTTGTTTTAGAAGGATCGCTAGAAGGAATTCAAGAAACGTTAAGCAAATAGGTTATGAATATTTTAATAAAACCAGTTATTACTGAAAAAGCAACTAGCGAAAGTGAGTTGTTGAATCGTTACGGGTTTGAAGTATTGCCTAGTGCTAATAAGATTCAAATCAAAAACGCTGTAGAGCAAACATATGGTGTCACTGTTACAAAGGTGAGAACGATGAATGTTCGAGTAGAGCGTAAAGCGAAATATACAAAATCAGGGATGCAAGTTGGTAAAACAAAAGGAAGTAAAAAAGCTTTTGTACAACTGCAAGATGGAGATACCATCGACCTTTATAGTAATTTATAAATAAGACCGACAAAAGATGTCAGTAAGAAAATTAAAACCTGTAACTCCTGGACAGCGATTTAGAGTTGTAAATGGCTACGATGCCATTACGACTGATAAGCCGGAGAAGAGTTTACTCGCTCCGAAAAAACGTTCAGGTGGTCGTAATGCAAGTGGTCGTATGACTATGCGTTACAAAGGTGGTGGACATAAGAAACGCTACCGTATAATCGATTTTAAAAGAGATAAGCACGGTGTTCCTGCAACTATTTCTACTATTGAGTATGATCCTAACAGAACTGCTTTTATCGCATTGGTAAATTACCAAGATGGTGAAAAGCGTTATGTGATTGCTCAAAATGGTATGAAAGTAGGGCAAAACATTGTTTCTGGAGAAACAGTTGCTCCTGAAGTAGGTAATGCTATGAAGTTAGCAAATATTCCTTTAGGAAGTATTATTAGTTGTATTGAATTACATCCTGGACAAGGAGCGGTAATTGCACGTAGTGCTGGTTCCTTTGCGCAGTTAATGGCTAGGGATGGTAAGTATGCAACTGTTAAGATGCCATCAGGTGAAACACGTTTGATGTTACAGGAGTGTTTGGCTACTATTGGTGCGGTGTCAAATAGTGATCATCAGCTAATTGTTGGTGGTAAGGCTGGTAGATCTAGATGGTTAGGTAGACGACCTAGAACAAGACCTGTTGCAATGAACCCAGTTGATCACCCTATGGGTGGTGGAGAAGGTCGCGCGTCAGGTGGTCATCCTAGATCTCGTAATGGTATTCCTGCAAAAGGTTACCGTACGCGTGATGTAAATAAAGCAAGTACTCAATATATTATAGAACGTAGAAAGAAATAATTATGGCTCGTTCACTGAAAAAAGGACCTTATGTTTTTCATAAGTTAGAAACAAAGGTGGCTCAAAATGTTGAGTCTGGTAAAAAGACAGTTATTAAAACTTGGTCTCGTGCCTCTATGATCACTCCAGATTTTGTCGGTCAGACAATAGGAGTTCATAATGGTAAGCAGTTCATTCCAGTATATGTTACTGAGAATATGGTAGGACACAAATTAGGTGAATTTTCACCTACTCGTTCCTTCCGCGGACATGCAGGAGCTAAGAATAAAGGTAAAAAGTAATCTAAGCTATGGGAGTTCGTAAAAAACAGATGGCTGAAAGGCTTAAAGAAGAAAGAAAGAGTGTAGCTTTTGCAAAACTTAATAATTGCCCAACTAGTCCTCGTAAGATGCGTTTAGTTGCTGATATTATTAGAGGTAAGAAGGTTGAGGATGCTTTAAATATTTTAAAGTTTTCTTCTAAAGAGGCTGCTCGTAGATTAGATAAGCTTGTCTTGTCGGCTGTGGCTAACTGGCAAGCGAAGAATGAGGATGCAGATGTTGCAGATGCAGGATTGTTTATTAAGGAAATCCGTGTGGATGGTGGTTCTATGTTAAAGAGACTTAGACCAGCACCACAAGGAAGAGCACATAGAATAAGAAAAAGATCAAACCACGTTACTGTTGTGTTAGGTCAAACTAATAATACACAGCTTAACTAACAAGGATATGGGACAAAAAACTAATCCGATTGGAAATCGTTTAGGAATCATCAGAGGTTGGGAATCTAACTGGTACGGTGGTAATGATTATGGTGATAAGCTTGCAGAGGATGATAAAATACGAAAGTATATTCATGCACGTTTGTCAAAGGCTAGTGTTTCGCGTGTTATTATAGAGCGTACACTTAAACTTGTAACTGTTACAATTACAACAGCGAGACCAGGTATTATCATTGGTAAAGGTGGTCAAGAAGTTGACAAACTTAAAGAGGAGCTTAAAAATATTACTGGTAAGGATGTTCAAATAAACATTCACGAGATTAAGAGACCAGAATTAGATGCTCATTTAGTTGGTGCTAGCGTGGCACGTCAAATAGAGAATCGTATCTCTTACAGAAGAGCTATTAAAATGGCTATTGCTGCTGCTATGCGAATGAATGCTGAAGGTATCAAAATTCAGATTTCAGGTCGACTAAATGGTGCTGAGATGGCGCGTTCAGAGTCTTATAAGGACGGTCGTATTCCGCTTTCAACATTTAGAGCAGATATTGATTATGCTCTAGTGGAAGCTCACACTACTTATGGAAGATTGGGTGTGAAGGTATGGATCATGAAAGGTGAAGTTTATGGTAAGCGTGAGCTTTCTCCTTTGGTGGGATTATCTAAGAAATCAGGTAAATCAGAAGGTGGTAGAGGTAATCGCCGTCGTAGAAAATAATATTAGTTAGAGATGTTACAACCTAGAAAAACAAAATTTAGAAAGCAACAAAAAGGTCGTATGAAGGGTAATTCCGGACGCGGTAATCAGCTTGCTTATGGTACGTTTGGAATTAAGTCCATGGACTCTGACTTTATTAATTCAAGACAGATAGAGGCTGCGCGTATTGCTGCCACTAGATATATGAAGAGAGAAGGTTCCTTATGGATTAAAATATTTCCGGATAAACCTATTACAAAGAAGCCTTTAGAGGTTCGTATGGGTAAAGGAAAAGGTGCTGTTGAATATTGGGCGGCTGTTGTTAAACCAGGAAGAATACTTTTCGAAGTATCTGGTGTTCCAATGGAAACTGCAAAAGAGGCGTTGCGTCTTGCGGCTCAAAAATTACCTGTTAAAACAAAGTTTATTGTCGCTCGCGATTATCAAGAATAGTAATTAGTTATGAAGCAATCAGAGGTAAAAGGCTATTCAGCTACAGAATTAAAAGATCGTCTTGCAGAAGTTGAACAAACTTATGCAGATATGAGAAGAACACATATTGTTTCTCCTCTTGACAATCCATCTCAAATTAAGTCATTACGTAGGACTATTGCGCGTATTAAAACGGCTTTAAACAATCAGTAAGTGGAAACTATGGAAACTAGAAATTTAAGAAAGGAACGTATTGGTGTTGTAAGAAGCAGCAAAATGGATAAAAGTATTGTGGTTGCTGAAGTTAAGAAACAAAAGCACCCTATGTATGGTAAGTTCGTTTTGAAAACTAAGAAGTATGTTGCTCATGATGAAAAGAATGAGTGTAACGAAGGTGATACTGTAAGAATTATGGAAACCCGTCCGCTTAGTAAGTCAAAGAACTGGAGATTAGTAGAAATTTTAGAAAGAGCTAAGTAATGTTACAACAAGAATCAAGACTTAAAGTCGCTGATAATACTGGAGCCAAAGAAGTTCTGTGTATTAGAGTATTAGGTGGTACTAAGAGAAGGTATGCTTCTGTTGGTGATAAAATGGTTGTTTCCGTTAAGGAAGCTACTCCTAATGGAAACATTAAAAAAGGTGCGGTTTCAACTGCGGTTGTTGTAAGAACTAAAAAAGAGGTACGTCGTCCGGACGGATCTTATATTAGATTTGATGATAACGCTTGTGTGCTACTTAATCCTAATTCAGAAATGAGAGGTACTCGTGTTTTCGGACCAGTCGCTCGAGAATTAAGAGATAAGCAGTTCATGAAAATTGTATCATTAGCTCCGGAAGTATTATAATTTAGCATCATGGTAAAGTTTAAAATTAAGACAGGAGATAAAGTGGTTGTTACTGCAGGAGAACACAAGGGTTCTGAAGGTAATGTTACCCGTATTTTCAAGGAAAAAAATAAAGCTATTGTAGAGGGCGTGAATATGGTTTCAAAGCATGAGAAGCCTAGCGCGACTAATCCTCAAGGTGGTATTAAAGAAATGGAAGCTGCAATTGATATTTCTAACTTATCTCTTTTAGATAGTAACGGAAAGGCTACGCGTGTAGGTTACCGTATGGAAGGTGATAAGAAGGTAAGATTTGCAAAATCAACAAACGAATTAATATAGTCATGGCATATATCCCTAGACTTAAAGCAGAATATAAGGAGCGTGTAGCTACTGCTTTAAAAGAAGAGTTCGGTTACAGCAATGTAATGGAGATTCCTAAATTACAGAAAATTGTTCTCAGTCGTGGTGTTGGTGCTGCGGTTGCGGACAAGAAGCTTATAGATTATGCTCTTGAGGAGTTAACTACGATTACTGGGCAAAAAGCAGTAGCAACAATTTCCAAAAAGGATGTTGCCTCTTTTAAGCTGAGAAAGGGTATGCCTATAGGTGTGAAAGTAACATTAAGAGGTGATCGTATGTTTGAATTCCTCGATCGTTTTGTTACCGTTGCTTTACCTCGTGTAAGAGATTTTCAAGGTATTAAAGCTACTGGTTTTGATGGAAGAGGTAATTATAACCTCGGTATTACAGAGCAGATTATCTTTCCAGAAATCAATATTGATAAGGTAAACAAGATATCTGGAATGGATATTACATTTGTTACCAGTGCACAAACAGATAAAGAAGCAAAATCTTTGCTGGGTGAGCTAGGCTTACCTTTTAAAAAGGACTAAATAATGGCAAAAGAATCAATGAAGGCGCGTGAGCGCAAGCGTGAAGCATTAGTAGCAAAATATGCTGCAAAAAGAAAAGCTCTAAAGGATGCAGGTGATTATGAAGCTTTACAAAAGCTTCCTAAAAATGCGTCTCCAGTTAGAATGCATAATAGATGTAAGTTAACTGGTCGTCCAAAAGGTTACATGAGACAATTTGGTTTATCACGTGTGATGTTCAGAGAAATGGCTAATAAAGGTTTAATACCTGGAGTAAAAAAAGCAAGTTGGTAAGCAGCTTAAAGATATTATTATGAATACAGATCCAATAGCAGATTACTTAACTAGAGTTAGAAATGCGGTACGTGCAAATCATCGTGTTGTAGATATTCCTGCCTCTAAGTTAAAAAAGGAAATAACGAAAATACTTTTTGATCAAGGTTATATTTTAAGCTATAAGTTCGAGGAACTTACTGCTCAGGATAATATTAAGATCGCTTTAAAATATGATCGTGATACTAAAGAATCAGTAATTAAAGATATTCAGCGGTTGAGTAAGCCAGGACTTCGTAAATACGCAGGTGCTACAGAGTTACCTCGTATCTTGAACGGTCTGGGAGTCGCTATCGTTTCAACTAGTAAAGGCGTTATGACAGATAAACAAGCTCGTGCTGAGAATGTAGGTGGAGAGGTTTTATGTTATGTTTACTAAATATTAAGTTATGTCAAGAATAGGAAATAACCCAATTACTATCCCTGCAGGTGTTACTGTGAAGGTTGAAGATAGTTTAGTTCATGTTGAAGGTAAACTAGGTAAGTTGTCTCAACAATATTCCGATGTGTTAATAGAGGTTGAAGGTTCTGATATAATGGTTAAAAGACCTTCAGATTCCAAAGATCACCGTGCTAAGCATGGATTGTATCGTTCGCTTTTATCTAATATGGTAACTGGTGTTTCAGAAGGATGGACCAAGGAGTTGGAATTAGTTGGTGTAGGTTACAGAGCTTCTAATCAAGGACAGAAATTAGATCTTGCGTTAGGTTACTCTCATAATATAGTTTTAAACATTGCTCCAGAGGTAAAAGTTGAAACAATATCCGAAAAAGGTAAAAACCCAATTGTTAAGTTAACTTCTTTTGATAAGCAGTTAGTTGGTCAGGTTGCCGCAAAAATACGTGGATTTAGAAAGCCTGAACCGTACAAAGGAAAAGGTGTTAAGTTTGTAGGTGAGGAATTAAGAAGAAAAGCTGGTAAATCAGCATAATTTATAGTTATTATGGCATTTTCAAAGTCAGAGAGAAGAAATAAAATTCGCAGAAGAATACGTAAAACCGTTTCGGGCACTAGTACTCGTCCACGTTTGTCAGTATTTAGAAGTAATAAGGAGATCTATGCTCAAGTTATTAATGACGTAGATGGAGTAACTATTGCTTCAGCTTCATCACGAGACTTAAAAGCTTCAGGTTCTAAAGCTGATGTTGCAAAGGAAGTTGGTAAAGCGGTTGCCGAAAAGGCAAAAGCTGCAGGTGTTGAGACTGTTTCCTTCGATAGAGGAGGTTACCTATATCATGGACGCGTTCTTTCGTTAGCAAACGGTGCTAGAGAAGCAGGATTAAACTTTTAATTAGAAACATTTAAGTAATGTATCAAAAATATAAAAACGTAGAAACAGTAAAGCCAAGCGGTCTTGAGCTAAAAGATCGTCTAGTAGGCGTTCAACGTGTGACTAAAGTAACAAAAGGAGGTCGTGCATTCGGTTTTTCTGCAATTACAGTTGTTGGTGATGAGAACGGAGTTGTAGGTCATGGTTTGGGTAAATCTAAAGAAGTATCTGAAGCAATAGCGAAGGCTGTTGAAGACGCTAAGAAGAATTTAGTTAGAATTCCATTGATCAATGGATCTATTCCTCATGAACAAAAAGGTAAATTCGGTGGTGCAAGAGTACTATTGATGCCTGCTTCAACGGGTACAGGAGTTATTGCAGGTGGTGCAATTCGTGCGGTATTAGAGGCTGTAGGCGTGCATGATGTGCTGTCAAAGAATCAGGGATCATCTAATCCACACAATGTTGTTAAAGCTACTTTTGATGCATTGTTACAATTACGTAGCGCGCATACAATTGCTAAGCAGCGTGGCGTTTCTTTAGACAAAGTATTTAACGGTTAATAATAGTTATTATGTCAAAAGTTAGAGTTAAGAAAATCAAGAGTGCTATTAATAAGCCGTTAAGACAAAAGCGTACTTTACAAGCGCTTGGTCTTCGAAAGATAAATCAGGTGGTAGAGCACGATGATAATGAGGTTATCAATGGTATGATAGCAAAAGTTCAACATTTAGTCTCTGTAGAGAGGTCTTAAAAATATAAAGATGAGTTTACATAATCTTAAACCTGCTTCAGGTTCAGTAAAAACTGCTGGTAAAGTAATAGGTCGTGGACAAGGTTCCGGTAAAGGTGGTACTGCAACTCGTGGTCACAAAGGTGCTAAGTCTAGATCTGGTTACTCTAAGAAAATAGGTTTTGAAGGTGGTCAAATGCCTTTGCAACGTCGTGTTCCTAAGTTTGGTTTTAAAAATATCAATAGAAAGGATTATGCAGGTGTAAATCTTGATGTAATTCAGGAATATCACACTGCAGGTCGTTTGTCAGATAACATTACAATTGATAACCTTATCGAGGAGCGTTTAGTTGGTAAAAATGATTTGGTTAAAATACTAGGTAGAGGTGAAATTAACGCTTCAGTTACTATTACGGCTCATAAATTTACCGCTTCCGCGAAAGCTGCTATCGAGAAGGTTGGCGGCCAAGCTCAAACTGTTTAAATTTTACGGATGAAATTAATCGATACATTAAAAAACATCTGGAATATAGAGGAACTGAAAGATCGTATTATTATGACCTTCAGTTTACTGTTAGTGTACCGTTTTGGTGCGCAGGTAGTATTGCCTGGAATTGATTCTAGTCAATTACAATCATTCAGTGACAACTTCACTGGAGGTATTGGAGGTTTGTTAAACGCTTTTACAGGAGGTGCCTTTTCAAGTGCATCGGTATTTGCCTTAGGTATCATGCCTTATATCTCAGCTAGTATTGTAGTTCAGTTAATGGGTATCGCTATTCCTTATCTACAGAAGTTACAGAAAGAAGGTGAGTCAGGAAGAAGAAAGATCAATCAAATTACCAGATGGTTAACAATAGGTATTTGTTTGATACAAGCCCCTTCTTACCTACTTAGTTTGAAATCTCTAGGTGTGCCAGATTCGGCATTTATCTATGGTATGGGATTAGATTTTATCGTTCCTTCCGTTATCATTTTAGTTACAGGTTGTGTTTTTGCAATGTGGCTTGGTGAGAAGATTACAGATAAAGGTATAGGTAATGGTATATCGTTGTTGATAATGGTAGGTATTATTGCTACTCTACCTCAAGCGGTTCTTCAGGAAGTGTATGCACGACTAGAGACTGGTGGAATCATGTTAGTATTAATCGAATTTGTGGTTTGGTTTGTTGTTATTCTTGCCTGTGTTATGTTAGTAATGGCAGTTAGAAAGATTCCTGTACAGTATGCAAGAAGGGCGGCATCTGGCGGTTACGAAAAAAATGTATTTGGTGCAAGACAGTTTATTCCATTAAAATTAAATGCTAGCGGCGTTATGCCTATCATTTTTGCACAAGCAATTATGTTTGTCCCTGCGGCATTAGGTAGTCTCGATACGTCATGGGCCTCATGGGTTCAAACAGAGTTTAGTAACATATTTGGTTTTTGGTATAATTTAGTCTTTGCGTTACTAATTATTGTATTTACTTATTTCTATACGGCAATCACAGTACCTACTAACAAAATGGCAGATGACCTTAAGCGAAGTGGTGGTTTTATTCCTGGTATTCGTCCTGGAACCGAAACATCAGAATATTTAGATCGTATTATGTCACAAATAACGCTACCGGGTTCTATATTTTTAGCATTAGTAGCTATTTTCCCAGCATTTGCATCTCTTATGGGTATCACACAAGCGTGGGCTCTGTTTTATGGAGGAACTTCGTTATTGATTATGGTTGGTGTAGCGATAGATACAATGCAACAAATTAATTCCTATTTACTAAATCGTCATTATGATGGTTTAATTAAGTCAGGTAAAAATAGAAAAGCAGTAGCATAATATGGCAAAGCAACCAGCAATAGAACAAGACGGTTCGATAATAGAAGCATTGTCTAATGCAATGTTTAGAGTAGAGTTAGAAAATGGTCACGTAGTGACTGCACATATATCAGGTAAGATGCGTATGCATTACATTAAGCTTCTTCCTGGAGATAAAGTTAAACTAGAAATGAGTCCTTACGATCTATCGAAAGCAAGGATTACTTATAGATACTAATTATGAAAGTAAGAGCATCAATTAAAAAGAGAAGTGCAGATTGCAAAATTGTACGTCGCAAAGGACGTCTTTATGTAATCAACAAGAAGAATCCTAAATTTAAACAAAGACAAGGTTAAGCTATGGCTAGAATTGCAGGGGTAGATATACCTAAGAATAAAAGAGGAGAAGTTGCATTGACTTACATCTATGGTGTTGGTCGTAGTCGTGCTAAGCACATCTTGACTTCTACAGGAGTAGGTTTGGATAAAAAAGTAATCGAATGGAACGATGATGAAATCGGTAAAATTCGTGCTGCGGTAGGTAATTATACTATTGAAGGTGAGCTTCGTTCTGAAACTTCACTTAATATCAAACGTTTGATGGATATAGGTTGTTACCGTGGTATCCGTCATAGATCTGGTCTTCCGTTGAGAGGTCAGCGTACTAAGAATAATTCTCGTACTCGTAAGGGTAAACGTAAGACTGTTGCTAACAAAAAGAAAGCAACTAAATAATAAGTAACTGATATGGCAAAGTCTAAAACAGTAGCAAAAAAACGTAAGGTAATCGTTGAATCGGTTGGAGAGGCACATATCTCTTCGTCTTTTAACAATATCCTAATATCCCTGACTAATAAAAAGGGTGAAGTTATATCATGGTCATCTGCAGGTAAGATGGGTTTCCGTGGTTCTAAAAAGAACACTCCTTATGCAGCACAGCTTGCTGCAGAGGATGCTTGTAAAGTAGCTCATGAAGCTGGTCTTCGTAAGGTAAAAGCATATGTTAAAGGTCCTGGAAATGGACGTGAAAGTGCTATTCGTAGTATTCACAATGCAGGAATTGAAGTAACAGAGATTATTGATGTTACTCCTTTACCGCACAACGGTTGTAGACCACCAAAGCGTCGTAGAGTATAATCTTAATTATTAATCATAGTAAACTATTAGATTGTCGAAGGATATAGACCTGAATTCACAATACGTTTACTTATAAATTTTGTAAAATGGCAAGATATAGAGGTCCTAAGGCAAAAATCGCTCGTAGATTTAGAGAACCGATTTTTGGCCCTAGTAAAGCACTGGAGAAGAAAAATTATCCTCCAGGTATGCACGGTAACGCAAGACGCCGTGGAAAGGAATCTGAATATGCAGTTCAGTTAAAAGAAAAGCAAAAGGCTAAATACACCTATGGTATTCTAGAACGTCAGTTCCGTTTGATGTTTGACAAGGCTGTAAGAAGCACTGGAATTACTGGTGAGGTTCTTTTACAACTTTGTGAATCCCGTTTAGATAACGTTGTATATCGTATGGGAATTGCAAGAACACGTCGTGGTGCAAGACAATTAGTCTCTCACAGACACATTACTGTAAATGGACAGTTAGTGAACATCCCATCTTATCAATTGAAAGCAGGTGATGAAGTAGCAGTTCGTGAGAAGTCTAAGTCCTTAACAGCTATCGATGACGCATTATCAAGTAATGAGCACGTTTACGATTTCATTACGTTTAATAAAAGTAGTATGTCTGGTTCATTTGTAAGTGTTCCGGAAAGAATGCAGATCCCTGAAAATATCAAGGAGCAGTTGATCGTAGAATTGTACTCTAAATAATAACAACCCACAAACTAAGCATATGGCAATATTAAATTTCCAAAAGCCGGATAAAGTAATCATGATTGATTCTACTGATTTTGAAGGTAAGTTTGAATTCAGACCTTTAGAACCAGGTTATGGTCTTACAGTGGGGAATGCTCTACGTAGAGTATTATTATCTTCTTTAGAAGGTTTTGCAATTACTTCTATTCGCGTAGAAGGAGTTGACCATGAGTTTTCTACCATCAAAGGTGTTGTAGAAGATGTAACAGAAATGATACTTAACTTCAAGCAAGTACGTTTTAGACGTCAAATTGATGAAGTAGATAGTGAAGTAGTAAACGTATCTTTCTCTGGAAAGAGTGCTTTTACCGCTGGAGACATGCAAAAATACATTTCGGGTTTCCAAGTATTGAATCCGGAATTAGTAATCTGTAATACAGAGTCTGATATCAACATCAATCTTGAGCTAACCATTGAAAAAGGAAGAGGTTATGTTCCTGCAGAAGAGAATAAGAATAGCAACGCTGCGATAGGTACTATTGCAATAGATTCTATTTTTACTCCTATAAAAAATGTTAAGTATAGTATTGAAAATTACCGTGTAGAGCAAAAAACTGATTATGAAAAATTAGTTTTTGAAATCTCAACTGATGGTAGTATTCATCCTAAACTTGCATTGACTGAAGCTGCTAAAACATTAATCCATCACTTCATGCTATTTAGTGATGAGCGTATTACTTTAGAAGCAGATGAGATTGCACAAACTGAAACTTATGACGAAGAAAGTCTTCACATGAGACAGTTGCTTAAGACTAAACTTGTAGACATGGAACTATCCGTGCGTGCATTGAATTGTCTTAAAGCTGCAGAGGTAGAAACTTTAGGAGACTTAGTTTCTTATAATAAGAATGATCTAATGAAATTTAGAAACTTCGGTAAGAAGTCCTTAACAGAGCTAGAGGAACTAGTGAATGTGAAAGGTCTAAATTTCGGTATGGATTTATCAAAATATAAACTTGACCGTGACTAGATTTATCTAGTTCAAAAAATATAACAATGAGACACGGAAAGAAATTTAATCATTTAGGTAGAAAAACAGCTCACCGTAAGGCGATGCTTGCAAATATGGCTTGTTCTCTTATTGAGCACAAACGTATCAACACTACCGTTGCAAAGGCAAAAGCTGTTAAGCAGTTTGTAGAGCCGCTAATAACAAAATCTAAAGAAGATACTACTCATAATAGACGTCAGGTATTCTCTAAATTAAGAAGTAAAGAAGCTGTAACAGAATTGTTCAGAGAAGTTTCTTCTAAAGTAGGAGACCGTCCAGGTGGTTACACTAGAATTATCAAATTAGGTAATCGTCTAGGAGATAACGCTGATATGGCGATGATAGAGCTAGTAGATTTTAATGAATTGTACAATGCTAATGGAACTAAGAAGAAAACAACTCGTCGTAGTAGACGTGGTGGAAGTAAATCTTCTGATACTCCTGTTGCACCAGTAGCGACTAATGAAGAAGAGTAAAATCTTTAACAAGATGTAGATAAAAGGATCAATGCAGGCGCATTGATCCTTTTTTTTTGAATTATTTTTGATAAACTCAAATGGAGTATGAATTATTTAGATAAAAAAGACGCTGTTTTAATCCTTGCAGATGGTACGATCTTCCACGGTAAAGCGGTAGGATCTGGTGGTACTGCTACAGGTGAAATTTGTTTTAACACTGGAATGTCAGGCTATCAAGAAATCTTTACAGATCCATCCTATTCTGGACAAATAATGGTGACTACAAATCCACATATCGGGAATTATGGAGTTCGTGATATTGATGCAGAATCAGAATCAGTTAAGATTGCAGGTCTCATAGTTAAGAATTTTTCTGAAGTATTCTCTAGGGAAGCTGCACAGTCAGATTTACTTACATATTTACAAGAAAAGAAACTCGTTATTATGTCAGATGTTGATACTAGAGCGTTAGTGCGTTACATTAGAGACCATGGAGCCCAAAACGCCATTATATCGACAAATGTAGATGATATTACAGGACTTAAAAATAAGTTGCAACAAGTTCCTAGTATGAAAGGACTAGAATTAGCAAGTACAGTCTCTACAAAAGAACCTTACTTTGTAGGTGATGAAAATGCAAGTTTTAGAATAGCCGCATTAGATTTAGGAATTAAATCTAATATCTTAAAGAACCTAGCTAGTAGAGATACCTATATTAAAGTTTTTCCATATAACACTTCTTTTGAAACCTTAAAGGAATTTCAGCCAGATGGATATTTTCTTTCTAACGGTCCTGGTGATCCAGAACCTCTAACACAAGTAATAGATACAGCAAAAGCGATTATCGCTTCTGGTGCACCGTTATTCGGCATTTGTTTAGGACATCAGATTATTGCTTTGGCAAACGGGATTTCCACTTACAAGATGCATAATGGTCATAGAGGAATCAATCATCCTATAAAGAATCTAGAAACTGGTAAAGGTGAAATCACCTCTCAAAATCATGGTTTTGCTATCGATAAAGATCAGACCATGGCAAATAAGGATATTGAAATTACACACATACATTTAAATGATGATACAGTAGCAGGAATTAAAATGGTAAATAAACCATGTTTTTCTGTACAATACCATCCAGAAGCTGGTCCAGGTCCTAATGATGCGACCTATTTATTTGACCAGTTTATAGAATTAATTAAATCAACAAAAAAGAAAATAGCATGAGTACGATAATCGATGTACACGCAAGACAAATATTTGATTCAAGAGGAAACCCTACGGTAGAAGTAGATGTAATTACCTCAAACGGAATTCTGGGAAGAGCGGCAGTTCCATCAGGAGCATCTACTGGTGAGCATGAAGCGGTAGAATTGCGTGATGGTGGTGATTCTTTCATGGGTAAAGGTGTAGGAAAAGCGGTTAACAATGTAAATACCTTGATCCAGCAAGAGCTGGTAGGTTCTTCTGTTTTTGATCAACAGCATATTGATCAATTAATGATAGATCTAGACGGTACACCTAATAAAGCAAAATTAGGAGCAAACGCTATTCTAGGTGTTTCTCTTGCGGTGGCAAAGGCTGCAGCAAATGAACTAAACCAGCCATTGTATAAATACATAGGTGGAATGAGCGCTTGCACACTACCAGTTCCTATGATGAATATTATCAATGGTGGTTCTCATAGTGACGCACCTATTGCTTTTCAGGAATTCATGGTAATGCCTGTAGAAGCAGAAAGTTTTTCAAAAGCGTTACAAACTGGAACAGAGATTTTTCACCATCTTAAAAAAGTATTACATGATCGTAACCTAAGCACTGCAGTAGGTGATGAAGGTGGATTTGCTCCAGCTTTAGACGGAACAGAAGATGCTCTTGAAACCATTCTTCAAGCAATTAAAAATGCAGGTTATACCGCTGGTAAAGATGTGATGATTGCATTAGATTGTGCAGCGGCAGAATTTTTTGTAGATGGTAAATATGACTACACAAAGTTTGAAGGTGATTCTGGTGTGATCCGTTCTAGTAGAGAACAGGCAGAATATCTCGCATCTCTAGCTACAAAATATCCTATTATATCTATAGAGGATGGAATGGATGAAAACGACTGGGAAGGCTGGAAAATCTTAACAGAACTAGCAGGTGATAAAGTACAACTAGTAGGTGATGATCTTTTTGTGACTAATGTGGAGCGACTTTCTCGTGGTATTAAAGAAAATATAGCAAATTCTATCCTAATTAAAGTAAACCAAATAGGAACTCTTACAGAAACTATAGCGGCTGTAACAATGGCTCATAAAGCTGGTTACACATCTGTAATGTCCCATAGATCAGGTGAAACAGAAGATAATACGATTGCAGATCTTGCCGTAGCATTGTCTACTGGTCAGATTAAAACAGGTTCTGCGTCGCGTTCTGATCGTATGGCAAAATACAATCAGTTACTTCGTATAGAAGAAGAATTAGACGATAATGCATACTATCCAGGTAGAGCTGCATTTCAGATTTAAATTATAGGTAATACTATTTTTTTAGATCACGCTTTCGCGAAAGCGTGACCCGAAAAAGCTATATTACTACACCTTAAAAAAAGCGTTTTTATAGACCTCTATAGAAGCGCTTTTTTAGGTTTAAAACTCAAAGTAGGATTTTTATTAAAGATTATTCCTAAATTATCTTAATACGGTGAAATATTGTAGTTAGGTTAACTGTTAATTAACGATTCGTGATGTATTTTAGCATGAAACAATATAAATACTCAGAAAAACATGTCAGATAAGGCAATATTAGAAATTGACGGGAATAAATATGAATTTCCTATCATCACTGGTACAGAAAATGAAAAGGCGATAGATATAAAAGCCTTAAGAGGAGCAACAGGTGGAATCACCACCATTGATCCAGGATATAAGAATACAGGTAGCTGTGAAAGCGCGATCACATTCTTAAATGGTGAAGAAGGAATTCTAAGATACCGTGGTTATTCTATTGAAGAATTAGCAGATAAAGCAGATTTTCTAGAAGTAGCTTATTTGTTGATTTTTGGTGAGTTGCCTACGCAAGCACAACTTGATAAGTTTCATGGAGACATAAAAGCACATTCACATGTGGATGAAGATGTGAAGAAAATCTTAGACGGTTTCCCTAAGAGTGCGCATCCTATGGGCGTACTATCTTCTTTAACCAGTGCATTAATTGCTTTTAATCCATCATCTGTTAATACAGATAGTGAAGAAGACATGTATCAAGCAATTGTGAAAATAATGGGTAAATTCCCAGTATTAGTAGCATGGGCTTTACGTAAACGTGAAGGACAACCACTAGATTATGGTGATGATAGTTTAGGTTATGTAGACAACATCCTAAAAATGATGTTTAAAAAACCTAATGCTGATTATGTTGTTGATCCTGTAGTTTCAAATGCTTTAGATAAATTATTAATCCTGCATGCAGATCATGAGCAAAATTGCTCCACGTCTACTGTACGCATTGTAGGTTCATCACATGCCGGACTTTTTGCAAGTCTAAGCGCTGGAATAAATGCATTATGGGGACCACTCCATGGCGGTGCAAATCAGGCAGTACTAGAAATGCTTGAAGCTATTAAAGAGGATGGTGGTGATACTAAAAGGTATATGGCAAAGGCCAAGGATAAAAATGATCCGTTCCGTTTAATGGGCTTCGGTCATAGAGTGTATAAAAACTTTGATCCACGTGCTAAGATTATTAAAGTAGCCGCAGATGAAGTGCTTAATGCTCTAGGCGTAGATGACCCTATTCTTGATATAGCAAAAGGATTAGAAAAAGAAGCGCTAGAAGATCCTTACTTTGTTGATCGTAAATTATATCCTAACGTAGATTTTTATTCAGGTATCATTTACCGTGCAATGGGTATTCCTGTAGAAATGTTTACAGTAATGTTTGCATTAGGACGTTTACCAGGATGGATTGCACAATGGAAAGAAATGCGCAACCGCAAAGAACCTATAGGTCGTCCACGTCAGGTGTACACAGGTGAAAATCACAGAGCGTTTAAAGCGGTTACAGAACGTTAATAAAACAATAGTTTTCAATAAAAAACCTCACTATCACAGTGAGGTTTTTTTATAACTTTGAAGTATGAAGTCACTAAAATTAAATCTACATAATGAGACCTCACGTTTACGTGCAGTCATTATAGGAACAGCGACTAGTAATGGTGCTATCCCAAAACTAGAAGAGGCTTATGATCCAAAATCTAGAAAACATATAGCTGCTGGAACCTATCCTAAAAATGAGGATATGATTCTAGAGATGGCTCATCTAGCGGCGGCATTAGTTAAGCATGATGTAGATGTATATCAGCCGGTTCAGATTCAGGATTATAACCAGATTTTTACTCGCGATATAGGTTTTGTAATAGGTGACACTTTTGTAAGATCTAATATTTTACCAGATCGTGAGCAGGAAATTGTAGCCATTAAACACATTCTAGATAAAATGCATAATGTGATTAAACCACCAGAAGAAGTTCATATAGAAGGTGGCGATGTCATGCTACATAATGATTATATACTAGTAGGAACTTATAGAGGCGATGATTATCCGGATTATATAACTGCAAGAACTAATGCAGTTGCGGTTCAATGGTTACAAGAAAAATTCCCTAGCAAAAAAGTAAAAAGTTTTAACCTAAGAAAGAACAACTTAGATCCTTATGAAAATGCATTACACTTAGATTGTTGCTTTCAGCCTGTAGGAACTGATAAATGTATTATTCATAAAAATGGATTTCTAGAGGAAGAAGAATATCAATGGTTAGTCGATCGATTTGGTAGTGATAATTGTTTTGAAATTACTAAGGAAGAAATGTATCACATGAATTCTAATATTTTCTCTATCGCACCAGATGTTGTTATTTCAGAGCGTGGTTTTACCAGATTAAATGACTGGTTACGCAGTCATCATATTACTGTAGAGGAAATTCCGTATTCAGAAATAGCAAAGCAAGAAGGTCTATTAAGATGTTCTACACTACCATTAATTAGAGATTAATTTATGAAATTCGCTTTCGCGAAAGCGTAATGATATTATCCCAGATGAAACAAATTACAGATACCGTTTTTATGGTGCGTCCTACACAGTTTAGATTAAATGAACAAACTGCAGTAAATAATTATTATCAAGATACTGATGCAGATGAGCGTATTAAAAATAGTACCGCAAATGAAAAAGCACAGGCAGAGTTTGATGCGTTTGCAACTGCATTAAAGGATGCTGGAATTAATGTGATTATTTTTAATGACGATGATGAGCACGATACGCCTGATTCTATATTTCCTAATAACTGGATTTCTACTCATGAGAATGGTGATGTAGCCTTATATCCTATGTTTGCCGTAAATCGTAGACTAGAACGCAGGCCTGAGGTGCTGGATCAATTAGAAAAAGATGGTTTTTACATTGAAAATATCATAGACTATACTGGTGCCGAGGATCAAGATGTATTTCTAGAAGGTACTGGTAGTTTACTGTTAGATCGTGTTAATCGTAAAGCTTACTGCTGTTTATCACCGCGTGCTCACGAAGAATTGTTTATTGAATTTTGCGAGGATTTTGAATTTACACCAGTGGTGTTTACAGCATACCAATCTGTAGATGGTGAACGATTGCCTATCTATCATACTAACGTGATGATGGCACTAGGTGAAAATTATGCGGTGATATGCCTAGATAGCATTGATGATAAATCAGAGCGTAAAAATGTGTTGAAACATCTTAAAGATGATGGCAAGGAAGTGATCACTATTACAGAGGCACAGGTAAATGCCTTTGCTGGTAATATGATGCAAGTACATAACGCATCAGGAGATCGTATTCTGGTGATGAGCGATCAGGCTTATCAATCACTTACTAGCGATCAGATTAAAAAATTAAAAGCTTACAATCAGATTTTACATCCATCTATTGAGATGATTGAAACCCTAGGTGGTGGATCAGTACGATGCATGATGGCCGAGGTTTTTCTGCCTAGAACGTAGTTACTTTAATTTTCTGAGTGAACCTTTCATAAAAACATAACCTCCTTTTTCTGCACCCCAAACTTGATTTCCGTCTGCGTCATAACCACGATCCCATGAGATAATCTGATTCTGGTTCATGATCACTAGACTAGAAGCAAAACTAGCGCCTCTTAAACTACTAGAGCAGGTGTTTTTTCCGGTACTACCACGGTATTCATTAGGTCCAGTTTTCTTTAAAATCACTTCACAACCTTTACGGATTTCTAGATCAGTAGGTAATAAGTTTTTAAAAGCTTCAGGATTTTTGTATTTGCCATAAAATTCTTGTTCATCTGGTATGGTATACACTTCACTGGCGATTTCATTTTCATTTATTCTAGTTAATCGGTACATGCGTACTCGATATGGTTTGTCTTTTCTAGATGCTAGTGCTTGTTCTACATATAACCACTTGTCTTTACTAGATTCCCAGACTGGATGCATTTCAAGTGAAATATTATAATAGGTAGAGTCTTGCGAGGCCTGTAAACTACTATCATAGCTACCTTGCATCATTTGATACACGTTCTCTAGTTCTGGATCTTTTTCAACGATCTTTTGTTCCGTGGCACAAGCCACGAGTAGCGTTAATGCTATTGCGGTTAGTAGGTATTTCATCATTTGCTTTTGCTGTTCAATTTAATGAAAATTAATGCATCAAACGATAAACAAAGGGATAATTCCTACATTAATTAATTCCCAGTCGCGATATGTCTTATCATTCCTGCAAAAATAAAATAGTGAAATGGCAACATACTGTACCAGTACAATCGTCCCCAAATACCTCGTGGTCTAAACGTTGCTGTTTGATGTACTACGCCTTCATCATCTATTTCAAATTCTAGCCAGGCTTCACCAGGTACTTTCATTTCGGCAAAAAGCAGTAGCCGTTTCTCATCCTTATCTGCTACTAATACTCGCCAGAAGTCTAATGAATCACCGGCATAAATCTTATCTGCATTAGTACGACCACGACGCAAGCCTACACCGCCAAAAAGTTTATCCACATAACCTCGTATTTTCCATAAGAACGTGGCGTAGTAATAACCATTTTTTCCACCTATGGACCAGATGCGTTCTAGTGCTTCTTCTGGATTTGAGCTTTGTAGTTTTTGCGCGTCTTTAAGACAGCCATAGCTAGGTACTTGTTTATATTTATTAAGATTGCGTTTAAAAAATCGACCACTTACCATACTGTCTTTCCAGCTACTGGCTACTTGATTTTGTTCAATTTTACTAAAAGCCATTTCTAGCGCTTCCTCATAAGTATACAATTCTATTCCTAATCTTGCGCCTAAATCATTCTCTCGTGCTACTACTTCTACAGCCATACTGTTGACTAGGTTTTGTGCCAGTTTATAAGAGGTACTGGTTACAAAATAAAGCCAATAAGAACTCAACTTAGGTGTCATGACGGGAACGGTAAAAATGTATAATTTGATTTTACGCATTCGCGCATAACGCAACATCATGTCTTTATAAGTAAGCACATCTTTTCCACCTATGTCGTAACTGTGATCATAACAATCTTCACGACCTAAAACACCTGTTAAGTAGCTCATAACATTGCGTATGGCAATAGGATGCGTTTTTGTATTTACCCATTTAGGTGTGATCATCACAGGTAGTTTCTCACATAAATCTCTTACGATTTCAAAGGACGAACTTCCGCTACCTACTATGATTCCAGCTCGTAGCACCGTAAGTGCACAATCTGCCTGATAAAGTAGTTCTTCAACACGCTTTCGCGAAAGCAAATGTTTACTCAACTTATCTTCATTCACGATCCCTGATAGGTAGATGATTTGCTTACATGATGTTTTATTGATGAGACTCACAAAATTTGTAGCACTTTCTGCCTCTAGACTATCAAAGCTTTCTGTACTGCTACTCATAGAATGAATCAGGTAGTAAGCGACATCGATATTTTGAGGTAGGTGAGTGGTGTCATAGATTTTTAAGAAGTCTATCTCCACAATCTCTATTTGCTCCTTAATCTCATCTGGTATGGATAATCGCGATGCACTGCGCACAGCACAAATTACTTCATGATCTTGCTTTAACAACTCATAAAGTAATCGTACGCCTATATAACCGTTTGCACCGGTAAGTAATACTCTCATGTTTTAAAGATAGCTATGATTCCTGCAAGAGGTTTAAAGAACTATGTTAAAACAAAAAACGCAGTCGTTATGACTGCGTTTATATTCTTTAAGAAAGATGGCTTAATCAGATGTCTCAGATTTAGCTGAAGATTTCTTTGCAGAAACCTTCTTTCGATTGTCTCTCAAGTTTCTATCTATTAATTTATGGAATGGATCTATTCCAACTTCGATAGGTTTTTCTTTAACAATAACGTCATGAGTTGACGAAATATCTGTGACTTTTATTTTCTCTAAATACAGTACATTTTCATTTCCTGTTTCAGGATCCTCTTCACCTAAAACGCCTATCTCTATATAATCTGCTAATGGTAATGAAGAGATGGTATCTTTTTCTTTAACATATAGCAGGCTGTCTTGCGCCGTATCGCTGTAATCTTTTTTACCTTTTTTATAGCTACGGTATTTGCTTATTTGAGCATCAATATTCACGAGGTAATCACCATTAGGTAATTCAGTATATGATGCTTCATCGATCTTGTTGTCGTATAAGGTTATGGTTTCAAACATATCTTTTACAAGATATTGTAATGAATCAGGTGTTACTGCTTTTAGGTCTTCAACAAATTCTGTAGATACCGGATAAGGAGCATCTTTGAATTGATATTTCTGTGCAAAACGTTTGGCTACGCCATTGAATACGTCTTCACCTATATAGTCGCTCATTGCGTATAGAACTACAGATCCTTTACGATAATGAATATACTGTTGATTTTCATTATACATAAGTGGTTGTTCTTTAATTGTTTCACTTGTACGACCAGTGAGGTACTGATCCATATTGTCTTTTAGGAAACGACGCATCTGATACTTTCCATAAACACGTTCTAGAACCTTAAGTGAGCTGTATTCTGACATGCTTTCTGAAAGTAGGGTCATACCTTTAGCTTTTGCACCTATTACTTGATGTGCCCACCATTGATGCGCAAGCTCATGTGCTGTAATAGCTAGTGAGTAATCTACAGCATCTTTATCTTCATCATCCACATCTGCAATGAATCCTACACCTTCACTAAAAGGAATTGTATTTGCAAATGCCTGTGCAAATGATCCAAACTGTTTAGGGAATTCGATAATACGTGCCTGTCTATGCTGGTACGGCGTGTATGCAGTACCAAAATAGTCTAATCCTTCCTTTAATCCTGTCATCATACGATCTAGGTTATAAGTGTGATCTGGATGATGATAGATTTCTAGATTTATACCGTTGTGAACCTCGCGCTTTACTGCATATTCACCGCTCATGAATGAATAAAAGTTGAGCATTTTACTATCCATTTTATAATGGAAGTATTTACGACCATTTTTTTCCCATTCTTTGATTAAATATCCAGGTGCAATAGCAATCTGATCTGGAGAGGTACTTAACGTCGCCTCAAAGTCAATCCAGTCACTATAACCACCTATGTAATTATTATCTCTAACTCCAGGTTTGTTTGGGTCTGGTAAACGGTCTTTAGGTGGTAGATTGTACTTTTCACGCACTTGTTGATTACGTAATTCTAAACCATCATTGTAACCTATAGAAGGGAATAACTGTCCTTGGTTTACAAAGGTCCCATTACTAACAATAGGTGAGTTATTATCTAGAAAGCGATTAGGTTTATTTTCTGTTGTGAATTTAAATTCTAAGGTGTCTCCTGGTTGTAGCGCTTTTTCAAATGCATACATACGATAATCATACTCCTCGTTATCGTACACGATTTCAGCCTTGCGATCTAGTACAATTTCAGTTGGATAATTAGTTAGACTTACGTGTAATGTGTCAATGGATACACTGTCCTTGTTTACCATTAAAAAGGTCGCACCAGCTTTAAAGTCCTTTGTCTCAGGAAACATATCCATAAAAGTATTCACGGCAACAATTCTAGGTTGAGGTAGGCCATTAAATTTCCCTAAATCCTTTTCAAAACTAACACGTAATTCTTCACGTTCTTTTCCGCTCATGCGCTCATTCCAAACATTGTTCACCGTCCAGGAATAGCTACCTATAGCAATAAACCCTAGTAAGCAAAAAATGCCAGTGATAAGAATAGGTTTTGAAAATCTCGCTTTGGCGAAAGCGAAACGTTCTTTAACGTTAGTGCCCATTCCACGCCTATAAAATACAATTGCAAGTAATAATAAAATGACACCAAATAATATCCAGTATGTTCTAAACGTAAAGTAACGTGGTAATGCAGAACCGTAACCCATAAAATCAGATGGGCTAGGATTTCCTCCAGAATTAAATTGGAAAATGGCTTGATCTACACCTAAAGCATCCTGTAACGATGGAATTGCAACAGCGATAACTAATAAAAGTACAAGTCCTAGCCACTTGTTTTTAATTAAGGTGTGAATTAAAAGTGCTAGACATATCCATGGCACATATCGCCAGATATTGATGATAAACCCTTGGAATAAATAGATATCTAATTGAAAGTCAAAGAAGCCATTTAACGCTTGATAAATAATACCGCAAAGAATTAGTAAGACTTGAAATACCGCAACCATAATTACTAGAGCGATAAACTTAGAACCTATAAATACCCAGTTTTGGGTAGGTGTTACATCTACGATCTGATGCAGATGAGCTGCTTTTGCCCGATCCATCAAAAATCCGGAATAGAGATGAATTAAAAGATAGGTGAATAATAAGATGTAGGTGGATGGTTCGGCTAACATTACCCATGTTTTAGGTAATAATGACGTGCTATAGATCATCGATGAAAATGACATCATAACAAATGTAAGCGTAACAGCGAGCACACCTATGATAATAAAAGGCCATCCTTTTAGAATATATGCAGTATCACTTTTTGCGATTTGCCACATCGTTTTTAATCTACCTACAAAAGAGAAATCTTGAGTAGCTACTGGCATAATCACTTTCTCAACAGAACTGATGTTCTTCTTAACAATTCGTTTTCCAGATTTTTTAAAGAAACTCCAACTAGCGGCGTTTTGAGCAAAATTGAATTTGAAGATAACACCTAGTAAAACCAGTAGTGAAATCCCGCACCACAATAAACGATTATATAAAAGTACACCACTGAAAGGGATCGTACGTTCATTTTGCTCAGCTGGAGTCCAATATTCTACAATATCTGTAAGAGCTACACTACCTCTCGGATCTAATAGTGTGTACCAGAAGCGGTCATCTACATCTACAGACATGTTTTGAGCAATTAATTGAAGAATAATTAATCCCAAAATGGTCATGAATCCTATATTCATATTACGCGTGAATACCACTATGGCAAATACAATTGCACTAAAGAAAATCACATTAGGAACAATGATTACCAAAAATGGTTGTACATAATTCCAAATATGAAATGGGCCTAAAAGTTCCTCATTAGCACCAGGTAGATAAGTTCCTATGATTAATCCTACCGCTAATGCTAGAAGAATCAGTAAATTAATTATGATACCAGCGCTGAATTTTGCTAATAAATAATTAATTTTTGTTAAAGGGTAACTGTACAATACGTTAGACATATTGTTTTTAAAATCACGATAAATAGTGGCACCTGTTATAGATGGAATCATCAAATAAGCAAGTATTGATAGTTCACTCAAAAGTCCCGTAATGGCAAGTGCACTGTTTAAATAAGTGTTACTTGTTACAGTAACGTTATCAGAACTAAAGACGCCTAGTGCTATTGCCATTATTAGAACTCCTAATCCTAGCATTATTCCGGCAAAAATGTAAAACAATGGTTTCTTAAACCACGTGTTTATTTCGTGAGAGAAAATAGTTGAAAACATGCTTATGCTATTTGAGATTCTACAGGAGATTCATTTCTGTTTAAAGTGGTAAAATACACGTCTTCCAGTGTAGGAGTAGCTTTTGTAAAAGCATCACCAGGACTTAGATCGCCGTAAACACGTACATTTAGCATGTTGTCTTCATTATATGCTGATGATATGACATGGAAATCACGTTGTAATTCGTCAATTTTATCTCTTTCTACGGTGATGGTCCAGACCTTATCAGATAGCGCTGCGGTCATTTCTCGTGGTGTTGCTTGCGATAAGATTTTACCACCATTAAGAATTGCCATATCCGTACAAAGTTCTTTTACATCATCCACAATATGGGTTGAAAAAATTACGATATGATTTGTTCCAATTTCTCTTAATACATTAAGGAAACGATGACGCTCTGCAGGATCTAATCCAGCAGTAGGTTCATCCACAATGATGAGTTTAGGATCGTTAAGTAATAATTGAGCAATACCAAAACGTTGTTTCATACCACCAGAATAACCAGCGACATACTTGTTGCGAACCTCACTTAAGTTAGTTACTTCTAGTGCTTTATCCACTATTTCATTACGCTCGCTTTTATTTGTAATACCTTTTAAACTAGCAAAATAATGCAGTAAATCATGCGCACTCATCTTAGGATACACGCCAAATTCCTGTGGTAAGTAACCTAGTGTTTTTCTAAACTCATTTTTGTTATTTAAAATATCTAAACCATCTAAATGTATCTCACCACTATCAGGAGATTGTAAGGTGGCGATGGTTCTCATCATAGATGATTTTCCAGCACCATTAGGTCCTAGTAGACCAAACATTCCTGCCTGAATATCTATAGTAACATCATCTAGTGCTTTTACACCGTTTTTATAAGTTTTTGATACGTTTTTAAGACTTAGTAACATGAGTTTATGGTTTGATTTGTTGTGTTAGACTAGGTGATGATGCATTTGTTACATGATCTCACCATAAAGATGCAAAGCATCAGATTTATTTACTTATATCAAATATCGCAAATGGATAAATACGCTGTCTATTCCTCAGAATAAATCTCTATTGCTTGTGTGGCAATTCCATTAAAATCAAATAGTGCCATATTTTCCCAGCTAGATCCTTCATTAGCACCATTAACAGCAATCCAGTCTGGTGCCCAGTAGCAAAAACCTATTCCTTTATCATCAGGTAGGTTTTTTACAATATCATTTATTCGTTTTAGAAATGAATATTGTCCAGATATAGTGGCGCTGTAACCAGGTGCTAACTGGCTGGTAAGTCCTATGTTGTTATTTGTGTTATCATTCCAGTCTAGTGTGAATGGGTAAGATGTTTCTACAATAATTACTGGCTTGTCTTGATTTGCTGCAAATGATCTTAAATCTGCTTCCATGATATCTAGATCATCACCATGCCACCATGGATAGTAGCTCAAGCCTACCAGATCATAAGGCACATTTCTATTATCCAGTTGCTCAAAAAAATAGGGAGCTGTAGAAATACCAGCATGATGAATCATGATTTTAGAATCTGGACTAATACTTTTAACGCCATTAATAGCGGATTGTGTAAGTTGCACGTAGTTATCCCAATTCTCATTTCCATTTTCATAGATAAGACCTAGTGGCCATAACATACCGTTATTAGTTTCATTACCTATTTGAACTAGTTGTGGCAACGTGTTTTGGTTTCTTAATTCTCTTAAAACGGTTGTGGTGTATTCTTCTAATTCTGTAGAAAGGTCGTTAATGTTTAAGGAACTCCATACGGCTGGAGTATCTTGACTTCCAGGATCTGCCCAAGTGTTTGAAAAATGAAAGCACAATAAAAAATCCATATTATGTTGCTGTGCAATCAATGCTTGCCTTTTTACATAGTTGAGGTTGTATTTCCCATCACTATTATTGATCCATAGTCGTATACGCATCAAGTTTGTGCCTTGATTAGAGAGATAGCCTACGACATTTGAAACTTCATTTCCTTGAGCATCTTTATAACTGGCGTTTTTTGCAAGTTGTTCTTCTAGGAATGATAGATCCATTCCTTTATAGTAAGTCGCATCTTCACTTGCCGAATTAGAATCGTTATTAGTACAACTTACAATGGTAATAAGAAGAAATAAAATTAGATAGCGCATGTTACAAATATAGGTGCTAGCTATAGATCGTCCACATATTCAAAACCTTGCTGATTTTTCTGATCTATGATTTTGTGAAAAAACTCATGAATCGCTTTGCGATCTGCTTTTACTTTTACAAAGTAATTGTCTTTGTAAATACTATATTCCTGCGCACGACCTTTGTATAAATTGAGTTTCCAGTAGGCGATAGGTAAGGCATAGGTTTCTAGTCTGGATCTAAACCGGACGATGATTCCTTTTGCACGCAATTCGATATTACAAACATTAAGACTGTTATCCACATTTAAAAGATTATGAATCTGGATGCTACAGCTAGTGATATAGAGTTTAGGAGAACCAGAGCCTTTGAGTTTCCACCTTTCGCGTAAGCTTAAAACCTTTCCTACTTCATTTTTAATTAAACGCGTAGTTTCCGGATCGTTATATGAGACGTTGTACAGCATGTGGTAAAGTTAGTTTTCTTAGTCAGGTAAAGGCGTTAAGCCTTTCATAATCCTTATCTTTGCAAGCTTAAATTTGATATCATGACGCTACATCACCAACTGGTAGAAGCCGTAAAAACGGTAGTGAATAGTGAGTTTAATGTTGCATTAGAAAATGTAGAAATTACGCTTACGCGAAAAGATCAGAACGGTGATCTTACCGTGATGGTATTTCCTATGTTACGTCAGATTAAAGGTAATCCAGCGGTTATAGGTGAGCAAATAGGTACACAACTACTCGCTACTAGCGACCTCATTTCTAGTTATGAGGTGATCAAAGGATTTTTGAACGTCACACTAGCAGACGCGGCGTTACTATCAGATTTTAATGCCATTTTACAAAACGATGCCTACGGTACCACACCAGTGGATGAGAACGCACCAGGCGTAATGGTAGAGTACAGTTCACCTAATACAAATAAGCCGTTACACTTAGGACACATCCGTAATAATTTATTAGGTTATTCAGTAGCTCAAATTATTGCGGCAACAGGTCGTAAGGTTAATAAAACCCAGATTATTAACGATCGCGGTATTCATATCTGTAAATCCATGCTAGCGTGGCAAGAATATGGGAATGGTGAAACACCAGAATCTACTGGTTTAAAAGGCGATAAGTTAGTTGGTAATTACTACGTGAAATTTGACCAGCAGTATAAAAAAGAAATTGCTGATTTAATAGCTACTGGTAAAACAGAAGATGAAGCAAAAAAAGAAGCTCTATCGATTATCGCAGCCCAACAAATGTTGCGTAAATGGGAACAAGGCGATGATGAGGTTGTAGCGTTATGGAAAAAAATGAACAGTTGGGTTTATGACGGTTTTGAAACCACCTATAAAAACCTAGGTGTTAATTTTGATAGTTTGTATTATGAGAGTAATACTTATTTATTAGGTAAAGATGTCGTACAGCAAGGTTTAGAAAGTGGCGTTTTTTATCGTAAAGAAGATGGATCTGTATGGATAGATCTTACAGATGATGGGCTGGATGAAAAAATCGTACTGCGCAGTGATGGAACGGCAGTTTACATGACTCAAGATATAGGAACAGCTATACAACGTGTAAAAGATCACGATATTAACTCTATGGTATATACCGTAGGTAATGAGCAAGATTATCATTTTAAAGTATTGTTTTTAATCCTTAAGAAATTAGGATACGATTGGGCAGCAAACCTGTATCACTTAAGCTACGGTATGGTTGAATTACCATCTGGGAAAATGAAATCTCGTGAAGGAACTGTAGTAGATGCAGATGATCTCATGGAAGAAATGACCGCGACGGCTCGTGAAATTGCCCAAGAGCAAGGCAAGCTGGATGGCATGAATGATAATGATAAACAGCGTTTGTATAAAATGATAGGTTTAGGAGCTTTGAAGTATTTCATGCTTAAAGTAGATCCTAAAAAGAGTATGATGTTTGATCCACAAGAATCTGTGGATTTTCAAGGAAATACAGGTCCATTTATCCAGTATGCACATGCACGTATTCAGTCGATTTTAAAGAAGTCTGGATATACTGATAAAGCTAGCAAGGTAGCCACAAATTTACCTTTAACAGATAAGGATAAAACCGTAATTAAAGTATTACAGCAATATCCAGAAGTACTGCAAAATGCTGCAAAAAATTACAGTCCAGCATTAGTCGCAAACTACATCTATGATCTAGTAAAAGAATTCAATTCTTTCTATCAGAATGTGCCTAAAATTGTAGAGGAATCTGATGCCACGATGAAGCACTTTAGATTATCTCTATGCTACAAAACTGCAACGGTCATTAAGCATGCGTGTTCACTACTAGGAATAGAAGTTCCAGAGCAGATGTAGTAGGATGAACTCGAACTCGAACTCGAACTCGAACTCGAAATTTAGGAAGGTTTATACATTAGTGTTAGGGAAAAACTTTTGCATGCTTCTAAAACGTTGCATCGTCATTGCTAGTACAACCTAGTAATTTGCTATTTATAAGTGATGCTCTAAAGTAATATCCAGCGATATTTCAATTCCAGTTCGAGCGGCAGTCGAGAACAATGTGAGAATAAAAAACACCATATCTCCACTTACGCTCGATATTACTTTTTGATTGAAATGTAAATCACTGAAGTTTCTAGACTAATTCCTAAGCCTCGCGCAAGGCGTCCATCTTTTTACCTATTTCTTCTGCTTTTGCAAAAGCTGCATCTGCGGCAGATCTGTCAGAAGTAGAAAGCCTATGGAAATCTCCCATCAATTTTTTGTACTCCTCTTGTAATTTTTCTAATTCTGTTTTTTTCTTAAATAATCCGAACATAGCTTGTTTTATAGTGCAGTCGTTAAAATTAACAATCATTACTTATCAAAACAACCTATGTGCCACAAGATATTACTAGGATCATGCAAGAAGAACTCTTTTCCCCATTCATGATAAACCATTTCTTTTAGTTTTACATTAGGAAATTTACGAGTGAGATCTAATGATTTTAAAAAATCATAGTACTGCTTTGGATGGTCTACTTCTAAAAAGAGCATCGTATTATCAATCCAGTCTTTAACTGCATAATCTTGTAGATAAAACGATTGACCATCCATAATGCATAAACTCATATTATGAGATAAAGTTTTTACCTCAAAACCGATAGTTTTATAAAAATCAATAGAAGATAAATAATCTGTTGCACCTATAAACGGGCGAATAGATCTTACGTTAAGCTGTTCTTGTTTCATAATTACGCATAAAAACAAGTCATTAATTACACAAAACTGACAATTGTCATGTTCTACGGTGTGCAATAGAAATACTTTAGCCCACAATTAGAAGAAACATTTTCTCGTGACTTATCTAAATGTATATCCTAACTGGAAACGGTTATCAAAAGACCGCATAGATCAGAATATTCTAGAAGCGCTATCGCATAATATTAATTATTATGATAGCCCTAAAATGGGTGTGCCTGCATCACATTTAGATAAGCAAGAATTTGCTCCAGATTCTCAGGTATTAGAAGGATCTACCTATTTAAAAACACTCATTAATAATCCTAATCATATAGGTGTGCACACAGATACAGACCTGTCTGAACCTTATTTTGCAGGAACACAACGCCTAGAAGCACAAGTTATTAAAATCATAAGTGAGGATATTTTAAAAGCCCTACCAGATAGCGTGGATGGCTACGTATCATCTGGTGGAACAGAAGGAAACATACAAGCGATTTGGGTCTATAGGAACTTGTTTAATGAAGTCCATCAACTTCATAAAGATTACAGCTCTATCGCAGTATTGTGCAGTGAAGATGCACATTACAGCATGGATAAGGCAGCAAACCTATTAAATCTCACTATTACCAAAATCAAAGTAAATACAGATACTAGAGTCATTGATTCAGACCATCTGGCGATAACGATAGAAGCTTTAGCATCGCAAGGAATTGATAAAATCATATTAGTGTGTAATATGATGACCACCATGTATGGATCTGTAGATCAACTAGATGATTACATGAGTGTATTAAATAATCATCCAGAATTTAAAGTGAAAGTTCATGTAGATGGTGCTTATGGTGGTTTTTTCTTACCGTTTACGCATCCAGATCAACCACTTAATTTTAACGATTCACGTATTGATTCTTTCACATTAGATGCGCATAAAATGTTACAATCGCCTTATGGCACTGGGATTTTTGTCATACGTAAAGGTTTACTAAAATATAGTCTGACTGATAGTGCTCAATACGTCGCTGGTATGGACTGCACGCTAGTAGGTAGTCGTAGCGGTGCAAATGCCATAAGTATTTATAAAATTTTAATGAATTACGGTCCTTATGACTGGGCAGAGCGCATGCTTGCACTTGCAGATCGTACGACTAGACTAAAAAACCAATTATTGAATTGGAATGTGCGTTTAATTCATTTTGAAGGAAGCAATATTGTCGCCATCCATCATTCTTTTATCACGCCGGTTATAGCAACCACTTACGGTTTAGTACCAGATAATCATCACCATCCACAATGGTATAAAATCGTTGTGATGGATCATGTAAAAGGTGATAAGATCATGCAGTTTTTACAGGATTTTAAAGCTTCTCAACTAGAATTAGATCATCATAAGCAGGATGATGAAAACGATACCACTTTCCTACAGCAACACTTCGACAAGCTCAGTACATCGCATGTGCGGCACAGGCTTCTTTTTATGACGCTTTCGCGAAAGCGAAATCAAAAGAACGCGAAATCACTAGAACCCATTACTAAAAATTAAAGCCATGAAAATTCAACAGATCTACACAAATTGTCTTGCGCACGCAGCGTATTACGTAGAAAGTAATGGCGAGGTAGCCATTTTTGATCCTTTAAGAGAAGTGGCGCCATATCTAGAAATGGCAACCGCAAATAATGCCCAGATAAGGTATGTTTTTGAAACTCATTTTCATGCAGATTTTGTGAGTGGTCATCTGGATTTGCAACTTAAAACGGGTGCCCAAATCATTTATGGACCTACAGCATCACCTTATTTTAATGCAGTTACTGCAACAGATGGACAGATTTTTAAATTAGGTGATGCAATGATTAAAGTCATTCATACACCAGGTCATACCTTAGAAAGTACCTGCTTTTTACTTATAGATAAAAATGGAAAAGAGCAAGGTTTAATTACTGGTGATACGCTGTTCATAGGCGATGTAGGAAGACCAGACCTAGCACAACATGTAAAAGCAGATCTTACTCAAGAAAAACTAGCCAGAATGTTATACGATTCCTTAAGAGATAAAATCATGCCACTGGATGATGCGTTGATGATCTATCCTAATCACGGTGCTGGTAGTGCTTGTGGTAAAAAGATGAGTCAGAAACGTACAGATACCTTAGGAAATCAAAAGTTACTTAATTATGCCTTACGGGCAGATATGACCAAGAGTGAATTTGTAAAAGAAGTCCTAGCAGGATTAGCACCACCACCATCATATTTCCCACAAAATGTCTTGCTTAATATGCAAGGATATGCTCATTTACATAAGATTTTAGAAACGGCATTAGTTGAATTAGAAGTGCGCGATTTTGTGATTACTGCGATTAAAAATAAAGCGGTAATTCTAGATACACGTAGTGCAAGTGATTATGCCCTAGCAGCTATTCCTGGTAGTGTGAATATAGGACTGGATGGCGCATTTGCTAGCTGGGTAGGAACTGTGATTCCTAAAATAGATACTCCTATTGTGTTAGTTTGTAATGAAGGTACGCAGGAAGAAGCTGTTACTAGATTAGCTCGAGTAGGATTTGACCACTGTCTAGGTATTTTAAAAGGTGGTATGAATTCATGGATCAATTCTGACAGGCCGTTACGTAAAACCAGACGTATTGCACCAGATCAGTTTATTAATGAATTGCGTAAACAAGGAATCACCTTACTAGATGTACGTAAGACCAGTGAGTTTCAATCACAGCACATTCCAGGTGCTATTCACATGCCGTTAAATCAACTACAGGATGATGTAGTGACTTTAGATCCTAGTGGTAATTATCTGTTGTATTGTGTAGGTGGATATCGCAGTATGATAGCGGCTAGTATTCTTAAAAATCATAAGATTAAAAATGTAGAAGATGTCATAGGCGGAATAAATGCCTTAAAAAGTGAACATATCCCACTAACAGATTTTGTAGAACCTACCACATTACTATAATATGAATATTGATAAGAACACCTCAAAATGCATCAGCTGTACCTGTACAGGATGTCATAATTTTAAAGATAATGATGCTAAAGAAACCGCATTAAATCAGGAGCAAAGCGACCTGTCTAAAATTTCCAAGCAATAAATCGGCTTTTTTTCTGGCCACTATTCATAGGAATAACTTGATGTGTCGCGCCTAGTTTGTTAAGTTGCTTTTCTAGTTTTGGTACGTTTTCTTTACGCGATATGAGACAGGTAAACCAGCCTACCTGTTTTTGAAAATCAACACTTTCTTTAATGAGTCGTTTTGCAAAAAGCGCCTCGCCACCATTGCACCATAATTCATGTGATTTACCCTTAAAGTTACGGTGGTATGAAACAGTACCTAAATTTGCATTTTTTCGTTTGTTTGCTTTGAAAGCTTCATTTTCACTACTATAAAACGGCGGATTACACATGGTGAAATCATAGAGTTCATTTGGTTTTATGATGTTCTTTAGTATTGATCCACGATCAGATTGTAATCGTATTTCTAGATGTGATTTCTTGTGTGATTTAGGTAGAGAGATTTGTTCTTTTAAAGCTTTCGCAAAAGCGTAACTATCCTCATCCACTTCACTACCTACCATTTTCCAGTTGAAAAGAGCAGTTCCTAATATCGGATAGATCATATTTGCTCCAGTACCGATGTCTAAACCTGTTTTATGATCTTTACCTACCAGATCTGCGATATGGAGTAAGTAGTCCACACGACTAGGTACTGGTGGTGATAAATATCCTTGAGGTAAGGTATAGTTTTCAACTCCATAATGCAGTTTTAACAACGCTGCGTTTAAGGCTAGCACCGCATCAGCATCAGAGAAATCAATACTGATCTGACCATCTTCTTTAGTAATAAAAAAAGGTTCTAGCGCTGGATAGCTTTGTGCTAGTTGCTGTAGGTCGTAACCGTGTTTGTGTGGATTGTTATCATGCATAGATAGCAAAGATACGTAGAAGGTTTGGGCTGTTTTTTTTGATTCTCAGTAATCTAATCAACATCTATAATTCGGCATCAATAAACTCTGTATCTTAAGCACTAGTAGACTCATTTACACAAAAACTATTCAACTACCTTTGCAAAAAAATTACGAATGAAACTATTTGAAGATCTTAATTTATCCACGCCATTGCGCAATGGATTGACAGATTTAGGATTTACAGAAATGACGCCTATTCAGGAGCAAGCATTTCCTGTAATTCTATCAGGTAGAGACATGATAGGAATTGCCCAAACTGGTACTGGTAAGACCTTAGGTTATATGTTACCGTTATTGCATGAGTTGAAATATGCCACGCCTTTAGACCCTAGAATACTAGTTTTAGTTCCTACGCGTGAACTAGTAGTTCAGGTGGTAGAGCAAATTGAGAGTTATGCTTCTTATATCAATTTAAAAGTACTAGGTATTTACGGTGGTACCAATATCAATACTCAAAAACGTGCCGTTGCAGGTGGTGTAGATGTTCTAGTAGCAACGCCTGGAAGATTGTATGACTTAATCATCGCCCAAACGGTAAAACTAAAAACCTGTAAAAAGGTAGTTATTGATGAGGTGGATGTGATGCTGGATCTAGGTTTTAGATTTCAGCTTACTAATATATTTGATCACTTGCCTAAAAAGCGCCAAAACATCATGTTTAGTGCTACCATGACAGATCAGATTGAGGATTTTATTAAAGAATATTTCTACAATCCAGATAAAGTTTCTGTAGCAGTTAGTGGTACACGATTAGAAAACATAGAGCAAACCTGCTATGCTGTTGAGAATTTTTATACTAAAGCAAATCTCTTAAAACATCTTTTAAAAGATCCAGAGGAGTTTTCAAAAGTCCTTGTTTTTGCGGGTAATAAAAAAAGCGCAGACCGTTTACAGGAAGAACTGCTAGAAGAATACGGTGATGAGATCGCTGTAATTCATTCTAACAAAACTCAAAACTATAGATTGCGAAGTATAGAGCTATTTGATTCTGGTGAACGTCGCATTCTAATCGCAACAGATGTAATGGCACGTGGACTGGATCTAGATAAAGTATCTCATGTGATCAACATGGATACGCCAGCATTTGCAGAAAATTATATGCACCGTATAGGTCGTAGTGGTAGAGCCCAAGAAAAAGGAAAGACCATTCTGTTCTACACTGAAAAAGAAAAAGAACACAAGATTGCGATAGAGCAATTAATGGATTACCAGATTCCTGAAATCACCTTTCCAGATGAAGTTGAAATTTCTAAACGCAAGACTCCTGAGGAAAAACCAGTGGTACGTGAACTAAATAATCCACATAAGATTATAGAAGAAGAACGTGGCGCGTCTTTTCACGAGAAGAAAGAAAAAAATCAAAAAACAAATCAAGGTGGTAGTTACCGCCGAGAGATTGCAAAGAAATATAAAAAGCCAAAAACGCGAGGTGATAAAAACGCAAACCGCAGGAAAAAACGTTAATCAAAAAAGGCTGTGAAACTTAATTCACAGCCTTTTTTAATACCTAAGAAAAGAGAGTTATTTTCTTCCGTCCATTCTAGAAGTAGTTACGGTTTCCATCGACATCTTCATGTCTTCTGGTATGTTTGCATTTGCTTTTATCGTAATATCTCCATTAAGACTTTGATTGATCACCGCTTCTGTAATCCATCCTGTAGCACGATTTATAGTGTAAGTGGCAGTTCTAGGACCGCTTAAATTAATAATCGCATCCATGCCGTTTAAATTTGTCGTATTGTCTTCTGGGGTTTTTACGTCTGCTGTGCTGGAAATGACATAGGTTTTATCAGTAACGCTTTCTAGTTTGTTGATGGCGATAGTATCAAAATTACCTACACTATTAATCGTTAAACTTTGATTCCATGTATCACTCACATTTACATTTTGCGTTGGGAAAATAGCCGTAAGCATCTCATAACTTACTTTTTGTTTTTCTGCAGTCATTTCTGCTTTCATAGCACTTTCTACAGATAGTTTTTGCATTTCTGGCATCTCCACACCATCCATTAAACCACTTAATTGTGCGTCTACGTTTATGGATAATAATTTACCATATTGATCCATAGTGACCTTAATAGGTTTATTTGACATGTTTTTAAAGAGCGTATTCATACGATTACTCGCTGGTCCTTCTGATGACATACTCTCTGTCCCCATAGCCGACTTAGACTCATTTGACATTTTTTTAATCACGATATCAATATGATATACGCCATCGATAATGTCTCTTACGATGTAATCTGCATCAGTAGTTATAACAGTAGTAACTTCTTGTGGGAAACCATTTATGACTTGTTTTTGTTCTGAGATTACGGTTTGTTTTTGAGGATAAACACCATCTTTTTCCAGTTTGTAGACCAGATCATACTGTGCACTTGCAGTACAAATAATAAAAAACCCTAGTAAAGTGAATAATTGTTTCATCGGATAAATTTTGCCTAAGATACGCCAGATCATACTTGACTATTTGTTAAACTAGCATTAAAACATCTGCAGATTAAAAAACTATTTTTGCAGCATTAATCTATTGACCGTTTTTTTTGAAAAAGTATTCCCTACTCATTCTTTTAGTTTTTTTGAATTTCGCTTTCGCGAAAGCGCAATCTGTAAACACTTCATACCTATGTCTAGCAAATGGAGATATCGTATTAGCAGATTTAGGTAATTGCACGAGTACGGTTGTGGCGACGTACACCTCATCGTTTTTTGATATCGCACAAGGTGATACAGATGACACTTTATACGGAATACGTAACGATGAACTATTTGAAATCAACGTAGTTACTGGAAATGTAACCTCATTAGGGTTATTAAATATCATAGGGTTTACAGGTAATTTTAGAGTAGATTCGTTAGTAAAAGAATCTCCTGGAACCTTACTAGGTGTCCACTCAGACGGATTAGGCGGATTATTCAGATTTGATGTTGCGTCCATGACAGCTACTTTTTTAGGAAATACAAACTTTTCCAGTGCTGGTGACTTAACATTTTTCAATGGAAATCTTTACCTAAGCGCAGATGGGAACGAACTAGTCCTTATTGATATAAACAATCCTTCAAATTCCTCACTAGTAGGGACGATTCCGGCTGTAGCTGGATTTAATAGTGTTTTTGGTGTGGTTACGATTATTACCGCAAATCCTTGCGCTACAAATCCCACGTTTGAGCTAGTAGCAACTGGTGGTAACGATACTAGGTTTGTAGACATTATGACGGCTCAAACGACGGTAAATTGTAGTAACCTAGTGAGCTCAAATATCTTTGGCGCGGCAGAGGTAGCAAGTGATGTGATATGCTCCATTGATCTAGAAATAGATGATAGTGGTGATTTAACGCCAGAATATTGTGGTAATGCTATAACAACTCTAACAACTACCCCAGATCCAGCCACACCTCTAGGAGTTTATGCTTATGAATGGCGCATACAAGGACAACCTGGTGTCGTAGGAACAAGCGCTATTTTACCTATTAATATTAACGTAACTACCACATACGAATGTACCATCATAGATTCTGGTCGTGTAGCTCCAGATAATATTGCAACGGCTACTATTACGGTTGCCGTAAACCCTATCCCATCGTTGAACGCGATTTCAAATGTTATTGCGCATTCCTTTTATACCTTACCAGTAGTTACTGGTACAAACATACCAGCAAACACAGCTTTTTACGATAATCCCGCGCATTCAGGAACACCGTGGAATACTGGCGATATGATTACACCATCAATGTTAGCTTCTAATCCTGCCACTATTTACGTGTATGGAATTGATGCGAGTGGTTGTGAATTGATAGAACAATTTGTTGTTGAATTTGTGGATGTACAAGTAACCATTTCTCCTGGTGGTATTCAAGATGTGTGTACAGGAGATATAGTAACGCTTACGGCAACTCCAGTTCCTAATGCACCTTACGGAAGCTATACCTATAATTGGGATGATAGTCAAGGAACGGTTTTTCCTGATACAGCTACCATAACGGTAACCTTAAGTGCAGCCACAACAGTATCTGTAACGGTTAGCGATTCTGGTGTTGAGAATGGAACTGCAATGGGATTTGACATGACAGATTTTAATGTATTACCAGTCGTGGATATTACAGATCTCATGGATCAAAATGCAACTAGTAGTTTTACTTTTCCAGCAATTACAGGATCAGGACTGACAGGCACCCAGGCTTATTACACACAGCCTAATGGCATGGGAACTCCATACAATGCTGGTGATGTAGTTACAGCTTCAGATTTTACTGCCTTTCCAGTTACAATTTATATCTATGATGATAATGGTAGTTGTGATGATGAGGAATCTTTTTTACTAGATATTATAACACCACAACCATTAAACTTAGTTTTAACTAGTGATATGGATAACCTATGTCCAGAGGAATCAGTCACACTTACCGCTACAATAAATCCTTCAACAGCTCAAGGAACCTATAGTTATGAATGGTCTGTTCTAGGTAGTTCAAGTATCCTATCTATAAATGCAATGGCAACAGTAATACCTAGCGCAACTACAACTTACGAATGTACTGTTACAGATAGTGGACTTGCTACAAATAATACCATCACAGAATCTATTATAATTACGGTGGTTGCATCACCTGAAATAGATCCATTAGCAAATCAAAACGCTACAGGTAGTTTTACATTTCCAACGATTACAGGATTAAATTTAAGTGGTAATGAACAGTTTTATACGCAGTCAGGTGGTCTAGGTAATGCATACCTAGCAGGAGATATGATTGATATTACAGAATTTAGTTCCTATCCAGTAACACTATATGTTTATGATATAAACATGTCTGGATGTGAAGATGAAATTAGCTTTGATTTGGAGATTAATCCAGTAGTCATCATTCCAGAACCAGAAGTGCCATTATTTATAATTCCTGATTATGTGACTCCTAATAATGATGGTTTTAATGATTTCTGGGCCATTGAAGTAAATAGTGATGATATTGTGATACATAGTATTTATATCTTTGATCGTTACGGTAAATTATTGAAGCAAATCGCTCCGGATGGTGTAGGATGGGATGCTACTTATCATAGTAATCCATTACCATCTAGTACATACTGGTATGTCATCAATTATGAAAACGATGGCATGTCACAAGAATTGAGAGGCTTTTTTGCGGTAAAAAGATAGCTAGGATTATTTTTGGCTCAGTTATTGAAAATATCGATTTAACAAATAAAAAACAGCAAGTTCTTTATCTTGCACCACTTAAAATTATATCATGAAAAAAATATTATTATTTGCTTTAGTAGCCTTAGGAAGCACAGTCGTTGCACAAACCGCTTATGTAGATACTGATTACTTAATGGCAAATATGCCAGAGGTTAAAGTCGCAGACCAAGAGATACAGACCTTTACTTCACAATTACAAACAGAATTAACTGCCGCAGATGTTAATGCTAACAATGAATTTAATAACATTAAGCAACAGGCTCAAGATGCTAACATTACAGAAGAACAACGCGCAGAACTAGCTAGGAAAGCAGATGATTTACAAAAAGGATTACAACGCACGCAGAAGCTAGCAGAGATTCAATTAAGCACAGAACGTAACAAACTAATGAAACCTATTTACGAGAAATTGAACGCTGCCATTCAAAAGGTAGCTAAGGATCGCGGTTATAAAATGGTTGTTTCTGTGAATGCAGTACTTTATGCAGAGGAAAGTCTAAATATTACAAAACTGGTTCAAACGGAATTAGGTTTCTAATTTGAAATCTTCAATTAGTTGAAAATTTAAAATCGCCTAAGGGCGATTTTTTTATGAACTCTCTTTATGTTTCGAGCTTTTAAAAATATCACGCTTTCGCGAAAGCATAATCTATCAACTTTCTACACAAAATAGTATCTTTACAATCAAGTCAACCTAAGCTATTATACCAAAGATGATTCTTGTTAAATCTATTATTCTTCCTCATTACAGAGCCATGTGGTAAGTGAATATTGACCTTACTAAATTCAATAAACACTCAAAAAAACAAATCATGTCTAAAGAAATAAAAGATTTAAAAAACCTGGTAAACACAGAATATTCATTAAAAAAATTATTTGATGAGGCAGAGGATTTCCTGCCATTACTAGGAACAGACTACGTAGAATTATATGTAGGAAATGCAAAACAAGCGGCGCATTATTATAAAACGGCTTTTGGTTTTCAATCTCATGCTTATGCAGGATTAGAAACAGGTCGTAAAGACACCGTATCCTATGTTTTAAAACAGGGAAAAATACGGCTAGTACTTACTTCACCATTACAAAAAGGTGGTGACGTAAATGATCATATTAACTTGCATGGCGACGGTGTAAAAGTAGTAGCTCTATGGGTTGAGGATGCACGCAGTGCATTTGAGGAAACCACAAAACGCGGTGCTAGACCTTATATGGAACCCGTTGTAGAAAAAGACGAGTATGGTGAGGTAGTACGTTCCGGGATTTACACTTATGGAGAAACGGTTCACATTTTTGTAGAACGTAAAAACTACAATGGTATCTTTTTACCAGGATATGAAAAATGGGAATCACATTATAATCCAGAACCGGTAGGTCTTAAATTTATAGATCACATGGTAGGAAATGTAGGATGGAATGAAATGAATACTTGGGTAAAATTTTATGCAGAAGTAATGGGATTTGCTCAAATTATATCATTTGCAGATGATGATATTGCTACAGATTACACTGCATTGATGAGCAAAGTGATGAGTAACGGTAATGGTCGTGTAAAATTCCCTATCAATGAACCAGCAAAAGGAAAGAAAAAATCTCAAATAGAAGAATATATTGATTTTTATAATGGTCCTGGTGTACAGCATATAGCTGTTGCTACAGATGATATTGTTGCTACAGTAAGCGCCATGCGAGATCGTGGTGTAGAATTTCTATACGTACCAGAAACTTATTATGACGATATTCTGGAAAGAGTAGGAGAGATCGATGAAGATGTGGAGCTATTAAAGAAACACGGTATTCTCATAGATCGCGATGATGAAGGCTACTTATTGCAGTTATTCACTAACAATGTTTTAGATCGTCCTACGATGTTTATAGAAGTGATACAACGTAAAGGAGCACAATCTTTTGGTGTTGGGAACTTCAAGGCGCTTTTTGAAGCAATAGAACGACAGCAAGCTAGACGTGGTACCCTTTAATCGATGGTAGTTCATCTATTAGACGTTTATTGCTTACCGTTGATAGAATAATGATTTCGTTTTCAATAGATTAGTTTTTTTTAACTAGTAATGACCGTACTTTTATCTTATGAAACGTGTCAAAACGACTACAACGCATCCTATAGGATTTGAAAGTAATCATCTTTCAGACTATTTTTTATTTGAACATTATATGATTGTTCAAATGAAAGAAGGCGCTGCGGTACTTTCTGAAGATACATCCTTATTATCTGATGTGGTTAAAAAGCATTATGGTAAGAAAAAAGTAGTTTACATTGCTAATAGAGCGTTTAATTATGCGGTAAGTCCTACTGCTTTTTTAGAAGCTTCTAATATTCCTAATCTAGTGGGAATGGCAATTGTTACAGATAAAGTTTTGAATCACGAGACCATACAGCTAGAACGTATGTTTTACCGTAAAGCATTCAACGTATGTGATAATGTAGAGGACGCCATTGTGTGGGCAAAATTGATCGTAGAAGAATACGAGAACTAATTTACATGGAGAAGAGGTAGGTCACTGCCATCACTATCATGATTCCATTTTCTATTATTGTAGCTTCGGTCATAGGAAGTTTTAATGCCGTACCTAAACAGGCACACTGAATACTTTTTTTAGATAGTAGTGTTTTTACAACACCAATAGTTGTAATTGATAATATCGCTATGGTTACCATTAAAGCAATTCTAATTTCAAATCGCATTAAAAACATCAGTCCTAAAGCAGTTTCTATAAAAGGATAGACCCATCCATAGACAGGAATAGCTTTTGCCAGTGGATCATACATTTTAAAAGATCCGGGAAATCCTTTTAAATCCAGCATTTTAAAAAAGCTAAATACAATTAAAAACAACCCCATAAAATCAAGCATTGCTCCATCCCAATTCTCTCTAGAATAATTTAATAGTATGGTTGCAATGGTAATATATCCCAATATTAAAAATAGAGGCTTAAGTTGTTGAAATTTTGATAGCTGGTTTTCTTGAACCTTATCACTAACATGATCAAACACATTGCGCTGCTCTATAGCTTTCACATGGTATTTACTAGGTAAAGCAGTTTGTAATTCTTTAATATCTACAATACTATTGGATTGAATTATAGCTTCTTCCTTCTCTAATGAAACTGTTGCACTATTAATAGACTTAACCGCATTTAAACGTTGTTCTACGTCGCTGCGACATCCGTTACAAGTCATTCCAGATATGTGAAAGTGTTGATTCATCATTGTGGTAAAGATATATATAGATCATAAGCTTGTAGATGATCTACGTGGCCAGCAATAATGGGATCATCATCTGTTTTAAAGTGCATGTGTAAAAATGTACTATGATGGGTGAAAACAGCTTTGTGCTTTTCTGAATAGAAACCTAGAATCTTTACAGTCCTATTGTTGATCAAACCATGTGCGCCAGATTCTTGATGTTTCTTGTGTGTATGTATAAGATCATTATCTGGCCAGTTAATCACATGCCATTTCATCTCTTTCACACTGCCTTCTAATAAAAAAGGAAACGGACGATTTACATCAATTCCTTTTTCTAATGCTATGGTTTTAATTTGTTGTTCTAGTTCCTGACTAGTAGAAAATGAATCTAGTAACTGTGGTGATGTCCATTCTTCTACCTGAGCATACACTAACAAGGATGCTTTATGATTTGTATCCTTTATTATATTAACATCATTACTGTTTTTAGTTTGACTTATAAATGAATCACCGTTAAATATTTGTATTTCACCTTTCAAATTTTCTATCGCTCCTAGAGCATATAGATGATCTTTAGGAATGGAATCTAGAGACACCGTTGCCTCTAGATTTCCACCCATAATATTTATTAAAGCGCCATGATGTTTCACTGTATAGCTGGATTTGTCTTGTAAACAACTACACAGTAATAACATTAAAAACCCTAATATCGCTTTATTCATTTGAACTGATTTTCTCTTTGAGCTGGTATCTTACTAATTCGCCCTTTTGATAGTTAGTGACGTATAGTACATCATTACCTATGATCACATCTGTAGGCTTGTGAATTCCAGTTTCAAGGATTTGTTGCAACTTATGTTTTAGATTAAAAATCAGGATACGACTATTTTCAAAGTCTGTAATGAGAATTTCTTCATCTGTAACATATAATCCGGTTGCGGCGTTTATATTTTGATCTTCACCTATAAAAGATACTGCTTTTCCAGATTTGTCAAAAACGTGACCTCTATGATTATAAGCATCTGCAACATAAATGTAATCGCTAGTAAGTTGAACATCTGTAGGATAAGAAAGCTCTCCTAGCGCTTTACCTTCTGTCCCTATAGATATCCATGCTTCGCCGTTATAATACAGGATTCTATTGTTGTAGAAATCTGCAATGGCGATTTCATTTTTGTAAACACTCACACCAGCTGGTGCATCTAGAGAATCATTTAAAACCATATATGAAACATGGTTATCTCTCATTACGGCAATAGAATCTCTACCATATTCTGGTATAAAAAGTGCGCGTTCTTTTAATAGATCTGTGGTGATACCATCATCTGTAATTAAATAACTAGCCTCGCCAAAATCAATATGCATAGGTCTATTATAACCTTCCATCATTTGTAAGACTTCACCGCTATCACTTAGCTTAACAATACGATTATGGTCACCATCACTTAGGAAGATGTCATTTCCGTCTAGGGCAATACCTATAGGGTTAATACCATCCAGGTCTATCGTTTTCTCAAATTGCCATTCCATAGGAATCGCTTCTTTCTCATTACAAGAGATCATTACAACAGCTGTTGCAATGATCATAAAAATCTTTTTCATATTAGTCTCTCTTGTATTTACAACATGCATGTAGGTTGTGATAAGCCTCATCTGTCGCACGAGAATCTTTTGTATCATGACCTACGTTTGCTGCGGCTTTTTGAATAAAATCTTTATTCGTGATTTCAGGATCATAAGCAACGGTAAGCATTTTACTATCCACATTCCATGATGCAGTTGCCACGCCAGGAACAGCGCTAGTTGCTTTTTCTATACGCGCTTTGCACATACCACACATACCGTTCACGTACAATTTATCTTCTTCAAGATCACCTAAGGCAATGTCTTCATTAGATTCATTATTTTCAATCGTTCCATCTGCTCTTGCGATGGTAGCTAGATTAGGTGTGTAACCAGCTTTGATAACTTGGTTAATCACATCTGTCATCGATAAGTTTTTTTCTGACGGATAGGTAAATGAGAAGTCACCGGTTTCAATATCGATCGCGATATCTTTGATTCCTTTGAATTCTTTAAATTTTTTCTCTAATCCGTAAGCACAAAACGGACATCCTAATCCATCTACTTGTACTTCAAATTGATCTCTATCTTTTTTGTTTTGTGATTGGACTTGCGTGATGGCAAATAATCCGATCACGATGCTTAAAATTATGGTTATATTTTTCATTGTTTTATATTTTTGGCGCAACACTCACGCCGGTTACTGTTTTCGGTGCAACTATTGCGCCGTTAAAATGTATATCGCGTTCCTAGGAACACACTGTAGTTTAATGCTCTACCAGCATCTATTTCTTGGATTAATGGCAATTGTACTGCTAGGTCAAAGGTGACTGTTTTAAGCGCGTATTGAATTCCTTGTGCATAGAGTAACTGGTACCAGTCACGCTCGTGCAACCATACACTATTGTATTCAAAATAGAGATTGAGCTGTTTGTTAGGATATTGCGGTTTTAATAGCGGTAGGCCGAATCCTAATTTTGCTCTAAACTCATCTAGCGTACCATCTGGCATCCAGTTGTAACCTATCTCTGTAGAGATACCATATTTTATGGTTTCATAACCAGTTACTACACCGTAATATCCAGCATAACGACCGGTCGCTATATCCATGACATCAATATCTGCGCCAGTAGGTAGGGTTTGCAATGTTTTTGCAACCATTCTGAAGGTTTTTGCCTTGCCATCCTTGCGGTAAAACTGATATTTACCCATAATTTTCATATCTGCTAGACCACTACCATTTACATCGTTAAGGCTGTAATTAGTGTAAGGTACATGTAAAGCTACTAGCATATTTGCGGTAGGCAAATAGTGCAGCATTACAGGTGTGTATAGAATAGTGCCACGCTCTGTATTTCTGATTTCTGTTAGGGTTTTCATAGTAAAACTTTTACCACCTAACATGATGGGCTTATCTGCCGTTATGGGAGGTCCTTGTGAGTACGCTTTCGCGAAAGCGAAAACCACAACAACCACATAAATAATATATTTCATTTGTGTTTTTTAATAAAGTGAATACTATTGTTAAGCGCAATGCGCCATACGAAAAAGTGGACTTTACTAAAGAAGAAAAGACTGGTGCATCACAGGTATGTCCTGAATGACCAGCGGTGGCGAGTAGGCAATAAAAGTGGAATGTTTATAATCATCGCCCGTGATTAAAACATTGAAGTTTAAAAAAGCTGTTGTTATCGCAACTGGTGCTTTGAAATGAAAGTCGTTCCAGGTCAATTTTAAATCGTCTTGGATTTTGATCACTTCTGTATGATCATTACAGCAGTTTGATTTTTTATCAAGTGCACATGCTGCCATGTCATTTGACATTTCCATACCGCAACCGTCTGATGGTAGGATAACAGAAACGTCTTTTAAAAATGGACCACAGAAATGCTTATGAACTGTAAAAGACATCGTAGAACATAGCACGAGTAGTGCTAATAATATTCCAGTACATCTTTTAATTAGTTCCATAAAGCAAAGATAAGAAAGCCTATTTAAAAATTAAGTTAAGTCTTTTAGGATACTAGAAGTGTCTAAAGCTCTACAAGCACTATCATAACCTATATCAAACATTTTTTGAAGTGATTTAAAGCTAAAAAGCCCATAATCGTACAATTTATCTGGTTCTATAAGAATATCGCAATCATGAAATTTTGCCCTATCCTTATCATATTGTCCTATGGCAAATGCTCTATTAGCAACATCATAGGATCGTTTTAATTTTTTATCACCTAGGTATTCTACTTTATTGACGTAACTACCTATACGCAGGTCACAATCATCTAGGAGATCAACAGGGAAATTGTTAAGCACACCACCATCTACATAGGTTTCGTTATTAAACTCTACCGGTGTAAATATACCTGGAAAGGCTGCGCTAGCTAGAATAGGATGATATAATTCACCGTGATCAAAAACCTTTAACTTCATGGTGTTAAGATTAGTAGCGGTGACTTGAAGCGATTTTTCTAGCGATTCAAAATAGTTTACAGGAATGTAATTTTTGATGTGATCTACAAAAACATCTGAATTTAAAAATCCTGCTCTTCTGAAAGCAAATTTTCTAGGGTCAAAAAGATTTGAGCTGGAGAAAAACGAGCTAATATCATCTACAGAATTCCCAGCGGCATACAGTGCACCTACTAATGCGCCAGCACTAGTACCTGCAACGCTATGTATGGTAATACCATATTCTTGTAACGCTTTAATAGCGCCAGCATGCGCTATACCTTTAGTACCACCACCAGAAAGAGCAAGTCCTATTTTCATGATGTTTTTGTTTCTTCAGTAGTTGTTTTTTTAATAAATAGATAATAGAAATTTACGAGTAAAATGGCTGCATTTGTAATAATTACTGGAATACTATCTAGCATCACACCGTAAATTACAAAGAGAATACAACCTAAAGAATTGATAATTCTTAGGGTTCTAATATTTTTCATTAAAAATGCTAATAGAACTAACGCACTTGCTGCATATCCTATAAATTCTGTCAGGTTGATTTCCATGTGTAATTATTTCATGGCAAAAGTAGGTTAATTAATCAATTAGCCTTGATCACCTTTAAGGATATAATGACACGGTATTATTTATTCAACTTGTGCATTACAAATACATGAGGGAAAGTAATGCCACCTAAAAAAGCAACAATAATTGTTAGAAATAGTGCCTCGTTATCCTTTAATAGATAATAAAGAATCGCTAGAAATACTATTGCTGCGATCCAGTATAATAAGGATGATTTTATATACCGTAATATCGTCTCACTATTAACATTACCGTACAAATGATGAATTTGGTTTTTCATGCTAGGAACACTATGCCATAACACAAAATAAATCGCAAAACCCCAAACCAATGTGCTAGTTAAAAACAGCATATATATAATAAGGAGAAATAAAAACTCTATCAATAACCGTTGCCATCCTACTTTTCTTAACCTTATGATACCAGAGATTGCCGTTACGGTAACAAGAGATACAACGATCCAATAAGTGTGATCACTATTAAGAGGTGTCCATACCAGCTCATTAATTACAGGCAAACTGTCTATATGGTGTATATGAATTAAAGACATGATAATAAGGAGACCGTAACTTAAATAGAACAAGTAAGAAAGCAAACTAGCTTCAAACTCATAGGATTCAAAATGTTCCTGACCAAAATGGAATCCACTGACCATCATAAAAAGAACCAATACAACATCAGGTATTACAAAAAACATCCCGATTCCTAAAACCACAATAAGACTGTACTTAAAGATGAATCTTATAATCGATTTAATATCTGCCTTTTGATCTTTAAAAAATATAGAGACATCATTTGCACCATGACTTACACCTATAGTTAACACTAGAAAGTAACCTATCAAATCTAATAGGCTATGTTCCATGATAAGACCCATAATTAACGCCATCAAATGAGCTACAAGAATGTATTTATAGGTACGTATTTTAAGCAAACTTTTAATTTTGTTTAAAGTTAACATTATTTTATTAAACACTATTGTTTAAAGTTTTGTAAATTTAGCTGAACAAAAACTTTATATTATGAAATTATTACTCTTAAACTTTATTGCAGAGGCTAAGCCTATGGCAGTAGATGACTATGTAGGATTTACATTCTTTGTAGGATGTATGGCAATGATGGCAGCAAGTGCCTTCTTTTTCCTATCGATGAACAGTTTTGATAAAAAGTGGCGCGTGTCCATTTTAGTATCAGGACTTATTACCTTTATTGCAGCAGTGCATTATTTCTATATGCGCGACTATTGGGCAGCATTTGAAGACTCACCTACATTCTTTAGATATGTGGATTGGGTGCTAACCGTGCCGTTAATGTGTGTTGAGTTCTACTTAATTTTAAGAGTAGCTGGCGCAAAAAAATCATTAATGTGGAAATTGATCTTCTGGTCAGTAGTGATGTTAGTAACTGGATACTTTGGAGAAGCAATCCATACTACAGGAGCTGGACCAGCTTTATGGGGACTTGCATCTGGTATCGCATATTTCATTATCGCTTACATGATCTGGTTTGGAGAGGCAAAGAAACTTGCAGAAGCTGCTGGCGGACACGTACTAACAGCTCATAAAGCATTATGCTGGTTTGTATTAGTAGGATGGGCAATTTACCCATTAGGCTACATGGCGGGAACAGAAGGATGGTATGATGGACTGTCCAGTCTAGGTCTTAACATGGATGTGATCTACAACATAGGTGATGCTGTGAATAAAATCGGTTTTGGACTTGTAGTGTACAACCTTGCGGTAAATGCTTCTAAAAATAAAGTAGAGGCGTAAGTATCAGTAATTTTATAGTAATAGAAACCAGCTCATTTTGAGCTGGTTTTTTTGTTTTGAAGTATTTCGTTTTCGATCAATTGTTATAATTAGATCAAAACGACACTAGCTATTTAAAACTAGATACCTTTGATGATCAATCTAAATAAAAAAATGCCTTTCCTAAATGGAAAGGCATTTTTTAAAATGGAGTATAAATAGTTTAAAGTAACTTATAAAGCTTGTGCTGTTACAGTAAGTCTAAAAGTAAAAATAGCTGTTACTTCACCGTTTTGTGCTGGATCTTGAGCACCGTTAATAGAAACTGATAATTGATTTGTATTTCTTAACGTAGATTCTAAAGCATTTAACTTAGAAGCACCCGTAAGCGCAAATTCTTCCATGCTTTGTGTATCTGCACTAAAATCATGTGTAAAAGGCCCGAATGTCTCACCAGCACCAGTAACAGTAGCTGTTCCTGTGGCATTTGCAGTTCCTACATAATTGCTTAGTCTATAAGAAGCATCTGTGATCTGTATTCCCTCGATACGATCTAGATAAGGCTCAATATCACTATTTCCTGCAAAATCAATATTGATGGTTTCACTAAAAGTGGTGTTTTGATCAGAAAAATTGATGGTTACTTCCTCTGTAATGGTAGTGTTAAAATCTACTTCGGTTAACTCATCCAGTTCGTCACAACTTGTAAAGGCTATGAATGCAAGGCACACATATAATAATTTGGTTTTCATAATAAATTGGTTTTTCATAATTCGTGGCAAAGATACTTATTTTATATCATTGGTAATCATGTAATTATAAATCTCATAAAAGCATCTTAGATCTTATAAGGTTATAATCTTGGATTGTGAGAAAAAGAATTGGGTGGATTTCGCTTTCGCGAAAGCGTAATTCATCATCATTTATACATAATGAATAGCTGATAATTGAAATCTATAGGCTTAGAATTAGTCTTGAATTGCTTTCAAATTACCTGTCAGAAAAAGTAGGTCATTGTCTTTTTATTGCACTTAAATGTTCTAAAATCCCATTTATACTTGTGAACGCCAGTGCACCAACTCGCTCCTCACTATGAAAAGTCCACTGGACTTTCCACTGTCGTTAGTTTGTATGAATTGCTTTCAGCCTGCCTGCCATTAACGGCAGGTTATTTTATCTTTATTATG
>JAHDIQ010000010.1:59138-137725 GCA_020630715.1 Nonlabens sp.
TATGAAAAGTCCACTGGACTTTCCACTATCGTTCGTTTGTGTGAATTGCTTTCAGCCTGCCTGCCATTAACGGCAGGTTATTTTATCTTTATTATGCTTAAATGTTTTAGATCATTTTTACTTGTAAAAGCCAGCGCACCGCCTCACTCCTCACTATGAAAAGTCCACTGGACTTTCCACTATCGTTCGTTTGTGTGAATTGCTTTCAGTTCTTATCTTTATGAGATAATTCGCAGTTTTTTGAGTCTTTTTAAAAGTTTATCTCTAGTTGTGAATTGCTTTCAGTTCTTATCTTTATGAGATAATTCGCAGTCCAACAACTCAAAGCGAGATCACACTAGGAGTTGTGAATTGCTTTCAGTTCTTATCTTTATGAGATAATTCGCAGTTTTAGCAACCTAATGCTATTAGGTAATTTGGTTGTGAATTGCTTTCAGTTCTTATCTTTATGAGATAATTCGCAGTTGAATTTAAACATTTAATTATTAGTTTATGGTTGTGAATTGCTTTCAGTTCTTATCTTTATGAGATAATTCGCAGTCTAACTAGCTATCCTAGCACGCTTGTTTTCGTTGTGAATTGCTTTCAGTTCTTATCTTTATGAGATAATTCGCAGTTTGTACCACTTTTTAGACTTGGTGTCAGGCGTTGTGAATTGCTTTCAGTTCTTATCTTTATGAGATAATTCGCAGTTAAATTTTGTAAGCAAAAGGGAAACACCTAGTTGTGAATTGCTTTCAGTTCTTATCTTTATGAGATAATTCGCAGTAGGAACTAAAAGTGAGTATCAAGGCGATTGTTGTGAATTGCTTTCAGTTCTTATCTTTAAAGGATAATTCGCAGTCAAAGGCCGATTCTTTTTTATAGAAAAGCCGTTGTGAATTGCTTTCAGTTCTTATCTTTATGAGATAATTCGCAGTGTCTTGCCCCGTTCCTGTATAACCAGCACTGTTGTGAATTGCTTTCAGTTCTTATCTTTATGAGATAATTCGCAGTGTTACCCATAAGTAGTGCCACGAGTTGACTGTTGTGAATTGCTTTCAGTTCTTATCTTTATGAGATAATTCGCAGTTGTGTCTATTTGTATTCATTCCATGCAATCGTTGTGAATTGCTTTCAGTTCTTATCTTTATGAGATAATTCGCAGTTTCTAATACTAAAGGATATTCACCTACAGGTTGTGAATTGCTTTCAGTTCTTATCTTTATGAGATAATTCGCAGTAGGCGTGAATGGTCGCGAGTCGATGAAGTAGTTGTGAATTGCTTTCAGTTCTTATCTTTATGAGATAATTCGCAGTCATAGTAACGCATTAGATCACTAGGTAACAGTTGTGAATTGCTTTCAGTTCTTATCTTTATGAGATAATTCGCAGTATAGATGGATTACTATCTGTTTACACAAATGTTGTGAATTGCTTTCAGTTCTTATCTTTATGAGATAATTCGCAGTCTATTTCTCCAGTAACTAGATCACTTGATTGTTGTGAATTGCTTTCAGTTCTTATCTTTATGAGATAATTCGCAGTTAGAAGCTAGTTTTGTTTCCGCTTTCGGCTGTTGTGAATTGCTTTCAGTTCTTATCTTTATGAGATAATTCGCAGTTAGCATCTGCTTTCAATGTTCCGAAAGATTGTTGTGAATTGCTTTCAGTTCTTATCTTTATGAGATAATTCGCAGTGAGTATGATCTTTATATGCGTGAAATGTTCGTTGTGAATTGCTTTCAGTTCTTATCTTTATGAGATAATTCGCAGTATTATGAAGTATGCAGATGGTAGTAATAAAGTTGTGAATTGCTTTCAGTTCTTATCTTTATGAGATAATTCGCAGTGCTACAGCAATAAGCGACGACATAGAAATAGTTGTGAATTGCTTTCAGTTCTTATCTTTATGAGATAATTCGCAGTAGTGAATCGCCCCTGATTAGGTAACCCAGCGTTGTGAATTGCTTTCAGTTCTTATCTTTATGAGATAATTCGCAGTATTTTTCGCGCTCCTACTAATAACTAGCTGGTTGTGAATTGCTTTCAGTTCTTATCTTTATGAGATAATTCGCAGTCCTACTGATACCAGCTGTTGTTAATGTTGTGTTGTGAATTGCTTTCAGTTCTTATCTTTATGAGATAATTCGCAGTTACCTTTAAAATTAACCCCTAAATGTACCAGTTGTGAATTGCTTTCAGTTCTTATCTTTATGAGATAATTCGCAGTTAATATTTATAAAGGCTTAATGAATGGCTAGTTGTGAATTGCTTTCAGTTCTTATCTTTATGAGATAATTCGCAGTAATAACTACTCCTCTGTATTTTGTGGCTCTGTTGTGAATTGCTTTCAGTTCTTATCTTTATGAGATAATTCGCAGTTTGTAAACCAACCTCCTCAATAACCGCCTTGTTGTGAATTGCTTTCAGTTCTTATCTTTATGAGATAATTCGCAGTTTTTAGTGTTGAGGTCATTTTTGAACCCCTGTTGTGAATTGCTTTCAGTTCTTATCTTTATGAGATAATTCGCAGTTTTGAATTCTGGTTAAGTAATGTTGCGCTGTTGTGAATTGCTTTCAGTTCTTATCTTTATGAGATAATTCGCAGTATACCCGATGTATTCCATTGGTTATCTGTGTTTTAAAGCAACATATAGAAACAGTGATTCTACCATTTATGCTGCTTTTAAAAGAATTCATAAGCTGTTCTACCAGTTCTATAGGAAATCATGCCATCGCACCTGCTCGCTCATCGCTATAAAACATCCACTGGATCTTTTATGGTCGCTCTGCCGTTTTCAGTTCTTATCTTTATGAGATAATTCGCAGTATACCCGATGTATTCCATTGGGTATCTGTGTTTTAAAAGGATACTTAGAATCGATAATTCAGCCTTGAGAAATCATTCTCGACTGCGCAAGAACTGACATTTTGCAATCCTAGATTTAAGTTAATATTACTTTTAAAATAATTCTAGTTGCTGGGTACCAGTTTCTTTCTCTACCTCTTTTTTACCATGAAAGAGTTCCATCATACCGAATTGTTTATCAGTAATTTGCATGATGCATACTTTACCTTTCTTGGGTAGATTGTTTTTAGTGCGTTTGATGTGAACGGCGCTATTTTCACGACTAGGACAAAATCGCAGGTAAATAGAAAATTGAAACATATTAAAACCGTCGTCCAGCAGGCGTTTTCTAAAACCACTGGCGGCTTTGCGCTCCAGCCTAGTTTCTGTAGGTAAATCAAAAAACACCAAAACCCACATACTTCTATATTGATTGAGTGTTTGTAGATGGTTCATGTCTTTTCATTTTTACAGGTTTAAAAAATTGCCATGAAACTTTGGGTAAAGTATTTTACGACTGCTACCATAAAAACACTCCCATAAGGAATTGGTCGTGCGACTCATGGCATTCATGAGCGGACTGTTCTTGCCGTCGATAAACACATCCATGGCGGGAATCATCAATAACTGTGCTTTTAAATCAGTGCTTACTTCTTCAATATGCTCACCGCTTGCCACCATTTCCCATACGATATGATCTACAAATGGGCGATAAGGTTCCATCACATCATCTGCTAGTGTAAAGGCATTGTATTTATTAGAATGAAAAATACCTATACTGGGTAATAAACCGCTAGATATAATGGCTCGTGCGGTTACCGCTCTTAAAATGGCATATCCATAATTGAGCAATCCATTAGGCGCAACACCTTTTTGATTGCGACTGAATTCAGGAATGTCAAATAAATTTTGAAAATAAAAAGCAGCGGCTAGCGCTTCTTGATTATCATGATCTGCTGTTTTTACTTCTTTGGCATAACGTTCTAAACGTTTAGGATTCTTACATAGCTTTTTAAAATGTAAGGCTTGGTTTTCAATTTTGGTAATTACCGTTTGTTGCCAAAGGTTTTTTTTAAGTGGAATGCTAGCATTTAATTGATACCGGTAACGCTCTGTTTGTTCACTGTGACCTTGTAATGGTTGAAGAAAACCTGTAGGTAAATGTTGTGCGTTACAAGTAATTACCGCTGTTTTATTGTCAACCAGTTTTCTAATCAATCCAGTAGTAATCGTAATTTGAGGATGTTCTAAAACCACGTACCCTAAATCTTCAATAGGTATGGTTTTCTGTTCCCGATCTTCATCTGGAAAAGAAACCACCAGTTGGTCATTTTTTGTACTGAGGTAAGCTGGGTTACCAAAGAATAGGGTGCGTTTTATCATAATTGCAATTTTTAATATTCTCCTATTTGAACGATTTGACCTAAATGATTAAATCTTACTTTTAAGAAATTCTTCAATGGATTTGTACTTCTAATATGCTCCCATGTTGTTCCTCGTAATTTTTTATCATCAATTAATTCAGTTTCTAAATGATGCCTAAACATATAATTTTTAGTTGCAATTTTTTGTACTCTAAATAAATGCTCGCTTATAAGAGAATTATTATCAGGATTTTCAAGATCATAAGTTTTAGGATCAAAATCATCTGATGGAATTAAGAACATCTCGTTTTGCTTCATGGTAAATAGAAATTCCCATCCTAGATGTGAATTGTATTCTTTATCTATTATTTCTTCCTTATTAGTTACTCTGGCAACAGCTTCAAATAGAGAAACTACTTTTTCTTGTAAATTTTCATCAGCATCTTTATAAATCGCCACATGATGATTGTTTCCTGTACTTACAAAGTCAGCAGGAATTTGATTTCCTAATTTATCAAGAATATCGTTACCTAAATGATCTTTTTTATGATGTAAAGATTCAGCATTACTAACTCCAGTAATAGTGACTTTTTTGATCGTAATCTTATTTTCTTTATCCAACCAAATAGGATTTTTATCTAGATCAGAAAATGCTTTTTTAGCATCGCCACCGCAATCTTTAAAACGTTTTAATAATAAACTACGAATGTTTCCATCTACAATTTTTTCTAATAGTTTTTCATTTTTAAAGTTATCTGGATTTACATCTTTTCTAATCGTATAAATTTCTTCAAAACACTGCACTTCCTTAATAGCTTCATCCTTATAAATAAGAGGTTGGTTTTTTAAGGTTTTTGAATCAAAGGCAACTTCTGGTTTATTAAGGTGTAATTCTAGATGTTTTAAAACTATTTTTTTGATATCCGTATTAACTATCAATTGCGCATTCTCAACAGTGAATTTTTTAGTCAACTTTGTCTTTTTGTCTAAAACTCTTTTAGATTTTCCATAAATAGTTTCCTTGTGCAATTGTCCTCTAGGAGTTTGCTGCCTTTTTTTATTAATGATTCCATCCTTGCCCTTAGTGGTATTTACATTCCATGTAACTACTTTGTTTTTATTCTTAAAACTGATAAGGATTTCTTCAATGTGTTTTTTTGCGCTTTCGCGGAAGCGAGGTAAAGGTTTAATAAAGACACGTTTATTGTTGTCATTTACTTTTGTAATTTTTTTCTCAATATTTTTAATGACAGGATGAAAGTCGCTTTTTTCATTACGTCGCGCATTAAAATTATTAATATATTGAACGTGATTATAAGTGGTAAAAGCAACAGTTAAAGCATCCATAGCATGATGTCTATGATCGTTACGTTTAGACCAGTCTTTTATAACTTCATGCTCTTTAATTTTTCCTGCTCCTAAATCTAACCGTTCTTCAATTTCAGTTAGTCCTAATGCTTTGTATTTAGGTAGATTTAATTCCTTCATAACATTGATCAAGTCCCAATCTTTACGTAGCCTATCAGTAACTGATCCACTGGTAGAAAGTACATTTTCAAACACTTCAAAAAGCATTTCTTTTGCCTTTTTTGCAATATACTGGCTATTACGTAAATCCCTTTCTATAAAACCGTCTGGGATATCTTGTTGTGTACGTAACAACTTTATTTGTTTTGCCTTACTTATCGCACCAGCCTTGTATAGCATTTCAACTCGTTGCGTATAATCATCGATATTAGAAGCATATTCATTTGTTATGAAATCAATAGCGGTACGATCTGCTTTTTTGAGATTATCCTCTCTAAATGCAAGTGTTTTATTAGAAAAAGAATCATCATAAGTCAGTGCCTTTGGTACAATATGTTCTATGTCTATTTTTTTAGAAAAAAGATCTTCGTGCTTAATAGGTTGATTGCGGAATATATCTTTAAACCCATTTTTTTCTAATTCTAAAAATAATCGATATCGTATCACATCATTCTTAGTAGGATTAGGGATTCCAAAAGTTTTTGTGATGTGTTTTTTTAGATCTTCATTACGTTTAGTAGCATCTGCAATTCCTTTCGTCATATCTGCTCGTTCTTTTGCAGATTTTTTGAGTTCTCTTGCTAATTCTATTCTTATTTCATCTGGTTTACCATAAGTCTCAATAACCTGATTAACTACATTTACCATCTGGTTGAGAATTTTCTCGACCACTGGATTACGCAGGCTATTTTTCTTGACCAATTCTAGATGTGGTTTTAGTTCTCTATTTTCTAACTGTTCTTTAGTTAAACTATTTGAGTGATTGTATCCAGCCTCGCTGCATGCGTCTGGATAAATATGTCCTGCTTCAAGAAATGGCATTATTTTTTTCAATGCTTTAGCAGATAAATTTCCATGATCCGTTGGAAAAACCACGTTTGCCATCAACTTTGCATATTCTGGTTTAAAGCCAAATTTATTGTGGAGTGCTTTTTTTAAGTTGACACTTGAGTTTCCATAGATAAGTCTATCAGATTCTGCGACTTTTTCATCTTCCTCAGTGGCATAAAGTAAGTGCCATAATTGATAAGAAGTTTGTTTATCCCAATTTTCAATATCAGCATCAAATTTTAAAATACTTTTATCTATGCCTATAAGCGGTAAAGTGTTTTCTAACTCCTCAAGTATTTCATTAGCACTAGCTTTATTCCAGTCTATTCCATAACCTTCATTAACAGAAATGGATTGGAGTACATTAAAGATTTCAGAATTGGTGAGGTTTCCTTCTATATGAATAGCGGCTCTGTCTTTTGTTTTGTCATAGTTACTTTTCCAGTTTCGTGTTTTACCCAATTCAATGAAGTTAGATATGATTTTTAATAAAGCTGTTGCAGATAAATTGCCACGTAGGTTAAGTTCTTGAAACAATAATTGTCTCACATCTTCATCTAATTCTTTTACAAGAAGTGATTTCCCTTCTTCCTCATTATGATATTCAAGGTTATTTAAATTCTGCCAGATTTTTGCTTGTTGAAATAATGGAGAAGATTTAGGAATTACTTTCCTTCCTATGGTTCTTTGTTTAGTTTTTCCAGTTTCCTTATCTATATAATCTTGTTTCCAGCTTTCAAACTGGCAATAGCTCAACAGACCTTTTTGGGATTTTAACTTACGCTGGTAAAAGATGATAATATCACGTATTTCTTCTTTAAGTTGAGGTGATAAAATGCTATGATGTTTTGCTTGAGTTTCCCATATCTTTTCAAACTCGTCAAGATAGTCCTGTCTATAAAAAACTTGATTTTTTAAAGATGTATGAGGATCCTTTATAAGTTGCTCATATAAAAACTGACCTACAGTCTTATTTTTAAAATACAATTCTTTACTGCGGTCAGATATCTTTCCTAAATAGTCACTACTGCTATTGAGTTCTCCATTAATTTCTTGTAAAACGATGACCAATTGCTCTAAATCTATTTTTTTAGAAATTGCATCTACTCGCCACTGGTAATTCTCTAGTTTTTTTTGAGATGAATTTCCAGAACGTTTTATGCCCACCAGACTGAAAGGTTTTTCACAAATTGCCCAAGTAGCGTTTTTGTTTTTTCCTTCTAACTCTGTGAGCAAAAAATCCTGTAAAATTTCTGGATAATGAACTTTTTGATATTCCCATATCTTTTTAAACTCTGCTTTTAAATCTGAACGATAAAAATCTGGGATAAATTTTTTGTCATTATTTAAAAGGGATAAAACAAATTGACCAGGAGTTAAATTTTCATCATATAACTTTTTAGCTACGTCCATACCGTCTATAGCAACTCCGTCATTCTCTTGAACAGCTTTTCTACTACTCTTGTAACCTCGTTTTTTATTAATTGTTAAAAGTACTTTGGCAAAATCATGAAGCGAGATTTTATCAGTAGCAGCTAGTGCGCGTAACGATAAAGTTTGATGGGTTGTGTTTTTACCTATTTCAGTTAATTGCGTTTCAATATTTATAATTCCATTTTTGATTAAAACATCAATTAAGTTTTTTCGGCGCAGTTTGTAACGTTGTAAGTTTCTTCGAGCACCTCTTTTTAGAGTTCTATCAGCATTAGTTGATAACGGTCTTCCTTTTTCAAAATCTGTTTTTTCATCTACCGTTAGTGGATTAACTCTAACACCTAATTTTATAATAGATGATTTCTCATCTTTTTCAGTGGCTTCATTTACAAGTGCCCAACCTATTGATGTCGTCCCCAAATCCAGTCCTAATATTCTTTTCATTCCTATATTTTTAATCAATTTTTAAATCTAAATCAACTTCTTATTTATCTATTACGGCTTCCCGTAAAGGATATTTAAATAACTATTCCTATATTTGTCTTATACTGAAAGCAATTCACAATAAGGATTATTCCGTTGTGAAAACATTTAAAGCGGCCTTAACAGGTCGCTTTTTTCTTTGTATTCTTATTCTCTTTAAATATAGGAAAATTCTCTAGCAATAGTGATGCTTTGTCTGGTAATCGTGTATTTTAATTATGCTTTCGCGAAAGCGTAATCACGACTAAACTCATAACATTTCTCGCAGCTCGTAACCGTGTATGAGGAACGATTGTATGAATTCATTGAAAAGAAGTTACTAAGCTTTATCTCAAAAGGATAGGTCTGAGTTTATTAGTTTTCAAAAATATTATTTATCATTTTCAATTGTTCAAAAGGAATAATACGTACTTTTTACATCTTTAAAAGCTATTGCATGCCTAACCTACTTGAGGATTTTTTAAAACATGCTCAACAAAACGGTGAAAAACCAGCCATTTTATGGTCCGGTGAGGAAAACACCGTTTTATCTTATGACACTTTAGCTTTAAAAATGCAATCCTATTCAGATTATGTAAAGGGATTAAGGATGAGGAAAAACGCTAAGGCTGTATGGCTAGTGCCTTTAGAATATAGCAACATACATATTTTCCTTGCTTGTTTATATTCTGGAATAACGATGGTTAGTGTACCTCGCGACATATCAAAGTGGAAGTTAGTGCAATTCCTTTTTCATGAAAAGATCACTTATTTGATTTATCAAACGAATACGTTGATCTACAAATGGATAGTTAAGTGTTGTGGATTTCAATTATTAAATGATGTCCCCTTAAAAAAGCATACTCTAGGCGCATCGATGACCTTAAGTGGTGATACCATGGCTTTAATAACTCGTACCTCTGGAAGTACTGATGTGAGTAAACCTATTAAACGTACTCATGGGACATTAATTAAACAGCATTTGGCTATCTTAAAGCTGTTTACACCACAAAAAGATGAGGTAGATTTACCATTATTCCCTAATTTATTACTTCATAATCTAAACGCTGGTATCACTACGGTTATTCCAGATATTAAAGACTGGAAGCTAGAAAATCTGGAGCCTCATAAAATTATGGAACAGATTTATAGACATCAAGTTACTAGACTCACGGGTAATGTGTATTATTTTACAAAGCTAACAGACTATATCGCTCATTCCAGCCCTAATGATTTGTTAGGTTCTACTGTGAGATCTATAGGTGTAGGTGGTTCACCTGTTCCTAACAAGTTATTAGAAAAAATAAAATCAATCTTTACTGGTGCTAAAGTATATGTGATCTATGGCTCTACTGAGGCAGAACCTATTGCTGTTAAAGAGTATGTGCAATCTTATGATCCACTGCTAGGCTATTGTGTAGGAACGATTCATCCTGACCTAGACGTAATAATTGATCATATAGAGATCACAACTACTGTAGGTTCCATTAAAATAGGAGAATTAGTCGTTTCTGGAAGTCACGTCGTAAATGAAAAGCCGTATCGCACAGGAGATTATGGATATGTTAAAGATGATGAATTGTATTTAGTGGCGCGCAAGGGAAATAGTTCCTCTTTTAATGGCTATTATCATTATCAAATAGAACATTTTTTGCTTCATTATTGTAATATCACTCAGGTTGCAGTAATCATGGAATCAACCAAAATACGTATCCACTTTTCAGGTAATGATTCTAAGGAAAATATCAAGGATAAACTCTCAGAAATAATTGATGTAGGTAGTTTTCAAGTTAAAAAAAATGATTTTTTACCTGTTGATGCAAGACATCTATCTAAAATACGTTATTCCCACTTATGAAGTCACAATTTTCTAACATCAACCTGAGCGAACTAAGGTATTCACTAGTGTGGGAAAGTGGTGAGAATATGAGTAGATTCCTAAATATATCTCAAGAGGACCATCTTATGGTCATATCATCTGCAGGTTGTAATGTGCTTAATGCGCTATTAGCAAATCCACAGAGTATTACCGCTATTGACCTAAATGAAAACCAAAATATGTTTCTTAAAATTAAGATGCATATTTTCAAACACCATACGTATGAGTTGTTAATGTCTTTCTTGGGTTTTAAAAATCATTTTTCTAAAAAAGAAGTTTTGATTAGACTTAGGACTACCTTGAGTAGTGATGAGTACGCATGGCTAGCTCAATTCTTCAACCATATTGAAAATGACGCAGTTGATGCTGGACGCCTGGAAAAATATATACAGTCGTTTTATAAATCTCTTTCACTCGAATTACAACATAAAATAAAAGAGTTACTACAATGTGATCGTATAGAAGAACAGCATGATTTTTTTATTACCCAACTAGATCAAACAGAATTTAAAGAGCTATTTATAGATTATTTTGATGCAAAAGAATTATCAAAAGGTAGGGATCCAAAGTTGTTTAAATATGCAGAAAAATCATCTGGTAGTATATTTTATAGTAGGCTTTTAGAGAGTAGTAAAAGAGTATTATTCAAAGAAAATTTTTACATTCAGTTTTTCATGTTGGGTTCTCAAGGTGTTGAACACAGCTTACTGCCATCGTGTTATCAAGAACAACATTTTAACGTTATAGCGCAACGACTTCATAAAGTGAAACTTGTTACTGGTGAGGCCATGTCATATTTAGGATCACCTGAAGGTGAAAAAATAAATAAAGCTTCATTATCTAATATTTTTGAATATGTGAGTACTAGTGAATTTGAGCTAGCCATAAAAAAGCTAAATGACACTAGAATAAATTCGGTACGTATCGTTTTTTGGAATTTACTTCAGAATCATCAACTTAAAGCTAAGGATCATGGGAGAATTAGTAATGAGGTAGAACAGGAATTATATCGTTTTAAACCATCGTGTTTTTATTTTAGAAATATTCAAAGTGCAACACTAGGATACAGTACTGCTTCTTTTTCAGATTCATTAAAATCGCATCTATGATAGCTAAAGTCAACGTGGGATTTATTGAAGCTATAATGTCTAAAAGACTTCATGCGGTCGTAAAAGTTTTAAGGTTAGAGTCTTATGACATCGATAATTCTTCTAGCATACTAACTACTCTTAATCAATCACAAGAAGGATTATCAGTAGGACATTACGGATATACAGTAGTATATCAAGTGAATGGTATCATGAAGAAAAAAAACATGGTGCTTAAAATGAAAACCTATGGTAATAAGACTAGTGAAATGTTAAGTGGTTTATCCAGTCACCTAGAATCTGGACTAAGCAAGGTATATCCTGAATATGCGCACCTGATGGGTTTTCATTATAGTCATTACAAAGAATTAGAAGTATATGAGAAATGTTCTCACGATATTCTACCTGAAATTTTTGGTATCTATAGGAATGAGAATATAGGTGTATTTATGATTCTTATGGAGGATTTAACTCCTTATAGGCATCTCAATACAGTCATGAATCCTGAAACGTGGACTTTAGATGAATTGAAAGTCTGTCTGACAGATTTAGCAAGTTGGCATAAATACGCTCATTCATTAGTCGATGATTTCAAAACCACAGAATGGAAGCATGATATTCCAGAAACAGGCTATTTTAATGCTATTATGCCTGTACTAACAGAATTATTAGAAAATATCAAAGGTCTAGAGCTGGTTTCATCATCTCAATATCAACTTCTGGAAAAACAACTAAAAGAACTTCCAGATCATGCTAAATGGCTAGATGGTTTCCCTAAAACCGTTATACATAATGACTGTAACTTACGTAATAGTTGTTTACGTCCATCAAATACAGATGTTTCATTATTACTTTATGACTGGGAACTGGCAACGATTCAGGTACCACATTATGATCTAGCAGAGTTTATTTGTTTTGTTATTACAAATGACACAAAATTTTTAATACCTCAAATAGTAGATGCGTACTATGTAAGCTTAATTCAGGATAACATATTCTATCAAGAAAAAAAGGATTTTATCAAGGTATTACAACGTTGTGCATCTCAATTTGCAATCCATAGGTTAGGATTATATGCTATGGCGCATCGTTTAACACCTTATCCATTTCTGGCTAGAGTTTACAAAGGTTATTTCTTACTGCATGAGTATTGTGATAGTTATTTAAGCAATTGATTTTTCAAATAATCCATAACGAGTCGTTTCTTTTTCTAGGTGCTGGGTGAAATTAAGAGATGCATTATCTACTTTCATTAGACAGAAAATGACCTTGTTATATCTTTTAAGAAAACCTGAGGTGCCATACATACCCATTGCGTTCATTAAATTCTGACCTCTATAGTCAGGATGTGTACCTACTGTTTTTGCAAGAAGTGTAGGGTTTGTAATATTTTTAATGTCTATCTCGTAATTACCGCTACTAGATTTTAGGTGAGCATAAATAGGCATGCATAAACTTAGTGCCGCTAGTTGATTTTTTTGATGATCTATTAAAAGACTGGAAGAATGAGGACATAGACCAGCAGCGTATGCTTCATTATATAATAACTTAAATTCTTCTGGTAATACGCCTTTATAATTTGAGTTATTAGAAAATATGGAGGTTGTTAAGTCATACAATTGCTGCTCATAATCTAACCATAGCCTAGTAGAAAGCGGCAGAATACTAATGTTTTCAGGATAATTTCCTTTATTAAAACTAGATGCTATTTGAAACATTTGTTCAATAACGTCATGAGCTAGACAATGACTTTCAAAAATTTGACTTACATGGTAGCCACATTTTTCAAGCAGTCGCGGATAATATTCAGGATTAACAGGTTCACGATCAAACATCTTCCAGCTAGGAATAGGTCCTAATCGCAATCTATATCTATGATAGGTGTTAAAATGTAATGGACCTACCACAGTTTTGAATCCTTTTAATCGAGCTTCTTCTTCAAATAAGCTAAAGACTTCCTGATTGATATCCAGATCTTCCACAGTTTCCCAATATCCGAAATAAGCTACTTTTTTATCTTTTGGAAAAATCCCTACTAAACTTAATTTGCCTTCAATTTCATAGATAACGATATTATTTGTCATAGAATAGTGGTTAAAAAGCCACTCTGTGATGTGTTCTTGTTCATCTGGTATGAAACCCAAATATTTATAAACAGTAGGATAAAGTTCCTTCCATGGTTTGTTTAAAACCGCACCTTTAGTGTAGATCGTTTTTTTAATCATCTATGATATTATTCTATAATTTGAATTAATCCAGTAGTACAATCCATGGTTATTTTTTGACCATTATTAAGCCTTTTACAGGCGTTCTTTACATTTATAATTGTTGGGATATTTAATTCGCGCAGTAGTATTACAGAATGTGATAGCATGGATCCTTTTTCTATAATAACGCCACGACACGCTGGAAATAAAGCGCACCATCCTGGATCTGTGCGCTGGGCTACGATGATTTTATCTTTCACATCTAGGTTATCTGTAGGATTTGTAATGATGATCACTTCTCCAGTTGCCTCGCCTGGATTACAGCCTTGACCATTAATGATATCATTTTCTTCCATATCATCACTATGGTGAACTGGTGGATAAGGTTCTATGATGCGTGATTGAGATGCTATAGATTCATATCGTTCAAATCTCTTACGCCTAGCTGCAATAATTTCTCGATAGCTAGCATTAGTTCCTTGTACTATTTCCTTTTCTTCTAAATAGAAAATATCTTCTACACTATCAATCATATTACTATCTACTAAATAGGAACCATAGCTGCGATATAAAGATCGATACATGCCAAATAATTTTGTGCGGTCCAGTCGTAGACTTTCCCTGCGTCGTATGCTTTCTTGTAATTTTTTTAATCTTTTGAAAATTAAATATTTAGTATGGAAATTCTTGCCAGATAATTTTTCATTTAATTCAGTTCTCGCTTTAGTTGATAGCACATTGTCCTGATTGCCTGTAGGTTGATAGCCTAGTAAATTTTTAAGATAACTATAAAAAATAGTTGGTTCCAGGCGCATTGTGATCGTTTCTAGTTTTAATTCTCCTATGGTACGATCACCGTAGTTTTGTATAAATGTTTCTACTTTTTTAAAAAACGCGGTATGTTGTTCCTTAATTTTTTGATGTACTGCTGGTTCCTGTTTTTCAATCATCATACATAAAGTACTATTCGCTTGAGCTTCTTGTGCTAGAGATATCATTTCTCTAGTAGGAAATGCGCTTTCAATTTCATGATCTCCAGAAAGATAACCAGCGATAAATCCATCTACGTTTTTGATTCCTATACGATGTAGGCTTCTTTTTACCTTGCCATTATCCATCATAACCTTAAAATCATTGATAATAGGAACTTCCCAGCGGTGAAGTAATGCATCTAATTGATCGAGTTGTTTCAATAAATCAGACTTTGAGCAACTGTGTTTTGATTCCTTGTAAAAGGAATGGTACACCATATCAAATCGTTTTTTAAAACCTACTGTTAATCCATCTAGACGATTGAATTTATATAACAACCTTCCTAGATTACGTGCAAGTCCAGGAATCATTTGAATTTTTTCTAGTATACTTTTCTTAGCATCAATTACAAAATCTACCGGTTCTTCCAGTCCCATCATCGCCTCCATATCAGCTTTATTTTGTTGAAAGGAAGGAAGTAATTGTAGACCACGATACCAGTTATTGATATTGTAATATATACGTCCATTTTTAAGCGCTAGTAAGTTGTTAAGTACGTTGTCATAACTTTCAATGGTTCTAGAATTGATTCCTACAGATTTCATAGTCTGTCTATAAACGGTACTATAAGCTCGTGATGCAAATGAAAACGTCAGTGGTGTGGTCACTCCACAATAGCTCTCTTGAATATTTGAATTATCGTACACAACGATATCAGGAATTGTGGTAGTGATAGGCCTACGTTGTAGAAAGTAGAAATGATCATTTTGAATACAGAATTCTATATCACTAGGACCGTAAATGGCTTCAATTTGTTTTGCTTTCGCGAAAGCGAAATCCAACACATCCTCTGTAATAGATGCTTCATTAATTAGTTTTTCAGGGACTTCTTGCGCTGCTATTTCACCATGATCTGATAGCACTAATTGATTCAGTTTTTCTGCAATAATACTGCGATGCATTTTTCCTGAATCCTTCAAATAATAGAATTCATCTGGTGCGACCTCACCATTTACTAGGCTTTCTCCTAGACCGTAGACGCTATGAATTGCAGTCTCTTGTGGATAAATAGGTGACGTTGTGAAAATCACGCCACTTATAGCTGCGGGAATTTGTTGCTGTATAATAACAGCAGGACGCGCCATAGGGTTTAGATCATGTTGCTTGCGGTAACTTATAGAACGTTCAGAATAAGCACTCGCGGCGCATTTGATTACCATTTCCTTTAAGACATCATAGTTAGAAACGTTGAAAAAACTATCCATAAGTCCTGCAAATGAATTCTCAACACCATCTTCATCCATTATAGATGATCGTACAATTACGGGCTGGTTAGGGAAGTTTAAATCCTTTAAATCATCAAACAGACCTTGCCAGTATTGAGATGGAATTTTTAAATTGAATAAGCGTTCTTTAGCCAATTCTGGACTGTCTAATGATTTTATAGCTGGCTTAAAGATGTCATAAGGAATGACCTTGAAATCAGGAACCAGTAATCCCATTTCTTTTAATTCAAAAAGGCCACGGGCTTTACCACCCATATTATTATGAAAGGTGTTTTGATGAATCATTTAAGGTTTACTACTATAATGACACTTAAGTAACTCACGATCATAAAGACACTCACAAGTAATTCACCTATACGTAATCCTTTTTCTTGAGGAACTACTAGATTTCTTAGGTATTGAAAGGCGATACTTAAGTATATGATGCCTATAAAAGCAATCACGATCCAGTGAGCTTCCACTTTTTCTAACAATAAAAATTGTACAAATAATCCTGCGATTAGAATTACCAGTAGGGTAATAACTGCTGGTTTAAAACCCATAGATTTTGAGTAACTATCCACGCCATCTCTTTCATCACTAGGCGCATGGATTTTACGAGCGATTTCAAAACTAAAACCAGCCAGTAATGAAGCACCGCATAAATACCATAAAGCATTTGATAATTCATAACCAGTGTGCGCTGCATATACCCATAAAATAATAAGTGGCATGATCATCATATGACTTACACCATACAGGATTAACCTACTTTTCAAAAAGGTAGGTACAAAAAATTCATAGCGCATTAATATGGAATAGGCTACCGCAATTATCCAGCATATCATAGCTGTTTCTCCAGATAGATAAGACCATATAAATTCTAATGGGATTAGAGCATAACTAATAAGTTGCAACTGCTTAAGAGTCACACGACCACTTTGTAAAACCCTATGTGGATGGTTTTTACAATCTAAATCATAATCCTTTATTTCATCAAAGACCCTTAGTCTAAAGAAAAACAAAATCACAACAATAACACCCATAACGATCCACCATAGCGAGTTCACGTAAGAAATTGTTTCAAAATATGCTGTACCGTTAAGCGCTACTGCTCTTACCGTAAAAAATAGCACTATAAAAAGACCCATGTTTACTGGTGGGAATCGTTCTTTCAGGTATGCAATAAAGTGGATAATAGCTTAAGTTTTTAAAGCAAGATAATAAAACAGATCGCTTCTTATTCAACTATCTTAATGTTCAACTATAAAGTTCTGTAGATATCTCAATAAAGCATTCCAGATTTTACAACCTTATCTACAGTGGATGGTCGTTAAAGCTGTAAAAGTGTTTCGCTTTCGCGAAAGCGTAATTCATCAAAACCACAACCACTATCCATTCCCGTTCAAGGTTTTATCATTTCTTTTAACAAATCCTTAAAAACCAATAATTAAGAGTATTTTTGCAGCCGCTTACAAGCATCAGTTTATTATTATGAAAGACATTAGAAACATTGCCATTATTGCCCACGTAGATCACGGGAAAACCACACTAGTAGATAAGATTCTACACCATTGTGAGATATTTCGTGAGAATGAATCTACGGGAGAATTAATCCTAGATAACAACGATATAGAACGCGAGCGCGGTATTACCATTCTTGCAAAAAACGTATCTGTAAATTATAAAGGAACTAAAATTAATATCATCGATACACCTGGTCACGCCGATTTTGGTGGTGAAGTAGAACGTGTATTAAACATGGCAGATGGTGTACTACTTTTAGTAGATGCATTTGAAGGTCCTATGCCACAAACGCGTTTTGTACTTCAAAAAGCGATCGATTTAGGATTAAAACCATGTGTGGTTGTTAATAAAGTAGATAAAGAAAACTGTACTCCAGATGAGGTACATGAGTCTGTTTTTGACCTGATGTTTGAACTAGGTGCCGAAGAATGGCAACTGGATTTCCCTACCGTTTATGGTAGTGCAAAAAATAACTGGATGAGCGATGACTGGAAAGATGAAACAGATAATATTGAGCCATTATTAGATATGGTGATTGAGCATGTTCCTGTTCCTAAAATAGAAGAAGGAACTACTCAAATGTTGATCACTTCTTTAGATTTCTCAAACTATACGGGACGTATTGCGATAGGTCGTGTAAAGCGTGGATCACTTAAAGAAAACCAGCAGGTGACGTTGTGTAAGCGTGATGGATCAATGGAAAAAACACGTGTAAAAGAACTTTTCATTTTTGATGGAATGGGACGTGCAAAAGTGCAAGAAGTACACGCTGGTGATATTTGTGCCGTAGTAGGATTAGAAGGTTTTGAAATAGGCGATAGTGTCGCAGATTTTGAAAATCCAGAAGCAATGGAAACCATCGCGATTGATGAGCCTACCATGAGTATGTTGTTTACGATTAATGATTCTCCATTCTTTGGAAAAGATGGAAAATTTGTGACCTCACGTCATATTAAAGATCGTTTAACTAAAGAATTAGAGAAAAACCTAGCGCTACAGGTTCATGAAACAGATAGTGCAGATAAGTTCATGGTTTTTGGTCGTGGTGTATTACACTTATCCGTTTTAATTGAAACGATGCGTCGTGAAGGTTATGAATTACAGATAGGTCAACCACAAGTAATCATAAAGGAAGTGGATGGCGTTAAATGTGAACCTATTGAAGAATTAACGATTGATTTACCAGAAAGTGTAAGTGGTAAAGCAGTAGAAATGGTTACCATGCGTAAAGGTGAAATGACTAGTATGGCGCCTAAAGGTGACCGTATGGTTATTGAGTTTAAAATACCGTCACGTGGTATTATAGGATTACGTAATCAGTTAATCACAGCAACTGCTGGTGAGGCGATTATGAATCACCGTTTTACAGCGTTTGAACCTTATAAAGGTGATATTCCTGGACGTATAAATGGATCTCTAATCTCTATGGAAAAAGGAACATCGATTCCTTATTCTATGGATAAATTACAAGATCGTGGTAAATTCTTTATCTATCCAGGTGAAGAGATTTATGGTGGTCAGGTAGTAGGAGAAAATTCTAGACCAGATGATTTATCAATCAATCTTACTAAAACTAAGAAACTTTCAAACGTACGTAGTGCTGGTAACGATGATAAAGTGAAAATCGCACCACCGGTGAAATTCACTCTAGAAGAAGCATTAGAATACATTCAAAAAGATGAATACGTTGAAGTAACACCTAATTTCTTACGTCTACGTAAAGTATACTTAGATGAAAATGAACGTAAGCGTAAATCAAAAGAGTTGGGACAATAATCCTTTTCAAAATTTATATTCATAAACCGATTTGTCTCTACAAGTCGGTTTTTTTATTGTAATTATTCATGATCATAATGCTTAAATCAAAAAATCAACAGTTATTAATCTTTAGCTCGCTCACCGTACCTTTGTAATTCATGTATATCAAGCCATATCATAACGACTATAAAAACATATGGAATTCATTTATAAAGGATTCTGTTAATGGTACCTTTCTATTTGATCGGGATTTTATGGAGTATCATAATGATAGGTTTCAGGATGCTAGTTTGATGGTTTTTAAGGAGCAAGAATTATTATGCTGTATTCCGGCAAATAAAAACGAAGATCATTTTTACAGTCATCAAGGATTAACCTATGGTGGATTTGTTTTTAAAAAAGATCTTTCTAAAACTCAGCTGGAAAAAGTAATCCATCTGGTGATCAATGATCTAAAAAATAATTATGCATCCATAGAATTCAGATGGCAACCGTATTTTTACGATGACTATCAAGAACATATCATTAGCGCGATGGATCAGTTAGGGTTTCAAACCCGTAAAAAGTTTGATAATTTACATATTGATCTGAATCATAAAATCAAGACTTCTTCAAAGAAAACTGCTGGTTACCGCAATGGTAAATTTGCTGGGTTGAGATTAGAGATCAACCATGATTTTAAATCTTTCTGGAATCAGATATTAATTCCGCAACTAAAAGCAAGGCACGATGCGTCACCAGTTCACAGTCTGGAAGAAATAGAGTTATTAGCATCTCGTTTTCCGGATAGTATTAAACAGTATACCATATATAAAGATCAGGAATTGTTATGCGGTGTGACCTTTTTTATAAAAAACAATATCGTAAAATCGCAATATGCATCTGCTAGTCCAGATGGTTTAAAAGTAGGTGCGCTAGATTTTTTATACCTAGAAGCGATTCAACAGTTTAAAAATGAAGGTTTAGAATATATCGACCTAGGACATGTCAATAATCCAGATGGTACTATAAACAGAGGATTACAACGATTTAAAGAAGAATTAGGTGGTGTGAATACTGCTATTTATAAATCAGAATTTACAATTAATGAACAATAGTAAAAGAGCGGTACATTTTTGTGTGATATCGATAGTGATCGCAACGGTATTTTTAATCATGTCACAAATAGAGCGCAGTGCATCGTGGAATGTAGATAGGTTTGTGGGATATTTAATTACCTTTCAATACATGAGTATTTTTATAGGATTTGCAGTGAGCATGGTAGCTATATCAGAAAAAGAAAAATCGCCAAAACAACGCTGGGCAATCGCTATCAACGTCCTATTGTTTCTAGCACTGGCGACCTATTTTATCTATCAGTATTTTTCTAATGCTTGATATGTGTAGGCTAGTTTATACTTTAGTATTTTTATAAACGTTACTTTAAAAAACCATCCAATTGACCATTCCTTACTTACATTTGAAATCCTTGCAGGCTAGATTTAAAGATCAGGATGCGCAATCATTACAAGCGATTCAGGAATCTGGACAGTTTATAGGTGGTGATTTTGTGACGACTTTTGAGAATTCTTTTGCCAGTTATTGTGGTGTTCATCATGCAGTAGGAACAGGAAACGGGCTGGACGCTTTAACCTTAATTCTACTGGCAGAAAAGCAACTGGGCAACTTAACAGAACATGCTAAAATACTTCTACCAGCGCATACCTATATCGCAACGTTTTTAAGTGTTATTCACGCTGGTATGCAACCTATTCCTGTGGATGTTTCAGATCTTACGATTTCAGTTCCAGACCTAGAAAATCATACAAATGGTATCGATGCTATAGTTGTCGTGGATATTTATGGAAAGCTGGTGGATGATGAGGTTTACGCTTTCGCGAAAGCGAAACAATTACCCATATATTGCGATACAGCACAATCTCACGGCGCAAGAAACTCTAGTGGAAAACGCTCTGGAAGTCTAGCACGAGCCAGTGCTTTTTCATTCTATCCTACAAAAAATTTAGGAGCATTAGGCGATGGTGGCGCCGTAACTTCAGATGATTCTGAACTAGCAAGCATGGTGCGCAAACTGGCAAACTACGGCCGTGAAAGCAGATTTGTAAATAGCGTCATAGGAATGAACTCGCGTTTAGATCCATTACAAGCGTCGTTTTTATCCAGTAGACTACAACAATTAGATGCAGATTATCAATGTAGATACGACATCGCGAGAAGTTATGTAAATGGGATAAAAAATGAGTTAGTTACCGTTCCAGAACCATCGTTTTTTGAACACAACGCGATTCATGTATTTCCTGTATTTGTAGAACATCGTGATAGATTTGTGACGTATATGAATCGTTGCGGTATAGGAACAAATTGTCATTATCCTGTCGCACCGCACTCGCAAGAAGCGTTGTCCTTTTTAAATCACCTATCGTTTTCTAATACAGAAAAATTCCATCGTACTGAGGTGAGTATTCCATGTCATCCATTACTATCTAGTGATGAGGTGCAGTATGTTATCCATTCCATAAACAATTATGAATGAAGCTGTTTGATCGATGGAATAACAACGTCATTTTAAAACTAGCTAGTTTTAATAGCATTCATATCGTTATTAAATTAGTGTTAGGTGCCGTAATGTCTAAGGTTATTGCCATCTATGCTGGTACTGCCGGAATCGCGTTAATGGGGAATTTACAAAACGTTCTTCAAGGCACGCAAACCTTTGCTGTTTTAGGTCAACAACATGGGATTGTAACCTACACCTCGCAGTATCGAGATGATCATGGGAATTTGAAAATTCATTTATCCACCGCATGGGTAATGGCACTGATCGCTGGAATTACGGTTGCGATTATAGTGTTTTTTACGGCTGGATGGATCTCACAATATTTATTTGATCAGGATTATAATAATGTGATTAGACTGCTCGCTATATCATTACCATTTTTTATCATATACACCTTTATAAGTGGTCTTTTACAAGGATTTGAACGGTATAAAAAGTATGTGCTCTTACAGATTATAGTTTCTGTGATTGTGTTTTGTATCGCTACGTATTTATTAATTCAGTATGAGGTTTCTGGTGCTTTATATGGTATTGTAATAACACCTATTCTCCAGTCATTAATAGCTGTGGTGTTATTGAAAAACGCTTTGCCAGATGTGTCTTTACAAAACCTGATTAGCTTTAAATACGATCCTACAGTAGCTAGAAAGTTTTTAAAGTATAGTGCGATGGCATTAGTGAGTGCCTTACTATTACCAGCGGTAATGATTGTAGTAAGAACCTTTTTAATGGAGCAGTCTGGTGATGATGATGCTGGTTGCTGGCAGGCGATGATGCGCATTTCTGGTTACTATATGATGTTTAGTACTACCTTAATTGCGATGTACGTATTGCCTAGTTTAAGCAGGGAATCTAGTTATAATAACTTTAGAAAAACCACATTCCAATTTTTAAAAACCATATTACCATTGATTTTAGTAGGAATGATTATGGTTTATCTATTTAGAGATTTCATTATATCATTTCTCTTTACAGCAGATTTTAAAGGAATGCATCCCTTATTTAAATGGCAATTACTAGGAGATTTTATAAAGGTGATCACTACGGTGCTCGCCTTTGAATTTGTAGCGCGCAATGACATTAAAAGATACCTCATTGCAGAGTTGATTAGCATTGCAAGCTTCTACGCGTTAAGTCATTATTTAATCCCAGAAAATGGAGCGGTAGGAGCAGTGCAGGCTCACTTTATCACCTATATCATTTACTTAATAGTACTAGTAGTCTTACTACGTAAAGAATTGTTTAGTAAAACAGCTTAATTCTTTTTTACTGGATTCATGCGCATCACATCCTTAACGATGGTATCTGTTTTACGCATATCGATATTGTATTCCTTTTTAGTAATTACGGCCATATAAGAATGAGTAGTATCTGCTCCTTTAAGAGGTATGAGCGTTAATAAATCTTTCTTGCTTTTTGCAGGTATGGTAGTAATTAAAGGGCGATCTGCACTACGTCTAAAACCACTACTGGTTACTTTAAAGAATAGATCTAAATCTTTATCTGTTACATTCTCTGCAACGTAGGTAATTTTCTTATGACCGGTGCGCACCGTAATCTCGATGCCTTCTGGTTGTTGATTAGATCCTACGATAGATACAAAAAAGGTTAGTGGAATAAGAAATTTTAATAATTGCATGGTTATTCTTTAGAAAGGTTTGATTTAAAGGTATTGAATTCTTTCTCTACAAAATCATTGCCAAATTTTTTCTTCACCTCATTATTCATTGCAGTAGCATAACAAATTTCTGACGGTAAAACAGCACATCCTTTAGTTTCAAATTTGATATTATAAGTAAGTAGCATGTGACGATGAAATGCTTGATTTACGGCAAATGGATTTTGAACCAGTCCATAACTTACTTGGATAAATTCTCCATTTGATGCCATATTTTCTGCTTTTGCTTTAATCACATCACAATCTTGATACTGTAGATGGTATTTTTCCATGGTCACTGCAACTATGGAATCATTAGATTGCTGGGCATAACTTTGGCTTGCAAGTAAAAGGCTAAAAAGCAGTGATATATTTTTCATTTGGCTATTTATTTATGAGTTGCAATTTTCATGCCTATCAGGTGACCATTATATTTGTAAAGTTACGTCATCTTGTTTTTATGAATTAGGTGATAAGGTATTTCGCTTTCGCGAAAGCGTAATTTTTAACAACACTACCATTATGAAACTGAACCTACACAGACCCATTTGCTTTTTTGACCTAGAAACTACAGGTACCAACATTTCAAAAGATCGAATCGTAGAGATTTCCATTCATAAAGTGTTTCCTGATGGTGAGGAAAAAACATATACCTATAGAGTAAATCCTACCGTTCCTATTCCTGCGGTAACTACGGCTGTACATGGAATTAGCGATGATATGGTAAAGGATGAACTTACCTTTAAAGAGCGTGCTCACGAGATTCATAAGATCATTAAGGATAGTGATCTGGCCGGATTTAATTCAAATCGTTTTGATATTCCATTACTTGCAGAAGAAATGTTACGTGCAGGCGTGGACTTTGATATGGGAAATAGAAATGCCATAGATGTACAAAATATCTTTCATAAAATGGAGCAACGTACACTGGTTGCGGCATATAAATTTTATTGCGACAAAGATCTTACAGATGCTCACAGTGCAGAGGCTGATACTATCGCTACCTATGAAGTGCTTAAAGGACAACTGGATCGTTATCCAGAATTACAAAACGACATGAAATCCCTAGCCGAGTTTTCTACCAGAAGAAAACCAGTGGATTTTGCAGGAATGCTAGCCTTTAATGATAAAGGAGAAGAATGTTTCAACTTTGGTAAACATAAAGGGAAACGTATCGTTGATGTGTTAGAAAATGAACCTGGTTATTACAGCTGGATTCAAAATGCAGATTTCCCATTGTATACTAAGAAAGTTCTTACAGCGATTAAATTACGTGCACTTACTCAACGATAATTGTTGAGGTGTATTTTAGTTTATAATTACAGTAATAAGTTGATAAATAATGGTTTATAATTTTATCAAAACCTAATTGATATATCATGTTGAGTTTTTAGTTACATTTGAGAAACTCAACGATCTTGAAAAACCTAAACTTTTTATTCATTCTTATAGGTTTCTTTTTTCATTGCCATGCGCAAGAGTTACCACCTACACAGTATTTTAATCCATCAGTCTATGAGGCTGGTAATCAAAACTGGATGATCGCAGAATCTGATGATCATCAAATTTATATAGCTAATAATAAAGGATTGTTAGTCTACAATGGAGCTCAGTGGAATCTCTATAAAACTCCTAATGAAAGCATCATGCGATCTGTAAAAATTGATGGTGATCGTGTTTATACAGGATGTTATATGGATTTTGGTTACTGGGAAGCAAATGCTACTGGTAGGTTGTCCTATACATCAATTCTGGAACAAACTGGGTTTAGTGTTGAGGAAGATGAACAATTCTGGAACATATCTGTTCAGGAGGATTATGTGCTTTTCCAGTCGTTATCCCATATTTATCTGTATGATAAAGAGAAAAATACTATTTCTCCTATCGTTCAGGATGTGACTATTCATAAATTCTTTACCGTAGAAAGTTCTTTTTATTATCAGGTATTAGGTGAAGGTTTGTATCAAGTTTCAAACGGTAATTCCCAATTACTTAGTAGTCAGTCAATTATTAAGGATAAGCCAGTAGTTCATATGTTTGAGCAAAATGGGATGATTTATGTCGTTACAGAGGATTCGGCAATTTATGCTCTTAAAGATGATAATGTATCATTGACTAGTAAGTTACAGTTTGATAAACCGGTAACTCTATATAGTGCAGAAGCCTTAGATGATGGGTCTTTATTATTAGGAACCATATCCAGTGGCGTCATATCTTCAAATTTAGACGGTAGTGTTAATTACAGCATTAATCAGAATAGTGGATTGGGCAATAATACCTGTCTTTCTGTTTTTCAGGACAGTAAGAATAATATTTGGTTAGGACTAGATAACGGTTTGAGTTGTGTGAATCAAGATTCATCGTATTTGTTCTATAGAGATCGAGACGGTAGTTTAGGAACCGTTTACGCATCTGCAAAATTTGAAAACAAAGTCTTTATAGGAACAAACCAAGGGCTGTTTTCAAAAAATGTCAACGAGAAAGAGTTTAATTTTATAGAAGGAAGTGCTGGACAAGTATGGTCATTAGATGTGATTGATAATACATTATTTTGCAGTCATAACCTAGGTCTATTTGCACTAGTAAATGATCGTTTAGAGTTAGTACATAATACAGGTTCATGGCAAGTTCAGTCTGTACCTGGTAAAATAAATAGTGTACTAGTAGGATCTTATAAAGGCCTTTATTTAATAGAGAAAAGAAATAATAGGTGGCAGTTTGAAACTTATGTAGAAGGTTTTAATATCAGTTCAAAGGATGTGGTTATTGAAAGTGATCAAACGGTATATGTAAACCATGAATATAAAGGTGTATTTAAATTAATACTGAATGACTCTTTAAATAAAGTGGTTACGAGTTCTGTAGTTGCTGAATTGCATAAAGGAATAGGAAGTGATATGGCCTTATATGACGATGTGTTGTTTTATGCAAAACGAGATACCGTTTTCACAAAAAGCCGTTCTTCTGCTACATTTAGTTATGACCCATTACTGAGTGAGCTTTTTAAATCTTCAGAATATACCTCAGGAAGCCTTGAAGTTTCTGGTAATTATTTATGGTGTTTTAATACTAATTACATTCATAGAATTGAGTTTGAGGATATCAACGGAGATTATAAGATTAAAAAAATTAAGTATCCTAAAGTAGTAAGAAAGGAAAATACAGGTTATGAGAATTTAACCATGATGACTCCTAAAACCTACTTGATAGGATCGTCCTTTGGTTACTCACTATTTGACGACTCTAAGGGTAATTTTGAAGAAGATTTAAACGTTTTTATTTCTAGTGCTAGTCATATAAAAGAGAATGATTTAAAAACGCTATCCCTTACAGAACCCGTAACTATAGATTACGAGGGAAGTAATATTCAAATTTCATATGCTGTAAATAATTATGACGCCACGCGTGTAGTAGAATATCAGCATCAATTATTGAAAAATGATAAAGTAGTTAGTGGCTGGAGCGATTTGACAACTAGCAATACTGTATCCTTTGAAAGTTTGCGTTTTGGTGATTATGAATTTGAGGTGCGTTTTAAGAAAATAGATGAGTCACTAAGTGATCCGGCAAGCTATTCATTTACCATAGGAAGACCTTATTATCTTACTAATACTGCGATCGTTATTTATATTATTCTTACGATACTGCTAGTTGCATTATTGAATGGCTTTTACATCTGGTACTTTAAGCGACAAAAGAAAAGAGCCCTACAAAAACAGCAAAAAGAATTAGAGTTGCAAAACCTTACTAATGAAAAGAATATCATTGAACTGCGTAATGCAAAACTACGCAGTGATATAGAACATAGAAACAGAGAACTTGCCGTTTCAACCATGGCAATGATTAGAAAGAATGAAACTTTAAATGAGTTGAAGAACGAGTTACAAAAACTCCCTAAAGACAATGCAACCTCTTCACTTAAGAAAATGCTGGATAAAAATTTAAACAGCAAGCAGGATTGGATCACTTTTGAGGAAGCATTTAATAATGCAGACAAGGATTTCTTTAAAAAGATCAAGGAGAAACATCCGTCTCTTTCTTCTGGCGATCTCAGACTATGTGTTTATTTAAGATTGAACTTATCATCAAAAGAAATTGCACCGCTTCTTAATATTTCTCCTAGAAGTGTAGAGATAAAGCGATATCGTTTGCGTAAAAAACTAGGTTTAACGCGTAATGATAGCCTTACCAGTTACATTGTTGAGATTTAAAGCCTATTTTTTACTTTAAAAAAACTTTACAATAACTATACAGATTGTTGATTTTGTTAAAGTTGAGATCTTGTTTAATTATGATTAAAATACTGTAAATTAAGTGTTTATGTTTTATTTCGCTTTTGCGAAAGCGTTATATCCAGAAATTTCACTTGTATAATTTGAGTATAGGTGAGCAAGTGTTGTATTTGTCATATTCTATTATACATTTACAAGTATGAAGTTGTTTAAACAAACAGCCTCAAATAGATTTCAACCAAATAACTAAAAATATAGATATGAAGAAAATTCTTCTAACAGTTATTGTAACCTTGATTACATCGACGTTTGTCCTAGGACAATCGCAAAATGTTAAAGTGGTTCAAAATGCAAGTGGTCACACCTTAACCGTAGATGGTAAGCCGTTTATGATTAACGGTATGAACTGGGATTATATTCCGGTAGGTGCTAACTACTCTTATGATTTCTGGTCTAAATCAGATACATTCATTAAAGCTGCTTTAGATTCAGAAATGTCTCTTTTGCAGAATATGAACGTAAATGTTATCAGAGTTTATACGGGAATACAACCTAAATGGGTGGAGTATATTTATGAGAAATATGGTATTTATACGATGTTAAACCATTCTTTTGGTAGATATGGATTAACTCTAGATGGAGTATGGATACCTAACACGGAATATTCAAATCCTGCTGCAAGAAAGTTTTTACTAGCTGAAGCTACAAAAATGGTAAACGATTTTAAGGATACACCAGGTCTTTTAATGTTTATGTTAGGTAATGAAAATAATTACGGACTTTCCTGGGGTGGTGCTGCTACAGAAGATATTCCTATTGAAACGGAAGGTACGGTCATCACTCGTGCCAGAGCGATGTACAAAGTGATGAATGAGGCAACTCTTGCCATGAAAAAGATAGATAGTTCACATCCTATAGCCATATGTAATGGTGACTTGTTGTATTTAGATCTAGTAAAAGAGCATTGTCCTGATATTGATATTTATGCTACTAATATGTATCGTGGGGTATCTTTTGGTGATGCATTTCAACGCGTTGCAGATGAGTTAGAGAAACCTATTATGTTTTCAGAATTTGGTTCAGATGCCTTTAATGCTTTAAGCATGAAAGAAGATCAAAAGATGCAATCTTACTATGTAGTAAATAACTGGAAAGAGATTTACGCAAACGCAGCTGGTCTAGGAAAAGCAAATAACTCTATTGGTGGTTTCACCTTCCAGTTTAGTGATGGATGGTGGAAAGTAGGACAAACGAAAGATTTAGATATTCATAATTCAGATGCGGTATGGACAAGTGGTGGATATACCTTAGATACTGAGAATGGTTCAAAAAACATGAATGAAGAGTATTTTGGAATATGTGCAAAAGGAAAGTCAGACGCACGTGGTCTATATACTTTGTATCCTAGAGCAGCATATTATGCTCTAAAGGATGTTCACAGTTTAAATCCTTACGGTGCTGGAATTGATGCCGCATTTGTGGATAATTACTTTGATGGGATTAATCTCATGGAATATGTTTTACAAGCACGTGGTGATAAGGCAGCGGCGGGAACTGGTGGTGATGGTGAAATGTTACGTATAAGTAATTTAAGCGCACGCTTTACAACCTTTAATACTGGCGGGACTCTTATAACGACTCCTGATAATCAAGATCCTACAGCTAATATTACACCTAATCAATTAGGCTTTGATCATATGCAATCCTACTTTGTAGGAGTCGAGGGAAAACCTGCCGCAAATATGAGAGCAAAGGTGGATTTAAACATTACCGGAAATGTAGCTCAAAACCCTATCGACGAAATATTCTATGAAAATAGAGCAAGACCAGTAATAGTTGAAGGAGCAAATGGTGAAGATGTTACTCTAATTGATAATAACCGTTTACAAGTCTATCAAGCAGAATTTGAATGGAATGCAAAAGAGTTTGATCTAAGAGGTTTTTATAGAACCGGTCACTACCATTGGGGTTATGAAGGTGATTTCTTTAACCTTTATCCAGAAGCAAATTATGGTCCTAATCTGGACATCTATGGAGGAGAAATTTTAGGAGCTGAGATAGATGGAAAGGGTGTTTTCCAAGGTTTAAAAGCAGCCGTAGGTCCACAATTATGGTGGGGCGCAAATCCTACGATGTTATTTAAATATAGAAAACAAATAGGTAAATGGGATGTAGCCGGTATTTATCACCGTGATTTTGATCGTAATACAGAATTTGATCCTATTACTGGTGCTCGAGTTATTGATCCAGTGCAAGCTCGTAGTGGTATTATACCACCATGGGCTACAGAGCGTGCGACTCTTGCAATTCAGAGAGACTTCGGGAAATTTGGTATTATGGTTGGTGGAATTTGGGGTGGAAGTCCTTTAAATGGATTAGCTTATCAGGATTTTACTGGTGAATCAGGCAATTATACTGTTTTTGAGGATAGAATTAATTCTAATGATAATTGGGGTGGAAAGGTAAAATTAACTTATGAAGGAGGAAGATTTAACTGGTATGGTCAGGCATCTGCTATGGGATTAGTAGCAAACGGTGGTGCAGATCAAACTCAAACTTTCACAGGATGGAGATTAAAAGATAGTGGTAGTGGTAACATGACTAATGTATTATCTGGTTTCACCTATTCAATGGGAGATCTTCAAATTGCTCCTAATTTTATGTGGCAAAAACCACTAGTAGATGCGATTCCTAATGATATCGACGGACCAGGAAGATTACGTAATGTAATAGATGATCCATTTGCAGTGAGAAATGGTAATCGTGAAATGACAGCAGGTGAGATACTTTTAACTTATGATCCTACACCAGGAACCTGGATGTATCAATGGGATAACGATAGAGCCGAGGATGCAAAATTTGCAATGAACCTAGGTTTTGTATACCGTCACTTGCCTACAAATATGGATGCACACATAGGTTTCCTAGCAGATCGTACATTCTTTGCATTTCCTACCGCTGCACCAGCAGAGGATTTATGGGAGATTAATTCTAGAATGGTCTCAAAATTAAATCCTGAACTTGGTCTTATTGCTAATATGTATTACGGTAATGGTCAGGCAAATGGTGACTCTGATAGAACGATTACTAGATATGGTGGAGATGTGAGAGCGATTTACAAGAATTTTAAATTAGAAACTCACGCTAGGTTTAACGATTGGGGTCCATTTGATTATCATAGAGATTTCAACCTTACGTTTCCTTATCAATTTATGCTAGATATTTCAACAAGTTTAGGAAAACCTGACTGGTTTATTCTACCTAGCACTCGTATAGGTCTAAGAGGAACCTTTAGAGGTTTAAATGAGTTCTCTCCTAGATTTGCGCCTGCTTCAATTCCTGCAGGTACATTTCCAGCGATTAACCCAGGAAGTGCCGTAGGATTCCCTAACGGATCTGAATGGGAAATCAGAACCTATGTTCACATAAATATTGGTCAATAAAAGATGCAAAAGATGAAAAATATAATAACAAAAAGCAATTTAATCTACCTAATAGCTCTTGTGCTAGTGGTAGGTTGTGAGAGAGAATTGTCTGACGATGCGGTTTTAGCCTCTTTTCCTAAAAAAGGAGAAATATTTACAGATAACTTTGTAAGTATGGGAAGTGATTTTTACTTTCCTTTTGCTGATGCAAAACCAGATGTATTTTCTGTAGATATGGAAGAAGGTTATGAAAGTGATGCTTCTATACGCATAGATGTTCCTAACGCTAATGATCCTACTGGTGGTTATGCTGGTGCAATTTTTAGAACAGATGCTGGCCCTAGGGATTTAAGCGGTTTTGACGCACTAACTTTTTGGGCCAAAGCGTCCCAAGGAGTATCTATTGGTGAATTTGGTTTTGGGTTAGATTTTGAAGGTGATGTTCATAGAGCTTCCAGGTCTAATGTAAGCTTAAGTACTAGCTGGCAAAAAATCACAATCCCTATTCCAGATGCGTCAAAATTAACTCAGGAAAGAGGTATGTTCTGGTTTGCTGCAGGTACTCAAGGTACTGGTGGTAATGCTTATACTTTTTGGGTTGATGAAATACAGTTTGAAACTTTAGGAACTTTAAGACTTGAGAATCCATTTATTTTTGATGGACAGGATTTGTCTAGAGATGTTTTTATAGGAGAAGCAATCGCTTTTGAAAATGTAGGTGTTGTTTTTAATTTAGAAAATGGTCAAAATGTTTCTGTTGTTGCTGCACCTGCATACTTTGATTTTGAAACAACTGATGCAACAGTTACTGGACCTATTGTGATTAACAACGCTGGTCAAGCAGTAGCACCTATAATATCTAGTAACGGAACGGCCGTTTTAACAGCAACACTAGCTAACACGCTCGCGATGGGTTCATTTACCGTTAATGCGGTAGGTGCCTTTCCTCATGCACCAGTTCCTAATAGACCAGCAGCTAATGTGGTTTCATTATTTAGTGATGCTTATGCAAATGTACCCGTTAGACATTATAATGGATTTTTTGCACCTTTTCAAACTACCCAAGGTGGTGCTGGTTCAGATCCTAACAACGTAGATATTCAAGCACCATTTGCAAATGGAACACTAGATAATATCATTAACTATACGTCATTCAATTTTGTTAGTATAGGAATGTATGAGACGGTATCGCTAGTTGATGTGAGTAGCGCAACTCATTTACATGTTGACATAAACATTAGAGAAAACGTAGATCCAGGAGATTTTATTAGGTTAGAATTAGAAAGTGGAACAGGTGGAACTACATCTGGCGGTTCTTTTACCTTAACCTCTGCGATGCTCAATAACGTAGATGCAAATGGATGGTTTAGTATGGATATTCCACTATCTAACTTCCCTGGATTTAATGACCCAGCTAACCTAGGTCAGGTATTCTTTGTGTCGGATAATACCATTACAGACATTTGGGTAGATAATGTGTATTTCTACAACTAAAAATAAAGATTTAAAAACGTATTAGAATGATGAACATAAAATCAATATATACAGCAGTTAAGGGTTTATTTATTTTGAGTGTTGCGGCACTTTTAAATAGCTGTGAGGTAGACACTACCCAAACGGTGACGACTTTTGACAATTTAGTAATGTCAGATGAATTTAATGTAGACGGTGCGCCAGATAGTAATTTGTGGACTTATGACTTAGGCGATGGAACTTCAAATGGATTGCCAGCTGGCTGGGGAAATAATGAATTACAATACTACACAGATAGACCTGAGAATGTAAGTGTAGAAAACGGTTATCTACTTATCACAGCTAGAGAAGAAAGTTTTCAAGGATCATCCTATACATCTGCTAGATTAAAGACCCAAGGGTTGTTTGAACAAGCTTATGGTCGTTATGAAGCGCGTATAAAAGTGCCTTATGGACAAGGTTACTGGCCAGCATTCTGGTTACTAGGTAATGATTGTGATGTAAATATCTGGCCAGCATGTGGCGAGATTGATGTAATGGAATTTGTAGGCGATCAACCTACAAAGGTATTCGGATCTGCCCATGGACCAGGTTTTAGTGGTGGAGAATCTATTTCAAAGGATTACGTCTTAGAAAATGGAAGATTTGATACAGAGTTTCACGTTTTTGGGATTGAGTGGTCACCAGATTACATTAACTATTATGTTGATGATGTGTTATACCAGCAAATTACCAGAGAAACCATTGCCGAAGAGACCGATGGTGAAGGAGAATGGGTTTTTGATGGTCCATTTTATATCATTCTTAATGTAGCCATAGGTGGAGAACTTCCAGGATCACCTAATGCAGATACCATCTTTCCACAAACTATGCTCGTGGATTACGTAAGAGTATATCAAGAATAACAACCACAATTGATGATTTCAATCATTTATTTAAAGAACTTATAATGAAAACAACTTTAAAAAACTTTATAAAATCAGCTTTTATAGTAACGGTTATCGTGATGACCTATTCCTGCGAAAGCGAGGAACAGCTCGAGGAAATTCCACAATTAAAAGCTGGATTTACGCAAACAGTAGATCAAGGTAATGCTACGGTAAGTTTTATCAATACTTCTACAAATGTGGAAAGTTATTCATGGGATTTTGGTGATGGAACTACATCGACCTTAATTAATCCAGTAAAACAATACGACCTAGGAGGAACTTATACAGTTATACTAACGGTAACAAATGGTGACGCAACAGATACTTTTCAAGATGATATTTTCATAGAAGATATTTTTGATGGTGGACTGGTTGTGAATGGTGATTTTGAAAACGGCGCTGCGCCATGGATACAAGGTGTGGATGATACTAATCCAGCACCAGTCGTTACAGACGACGGTAATACTTATTATCAGGTAAATGTTACTAATCCTAATCCAGCACAACCATTTCTAGTGAATATGAGTCAGAAATTAGAAATTGTAAACGGTACAACGTACGTATTAACCTTTGATGCATGGTCTGATGTAAATAGAACCTTAATCGCTGGCATAGGATTAAGCAGTGGAACATTTGCAAATGATGTAGACACTGTTAATCTAACCACAACACAGCAAACCTTTCAATTAACGTTAACGGCTGGTGGTTTTGGCGCACCAGATGCACGCGTGTTATTTGATTCTAACGGTGCAGCTGGTTTGGTGAACATTGATAATGTGTCCTTAGTCGTTCAATAGTAGCTCTTAACGGCTTGTTTATTACCGTGTCAATGATTATGTGTGACTACATCGTACTTGACATTACGTTGAAAAACTTGGCACATCCTATGGTAGATAGGCCTATTTTAATTACGCTTTCGCGAAAGCGAAACAACCACATCAATTAGGAAACCTACGTCCTTATTTTTTTATAAAAACAGAATTTATTTGACCTCTAATGAGTATAACAAATCTCCATATAGGAACTCAAAAAGCCCGTTTTCATAACTCCGAAATCACTGGTGAAGTAGTAATGATCAATAACGAAAGTTATTATCATATTGAAAATTACGACATGATGCGTCCATTTTTTATGAGCATCGTAAGTAATTCTGATCACTGGATGTTTATCTCTAGCAACGGTGGCGTAAGTGCTGGTCGTAAGAATAGTGATAATGCTATTTTCCCTTACTATACAGATGATAAAATTACAGAACTAGCGCATACGACTGGTAGCAAAACGATCATTAGAGTAAAAGATGGTGATACTTTAAAATTGTGGGAACCTTTTAGCGATCGTTATACAGGGATTTATAATATCTCACGTGATTTATATAAGAGTAATTTAGGGAATAAGATTATTTTCCAGGAACATAATAAGGACCTCAATCTTACTTTTAAATATCAGTGGAATAGTAGTGATATCTACGGCTTTATAAAAAAATCAGAATTGATCAATCATAATGAGCATGACGTCCATTGTGAGATCCTAGATGGGATGCAGAACATACTACCATCTGGTGTAGGAGAAGATTTGCAAAAAGCATCTAGTAACCTAGTAGATGCATACAAGCGTACAGAATTACAAGAAAAATCAGGAATAGGAATTATAGCCTTAAGTGCTATCATCGTTGATAAAGCAGAACCTAGCGAGGCATTAAAAGCAAATTTAGCCTGGTCCATAGGTGTTGAAAATCCTATTCATTTAGTTTCTAGCTTACAATTAAATAATTTTAGAAAAGGATTATCAGTAGTTCAAGAAACAGATGTAAAGGCAGAAAAAGGAGCATATTTTACAGTTGAAGAAGCAACCATATCTTCAAATACATCTAAAAAATGGATGTATGCCATAAACGTTAACCAGTCTATGGTAGATGTAGCACAGCTAGCTCATGAATTAACAGATGCTCATTCTTTACAACAACGTGTAGAAGATGATATCAAAAAAGGCAGTTTAAACCTTAGAAACCTCACCGCAGCAGCAGATGGTTTACAAGTTACAGATGATGCTTTGACAAACAATAGGCATTTTGCAAACACCTTATTTAATATTATGCGAGGTGGTATTTTTGATGATAATTATCGCATTGAAAAAGACGATTTCTTAAAATATATAAAAGCAGCAAATAATACTGTATATAAGGATCAATTAACGGTTTTAGAATCTTTACCTAGTTTATTTAATTTAGATCATTTACACACGGTTGCTGCTACTAATACTGATCTTGATTTTAAGAGACTGTGCATTGAATACCTACCGCTTAAATTTAGCCGCAGGCATGGTGATCCTAGTCGTCCATGGAATAAATTTTCTATAAATACACGTAGCGAAGTTGATGGATCTAAGATCTTAGACTATGAAGGAAACTGGCGTGATATTTTCCAAAATTGGGAAGCGCTAGCTCATTCTTATCCTGAATTTATGGAAGGAATGATTCATAAGTTTTTAAACGCTTCTACCTTTGATGGATATAATCCTTACCGTGTTACAAAAGGTGGTTTTGACTGGGAAGTGATTGAAGAAGATGATCCATGGTCATACATAGGATATTGGGGTGATCATCAGATCATCTACCTATTGAAATTTCTAGAATTCATAAAAGAATCAGATCCGGTAAAACTTAAAGCACTAAGTGATCAGGAATTATTTGTCTACGCAAATGTTCCTTACACGATTAAACCGTATGAGCAGATTTTAGAAAATTCTAAGGACACCATAGATTTTAATCATGCACAACAGGAATTAATAGAACAACGTAGAGCAACGATAGGAGTAGATGGTGCTTTAGTTCAGGATGCTAATCATAACATTTATAGAGTAAACTTTATTGAAAAATTACTGGCTACTGTTCTCGCCAAAGTCTCTAACCTCATTCCAGAAGCAGGAATATGGTTAAATACACAACGTCCAGAATGGAATGATGCAAATAATGCATTAGTAGGTAATGGCGTTTCTATGGTCACCTTATATTACTTAAGAAGATTCTTAAGTTTTATGCAGGATTACCTAGCACAGTTAGAACAATCAGAAGTTGCTATTTCTGCAGAATTACAGCAAATGTTCTCGGGAATGTTAGCAACATTACAACAATACCACGGTTTACTTTCTGGAGCTATTAGTGATCAAGATCGTCGCACTATTTTAGACGGTTTATCACAACCAGCTAGTGATTATCGCGAGCGTATTTACTCGCATTCTTTCTCTGGTGATAAAACTGCCATTTCTATAAGTGATATCTCATCATTTGTAGCTATTACCTTAGATTATTTAGATCATAGTATCGTTGCAAACCGCAGGAATGATGGAATGTACCATGCTTACAATTTAATGACTGTAGAAGATAATGGTGAGGTAAGTATATCTTACTTACCAGAAATGCTAGAAGGTCAGGTTGCTGTTTTAAGTGCTGGTAGTTTAACACCTGAACAATCACTAGAAGTAATGGATGGATTGAAAGCCAGTGCGTTATTCCGACCAGATCAGTATAGTTATATCCTATATCCAGAGAAGCAGCTACTAGGTTTTGAAGAAAAGAACATCATACCGCAAGAGCTGGTGAGTGGTTCAAAACTATTGACGCAATTACTAGCAGATGGTAATCACAGTATAGTAGTTCAAAATAGAGATGGAGAATACCATTTTAATAGTAGTTTCAATAATGTAAAAAGCTTGAAAAAAGCCTTAAATGTTCTTGAAGGTACGAAGTATGAATCATTAGCAACGCAAGAACGCAAGCAGTTAGAACGCAGTTTTGAAACCGTTTTTAATCATAAAGCATTTACGGGTAGATCAGGAACATTCTTTGGTTATGAAGGACTAGGATCTATTTACTGGCACATGGTTTCTAAATTAGTACTAGCGGTTCAAGAAAGTAGTTTAAGAGCGATGGATCAAGGTGCTAGTGATGAAGTCATAGGTAGAATGTTAGATCATTACTATGAGATGCAAGCTGGAATAGGAGTTCATAAATCGCCAGAATTATACGGTGCCGTTCCTACAGATCCCTATTCACATACACCAGCCACAAAAGGTGCCCAGCAACCAGGAATGACTGGTCAGGTAAAGGAAGATATCCTAAGTCGCATAGGCGAATTAGGTGCTTTTATTAAGGATGGTAAGTTGACATTTAAGCCTAGATTGTTAAGAAAACAGGAGTTTTTAAGTAGCTCAAAAAACTTTACATATGTAGATGTAAACGGTGAAACGCATACCATCGAATTATCTGTAGGATCACTGGCTTTTACCTATGCACAAGTGCCTGTTATCTATAAAATGTCTAGTCGTGCTGGAGTTACGATTCATTTGACAAATGGTGAAACGGTAGCATCTGATGATCACGCAATAGATACTTCTTTAAGTAAGGAGATTTTTAATCGCACGCATCAGGTAAAAATGATTGAAGTAAACATAAATGACGGGTTAAAGTAATCGGGTTGTAATGATTACGCTTTCGCGAAAGCGTAATCCACACAATCTCACAACACAATTAAACAATGAGATACATAAGCAACATAGTGATTTTAATGCTATTACTAGTAGCATGTAAACCTGTTGCGCCAGATGCTCAAGAAACTAATAAAGAATTGCAAATGAACGCAAGTGATATTTTATCTAATCCTGATTATGTAGCAATATCCTACGGTGGTTATAGAGGTGTTTCTAGAGATGAACAACCTACTATTAAAGAATTGAAAGAAGATTTAAGAATCATGCACGCAATGGGAATACGAGTCTTGCGTACCTATAACATGCAGTTACCGCATGCTACAAATGTGGTTAAAGCGATATCCCAATTAAAAGAAAATGATGCCGAGTTTGAAATGTACGTGATGCTAGGCGCATGGATTGATTGTAAAAATGCATGGACCGGTTTACCGGTAGACCACTATATAGAAAGTGAACAAAATGCTGATGAGATCGCGAGAGCAGTTGCGTTAACTAATGAGTATCCTGATATTATTAAAATCATAGCCGTAGGAAATGAGGCTATGGTTAAATGGGCAACTAGTTATTACGTCCAGCCAGATGTGATTTTAAAATGGGTGAACCATTTACAGGATTTAAAAAAGAACAACAAACTGGCAAAAGATACCTGGATCACAAGTTCAGATAACTTTGCTTCATGGGGTGGAGGCGATTCATTGTATCACGTTCCAGCTTTAGAGGAGTTAATAAGAGCTGTGGACTATCTATCGGTTCATACGTATCCCATGCACGATACGCATTACAATCCAGTTTTTTGGGGTGTGAATGAAGATGAAACTCAACTATCAAAGAAAAAGCAAATTGCCAAAGCCATGTCCAGATCCAGAGATTATGCGATGGCTCAATATGATAGTGTTGTGCGATACATGCACAGTCTAGGTGTTAAAAAACAAGTTCATATAGGAGAAACTGGATGGGCTAGTTATTCTAATGGACATTATGGTGATAACGGTTCTAAAGCAACAGATGAGTATAAGTTAGGATTATATTATCAATTGATGCGTGAGTGGACTAAGGACAAAAACATTGCTTGTTTCTATTTTGAAGCTTTTGATGAACAGTGGAAGGATGCGGGAAATCCGCAGGGATCTGAAAATCATTTTGGACTGATTAATCTTAAATCACAAGCAAAATATCCATTGTGGTCGCTAGTAGATCGTGGCGTTTTTGATAGTTTGAAACGCGATGGAAAACGTATTGCAAAAACCTATGGAGGGAATTTAAATAGCCTGCTTCAGGATGTGAAATTACCACCAGTTAAAATTATGGCTCACTAATGAAAAACTTGAATCCTTCTATTTATTTAATCATAGCTTCATTCCTTATGAGTTGCGAGAACAAATTACCAGAATTAGATACTACGATATATGAAACATCTGCCGCTGGTAACCAACTAACGGTAGTTTCAGATTTTGAACCTTTAGATTCTGTTACCGTAGTAAGCTTAAATGAAGAAAAAACATATCAAAAAATTACGGGTTTTGGCGGCGCATTTACAGAGTCTTCTGCCTATTTACTAAATCGATTAAGTAAAGAAAATCGCAATGAAATTTTAGAAGCCTATTTTTCTGAAGATGGAGCAAATTATTCTTTAACACGCACACACATGAATAGTTGTGATTTCTCATTATCACAATATTCTTATGCAGCTGTTCCAGATGATATGGAGTTGAGAAACTTTACGGTAGAAGAAGACCGTGAGGATTTAATCCCTATGATTAAAGACGCTATGGCGATTTCAAAAGATGGTTTTAAACTATTTGCATCACCGTGGACAGCACCACCATGGATGAAAGATAATAATGAATGGGTAGGCGGTAAATTATTACCAGAATATTACGACACATGGGCATTGTTCTTTTCAAAATACATCGAAGCTTACCGGGAAGAAGGAATTGAATTATGGGGTTTTACTGTAGAGAATGAACCACACGGAAATGGGAACAACTGGGAAAGTATGCACTACACGCCAGAAGAGATGACCACTTTTGTGCAGCACCATCTAGGACCTCACTTAGAAGAAAAAGGTTACGGCGATAAAATCATTCTAGGATATGATCAGAATAGAGCAGGAATTAAAGAATGGGTAGATGTCATGTACGCCACACCAGAATCTTCAAAATATTATGACGGTACCGCAATTCACTGGTATGAAAGCACCTATGAAATCTTTGCAGATGATCTACAATATGCACATGAAAAAGCACCAGATAAATATCTGATTGAAACAGAAGGTTGTGTGGATAGTGAAGTCCCAGCATGGAAAGATGATGCATGGTACTGGAAAAAAGAAGCTACAGATTGGGGCTGGGATTGGGCTCCAGAGGAACAAAAATATTTACATCCTAAATATGCGCCGGTAAATAGGTACGCACGTGATATCATAGGTTGCATGAATAATTGGGTAGACGGCTGGGTAGACTGGAATATGGTACTGGATAAACAAGGTGGACCTAACTGGTTTAAGAACTGGTGTGCTGCGCCAGTAATCGTAGATCCAGATATTGATGAGGTGTATTACACACCATTATATTATGTGATGGCTCACTTTAGTAAGTTCATACGTCCTGATGCAACGGTTATAGATGTTCAATCTACAGATGATGACCTACAAATTACGGCAGCCATAAATCCTGATGGTACTACCGCTGTTGTGGTTTTTAATGAAGGAATGGAAAAGAAGTCCTTTGAATTACGCTTTCGCGAAAGCGTAACTACCATCAACATCGATGCACAAGCGTTACAAACAATAATGATACCAACTAAAAAATAAGAAAATGTCTACTACTGTAAATAAAGTTCCATTCGGTCAGAAGTTAGCATTCGGCATAGGGATGTTTGCAAATCAGATGTTCCCAGCTATTTTGGGAATATTTATGGTAGTGCTAGTGGAAGATCTGAAATTTTCAGGATTGATGTGGGCAATGATTTATTTGTTTCCTAGACTTTTAGATGCTGTTACAGATCCTATTATGGGCTTTGTATCTGATAATACAAAATCTAAATGGGGAAGAAGGCGTGTTTATGTTATAATAGGTGCGGTAATTATGTGTGTCTCTTACATTTTTATGTGGCAACTGTTTAAGGAAAACTCTTTACAGTATAATTTTTGGTACTTTTTTCTATGGTCAGTAGTTTTTTATATTGGGCTTACCTTTTTTAGTGTTCCTTATGTGGCGATGGGTTATGAAATGAGTGATGATTTTCATGAAAGAACTAATATTATGGCTATTGCTCAATGGATAGGTCAATGGGCATGGGTGATAGCACCTCTATTCTGGTTGATTATGTATGACCCAGAATGGTTCCCTAGTGCAGATGTTGCTGCCAGAGAGTTAGCAATTTGGGTCGCGATACCTTGTGCGGTCTGTGCTTTAATTCCAGCTTTATTTATTAAAGGAAAGTCTACCTTAGAAGAAGATTATGAACCTTTAAATCTGTCTAACATAGGCGGTAGTTTGACAAAAATTGCTGAAAGTTTTAGTGAGGCTTTTAGAATTAAAGAGTTTAGAAAATTATGTGGTGCAACGTTTTTTATATACAATGCCTTCATGGCGGTTTCATCACTTACATTTTTTGTAATTGTATATAAATTATTTAATGGTGATACAGAAGCAACTGGAATTTGGGTTTCTTTATTTGGCTGTTTAGGTGCTTTATCTACAACTTTTATCGTTATACCTATTGTTACAAGGCTATCTAGAAAGTTAGGTAAGAAGAAAGCCTTTATGGTATGTCAAAGTATTTCCATAACAGGATACATTGCGCTTTACTTTTTATTTATACCTGGAAAACCATGGATGTACATATTTGCTTTACCGTTATTTTCATTTGGTATAGGTAGTTTATTTACGATTATGATGTCTATGACAGCAGATGTTATTGATATTGATGAATTGAATACAGGTAAGCGTAGAGAAGGTACTTTTGGTGCTATTTACTGGTGGATGGTTAAGGTGGGATTTGCAATTGCTGGTGCTTTGAGCGGTGCGATTATTTGGATCGTAGGTTTTGATGCTGATTTGCCTACCTTAGAACAGCAAGGAGCCGTTGATGGATTGCATGCATTCTTTTGTTTTTTTCCTACTTTAGGGACTTTAGCAGCGATGTATATCATGCGTAGTTATGATGTTACAGAGGAACGCGCAAATGAAATTAGATCTCAACTTAACGAGCGTAAAAATGTTAAACAACCTGTAAGTTCATCTTATTACGCTCTTGATAAATTGAATCAACTAGGGATTAATAATAATGTTGAACCTTTGAGTACTGACGTTCCACTTTCACTGGATAGTTCAGTTCTTAAAAAATCGTTTTATGATACGTTAAATACAGGGATGCATGGTATCTGTTTTAGTCCTTATAAAGAAGGACAAAACATAGGAGATTATTTATCACAAGGACAAATAAAGCAACGTATGGCAGTGGTGCAACCTCATACGTCATGGGTTAGATCTTTTTCCTGTACAGATGGTAACGAGATTATACCTGTTGAAGCAAAAAAAGCTTCCTTAAACACAATGGTAGGTGCATGGATAGGTAGGGATAAAAAGACTAACGACAAAGAATTAGAATCCTTAATATCAATTTCTAAACAAGGTTACACAGATATTGCAGTAGTAGGAAATGAAGTTTTATTAAGAGGAGATCTGTCTCTTGAAGAATTATTAGCCTATATAAAAACCTTTAAAGAGCAAGTGCCACAGGTTAAAGTCGGTTATGTAGACGCGTACTACAAATTTATAGATCATCCGGAGTTGATCGATGCTTGTGATTATGTATTAATTAATTGCTATCCTTTTTGGGAAGGTTATGAAATAGAAAAAGCAACAGCCTATTTAAACGAAATGTATAGCATCGTTAAAAGTAGAGCAAAAGGCAAAGAAGTTATTATTACTGAGACTGGATGGCCAGATAGAGGAGATGCAACTGCAAATGCGCTACCATCTAAAGATAATGCGATGCGTTATTTTATAAATACTCAAAAATGGTCACGCGCTAATAGCTTACCAGTATTTTATTTCTCTTCATTTGATGAATCGTGGAAGGTGCACCATGAAGGAGATGTGGGAGAACGCTGGGGAATTTGGAATCAAAATGAACAATTGAAATATTAGTTATGTCACATAGAAAAGACCATTATTTTAACCCATCTCAAATTGCTTCTATATCAGAAAAAGGACTGGACGTAAGTGCATATACTTCTGATGATTTAAAAGCATTATGGAGATCCACTATAGAAAAAGGTGTACATGGAATCTGTTTTAGTATGTATGAAGATGGTCAAGAACCAGGTGACCATATCTCAAGAGAACAAGTAGAACGTCGCGTTAAGATTTTAAAACCATATACTAAATGGATACGTTCTTTCTCTTGTATTGAAGGTAATGAGTACGTACCTGAATACGCCCATAAACATGGCATGAAAACATTAGTAGGTGCATGGTTAAGTGATGATAAGGAAAAGAATGAGCAGGAAATTGAAGCTTTAATTGAACTTGCTAAAAAGGGATATGTCAACATTGCAGCTGTAGGGAATGAAGTGATGTATAGAGATGAGCTTACAGAGCAAGAGCTTATTGATTATATTAATAAAGTAAAAAAAGCATTACCAGAAATTCCTGTAGGATATGTAGATGCATATTATGAATTTACCTCTAGGCCAGCAATTACTCAAGCTTGTGATGTGATTCTTACAAATTGTTATCCTTTCTGGGAAGGTTGTCCTATTGAATATGGTTTAAATCACATGAATGAAATGTTTCATCAGGCACTAAGCGCTGACTCATCTAAGAAAGTTATTATAACAGAAACAGGATGGCCTAATCAAGGAGAAAGCTTTAAAGGCTCTCATCCATCTGATGTTAATGCGATGAAATATTTTATCGATACCCAAAAATGGTGCGAACACAATAACATAGACTGTTTTTACTTTTCATCTTTTGATGAATCCTGGAAAAAAGGAGATGAAGGTGAAGTAGGAGCTTTTTGGGGATTATGGGATAAACATGAACAATTGAAGTTTTAATCTCAGTCAAATTATAATAATAAATCACGAAAAGCATTTCGTAACTTAAATCAAACTGAATAATAACTCAACATAAACTCAACATTAACACAAATTATCAATAAAGGTAACACTACATGTTTATTTATATCTAACTCATAATAAGAGTTTTATATGATTTTAAAAAGTATACATGTTAAAATTTGAATTGTATACGTATTGTAGTTGTGCATAAACTAGATTTTTAATAATCCAAACTTATATTTAACCATTAATAACTCAATCTATTACTATGAAAAAAATTACTCTATTACTGATTTTATTCCTAACTACCTTAGGATATTCACAGTCTTTACCGCTTGACTTTTCAGATCCACTAGATGCTGGATTCTCTGGTTTCAACGGAACGACTACATCTGTTATTACAGACCCAACAGATGCTACAAACCAAGTTATTCAATTTGTAGGAGCTGGTGTCGATTTTGATGGTGCAGCATTAGCTTTAGATACTTTTATTGATTTATCAGATGATGCTAACAATACCATCACGATGCGTATTAATGCTCCAGATGCAACAACTCGTACGCATCTATTAAAATTAGAAGGTGGCTCCTCAGGTGCTACTGAATTATTTTTTGATACCACAATGATGGGCTGGCAAACTGTAAGTGTTGATTTCCCTGCTGGATTGGGTACAGAGTATCCAACACTCGTGATCTTTACAGATTCTGGTGCTGGTAATACTGCCACTGGTACATATTTAATTGATGATATAGATGGTCCTAATGGTGCGACAATTGCTGTAGATCCTATACCTATGACTCCTGCTCCTATTCCATCTAATCCAGACGCTGAAGTTTACAGCATTTACAATGATACTAACGGATATACAAATATTTTTCCTGTAGCCTACGATTTTGGTACACTAGCTGGTCAACCTGACTTAGATTCTGGTGCGGCAGTAAATAATGCCTTAAAATTTAATTTTTCAACTGCCGGCTGGGGACAAGGTGAAGCATTACAAGATTTATCTGCCTACTCATTCTTTTCTTTTCATTATTGGGCATCTGCAGGAACTACTGGATTTAATATTGAGTTAATCGCTAATACTGGTGGTACCGTAGCCGGAACAATTTACGAATATGGAGGAACTAATGCTACTGTAGTAACAGACTCATGGCAAACAGTTAATATCCCAATCTCGACATTCACATCTTTAGGTTTTGATTCTTCTAACTTCTTTCAGTGGAAATTCGATCCTTACCAGCAGTCAGTGACTAATGGAGGAATAGTTTATGTTGATAACATAATGTTCACTCAAAATGTATTAAGTGTTCAGTCAAATGATAATCTGAATTTATCAATTTTCCCTAATCCATCAACAGATTCATGGAATATTAATTCGCCTGATTCAACCATTAACAGCATTCAAGTGTATGATATGACTGGTAAATTGGTTATCTCGCAAGAAGCAAATGATACCAATTCTAGAATTGATGGTGCTAATCTTAATAGTGGAATTTATATTGCTAGAATCATTTCTGGCGATGCTGTACAGAGTATTAAATTAATCAAAGAATAATAGTAGGAATTTTGATTAAATGAAAGGCTGTCGATTAGACAGCCTTTTTTTATTTCTTAAATTCTAACTTTAGAATACTACAAATGATCAATTTGTAGGGCTATACGTGTATATTTTAAAACTGTCCTTATTAATCATTTGATTTTCAGTAGATTTTATTGAGTGTTACTCTTTTATTTTTTATTAACGTAACTCTAGACTATATTCGGTACATGAAAGGAGTGTCTGGTATTATTGATGTGCTACTAAAAAAGCAGGTTTTATTGCTTGGGATGCTCTTGTTTGTTGTCAATATTTTTGCGTTTTTACCTTATAATTTTGAGTGGTTCTTGTTAACAAGAATCTTGTCTACTTTTCTGGTTTTGCTTTTTTTTCTTTTTAAAGTTGGGCATTACAGTAAATGGATATACATCTTTCTGATTGTACAATTTTTATCTAGTATTGGTTACTATTACTATGATCATCACATAGGTCAATCTCCTTTCTAGTACTTTCGATTGTGAGCTATTTAATTATTTCCTTAAGAGTTTTATTTAGTATTCAATGGAAGGAAATTAAGTTTTTTGAATACGTAGCATACTTAGCTCTATTCATTCCTAATATTATATTTCATTTTTATAATGTCTCAAATTTCGATCATAAAATAGATAGCTTCTGGGTTGAAGCACTGGTTTATGCGTTGGGATTTTCGGGAATGACGATGTGTTTAATCGTAGCGTTCTTTAATGTCACGAGCGTAAGCTCTAGATCATCCTATTATATATATGCTACATTCGCCTTCGTATTTGGAGATTTTTGCTCTATGATGGCGTATTACTATGAGTTTTTCCCAGCACGCTTTTACTTTGTAGAAAGAACGTGTTACGTGTTTGCGTTGTGTGTCTTTGTTTCTTACGCTTATTATGATTACAAGTCGTTCCGAACTAAGAATAATACCATTAAAAAACCTTTCCAGGATTCAATGTTTTATTAGGATCTAATGTCTTTTTTAAAGTGCGCATTAGTGCGATTTCTTCTGGCGTCCTACATAGATTGAGATAATCTTTTTTGTGAGTTCCTATTCCATGTTCTGCGCTTACAGATCCGCCGATGGATTTTAGACCATCATAGATACAATGATCTATTTCTTTTTTTAATGATCCACTATCGTTAGCTTTTCCTATCATAAAATGGATATTTCCATCTGCTACGTGACCAAATGCGTAGACTTGTTCAACACCATTTATTTGCACAAGCGATTGATAACATTCTTCAATATAACTTCCTATTAATGGAATAGGCAGACTAATATCAAAATGTTGATCATAGGTCATGTGGTCCACTAGGTTGTTTACATCTTCACGTATTCTAAAAAACCATTCCACATCACTGGCAGATTGCGCGAGAACAGCATCTTCTATGATTTCTTGTTCTAAGGCTGTTTCTAACAAATCACTAAACTGCTCTAGATCCTTCATAGGATTACCACCTAACATTTCTACCAGTACGTAATAGTTGTAGTCATAAGGCAATGGTGGTCTTACAGCATCACTGGCACTAGTCATTTGCTCAAAGCTATTTTTCCACATAAGCTCATAACCGCTAAGACTGCCAGCCAGTCCAGCATCCATATGCTTTAAGAATTTCACCACATCACTGTAATCATTCATACAAGCATAGGCGGCGTTCCTGCTTTTAGGAGCTTCCTCTAATTTTAGAATGGCTCTGGTAACTACACCTAGCGTTCCTTCACTACCTATGAATAATTGTTTAATATCATAAGCGCTGTTATCCTTGATGATTTTTTTCATAGAAGATATGATCGTGCCATCTGCTAATACAACTTCTAATCCTAGAATCAGTTGTCGTGTCATACCATACTTTAAAACACGTAATCCACCAGCATTAGTCGATATAACGCCGCCTATTTGAGCACTTCCTTTAGCGCCAAAATTTAGTGGAAATAACAAATCCTTTGCTGTAACTGCATTGTGGATATTCTCTAGAATGACACCTGCTTGTACAGTAGCGGTACGACTAGCCGTGTCTATTTCTTCAATCTTATTCAGCCGTTCTGTAGAGATAACAACCTCGTCACCATTTGTTTCTGTACTACCTACAAGGTTTGTTAAACCACCATGAACGACTACTGGAAGCTTCTTTAATGTACAAATTTTTAAAATATCACTTACCTGTTGGGTGTTTTCTGGTAGTAAGACACATAAAGCATTTAAGGATTGATCCATATGCCATATGTGATGATAGCGTTCTTTTAATGCATCACCAGTTATAATTAACGAAGATGGTAAAACCGCAACAAATAGATCTGCGACCATTATCCTAAAATCGACTTTAAAACATTAAGCAAATGTTTTTCCATCTGATCATAATGACCGTCAATTTTAAATAATGCCTTCACTTCTTTAAAATGCTTGTCTAAGTCTTTATCACTTAATTTATGCTCTTTTGCATATTCCTGCAAGCGCGTCAGGCTTTGGTAATCAGTATCGTTATTAAAGACTTTTTGTATCTCTCTAAATTCAGATTTTTCTACACGTTCTTTAATGAAATGTAATTCTTCTGCACTTTGATTAATATCAGCATTTGCACAGTAAAGTAATAAGTAGGTCTGGAATTCAGAGGTGTTCCAGTTCATGTGTTTTGATGCGCTCATAATAGGTTTAGGTTTTGTGTAGGCTTAAAAATAATTAAAAAACTAGTGCACTTTTAAACTAATCTATCCATAATTGTCCGCGATGCGGTTTTAAAGCGTCTCTTACTGGTGGCATGGCACTTTCTAAAATGCCTAGAAATGCAATATGATGCATATCGCTTATTTGTTGCGTTCCCGTACCTAGTGAGTTTATGTGATCACGTTCTATAAATTCATTTAAATGAATCACGTGATGTGCCGCAGTTTGCGCCGCATTAGGACCTTTAAAATCCCAAATTAACTTTAGTTTACGTTCCATGTGTTTGTGTACATTGCTTCTGCAAAGGTCTTAAAATCTTCTATGTGTTGCCTATTCTGTCCTGTAAATAATTGAGGTTGTGCTTTTCCTATCAGTCGCATCATACCAGTAAATTTAAAACTGCTGTTACTTTCCCAGTGAGTGACTTTTTGAGTAGTGTTGTTTGTGGTGATTTCGCTTTCGCGAAAGCGGTTACTTTGCTTATTCAATACGCCACTTGTACGGTAGGTCGCTTCCCAAAGATGTGGTAAATCTAGAGCAGTGATTTCCTCTGTCATTGTAATGACCGTTCCAGCGGCTTTGATTTTCATCAGGCGTTTACTTCCTACCTCACCTATCTGTTGTGACTGGTTTTTAAAACTCACAAGACCGCGTTGCCAGTGCTTAAAATAATCTTGATTTTTAAAAAGCTCCATCACGTAATCAATAGGGCAGTGAATGGTGATTTTTTGATTGCTGGATATCATAATTGCAAGGTCGTAAAATGGGAGAATAACTTATGTAAATTCATCATAAGATTGAAGGATTTTTTACGTTTTGTAAGCCACGTCATAATGGTTATTTTTGCTAGCCTTGAAAAAATAAAAAATATGTGGATTACAAAACGATTACTACTAGTTATTGTATTGTTATTTAGTATTGCAGTAACTGCACAAGATTTAGAAGAAAGAACCTTACTTACCATAGATGGTAATGAATACGATGCTGGTACATTCATGCGTACCTATCTTAAAAACCTAGATATCGTACAGGATGAATCTCAAAAAGATCTTGATAATTATCTAGAATTGTATAAGGATTATAGACTTAAATTATTACAGGCTTATGAACTAGGTCTAGAGAATGATGAAGAGTATAAAAAAGAGCTTAATAATTATCGCAATACACTAGCGCAAGGATATCTTACAGATAGTGAAGTAAGTGAACGTTTATTGCGTGAAGCTTATGAGCGCAAAAAGACTGAAGTAAATGCCAGTCATATTCTGGTGAAAATAGGGCGTGGTGACGCGCCAGCAGACACCTTAAAAGCATGGAATAAAATCCAGCAAATTAGAAAAGAAGTGATGGCTGGTGCAGATTTTGCTCAAACTGCGAGAACTAAAAGTGAAGGTCCTAGTGCAAAAACAAGTGGTGAATTAGGCTGGTTTAGCGTTTTTAGAATGGTGTATCCATTTGAGAATGCCGCTTATAACACTCCAGTAGGAGAGGTTTCTGATGTGTTTAGGTCAGATTTTGGGTATCATATACTTAAGGTAAATGATTCTAGACCTAATCCAGGAGAATTAACCGTTGCTCATATCATGACCGTAGATTCCAGAGAGGCAAAAGAAAAAACTGCCGAAGAAAGAATTAAGGAAGTTTATAGCCAATTAGAAGAAACGGGAAAATTTGCAGAATTAGCTCGTGAGTTTTCTGATGATATGCAAACTGCGGCAAACGGTGGTGTATTGAGGAAATTTGGTACAGGTGGTTTAAACGCGCCTACTTTTGAAGAAAAAGCATTTGCGCTTACAGATAAAGATCAATATACACAGCCTTTTAAATCTAAGTACGGCTGGCACATTGTGAAGCTTATAGAAAAACATCCAGTCACAAGTTTTGAAGAGAATAAAAAAGCCTTAAAAGACCGTATTAAACGCACTCCAAGGGCACGTAAAATTACTGAGGCGTTTACTAATAACCTACGTGAAAAATATGGAGTTACTCACAATTCTAAAGCTCTAGACCATTTTAAGAACACCATCACAGATTCTATCTTAACTAACAACTGGAAAGCGACAGAAGGAACAAAAAAAGAAGCTATTTTATTCACAATTAAAGGAGAAAGTTTCACCTACGGTGATTTCTATGATTACATCGAAAAACAACAGCTTAAAGATTTTAAGGACTATAAAGATAAATCCACAAAGATTTTAAAAATGTATGATGGTTTTATAGACTCAAAAATATCTGATTATTATAAGGAACATCTAGAAGAAGAGAATAAAGACTTTGCATTTGTGTATAATGAATACAAGGAAGGTTTGTTACTCTTTGACCTTATGGAAAAAAACATCTGGGATAAAGCAAAAAATGATTCCATAGGACAACAACAGTTTTATGATGCTAATCGTTCAAAATATCAGTGGAAGCGTAGAATAGATATTACTATGACACAAAACACAACAGAAGATGTGGCGCTAAAAGTGAAACAATTATTACTAGATGGAAAAGATGTTAGTGAGATTAAAGAACAATTTAATATTGATAACCGCACAAAGGTATTAACATCTACTGGTGTTGTGGAAGAAACTTATAATAGACTTCCAGACAATTTTAAGATCGTAGAAGGCGTTTCTGATGTGTATCATGATGAGAAATCAGGTTTTTACAAGGTGATTGTAGTCCATGAGATTTTAGAACCTACTCAAAAAACACTAGATGAGGCTCGAGGATCTGTAATTAACGATTACCAGCAACAATTAGAAAAAGAGTGGCTGGAAAGTTTAAGAACGGGACGAGAAATCAAAGTAAATAAGAAAACCTTTAAAAAAGTAAAAAAACAAATTGCAGCGCAACGCTCTTAAATATATCTATACGGTTTTCATACTATGCTTCATAGTAAGTTGTGATTTTTTTAAATCACAACAGCCAGTAGATGCTGTTGTTTCTCTAGATGATCATTATCTTACCAGTGAAGATATCGAGCAGTGGTTGCCTGATAACTATACCGCTGCAGATAGTACTCGTATTGTAAATGCACAAATAAATCAATGGGCCATTAATCATTTATTAATGAAAAATGCGACTTTGAATATTTCAAAAGATGAACAAGAGCAATTAGATCAATTAGTAGCAAATTATAAACAGGAATTATACACACAGGTTTATAAAGAAAACCTAACAAAACAAAACCTAGATACCATCATACAGCATTCTGCGGTGCAAGATTATTATGCAACGCAATTAGAGAACTTAAAGCTTAATGAAGACCTGGTACAATTAAGTTTTGTTGAATTGGATCCATTATATTCAGAAATTGGGACGATTAAAAAGCTTTTGAAAAAACATGATTCTACGGCAGTTAGTCATCTAGATAGTTTGTCCTTAGGCTTTAAATCTTATTTTGTAAATGACAGTATCTGGGTAAAAAAGACTAGAGTTTATGATAAAATACCCTACATAAACGTTGTAAATGAAAAGTCCTATATAAAAGATGGCACCTTTCATGAATTACAAGATAGCCTTAGCTTATATTTGGTGCGCTTTCACAAGGTCTTACGCCGTGGAGAAAAAGCACCTTTACAGTACGTAAAACCTACTATAAAACAAATATTATTGAATAAGCGCAAGCTTAATTATATAAAGAATTTAGAAAAAGAATTACTAAATGATGCAATACAAAGTAATAAACTTAAGTCTTAGTAGCTTGTTAATGTTGATGTGTTTCGCTTTCGCGAAAGCGATACCAGCACAAACAGATTCCATCGTAGCGGCAGATGAGCAAGTAAAGAATGAAGTGCTAGCAAGCATGCGTAAAATGGACAGCGTAAAACCTAAACAAGAACGTATATTAATCGATGGAGTAAGTGGAGTAGTAGGTGATTATTTAATCCTTAAATCTGATATTAAAAAAACTCTAGACGATCTTAAAAGAACACAATTCGGTGCAAATATTTCTAATTGTGACTTAATAGAAAGTATGTTGCAAGAAAAAATGTATGCGCATCACGCCATACAGGATAGTATCGTAGTAGGTGATGCAGAGATTAATGGCCAGGTTGAACAGCGATTAGCCTATATAAGACAAGAGTTAAGAAGTAATGATGATAAAGTACTGTTAGAATTTTACAAGAAAAATAGTCTAGAAGAAATACGCGCAGAACTATTCAAATTATCGCGCGATAAAATTCTATCAGACCGCATGAAAGAACGGCTTACAGAAAGTGTTGAAATCACACCAGAAGAAGTAAGAGAATTCTTTTACAGTTTACCAGAAGATAAAAGACCACTTTTTAATACAGAAGTGGAAGTTTCTCAAATCATCATTAAACCAGAACCTACAGAAGAAGCAGAACAAGAAGCGATAGACCAGCTTAATGAATATCGCAACGATGTGCTAGAAAATGGAGCAAGCTTTGCAGCAAAAGCAGCACTTTTTTCTGATGATTCTGTGACAGAGCAAAATGGTGGGATCATCTCACTAGAACGTAATGGACCATTTGTTAAGGAGTTTAAAGACGCAGCATTTTCGCTACAAGAAGGTGAAATTAGTAAACCATTTAGAACAGATTTTGGCTGGCATATACTTTTAGTAGATAAAGTACGAGGACAGGTTAGAGACGTACGTCATATTCTTCTTATTCCATACATTAGTGTAGCTCAAGTGCGCAAAGCAAAACAGGAACTTACAGATATTAGAGATAAAATTCTTTATAAGGAACTAACCTTTGAAGAAGCGGCAAAAAAGTTTAGCGAGGAGAAAGAAACGGCAAAAAATGGTGGTAAATTAATTAATCCGCGTACAGGTGAAGCTCGTTTTGAACTTAATAAACTACCAGAAGAATATACTGCGCAGGTACAATTTTTACAAAAAGGTGACATTAGTGGTGTACTGGATCAAAGAGATCAGAGCGGTAATCAATACTTTAAAATCATCTTTGTAAAGAATAAAATTGAAGATCATGAAGCAGATTATGCTTTAGATTTTTTAAAAATTAAAGAGTTAGCGCTCACTAATAAAAAGATTGAAGTAATTGATCAATGGCAAAAAGAAAAGCTAAAAGATACTTACATTAAACTAGGAGAAGATGTTCAAGGATGTGAATCTTTATTAAATTGGGCAAACTAAAATAATCACTACATGTCAGACGTAGCAGCAATAGATCAATTAGTACAAAAGCACAAGCAATTAAAACAAGAAATTGCAAAAGTTATTATAGGTCAGGAAGAAGTGATAGACCAGATATTAATATCTGTTTTTGCCGGAGGTCATGCTTTATTAGTAGGTGTTCCTGGACTAGCAAAGACTTTAATGGTGAATACCATTTCGCAAGCTCTAGGGCTTAATTTCAAACGCATACAGTTTACACCAGATTTAATGCCTAGTGATATTTTAGGTAGTGAAATTCTAGATGAAAACCGTACGTTTAAATTTATCAAAGGACCTGTTTTTTCTAACATCATCCTAGCAGATGAGATTAACCGTACACCACCTAAAACTCAAGCAGCACTTTTAGAAGCAATGCAAGAGCGTGCGGTTACAGTAGCGGGCCATCATTATAAACTTGACTTACCTTACTTTGTGTTAGCAACACAAAACCCTATTGAGCAGGAGGGAACCTATCCACTGCCAGAAGCGCAGTTAGACCGCTTTATGTTTGCTATTAATCTAGAGTACCCTAGCTTTGAAGAAGAGGTAAATGTGGTGAAAGCGACCACTAGTGATCATAAACCACAGGTGAATGCCTTATTTAATTCACAAGAGATTATAGACTTCCAGCAATTAGTACGTCGTATTCCTGTTGCAGATAATGTGATAGAATATGCCGTATCATTAGTAGGAAAGACCAGACCTAAGTCAGACAGCGCACCAGCCATCGTTAAAGATTACATCGATTGGGGTGCAGGACCACGTGCATCACAAAATTTAATCCTAGCTGCAAAAACACATGCAGCCGTAAACGGTAAATACAGTCCAGATATAGAAAATGTTCAAGCAGTAGCGACTGGAATCTTACGTCACCGCATCATTAAAAACTACAAAGCAGAGGCCGAAGGTTATACTGAGGACAGTATTATTAAGGAGTTGTTGTAATTATTAAGTAAACCCATAAAATCAATGCGTTGTTACGATCATGGATCCTAACAACGCATTTTTTATTTTGGCTATTTCACTTAGAGTTATTAAGGACAGTTTACAGTAGAAAGAGTCATTTCAATTACTGCATAATCATTAGTAGCGCCATCTGTGATTCCTACAAAAATTGTTTCTACTGGTAGCGTATTGTTATATACAACGCTGGCGTCCATAGGGTTCATTTGGTTTAACGCATCGTTTTCTGTCTCGTAATAAACTATGGTATCTATATTCTCATCTAGTCGCATGATCTCACTAATACATGCATCGTATACATTTAAAATATAATCTGCGATTCCAGGAGTTAAATCATTTTCACAACCCTCAAAATCTAGATTAAAACAATCATTAGTATCCTCAGGAGTGCAGTATCTGTTAATAATTAATTCCTCACCAGTCTCAGTGGATAAGGTCATCGTTTCTGGTGACCAAAATTCTACACGCCAGTTTTTATTAAAACGCTGGCCGTAAATAGAAGTATTGTCTAGCAGGTAAATATTGATAAACAATTGATTATCTATAAATAATGAATTCCAGGAACCTTCATCACTTACATCATCGTATTCAAAATAAGTTACACCACTGCCATCAAATTGTGCACCTAGAAAATCATTAGTATCATTAAAAGAATATCCTACCTTCCATACACAATTTATGCTATTATTTAACAAGGCATCACAGCTACTGATAATTTCTAATTGTTCCTCAATACATTTTTCAATACTTTCAAAAAGTTCATCATTGTTTGTGATAGAAACAATCGTACCATCATCTAGAGTAGTTGCTATAGGGTAACTAATAGATATATTTTCCGTAGGATCTAGATTAGATAAAAAATCAACGAAAGATTGATTTCCAGTGATATTGTCTAGGCTAATTACGGCATCATTTTGATCTACTGTAAATATTCCTATTGGGTAAATAAATTGAATACATGTTACATCATTAGGGCTATCGCCATCATTTTCATCTGCCATAGCTGTAACATAGTCATAAAGTTCAGACGATTGTTCGATTACCTCCAGGCGTTTTTGTTGATCGTCTAGATCCTCATATTCACATGAGGTCAAAATTAGAATAGTTAACAAACTCAATACTTTTAAAATATTTTTCATCACAGTTATTTTTGGGTTCATTTATTAGTGTGATAATTTTGAAAAGGTTGCGTGAGATAAATAGTTAAATCGGTATTTCGCTTTCGCGAAAGCGAAATTCATCTACATTCTGAATGTTACTCTTGCTATCTTAAAATGGCGCAGGTTTTAGCCTATTTAGATCGGTTTTACATTGCTAATTTGATAACAATAGCTTTAAAGAGTTATTGAATTACTAGGCATATTTCCATGATCTATTGATTTTGATAAGAATATTTCAAAGAATTTGCAATATTGCTGTGTATTTTTAAAATTGATATCGATTTCGTAAATTCGCACACCTTAAAAAACTAGCACTATGGCATTTGATATAGAAATGATTAAAAAAGTGTACGAGCAAATTCCTGCACGTGTGAACAAAGCACGTGAGTTAACCGGAAAACCGCTAACACTTTCAGAAAAAATATTATACTCTCATTTATGGGACGGATCACCATCTACCGTTTTTACTCGTGGTAAAGATTACGTAGATTTTGCACCAGATCGTGTAGCATGTCAGGATGCAACAGCACAAATGGCTTTATTGCAATTCATGCAAGCTGGAAAAGATAAAGTAGCAGTACCTACAACGGTACATTGTGATCACTTAATTCAAGCAAAAATAGGAGCAGATACAGATTTACAAAATGCGTTAAATACCAGTAACGAGGTATTCAACTTCTTAGAATCAGTATCAAATAAATATGGAATCGGATTCTGGAAACCAGGTGCTGGAATTATCCACCAGGTAGTTTTAGAAAACTATGCATTCCCAGGTGGAATGATGATAGGAACAGATTCTCATACCGTAAATGCTGGTGGACTAGGAATGGTTGCCATAGGTGTAGGTGGAGCAGATGCTGTAGATGTTATGGCAGGAATGGCCTGGGAATTAAAATTTCCTAAGTTAATAGGTGTAAGATTAACTGGTAAGTTATCAGGATGGACAGCACCTAAGGATGTGATTCTTAAAGTAGCAGAGATTCTTACCGTAAAAGGTGGAACAGGCGCGATTGTAGAATACTTTGGTCCTGGAGCATTAAACCTTTCTTGTACTGGTAAAGGAACCATTTGTAACATGGGAGCAGAGATAGGAGCGACGACTTCTACATTTGGGTACGATGATTCTATGGAACGTTATTTACGTGCTACAGATCGTGCAGACATTGCAGATGAGGCAAATAAAATTAAAGAATACCTAACAGGTGATGCAGAAGTTTATGCAAATCCAGAACAGTATTTTGATCAAGTAATTGACATTAATTTAGATGAGTTAATGCCTCATTTAAATGGTCCGTTTACTCCAGATCTTGCTACGGTAGTAGGAACTATGAAGCCTAAAGCTGAGAAGAACGACTGGCCATTAAAAGTAGAATGGGGACTTATAGGATCTTGTACTAACTCTTCTTATGAAGATTTATCGCGTGCTAGTTCTGTAGCGCAACAAGCTTTAGACAAAGGTTTAAAAACAAAAGCAGAATTTGGTATCAATCCAGGATCAGAGCAAGTACGCTTTACCGCAGAGCGTGATGGAATCCTAAAGGTATTTGAAGATTTAGATGCAAAGATATTTACAAACGCTTGTGGTCCATGTATAGGACAATGGGCGCGATATGAAGATCCTAAAAACGCACCTAAAAACTCTATCGTTCACTCATTCAATAGAAACTTTGCAAAACGTGCAGATGGGAATCCTAACACACATGCCTTTGTAGCATCTCCAGAAATTACAGCTGCTATTGCTATTGCTGGTCGCTTAGATTTCAACCCGATTACTGATAAGTTAATCAATGAGGATGGAGAAGAAGTAATGTTAGATGAACCTACAGGATGGGAATTACCACCTAAAGGTTTTGAGGTAGAAGATGATGGTTACCTAGCACCTATGGCAGACGGTAGCGGTGTTCAAGTAAGCGTTGCCACAGATTCAGAACGTCTACAGTTACTAGAGCCATTTACTCCTATAGGAAATAGTATTACTGGAGCTAAATTGTTGATCAAAGCATTTGGTAAATGTACTACAGATCATATTTCTATGGCTGGTCCATGGTTACGTTACCGTGGTCACCTAGATAACATTGCAAATAATACCTTAATAGGTGCTGTAAACGCATTTGGTAAGAAAACAAATTTCGTTAAGAATCAACTGGATGGAGAATACGGTGGTGTGCCAGATACGGCTAGAGCTTATAAAGCAGCAGGCGTACCATCTATCGTAATAGGAGATCATAACTATGGAGAAGGTTCTTCTCGTGAACATGCAGCAATGCAACCACGTCACCTAGGAGTAGTTGCTGTGATTGTAAAATCATTTGCACGTATTCATGAAACAAACCTTAAGAAACAAGGTATGCTAGGATTAACCTTTGCAAATGAAGCAGACTATGATTTAATTCAGGAAGATGATACGTTCAACTTCTTAGACCTAGATCAATTTGCACCAGACACGCCACTTACTATTGAAGTAGTGCATGCAGACGGTTCTAAAGATGTATTCAAGGCTAATCATACGTATAACGCAGCTCAAATCGAATGGTTTGAAAAAGGTAGTGCCTTAAACAAGATTAAAGAAGAAAGTGCTAAAAACGCATAATCTACAGATCATATTAATTTTAAAATGCCTCTTGTTTTTCAAGAGGCATTTTTAGTAATAACCCAACCTATCGTTATTGGTCTTATGAAAAGTGCGGTTCTGTAATGTTATTAAATCTAATCTGTTATTGAACTTCAATAGAAAAATCATCTACAAATAGTTCTACATCGCTGGCAGTAGGATTTGCTGTGGCTCCTATTTGAACGCGTTCATAAATAACCGGTTCTTGAAGTGTAAAGTCAATTCCTTGATTTTGAAATACTGTTCTAAAAATATTAGAATTCGGCATGTTCATACCAGTCTCGTTAATGACCTCAGTCCCGTTAATTGTTAATTGATTTAAACCATTTATATCTTGTGACATAGTCATCTTCCATTCAACAGTTACCCATTGGTTACGCGGGAATGGTGTGCTGGTTTGTAATATGGTAGTTTGAGAAATTTTACCTCTTTCAATGGAAAGAAAATCATTTCCACCTGACATCATTAACCTCACTCCAGGACACTGATTTTCTGAACCATAGTTGCTTCCTACTGTAGGATCCCAGCAAGAGCAACATTCTAGATCTATTAATAATAAGTTTTCAATGGATGTATTACCAGAGATATAGAATTTTGCACTTATAATTACTTGGTCACCTTGAACAATTGTAAGTCCGTTTTTTTCAATATCTATTTTAGATAATTCTGCGTCAGATTCGAGTGCAATAATTTTCAAAGCATTTTGACCTTCTATAAAATTAGTGTCTGATATTGATATGGAATTAGTGGCATTCGTTGGGTCTGTTTGTTGAATGGTAGACCATCTGCTACCATTTGAAGGAAACAACTCATTTAAAGATCCGTTTTGAGTTTCAAAACCATCTGTAAAAATAAAATTCTCGTTTGGTAAACTTCCTCTTTCCGTATCATCATTATCACATGACACCGTTGTTAAAATACTAATTAAAGCTATAAAAATGATTATCCTCATGGTAATGTAACGGTATTAAGAAGCATTTGTTTTATAAAGTTGTTTTTTTTAACCTTAATTGTTAGGTTGATAACTCACAATTAGTCTGGTCAATCAACTGAGCTTAGACTTAGTCTTCCATAATGAAGCACATAGTTCTACAGCTTGAATATATTAATCATTTTAGTGAAATAACTAAAATTAAAAAAGCCCTAGATTTCTCTAAGGCTTTTCTGGGTGTAAGATCGGTTTCACTTCGACAGGCTCAGTATAAACTTCTCAACCTTTATTAGGAATTCCATAAATATAGAAATGAAAAAAGGCCTTATAAAAACTGAGACCTTCCCACGTCGCGCGCGTCTGCGACAGTTTGACATCGCAAACGGAATTACTCAGACCAGTAATTTTATTCGACCCAAAAGCAAAAACCTATAAAACAAAAAAATTAAAGGATTCTAAACTGTTGGCAAGCGCATTGCTGCAATCTAATTATTATATCAAAACAGACATCATTCCTAAATCTGATTTTTACACAAAAGCAATTGTTGCTATAGAGCTGCCACTTGAAAAGCATAAGGTTTATACCAGAAATAAAACGCAAATTTTCAAGGATTCAAAATTGGTTTGTCGAATAAAGGTCATTCAAAGAGATTCATTGGGAAATCCCGTATTGTTATATCAATCTTCTCTCACTCCAATTGATACTGGTGAAAAAGAACTCCTCCCACGTCGCGCGCGTCTGCGACAAGAGTGTATAAGTAAAGTGTTTGCAATGCGATGTTATTATTTCAATGTTGTTTTGATAATTTGCTATTTTTAAAACATGTCAGAAAGATATAAAGTTAGAGATCAAGAGGAGAACTATTTCATTACGATGACTATAGTTCAATGGGTTGATTTGTTCACTCGTGATAGGTATATGCATATAGCTGAAGATTCATTAAATTATTGTATTAAGGAAAAGGGCTTAATAGTATTTGCCTATGTCATAATGCCTAGCCATATACACATGATTGTAGGAACTAGTGGTCAACCTATTAATAACATTATAAGAGATTTTAAAAAATATACCTCAAAAGCATTTATTGAAGCCATTCAAGATTCTGGTGAAAGTAGGGCAGAATGGTTGCTTAACACTTTTTCATTCCATGCTCAAAAGTCTAAAAGACATAAAAGTTTTAAGGTTTGGAAAGATGGTTTTCACCCAAAAATTATGGATCGAGTGGAAAAACTAGAGGCTACCTTTAATTACATACATTACAATCCTGTCGCTGCTGGTTACGTTAAAAATGAACAAGATTGGATTCATAGTAGCGCTAGTGCTTATTTAGAAAATGACAATTGCTCAGTTCAAATAACGAAATGGTACTAGTGTTAAGGCGCATTACAAATGCGCAACTTAATTGCACGCGTTGCAAACGCGCGCCACTTGGTAAACTTAGCATTAAAAAAAGGCCTTAGATTTCTCTAAGACCTTTTAAGGGTGGAAGATCGGTTTCACTTCGACAGGCTCAGTGTAAACTTCTCAACCTATATTAGGAATTCTATAAATATAGAAATGAAAAAAGGCCTTAGATTTCTCTAAGACCTTTTAAGGGTGGAAGATCGGTTTCGAACCGACGACCTCCTGAACCACAATCAGGCGCTCTAACCAGCTGAGCTACAACCACCATATCAATGTGGGTTTATTTTTAAGTGGACCCAAGATCATCAACCACTCGCTTAATGCGGATGCAAATTTAACACATTCCGCAAATTTCAAAACCTTTTTAAGATTTTATTTCAAATCAAAAATACTTTCTACCGCAGGATAACGCTCTGCTATAAATCCTTCTCCATATTCCGTGCCTATATAACGTCCCATATTTGCAGCACGATACTTTATAGAATCAAAGAAATTTTTATTACTAATAGGTGTTTGAGGCTCATCAGAATCTGGATCAAAAAACTGTGAGCTATAAGCTTTTACAGATTCTATTTTTAGGTCCATGTAACCTGTAATATCCACGATGAAATCTGGTTCCATATCCTGCCATTGTATATAGTGATAGACATGCTTAGGTCTACAGGCTTCTTGTGGTTTACCGTCTAGGGTTGTTACTATCTTAGGTAAACCGGATAGAAAACATGCTTTACTGGTAAGTTTGCTGCCTTTTCCATGATCTGGATGGCGATCATACACTGCATTGCACAATACAATTTCTGGTCTGTATTTACGGATACGCTTAATGATTTCTAGCTGGTGCGCTTCATCATCTATAAAAAAACCATCCTTAAAAGATAGGTTTTCACGAACTGATAAATTTAAGATTGCAGCCGCCTTTGCAGCTTCTTGATCTCGAATTGTAGCACTGCCTCGTGTTCCTAATTCACCTCTGGTAAGATCTAAAACGCCTGTTTTTTTTCCTGCTGCTGCTTCTTTGGCCAGTACGCCACTACAACTTAATTCTACATCATCAGGATGTGCGCCTATGGCTAGTATGTCTAATTTCATGAATCTAAAGTATTACTTTTTTTAATGGCGCGTTTGATATCTGCCTTTAAAACACTCACTTCTTCTATCCCTACTGAAAATCGTAACAGTCTGTCAGAGATTCCTTGATCTGTTCGTTGATCTGCGGTTAATAAACTGTGTGACGTTACTGCTGGTGCTAGAATGGTGCTTTCTACACCAGCAAGACTTAAGGCTACTTTTATGGTTTTTAAGTGACTTACAAATTGCTCATGATTGATACTCTTATCCAGTTCAAAGGATAACATTCCACCATAGTCATTCATCTGTTTTTTGGCCAGTTTGTGATCTGGATGTGATTTTAAACCTGGATAATTCACTTGTGTTACCTGTGGATGTTTCTCAAGGAATTTAGCTAGTTTTTTAGCGTTTTTAGTTTGTCGCTGTACGCGCAATCCTAGTGTTTTTATACTGCGTTCCAGCATCCATGCAGTTTGGTCACTTATGCTTCCGCCGTAGTTTTTTGCTGTTTTCCAGATGTGATGGATGTAATCCTTACTAGCGCAAACTACACCAGCAGTGATGTCACTGTGACCACCTAAATATTTTGTAGCACTATGAATGACTAGGTCTATGCCATGATCTGCAGGATTTTGATTGATAGGTGACGCAAATGTGTTGTCTATTGCGGTGATGATGGATTTCGCTTTCGCGAAAGCGGAAACACCACCAATATCAGTAATTTTAAGCAACGGATTACTAGGAGTTTCTATGTAGATCATTTTGGTGTGATCCGTACAAGATTGAGCAAGCGTTTCTTCATTAATGTCTGAAAGAAAAGTGTAATTGATTCCGGTTTTTTCAAACTCGGCAGTTACAAAATGGCTGGTGCCGCCATAAATAGATTCTTGTAAAATGATATGATCGCCCGTTTTAAGGTAGGTCATAAAAACCGCGCTGATTGCGGCCATACCACTGGCAAAAATTAATCCAGCTTCCGTATGTTCTAGAGCAGCCATTTTTTGTGCTAGCGCTACCTGATTAGGCGTATTCATATATCGCGGATACAGGTTAGTTCCATCACTACGATAGTCATAAGCTGTTGAGGTATAGATAGGTGCCGTCGCGCCACCGTAAATAGGATCTTTTAATTCGCCAGCATGAACACACGTGGTATGAATGGATCTTTTCTTTGAACTCATAAATGAAAGATTAAGCTACTAAATTACCGTATTCTTTGTTAAGTTTTTCTCAAACTCATTGCGTTGTCATTGTCTGGATTCTAGCTAAAATAGTATCTTCACGACATGTCATTACTTATTACTAATATCAAGGAATTATTGCAGGTAAGAGCCACCACCTCATTACCGCTAAGAGGTGAAGCAATGAATGAGGTTCCTAGTATCAAAAATGCTTTTTTACTGACTACAAATGGTCGTATTACAGCCTATGGTGCGATGGAAAATATACCAGAAAACTATCGTGATTATGAGATTATCGATGGTTCAGACTATTTAATAGGTCCTGGATATGTGGATTCACATACACATCTGGTTTTTGCAGCGACGCGAGAAAAAGAGTTTCAAGATCGTATTAATGGTCTTACTTATGAAGAAATTGCTACTCGTGGCGGTGGAATTTTAAACAGCGCTGCAAAACTAGCAGGAATGAATGAGGATGAATTGTTTAAAGATGCGCTAACGCGATTAGAATTACTAAACTCATTAGGAACTACAACGGTTGAAATAAAAAGTGGTTATGGTCTTAGTCTACAAGCAGAGCTAAAAATGCTTAGAGTTATCAAAAGACTAAAGCAAGAAACTAATTTACATATTAAAGCTACTTTTTTAGGAGCGCATGCTATTCCTATGGCTTATAAAAATGATCGTAAGGTATACATAGATTTGATTATTAATGAAATGCTTCCTGCGATTAACAAGGATCAATTAGCAGATTATATAGATGTCTTTTGTGAGAAAAATTACTTTACCGTTGATGAAATGCTACAGATTATCACTGCAGGGAAATCGTATGGTCTAAAGGCAAAAGTTCACGTGAATCAGTTTAATGTTATAGGCGCGGTAACTGCTGCGGTAAAGGTGGATTCTGTGAGTGTAGATCATCTAGAAGTGATGAATCCAGAGGATTATAATGCTCTAGCTGGCAGTAACACCATAGCAACGGCATTGCCTAGTTGTAGTTTCTTTTTAGGGATTCCTTACGCGCCAGTTACAGATATGATTTCACGAAATATTGCTGTAGCGCTAGCTACAGATTTTAATCCAGGAAGTACACCTAGCGGTAATATGAATTATGTGTTTTCTCTGGCGTGTATTAAAATGGGAATGACGGTAGAGCAGGCTTATAACGCCTTAACTATAAACGCATCACATGCAATAGAATTACAAGATGAGGTAGGAAGTATTACGGTAGGTAAACGCGCAGATTTGGTTTTTTATAAAGACATCGATTCTCTCGCTACGATTCCGTATCATTTTGGTCATTCTACGATTCACAAAGTGATGATTAACGGTAAATTTAAATAGTGTACAATGACTTATTTTGACCACTTAACTAGAGATTCTTTACTTGCTTATTGTGGCAAACGCTACAGGTTAAATGACGCACATTCACAATCACCTGAAGATGAAGCTCAAGTTTATGGACAGCAAATCGAAGTTGTTGAGAATTGGGAACAACTAAAAAATCTCACCGCAGATTATGTCGTTTTAGGAATTCCAGAAGATATAGGTGTACGCGCTAATATGGGAAGACCTGGCGCAAATGAAGGCTGGGATGAATTTTTAGGATCGTTTCTAAATCTACAACATACTAGTATCAATGATGCTTCTCGTTTTTCAATTGCCGGATCTGTTCATGTAGCAGATTTATTAAAGAAAGCATCACTACTAGATGCTGGTATCCATAAGGATCGGATGGAGTTGAGTAGCATGGTAAATGAATTAGACTTTCGCGTAAGCAAAGCTATTTCAACCATCATCCAGCACCATAAAATTCCGGTAGTTATAGGTGGTGGACATAACAATTGCTATCCTATTATTAATTCCTTTGATAACATCGATGTGATTAATATCGATGCGCACACAGATTTACGTACGCCATCTGGTAGACATAGTGGTAATGGTTTTAGTCATGCGTTAAAACATGGTTCATTGAATCGTTACTTTATTATCGGGTTACAGTCTAATTATTTAAGTCAACCTATGCTGGATCAATTAGAACATAATGATCAATTAGGTTATGGACAATTAGGAGATCCTATTAAAACGCAAATTAATAATGCTATAGATCATATAGATCCTGCTAATTACGGATTAGAGATTGACATGGATGTAGTGCGAGATTTCCCTAGTAGTGCACAATCACCAGTAGGTTACAGTTTTAACGAATTGCGAGAGATGATTGTCGATATTATAGAGCAATCTGGAAGTAAGCCTAAATACATTCATATTAGTGAAGCGTCACCAAAATACGGTTACAAGAACCAAGTAGGAAAAGCGCTGGCAACGCTAGTAAATGATTTAAAATAAATAAGTTATGAGAAATTTATGGATTGTAGGATTAGTGTTTCTCGCACTATGGAGTTGTAAAGAGGAAAAGTCTACAGAGGCAGTACCAGATATCGTAGTTACTGGATCTTATGAACCAGATTTAAAAATCATTCCTATTTCCCATGCGACTTTTGTAATGGAATGGGATGGAACCGTGTTTTATATCGATCCTACTGGTGGTGCTAGTGCTTTTAAGAATATGCCAGATGAAGATGTCATTCTAGTGACAGATATTCATGGCGATCACATGAGTAAGGAAACTTTAGGAATGGTAAGAGGTGAGCAGACTATTCTAATTGTTCCAGAAGCGGTAAATGAGAAAATTAAAGATGAACAATCTGGCGCAGAAGTGTTACATAACGATCAGTCTACAGGATTTGATGGCTTTAAAGTAACAGCTGTACCCATGTATAATCTTACAGAAGATCGTTTGAAATTTCATAAAAAGGGTAGAGGTAACGGTTACATTATTGAAAAAAATGGATATCGAGTGTATATTTCTGGAGATACAGAAGACATTCCAGAGATGCGTGCTTTAGAAGATATAGACATCGCATTTGTGTGCATGAATTTACCTTATACCATGACCGTAGAGCAAGCGGCTAGTGCGGTGCTGGAATTTACACCTAATAAGGTATATCCATATCATTATCGTGGTACTAACGGATTATCAGATGTGGTCGCCTTTAAAAACTTAATTACATCTTCTAATGATGCAATTGAAGTGGTTCAATTAGACTGGTATTCTAATTAGCTTTTTTGTTTCATATTTTTGTTAATTAGTTTAACATTAACAAGTCGATTTATGCTAAACTTTTAATTTTAAATAAATTAGAAGTTATGAAATCAAAAGCGATAAGATGGTTATGGTATGCCACCATAATTTTAGTAATCCTAGCGGTGATGTCTTCTTACAACGTTTCCTTTAAATGGGTGTTTTCATTGACGGTAATAGGTCATGCTGTTTTGATTTACATGGTTTATGCAGTGCTAACAGATAACTACAAGACAGATCTTACCTTTAAAGATGGTTATCAAGATAGACCTCTTAAGGTAGAGCCAGAAGATTATAGATAGTATCTATCTAAATTTTATTCCCTAAATGAAAATTTTTTGATTGCAATTAATTAACAGATCAGTTAGAATCTCATAAAGCCGTATTTATATTCTACGTTGCTGCGCGCTCTAATTAAATATCTTCCATCGCCTACATCGTAAATAGAACTGGTGTCTAGGTCAAAAGCTTCATCTCTATCAACACCTATTCCAGCCGCCATTAAGGCTTCGTTTTTCACTAGTTTTCCATCTGCAGCTATAACGTCGTGAATAGGAAATCTTTTTAATAAAGGAACACGTACTTTACCTTTTCTTAAATCCCTTGTTTCATTATATAATAAATGTAATTGATCGTCTTTTACAAAAGAGAGGACTGAAAGGTACGCACCATTATCATTACGAGTGTTAGGTTCATTTGTATCAATAAGGTTTAAATACTGTAAATCACCATTTGCAGTATTAATTCTAGCGATAACAAAACCATTATTTAAATACGTGTAATCATAAGTAAATGCTGTCGCACCAGCCTGACCAGATTTTGATTTCTTATCAATTTGCGCGCGATCCATTATTACCCAGTAAAAATCATCCATCACGTGAATATCTTTAATTGAAAGATTAGAAATATTCTGATCAAAGTCGTTGCGCATATCATAAACTAATTGACCTGAACTGTCAAATTTCAATAACAGTAAACCCGTTGCCGTTACTCCAGAATTACGTCCAGAATAATCTAAACTAATGGAGAAAAAGGTAGAATTATCACTTGTTAGTATGCCAGTAAACACAAAGTTATCATCTTGAAAACTTCCATTAAATTGTGCAATTTGATAATTATCATCTTGTTTTAATTCAATGGTATTAATCTCATCATTTTCTGGATTCCAGTGATAGATGTTTTTAGTAGGTTTTTGCTTCTTTAAGTTGATGCTTTTAACAATGTAAACTTGACCAGAATCACTTACAAAGATTTCATTGTGCCTACTTCTCTTACCTACAAAAGGAAAGGTGAAACTTTTTGATTTCACCACATTCTTATCCTTATCTAGCAAGTATAGGTCGATTTTTTCTGCTTGTTTCTTAACATAAGGTTGCTCTACAATAACAGCATAATGGTTTTTTGAATCGCTTTGTGTGATTTCAAAATCACCAGATTTTGTCATACTTAAAGCTTGTAATGTCGCGATTTCACTATACTCACCTAAGGAACCATCTTTAACGTTAGTGCTTTGCCAGCTTAAGGTGTTTTTCTTAGTCTTTTTATCGTAATAAGATGAAAACAGTACAAAGTCCGTACTGTTTTCTTGAAATAGTGATTCATAATCTCTACGATAACCAAATTCCTTTACAGGTTCTACCTCAATAGACATAGATCCCATTTGTTCTAGATCATTAGGATTTAAAAAATCAACATCTAGTTGTCTGTTGAATTTTTTAGAGTCGTAATATTCTGTGAGTTTGTAAACTTTATCATCTACTACATAGGATAATGTCGCATCCTGCTCATCTGTAATTCCATAAGGATAACCCCATGTAAAACTTTGTGCCATCGATAGCGATCCAGATAATAAAATAAAGGTAGCTAGTAAATGTTTCATAGAATTAACCTTCGCACTGTTCATTATACTCATCTACAATTTTCTCTAGAGATAGTAAACGATAACCTTTTTGCTTGTTTTTCACCTTATTGTAAAGCTCTTTATTGTCTTTAACAAGCGCACTCATTCTTTTTGCAAATCCCATTACAAATGTTTGAGCACTTACAGCTTCACCATTAACGCGCAGTACGATCTCACCTTCCCATGCGCGATCTTCATAATTATACTTGCGCCAGCTCATCATTTCCATACATCCATCTTTACCTACGGCTAGGAATTTAGTATCTCTCATAATGACTGCTTTAAAATTACAAGAACGATATTCTACGCCTGCAACTTTGTAACCTTTGATGTTTTTAGGTTTGAATTTAGATTTTTTAGCCTTTCTATCTTCTTTAAAGATCACTTTTTCATAGCGCTCAGATTCATCTAAATGCTGGATGTAGCCACGTACGCGTTCTCCGTCATTGTTAACGATATAGCCTTCGTAGTAATCTCCTATGCGATATTCTTGATCTTGTGCATAGCTTGTTGTAGCAGTAAATAATAAGGCTAATAGTAATATATATTTCATAATATAAAATTTGATTCATCATGGCTATTCAATCATAATGCCATGATTGCAAATGTAAGCTAATTAGGGAATTGTGGATGATGAGTTACGCTTTCGCGAAAGCGTAATTCTAACCAAAAAACACTTCATGAAGATACCTACCAGGACTTAAGGTAAAACCACCGGCGATCATAATTGCGCCTACATAAAGCATGATCATTTTAATCTTATGACGTCGTATTTGCCCTTTTTTAACAGCAATTAGCGCTGTAGGAATAGAATATAAAGTAAGGAAACTGAATAAATGAATCCATCCAAAGTGACCCAGAAATTGCGGTCCTACTAAGGCTGGTAAAAATAAAGATGCGATTGCGGTAAACATCATTAATGACATATAGATTTTACCTAATAGTTTATGTATACGGTCACCTTTTCTAAATAGTAATAAATAAGCGCCTAGAAATATACATGGTACCACAGTTGCAAGATGTGAATACATGATGATGTTGTATGTGGAACTGTATAAGGCCATGATTTACTTTTTACTAAATATAATAGCTTTTAAGGATATACAAATAAATACTTTAACTCAACTGTCATAAATAATGACTTAATTGTTGAATGATGCACACAAAAAAATCCTGATAGGTTTGCTATCAGGATTTTTGTTGTTAGGTTGTATTTCTATGTTATCCTATAATATCATTGAGAATCTTACTAGGTCTCATTGCGCGTTCTTCTTTATCGCTGTCTGGCTTATAATAACCACCTATATCCATTGCTACACCTTGTGCATCAATTAATTGCTGAGTGATTTGTTGCTCGTTTGCGTGTAGTTGATCTGCAAGTTCTTTAAAATCATTTGCTAGTTCTGTGTCTTCTATTTGATCTGCAAGTGCCTCTGCCCAGTAGGTGGCTAGGTAGTAATGAGAACCACGATTATCTAGATCATTTACTTTTCTAGATGGCGATTTTCTATTGCTTAAGAATTTTGAAGTAGCTTTATTTAAACAATTACCAATGATGATGGCTTTGTTGTTTTTATAACTTTCACCTAGATGTTCTAGTGATTCTGCTAATGCGAGAAATTCTCCTAATGAATCCCATCTTAAATGGTTTTCTTTTTGGAACTGTTGCACATGTTTAGGTGCAGATCCACCAGCACCAGTTTCAAACAATCCACCACCATTCATTAATGGTACTATAGAAAGCATTTTTGCACTAGTACCTAATTCTAGAATAGGAAATAAATCTGTATTATAATCACGTAATACATTTCCCGTAACAGAAATGGTGTCCTTTCCATCTTTTAATCGTTCTAATGTGCGTTGCGTTGCATCTACTGGTGATGCAATAGAAAGTTCTAAACCATCAGTATCGTGATCCTTTAAGTAGGTGGTTACTTTTTTGATCAATTGAGCATCATGAGCTCTATTTTCATCCAGCCAAAATATCGCTGGTGTCTTACTTGCTCTTGCTCTGGTAACTGCTAGTTTTACCCAATCTTTAATGGGTGCATCTTTAGTTTGACATGCACGCCAGATATCGCCAGCTTTTACCTCATGTTCTAAATGAACCTGACCATCTTGATCTACTACTTGCACGATTCCAGCTACTGGAATCTCAAAAGTTTTGTCGTGAGATCCATACTCTTCGGCTTTTTGAGCCATGAGTCCTACATTAGGAACAGATCCCATCGTTGTAGGATCAAAAGCACCGTGTTTTTTACAAAAATCTATGGTCGCTTGATATACACCAGCATAGGAGCTATCAGGAATAACCGCTTTTGTATCTCTCGTTTTTCCATCCTTATCCCACATTTGACCAGAGGTGCGAATCATGGCTGGCATAGATGCATCAATGATGACGTCGCTAGGTACGTGTAGATTTGTGATCCCATTGTCGCTATCTACCATGGCTAGATCAGGACGATCTTGCATCACGTTATGAAGTTCTTGTAGGATTTCGGTTTTTTGATTCTCTGGTAATTGCTCTAATTTTTTAAGTAGATTTTGATAACCATTATTGACATCTACTCCTAATTCATCAAAGGTAGTAGCGTATTTGTCAAATACTGGTTTAAAGAACGTGCGCACGGCATGACCAAAAATGATAGGATCAGAAACCTTCATCATCGTAGCTTTCATGTGTAATGAAAATAAGATGCCTTGTTCTTTAGTTTCGGTAATTTGTGTTTCTAGAAAGCTTAAAAGCTCCTTTTTACTCATAAACGTACCGTCTAGGATTTCGCCTTCTAATAACTCTAAATGATCCTTTAACGTATGAGTGGTACCATTATGATCTACTAGTTTAATTGAAACCTTCATGGCACGATCTGCAGTAAAGCTTTTTTCATTGTGAGCAAAATCTCCACTAGACATGGTTGCTACATGCGTTTTTGAATCGCTACTCCATGCACCCATTCTATGCGGATTATTTTGTGCATAGGTTTTCACGGGTTTAGGTGCTCTACGATCAGAATTTCCTTCACGTAAAACTGGATTCACAGCACTACCTTTTACGGTATTGTAGGCTTGTTTTATTGCCTTTTCTTCGTCTGTTTGTGGATCTTCTGGATAATCTGGTAAATTATATCCTTTATCTTGAAGTTCTTTAATGGCTCTTTTTAATTGTGGTACTGAGGCGCTAATGTTAGGTAGTTTAATAACGTTAGCTTCTGGTTGTTTTACCAGCTCTCCTAATTGCGCTAGTGCATCTTCTTCACGTTGTGATGCTTCCAGTCGATCTGGGAATAATGCAATGATTCTAGATGCCAGCGATATATCTTTAGTCTCAACATCTATTCCTGCAACAGTTACAAAACGTTTTACAATAGGTAAAAATGATGCCGTAGCTAGTGCTGGTGCTTCATCTGTTTTAGTATAAATGATTTTAGGAACTTGAGACATGTATAAGCATATTTAGGTTAATCGAGGTAAAAACGTTGATTTTTTACCAGAAATACAAATATACGTTTCAATAAGGAGTCTTTAAAGTAAAAAGGTTGAAGAATCCTACTTACTTTAACGATTTCGTTAATAATAATGTAACAAAAAAAGACCGCTGAAAAAGCGGTCTTTATAATAACTATAAAAAGTAAGATTACTTTCTACGAGCTTCTTTGATACGGGCTTTTTTACCAGTAAGTTCTCTGAAGTAGTAGATACGTTTTCTACGTACAGCACCTTTCTTGTTGATTTCAATTTTTTGAATCGCTGGTAAGTTTACAGGGAAGATTCTCTCTACACCTACGTTACCACTCATTTTTCTAATCGTGAATGTTTTAGTTGCTCCAGTACCACGTACTTGAATCACTACACCGCGGAAAAACTGCGTACGGCTTTTTTCACCTTCTTTAATTTCGTAATAAACAGTAATCGTATCACCAGCACTGAATTCTGGAAGATCTTTTCTGGTTATAAATTCGTCTTGTACGAACTTTACTAAATCTGACATATTATTATGACTTAATCTGTTATGTAAATAGCCAACGTTCACGATTCTCGCCAGAGGTTGAATTTTACGAGGTGCAAAAATACAAACTTATCAGTATGCTACAAAGATTTATAGAATAAAATATCCTACTGGACAATAAGCTTCTTTACTAGGTTAGAAGTAGTCGTATTTACTCTGATAAAATAAATACCGGATGCAAGGTCAGATATATCTAGGTTAATCGTTTTAGAAACAACGCTTGCTTTTCTAGCATATACCTGATTACCTAAAGAATTAATAATAGAAATAGTCACGTTAGGATTACTAATATGATCAAAACGTAATTGCAACTTACCGTTCTTTACCGGATTAGTCACCACGGTAAAAGCATCATCATTATCTACTACTGGAGTTATCACTTCATACTGATCTACTACCATACCTGTTGCAAATGCAACTGGTGTGATTAAACAGGTAAATAGAAGTATAAGTAGTAGTTTTTTCATAGTATTTCAATAGCAATTTAATACATTTTATCGATATATAAACGTTAATCTTCGTTTAAAAGATCAGGTCGTCGTGTTTTAGTGCGCTCATAAGCTTGATCTTCGCGCCATTGATCTATGGCTGGTGTGTTACCACTCAATAGAATTTCTGGCACTTTGTGTCCTTTATAATCAGATGGTCTTGTGTAAACTGGTGGTGCTAATAAACCGTCTTGAAAACTATCTGTTAATGCACTAGTCTCATCACTAATCACGCCAGGAATTAATCTTATAAGTGCATCGCATAAAACTGCGGCGCCTAACTCGCCACCACTAAGAACATAATCGCCTATAGAGATTTCTTTTGTGACGTATAAATCTCTTACCCGTTGATCGATACCTTTATAATGACCACAAATGATCATGATGTTTTCTTTCAGAGAAAGGTGATTTGCAATTCCTTGATTTAAAGTGTCACCATCTGGAGTCATGTAAATGACTTCGTCATAAGTACGGTCTGCTTTTAACTCACTAATCAATTTATCTAGTGGTTCTATCATCATCACCATTCCTGCGCCACCACCATACTGGTAATCATCTACTTGATTGTATTTGTTTAAACCATAACGGCGTAAATCATGCATGTGAACTTCTACTAGTCCTTTTTGTATAGCTCTTTTTAATATAGAGGCTTCAAATGGACTTTTAATAAGTTCTGGTAATAAAGTGATGATGTCAATGCGCACAATCATGGATTTTAATTCCTACAAATATAGATGTTCAATCACTATGCCAACTCATAACAATTGTAATACCTACTTAAATAAGTACTTTTTTAAAAATGTATATTAAGGAGCGAATTAACAAAAGAAAAATAGCGACTATTGCTGAAAACCAAGCAGTATTGTAAACTCCGAAATAAAAACTTTCAATTGGGATGAAATTTGAAAATTCAGTTCCTAAAATTATTGCTACTAAGAAAAATCGTAGTGAGTTTTTAAACCAACTAGGTTTAGAAAACATTTCAAAAATTGCAATAATAGTAACGAAAAAGAATAAATATTCATAAGTAGTACCGTAACTAATTAGGTCTAGACTATGAGGATCTTTTTCTATCATCTCACGTAACCAATTTAAATGCTCAAGATGCTCTTTTACAGATAATAACAGTTGTGTTAGTATTATTACTATTGAAAACTTTGGATCATAAATTCTCATTCATTTCTTTTAAAATAAATCGCACAGTGATTAACGAGTCTACAAAAATGTCAGTTGCAATTACCAGTCACGTTCTTCAAAACCTTCATTCCCTTTTTTCTCAATGCGCTGTACGATAAAGTAGATCAATGCAACGATGCAAACTAGAATACCTATTCCGTACAAGAACATAAAGAAAATCGGGAATAACGCTTCCATAATTAGGATAATTTTACGGCAGTACCGTATGCTAAAATCTCGCTGGCACCTTGCATCACCATAGAACTCGCTAGACGTACGTTCACCACAGCATCTGCGCCCATAGCTCTAGCATCATCTACCATACGTTGCATCGCTTGATCTCTCGCATGAGCTTGTAGCTTAGTATATGCACTAATTTCTCCACCTACTAGGTTTTTTAATCCTGCAAAAATATCGCGCCCTACATTACGTGCTCTTACGGTACTACCTCTTGAAATTCCTAAAACTCCTGTGATTTCTTTTCCTGGAACGGTTTCAGTTGTTGTGACGATCATATCTTAATTTTTTAGTTATTTTTAACAATTGTTAGTTCAATCTCTATGAAGCTTAAAATTACACTATTTTGTTGTTGTCTCGCTTTCGCGAAAGCGGAATTATCAACAGCCCAAGTCGGTTTAAACGAAGCATTAACAGATCTGGTCTTGATCTCTGATCGATATGTGGAAACTGCGGCCGAAGCATCTGTCATGCAATCCAGTGCTGGATGGTACAACAGCGCAAAAACACTCGATAAATTTAAGTATACACTAGCATTTCATGCTAATGGATTAGCCTTTCCAGACAGCAAAATGTCATTTGATATTAGTAATGAGGAACTGAGTAATGTGACCATACGCGGTGCAGAGACTGCTACCGTTCCTACCGCTTTGGGTAATAGAGATGTGACTTTTTTTGACTTTATGATTGATGGCGATTCTTACGAGTTTCAAGCGTTTACAGGTATTGATACTGGTTTTTTAGCTTATCCTTTCTTGCAAGGTAAAGTAGGCTTATGGCAAGAGACAGAGCTTACCTTGCGTTACTCACCACGCATTAAAATAGACAAATCCAGATATGCGATTTATGGCGTAGGCTTACAACATAATCTATCGCAATACCTTTTTAAAGAGAAACGACCTGTAGAAATTGCAGTGCTAGGAAGTTATTCTTTATTTGATCTAGACTTAGGATTTGATTCTTATGCCGTACGATCTGATGCTAACAGTGCACCGCTGGCAGTAATTGACAGCTCAGTGCTGGATGCGCATGCGATATTATTACAATTAATCGCTAGTAAGGATTATGAGAACTGGACCTTTAGCACTGGAGTAGGTTATAACCGCAGTTGGATCGATTATGAATTAGGTGGTGAAGATGGTTTTTTTCTGGATGTTCTTAATGAATTCCTCACCGTATTAAGTGAACGTCAGGATAGTTATAAAGCAGATTTAGGTGCGACGTATCATTTTACAAATTGGGATTTAAACACACAATTAAGTGTAGGTAATTTTGTAAATCTAAACATAGGTGCTATTTACAGGCTCAACTAGAAGCTCTGTTTTTTTCGATTATATAAATTAGAATTCCAGCAAGTGTATAACACAATAAGTCCATCCATGAAAAATGGGTTCCTATAATAACACGTGCTAGTTTATAGTCTTCTAAACCTAAAAGGCTCACTACTTTAAAACATTGAGCGATCTCTACTGTATAACAAAATATCATGGTAATCCATAAACTAATACGCCAGTTCCATATTCCAGTAGTCATCACTATCGCATAGATCAATATGGTTACGAGAAAATCACCTAGATAAGGTCTTATAAAACCATCATTGATCCACAATCCTATCGCTATTTCTACAACCAGTAATAGGATGGCAATCCATAAATATCCTAATCTAATCTTCATGTAATTACTTTTTATAACTAGTATAAACGTAATAACTAGTAGATAAAAATAAACTCATACTTAGCATAAATAACCAAGCTTCTAGATGATCTTGCGGTGCCATAATGAGATCCATACAGTCATTCCACAATAGTAATGGGTTTTTTATAATATCCCAGCTGTTATAACGCAATTCCCTACCTAGATAAATGCCAAAAGCACTAAGCATTACAAACACATAAGGCAATTTGTGAAGTAGTTTTTTCCAGCGATATTTAAATAGTTTTGATATAGAACGACTCATATCATAAATACTTAATATACCTAGATAGGTGCCTAGAACAGCAAAACTAACTATAAGTAACGCATCAAAAACGCGCCAACTTCCACTAGAGTTACTTATATGAATTAAGTCTGTAATGATATATGGTGCATTAGGTAAAAACAGCAACCAGATCATGAACAGTCCTACAAAACTAATTTTACTCCAGCGGTTGTTATAGTTTTCATGTCTCAAATAACTACTGATCACGTAAGGAATAAAGGCGAGTATTAAATTCCATACGAGGAATAATAAATAAAAGTCATGCGTTAATTTAATACGCAATACCAGTAAACTGCTTGCTAGTAAAGTGAATACTGCGATACGACTCCATTCTGTATAGGTTTTTATAGATATAGTTTTCATGCGATGGTGGTGAATAGGTAAAAGTAAAAGCCAGCAATAGGTAGGTTCAATAATTGTATTCCTAAGACTTTTAAGGTTTGTAACTGGTGTTGTTTTTTTATAAGAACATGAATAATACGTGCGATAAATGCAATGATGTTTACTGCAAATGCAATCCATAAGTAGAAATAACCAGCTACGGCAATTTCAAAATCTTGAATAATGGCAAAGCTTGTTATAAATAGCGTTCCTATGACAAATGACACGATGGTCATGATCATAATAAGTCTGTTTAATTTTTCTAATGCTTTCATAAGCTAATGATGTAAAGCCATGCAGTAGCATGAGCTATGTTAAGTGAAATGAGATAAAGACTAAATAAATGCTCTTTGAACAAATGAGGTAGAAAACACAAACGCATCAGATTAATAACGCCTAGAACAAAGTGACCTATCCCAGCAATAAGGATGATAAAACCACCTAATATCTCTAGATATAATATCCCAAATAGGCTTCCTAAACCGGTAATCATTCCTAAAAGCGATGTGATGACTACAAATTTGGCAGTGAATTTCCCTACCAGTTCAAAACTATTGATCTGTTGTAGTATCATCCTGCATAGGTTTTAATTGATAAGCAATCCAGTTAAAATCCTGCCAGTCGCGGTCATAAAATTTAGAATACTTTTTACGGCTATTGTAACGGTGATATTCTGGTAATTGCTGTTCATAGTTTTCCAGCAGATTGAATTCCTTTAAAACCACGGCATTTTGAGGCATTAAATCTGTCAGGTAATTCGTGTCGATATGCTCATGTTCTAGGTTATGTCTTGTAATCACCGCACTCCAGTTCATCGTGCTATACATCACTAGTATCCCAAAACCTATCGCCATATTACGACGTAATAAATACACCACATTATAACGTTCAGAAATCTTGAAATACGTCGTGATCAGACCTATCACACATAGCAATAAATACACCATCACGCCTATACGTTTATGAGTAAGACCATGATCTGCGATATAGAGGTAGTTCTTCATGAAAATGCTTCCTACCAGCAATAGATTCAGACTGATCCATAGGTAAGTCACTTTTTTTAAGGTCTTGTTTTGCTTGATAAAGTTTACGCTTCCGCGAAAGAAAAATACGATCAACATCACTGCCATTACAATACTGGCAATGCTAGCATAAACTCCAGTGTGAACCGCATCTGATAATACTGATGCTCTAAAATCATCTAGATTAGTAAGGAAAACCACCTCAGTAACTAACACTACGAATAGCAAAAGATTAAGACCTATCATAGAATAAGTTCCTACCTGAGTTTCGTTTTTAACTTTAGGTAATAACGCATCTGTAATTTCTCTGAATTTTAAATCATTGCTCGTAGCGATATCTGCGTTAGTTACATCAGAAAGTGCTTTGCTATAGATGACGTTTGTCATGATTAAAGCACCTAATAAGGCAAACAATACCCAGAAGATATTTAAAAATGAAAAGTCTAATTCTTCAATCCATCCCATGATCACTGGATTAGTAAAGCTATATAAGGATGCAAAGACGATTACCAGTAGTAATGGTATGATGATCAATCGTGCAATTTGAGCAGATGCCATAGCACCATTCTTATTTGTGGAAGTTGGTAATTGCCTCGTTTCAGGTTGTAGTAGTGAATTAAATGCACCAAAAAAGAAGTTGTAAATCCCATTTAACCAACTCACATAAATACTAGATTGATGCGCTACCGCATAACCTAAAAAAGTGAATGCGCTTACAAAATACATGAACATGCTCCATCCAGATCCATGATAGGTAATTGCAACGGCGCAAGCGATCATAGAAAAGGAGCTAAGTGCTACCGCGGTTTTCTTAAAAATGGAAGGTTGAAAACTCGCCATGGTAATGATGAGGTATACACTAAACAATAAGGTGTTAAGTCCTAAGTATTTTTCATAGAAGAATAGTGCAAAAAGGATGGCACCTAGAATAATAAAGATTGATTTTTTCATAATGATTATTGTTGAATTGTTTTAATATTTAATGGAAGTAACTATTGAAATAGGTGAATACAAATGTTGTTTGTAGTCGATATGATGAATAGGCATGGATTGTTTCCCTTCTTGAAACGCCTGTTTAAATGTGCCATATTGATCAGGATAAAACACAGTTCCAGCGAGTATCGCCAGTGCTACAAAAAAGCTACGTTTACCATTTCCCCATAACCAGAATTGCATAGCTATTTCACTAGTGGTATCAATAGCATATCCAGTAAGTAAATGAAAGATATCATGATCTTCACATCGCGGTTGTGGTTCAAATTTGTGTTGTAATAAAAAGCAACCTAGATGATATCCTAAGGTGTTTTTAGGATAGGATAGCAATGAGCTTGTTGTTACTTGCCAGCTACTGCCTTTTTTAAATAGTACATATACCTTACTACTCAGGCTAAAACTATATCCGATTATAATTTCCCTAAGTGTTTTTAAAGTACTTTGAAATTCAAAGCAAATAGATAAAAAAATAGATGATGTGATGTTCATAAAAACAGGTTTAATGTGTGGAAAGAAAATATGGAGTAGAAGTGATGGTTCATCATGTTTTTCAAAATTCGTTATTCGTTATTCGTTATTCGTTATTCGTTATTCGTTATTCGTTATTCGT
>JAHDIQ010000002.1 GCA_020630715.1 Nonlabens sp.
ATGTGAGTATGTGAGTATGTGAGTATGTGAGTATGTGAGTATGTGAGTATGTGAGGTTGCCATTCTGCATTCCTGTCATTCTGAGCCTAGCGAAGAATCTCATTTTCTCAGAACCACTTGCCATTCTTCGTTTCTGTTATTCTGAACCTATCGAAGAATCTCCATCGTTAATGTTTTGAGATTCCTCACAAAGTTCAAAATGATAGTGTAGTGTCATTCAGAGCGAAGCTTAGAATCTACAAGATGCAGTAACACTACTTATGATCAGTCGTTATCCTCAATCCACCATCAGTATATCGCAACAATGGCGACGGAAACATATCTGGTAATTGATTAGAATCCATAAAGTCTTTTCTAAAATTTAACTTGATAGATCTTTTATGAATGTAAAGGACCTCATCACACAATTCTAATCCCATTTGCAATTCATGCGTGCTGTAAATAATTGTTTTGCCGGTGTCATGGCAATAATTGCGCAACGCCATTAGTATTTCTGCACGATGATTAATGTCCAGATGACTAGTAGGTTCATCCATTAAAATATAGGCAGTATCTTGTACTAAAGCTCTAGCGATAATAACGGCCTGTAATTGTCCATCACTTAGCGTACTTAAGCGTCTGTTTCTTAAAGAATCAATCCCTATAAGATCTACAATCTGATCAATAAACGCATGATCATCTGCAGATAATTTACCTAAATAATTACTATAAGGTGATCTACTTAACGCTAACATTTCCTGAACTTTAAGAAAATGGCTAAAGTGACGATCTGTTAATACTAGCGCAATGGATTTTGATTTTGTAACTGGATCAACATGAGTGATCAATTGATCGTTTAAAGTAACCGTTCCATTAATGATATGACTGCCATCATTCATAGCTCTAAGTAGTGTTGATTTACCAGAGCCGTTAGGACCTATTAGGGCGATGAATTTTGCTTTGGCCATAGCGATAGCATCATCACATTGCGCTACCACGCAATGTCCATATCCTATTTGTAAATCCTTAATGTGTAGCATTAGAAATGTAAGTTACGTTTTTTAAGAATTAACCAGATAACTACTGGCGCACCTAGAACAGAGGTTACCGCGTTAATAGGTAGCATATAATTTGAAAATGGTAATTGTGCGATTATGTCGCATAAAACCAGCAATAAAGCTCCTAAAGCTAGCGCAACAGGAATCAGTTGTTTATGATTTACGGTGGGCAATATTAATCTCGCAAGATGTGGTACTGCTAGACCTATAAAGGCAATAGGTCCTGCATAAGCGGTAATACTACCAGCAAGAATACTAGTGATTGCGATGATGATCCATCGGGTACGTTTGATATTAATTCCCAGACTACGTGCATAGGATTCTCCTAATAACAAGGCATTAAGCGGTTTTAGAATGGTAATTAGTAATAGAATACTTATCAAGAATAAAGCGGTCATTATTCCTATCTCATGCCATTGTAAGTTTCCTAAACTTCCTAATGACCAGTAGACATAACGTTGTAGTTGCTGGCTACTGCTAAAATAGGCAAGGATTCCTACCACAGCACTGCTTAAGCTTCCTACCATTAAACCTACAATAAGTAATCCCATGGTGTCTTTTATACGTACTGACATAAGTAAAATAAGTACTAATACAGCAACGCTTCCTGTCATACTTGCCGTAACAATACCTATTCCAGAAATACTCGCAATGCCTAATAAAGAACCGCCCATAACGAGTAAGGCAACACCTAGTCCTGCACCACTAGAAATTCCTAGTACAAATGGTCCCGCCAGCGGATTCCTAAATAAGGTTTGCATGAGCAATCCAGCAAGTGATAATCCAGCACCAGCAATCACTGCCATCAATGCTCTAGGTAATCGCAATTGTGTAATAATGTAATGATCTGTAGATTCTGATGGATTTAAGATGGCTTTAAATACTTCACTAGGACTAATGTAAACCGTACCCAGACAAACATCTAGAACAATAGCTAGCACTAATGCAATACATAAAACAATAAAAACCGTATTTCTCACTCTTCTAGCGGTTTAAAAAAGTAAGGTTCATGATCTAGATCAATCGTAGGATGTAGAATTTTTACCAGATCCTTTAAAACAATATCTGGTCGCATGCTAGCTTCCTCATAGTACGTAATTCCACCTTTTTTGCCTACTGTTAAAGAAAAGGTATATACTTCTTTATTTTGAAAAGAAGTGAATAGGGAATAGGTCTCGCTATCACGTCGCATATCGCTATAACTGGTATACTGTGATGGTGCGATCCAGTATTGAGCAGTTCTAGCATCTTTTAAAACACGTTCTACGGCATAAGAAAGTGATCCACTACCACTAGTGTTTTTATAAATGTAATCGCCTCCAGCATCTGCTATGATTTTACCTTGCCAGCTATCACCATAAGGTAAGTACCAGATGTCTTTCCACATGGCACCACCTATTACGGTAGGTTTTGCAACATTTTGAACTAGTTTTTGTGTTGCTAAATATTCTTTTTCGATGTCATTAAAGATGGCTTGTGCTTCGGCAGTTTTTCCATAAATAATCCCAAAAACCTTGATCCATTCTGCCTTTCCTAGCGGATGTTCTTCTAACCAGTCACCATTGTATAGGATAGGAATACTAGCACGTTCTATACTTTCATAAGCTGGATTTTTTCCTTCAATACTAAAACCCATTACCAGATCTGGTTGCAATGCAATCACTTGCTCTACATTGAGCGATTGATTCTGACCTATTTCTGCTATAATTTTTTTATCAATCATAGCACGCACTTCATTAGAACTGATGTAGTCTAAACCAGGAAAAGCAACAATCGTGTTTTCTTGATTTAAAGCTGTGATAGCGGGAATGTGTGTCGTAGAAGTAGGAACGATAGCTTGAACAGGTGTTCGTATTCCTAGAACATTATCAGGTGCATTCTGATCTATAAATTTATGACCTATAACATAATCGTGATCCTGCCAGCCTTTTGTAATGTAGAGTTGGTAACCATGATCAATTTTTTTGAGTCTAAAACCTTTAGCATACTTCACTTGTAATTCAGTTTTTGCTGTATCTGATGCTACGTCAACTGTTACGTTTTGCGCTGGCTCATTCTCTTTACAACTTGATAAGAGAATTAAACAAAAAAATAAAAGTGTAAACTGCTTCATAAGCACCAAAAATACGCTTTAATAGGGTACTTTTGCAATGTGTAATGGTTACGCTTTATTACAATAACGTCTCGACGATCGCTCGATGTAGCTTAAGTAAAGATGTTTGTTGTATTTCGCTTTCGCGAAAGCGTATTAAAAGGGAATCTAGTGAAAATCTAGAGCTGTTCCCGCAACTGTGAAGTTTGGGTGATTATGAAATCACTCCTCATTTTGAGAACTACATTTCTAATGCCACTGAGTTATTTTGGGAAGGCGATGTAGTTGAACCAGTCAGGAGACCTGCCAGATCACAATTAATTATAAACCTGCGGGAAACGGGTAAGTAATGAAATAGGAGTGATCTGGGATAGCTATATCTACAGGTTATTGTTATGGTTACTTTCTTTATCCTGCGCAAACTTTTTTAAAATGAAAAAAACAATCATTACCCTATGCGGTGTAGTGGCTGCTGTGTCGGGATTTGCACAAGTAGACTCTACAGCAACAAAACTGAATGAAGTAATCGTAACGGCAACTTCAAAACATGAACTGGAACGCAAAGACAGCGGTAAGCCAGTTTTAAAAATCACTAGAGCAGACATTGAGCAACAAGCCGCTGCAAGCCTAGCAGATTTATTAAATCAATATGCAGGATTAGAGATTAATGGATCTCGCAGTAATGCTGGTCAGAATCTAGGATATTTTATCCGTGGTGGTAACAACCGCCAGGTAAGTATTCTAATTGATGGTGCGCAGGTAAGCGATGCAAGTGGGATTTCAAACGATTTTGACCTACGATTAGTGAATCTGGATCAAGTAGAAGAAATTGAGATCTTAAAAGGTGCTGCTAGTACGCTTTACGGTGCTAATGCAAGTACTGCAGTGATCAATATCAAATTAAAACCAGCAGCACGTGAAAAATTAAAGGTGCGTTTAAGCTCCTTTATGGGTACAAATACCAGTAGTGAACTTGGTATCAATGGAATAGATGAATATCAAACAGATGTTTTTGCCAGTGGTAGTGCGTCAAATGGACTTACTTATGCTGTAGGTTTTTCTCATCAAAGTACAGATGGCTTAAGTGCTGTGCAATCTACTGATGAAGAAGAAATCTACAATAGCGATCCATTTAATAGAGTGAACGTTCTAGGCAGAATAGGTTATGACAATCGCAAGGATTTTAAACTTACTAGTTATTTAAGTTTTGATGAGTATACAGCGGCCTTTGATGATAGTTTTGGCTTTGTAGATTCACCTAATGAAACTTATAGTCGCCAGTTGCGATGGGGAACAAATATGACCTGGAAATACAGCGATCGTGGTGAAATCGTCTACAATGACGTTTCTACACATACTAGACGTGATACACGTAGTAGTTTCCCTAGTATTTTTAATGCAGATGGTTATAGTCTGGATCTATTTAACCGATATACCTTTGATCTTGAGAACGGTATGCAATTAAAAACCATTTTAGGATTTAACATGCGCCTAGATCAATATGAAGATTTTAGTATACCATTTGGTAGTAACGCATTTGAACAAAACGCAGATACAGATACTGCAAATGCACAGATTTATGATCCTTATGCAAATGTGGTGCTTGTCACAGACTTTGGATTGAACATAAATGCAGGTGCTCGATACAATTTGCACAGTAATTATGATGGTCAATTGGTGTATAATTTGAACCCATCGTTTCGATTTGATGTTTCAAAAGAAACAAGTCTTAAAATCTACGGTAGTTTAAGCACAGCTTATATCACACCATCGTTATTTCAGCTGTATGCAGCAGGTTTTGGAAATGAGGATTTAAATCCAGAAGAAAATCAAACCCTAGAAGTAGGAGTAGAGTTAGTAAGTGATAAGAGTTCCTTAACCATCAGTGCTTTTGAACGTGATGAGCAAAATCTAGTTTTATTTACAACGATTGATCCTGTAAATTTTATTTCGCAGTATCGCAATAACGATAAACAAACTACTGCTCGTGGTCTAGAAGTGACAGGATTAACCAGATTATTTAATGATAAATTGACCTTACAGGCTAATTACACTTTTATAGAACGCGACCTAGTAGAGACAGATGCTGGTTCTCCTATCAGTCCATTTAGACGTATACCTAGACATAAAATTAATGCTAGTGCTAGATACCAGTTTTTACCTACTGGATTTGTAACCGCTAGATATCAGTACAATGATACTAGAGAAGATGCCTTTTTTAGTGCAGATACCTTTACTACAGAGGTTGTGAATTTAGACACCTTTCAAACCGTAGACCTAGATGTAACCTATGGTTTAAAGAAGAAGCCCGTAGTGTTTTTTGCAGGTGTTTCAAATCTGTTTAATGTTGAGTTTCAAGAGCTTTTTGGCTTTCAGGCTAGAGGAAGAAACTTTAAAGTAGGAACTAGGATTACGTTGTAATTTGCCTTGAGTAACCTTTTAAATTGATCATTGATTTACTTTTTTTAAACTATAAAAATTCTATTTAGAAAGTGCTACCTTAGGTTAAGGTTTTACTTTATTTAATTACTATGTTGATATTAATTTAAATGGTTAAGACATTATAATCCTTTAATTATTTTATGACTTTATAAATTTGATGAATTCTACTACTTTTGCACCACAATGAAAATGAATATCATAAATAGTATGCAATATCTGTTTCACATAGAACAGTTAGATACAGGAGCAAGACGTGCACACCTGGAATCAGGCGCCTATTTATGTATTTTTAAACCGTAAAGGATGCGAATTATTCGTAGAAATCATAAACTAAAACGCCTGTTGATCGCTCATCAGGCGTTTTTTTATTAATTAATTTAATTTTTTTTCAAATCATTAATGAATAAAGATCTGAATGTACATAAAAGCTAGTCCTCACGCTAAGAATAAGTTAACTGTAAAGACGATTATCTGCCACTAGCGGACAGCCGTTCTTATGTCTAAAATATTTATTAAGTAATTGATAATCAGTAAAATAAATTTAAAATTAATTTGGTAGTTTGAAAAAAGCACCATTATATTTGCACCGCATTTCACAGGAAGTGTATCACATTAAAATAACAAGAAGTAATGCAATTAAGCAAGCACAATGTACTGGCATCTTTAGAAGATCCCTTTACGATGGCGATAAGCCAGGCAAGACTTCGGTATTCTAATTATTGACTATATCCTTTTCAATAAAAGAATCCGAAGCAAGAGAATTAAAATAAAATCATGTTTCGGGTTTTTTTATGCGTTTTAATTACATATCACAAGCGTTTTAGAAATCCGTAACCCAATTTAGGGCAACATTGTTGCGCTTTAAAATTAGTGTTATGGACACCTTAAATAAATACCTTTTAAAGGCGATAGAAAGTTATGATTACAATCTAGAGGAAACTGTAGAGTCATTAAACTATGCACTTTCTTATGAACCAGAGAATGCACAAGCATTACGGTTAATGGGTAAAGTACATTTAGAATATTTACATGAATACGATCTAGCCGCACAATACTATGGTGAGGCGATAGCATCAAATATGGATCTGGTACAAGCTTACACAGAATATGCACGAGTACTGATTTTAAAAGAGGATTATGTACACGCTATGCGCGTTATATCTTATGCAATTACAATTAAAGGTACAGATAAAGCGGTATTGTACATGTTATATGCTGGTGTGTTAGAAGAGCTAGGAAATTATAAACTAGCCCTTAAGGTTCTAGATCAAGCTTATTTACGTACTTATAATAATGAGTTTACCTATCAACTAGATTTCACGACTAGCCGTATAAAGGAAAAGATCAAACGAATACAACCTAAAAAGCAAACAGATTCTAAGGCTAAAAAGACTAAAAATAAAACGAAGAAGTCGAGAAAAAAGTCAAAGAAAAAGTAGATGAATTTAAGGAATCGAGAATCAGGAATCATGAGATTCATCTTTATGCGTTACTGTGTTCTGAATGATAAAAGAATCTAGGTTGAATTTAAAAAGCATTTTTCAGTTTTAGAATAGGTGTTTCTGTATAGCACCGTAGTAGGAATAGCTGCATACGTGTATGGATGTTTCCTATCCTAACTGATCAATCGGTTTCTGGCTACCGTAAAGCTGGAACAGGTTATGTGTTATCGGTTCGAATCCGATGCCTAAGTAAAATTAGAACTAGCTCAATAGGCAGAGCAATAACTACCAAAGAGGCGCAGGTTCGAATCCTGCTAGACTTTCACGAGTCTATAGCTCAGTTGGCTAGAGCACTACACTCAGGATGTAGGATGGTAGAAGCACACCACTTCTTTAAAAAGGTGTACCGCAACTTTAATTGCGAATGGTCCAGATCAGACCTCAAATGATCCCAAAAGTAAGAACCAGTGCAGCCAGACTCTGATCATAGGATGATGATGAGTAAGAGGAATGTTGCCTAAGGTCAATAGGAAGTATATCGTGCTTACAGCACTACCTTGCACCATTACTAGCACGCCGCTATTAGTAGAAAAGCATGCCGCTGGTGATCTCGCAACTAGGTCCTGTAAGCACCATAGAACACCTTGAGTCGTTGCACTTATTCTTATTACAATGTTTAACCGGTCATAAGACCACAATTTTTAATCATCATGAGAATGAAAAGAATTACCACAGGTAAAAGAGGTATCGTTCTTAAAAACGGAACGGTAACTAGAGTATTAGGTGCAGGATGGCACTTTATTTTATGGAATGAAAGATGCGTGATCGTATCGATGACACAGCCATTAACACTAGGCATAGATTTAGAAATCTTGCGCAGTAATACGGCATTGATGGAACAACTTACTATGGTAGAAGTGATGGCAAGTGAGGTATGTATCGTAACGGTTAATGGGCACTTAGATAGAGTGTTACAAGAAGGAACATACCTATTCTGGAAAGGATTTAGGGATTACGCTTTCGCGAAAGCGGACACCACATCCGTCTACATAGACAACGACGTACCAGTTGCTTTTTACAAGACCTTGAGAGATCTAGGGCTGATGATGGCAGTAACGGTAAACAGTGGCGAAAACGCCGTATTGATGCTAGAAGGAAAAGAAAGTGGCGTGCTAGAAGCTGGTGATTACTGGTTCTGGAATAACGACACTAGAGTAGAGGTTGCGCGCACAGATATGAGAAAGCGTATGCTAGAAATAAGCGGTCAGGAGATTCTTACTAGCGATAAAGTAACGGTGCGTGTCACACTTACCGCTGTCTTTAAGGTAGTGAATATTGTAACTGCTATTCTAGAGAATAAAGCCTTTGAAACACAGTTGTACATCGCATTGCAACACGCATTGCGTGTCCTAGTAGGAGCATTTACTATGGATGAATTGCTAGAGAATAAAGCAGCGTTAGGCGACTCACTACGTGAGACTGTGTCTGGTACTGCAACAGATTTAGGAATTGAATTGTACACCGTAGGTGTTAAGGATGTTATTTTAACTGGTGAAATGCGCGCTATGATGAATAAAGTGATTCTTGCACAAAAAGAAGCTCAAGCTAGCGTGATTACACGTAGAGAAGAAGCGGCTCAAACCAGATTAATGCTCAATGCTGCAAAGTTAGTGGATGAAAACGAAACACTCTTTAAGTTAAAAGAGATGGAATTCATCGAGCGTATTGCAGATCGAGTAGGAGAAATCTCCCTATCCAGCAATGGTAATATGGTCAGACAGTTGAAAGAGATTTTTACAGCTGCAAAATGATAAAAAGGCGATGCGATAGCATGGCCTTTTTTGTTTTGGCGGTTTTTAGTGGTGGTGGATTAAAGCGACGAGCCTAGAATAATTGGGTCTCAAATTAATGAACGAAATTGTTGTTTTTTTTGGTTTAGTTCTTTGTTGCCACACGTTTTATTTCTCAATTACTGATGCTCTTCCCATTGTATTTAGAATGACAATTTTATATAATCTTGGTTTCGGATGATGAAGCACTATAATATTCCGTAATTCTCTTTCATTAACTGGCTTATCCAAATGTGTCATATAAATTACCGTTTCATCGTTCTCTTTATAAATATTTTCAAAACTAATATCTGGATTATTGAGTTTTAGTAAACTCTCTAGGTTTGCTACAAATTTGTCGATATCACTTTCGTTTTCCAATGGTGTATAAATAAATTGTTCGAAAAAGCCTTCTTTAAATCCATTGCACCATAATTCTCCAATAAATTTAATTTCCTTTGTATTCGTGTTAAAAGTAAAAATACATTTCACATCATTTACGTGATATCCAAGATACCACGTCATATCAACCAAATAGGTTTTTAAACTTGGTTCTGGAAATATTTCAAGATTTACTTCTTTAATTTCGTTAAAATTTTTGTCATAAATCCATAAATCATCTCCGACTAAAGTGTCTTTTATTCCGTGATTTTTTATTAATTCAGTTTCAAATTCCGCATAATTTTGGGCAATTCCGATTAAAGAATTGGTGAAAATGATAATGTAGATTATATGTAGTAGTGTTTTTCTCAAAAGTGCTATAACGGCTCCGTATATGAAAAGTAGCGCTGAAAATAAGCTGTTACTTTTCGGATTAAACACGAGCCTAATCTTAATTTAAATATACGTTAGAAAAGGCAGAAAATAGATTGTCAATAAAAGGAAAGAGTAAAAAAATAGCCTTAATAGCCTAGAATAATAGTGTCTCAAATTAATGAACGAGATTGTTGTTTTATTACCTCAGTTCTTTGTTAGCTGGCTTTTTACGCTTCTATTATCTTGTCAGCTATTATTAAACACTCTTCTAAAGTTCCCAACATTCCGATTTGGTTTCTTTCAATATCTAATAACTTTTTCGCGATTTCAATTCTGTCAGCTCCGTTTTTTTTGAGTCGGAATATTTCTGGAACGTAACCTTGATATTCATCTTTTGGCGCAACGTCATTAACTCCAATTGGGTCCCAATCAATCCAAAGGATATCATCAATTTTCTTGTAAACTATTAAATCGGTCGTAGCAGTTATGCTATTTTTAAATCCTTTGTTTCGTTGGAAAATTAGAATTGTGGATTTTACTTCTTGATATAAATGTTCGTCATCAATTAAATCACAATATTGTAAAGCAAACATTGGAATAGCAAATCCGCTATTTGCGTCAAATGGTGCTGATTGTTCAGATGAATTATAAGTGACTTTTGCAACTCTTTCAGCTAATCTCAAATACAATTCAAAATCTTTGTCCGCATTCGGTAAATTCAGCATTCTTATTTTGGTAAATTGTTCGTGAGCAAGTTTCCATTTTTCTTTACCTTCAATAATATCATAAAGTTCTAAAATCTCGACAGGTATTTTTTGTAAATATCTATCAAATCTCGATAAAACCAATCCTGCCCAATTCGGACGTATAATTTCGGGAACATTTTCAAAAATCCGTTGTCCAATTTTTATGTCAGTTTTTATTTCGTTCATCGGTTTTTTTAGCTTGCGCACAACTAGTTACATCCACAATATAACACTTTATCACCTATTATTTTTCCAGATAAACGCATGTTTAATCTGATTAATCCATTACATCCCACAACTACCTATAGGACTACCATCAGGGATTTTTGAGACTGGAATTTCTTTAATGGTTTCAGGATGCACTTGAGCCTTTTGAATCGATAGTAATAGCGATTGATCTGCTGTGTTTTTTGAGTTGTTTAAAGTTGCTCTCATACTGTTGATTTGGTCATGTACTACAGCTTTTACGTTCACATGAATCTGGCTAGAGTTTTGAAGTACTAATAATTTATTGATATAAAGCTCTTTTAAACGGTTCTGGATCAATTGCGCATAATCGCCTTTAGGTTTTTGATCTAAAAAACTAGCTGTCATTGCATCCATCATGTGGTCTAGGCGCAGATTTTTCCCATAAATTCCTTGCTGGGCAATGCGGTTTAATCGGGTAGGATGGAGCATGAAATCTAGTGTAAAACCGGCACTAGTAACTGCAACAGCTATCGGGTCAAAGGCAACACCAGTTTGCGATTGAAAACTCTCACGATCTCTAGAATATCCATAAGCTCGTGGCGGGAATTTTTCTAGTAGTGATTCTGGAATCATAAGCGATTCTGACTCTAGCGTTTTTAATAAGGCTTCCAAAGCCTTTTGTTGTTCCTCTTTATTTACATATTGAAAGTCGGCATCGCCTTTTATGGCATAACTGTATTTCATACCGCCCAGAAGTTTTGAAGTTGCTTCTACCTGATAACGATGTGAGAAATAAACAGGCACAAATACATCTTCTAAAACACTTAATGGCGCACCATCAGGAATGTTATTTAAGCCAAATTGATTCATTGCTACCTCGCGTACTTTCATCGTGTGTTCTAATGCCATGGTGGTATTCTTACCATCATCCCATAGATGTGCGTTTGCATGTGCGCCACTACTAGATCTTGCATCACGATCACTTATAAATTCTAGGTTTGCGTCTGTTGCTTTTTTAAGGATGCTATTGAGGTAATCTTCTTCTGATTGCGTGCTTGCTGGTGTTCCATAAGAATATTGAACTGTGAATTGATCCCATAAACCTATATCTGTTGCATAAGCATTACTTAAATCTATGGTTCCATCCTTAAGTTCATATCTAGGATGTGGATAATCCATCACGCTAGCGCGATCTGCGGTGCTAGCCGCAAAGTTGTGTGCAAATCCTAAGGTATGTCCTATTTCATGCGCGCTTAATTGCCTGATTCGTGCTAGTGCCATTTTGAGCATTTCTGGTGATGCTGCACCATTTTTATAAGGTTCTTTAAGCATTCCTTGTGCTAGCATAAAATCCTGACGTATACGTAAACTTCCTAAACTTACATGACCTTTTAGGATTTCACCAGTACGTGGATCTGTGATAGAACCACCATAACTCCAGCCACGAGTACTGCGGTGTACCCATTGAATCATATTGTAGCGTAAATCCATAGGATCTGCGCCATCTGGTAGCATTTTTACTATAAAGGCATCTTTATATCCAGCACTTTCAAAAGCCTGATTCCACCATCGTGCGCCTTCTAGCAAAGCACTGCGCACTGGTTCTGGTGTTCCTGGATCTAGATAATACACGATAGATTCTACCGCTTCACTCATCGCTAGGTCAGGATTCTTTTTTTCCAGTCTGTGGCGTGTGATCCATCGTTTTTCCATAGGCGTTCCTATAAGACTGCTGTAGTCATAATAGGAAGTGTAAAAAGATCCAGATCGTGTATGAAACGCTCTAGGCTGGTAACCATCATCTGGTAATGCTACAAAACTGTGATGCTGGATCACACTAATACTGCTGGCATCTGGTGCGACACCGCGTATGTTACGACCTTTTGGCTCACCAGTAAAAGTAAGTAAGGCTTCAAATTCAACGTTTTTAGGAAACGCCTTTGTGTTTTCCATCCATAAAGCGCTACGGCTTTTGTCTAATTTATAAGATCCTTCACCACGTGATTTAAGCCGTTGAGTAACACCATGAGCATCTTGCATTAAAAATGGTGTCAGATCTATGGTATGTGTGTTGTTTTGCGATGATTTAATGGTGAATCCATACAACACAGATCTGGCAAAGGCTTGTTCTACGCTCGCTTTTTCGGCATCATTATTTGTTACGGCGCGGTATTTTAAGTTGGGTTGAATTAGCAATAATTTGTTTCCGGCTTTCACCCATTTTACCACAACGCCATCACCTAACTGGCCACGATCCAGCCCGATGTCATTAGAACCTACACCAGTAGAAAGCGCATGAACGTATAAAAATTCCTGTTCCAGATCTTGCTCACGCACTTCTAGATGAATCGTTCCTTTTGACTCATCATACCTAAAGTTGTAAAGACCTTTAAATTCTTGTGTGGTAGTAGTGTTTGTTCTAGTTACGCTTTCGCGAAAGCGTAATCCATCATCATCATTACCTAATCCAGCATGGCTGTAGGATGAGCATAAAAGAATAGCAAGTATAGAAAGTGACCGAAGTTTCATGGATCCGTTTTTAATTAAACGGTTAAAAGATAGGGAAGAAGTGGCAGAAGTTCCTCATACCTTAATAATCTATTGTTCAAGAAACTATATAGTTTATTGAAATTCATTAATGTTTGCCTATTGATTGCTGACTAGATCACTTTTAATAATTATAAGTGAATACTTAATAGTGAACTGTGTTTTTAAATTAAAAGAGAATTTAACTATACATCGTTCCTACTGTTTTATTCCAAATTAAAAACCCCAATACTTAAAAAATATTGGGGTAGTGGCTCAAAAAATGGTTTATTTAAACTTCTATAGTCGCAGTTTCATTTCTAAAAACCAATTGGGATTCAAATGCATCTATTAATACGACACTATTTGCATTTATCGCTCCAGACAGAATCTGTTTAGAAAGTTCATTTAGCACATTTTTCTGTATCACTCTTTTTACTGGTCTAGCACCATATTGTGGATCATAACCTTGCTGTGATAACAGTTCAATAGCCTGATCTGTAGCATCTATGGCGATACCTTGCTGTGCTAGCATCTTAGTCACAGACTTAAGCTGTAAGCGTACAATCTGTTTAATCTCATCCTTATTTAAAGGTGTGAACATTACGATATCGTCTATTCTATTAATGAATTCTGGGCGTACATGCTGTTTCAATGCCTGAATCACTTCTAGTTTTGTCTCTTCAATTAGATTTAACTCGTCACCTTTAAAATTATCAAAACGTTCCTGTATAATTCCTGCACCCATATTTGAGGTCATGATAATTATGGTATTTTTGAAATCTGCAATACGACCTTTATTATCTGTTAGGCGTCCTTCATCAAGTACTTGTAATAAGATATTAAACGTATCTGGATGCGCTTTTTCTATTTCATCAAGTAGTACCACAGAATACGGTTTGCGTCTTACGGCTTCTGTCAACTGGCCACCTTCATCATAACCTACATAACCTGGTGGTGCACCTACTAGACGACTCACGCTGTGACGTTCCTGATATTCACTCATATCAATACGTGTCATTGCGTTTTCATCATTAAATAGATAGGATGCAAGAGCTTTTGCCAGCTCTGTTTTTCCTACACCAGTAGTTCCTAAAAATAGAAATGATCCCACTGGCTTTTTCTGATCTTGTAATCCAGCTCGTGATCTTCTTACAGCATCGCTTACTGCTTCTATGGCTTCTTCTTGTCCTACAACGCGCTTATGTAATTCATCTTCAAGTCGTAGTAATTTATCGCGCTCGCTCTGTAGCATTTTAGTCACTGGAATTCCAGTCCATTTTGCAACGACTTCTGCAATGTCGTCGTAGGTTACTTCTTCTTTAATTAAAGATGCATTAGAATCATTTTGAGCAACTTGTTCTTGTAACGTTTCTAGTTGTTCTTGAGATTCTTTTATTTTTCCGTATCTTAATTCGGCCACTTTACCGTAATCACCATCACGTTCTGCACGTTCTGCTTGTAGTTTTAGGTCTTCAATTTCTGATTTTGTGTTTTGAATCGCATCTACTAGACTTTTCTCATTCATCCATTGTGCGTTAAGCTCGTTACGTGTTTCTTTAATATTAGCTAATTCACTATTAAGGTGTTTTAACTTATCTGTATCATCCTCACGTTTAATAGCTTCAATCTCGATTTCTAGTTGCATGATTTTACGATCTAGTACGTCTAATTCTTCTGGTTTTGAATTGATTTCCATACGTAATTTAGAAGCAGCCTCATCCATTAAGTCAATCGCTTTGTCCGGTAAAAATCTATTAGTAATGTATCGTTGAGATAATTCAACGGCACCTATCACTGCATCATCTTTAATACGCACTTTATGATGACTTTCATATTTATCCTTTATACCTCTTAATATGGAAATAGCACTTTCTGTATCAGGCTCATCTACTAACACACGCTGGAAACGTCGCTCTAGCGCTTTGTCCTTTTCAAAATACTTCTGGTATTCGTCTAAAGTAGTAGCACCTATAGCACGTAATTCGCCTCTTGCTAGTGCTGGTTTTAAAATATTTGCGGCATCCATAGCGCCTTCTCCACCACCAGCGCCTACTAGTGTGTGGATTTCATCAATAAAAAGTACAACGTCGCCATCGCTAGTAGTCACTTCTTTTATTACCGCTTTTAAACGTTCTTCAAATTCACCTTTATATTTTGCGCCAGCGATTAATGCACCCATATCTAGCGAATAAATCTGCTTACTCTTTAAATTTTCTGGAACATCACCAGATACGATACGATGGGCAAGACCTTCTGCAATTGCTGTTTTACCTACACCAGGTTCACCTACCAGCATCGGATTGTTTTTAGTACGTCTGGACAGAATCTGTAGGATACGACGTATTTCTTCATCACGTCCTATGACTGGATCCAGTTTTCCTTGATCTGCAAGTTCATTCAGGTTTTTTGCATATTTGTTAAGGCTGTTATACGTTTCCTCTGCACTAGAACTTGTGACACGATTACCATTGCGTAGTTCAAGTATGGCTTGCTTCAAGTCTTTTGAAGTAACGCCTTGGTCTTTTAAAATACTAACAGCAGTATCTTTTCCGTCAAAAAGTGCTAGTAGTAAATGTTCAATAGAAACATACTCATCATCCATTTCTTTGGCAATTTTCATAGCTTTTGTAATGGTTTGTGAGGCATTACGTGATAACTGTATGTCACCACCAGAAACTTTTGCAATAGATTTTAAACTGCTTTCTATTAATGAAGTAACGATGGATTCATTAACCTGTAGTTTTTTCAATATAAACGGTATCACATTTTTATCTACAGCGATCATCGCACTGAGAATGTGTAGATTCTCAATGAATTGGTGTTCCAGTTCTTGCGCCGTTTGTTGTGCACGCTCTAGAACTTCTTGGGATTTTATAGTTAAATTATTCATATTCTATGTTTTTTCTCTTTAGGTCAAATGGTATGCCTTTATAAAAACACGGCGTTTTGTCATTTAAAATAAGCTTTTTACCGACATTTTGTCCTGTTGTGAGACATTTTAATCATTTTACAGTACATCTTTTACCTTTGTTTTGAAATAAAATGGCAATGATGAGCAATTGTTTAAAAAATAGTTCGCTTTCGCGAAAGCGTAATCATAAACCATTTAATTTTGTAACTTTAAAATCAAGGTTATCATAGCCTCAAGTAATTAAAACGTAATGGGATTTTTAGACAAGTTGTTTAAATCAGGAAAAGAGGAAGAAAAGTCAAGCGAACCGCAAGAAGGTATACCGTGGCAATTGCTAGATTGTGAAGATCAATTTTTTAACCTAGTTAAAAATTCAAAGCATATTCCTAAAGTTATTTTTAAGCACAGCACGCGCTGTGGAATTTCTAGAATGGCTTTAAAGAGTTTTGAGGATGGTTACACGCTAGATGAAAATGATGCGGCATTCTATTTGCTAGATTTATTAAATTATAGAGACTTGAGTAATTTAATCGCAACAGAATTAAATGTGATGCACCAGTCTCCACAAGTGATTGTCATAGATAATGAAGAAATCATACATACAGATTCTCATCACGGAATCGATATTAAAAGAGTTCAGGAATTAATTAAAAAACATGTATAATGAAGTTTAATAAAACTTATTTGTTAGCATTTGCACTAGTGCTATTTTCTTGTAAAACAAATGTATTTACAGGAAAGAAGACCCTAAATTTTATGTCTAACAGTCAGTTGTTTCCTATGGCTTTTAGTCAGTACAGCCAGTTCTTAAATGAAAACAATGTAGTAACTGATACTCCAGACGCAGAAATGATCAATCGCGTAGGTAGCAAAATAAGCGTCGCTGCAGAACGATGGTTGAACGCTCTAGGCGAGGAACAATATTTAAAAGACTATGCATGGGAATACAAGCTAGTTAATGATCCTGCAGTGAATGCGTGGTGTATGCCAGGTGGTAAAATTGTATTTTACACTGGGATTTTACCTATTTGTGCTGGTGAACGTGGTGTCGCTGTAGTTATGGGACATGAAGTAGCACATGCACTAGCAGATCATGGTGCGCAACGTATGAGTGCTGGTCAATTACAAGCTCTAGGTGCGGTAGGTGTTGCCGTAGGAGGACAAGTAGCAGGTGCAGATCAACAAACACAGCAAATTCTTAACCAAGCCTATGGAATAGGATCTCAAGTAGGAGGAATGTTACCATTCTCTCGTGCTCATGAGACCGAAGCAGATAAAATAGGATTAATACTAGCAGCAATTGCTGGCTATAATCCAGATGAAGGAGCAGAATTATGGAAACGCATGGCGGCTAATAGTGGTGGACAAGCACCGCCAGAGTTTATGAGTACGCACCCATCTAGCGAAAGCAGAATAGAATTTCTTAAGAAACTAGCTCCTACCGCAAAAGCTGAAGCTAGAAAATATGGTGTGACATCGTTCAAATAAACCATTCATTTTACATACTTTTAAAGGGTTCAAAAAATTGAACCCTTTTTTTATGCAACATACTTTACCTAGAGGTCACAAAAAACTGCGTTATGCATGGGCTTTTTATGACTGGGCAAATTCCGTTTACTCACTAGTAGTAACTAGTGCTATATTTCCTATATTTTACGCAGCGGTAAGTAAAGATGCATTTGCTGTAGGAAATGTTCCAGAATCCTTAAAAGGAATTAGTGGTGAGAATATTATTTTTATCACCACTGCAATTGCTTTTTTAATCGTAAGTATTTTATCTCCTATGCTATCTGGTATTGCAGATTATTCTGGTAAGAAAAAACGGTTCATGCAGTTTTTCTGTTATCTAGGTGGTCTTTCATGTATAGGTTTAGCCTTTTTTACATTTGATGCCTTATACTTAAGTTTATTAAGTTACTTACTCGCTTTAGTAGGGTTTTGGGGAAGTCTTGTCTTTTACAACAGCTATTTACCAGACATTGCGTTACCAGATCAACAAGATGCCACTAGTGCATTTGGTTTTTCTCTAGGTTATATAGGTAGTGTGTTATTACTGATTTTATGTCTTGCAATGCTCAAATTTGGTTTATATCCTGAAGATAACGATCTATTAGGACTACGTTCAGATCAGATGTCTTTTGTTCTAGTAGGAATTTGGTGGATGGGATTTGCTCAAGTTACCTATTACTATCTACCACAAGGAACTAAAAAAGATACCAGTCAGGTAAAAAATATCATCACAAACGGTTTTAAAGAACTGCGAAAAATCTGGCATCAACTATCAGAAAATATTCAATTAAAACGTTATTTAGGAGCCTTTTTTATTTACAGTATGGCGGTGCAAACAGTGATGCTGGTAGCAACATATTTTGGTGAGAAAGAAGTGAAATGGGGCGATGACGGTGCGACTACAGGACTTATTATATCTATTTTACTCATACAGTTGGTCGCTATTTTAGGTGCTTACATTGCTAGTAAGCTTTCTACTAAATACGGTAATTTACCAGTACTTATGGTGATCAATACCTTATGGGTTCTCATCTGTGTAGGCGGTTATTTTGTGGAAACACCTAACCAATTTTACATTACTGCTGGTGCTGTAGGATTAGTCATGGGTTCTATTCAATCCTTGTCGCGCAGTACGTATTCTAAAATGATTCCAGATGGTAGCCTCGATACAGCATCCTATTTTAGTTTTTATGATGTTGCAGAAAAGATAGGTATCGTTATCGGGATGAGCATTTTTGCCGTAGTGAATCAGTTGATGGATTCCATGCGTTTCAGCATATTATTTCTGCTGGTTTTCTTTGCGATAGGAGTAGTGTTGTTGTATCGCGTGCCTAGAATAAAGCATTAGAATTTCAGGAATTACGCTTTCGCGAAAGCGTAATCCACAACTACACTTTAATGCTTAATATCTAATTAAGGAGAAATGTCCTTTTAAAATATTGCCATCTACAAGTTCAATAATATACCAGTAATCGCTAGATTGTAATGGCTGATTGTTAAACAATCCATCCCAAAGGTGTGGTGCAGTATTAGATTGATACAGTAACTTCCCAAAACGATCCATAATTGAAACGCTTTTCACTTCATTAGTAGGATCATCTATGCGCCATAGATCATTAAATCCATCTTGATTAGGAGTGAAGTACTGCGGAATGATAAGTCGTAAATTAACCGTAGTAAAGGTAAAATCATTACAATCTAAAGCGTCACCTAGACCATTATATGGTGTAATACTAACATATATGACGGTGTTTTCTGGAAATCCTATGGTGTTGCTCCATACGGTATTGTTGCCGTTATCAAAATTTGCCAAAATATCTGTTCCGCCTGGTGTAGTACCAATGGATAACATATATCCTGTCGCGCCTGGTGAAAAATACCAATTGATATTCGAATTTAATTCCACCTCTAATTCTCCATCTGCAGGAGCGATGATCGTCGTACATGGCGGAATCGTAGGAATAATTTCTGTGGTAAAACTAGTTTCTGCACAAGCAGTTGCGTTTCCTACAGTATTGTAAGGCGTTATGGTCACATAATATGTCGTTCCTTCTAGAAAATCAGTTGGTGGATTATAAGTCGTGTTGTTTCCATTATCAAAATTGTTCAGCACATCAGTAAGTCCAGGAGCAGTTCCTATAGAAATAAAATAACCGGTTGCACTAGCTTCTGTATTCCAAGTAATATCTGTTGTTATCACAACATCAATAGCACCATCTGCAGGAGCAACAGTCGTCGTACATGGCGGAATCGTAGGAATAATTTCTGTGGTAAAACTAGTTTCTGCACAAGCAGTTGCGTTTCCTACAGTATTGTAAGGCGTTATGGTCACATAATATGTCGTTCCTTCTAGAAAATCAGTTGGTGGATTATAAGTCGTGTTGTTTCCATTATCAAAATTGTTCAGCACATCAGTAAGTCCAGGAGCAGTTCCTATAGAAATAAAATAACCGGTTGCACTAGCTTCTGTATTCCAAGTAATATCTGTTGTTATCACAACATCAATAGCACCATCTGCAGGAGCAACAGTCGTCGTACATGGCGGAATCGTAGGAATAATTTCTGTGGTAAAACTAGTTTCTACACAAGCAGTGGCGTTTCCTACCGCATTGTATGGCGTTATGGTCACATAATAAGTTGTTCCTTCTAGAAAATCTGCTGGCGGATTATAAGTCGTGCTGTTCCCATTATCAAAATTGTTCAATACATCTGTCAATCCTGGCGCAGTTCCTATGGAGATAAAATAACCTGTTTCGCCTGCTACGCTATTCCATGATATTTCAGAATTAATACGAACATCGATACTGCCATTTGTAGGAGCGATATTACTAATACATGGCGGTGCGTTTGTCAATATCTCTGTCGTAAACGTCGTTTCTGTACAGGTTGTATCCATACCTGCCTCGTTATATGGTGCTACTGTTACATAAAAAGTTGTATTGGCTGGTAAATCAAAAGGAATATCAAAGGTTGTAATGTTACCAACTGTGGTTCTCTATATATTATCATTTCCAGTTGCAGTACCTATGGTAATCATATAACCTAAAGCGTTAGGCACTGCTGTCTATGTAATATTGGATCCTACTATAACATCAACAGCACCATTCACAGGAAATGTTAGATTAGTACAACTAGGTCTTGCAAGAGTAAAAAAGCTCTCGTTATTACAATTAGCTGCATTTCCAGAACCATTATATGGTATAATGGTGATATAAATTCGAGAATCGTATGATAAGGCATTGGAAAGGTGATAAGTAGTGGTATTCCCTAAAGTGACATCTACAATGTCATTTGCACCAGGTGTACTTCCTATTTGAAGAATATAACCTATAGCTTCAGCAACAGGATTCCAACTTATCGCGGTAGTTACATCAACATCTGTATCTCCGTCTAGAGGCGATATTAAAGTAGTACAAGGCGGAACAGGTGGAGCTGTACAAGTAACGTTAAAAGGCTCTTGTATTTCATACGCACCTAAATCTATGGTGGTTTCAAAGATTCTAGGATTACCTTGTAAATCGTTAGTTAAGGATGTGTAGCTATTTAATCCTGCATTAATGGTAGGTGAGCAACGTTGCATTCTAAAATCGAAGGTTGTAGGACTTACAAAAGCAGGAGCATTTGCCCCATTAGTTCCATCTATATTACCAGTTCCTGTAGGATTTTCACCTATAACAAGGGAATGATCAATAGTTAGATTTCCGGTAGCACCCGTTAATCCACTTTGAGTAACAACACCACTTCTAGACCATATGATTGAATTGCGTAATGTTGAAGGTAGTATATCGTCAAATTCAACTTCAGCATTTGTGGGGCCAGCTGTTACAAAAGTACTATTGGTGATATTTAAAGAAGTGTCATTACGAGATTCTATCAATGTATGAGTACCTGAAAATGCTGTCGAGATCAAAATAACATTTTCCATATCTACAGATACTTCTCTAAAAGATATGAACTCAATTCCACCACTGTTACCTATAGAATAATCGTTTGTAAAAGAGACGTTATTAGTTCTATCTAATGTTAATTCAATATTGTCACCATAAAACTGATTATCGTTAAAGGTAATGGACTCAAATCGACCTATATTTAATTCTGTATACGTATTGTTATCAAATCTATTACCTGTCAATACGACATCACCTAGGTTATTTGTATTATACATATTCACAAAAGGTTCATCCACGGTATGATTGATAAAGGTATTATTTGTTATTTCAAACCCTAATGGATTTACAGAGGTAATACCTAAAAACGCAGCATCTGTAGTATTGCCATCAAAAACACAATTGCTTACTATTCCATAAGCTCCATAACCTATCTCCATAATATTAGGTATGCTACCTAATGATGTGTTGTTTATAAATCTGCAATTGTCAAAACGTACCGTAGGTCCAGTTGCATCACCTCTAAACTGCCCAATCACGTCTGGTTGTGATCCTTGTGCAAAGCTGTTCTCAAACAAACAATTAGTAATATCCGTCTCTATGTTACTTAATCCCATAACTGGTTTAGGAAAAGGACCTAAAGCACTGTTATTAATAAACTGTGAGTCTGTTAGATTAAATTGTCCAGATATATTTCCCGTAATACATATATTTCCATCACCAGAGTTATTGTCAAAAACTGAATTTGTAATCGTAACGTTACTGTCTCTAAAGTTTATTAAAGCTCCAGAAGTGGATACATTATTCACAGCTAGTAGTTCAGAAATGATAGCGGTTGTAGTGTCTAACTCTATTGCGGTTGTAGAATTATTAAGATTTCTTAAGCTAAATCTACGCATGTTTAGATTAACTAAATCATCACCAAATGAGATTAATCTATCTAGACAATTATCAAATGTAGTGTCGCTCATATTCATTACCTGAAGGGTCATAGCAAAACCTCTTAATACTATATCATTAATATTTAAAAAGTTGCAATTATTAATATTAACCTCATTTAAAGTACCTCTAAAAAAAAATAGCGTGACTAGAGAACTGCTGGAAATTTACCTGACTCAAATTAAGATCAGAAACAGTATATATAGCGTCAATACCGTTTAGTAGATTCACACCATTAATTGTAGTTTCTGAGTTAACTGTAATATCAAAAATTTCAGGCAATAGGTTAGCAGGATCTAAATCGCCTTGTATGCTTGTGATATTTACCGAAGGATTTTGCAAACCACCACCAGCAGGATAACCACCTCTAATAGTTAAAGGGACGTTGATATCTAAGGTGTTTACAGGTTGATAAATTCCTTGTGCGATTAGAATCGTATCATCTGCATTTGCAATGGTTAAGGCACTTTGAATATCTTGAAAAGCGGTTGCCCAGCTTAATCCATCACCACCGGCAGGAGCCGTTTGATCCACATGAATATCTACGGAGTAAGAATAAGATCCAAGTAATAATAACGATAATACGAGTAATTTTTTAATCATGTTCTATGATAAATAAGTCAATCGATATCGCAGTTTGTACTACAATATGGAACTATTTTTTAAAGATACGTATGATTTATGATTTTGGATGATGTGATCAGTAATTAGGATGATGTAATTACGCTTTCGCGAAAGCATAATCACCACAACATAAAATAGCACATGAAAATCAGTACATTAAATCAACTTATAGCTCTTGTTTTTAAGAAAAAAAATGTAATTTTGCAGGCCTTAAGCAAGAGAACAGAAACTGCTTGAGAATCAAAAACTTAAAAAACATCTCTTAGAAAGATGATCTATAATGTTTCTGCATCATTTTAAGATACAAAATTTAATCAGCACATGGCTGAAGAAACTAACAAAGCTGCAGCAGTTTCAACTGAAGAAACACAGGCGCACACAGCACCTACTGCAACTGAACAACAATTAAACCCAACTGAATTTTTAGATACATTTGATTGGGAGCGTTACAGCGAAGGAATCGAAAAAGTTGATGAAGATCAATTAAAAGCTTTTGAAAAGCTTGTAGAAGATAACTTTGTAGATACTATCGATAACGATGTGATCACTGGTACGGTAATTAAAATTACAGATCGTGATGCCATTATTGATATTAACGCAAAGTCTGAAGGTGTTATCTCGTTAAACGAGTTCCGTTACAACCAGAACCTTAAAGAAGGTGATAAGGTAGAGGTTCTTGTAGATGTACGTGAGGACGCAACAGGACAATTAGTATTATCACACCGTAAAGCACGTCTTATTAAGGCATGGGAGCGCGTTAACAATGCTCATGATACTGGTGAAATCGTAAACGGTTTTGTAAAGTGTCGTACTAAAGGTGGGATGATTGTAGATGTTTTTGGTATTGAAGCATTCTTACCAGGATCTCAAATTGATGTAAAGCCTATCCGTGATTATGATGCGTATGTAGAAAAAACAATGGAATTTAAAGTTGTGAAGATTAATCACGAATTTAAAAACGTTGTAGTATCTCACAAAGCACTTATTGAAGCAGATATTGAAGAGCAGAAAAAAGAAATCATTTCTCGCCTAGAGAAAGGACAAGTATTAGAAGGTGTTGTGAAAAACATTACTTCTTACGGTGTATTTGTAGACTTAGGTGGAGTAGATGGACTAGTACACATTACAGATCTTTCATGGTCACGTATCAACCATCCTAATGAAATCGTTGAGTTAGATCAAACTCTTAATGTTGTAATCTTAGACTTTGATGAAGATAAATCTCGTATCCAGTTAGGTCTTAAGCAATTAGAAGCTCATCCATGGGATGCGTTATCTGATAAGATCAAAACAGGTGATAAAGTAAAAGGAAAAGTAGTTGTAATCGCAGATTACGGTGCATTTGTTGAAATAGAAGAAGGCGTTGAAGGATTAATCCACGTATCAGAAATGTCATGGTCTACGCACTTACGCAGTGCAGGAGACTTTGTAAAAGTAGGAGACGTAGTAGATGCGCAAGTACTTACTATTGATAGAGAAGATCGTAAGATGTCTCTAGGTATGAAGCAATTACATCCAGATCCATGGACAGATATCACTACTAAATATCCAGTAGGTTCTCGTCACAAAGGAATCGTGAGAAACTTCACAAACTTCGGTGTATTTGTAGAGCTAGAAGAAGGAGTAGATGGATTAATTTATATCTCTGACCTTTCATGGACTAAGAAAGTGAAGCATCCATCGGAATTTACTAATGTAGGTGATACTCTAGAAGTAGTGGTATTAGAACTAGATGTAAATGGACGTAAATTATCATTAGGTCACAAACAAACTATGGATAACCCATGGGATAAGTATGAGGCTGAATTTGGTATAGGAACGACTCACGATGTGACTATTACAGATATGGTAGATAAAGGAGCTGTTGTTAACTTTAATGATGACATCACTGCATTTATTCCATCGCGTCACCTTGAAAAAGAAGACGGATCTAAATTGAAGAAAGGTGAAACTGCTCAAATCCAGATCATCGAGTTCAATAAAGAATTCAAAAGAGTAGTTGCTTCTCACATGGTTATCCATAAAGAAGAAGAAGCTAAGATCGTTAAGCAAGCAGCTGCAAAAGCTCAAGAAAGCGCAGATAAGCCTACACTAGGTGATGCAAACTCTAAGCTTCAAGCTCTTAAAGATCGTATGGAAGGTAAAGTTGCTCCAGTAGCAGTAAGCGCTGAAGAAGAGTAATCTTCAATCATACAATCATGTATATAAATCCTCAATCGAAAGATTGGGGATTTTTTATTGGTGTTAAATTGCTGTTTGGATTACTATAATAACTTTACGCTACAATACACCTACAACATTTTAAAAACGAAGTGTTTTACTGAGTTGAAAATAAATTGATTATTGCTTTTTATGTTGTTTGTGTTTATCAAATTACCACATACCACATACCACGTACCAAAAACCAAAAACCTACAAATTCCAATTACAAATAGTAAAATGATACAGCAATATGTATCTTTGCCTAACCGCATAAATCAATGAGTCAGAAATTACTTCTTAACGCGCAAGAGCTAGAATTAACTTTAAATAGGCTAGCGTGCCAACTTATTGAAAACCACAATGATTTTTCTAACACTGCATTAATAGGGTTACAACCTAGAGGAAGCTTTTTGTTGCAGCGACTAGAACAAATGCTATCTTCAGAATATGGGATCAAGGATTTAAAAACAGGATTACTAGATATTACTTTTTATCGCGACGATTTTAGACGTAGTGATGGGCCATTAAAAGCTAACTCTACAGATATTAACTTTATCGTAGAAGATATGAAAGTAGTTATTGTGGATGATGTTCTTTATACAGGTAGAAGTATAAGAGCAGCGTTAACAGCCTTGCAGTCTTTTGGAAGACCGTTAAGTATTGAGTTGCTTACCTTAATAGATCGTAGATTTTCAAGGCATTTACCCATACAACCAGATTATAATGGTAGGCAAGTAGACGCCATAGGAAATCAAAAAGTAAAAGTCAACTGGAAAGATAATGCTGGTGAAGATGCCGTATACCTTTTAAAAAATGAGAACTAATGAGTGAATTGAGTGTAGATCATTTACTAGGAATTAAAAACCTCACAAAAGAGGATATTCAGCTCATTCACACTACCGCAGATCAGTTCAAAGAAGTGATCAATAGACCTATTAAGAAAGTACCGTCTTTAAGAGACATTACTATAGCTAACTTATTCTTTGAAAATTCAACGCGCACAAAGCTATCTTTTGAACTTGCAGAAAAACGTTTAAGTGCAGATGTGATCAACTTCAGTGCGTCTCAAAGTTCTGTAAAGAAAGGAGAAACCTTAGTAGATACCGTAAATAATATTCTAGCCATGAAAGTGGATATTGTAGTGATGCGACATCCTAATCCTGGTGCTGGTGTGTTTTTATCAAAACATGTAGACGCTAGAATCGTAAATGCTGGTGATGGTGCTCATGAACATCCTACACAAGCTTTACTGGATTCTTATTCAATGCGAGAAGAATTAGGTGATCTTAAAGGTAAGAAAGTGGTTATCGTAGGTGATATATTACACAGTCGTGTAGCGCTATCTAATATCTACTGCTTACAAAAACTAGGAGCAGAGGTCATGGTTTGTGGACCTGGAACTTTAATACCTAAACATATCGAAGATCTAGGTGTAAAAGTAGAGCTCAACTTAAAGAAAGCATTAGAATGGTGCGATGTAGCAAATATGTTACGCGTACAGAACGAACGAATGGATATTTCCTATTTCCCTAGTGTACGTGAATATGTACAACAGTATGGTGTTAACATGGAATTACTCGATAGTATTAAAAAGAAGATTGTGATCATGCATCCTGGTCCTATTAATCGTGGTGTAGAAATCACTAGTGAAGTAGCAGATTCTGATCAAGCGATAATATTAAACCAAGTAGAAAACGGTGTTGCTGTGCGTATGGCAGTACTATATTTAATAGCTTCAAAAATTCAACGCAACAATGATTAGTGAAACTCACGATACCTTTATCCTATTAAGAGATAAGTATGATGACATCAATTCATTTGCTCGGTTTTTACCTACCATCTTTGATCAGTTTGAAGGCAAGAATATTATTGTTGACTTATTGCAGTACAACAGTGCTACGTTACCTGAATTATTAGGCTTTTTAGAATTAAGCAATGTGCATCGTGCTAGTAAACAATCCTTTGTAATAATAAACGCTGCTTTATCCATAGATGAAATCCCAGAGGAATTAATGGTAGTACCTACGCTACAAGAAGCGCAGGACGTTATTGAGATGGAAGAGATAGAAAGGGATTTAGGGTTTTAGATCTTCCACCTATATATCCTGATATCAAAACTTTTTTAGACAATGTCAACACAAATAGTTGGCATGTCCAATGCTTTATTTTTCGCTATCAACATGCCAAGTTTTCGACTGGGCATGTTTTTTAATTTAGAGTTTATAGTAATCCCAGCGCTACAAGAAGCGCAAAACTTCATTGCAAAGGAAGAGATTTAAGGTTTTAAAGATGGTTCAATTCTTTTACTCAACTATTCACCCATCATCAACTCCAATATATCAATCGCCGCATCACTAATTTTAGTTCCAGGACCAAAAACAGCAGCAACACCAGCATCAAATAAATACTGGTAATCCTTGCGTGGAATCACGCCACCTACTACGATCATAATGTCTTCACGGCCATATTTTTTTAGCTCTTCCATTACTTGAGGAACTAATGTTTTATGTCCTGCTGCTAAAGAACTTACACCTAGAATATGTACGTCGTTTTCAACGGCTTGTTTTGCCGCTTCGGCTGGCGTCTGGAATAGTGGCCCTATATCTACGTCAAAACCTACATCGGCATATCCGGTAGCTACTACTTTGGCGCCACGATCGTGTCCATCTTGTCCCATCTTTGCGATCATGATTCTAGGACGTCTTCCTTCTTGCTGGGCAAATTTGTCGGCTAGTTGTTGCGCTTTCGCGAAAGCGGAATCATTCATAATTTCTTTTTTATACACACCTTGCACACTTTTAATCTGCGCACGGTAACGGCCGTACACTTTTTCAAGCGCATCTGAAATATCTCCTAGTGTAGCGCGATGCTTTGCTGCTTCAACGGCTAGTGCTAGAAGATTCCCTTTACCAGTATCTGCTGCTTGAGTTAATGCCGTTAATGACTGCGCCACTTTTGCATCATCACGGTCTGCTTTAATTTGTTGTAGTTGACTTACCTGTGCATCTCTTACGGCAGCATTATCCACTTCTAGCGTATCAATGTGATCTTCGTCTGGACTAGGATATTTATTCACTCCTACAATTACGTCTAGACCAGAATCGATGCGTGCTTGCTTACGTGCAGCAGCTTCTTCAATACGCATTTTAGGAATTCCTGCTTCTATAGCTTTGGTCATGCCACCTAGTTCTTCTACTTCTTCTATGAGTTCCCAGGCTTTATGGGCAATTTGATCTGTAAGCGATTCCACGTAATAAGAACCAGCCCAAGGATCTACGGTTTTAGTAATTCCAGTTTCTTCTTGTAAAAACAATTGTGTATTACGCGCAATACGCGCACTAAAGTCTGTAGGCAATGCAATAGCTTCATCTAATGCATTAGTATGTAAACTTTGTGTACCACCAAAAGCCGCAGCAGCTGCTTCAATCGTTGTACGTGCTACATTATTAAAAGGATCTTGCTCTGTAAGTGACCAGCCACTGGTCTGACAATGTGTTCTTAAGGCTAATGATTTAGGGTTTTTAGGGTTGAATTGTTTCATCAACTTTGCCCATAACATACGTGCGGCGCGCATTTTGGCAATTTCCATAAAATGATTCATTCCTATGGCCCAGAAAAATGATAATCGTGGTGCAAATGCGTCGATATCCATTCCAGCAGCTAATCCTTTACGTACGTATTCTAATCCATCTGCTAGGGTATAGGCTAGCTCAATATCACTGGTAGCACCAGCTTCATACATGTGGTAACCTGATATTGAGATACTATTGAATTTAGGCATCTCCTTACTAGTGTATTCAAAGATGTCTGAAATAATCTTCATACTAGGCGATGGCGGATATATATAGGTGTTCCTCACCATGAACTCCTTTAAAATATCATTCTGGATCGTACCACTTAGTTTACTCGTGTCCACGCCTTGTTCCATCGCTGCAACGATATAAAACGCCATGATAGGCAACACCGCGCCGTTCATGGTCATGGATACGCTCATTTGATCTAACGGTATACCGTCAAAAAGGACTTTCATATCCTCAACGCTATCGATTGCCACACCAGCTTTTCCTACATCACCAACTACTCGTTCATGGTCGGAATCATAACCTCTATGAGTTGCAAGGTCAAATGCTACCGAAAGACCTTTTTGTCCAGCGGCAAGATTGCGTCTGTAAAACGCATTAGATTCTGTTGCGCTAGAGAAACCTGCATACTGACGTACTGTCCATGGGCGACGCACGTACATCGTAGAATAAGGACCACGTAGGTTAGGAGCCATTCCAGCAACAAAATCTAGATGTTCTAAATTTGCGATATCATCCTTAGAATACTTCTTTTTGATATCAATTCCTTCGGCGGTTTTAAATGTATCGTTATGGATTGCTCTTGCGCTTCCTGTAAAATTGAAATCAGCTGCTATGTTAGAGATGTCTTTTCTTTTCATGATTGCACTTTGTTTGACATTTCAATTTGCTCTAGTTCTTCAGCTAGTCTCTTAGTTACGATAGGCTGTATCAATGTTTTACGCGGTTGTTGCTTTACAAATGGATAGAGTTCATATTCTTTTTTAAGTTGCTCATTGTTATTTGCAAATTTGTTCACACCTACTAATGAGCGACTTCCATTATTAAATGCCTCGCGTTCCCTTGCATCGCTTTCTTTTATTTTACGTTGTATGGTACCATCAAAAAGTGACTGAACAAAACCACCTGCGGTTTCAATGGTTTTAAAAATTTCTAATGCTTTATGGGTTAACTCCTCAATAAGACTGTTGATATAATAAGCACCATCTGCGGCGTTTTGAACCTTATTGAAATAGGCTTCATCTTTAAGGATACGCAATTGATTACGAGAAATACGCTCACCAAATTCATTGGTTTTATTAAAAAATGCATCGTAGGATAAATTGTGCACCGTATCTGCGCCTCCTAAAATGGCACTCATACATTCTGTTGTGGTGCGCAACATATTGACATTATAATCCTTCAACGATTTGTTGCGTAGGCTAGGAGTTGCCGTAATGTACGCTTCTAACTCTAGACCGTATTCATCGCCTAATGCTGTGGTTAACACTCGATACGCACGATATTTTGCAATCTCCATAAAGTAATTACTACCTATTGAAGAGTCTATGTTAATACGCTTTCGCGAAAGCGAAATACCAGAAGCCTCACAGTGATTTAAATATTCATTAAGATGTGCGAGATAGTAAGCTAATTCTTGTGCTACCGTAGCTCCAGATTCCTGATAAAGACTAGTAGTTACGGTAATATTTGAAAAGAAACCATCGTAAGAATTGATGAAATGATTCCATTTTTCATGATCTGGTTGTTTGTTTTTAAACCAATTGCCATCACTAGCCAGTTGATGAATAATGTCTACGTGAACATAGGATTTTGGTGCGATGTGATAAAGCTGATTTAAGAAATCTAAGTCTAAAAACTGCGGATGCACCTGAATACCAACTTCTGGAAAATCCTTAAAAAGTATGTTTAGATCAATTTTAGGATTAGGAATTACTAGCAATATTCCATCACTGCCACGTTGTAAAGCATCTAGTGCCTTTTTATTTGCTAGCTTTTCATTACCAGCATAAATCGCTTGAGAAATGTACCAGTCACCATTTTGTGTTCCACGATAAGGAAACTCTTGTTGTGGAGCTGTTTCCTGATGATAAAATGGTTTGATATGAATACCAGATGGAGTAGTGGTAATCAGTGTTTCATTATAATCTGCACCTATAAGATCTACTTGTATTTTCTGTTTCCATGCCCCAGCACTCACTGGCTGAAAATCTTCAAATAACTTCTTTTTCATGTATTCAATCTTTTATAGAATCCTCATGCTGTATGATGAATACTTCTTCATTATCTCTTTTCATTAGGTAGCGCTCACGAGCAAACTTTTCAATACCTGCGCTATCTTTTAATATTTTGATTTTTTCTTGATCTGCTGCGATACCGCGTTTGTAAAAGGCGATGTTTTCTTTCTTTTTATTAATTTGTAGCTCCAGCTCACGTTGTGAAGTAAGCCAAGCATTAGCATCTAGAAACAATATCCAAATAGCAAAAACAATAGAAATAAGAACATACTTATTAGTAAGGATTTTCCACCACCACTTTGTTTTTAGCTCCTTTAAAGTCATATCTAAATTTAAGGAAATTAAGCTAATTTATTATCGATGATGCCGCGTAATATTTGAACACCTACGGTATTAAATCTATTTGTAGGAATGATGACATCTGCATAAGCTTTAGTAGGCTCAATAAACTGCTGGTGCATAGGTTTTAAGGTGTCTTGATAACGTGCTAAAACTTCATCTAGATCACGACCACGATCTGCGATATCACGTTTCAAACGTCTTATCAATCGCTCATCACTATCACAATCGATGTATACTTTAATGTCAAAAAGATCTCTAATTTGAGGCTGGGTAAGAATTAATATTCCTTCTACAATGATTACTTCACTAGGTGAAGTTGTAACGGTTTCTTTAGTTCTATTGTGTTCCTTAAAAGAATATACCGGTTGTTCAATGGTATTTCCTTTTTTTAATTCTAACAAATGCTGCTCTAATAAATCAAAATCTATAGAGCTAGGATGGTCAAAGTTGATCATCACACGTTCTTCATAAGATAGGTGCGAAGTATCCTTGTAGTAGGAGTCTTGAGAAATCACGTTTACTTCATGATCAGGATAGGTATGCACCATCTGATCTACAACGGTTGTTTTACCACTTCCAGTACCGCCTGCAATTCCTAATATCAACATAAGATTAGTTTACTGCAAAAATAGTTATTTGAGGCTTTAAAAAATAGAGCTTCTTAAAATCATGTTTCATGAGTCATTAAAAGATTTTATATATGTTATAACATTTTGAAATTATCTTTTATGACATTTATGATGTTTATTTGCAAAACGAAAACGATATCGCATGAAAAGAATTACTATAGCAAAAGGAGATGGAATAGGTCCAGAGATTATGGACGCCACTCTTAAGGTATTAAAAGCTGCAAACGCACCTTTAGAATACGATGAAGTTCAAATAGGAGAACAGGTTTATTTAACAGGAAATACAACTGGTATTCCCACAGAAGCTTGGGATACCATCCGTAAGAATAAAATACTACTTAAAGCTCCTATCACAACACCACAAGGTAAAGGTTATAAGAGTTTAAATGTAACGCTAAGAAAAACCTTAGGCTTATTTGCTAACGTAAGACCTTGTAATAGTTTTGCTCCTTATGTAGAAACTAAGCATCCAGATATGGATGTGGTAGTCATACGTGAGAACGAGGAAGATCTTTATGCTGGTATTGAGCACCGTCAGACTAATGAGGTTGTACAATGTCTTAAATTGATAACTAGACCTGGTTGTGAAAAAATCGTACGTTATGCATTTGAATATGCAAAACTAAATAACCGTAAAAAAGTAAGTTGTTTTGTAAAGGATAACATCATGAAACTAACTGATGGATTATTCCACACGGTATTTAAAGAAATCGCTGCAGAATATCCTGAGATCGAATCAGATAGTTGGATTATTGATATAGGTACAGCAAAGCTAGCAAACGAACCAGAACGTTTTGACGTTGTAGTCACTACAAACCTTTATGGAGATGTTATTTCTGACATCACTGCAGAGATTTCTGGTAGTGTAGGACTTGCAGGATCTTCTAATGTAGGTGAGCACGTATCAATGTTTGAGGCTATTCATGGTAGTGCTCCAGATATTGCTGGTAAAAAGATTGCTAATCCATCAGGATTATTACGTGGTGCAATTATGATGTTAAACCACATGGGAATGCAAGAAATTGCTATGAATATCAACAACGCATGGTTATGTGCTATTGAAGAAGGTATTCATACTGCAGACATTTATGAAGAAGGCGTGAGCAAACAACTAGTAAATACAATGGAATTTGCAGACGCTGTAATTGCACGTCTAGGTAAAATGCCACAGAATTTAAAGCCTGTTGTTTATGAATCTAAAGGAGCCATTAAATTACACAACTACATACGTGAAAACAATACGGTAAAAACACTTAATGGTGTTGATGTATTTTTAGATTGGTCTAGTGGTAGTCCAGATGATTTAGGTGAGTATTTATCTAAAGCAAATGGTACACTAGAATTACAAATGATTACTAATCGTGGTGTTAAGGTTTATCCTAACGGTTTTGATGAAACATTTTGTACAGATCACTGGAGATGTCGTTTTGAGAAAACTACTGATACGGTAAGTAACAGTGATATCATTAAATTACTAAGTGATATTCACGATCTAGGTCTGGATGCTATTAAAACAGAGAACTTATATGAGTTTGATGGCGTGAGAGGTTATTCTTTAGGTCAAGGTCAATAGAATCTTGCTCGTATATTAAATTAAAAAAGCAACGCTTAGGCGTTGCTTTTTAGTATTCTAGAATCATATAAATCCTTGGCTTGTTCTACCCAATTGTCTCGATGAATTCTACCAGAAAAAAGATTGAGCTGTTGTGAAATAGCTTCTGCATCTTCATCTGTAAGTTGAGATAGTTGCTCATAGGTATAATAACCTATATCATTCAGTTTTTCTTCTAAAGATGGACCTATACCAGTTATTTGTTGCAAATCGTCTTTTTGAATAGACGTAGATTTACGAATCGTATGTTTTTTAGACATTTCCTCTTCTAAAATTCTACTATTCCTTGAGGCTGTTGATGGTGCATCTGTTAACTCATCAGTTTTAACTACATGTACTTGATTTGAATTTTCAATATCTGCGATTTCTACACGCTGTTGAACGGCATTCAGTTTTTGTTCTACCTCAAGAACTTTTGCAGCCATAAGCTCTACTTCTTTTGAAACATTAGAGCTTTTACTTTTAGGTTTCATAGACCCAAATAAAAAACCGATCACAAAAGAACCCAACATCATAATTCCTATGATGATATAAAACAGTAAAGGTGTGGTAGGTATCTCCATCTTATTTTATCGTGAGTAAGATACAATTATCATTTAATTCCTCTGTATTATCCGTACTTTCTGGTTGCATTTCGATACGATCATCGGATATTCCTAGGACTAGCATACTTGTTTTTACAAGATCTGCATTTTCATTCATTTGTTTTGTCTTACCTGTATTACCATCATTCTCGCTTAAAAATGATTGAATAACCACTTTTTTATCAGGATGGTTTTCTAGGTAAGATTTCAACTGTTTCACATGATTTGTAAATTCATTATTGATATGAAATACATCGTTTTCAAAGCTGTTTTTAAATTTTTTGAAGCTAAGCTCTTTTTCTTGCTCAACTTTTAATACTTCCTCATAAGCGGCTACTTTCTTTTTAAGACTATAGGTAGCCGCAACAACAAATCTAACTCCACCGTAAGCGATGTTGTTCTCTTTAAAATTGATGTCCTCTTGAGTTACGATAGATAATATACGCTGTGATGAAATCCCGGCCTTGTTTAATAATTTTTCTATGTAAGAAGCTCTAGCTTCACCTGTAGTTCTAGATTCATTAGCGCCATAATAGGTAGTGACTAGAACAGATGATCTAGGATCGTTAGTGAGCATATCCCTTAATACTAGTCCATATCTCCTACAAGCGTATGGCATTTTTACTTTAGCCTCGTTCTGATAAATGACGGTATATGATTTACAAGCAACTAGTTTATTACCTAAATCGTCAAAAATCCCAAAACGTTCTGTACGGTGTTTTTTAAGTTCTACTTTTGGTTTGAAAACCTCTTCCTGAATAGTGTCTATGGAAACGGTATCCTCAATAACTGTAGGTTCTTTGTAACTACTATCTATGGCAATCGCAGTAGAATCAACTGCAAATATCGAATCTAACACTCTTTCGTTTTTTTCAAACAAGGAATCTATAAGTAGGGTATCCACATTTTGAGTAGGAATATACTCGTCAAAACTTACGGTTTCAACAGGCGTAGTTTCTAGATTAGTAGAAGTTTCTGGAATGGTAGATGTTGAGACATCAAGGTTAGGTGAACCTACAAAGTAATGTAGTCCATAAATACATAATAATGCATAAATGATAAAGGTCCCTAAGCCTAAAAAAAAATGTTTCACGATATATTTAACTTGGGTTAAAGATAGTTAAAAATCTAGGGAATAAAAATAGGTCTAGCTCAAGAATTTAGATCGTAATGATGGCGTAGGAATCATACAGCTTTCTTGTTTTCCAAACCACTTGTATCGATTTCTAGCAATAAAGTCATAGACTAGATTTGAAATAAATTTTGGAACAATGATAAAACCATAGAGTAGTGGCCAGGCACCAGACATTTTCTGGGCAATACGTAGTGCGGCACTCGCTTTCGCGAAAGCGTAATCACCTCTAACTAAAATAATACTATCTGTCATTTTAGGATCAATCTGATGTTGTGCCAGCAGTTTTTTACCAATATCACTTTGTAAAGCGGCAAATTTGAAATTGTTTTTAGGATCACGTTTAATAATAAAAGTTACCGCGCCGTTACATAGATTACAAACGCCGTCAAATAAAATGATGTCGTGATCGCCTGCTATCATCCTACTTTTTCTAATTGCTCTAGTGATACAATCGTGGTAAACATACCGTAGTTTACTGTTGCTTTTCCTTTTTCTATCTGATCAATGCTTCCTACAGATCGTGAGTCGATAATCCGTACGCGATCATTAAGCTTGAAGTCTATTTTAGGTTTTGGCGATTCTTTAGGTTCATTAATTTTCTGAACCTTTTTTGTCGCTCTTATTTTTGCTGCTTTTTGTAACAGCTCGTTTTCAACTTGCTTCTTTTTACCTTGTTCTTGTTTTTGCTTCTTAAGATCTTGTTTTTTCTTAGGTGGCTGTCTTTTTAGATTTTCTGTAATGACCATTTTCATTAGATCATCCTGAAGCTGTTTTTTCTTCTTGTTTTTAGCAAAATTACTAGCGTAGTTATCAAACTTTTTACCTAGACTAATAAAACGCTGATAGGTATCATACATCTCTTGAAAATCTTGCAACTTTTGCTGGATGCGATCTTGAGTGTCTTCTAATTTATTTGCTTTTTGAGTGGCGTTAACTTCCTTCTCTCTAAGCTTATCTGTAGTTTTACGTAGGTTAGATCGCTCTTTTTGTAGAGCGGCAATAGACTTATCAAAACGTATTTTACCACGCTCTACTTTCTTTTTTGCCTTATTAATTAGTGAGTATGGAATCCCATTCTTTTGTGCCACTTCAAAGGTGAAGGAACTTCCAGCTTCACCTAACTGCAATTGATATATAGGTTCTAGTGACTGTGCATCAAAAAGCATATTTGCATTAGTCATTTCTGGCAACTCATTTGCCAGCATCTTTAAATTAGTGTAGTGCGTAGTGATAATCCCATAGGATTTACGCGCATACAACTCTTCCAGCATACTTTCTGCCAGTGCGCCACCTAATTCTGGATCTGATCCAGTACCAAATTCATCAATAAGGAATAAGGTTTTTTCATTTGCCTTGCGCAAGAAACCGCGCATATTCTTCAGTCTATAACTATAGGTACTTAAATGATTATCAATACTTTGATTGTCACCTATATCTGTAAGTATGTGATCAAATAAACAAATCCTACTTTTCTCATGCACGGGAATTAAAAAACCAGCCTGAATCATCAATTGTAACAATCCTATGGTTTTTAAAGTGATCGATTTACCACCAGCATTAGGTCCAGAAATTACAATAATCCTGTTGTTTTGATGTAATCGTATGGTTTGTGGATAGGTTTTCTCGCCTCGCGCTTCATTGCTTACCCATAATAATGGATGGTAGGCATCAACTAATTCTAGCTCTTGATCTCTAGAAAAAATAGGCAGTAAGCCATTGATCTGGCGTGCATATTTTGCTCTACCAGCGATAACATCTGTATGTGTGAGGTAATCGCGGTATACCTTAAATTCTTCTAGGTATGGACGCAAGAAATCTGTGAGTTCTTTAAGAATACGTTGTATTTCTTCTAGCTCTTCAGTTTCTAACTCTGCTAGCTTTCGCGAAAGCGTAAGTACACGTTCCGGCTCAATATAAGAGATGCTTCCTGTTTTTGAGCTTCCCATGATTTTACCTTTCACTTTACGGCGATACATGGAACGTACGGCGAGTACACGCCTGTTTTCTACTACAGACTCGCGTATTTCATCCAGAAAACCTAACTGCGAATAATGCGTAAGTGCGGCGCCAAAACTTCCGTTAAGTTGTCCTTTTACACTATTCATCTCGCGACGTATATTCTTAAGATCTGGTGAGGCATTATCTTTTACCTCGCCAAAACGATCTAGAACCGCATCAACCTCTTGCGGGATGATCTTATTTTCTGGTATAGGCTGTATGCGTGTGTACAGTTTTATGAAATGCTCCTGAAGTTTTGTAAAGAACTTGATGTGCTCATTAATCGCTTTGGGCATTGCGGCTAGTCTACGGATGCTTTCTTTTTCCAGCGTACTGTTTTCAATTCCTAGAAGTTGTAATTCCTTTTCAATAGGATCAAAACCATGATTAGGAATTTGGAATTCGCTACTAAAAGACCACAAATACTCATTAGTATGCGCTAGAGCATCTGTCACTTTACGGTTAGACTGTAGCGTTTGTGAATTACGCATCGCTTTTTTACCATCTGTGGTGGTGCAATGCGATGCTGCCTGTTCTAAAACAACGTGAAATTCTAAATCCTGAAGTGTCTTTGAGCTTATGTTTTTCATTCTGTGTAGACAAAAATACATTAGTCCATACAAGTACCTATTGCTTTCACAGATTATTATGATAGAAGATTTTAGGCACTACGCTTTATTTAGTGGGCTGTAGGCGTTAAGCTTTATAAAAGTGAAGCTGTTACTTTTTAAGGATTTGAATAGATGAAGATCTTTTGGTTTTCAATCAACCAACACCCATCTCCTGTCTTCTACCTCGACAAGCTCGGCACAGCGCCTCAAAGGGAAGATGATACATCAAAGTTTGTTAGAACTGTTTTCCCTCGAGGCGTTGCACTGAGCTTGCCGAAGTGGAAAATGTCCGATAGGACAAAAGGGTGTTTGCCTTGCAATAGCGGTATATCTATGCTTTATAAAAGTGAAGCTGTTACTTTTTAAGCATTTGAATAGATGAAGATCTTTTGGTTTTCAATCAACCAACACCCATCTCCTGTCTTCCCTCAAGGGAAAATGATACATCAAAGTTTGTTAGAACTATTTTCCCTCAAGGCGTTGCATTGAGCTTGCCGAAGTGGAAAATGTCCGATAGGACAAAAGGGTGTTTTCAAAACGGTAATATCTGTATGCTGAAACTTTTTCTATTATTCATGTAAAGATTTCAATTATTTTTACGGTAGAATAAAAATCATGGATATTCAAATAGCATCTAGCTGGAAACTGGCATTACAAGCAGAATTTGAAAAGGATTATTTCAGGAATTTGGTGGCATTTGTAAAGTCAGAATATCAACATCATACCTGTTATCCGCCTGGGAAAAAGATTTTTGAAGCATTCAATAGAACGCCACTAGATCATGTTAAGGTAGTGATTATAGGTCAAGATCCATATCATGGAGCTGGACAAGCTAATGGTTTATGCTTTAGCGTGGCAGATGGAGTGAAACATCCACCATCATTAATCAATATCTTTAAAGAGTTAGAAACAGATCTAGGAAAACCGTATCCACAATCTGGAAACCTAGAATCATGGGCAGATCAAGGTGTATTGCTTTTAAACGCAACACTTACCGTTAGAGCATCAGAAGCTGGTAGTCATCAAAAACAAGGCTGGGAACAATTTACAGATGTGGTGATAAGTACGCTTTCGCAAAAGCGTGATAACATCATCTTCCTACTTTGGGGTGGATTTGCAAAGAAAAAATCAAAACTAATTGATGCTCAAAAACATCATATTCTCACCAGCGGTCATCCATCGCCACTAAGTGCAAATCGTGGTTACTGGTTTGGGAATCAGCATTTTTCACAAGTAAATGAATTACTAAAATCACAAGGGAAATCACCTATTAAATGGTGATTAAAGGATCCATCCCACTTTTTTACGCCATAGATCATAATCTAGTTGCCGTTGTTTTAATTTCATGGGTACATCCTCTTGTTCTTTTGTAACCTGTGCTCTTATGATTTTAGTTTGTTCTTCTATGGTATTCATACCTAAGGAAGATCTTCTAGCGTTAACTTTATCTAGATCATCATAAAGTTTTGGGTTCATGATTCCATTATTGTCCCAGTCAAACGCAGTTCCATACAATTGTGGTTGATCCTGAAATGACAACACACGATCTGTAAGATAAGCGAGGTGAATCGCAGATGCTTCACCATCATTTACGGCTTCTTTTAAAAGTTCTAAATACATTTTCATTAATGATGGTACACTAATGCTGTGCTGAGTCACTAGCCATGATGCCTCGCTAGCTTCTTTACCTACTTTTGGAATATTAGGAAAACCTATCGCATCTATAATTCTTTGTAATTCCTTAGCGTTTTCAATATGCAATTGCTCCATTTCAGGATGGTAGCCATTGTATAACTCGTTGCGCTGGATCAATTCATCTCTTAGTTTAAGATCCGCATCTTTAAGTGCAATGATTTGTTGAGCGATTTGAGGATGCTTCATTTCCTAATGTCTTTCTTTAAATTATACATACCCCAAATCATCATTACAAATTCTAGAATCATACCAATGCCGTATTGATCTGACCAGCCATCTACTATCATACTCACAAATCGACCTATTGCTAGTCCACCCATAAACAAAACGTTTGAAATGGTTGCCATTTTCCAATAGCTAGCACTTTTAATCCCATATATCCAGAAAATCCCAAAAGCGAGGTACAATCCCATCACTGCTCTAAAAATATTTTTCAACTCTAGATTTTCTACGGTAAAGTCAAAAAAGTAGGGTAGGATCACACTAGGATGTGCGCCATAGATAATTGCAACTCCTATAACGATGATTGAAGAAAGTAAGAGTTGTAGGTTTTTCATTTAACCAAATGATTTAAATACATCATTCATCGTCTAGATCTTAAAAGCTTAATTATTTATTTTTAGATTTCTTTTTCAAATTCCAATTTCCAAAATTCATTATGCTCGTAAACATATTCTTCTAATCCGTTAATAGGGTAAAATGAATATTCGAAATCATAGTCCTTTCTTTGTTCTATATTATTAAATAAATGATGGATATATTGATAATGAAATTGTTTGCTTAAAACAAAACCTTCTTTTTTCTTACTTAAATACTCCTTTTCATCATATTCCTTTAAGAAAAGAGTATAATAATATAATGCTTCTAGGTAGTAATATTTAATGTGAAAAAGATTAGTCAAAGCCTTCTTGAAATAATCTTTCTTTTTTTCAAGGTTATTTATATTTAATGCTAACATTAACTCTTTTAACCCTTTAGTATATGGATTTGTTACGACTAATTTATTAATGGTTTTTTTGTCTAATTTTTCAATTTTGGATAATGTATATGTACACTGCATTATTTCTAAATGCTGATCCATGTATAAGGATTCAATATATCTTTTTAATTTTTCTGCATCACAATTGTTGTGCATAAGTTCATATTCGAAGTAATAAAAACCATCTTTCGTGCGAGAGATATTATCCGTTATCCCTAAATAGAAAAAGTGAGCATCGTAATAAGACGTTTTATCATTATTATTATTAATGAAAGATTCTATTCGGTTAAGTGTGTAACCTTCCATACTATGGATGTTGCTAACCATATTCTTATATAATGATTCAATGAATGATTCGTTTGTAAAATCCCTGTCCTCCATTTCTTTAACAGAAAGATATTCGGATAATTTTGTGTACGAATTATCAAATTCAAAATGATAATATTCTTTATTGAGTGCAAGAACTTCGAGTAGCCTATCAGCATCTGTTAAATCAGTAAAATATCCTCTAACATTGTTCAATCTATCTAAAAAATCATTTACTTCTTTCTTTGTTATAAATTGCTCTTCAACTTTGTAGATAAAATTTAACAGATACTTTTTTTCAGGTATTGTATTATTATCGATATCAATATCAGGAATATAAGACAAAACATTTAATAAGTTGTTTTTGAACAAACTTGATATTCTTAATGATTCTGATCTCGTCTTTTTTCTCTCAACAAATTCAATTATGTCTAAAATAAAACAATTATAAATGTATGCATCCAAGCAGAATTTCTTCTTTTTATCATGTGGCTGTTTGGAAAATTGAAAAACGGAAAACCTTCTGATTATCGGCTGAAGCTGTAATGTTCCATTATAGTCTTCCACTAACGATTTGTCCCGAAGAATTCTCAACTGCTTATCACTGATTTTGATTTCTGAAGTACTCTCGTTAAAACATTTCTTAAAATCAGATAGGCTAATACCATCAGGAAATAAACTTAACAATTGAAATGCAATTTTTTCTTTCTCATTTAATGTACAATAAGAATAGTTAATTGATTGATAAATTGATCTAGTTCGTTCAATGTTTAAGTCCGCATTATCCTTGAAAACTGTTGTAAAGTCCTCATTTGTAGATTCAAAAAATTGAGTCTTAAGCTGGTTTTTTAGTTGTTCAATATGTTTAAATTTAGTTCTAGATTTTGTTACTAATTTAATTGCTAAAGGATTATTGTTTAATAAATCTTCTAATATTTCGATTCTCAAAATTCTCTTTTGCTCGATGTCATCTATTACCCCATAATTTTCTTCAAAAAGAGTTAAGGCATCATCTGTTATTAAAGGTGTTAATGAATAAACATCTTCAAAGTCTTCATTTTTATTAATCGTTTCTCTTGAAGTTATAACTATACTTGCATAATCTGTTACAAATCTTAATAGTTCATTTACTTCAGTCATTTCAATTTGATTCAAATTGTTTTTAACTGTTTCGAAGTTATCTAGAATTATTAACAGATCTAGTTTTTTTTGGCTATAATTTTGTATTAGATATTCATTGAACTCAATAATATTGTACAGATTAAATCCATCAATTAGTAGCTCTTTAAATCCATCATAATCTTTTACGCTCTCGCAAGACTTAAAGTTGACACCTTTTTTATAATAACCTCTGTTATAAAGTTCATATGCGCATTTTTTTATTAATGTTGTTTTGCCTGTTCCACCCGAAGCTTTTATATTTAAAAGCTTATTAGATTTAATAATATTTATTAATCTTGATGCAATTATCGCTTGTTCTTCGATACGACCAACAATACTAGTCAAAGATTTTTTACCAATTCCTAGATCCCGATCGTTTCCATATATCGATATGAACTCTGCTGTTCCATTTTTAAAAGTTTGGAAACTAAGAGTATCTAGTTCAACTATTATTTCACTTTCTTTATAATTTAATTCTTTATTTTTTAATGTTTTGTAAATAAATTTTTTAATTATAGCATTCTTAAAGGTGCTGATGAAAATAGAAGGATTCGTAACTTTTTCGGTAATGATCTGGTCAGTAATGAAAACTAGTGGTATTTTATCATTAGGTATGTTTTCACAAATTTCGCTTACTGACATTAACTTGCTTTGTAAGTTATTTTCCTCAACGTAAAGATTGGATTTGTAAATTTTTGAAACTATAATAATTAAATCAAAATCTTCGAGGCTTAAAAGAGTTTCAATGTTTAGAAAACCTTTGTAAATGATTGTATCTAAGGAATTAAAATTATTAATTACCGGATTAATTTCAGCGCCGATTTTTAAATCGATCGGATCAGGAAATAAGATTGCAATTTTTTGATTAATATCATGTTGGTTTTTGCTATAGTTTGTGAGCGAATGATTTTGTTTGCTTTCAGCTTTGATTTTTAGGCATTCATCAACGTACGAGTTAATTTCATTGTAATCATTTAAACTTATGGTGTTTAAAAACTTAAATTTTTTAAAACTTGTTGGTTCGGTAGTTAGTATAAAATGTTTATTATTATTTTCAAAGGCTTTATCTAAATTATCAAAGATCAAATTGATGTCTTGATCATTAAAACTAAAACCTAGAAAAAGTATTGTTTTCTCTGAAAATATTGTTTTTAATTTTTCAATTGCACCGCTACCTGAATTGTAAAGTCTGGCATAATCTTCTTTAAAAATTATGCAATTTGAGGGTTCATTGAAACTGCCATGTAGTTTAAATATATATTGCGAATTGCCTTTACTTATTTGATTTATATTAAATGAGTCAGTGTAAACCGAGGGAATTATAGAGTTATTAGAGGCTATCTCAAAAGCATTATCGTAATTAGTGGTAACAATTTGTCCAGTAAGTTCGATAATGTTTTTGTGCAATGCATAATCTATATTCGATTTTAAGTTATAATTATCCCTTATATAAGACTTGATTGTTGAATGTTCGGACTTAATTATTTCCAATACATCAATAGGTTCGATAATTCCAGTATCTAAAACAGGTAAAAGGGTATTGTATTCAACCTTATTAATTTGTTTTATTACCTGACTAACAAGCTCTGACCAATCTGGGAGGCCAAACTTCTTTGATAATCCAGAACCAGCAAAAACAACTAAGTTATTACTATGTATAGCTTCTTGTATTTTACTTTCGATTTTCATATTTTCTCTTTATCGACATATTAAATTTAATTTAAGGTTTAAAACTACTAACGTAAATAAATAAAAACTAATAGACTACCTCACCGTAGGATCTACATCATCACTAATTTCACTAGTGATATCAAATACACTTTCCTTTTTCTCTCCTAAAATACTAACGCCTTTTTGAAGTAATAAGTTATTAGGATAAGTGATGATCTCGCCATCGTTAGTCTTTAATAAGGTATAAAACCCTTTAATATCTACAATAATAGCTGTTACAGGCAAATCCTTATCGTGAACGCGTATGCGATCACCTATTTTAAAGGGAAAGGTGAAGTATAAGATAAAACTAGCTGTAAGGTTACTTAGAATACTCCAGTTTGCAAACAAGGCAACACCTATCACGGCAAAGGTAGAAGCTAGTGCGGTTAAAAAACCATCATCTGCAAATCCCCAAAACAGTACAATAGCAATTACGGCAAGCGAGTATAGTATATAACCTACATAACGATTCACGTACTGCCTGCGCAGTTGTGATCTATTCATGTTTTTTGAAAATCGTAGTGCACTCCAGATGATCAAACGATGTACGATAAAAGCTACCGCAATAATGACAATGGAGGCAATCACCTCTGTACGTTGAAATTGTTCCATTACAATCCTAATTCCTTGCGCAATGCTTCATCTGCATTGCTGTTTTTATTCCAGTAAGCGCTTTTAATCGTTTTAATATGTGTTCCTGTAGAAACCATAGGTGAACCACCATCATTGTATCGTTCCATCCATGATAGAATTTTATAAGGGAACTCTTTTTCTGTTTTAAAAGCTATTATTCGGTTTAAATCTGCATAGCGTATGCTGTACACATAGCCATCCTCCATAGTTCTGATGCTCGCTGTTGCTGGATACGCTTTTGTCTCGATGTGTTTTAGCCTTAGATACTCTGTACTGGGAATCACTTGCATTTCACCGGTAGGCATCGCTAGTGGGTCGATGCGTAATTGCACTGGGATCTGGTTTTCTAGCATCACATTAGGTACGGTAAAATCGCGATTTCCTTCGCTTTGAAAATAGGAGTGAAGCGTCACATCATAACTATCGCCAGCCTCATTAAATTGCATATAAGTATGACCGCACCATTCTTGAATACTACTGGCTACTTTTACCGCATTATTGCGTTGATCTAATGGTACAAAAGTACTACTCATCATAGAATAAGGATAAATTCCAGTGTTGAAATCTCTGGTAGCGTTAAGCTTCATTACGGGAATATTGTCAGGTGCGTTTTGGTCTGCTTTTACTTGTTCTGTGGCGTCAAATGGCTCGGTCACAAAGACCATTACCGCTTTACCGTTGCGCATTTCTCCGTATCTGGCTTGTGAGAGTTCGTAGCTCGATATTTCGGCCGTACCGCTATACCAGTAGTCTTTGAATTCCTGATTAAGGTTAATTGCTACGGCTTCTTTTTGTGATGTTGAGGATTCTGCTTTCGCGAAAGCGAGATCACCACCATCCTCATTGCTTTTACACGACAAAAGCATTAGTATAAACATTGCAAAAATCACATTTTTCATAATCTCCATATTTACAGTAAAGATAATCATACCACCGTGGAAGTTTCTATAAATGATGTGAAGTTCCTGTGATACTTTATGATTTTCCTAGCAACATATCGATTAAGAATGTGGAATTTTGTGCCAAAGAATCTTTTATGAAACAAGTACACGCTTACGCCGCAAAAGCACCAGATGCAGATTTAGAACCATTAATGATAGAACGTCGCGATGCGCTAGCAAATGATGTGGCGATTGATATTTTATATTGTGGTGTATGTCATAGTGATATTCATGCCAAATTAAACGACTGGGGAAATGCTAAATATCCTATCGTACCAGGTCATGAAATCATAGGTAGAGTGACTGCGGTAGGCGATGCTGTAACTGCTCATAAAATAGGTGATCTAGTAGGTGTAGGTTGTATGGTAGATGCCTGTTTAAGTTGTCCTACTTGTGGCGATCATCAGGAAATGTATTGCGAGAATGGTTCTACGAGTACTTATAATTCAAAGGATAAACATCTTGGTGGTCACACCTATGGCGGTTATTCTAAACATGTTGTAGTACGCGATCATTTTGTACTGCGTATTCCAGAGCATCTAGAAACTGCGGCGGTAGCTCCATTGCTATGTGCTGGAATTACTACATGGTCACCATTACAACACTGGAACATTAAAAAAGGAGATAAAGTAGGAGTGATAGGATTAGGTGGATTAGGCCACATGGGAATTAAATTTGCCCATGCACTAGGAGCAGAAACCATCATGATCACCACATCACCAGATAAAGCTACAGATGCTAAAAAACTAGGCGCTGACGATGTGCTGATTTCTAAAAACGCAAGCGAAATGCAAGCTCATAAAGGAAGTTTTGACTTCTTGCTGAATACTATTCCTGTAAAACATGACTTGAATCCGTATTTACAATTACTAAAACGCGACAGCACGATGGTACTGGTAGGTGCTATTGAAAATCTAGAACCTATGCACGGCGCAAATCTTATTCTAGGTCGTAAAAGCGTTGCAGGATCACTTATAGGTGGTATCAAAGAAACCCAAGAAATGCTAGATTTTTGCGGTGAACACAATATTACTTGTGATGTTGAGATGATAGATATGCAAGACATCAACACGGCTTTTAAACGCGTACAATCTAATGATGTGAAGTATCGTTTTGTGATTGATATGCAATCTCTTTGAGATTGAATTTGAATTAGATTTAACAGACAAAATTTAGCGTTAAACATCCCTCTAAATCTCCCTTCCAAGGGAGACTTTTTAGTGTTTTATAATGAAATTATAGGTTGTTAGTTTTCTCATCTTTTAAACTTATTGCATATTGCGAGGAGCGTGCGACGAAGTAATCTGTTAATTAGAAAGTGCTTGCGATGAAATATTGCGATTAACATCCCTCTAAATCACCCTTCCAAGGGAGACTTTTTTTTAGTGTTTCATAATGAAATTATTGATTATAAACGTTCCCTTCCTTTGAAGGAAGGGCTAGGGATGGATGTTTTTAGTAATTTTATACCGGTTTTAATTTAGTTTCCGCACTCTTTTCAAGATGTGCTGAGTTTATCGAAGTAGTTAGGAAACGGAAACTAAGGAATTCCACTCTAACAGATTCGATCACTACGCAAGCTTCGTTAGGGATTGCGGTAGACTATTTAAAGTAACATACATTACTTTTGCAATCCATTTGAATAACAGCATGTCGCAAAAAGTTAAGATCAACCGTTATCGCCGTAGAATCACAAAATCCTTAACTAAAGGAATAGGCAAAACCAAAACGCCTAAAAAAGGTGATCTAAAAAGTGTGGAAGATGTAAAAAGGGTTTTGATCGTGCGCACTAATCATAGACTGGGAAATTTATTATTAGTAACTCCATTACTACAGGAAGTACTAGATACTTTTCCTAATGCGCAAGTGGATCTCATGGTTCAAGGTTTTTTAGGTCCTGTATTGTTTGAATCTTATGATCGTGTGGATCATATCATACGCTTACCACGTAAACCATTCAAGGAATTAGGGAAATATATTAAGAACGCGAGTAGTGTACGCAAGCATAAATATGATTTTGCTATTAATGCGGTAAAAGGAAGCTCATCAGGGAAAATCTATACGCAATTATCGCGAGCCAAATTCAAAATCTACGGTGGCGATGAAGTCGACTATTCTAAAAATCATCCAGATGCGGTTCATATTGCAAAACAACAAGTCTACGCATTCAGAGATTTCATGAATCACTTAGGATTTTCTAGAGATCAATTTCCTATCAAACCTTTAAACATCAATCTCACACCAGATGAGCTTGTTCAAGGTAAAAAAAGACTGCTGGAAATAGTAGATGATTCTAAACCAGTAATATCCATTTTTACATTTGCTACTGGTGCAAAATGCTACAAACCAGACTGGTGGATTCCATTTTATAATAGGCTATTAGAAGAATATCCTGATTATCATATTGTAGAGATTTTACCTTATGAAAACGTATCGCAAATAGAATTTGCTGCACCTTCATATTATAGTAAAGACATCCGAGAGATCGCGGCATTTACCTCACATACACAGGTATGGATAGGCGCAGATTGTGGAATTATGCATCTTGCTAGTGCAAGTGGCGTACCAGTTGTAGGGTTGTTCTCGCGAGCAAATCGGCATGTTTATGAGCCGTTTAATGATGGTAGTTTTTCACTGTTTACAGGCGATCTAGCTTATGATGATATTATTGAAGCCGTAAACAGTGTTTTAAATTCTTAAGTATCATACGTTCCATTATTTTATTGAAATAAAGACTAGGAAAATAGGTGAGTGGATTCCTGTTTTAAAACCCAGCACTTCTGATTATTCAGAATGGTGGAAAGAAGTGGAATAACTATCTTTTTTTCAGATTGTTATAGATAAAAAACTTAAGCCGTTCACTTATCCAGTCAACGATAAAAAACAACACGGTAAAGTAACCGGTATATAAGCTCGTTTGTTTTAGATTGAAATCAGCAGAAGCGACAAAGTAATCGTACGCTGTATATAATCCCATAACGATTATAGCCACAATAACAGCACCGACTAGTCGCTGGAAGTGAGGAGTCTTTTGTGGTTGTTTCATGAGTTTACGATTTGTTATGATGTCTATTTGCTTGCCCACGCAACACAAAATAAATGACTGTGTTTGAGAACGCAAAAAACGCTATGCTTTTAAGCCATGGTTTCCAATATAATTTATCCATTTGAAATGAAATATCAGAAAAATAGAACAACGTGCCAAATGCTAAGGTGAGTATTATTAAAGAGACTAATATTTTTTTCATATCTTGATAACTATTAGAAATTAAGATGGATCATAAACAAAATTGGTATAATGATGAAGCATTACTAGGTGCATTATTACTTTTTGTACCACCACTAGGACTTTATGCTTTGTACAAAAATGACAACGTAAAACAGTCGTTTAAAAATATCATTTATACCGCATTTATTGTAATTGCCATAATCTTTGTGGTTCGATTTGTTTTTTAAGTTACTTCAACTCTCGCAACACTTGATAGACTTTAGCAAGTGGTAATCCCATCACGTTGTAATAACAACCTTCTAACTTTATTACCGCTGCATATCCTAACCAGTCTTGAATTCCATAAGCACCAGCCTTATCCATAGGTTTATAGGTGTTTACATAATACTCGATTTCTTCTTGTGATAAGCTTGAAAAGGTCACCTTAGTGCAATCGTTAATTACGATCTGATCAGTGATCGTTGTAAAACAAACTGATGTAAAAACTTCATGTGTTTCACCGCTCATACTTTTTAGCATTTGATACGCATCTGCGGCAGATTTAGGTTTTTCCAGTGGTTGATCTTTAAACCACACAATCGTATCGCTAGTAATAATGAGTTGGTTATCTGTAATGGTTTCTTTAAAAGCACTGGCCTTAAGAACGGCTAGGTAATCTGTGATTTCAACTCCTTTTAAACTATTGCTGTAGACTTCATCAATAGGTCTAGTTTCTATGCTAAAATCGATATCAAGACCTTTTAATAATTCTTGTCGTCTAGGAGATTGAGACGCCAGTATGATATCGTATTTCTTTAAATGTTCTAGCATAGTTATAGGAGATAAAAAACAGTCATGGATAAAATTCCTGTAAGCAAGACTAATTTTAGAATCATTGATAACCTTTTAAATTGGGAAACTTTATCTGCTATCCATAGTTGCGTGATCACGTAGAGTAGTGGAGCTACTATTAAAAAAGTAAAGTAGTATACAGCGATTTGATTCTTATACAAAAAAGTATATATATACCATCCCAAAGCGATCACTAAACCTAGACCACACACCGCTGCAATTCTTGCCGTGCGTGTTCTACCTATGACTAGCGGTAAGGTTTTCCTGCCACCAGCATGATCGCCATCCATATCCTGACAATCTTTTACCCATTCACGTAAGAGATTCACCACAAATGCAAACAGTGAGAATTCCAGCATGATGATAAAAAAGGTTTTTTGAACTTCTTTATTCTCTGGCGTAATGACAGGATATAGTTCAAATACCACCGTAATGATGACCACTAATCCTACAAGTAGCGATATTACGATATTACCTATTAACAGCATACTTTTTAACGTCGTAGCATATAAGTACAATAAAAAAGCAACCAGAATAAAAACCACCGCCATAAAAGGTTGGTCGATGCTATTTGATAATAAAAAGCCACAAACCACGGCTAACGTCGTTAAAATGATATAAAGCGTAAAAGCATTATTTTCTGAAATATGTTTTCCTACAATAATCTTTGACGGCTTATTTACTTCATCTATGATGACATCATTAATATCATTAATCACATTACCACTTGCGGTGATTAGAGCAGTAGAAATGATTAATAAAGCAAGTTGCCAATTATTTAGTGCCATATCAATGCCACTAGGTTGTAAGAAAGCAAAAACAATGACCAGTTGGGTAAGAACAGTCATTAAAACGTTAGGCCAGCGTATGAGATTGAGATAATGCACTATATTAATTGTTTATATAAATAGGTCCTTGATCGTAATACTCGATTTCCAAAGCATCAGAATCATTTATGTGATATAAATTGCTCAAGATTTCTGAAAGATCCGTTAGTAATATTTCGGAGTCAAATTTATAGTTCTTACTATAATACGGTTCATCTTTAACAATGTCTTTCCTAAAGCTATTTTTAGCTTCCATAGCTTGAAACAGTTGATCCTTTTCTGTATGATCTTTCAAATTTAGAAAAACCGTAACATCATTTTCTAGATCTGGATCTAATCCTAAAGGATCTTGTAAAGCATGTACACACTGGAAAAGAATCTCTTTATCCTTAATAAAATTAACCAAAAACAATCTTTTAGGAACCACAAACTCTTCTTTTAGCAAATTAGAGAATCGCGCTAATAGTTCATCCTTAGTGCCTTTTTTAAAGAACGGTTCTTTAATCTCAATATTTGAAAGTTGTTTGATTTGTTTTTTCTGGTACCTCTGATTATTCACCACGATCAACGTTGAAACTAGTACTAGGACAACTACTATAATAATTCCTATCATTCTAACTGCTTTTAACCGTTGCATCTACGGTCCATTTTCCGTGCACTTTCATCACTTGTTCTATAACATCGCGCACACAGCAATCACCACCATGACGGTGACTTATGTAATCACTTACCGCTTTTATTTCTGGAATTGCGTCTTGTGGGCACGCACCTAGTCCTGCAAATTCTACTGCAGGTACATCTGGCATATCATCGCCCATGTAAAGTATTTCAGAAGATTGAAGTTGATGTGTATCCATGTATTCTTTCAGGACCTGCATTTTGTCGTGAGCATTCATAAAAACATCTGCAACGCCTAGACCTTGTAGTCTTGATTTAACACCTAAATTACGACCACCAGTAATGATACACACTCGATAACCTTGCACCAGCGCTGCTTTAATGGCATAACCGTCTTTTGCATTCATCGTTCGCAGTAACTCACCACTTTCAGAAATAAGTAGCCTACCATCTGTAAGAACGCCATCTACATCTAGTACAATAGTAGTAATGTTATGCAATAATTCTTTATAACTAGTTGCCATAAGTATTTAAAATAGATTGTGTTATAGATTTATAAACTTCCTTTTGAGTGCTGTTCAACAACTCTAAATGTGCGGTAATCGTTTGATGATCTCCACGTCGTGCAGGACCAGTTTGCGCATCTACAGGTGATAAATCAATCGCCTTGCGCAAAGTTTCTTTCATTAGCGGTTCTAGTAAGGTAGCATCTAATTGCTGTTCATTCAGTAATTGCTGTGCTATTGTGTAACAATGATTTACAAAGTTATTTGTAAAAACCGCTGCTAGGTGTAATTGCTTACGTTGATTAGAATCTAGATAATGACGCTTTTGCGAAAGCGTATTAGCCACAGCCTCAATACGTTCTTGAGCAATTGTGGTGGCATATTCTATACAAATAGGAATCTCGCTAAAATCAACATCACGAGTTTTGCTAAAACTTTGAGGGAAATACAATACACCGTGATTACTGTGAATGGAAAGTACATCCATAGGAACACTACCACTAGTGTGTACCACAACAGCATTTGTTTGAATTGAATTACTTATCGTTGCTATCAAATCATCTGGTGTTGCAATGATCACAAGATCATATTCTGGTAGCAGCGCTAAATCATCAATTCTAGTTGCTTTTAAATCCTCTAGATCATAGCCAGAATGGTTGTAATAACCTTTAAGAAATATTTGTGACTGCGGTTGTTTAAGTTTCGCTTTCGCAAAAGCGACATCCACAACCCTAGATACAGCCTCAATCGCCCGACATAAGTGCGATCCTAGATTACCAGTTCCTATTACAAATACTTTCATTTGAGTGTAAAAATAAGCATTGCTGTACGACTATCAAGCTAGGTGAAACGAGTTTTGTAAAGTATCTTTGCAAACCGAATTCTGAGCTATGGAAGACCACTGGATTGTCAAACTATTATTCTCTACTAAATCAATGACTTTTTTATTACTAGCATTTGCAGCATCCATGGCGGCAGGTACGATTATAGAGAGTTATTATGACACGCCTACTTCAAAAATTTGGGTATACAACGCATGGTGGTTTAGCCTTATAATGTTTCTTTTAATGCTCAATTTTATTGGAAATATTAAACGATATAATCTACTACAGTGGAAAAAATGGGCTACGCTAACCTTACACTTATCATGGATCATCATTATCATAGGCGCAGGAATTACTAGATATATCTCTTTTGAAGGGATCATGTTAATACGTGAAGGGAAAACAGAGAACACCTTTTACAGTGAAGAGACCTATGTAGACATGATTATTCAGGGAATAAGTCCAGATGGTCAGGAAATGCAACGCGAGGTAAGAGATAAAATGCTGATCTCTCCTTATGATTATGATTATTCTAATACAGAACCTTTCTATGATAAAAACATCACGGTACGTATAGATTCTATGATCTATGATGCAGTAGAAGGTTTAATACCAGATGAAAATTCTACAGATCGATATTTAAAAATTGTAGAGGCTGGTGAAGGAACTCGTCATGATCACTTGCTTAAAGATGGTGAAAAGGCATTGATTCACAACACACTTTTTGGTGTGAATTTAGATCCAGAGCTGGCTGCCAAAGAAGACATCATCAACTTTGTAGAAAACTGGAACGGTTATACCATACAAACTCCATTTGAAGGGAACTTCTTGCGTATGGCAGATCAGATGGAAGGCGAAGTAATTAAAGATTCCATCCAGCCTTTAAATCTAAGATCATTGTATACCATAGGTACGATGCAGTTTGTAATTCCAGAACCTATTCAGGCTGGTAAAGTAGGAATTGTAAAAGCACCAGAACCTACACCACAAAAAGCTTATGGTCTTTATACTACCGTTACTAGTGGTGATGAATCACAGCAAATAGAATTACTAGGTGGAAAAGGTATTATATCTGATTATGTAGATGTTAAGTTAAATGATCTACAGCTTTACCTTAGGTACGGATCTATTGAAAGAGAATTACCATTTGCTATAAAATTAAATGATTTCATTGCAGAAAAGAATCCAGGAACAGAGAAGTCCTATGCCACTTTTGAAAGTAAAGTAACGGTAATCGATAGTGCTGGTACTAGTGATGAACATATTTATATGAACAACGTATTAGATAAAGAAGGTTATCGTTTTTTTCAAGCAGGATTTGATCCTGATGAGTTAGGTACACACTTATCTGTAAATCATGATTTCTGGGGAAAAACCTTTACTTACATAGGATATTATTTATTGTATTTAGGATTACTAGCACTGTTATTTGATCCTAACACTCGTTTTGCAGAGCTACGTAAACGTATTAATAAACTAAATGCTAAGAAAAATAAAGGAATAGCCACTGTTTTATTGTTGTTAATAACAAGTATAGGTTACGCACAAGAAGATCATAGTGATCATGACCATGCGCCAGGTGAACATCCAGAGCAAACAGTAACACCTACAAAAATGAAGCTGAATCCTAAAGAGGTTTTAGACAGCATTTTTGTAGCTAATATCATTCCGCAAGAGCAAGCAGCAAAGTTTGGTCGTGTGGTGATTCAAGACAATGGTAGGATGAAGCCGGCAAATACCTTAGCTAGCGAATTACTACGTAAGCTATCACAACGTGAGTATTATGAAGCTAAAGTAGGAGACAGCATCGTTAAAATGACGCCAGATCAGACCTTGTTGAGTATGATGCAATTTGGTCGTTTATGGTATGAAGCGCCTATCATTAAACTAGACTGGAAAAATGATTCAATTAAAGACGTTTTAGAAATAGACAGATCACGCCGTTTTGCTACTGGATTGGACTTTTTTAGAGCAAAAGATGGAAGTTTTAGTGGTTTTAAACTAGCGCCTTATCTGGATAAAGCAAACACTGCCGAAGTTAAAAATGCTTACGATAAAGATATCATAGAGTTGAATCAGCGATTAGGTTTACTAGATCAAGTGATTTCTAGCGCGATGATCAGAGTATTTCCTAAACCTAATGATGAGAATAATAAATGGGCTTCATTTCCAGAATTAAGTGATGCTGGTTTTAGAGGAACAGATTCTGTACTTACTAGACAGTTATTACCAGCCTATTTACAAACATTACGTTATGGTAGAGAAACCGGTAGTTATGAAGAAGCAGATAAAGTTCTTGCGAGTTTAGAACGTTTCCAGCGTGCTTATGGAAGTGAAGTAATGCCTAGTGCAGATAAGATCGATGCAGAGATTTTTTACAACAAGTATGACATCTTTAAGAAGTTGTACATGTGGTATGCTTGGTTCGGAGTTATGATGTTACTCTTGTTGATTGTAGAAATCATAAAACCTATGAAAGAAATACGATGGGCGATTGTTTTTCATAAATGGGTTATTGTAGCATTATTTGTCGCTCATGTAATAGGATTAGGAGTAAGATGGTACATCAGTGGCTATGCGCCATGGTCTAATGCTTATGAATCCTTGATTTATGTGGCATGGGCAATGATGTTATTTGGGCTGTTATTTGGTCGTAAAAGTGAGATGACTATTGCTGGTGCTGCTTTTGTAGTTGCAATTACGTTATGGGTAGCACAATTGAATTGGGTAGATCCTGCCATAGGAAATATACAGCCAGTTCTAGATAGCTACTGGTTAATGATTCACGTATCTGTTATTGTAGGTAGTTATGGTCCATTTGCCTTAGGTGCGATATTAGGACTGATCACTTTTGTTTTAATGATCATGGCAAAAGATTCTAACAAAAAACTAATAGACGATAAAATTAAAGAGTTGACTTACATCAATGAAATTTCCTTAACCGTAGGATTGATCATGTTAACCATAGGAAACTTCCTAGGCGGCATGTGGGCAAATGAAAGTTGGGGACGTTATTGGGGTTGGGATCCTAAAGAAACTTGGGCTCTAATCACCATATTTATTTACGCGTTTGTATTACACTTACGACTAGTTCCTGCCTTAAAAGCCCGATGGACATTTGCATTGTGGTCTGTAATTAGTTTCTTTAGCGTCTTAATGACCTATTTCGGTGTGAATTTCTACTTAACAGGTTTACACAGTTACGCCAGTGGTGAACGCGTGGTTACTTATCAAGGCGCCGCAGCAGCATTAGTCCTGATTCTAATCATTGCTTATATCGCTAGATATAGAGAAAAGAAAGTGTACAAGCGGTTGAAGTAAGGATGAGTCAGCAGTTTACAGTCGCAATTCAAAGTATTAAATCTCATTCTAAAAGGTATAAGCCTTGCGCCATAAATACAAAAAGCATCTCAATCATAGATCGAGATGCTTTTTTTTGATTTTGAACAAGACAGTATATCCCAATCACTAAAGACTGTAGAATAAATAACTCAAGACTGCTTAACGATGTCCTACCATATTTTCAGGTCGTACCCATTGATCAAATTCTTCACTAGTAAGATATCCTAATGACAAGGCTGCTTCCTTAAGCGTTGTACCTTCATCATGTGCTTTATTTGCAATTTCTGCTGCTTTGTAGTAACCTATTTTAGTATTTAAAGCTGTAACTAGCATTAAGGAGTTGTCTAATAGTGATTTGATTTTCTCATGATTAGGTTCAATTCCAGCAGCACAATTCTCGTCAAAACTTCTACAGGCGTCACCTATTAACTGTGCACTTTCTAAAACAGCGGCTGCCATGACAGGTTTGAATACGTTGAGTTCAAAATGTCCTTGCATTCCACCTACAGTAACCGTAGTGTCATTACCCATAACTCTTGCACATACCATCGTAATTGCCTCAGCTTGTGTAGGGTTTACTTTTCCGGGCATGATAGAACTTCCAGGCTCATTTGCAGGAATGATTAATTCGCCTATTCCACTACGTGGACCACTTGCAAGCATGCGAATGTCATGAGCAATTTTATTTAAAGAAACCGCTATTTGTTTTAACGCTCCGTGTGTTTCTACTAGTGCATCGTGTGCTGCTAGCGCTTCAAATTTATTATGAGCAGTTATAAAAGGTAATCCTGTGAATTCTGCTATATATTGTGCGACTTTTACATCATAACCTTTAGGTGTATTTAATCCAGTTCCCACCGCAGTTCCTCCTAAAGCGAGTTCACTTAAATGTTCTAGTGTATTTTCTAATGCTTTGATACCATGATCTAATTGTGATACATATCCAGAGAATTCTTGACCTATAGTTAATGGAGTCGCATCCATTAAATGAGTGCGTCCTATTTTAACCACATTGTCAAATGCCTTGCTTTTTGCATCTAGTGTATCGCGCAATTGCTGTACTCCAGGAATGGTGTTTTCTACGATTTTCTTATAGCATGCAATATGCATTCCCGTAGGAAAAGTATCATTAGATGATTGTGATTTATTCACATCATCATTAGGCTGTATGGTTTTATCGCCTTCACCTATAACTTTACCAGCCAGTTGATGTGCGCGATTTGCGATCACCTCATTTACATTCATATTAGATTGTGTTCCAGAACCTGTTTGCCAGATCACTAACGGAAACTGATCATCATGTTTTCCTTCCAGAATTTCATTACAAACCTGAGCAATAAGATCTCTTTTTGAAGCATCTAAAGCTCCTAAATCACAATTAGTATAAGCAGCGGCTTTCTTTAAATAAGCAAATCCATAAACCACTTCTAGTGGCATACTACCTGTTGGTCCTATTTTAAAATTGTTGCGAGAACGTTGTGTTTGCGCGCCCCATAATTTATCTGCAGGAACTTCCACAGGTCCCATGGTGTCTTTTTCTATACGGTAACTCATGATTTTTGATTTTGCGCAAAGATAATCAGCATCAGTTGAATAGAATAGGGCAGTAGTGGTGTTTATGATGCTTTTATAATTACGCTTTCGCGAAAGCGTAATACAAAGAGAACTATGATTACAAAAAGAAACAGGTTGCTAACAATAACTTGTTAATAAAATAGAGTAGAGGCTTTATTATTTTATCCAAAGCCACTATCTTTGCAACAAATACGAGATACGATGTTTGAATTTGATCAATATTTAGGTTTTTTAGCATTTTTAGCCATTCTTACGATAGGATTTTGGTTAATGATTTTCTTAACTGCTTTTGTAATTCCTTACTGGATTGCAGGTAGCACGATGGAACGTATGAAAATGAAAAAAGAAGCAAAGAAGAAAGCATTAGAAGAAGGTAACGCTTAATTACCTTGATTTATAAAGTATTATAAAACCGTTTAGGAAATCCTAAGCGGTTTTTTTGTGGATATAAATTAGATAAAATAGATATTAAAAATTGTTTCCACATTCATTACAAATACTTTGGTTAAAACCATGTTTACCATTACCAGTGATAAAAACTTTAATCAACCCTAGAAAAGTATTTTTAATATTTACCTTGTTATTGAGTCTGATATCTGTTGATGAACATTTAGGACATTTTACAAAGTAGTCATGATCACTTCTGATCAATTGATTTGCTCTATCATATTCTTTAGATGATACCCAAATCGTAAGATATTCCAGTGAGGAATCATCTATTCCTAAGCCAGTAAGTTGATAAGAAATATCGTGAGTTTCTAAAGTCTCTATGTAATCATTCACGTCTAACGAATAACTAAGCCTTGCAAGAACAATGTATGGTGCTTTATTATTTTCAAGATTATCCACCTACACGTTTTACTTTAAAACCTTTATCCTTTAAAAATTCCATAATACGGTCGCGATAATCACCTTGTATGATGATTTCGTCTTTTTTAAAACTACCACCTACACCTAGCATGGTTTTTAGTTCTTTGGCAAGGATTTTAAAATCACTTGTAGCGCCACTATAGCCAGCAATTACCGTATTCACTTTCCCTTTACGTTTTTCAAACTTGCATAATAAAGGATCGTCTTGTAACCAGACGTTGCTTTCTTCTTGCTCTGGTACTGCAGACTCCTCATGATCTGGGAATAGGTTTTTTAATTGATCGCTTAAATCCATAATATGGTTTAAAGTTTAATGTTCAAGGTTTAATCAAGTATGTATTGATAACTGAAAACTGACAACTGTGACTACTATCTGTATACTCAAAACTTTATTTCTTAATCAACCCAATCTCCACAAGACGCTGATGTAAAAAGTCACCAGCCGTGATATCATCGTGCTGTTTTGGGTGATCTTCATCAATACATTCTGGTAAACAGTCCAGTTTCATATCACTACGTGGATGTAAAAAGAATGGAATAGAGTAGCGGTGCGTATGCCATAAATCCCGTGGCGGATTCACCACACGATGAATCGTAGAACGTAGTTTGTTATTTGTATGACGTTCTAACATATCACCTACATTAATTACTAACTCATCTGGTTGAGCGATGGCGTCTATCCATCTACCATCGCGATGTTGCACTTGCAGTCCTGGCGCACTTGCACCCATAAGTAAGGTGATCAAATTAATATCACCGTGAGCACCAGCGCGTACCGCATTATCAGGCTCGCTGGTAATAGGTGGATAGTGAATAGGTCTTAAAATAGAATTCCCATTACTAGCCCAGTGGTCAAAATAAGTTTCTTCTTTACCTATAAATAACGCCAAAGCTCTCAACACATAAATCCCAGTTTTTTCAAGCATTCTATAGGCTTCCATTCCTGTTTCATTGAAATCTGGTAATTCTGTAACAGTTACATTTTCTGGATAGACTTCTGTAAGATTTGCATCTTCACTAGCTTCCTGTCCAAAATGCCAGAACTCCTTCAAATCACCTTCTTTTTTACCCTTTGCATGTTCTTTACCAAAACTTACATAACCGCGCTGTCCGCCTATTTCCGGTCGTTCATATCTATGCTTAACATCTAGTGGTAGTTCAAAAAATTGTTTGACTTGGTCATACAATCGTTCTTCTAGATCATCACTCAAGAAGTGATTTCTTAAAGAAACAAAACCTATTTCTTGGTATGCAGTTCCTATTTCATCTATGAATTTTTGTTTTCTCTTAGGATCTTCGCTTAGGAAATCTGCTAGATCAACGCTAGGGATATTAGTCATGGTAATTTGTATATGTTGATAACAAAGTTAGTAAATGCTACTGATAATACGTAAACCACATTCATAGAATACCATTTAGATATGCTACATTTGAAATATAGCTTGAATTCTATGACACCTACACAACAACCTAAATTAGAAGATTTATATCAAAATAGCCTAGATAATCGCACACTACAGGATTTATACCGGCGTATGTTGTTACCACGCATGATAGAAGAGAAGATGCTCATTCTTTTACGTCAGGGACGTATTTCTAAATGGTTTAGTGGTATAGGTCAGGAAGCAATTTCTGTAGGAGTTACCGCAGCTATGCAAGCAGATGAATATATTCTACCTATGCATCGTAATCTAGGTGTATTTACGAGTCGTGACATTCCATTATGGAAATTATTTGCACAATGGCAAGGAAAAGAAGACGGATTTACAAAAGGTCGCGATCGTAGTTTTCATTTTGGAACTCAGGAATATAATATTGTTGGGATGATATCGCATCTAGGACCGCAATTAGGTGTCGCAGATGGAATCGCACTAGCTCAAAAATTAAAAAACACAGGAAAAGCCACTGCCGTTTTTACTGGTGAAGGTGGAACTAGTGAAGGCGATTTTCACGAAGCCCTAAACGTCGCAAGCGTATGGCAATTACCGGTTTTATTCTGTATTGAAAATAATGGTTATGGCTTAAGCACACCTACTAGTGAACAGTATAACTGTGAACACCTAGCAGATCGTGGCGCTGGTTACGGCATGGAATCTCACATCATAGATGGGAATAATATTGTAGAAGTTTATACTAAAATATCTGCGATATTGAATGATATGCGCGAGAATCCTAAACCAGTTCTTGTGGAATTTAAAACCTTCCGTAGGCGTGGTCATGAAGAGGCGAGTGGTACTAAATATGTACCAGATGACTTAATGAATTACTGGGAAGAGCGTGATCCATTGACTCGTTTTGAGCAGTATTTGGTGAATGAAAACATACTTTCAGAAACCGCAATAGAAGATTTAAAAACTCAGTTTAAGCAGGATATTAATGATGGATTAGATACCGCTTTCGCGAAAGCGTTACCACAACCATCCACACATACAGAACTAGCAGATGTATTTGCACCACACGAGCCAGTAGCAGTAACAGCAGGAACTACCAGCCGAAACATACGTTTAATAGACGCCATAAAAGATGGCCTAGAGGAAAGTATGGATCGATATGACGATCTAGTCATCATGGGACAAGACATTGCTGAATATGGTGGCGTTTTCAAAATCACCGATGGTTTTGTAGAAAAATATGGCAATGGCCGAGTAAGAAACACGCCTATTTGTGAAAGTGCGATTGTAGAAGCCGCCATGGGATTGAGCATCGCAGGAATGAAAGCTGTAGTAGAAATGCAGTTTGCAGATTTTGTGAGTAGTGGTTTTAATCCTATCGTAAATTATCTGGCAAAGTCCCACTACCGCTGGAATCAACAAGCAGATGTTGTCGTGCGCATGCCATGTGGTGCTGGAGTGGCAGCAGGACCATTTCATTCACAAAGTAATGAAGCATGGTTTTATACCACACCAGGTTTAAAAATCATCTATCCAGCTTACCCAGCAGATGCTAAAGGATTACTAATTAGTGCTATAGAAGATCCTAATCCGGTATTATTTTTTGAACATAAGGCCTTATACCGCAGTGTTTATCAAGACGTACCTGACGGATATTATAATACACCATTAGGAAAAGCTGCTACGGTTCATACAGGAGAAGGAATTAGTGTCATCACTTATGGCGCTGGTGTGCACTGGACTAAGGAATTAATCGATGAAAAGCAATACGATATTGATTTAATTGATTTAAGATGTTTAGCACCTTTAGATAAGGAAAGCATCATAGCTTCTGTAAAGAAAACTAATAAGGTTTTAGTACTCACAGAAGATAGCGTCACTGGTAGTGTAGCTAGTGATATTGCTAGTTTTATTAACGAAGAATGTTTTGAATTTTTAGATGCACCTGTAAAACGTTTGGGAAGTTTAGACACGCCGATACCTTTTGAAAAAGGCCTCGAGGATAATTACCTGGCAAAAAAAGAATTAGAAAAAATGATTAAACAATTGTTCAATTATTAAAGTCGTTTAGTTTTTTTTAATACTTTCGCAGTGCCCCTTATGAAATGAGTAGATAATAATTAAATAATGAGACTTTTAAACGAATTACATAATTATAGATATGTGCTTTGGATATTGAGTGCCTTCTTTCTTGTTGCTCTTTTCTTTGGTCCTAGAGATGGCTCTTTAGGAATTACTACTAACATTTTATGCGCTCTATGTGTAAGCTTACTTATTGTTTATTTGGTATTAAAATACCTTTATAAGCGCAAACATAGCCAAGAATAGCTTCGTTTTTAATTTGTAAGAATTAACTTAAAGGCTTTTGTATTGACTATATTTGGTCAATGCCTAAATTCTATGATATTATTGTTGCCGGTGGTGGACTTGCTGGATTAACTGCATCCATCATTCTCAGTAAAAAGTTCAAGACTTTATTAATTGATCCTGATGATTATCCGCGACATAAGTTGTGTGGTGAATACTTAAGTAATGAGGTTATTGAAGTGTTATCAGATTTAGGAATTTCATTTTCACGGTTAGGCGCTGTTTCAATCGATCGGTTAGAGTATACATTTCATAAAAAGGAATTATCAAGTCTTTTGCCTTTAGGTGGCACTGGAATTTCAAGATATACTTTAGATCAGGCTCTTTTTAACCAATTTCAAAACGAAGAAAACGCTACGTTTTTGCAAGGTAAAGTTACCGCAGTTACTCAATACAATGATCAATTTACCATTACTTGTGGTGATGACACTTTTACAAGCAAGCAATTCATTATGGCGACGGGTAAGCGCAGTTTACTCGATAAAAAACTAGAACGACCTTTTATCAAAACTAAATCTCCGTGGCTAGCGGTAAAAATGCATTACGATTATGATATGCCAGATGATCTGGTAGGATTACATGCCTTTGATGGTGGTTATGCTGGTATTTCTAAAGTAGAAGGTAACAAAGTAAACTTATGTTATCTAGCGACTTATGAGTCGTTTAAAACACATAAAGATGTAGATACATTTAATAACAAGGTGCTTTCAAAAAATGTGAAACTCCATCACTTTTTTAAAAATGCTACAGCTTGCTGGGATAAACCCATTACTATATCCCAAATTTCATTTGACAAAAAGCGACCAGTAGAAAATGATATTTTAATGATAGGTGACACCGCAGGATTAATCCATCCACTGTGTGGTAATGGAATGGCGATGGCAATTCACAGTGCTGTGCTGGCTTCAAAAGCGATTATACCTTATTTAGAAAACAAAACAGATAGACATAGCGCGCTGATGAACTATTCAAAACAGTGGAATCATCATTTTAAATCACGCTTAAAAATGGGACGCTGGTTGCAAACCATACTGCTTAATCCTAGCTATACTAGAATCGCTTACAGGCTTTTAGGCTGGTTCCCATGGATGCTACCTATTATTATCAAACGCACACACGGTAAACGGGTAAGGCTATGATTTACAAGGATCAACATAGAAATACAGATCCAGAATTAATGGACGATCCTACAATTGATCCATTAATTTTAGATCAGGCTGTTGCAGATATTAATAAGGTGAATACACTTTTAGGTGGCTTTAAATTCACCTTAAATGAAGTTAAACAATACATCCACGGCGATGATCCGTTGCGTATTGTGGATTTTGGTTGCGGTGATGGCGCGATGTTGCGTTATCTGGCTTGTCATTTACCACAATCTAATTTAGAATTTATAGGCATTGATCTGTCGCCTCGTTCTATTGCACAAGCGAGAGAGAAAAGTAAGGATGATGAACGATTACGCTTTCGCGAAAGCGATATCACCACCATCCATCCAGATGATCTACAAGCAGATGTGTTGATTACCACCTTAACGCTACATCACTTTTCTGACGATCAGATTGTTGATTTACTCAAAACCTTTAAGAAATTAACCAGTACTGCGATTATTATAAATGATCTACATAGAAATAGGCTGGCTTTCCAGTTTTTTAAATGGTTTAGTCCTATTTTTAGGTTGCATGAAATTTCCATTCACGATGGACTAATTTCCATTGCCAGTGGCTTTAAACCGGCCGATTTTAAACACTATGCGCAAGAAGCAGGAATAACTTCCGACAGATTGAAATGGAAGTGGAGCTTCCGTTATATATGGACAATAACGATTAAATGAACGTAAAAATTACTAGTGTCGCGACTCAAACGCCTCAATTTTATAAAGAAACTGCAGACATCTTACCATTTGTAGAGCAATGGCTAGCAGACCAAGATGAACGCTTGCGACGTAAGACGCTCAAGATTTTTGAAGGTGCTGGCGTGGATAAACGCTACAGCATCATGGATCCTATAGAAGTATTTACTAACACCAGTTTTCAGGATCGTAATGATATCTATAAACGTGAAGTCGTACCACTAGCAGAAAAGGCATTAAAAAAAGCATTACATAATTGTAACTGGAATGCACAAGATCTGGATTATATCATTACCGTAAGTTGTACGGGAATTATGATACCATCCATAGACGCCTTTTTAATTAATAGCATGAAGATGCGACAGGATATCGTACGATTACCGGTGACAGAAATGGGTTGCGTTGCTGGAATATCAGGATTGATCTATGCTGAGAATTTCTTACGTGCAAATCCTGGGAAACGTGCTGCGGTAGTTGCGATAGAAGCTCCTACAGCAACGTTCCAGTTAGAAGATTATTCTATGGCAAATATGGTGAGTGCAGCGATTTTTGGTGATGGTTGTGCTGCTGTGTTGTTGAGTTCGCATGAAGATGATGCTGGTCCATCCATCCTAGGACATGAAATGTATCACTTTCCAGATGCAACGCACATGATGGGTTTTGACCTAGTTAATAGCGGACTACAAATGGTTTTAGACAAATCTGTGCCTGATACCATTGCATCACATTTTCCTGCGATCATACATCCATTTTTAGAACGATTAGGTTTTAGCATTGAAGATGTAGATCATTTGGTTTTTCATCCAGGAGGTAAAAAGATCGTTCAAACCGTAGAAGAATTATTTGCTGGATTAGGAAAGAATATCAATGATACAAAGGAAGTACTGCGATTATATGGAAACATGAGTAGTGCTACTGTATTATTTGTATTAGAGCGATTTATGAATAGAGGTGTAACCAGTGGTGAAAAAGGATTGATGCTTAGTTTTGGTCCTGGATTCACGGCACAACGTATTTTATTAGAATGGTAAAAGAATTTTCAAATCAATACGGTTTAATTCTAGGCGGTAGCGATGGCTTAGGGTACGCGAGTGCTTTAAAACTAGCACAGCACGGTATGAATTTGATCATCATCTATCGTGCTTCTAGAATACAAGCTGACGAGATAGAAGAGCGATTTGAAACCTTACGTCTTAATGGTATTGAGCTTCTCACTATCAACGCAGATGCAACCAGAGAAGATAAGTCAAGCGAAATCCTAGAGCAAGTGGAATCATTTTTAGGCAACCATAAGATATACCTACTATTGCATAGCATCTCAAAAGGAAATTTAAAACCTTTAACGGGTGATGACGCACTGAATTCAGGTGATTTTGCACAAACTATTCACGCCATGGGAAGCAGTTTAGCTCAATGGGTGCAACAGCTAGATCAACAGCAATTATGGAGTCATCCTGCGCGCGTGATTAGCTTTACCAGTGAAGGAAGCTCTAAACCTATGAAAAATTATGCTGCCGTAAGCGCAGCAAAATCCGTTCTAGAAACCATCACTAGAAGCATTGCCGTGGAATATGCACCACAAGGAATTACCGCAAATTGCCTGCAAGCTGGAGTTACAGATACTAGTAGTTTACGACGCATTCCTGAGGCAACAACACTGATGGAATATTCCACAAAAAGGAATCCGCATAGTAGACTAACGATTCCAGAAGATGTCGCAAATGCTGTCTATTTACTTGCACGACCAGAATCCCAATGGATTACTGGTAACATGATTAAAGTAGATGGTGGTGAGCATTTACAATAAAATGATATACAACAGTTTATATTAATCAATATAAATAATTACTTCAACTAATGATTCTAGATGAATTAGATAAAATAGTAGCAAATTTGCCTTATGGTGATGGCTTTAAGTTTGTAGATCAATTACTAGAGATTAGTGAAGATCATGTGATCGGTGTGTATCGCTTTCGCAAAAGCGAATACTTCTACAAGCATCATTTTATCCATCAACCCGTAACGCCTGGTGTTATTTTAACCGAATGTATGGCGCAGATAGGACTAGTTTGTTTAGGAAGCTATTTAACTAAAGCATTGCCAGAAAAACCACAGTTTGTGTTTACAGAGAACCATATTCAGTTTCTAGATGTTGTAAAACCAGAAACTACGGTAATTGTAACCGCAAAAAAGGAATACTATCGTTTTAATAAATTAAAGGTAGTCGTTCAAATGCTGGATGAACAGGAACGTAAAATCGCCGAAGGTGCTATGAGTGGAATGCTGGTGAACACATAATCACTTTTATGCCTGCCTGTCAATCCGAGTGCTGTCTAGAACTGTGTTTCAATTACTTTTAAGATATCATGCCTTGTAGATTGAGGTTTCGACTGCGCTCAACCAGACATCATTATGATGTTAAAACATAGCTTCTTCCCTTGAGGGAAGACGGGAGATGGGTGTTTTGTTAATTTAAATCACTTAATCTGTCAGTTCCAGTCAGAGAACTAATAAAACCCAGCGTTTTTAAAAATACTGACCTATCCCAAAAACAATACCGCTAGTGTTTTGACTACCTACGATGCGTACACCGTAATCTATGCGTATCACCGCATTGAATATACGTTTATGTATAAATCTTATTCCTACACCACCATAAACGTTTGTACTATCTTCATTGAAGATGCTATTAATACTATTTTCTGGTAATCGTTTTGCACCAGCATCGATAAAAGTGTTGCTTTGGATTACAAACCAGTCTTTTTCTAATAAGGTATGTCTGTATTCTGTATTTAGAATTAATTCTGCGGTTTGTCTTCCTACTACGTTACCAGCACCACGTATATTAAACTGATTATCAATTACAAAAGGTGTAAAAGGTGTGTCATTAAAACTAGCAAAACCTAATCGTAATCTGCTCGCAAAGTTTCCACGTTTCCCTACTTTTTTAAAGTATTCCGTATCGTTTCTCACGATTAGGGCATCGTTCAATAATCCAGTACCGCCAAAAACATACTGCCCAACAAATAAATTACGGTAACCAGAAACATATTGATAATCAATAACAAGATGATTGCGCTCATATTCTGATAGAATGGTCCATTTAGTCGCATCGAGTTCTTGTGGTAATTCTTCAATGATAGTTCCATCTAGATATTCATAATCTTCCTGTGAATAGCGCAGTCCTAATTCAAACTTGTTGTGAAAGTCTTTTTCATAAAGAACGTATACTTCGCCAGATGGGATACTGCGTTTGTAATTTGTGATTTCATCATTAAAAAAGATAGGTTCACGACTTACGTTATTTTGGAAATTGATTCCTAGACCTAGTTTATTCGTGAATAAAAACGGCGCTTCCCAGAATGCACCATAACTGTCAAAAATATTACGAGAATAAAATCCACCTATAAGCTGGTTGCGACCTAGAAAGTTAAATTCAAATAAGGATAGTCTATAGGCAAAAGAATCATCATTTGCTTGCGAGGTTCTTACACCAGGAATGATGGTGAAGTTCTCTACGATTTCATAAGTAATAGAAGCCTTTTTTCCGGTAATAGTGGTTTGTTGTGTTGCTTTTGCAATAGCAGGTAATCTATTCAAACGTTCCACATCTGTAGCAACTTTTAGGCTGTCATACTGCTCATTCACCTTAGTCTTGATCAGTCTGATTAAGAAATCTTCCTTAGTTCGTTTTAAACCAGTAATTTCAATGGATTCTACAATTATTTCTTGTGCCTTCGTCGTAAATGATACTAGTAGCAATAGAATTACAAATACTCTCATGGTGTTAGTTTTGAGCAAATTTACCCGTTATTTGTCCCTAAAGATTCACATATACATCCTAGAGTATGGTATATTTATCCTTGAGGTATATAATTTCGCTTTCGCAAAAGCGAGATTAAAAAAAACTTTAATGGAATATCATAAAAATAGAGTCGTCATTACCGGTCTGGGCGTGGTAGCTCCTAATGCAACTACAGTTGAAGATTTCCATAAAGCGCTGGCTAATGGTGATAGTGGTATCACGCATCATCCTGAATTAGAGGCGTTGAAATTTAGCTGTCAGATTGCTGGTACGCCAGATCTAGATGAGGAACGGATTTCGCAATACTTTACACCATTGCAGTTACGTGGTTTAAAAGCTAGTGGTTTGATCTACGGTGTGATTGCGGGAAAGGATGCTTTACGAGATGCCAGAATTGAAATCGCACCAAAAGATCAGGCTCTTAAAAACCTAGGGATCATTATGGGAACTGGTCAGAGTGGTGGCGATAAATACCGTGAAGCGATTCATCTCATTGATGATGGTCGTGTACGCAGATTAGGAAGTACCAGTGTGATCCAAACGATGAGTAGTGGAATAAGTGCCTGGCTTGCTGGTGAAATAGGAGCAGGAAATGTTGTGACAAGCAATTCTAGTGCTTGCAGTACAGGAACTGAGGCTTTTTTAATGGGTTATGAACGTATTAAATATGGACTTGCTACACAAATGCTGGTAGGATCTACCAGTGATTCTGGACCCTACATTTGGGGTGGATTTGATGCCATGCGTATTTTACCTAATACTTATAACGATAATCCTACACAAGCAAGCAGACCTTTTTCTGATGACGCTGCTGGATTTGTTCCCGGTAGTGGAACAGGAGCGATAGTACTAGAATCCCTAGAAAGCGCACAACGACGTGGTGCTACTATTTATGCAGAAGTTCTAGGTGGAGCTGTAAACTCTGGTGGACATCGTGGTGATGGTAGCATGACCGCACCTAATGGCGTAGCGGTTCAAGATTGCCTGCGTATGGCGTTAGCTCATAGCGATTTGAACGCTAGTGATATCGATGTGATTAATGGTCATGTGACCGCAACTGGAAAAGATGCTTATGAAGTAATGAACTGGTCAAAAGCGTTGCATCGTAAAGGAACTGATTTTCCATATATGAATAGTTTTAAATCCATGATAGGTCATTGTCTTGCTGCTGCTGGTAGTATCGAGCTAGTAGGAGCGGTACTGCAATTGAAAAATCAACAGGTTTATGGAAATCCTAATATAACCAACTTACATTCAGAAATTTTAGAACAAATTGATTCTACAAAAATCCCTATTCAAACTACTGACTTAGAATTTAATAGATTAATGAAAGCTAGTTTTGGTTTTGGTGATGTAAACGCCGCAGTGGTATTACAACGCTGGAAACCATAAAGGAATCCTTACTTTTACGACTTACTTAGTATTATGACAACTACAGAAATTAAAGACCAATTATTTAGTATTGTAAAAGTGTATTTACCTCAGGACGTAGATGCCAGTGCTATTACTGCAGATAGTCATCTGATGAAAGATTTAGGAATTAATAGTGCGCATCTAGTAGATATTGCGCTAGATGTGGAAGATGCCTTTGACATCATGCTAGATGAAAAAGATATGGAAGCGATGCAAACAGTGGATGCTGCTGTTACAATCGTAAAAGGAAAAGTCTAAGTTTTCTAGTCTAAAGCTTTCTTTAATTCAGTACGTAGTTGAGAAAGCGAAATTTTATTATTAATAATCCTTCCTTTTTCATCTATTAATACCATGTGAGGAATGGAACGCACGCCAAAAGAACTCGCTATTTGCATCTGGTTATCATAAATGTGTTCCCATTGCATCATCTGGTCTTCTTCTATACCTTTTTTCCAAGCGATTCTACTACGATCTTCTGAAACGGTAATGATTTCAAATCCTTTGTCTTTATATTGATCATAAATTTGTCTCACTTGTGGTGTGATCATTCTACATGGTTTGCACCAGCTGGCCCAGAAATCTACAAGAACTACTTTTTTACCTTGTAAAACAGTAGCTAGTGCAAGATCAGATCCTGTAAGTGATTCACCTGTAAACATAGGCGCTGGTGCGCGATATTCTTCCTTTTTTGCTACCGCTTTCTTACGATTTGCGATTGCTTCGTCTTCTATTTTTTGTTTTACATCGATGCTTGCTAATAGCGCATTCAGTAAAGATTCGTTTGAGGAATCAGCAATTTGATCTTTTAATTTTTTCAAATCACTTAATGGAAAATCGTTTTCTACTAAAATCTGCTGAGATAGTAGGTTACCTTCATTTTCAAAAATGAATTGTAAAGTGCTTGCAGATTGTTCTACATCCACTAGTGCAATGCTGTCTAGCAATTTTTTCTGATCCTTTTTAAAGTTGCTTAAATTTAAAAAGCCCACTTTACGCTCATTATAAGCTATCTGATCATTGCGATACTTAGTGAGTTTACCGTTTAAATCACCACCTAATACCATGTATTGATCTTCATTAATTAAGATGTTAAAGGATGTGTTTTGTAGGATAATAGGATAGGCGTCTTTTCTGTCTTTAAAACTGATAAAATAGGGTGTAGGTTGTGTAACACTACCGTTAAGAGAAAACGTATTATTAGAAACCGTGCTAGAATCCATGACTACATTCTTGTGATCCATTAGATAAACCATCGTAACAGATTCTTCAAAATCTAACTTACCATCAATGTAGAACTGGTTAGGATCTATAACTTCTTGTGGTAAAACGTCCTGAACTGGAGCATTTGTAGTTTGTTGACAACCAGTGAGTATGACCATTAAACTGATTATCGTAAAAAATATTTTCATGAAGCTTCTATTTAAGTGTTTAGCTACAATTAGTAGGCGATAAATATAATATTACCATTTTTAACATAGGTTACTATTTTATAACAATAATTATGGCGACTAGAACAATCAAATCAGTAAAAACAATTAATGCAAAGCATAAAAAAAATGGCCTCGTAAAACGGGCCATTCATTAATCAATTAACGCTAATACTAGTGTTTATTTTCTTTACCTACTGTTGTCTTTTCAATTCCTATACTATCAGGCCCATGAAACTTTAAAGATTTACCGTAATCTTTCATGATAGAAACTTGATCACCTTTTACCGCTATAGGGTAAGTGAGAACGCTAGGTTCTTTTTGTAGAGCATCAATGGTTTGATCGTCTGTTAAAATTTGATCGCCATAATGGGTTTTATAATCAGGATGATTATGATCTACTAATTCTTTTACCGTTACGTTATTAAAATCTGCGATATCTAACCAGGTGCCTGCAGCTACCTTAGTTTTAGAAATGTCAATAGGTAATAAATCCTGTTCTGAGGATTCTAGATATGCTCTAACTTCCTTATGATTTTTACGATCTGAGTTATAGAATAATACAGTTTGTCGATCGTTTGTGGCTAGGGATAACATTTTAGGCATGTTTGATAAGTTCTGATTTACGTTTTTCACATTGTTGTTTAAGTTGATTTATAACTTGCAGGATTCCGTCTTCAAAGGTTTCTGTTGATTCCTCTGCAAATAGTCTAGGACCTGGAGCACTCAGCCGAATTCCCGTTTTCATTCCCGTTTCATCATTACTGGTTTTTTCTGCGGTAAAAAATACCGCAGCACTGGTGATCCAGTTATATCTAGTGAATAATACCTCTAGTTTTTCTTTAGTAAAATTCTCTAGACGTTCACTTCCGCTTACGTGCTGGTAATTAAATTGTGTGGTCATAAAATGATTTTTCCTTAATATAATTTTTAAAATCGTTTACAGGCAGTTATTGATAAATGCTTAACCAGATTTTAATAGCTTTTTAAGCATTTAGATCGATATTTGTTAATCTAGAATTAAAATGCCGACTTAGACAGGAGCATGCAGGATCATATAAAGCAAAAATTATGGATGGTAGTAGTGATGTTGATGTGTTTCGCTTTCGCGAAAGCGCAATTATCATTCTGTAGCGGTACTACCGGAACTTCCATATTTGAAGAAGATTTTGGGACTGGACTTACTAACGGACCACCATTGCCAGCAGGAGTCACGACCTACCAATTCGTAAACAGCGGTCCTCAAGATGGACAGTATACCATATCAAATAACGCTCAAGAATTAGGAAGCTGGTTTAATACGCCAGATCATACGGGAAATACGAATGGTAAAATGCTGATTGTGAATGCGAGTTTTACAGCAGATCAGTTTTATAGACGTTCTATTTCTGGATTGTGCGAGAATACGCCGTATGAATTTAGCGCGTGGATCATGAATGTGCTAAATGGTAATAACAATCCCTGCGGACCAGCAAATATTCCTATTCAGGTACAATTTGAAATATGGGATAGTACAGATACGACGATACTGGCGTCTGGAACGATGGCGCCACGACAGGCAGAAACTCAAGCCTCGTGGATTCAATACGGTCTTACTTTTACGACTAGCGCTGGACAAAATAGCGTGATTCTTAAAATGATCAATGTAGGTAATGGTGGTTGTGGAAACGATCTAGCCATAGATGATATTGCTTTTAAAGCCTGTGGCGATGAAACTACTGTAATAGACAATGTGAATAATAGCACACTTTTTACAAAATGCATTGATGACCCAGACGTATCTTTAACCTTAACTGCTAGTGCTACCAGCAATGTATTTATGACACCGGAATATCAGTGGCAATCTAGCGCTGATGGAACTATTTATACAGATATTCCAGGTGCTACCACTAATAGTTTTATAACGCCTTTACTTACAGATACCACTTTTTACAGGGCAAAAGTGGCAGAAGATGCTGTTAATTTAAATAATGCACAATGCTTTAATTTTTCTGAAATATTTGAGTTTAGAGAAATAGAAGTACCACTTGCCGTTCCTAGGGAAGATCCATTTATTGCTTGTGATGGCGATTTAGTAGATATGGTTGTAGATATCGCCTCTGGTACTGAGGCTTTCTGGTATGATGCACCTACTGGTGGTAATCTGGTCAATAACAATTCCATAGATTATACCACTAATGTGGCAGGATTCTACTACGTAGAAACTGTAGATATTTTATCAGGTTGTGTGAGTACGAGTAGAGTACCTGTGGAATTAAGACTAAGGCAATCATCAACGGTGAATAGTGAAGACTTTATATTATGTGAAGGAGAAGATGCTATTTTAGATCCACAGTTTACTGGAGGTTTTTATCAGTGGAGTAGTGGTGCATCTACTCAAAGTATTGTAGTGAATAACGCAGGAACCTACACCTGTATAGTGACTAATCTAGACGGTTGCGATAGTCTTGCCATCTTTAATGTCGCAGTAGTAGAAACTGCTGTAATATCAGAATTGCAAGTAGTAGGTGATGAGTTAACCGTTATTCTAGCAAATACGAGTGGTAATTATAGATATAGCATCGATGGTTTTAATTATCAGTCCAGTCCTGTATTTGATATCTCTGGTTTATTACAAGTAGATGTGCGAGTAAGAGATGAGCGTGACTGCGACATCGTTTTTGGTCAGTATAATAGAATTATTATTCCTCAATTTTTCACACCTAATAATGATGGTTTTAATGATACGTTTAAGATTCCTAATATTGAAGCGTTTCCTAGTGCACGTATTGAAATATTTGACCGTTACGGTAAATTGCTCAAGCAAATCAACACGATGGTGGTAGGCTGGGATGGATTGTATCAAAATCAACCTATGCCTAGTGATGATTACTGGTACAAACTGCACTATAATGATCAAGTGATTACGGGACATTTTAGTTTAAAACGGTAATTATTCCTACCTTTCAAATTCCCCAACGGAATTATGAAAGAACAACACGATCAAATAGTAAAAAGCCAATACGCCCCAGTAAGCTGGCAACTGGAGTTTCTTATTGCCGGTGGTATTATATTCTCTTTGTATACTAGTACTGACTATTTTAAACATTTGTTTCTTTTAAAATATCCCATCAGTGATTTCAATTACATTCAGGTATTATTGTTTTTTGGAACTTACGTTCTTACTAGAGTCTTACTTATAGGTTTTGGTGTGAACCTTATTCTACGCACGGTATGGTTAGCTTATAGTGCGATATCCTACTGGTATCCAGATGGTGTGAATTACGATCATTTGAATATCAATTTTTACCAAAAAAAGAAACATCAAAATGGACTTACCGCAAGCGATCGCCTAGCAACGCTGGATAAATGGACTAATGTAAGTTTTGCTGTCACGATTGTATTTACATTTATCGTTTTTAGCTCTTTTATCACCTTGATGCTTATTCAGTTTATTCTTGCCGAAGTTTTTGGCGCTTATGATCTGATCAATAACGCGGTATTTAATTATTTCATCGCCATTTTTGTGTTGTTGTTACAGTTAGGTGTATTTGATTTTTTAATACGCAAACGACACAGACGTGGCGTGTTTTTTAAAATAGGTGAGTGGTTGTATCAAGTGTATTACTATGCAACAGGTTTATTCCTTTTTAGACGCGAACTTCTAGTTATAAGAACAAATGGTAAGAGATGGTTGTATCTGACCTTTGGTAGTTTGTACTTGCTAGCTGGATTGTTTATATCCATTAACCAGATAGGTGAGTTTTATCCAGCGGGAACTTTTAATATCAACGTTTTTGATGATCGATTAACCTTTAGTGAAGATTTAAATTATATCATAGATTATCATACTTATGAAGACCAGCTAGGAGAGAACGAAGTCTTTTATAATGGTGGTATACAAAGTCAATACGTAACAGATGAATATTTAAAAGTATTTGTGGTGCACTGGCGTAACTACGACTGGTATTTAAGACATGTTCAAGATAGTATCCAGTATCCTGTAGTTTATGATCCACCACGACAAGACAGTTTAAGGATTGCTTACAATAACAATCGCATCGCAAAAGATCAAATCGCACTGAATCAATTAATAGCTTTAGAACTAGATGAAGAACTTATAACCGACTTAAAATGGGAACGTTACCAGCATTATAAAACTAAAGAAGAAGGTTATATTACTTATATTCCTATTACAGACTTAGCATCAGGAAGACATATCATTTCTGTATTTACCAGAAACCGATTTACAGGAACAGTAAGAAAGTCCCGTGTTTTTGGGACATCGTTTTTCAAACCCTAATACTAGGAATGATTATTGATGATTATAAATAAATGATCCTGCTATGAAAAGAATTTGCTTTATGATCCTAGTGATCACCGTTTTAACCAGCTGTAAATCAAAACTAACAGCGGTACAAGTAGAAGAACGTACTACAAAACTAGAACAGCTGGCGACACAGCTGGAATCGCAAGGTTTTGAGATTACCATGGATGCAGCATATCCTTTGAGTACAGCATCTTTAAATAATGTAGCAAATGATTTATTGCTACAAGCTGGTAACAGCGCAAGTCGTATCAATTTAACAGATCGCAATGATTTCATTAAACGTAAAGGTGATCAAGTAAGTGCTGATCTATCTTATTTTGGCGAACGCCAAATCACGGCAGGATACGCAGCTGATGCTGGAATTGAGTTTAAGGATAAAACAAATAATTACGAGCAGTTCATAGATGAAAAGAAAGGAAATATCATTATCCAATTTACAGCTCGTGATGAAAACAATGAAACATATCCTGTACGCATAACCGTATTGCCATCTATGTTCACAGACATTAGTATTACAAGTTCGCACAGAACGAACATACGATACACCGGAAAACTACAGTTACTAGAATCCTCAGACGAGTTATAGCATACGAATTAGGATAAGGATAGAGTGTAATGCTTACGAGTTGCCAAATATCCTATTTGACATAATATAAATTATGGTTCAAAAGATATTGTTTTGTATGACGTAGCGTGTAGCTTTGCTACTTGACATAGTTACAGATATGACTTTAACTTGTTTGAATCATATCGCCCGTAATTATGTCAAAGCGTTTACATACCATAAAGTTTAATTATAACTATTAGGTAACGATGATGTATGGATCATTAACTAAACGTTTTTATTTATATTTCAAAAAACTACCTGACTATGTTACAGATATGATGTTACGATGATTTATGGTTCATTACCTTATAGACATTTAGAATCTGATTACATTGATTGTAGCTCACTTTTATTACTTCTCTAAAATTGGCTAAACGTATGATCCTAAGAGAATTTTGATTTTACGCGATTCTCAGGGATTTGGGATTACTTCTACTCGTTAAGTTTAAAGCTAATTGTGAGATATTATGTCAAATAGAAATAATAGCTTTTAATTGCTAAAGGTTTCTTTATTCAAGGCGACATAAATCTTTGGAAACAATTTGTGGTTTGGTCCTCCATCACAAACCATCACTAACACTAGCTTAATAACCCATAAATCAAAAAAAACATCAATCCCAATCATAATAATACATATCCACACCATTCACAGTGACTTTTTCTACCGCAGGACGTTTGATATATTTTGTAGCGGTACCGCTAGTTAAAGCTCCTGTTTTTGTGGTATTAGGATCTTGTGGTGTGGCATCACCTGAGGAAATGGTAAGAAATAGGTCTTCACCTTCACAACCTTGTACAATGCCAAATCGTGGTGGTAGATTAACGGTATGCTTCCCAGAGACATTTACCGTACTCAATGGATTTACTAATCGTACTTGTACCATCACATTAGGCTCTACTTCTACTGGTTGGGTATATTTAAATCGCTTTAACGACTGGCCTGTTTTTGGGTTGACATAGCGCAACTCATAATAAGGATATTCAAATTCTTGATAATAGGACTTGCGATGTGTTTTTTTCCACCACCACATTCCTGTGGTACGTGTGGTCGTAAATAATAAGGCGCGACCGGTTTGATTCCCTATAGGAAAACGACATTCTGGATCATCTGTTTCATCCATACGTATTTCGATCTGATCGTTAATGCTTAATCGGTCTTTAGGTTTTCCTTTTTCTAGTGCATCAGTCTGTTCTATTAAGGTGATCCAGTCGCTTTCTACAGGACGAGTATTTATTACGTAATTGATAGGTAATTCGTACTTGTCACCAGTCCATGACGGAAACAACACCTGTGGATCAAATGGCTCATAATCATTAAATAATTCCAAATCCTTCATATCACAAGCATCTGGATCTGCTTTACAATCCCTAAGGATTTTTGAAACGACCATGCTGTTTTCTTCAAACTCTGCTAAAGCGATTATCGCTTGATCTACGTCTTCTTGTGTGAAATAGGATTTATGTTCTAGCACAAACTGTGCGTTACTTTCATCAGTACGCATCAGGCTTAATAAATCACTTGTGGCGTTAAGTACCTGACGTTGTTGCACACGTATCTTGCTAAAATCAATTTGCGGAAATCCGGCAATATTCTCGTAAGGACTTAATTCTACATAAAGCACCACTGCCCTATTATCATTACTTACTTGTTCTTTAAATGCGCCAGCATATTCTAGGTAAGATTCTATACTTGTTTTTTCTGGTGTGCTCATGCCACCATTAGTAATTACCAGCGTTTTAAGATTAGAAACTTTTTTACTGGTTTCTTCCATCGCCTCACGTTTTGCCTCTACGTTAACGGTAGTTGTAAAATACTGGTTAGTAGATTTTATGAATTGGTCATTGCGTGAGTTTTCTCTAGAATCGCGCTCGCTCATGTTAAATACCATGTACAACTCACCACCTGTATAAATCCTACTTACAAACATATCACCACAGGTACGCATAAAGGTTTCTGGATCTGTTCTAGCCAGTTCAATTAAGTCTTCTCTAATTCTAGGCTGTATGATGGTAATGGGTTCGTTTTCATAAACGGCTTTAATCACTAGGTTTTGAGAGAAATCGTTAAACTCAGTCTCATTAAGTGCATTTAGCTTGACGTTATTTTGGGATTTCCATGCGCCTAGTTCAAAATCTAGTTCTAGCGAAGCGCTTAAGTTTAAACTGCATTTAAATTGTTCTTTAGTTTCGATTAAATCTACAGATATAGAACCGGTATTACCTCTCGCACCGCCTACTAGTTCTGTATCTTCTGCTACACCTTTATAATCTAAAACGCCATAGTAAGCCTCGCCAGTAGAACTGTTATAACCGTTGCCAAAGTTGAGTTTCTCAAACACCTGAATCACCTCTGGCGATGGTTCATCTGCATTAGGTGCATCGCGCTCCAGAATTCGTCTTTTCATAACCGTAGCACGATCTAGTACGGTGTTACTATCCAGAACTATGGAATTAGTTTCTGTAGGTGTTTTGGATTTCTCTTGCTGGCATGCAATAATCATTAACAGCATTGCCATTAGTCCTAATCGTTTCATAATGTATACATGACGTACTATGCTTATGATAGTACTGGTTAAATCTGCGTGATGCTTATACAGATAGACCTCTTAAGAAACGATAGGGCGCAAAAAAAAGAGTATCATCTCATTAACGATGTGATAAGAGCAATCCATCATTAATGTTTGAATAAAGATACATCATTATTTTCAAAACATTCATCATCAGCTGATTATGAACATTTGTTTAAATATAAGTTGAATAGTTGTTATCATTCCGCTTTCGCGAAAGCGGAATCCATCAATTTTATATACTTATAATTCTAATAGTGCCAAACCACTACTGGCCTGATAATACGTCCATGCCACAAAGGAAGCATAGAACATTCCAAAAACACCTGTGGCAATAATCTGGTTGCGTGTACTGGTGTTCCATTTTTGTGAAAGGAAAAATCCGACTAATGGTATAACCTGAATACCGTGTAATCCAAAGAAGTGTGCGACTCTTAAATCACCGGCTATGGTGCTCCAGTTTAGAAGTGGTAAGCCTGCGCCACCATCTGCCACGCCAACATTATGAGATAACTGTCCTATCATCTGGCCACCTACCCAACTTCCCACAATAATGATAATCCATCCTAGGAAAATACCGAATTGGACCGGTTTTGAAGTATTCATTTTTAAGCGCACGGTTTCTATTAGAAACCATACCATGATGATCACATTAATACCTATGAGTAATCCCATCATTGCAAATAGAATAGCATCTAATGGTGTGGACGTATTATAATGCGATTGTATACCACGTGAAGCTTGTGCTACTATGATGCTACCTTCAATTAATAAACAAAAGGAGTTGATATTATTAATGATGTTCTTCTTACGCTTAGAAAACGGATATAAGGTGATCAAAAATCCTGCTGTAAACAAATAGACAGCGCCAGAAATCATAAATTTTAATGGCTTGATCCATACGTTTACTCCTAGTAAGGTGCGATCATCTACTACTAATCCTATGATGCAGGCAACGGCAACCACAAGATGTATTAGTACGATGGTGTACAAAATAGGACTACTCGATTTTACGGTGCGTATAACGTGTTTTAGATCTTTCATGATTTTGAAGTTTTAGTGGTTTTTATGATCATAAAGATTAAAAATCCTAGTGGTCCAAACATAAACGCACCTAGTAAACATGGAACCATTAATAGTTGATGAATCCCTAGTTTTTTATTCTCTTGTAACATCCACATTCCTACTAGTAAATCAAAAGCGAGGTAGTGAATCCATCCAGCGAGTACGGCTTTCTCATCTGTAAACAATTGCATGACGCTTTCTAAACTGCCAAAATCTGGCATTCCTGTTTCTAGCAATCCGGTAATAATATAGACTACATAAATAAGCGATAGCACTAGTGGTATTAGTTTATAGCTGGTTAAAAACTGTGTCACTTTCCACTTAGGTAGGATAAGCATTAAGAGCCACATAGGTAAGACAAGTGCATTTGCGATAGAGAAAATGGTGGATGGTGTCATGGTTGATGTTTTTGAATGATTCAAATATCGATTTATTTTGTTGGAGCATCCACCCTATTTTACTCAGTTGTCATAAACAAGAACTGAATTGTATGATGAGGCACATTGTGATAACTAGTACGATAAGGAACTTGAATATATAAAGGTGATTCTAACTTAACTTTGCATCAGCACTATTTCATTTCCCTAAATGCAACAAATCAAAAACTATCTGGATAGTATTGCTCATATCTCTAATGAAGATTGGGATTTTTTTATGGGCAAATTGCAACGTCGGGTTTTTGAGAAGAAAGAGATCTTTTTAAAATTACATACGATTGAAAAGCACATCTCTTTTATAGAATCTGGTGTGGTACGCCTTTTTATTCCTAAGGAAGATGTGGAAAAGGAAATCACTTTTGGCTTTAGTTTTAAGAATCAGTTCATTAGTGCTTATGATTCATTTCTTACACAAAAGCCATCTGCTTATGAATTACAAGCATTGACTAAAACAACTGTTTTAAGCATCACTTATGACGATCTACAAGAGGTCTACCATCAAACCCAAATAGGAAATCTTATAGGACGTCTCACTGCAGAGCGTTTGTTTCTATTGAAATCCAGCCGTGAACAAAACCTACTTAACCTTACGGCCCAAGAACGGTATGAGAAGTTATTTAAGGATCGGCCAGAAGTGTTACAGGAGATTCCGTTAAAGTATATCAGCTCTTATATAGGTGTGACTGCACAAGCCTTGAGTCGCATACGACGTCGTATTTCTTAATCTAGGTTCATTTTTTAATGGGATACCGCTAGCTAACTTTGTAAAAAAAAAAGAATATGGCTGTTATCCTATTTGTAATTGTCTTATGGTACGGTGGATTGTTTTTCCAATCCTTCTTCTTGCATCGTTATGCGGCGCATCAAGTGTTTACCATGTCTAAATTCACAGAACGCATCATGTTTGTACTTACATGGATTTTTCAAGGATCTAGCTATTTAAGTGCTTATGGTTATGGAATTATGCACCGCATGCATCATGCATACACAGATACAGAAAAGGATCCACACTCACCAGCGCATGATCCTAACCTATTTGCCATGATGTGGAAGACTAAAACCATTTATCAAGACATCAATAACGATCGTGTTGCAGTAGATGCTCGATTTACTAAGGATGTTCCACAATGGAAAAGTTTTGATCTTTTTGCGAGTTCGCGATTATCTAGAGTATTATGGATCACAGCTTATGTATTATTCTTTGTGTTTTTTGTTACGGCATGGTGGCAATGGTTATTACTACCACTTACCTTTTTAATGGCACCTGTTCATGGAGTGATTATCAATTGGTTTGGTCATATCTATGGATACGTAAATTTCAAAATGAAAAACACGAGTAAGAACCTATTCCCTATTGACTTTCTAATGATGGGTGAAGGTTATCATAATAATCATCATAAGTATGCTGGTAGAGCAAACTTTGGTATAAAATGGCACGAGATTGATCCTACTTATATCATTATTAAAGTATTGGATTTTTTAGGCGTGATCCAGTTGAAAAAGGCAAGTTGATGCACTTCAACAGATTTATTCTCTAGGCTTAAATAAGATCGTATCGATTTTTTTTTAGAATGGAAATTTGAATTTGGAGTTTTCTATAGATTAGCTCGGATGTAATTAGGCAATTCCTAAACATTAAGTTACACATATTTTTAATTGTTAAACCTTCGTAACCTTGAACGTTGAACGTTGGACTTTGAACTTGAAAAACTGATTTACTCTTTCCCACTTAAAAACGGTACAAATCTAAATTCGCCATAGGTGGTTTTAGTAAACTCTGTCGCGCTATCGCGCACCACTAGTGTCATGATTTGTGCTTCATCACCTACGGGAATCACGAGCCTGCCTCCTATTTTGAGTTGGCCTAACAACGCTTGCGGGATTTCTGGCGCTCCACAAGTCACAATAATAGAATCAAAAGGCGCATCATCTGGCAGTCCTTTATATCCATCGCCAAAAACATACCGCTTAGGTCGATACTGCAACTTCCTAAAAAGGATATTCGTCTTTTTGAACAATTCATTCTGTCGTTCTATCGTATAAACAGTTGCTCCCATTTCTAGTAATACCGCACATTGATAACCGCTACCAGTTCCTATCTCTAAGACACGATCATTAGGTTGTACTTGCAACAGCTCGCTTTGAAAAGCCACCGTATAAGGATGTGATATGGTTTGATTTGCTCCTATAGGAAATGCCTTATTCTGATACGCGTGATCTAAAAAGGAACTATCTAGAAATAAATGTCTAGGCACCTGATTTATAGCGTCTAGAACGCGCTCATCTGCAATGCCTTTGTCGCGTAATAGCTCTACAAGCTGGCGTCTTTTTCCTTTATGTATATAGTCATCTTTGATGGTGCTAATTTAAAATCTTGAATTCTAAAAACAGATCAATAACACGTATTTTTTAAGATAATTTTCTGCTACCTTATCCTTACTTTTGTGGAAAACCATCAAATTATGCTCAAAGCAGGCGTGCTAGGTGCTGGTCACCTAGGTAAAATACATCTTAAATTATTACAACAAAGCGATCGTTATGAGCTTATAGGCTTCTATGACGCTGATGAATCGTATGCTCGTGAAGTCGAGAAAGAATTTGGATACAAGTACTTTGACTCCATAGATGAACTGATCGCATCCTGTGATATGATAGATGTGGTGACGCCTACTTCCTATCACCACGAGACTGGTGTTAAGGTGATTTCGGCCGGCAAGCACCTCTTTGTTGAAAAACCTATTACGGTTACTGTAGAGCAAGCAGATGAATTAATTACGCTTTCGCGAAAGCATAATGTAAAAGGCCAGGTAGGTCAGGTAGAACGTTTCAATCCTGCCTTTAAATCAGTGCGAGATCGCATCGCAAATCCTATGTTTATAGAAACACATCGTCTTGCCGAATTTAATCCGCGTGGTACGGATGTGAGTGTGGTACTGGATTTAATGATTCACGATATTGATGCGATTTTAAGTGTGGTGAAAAGTCCAGTAAAACAGGTAAGTTCTAGTGGTGTTTCTGTAATATCAGAGACGCCTGATATTGCAAATGCTCGTATTGAATTTGAAAACGGTTGTGTGGCAAATCTTACCGCTAGTCGTATTAGCCTTAAAAAAATGCGTAAAGCGAGATTTTTCCAGCGTGATGCCTATATATCTGTAGATTTCTTGACAAAGGCTGTAGAAGTTGTCCGTATGAAAGACGCACCAGAACAACCAGGTGATTTTGATATGATCTTACAAAATGCCGAAGGTGTGAAAAAGCAAATTTATTTTGATAATCCAGAGATTGAGGATAATAACGCCATTCTGGATGAGCTAGAAACTTTTGCAGATGCTATAGAAAATGACACCACACCTATTGTAAGTCTGGAAGATGGCACTGCAGCACTAGACGTTGCGTTACAAGTAATTCAGAATTTTAAAGAACTATAAAACTAAAATACAATTACGAGTGACAGTCGAGACCTATGTTAATCTAGATTCCATTTATGAATTATAAAATCTTACTTATTGCAATTTTATGTTGCACCATATTTAGTTGCAAAAACGCTACAACTACAGCTACAGATGAAAACATCATCGTTAAAGCGGTTGAAGTAGAACTTGATAAGAAACTAGACAGCATTCATAACTTAGGATACACACATGGACTAGGCGTTGCAATAGTAAATGAAAAGGGACCTGTTTTCCAGCAAGGTTATGGTTACCTAGACCGTAAAATAAGAGCAGATTATACAGAGCATACCATTCAAAACATAGCCTCAATTTCCAAGGTAGTTTTAGGTTTAACACTGGCTAAAGCTATTGAAGATGGACACCTAAGTTTAGATGATGATATCAACAACTATTTAGATTTTAAAGTGCGTAATCCACAACATCCTGAAGTTCCTGTTTTAGTAAGACATTTAAGTACGCACACTAGCAGTATCCTAGATGATGGTTACTATGATTTAAGCTACATCAATTTAGAAGAAAATGCTGCTGATAACCCTAAAATAGATCAAGAAGAATTGGCTTACTTTCAAAGTAAAAAAGATGCGCTATCACTTGAAGATTATTTAAAAAACGGACTCACCACAACAGATACTTCTAGCACATCTTATATTTTCCATGAGTTTGAACCAGGAACAGCATACTCTTATTCTAACATAGGCGCTGGATTAACCGCTTATATTATTGAAAAAGCAGTAGGTGAAGATTTTAAGAGCTATTCTAAAAAGAACGTGATCGACCCATTAGGATTAAAAAATACCTCATGGAATGTTTCTGACCTTGATTCACGCAGGCGCAGTACACTTTACAGTACGTTAGAATTGAGGTATCCACTATATGAACTAGTTACTTTTGCTGACGGTGGTTTATATACCACACCTAATGATTTAGGAGTGATCTTAACAGAACTCATTAAAGGTTATAATGGTAATGGTACGCTGTTAAAACCAGCAACCTATGTTCAGTTTTATAAAAAACAATTGAACGAGTCCATGATGAAAACAAAGAAATCGCTCGCCGATTTTCAAAAAGGATTTAACAAAGGAATATTCATCGCTTATGAAAGAGATGGTATAGGCCATTCTGGTGGAGATCCAGGAGTGTCCACCTTAATGTTTTTTAATCCTAAAACTAACATAGGTCAAATCGTGTTTTTAAATACAGACTTTAATAGTCAAGAAGCTTATGACAGTTTCATGGCTACCGACTCCATTTTAAAAAAGTACGGACCAGAATTATTAAAAAAATAACAACGCTATAATTATGAATAACATCACCGTAATAGGCGCAGGAACCATGGGAAATGGTATTGCTCACACATTTGCACAATCAGGATTCAACGTATCGCTGGTAGACATTTCTCAAGAAGCAATCGATAGAGGTTTAGCAACCATTGCTAAAAATCTAGACCGAATGATCGCCAAAGAAAAAATCACTGAGGCTGATAAAAACGCAACTCTGGGAAATATTACCTCATTCACAGATTTAAAATCAGGAGTTGCACAAGCAGATTTAGTCGTAGAAGCTGCAACAGAGAATGTGGACTTGAAGTTAAAGATATTTGGTCAGATGGATGAATTTGCACCAGCAGATTGTATTCTAGCGACTAACACGTCCTCTATTTCTATTACACAAATTGCCGCAGTTACAAAACGTCCAGAGAAAGTGATTGGGATGCATTTTATGAATCCGGTACCTATCATGAAATTAGTAGAAATCATAAGAGGTTATTCTACTAGTGATGAAGTTACAGAGGTGATCATGACGCTTTCGCGAAAGCTTAAAAAAACACCTACAGAGGTGAATGATTATCCTGGATTTGTGGCAAATCGCATTCTCATGCCTATGATTAATGAAGCGATTGAAACACTTTACAATGGCGTTGCTGGTGTTGAAGAAATAGACACCGTAATGAAATTAGGAATGGCACATCCTATGGGACCACTTCAATTAGCAGATTTTATTGGACTTGATGTGTGTCTATCCATTCTTAATGTAATGTATGACGGATTTAAGAATCCTAAATATGCTCCATGTCCATTATTAGTAAACATGGTAATGGCTGGTAAAAAAGGTGTAAAATCTGGTGAAGGTTTTTACGACTACAGTGAATCAAGAAAGGCCGAAAAAGTGAGTGTTAGTTTTAGGTAGGAAGTGATGAGAAACATTAATGTAATCTGTGTTATTATTTATTTCATTTTTATGCACTTTTCATGTGCTCAGTACGAATGGACACCTGGTGAAATTATACTTCAAAGTAACGATACAATTCACGGCGAAATTAAACTCAAGCGCTCAATTTACACAACTCGAGAGAACGTACTGTACAGAAAAACATGGGATTCTAAAAAAATAAATTATGATGAATACCTTGTTAAAAAAATAACTTTCAAACCTAAAGGTTTTGATAATTCTCACTATCAATATGTATTTATTTCAGGGACTCAAAAGGCTTTAGTTAGAATAATCACAACTGGAAAAGTTAATTTATACGCAAGGTATAATGGAAAGAATGGGCTAGAAACATTTGGAGGGAATTACTGGGAATATGACTATGATGATTATAACGAGTTCTATGTAAAAAGAAAAAAAGATAACATTGCAAAACTTATTATTGGATTTGGTCTTACAGATTCCTTTAAAAAAAGAGCGAAGAATTATTTTAATGATTGTGCTAGTGTAGTGAAAGATATTAATGATAAATTCTATAGAAAACAGGATATTCAATTTCTAGTTGAAGATTACAATCTTTGTAATTAATATGCTATAAGCGTGTCTACACTTCATACTTGAATAAATTCTGAAAAATAAAAACGTAAATAATGCCCATCATTAAACCTTTTAAAGGAGTACGAGCAGCACCACATATGGCGTCGCATGTGATATCGCGCACCTATCAAGACTATAGTGATTTGGAGCTTGAGGCATTATTAAAGTATAATCCGTTTAGTTTTTTACATATCTTAAATCCTGGCTATAAATTTAGTCATACGCTTAAAGGTGAAGAACGTTTTAATCTAGTGCGTAATCGCTATTTAGAATTTAAAGAAGAACGTTACCTTATTCAGGATGAGCAACCAGTATTTTATATCTATGAACGATCTGACGCTGTACATTCTTATACAGGAATCATAGGTGCTACTTCTACTGCAGATTATGACAATGATCTCATTAAGAGACATGAAGATACTATTGAAAAACGCGAACAACTTTTTAAAGAATACCTAAAAACAGTAGGCTTTAATGCAGAACCTGTGCTTCTCACCTATCCAGATGATGCGACGGTAGATCAATTGATCCAACTACAAAAAGAAGCTACACCAGTCTATAACTTTATTACCACAGATCATAGCAGGCATAAGGTTTGGGTAGTAACAGATCATACTGTTATTGCAAAGATTCAAGAGCGTTTTAAAGAAATGCCACACATTTACATTGCAGATGGTCATCACCGCAGTTCTAGTTCATCATTACTGGCAAAAGATATGGGCAGTACTCATTCTAGCTACAATCACTGCATGAGCTATTTGATTCCAGAAAGTCAATTGCGCATTTATGAGTTCAATCGCATCGTGAGTGATTTAAATGGGCTTTCTAAAGAAGCTTTTTTAATGCAACTGGATATGAAATTCCGTATACAGAATCGTGGATTAGAAATGTACAAACCTTCAAAAAAGCATCATTTCTCCATGTATTTAGATGGTGAATTCTATAGTTTGTACCTGCGTAAAAACACTTATAACATTGACACACCACTAGCAGATCTGGATACTCAAATGCTGTATGATCTGATTTTGAATCCTATTCTAGGAATCGATGATTTACGCAACAACACGAGACTTTCTTACAGCTATGGCCAGACGGATTTATTGCGTATTAAAGAAAAGGTAGATCGTGGTGAATATGCCGTTGGTTTTGGATTAGTCCCTACAACCGTAGATCAAATGAAACAAATCGCAAATGCATCTCTTATAATGCCACCTAAAAGCACTTACATAAGACCTAAATTACCTAGTGGCTTAACGATTTACGAATTTGAATCATGAGTATAAAAAAAGAAATACTATACTATAGTAAAGATGTTAAACCAGCATCACTAGTTGCTGTAAGTAAGACAAAACCTGTAAGCGACCTCATGGAAGCTTATGAAGCTGGACAGCGTCATTTTGGAGAGAACAAAATTCAGGAAATGACCGAAAAATGGGAAACCATGCCAAAAGATATTCACTGGCACATGATAGGTCATACCCAGCGTAATAAGGTGAAATACATGGCTCCTTATGTTCATTTGATCCACAGTATAGATTCACCTAGGCTTCTTAAAGAAGTGAATAAACAAGCTGTTAAAAATGATAGAGTTATAAACTGTCTACTACAAATACATATTGCAGAGGAATCTACAAAATTTGGTTTTGACCATCAAGAATCACTGGATTATCTAGCAACAGATGATTTTAAAAACCTAGAGCATATCCAGATTAAAGGTCTTATGGGAATGGCGACCTTCACAAATGATGAAGTACAAGTAGATCGTGAATTTGCTAATTTGAAATCACTATTTGACTTGATCAAAAAAGAACAACTACTTGATGAGCGTCACCACTTTACAGAATTATCTATGGGAATGACAGGTGATTATAAGATTGCACTTAAAAATGGCAGTACGATGGTGCGTATAGGAAGTGCGATTTTTGGCGCTAGAAATTACTAGGCATAAAAAAACCACCTGTTCTGGTGGTTTTAATAATGTATTTAACTGATTACTAGTTGTAAACAGATTCCTTACCGTGGTGTACACACAGCATATAATAGATACAAGCACGATACTTAGCGCGCTCGCTCTTACCATATTTCTCGATAACAGCTTCTACAGATGCCATTAGATTGTCACCAGATAATCCTAATTTCTTTACTAGGTAGTTATCAACTACACGTTGCATTTCAGAAGCTTCTGCGCTTACTGTTTCTGCATCTTTATTATAAATTGATGGCCCTAATCCTTTGGTTACTTTTCTTAAAAGCTCTTCGTCTAATTTTCCACCTACTTTTTCTTTGTAAGCTTTAGTGTACTTCTCTACTCTTTCGTCAAATTTACTCATGATTATGAATTGATTTAGTTAATGATTCTGATCTAAAAATAGGTAAAATCTCAATACGATTAAAAATTAAGTTAAGAATTTAAAGTAGTCTAGAAGAACGGCATCATTTATAGGTCTAGGTGTACAAATTTCAAGTAATTGAGGTTTATGGTGAGTAGTGATGAATGTGTGATACGCTTTCGCGAAAGCGTGTTCTTCTTCAACCTTATGGTAATCCAGACCGTGCATATTACATAAATGACTCGCATCCAGTTCATGTGTAGTTTCAAAAAAGCGTTCAAAATTAGGATTGCTTTTATCACCAGGAAGAATCCTGAAAATACCGCCACCACTGTTATTGATGACAATAATCTTAAAATTAGCTGGTATATATTTATTCCACAATCCGTTAGAATCGTAGAAAAAACTCAAATCACCAGTGATAAAAACGGTAGGCAATGGATTTGCCACAGAAGCACCTATCGCAGTGCTTGTACTACCATCGATTCCGCTAGTTCCACGGTTTGAAAATATTTGATGAGTAGCGTTCATCATGAACAATTGTGCATATCTGATCGTGCTACTGTTACCTAATTGCAACTGTATATGATCTGGTAACTGTTTAAATATAAAGTTAAAAGCTTTAAAGTCACACCACGGCATATCAGCAAAATAATCAGGTCGCTTAGACCAATACATTTTAAAATGGCTTAGCCATCGATCTTGATAATTGCTTTCTACCATAGATACTGGCAATGAATTGATCCAGTTTTTAGGAGTTAACTGTAAATGATTTTTTAACGCATAAAAAGTGTCGTTTGCTCTGGAATGACCTACATGATAGTGTGACTTTAGTTCATACTTACGTAAAAACTGTTTGATCTTTTTAGAAACGATCATTCCGCCTATGGTGATGACTAGATCTGGCGCTAATTCACGCATCAAATCTGCATTACGCTCCATAGGTGCTAGTAAACTATCAACACTATAAACAATATCTGGATGCACCACATTAGAACTTACTTCACTTAAAACTAGTACAGATGGATCTGCTAGTAATCGATCAATATCAGATGTAGATAAAGTCTCTGGATCTAATGTAGCTAATATGACAAGCTTTTTATGGGCTTGATTCCATTCTTTAAAAAAGTCCTCGTCAATAGCTTTATCCTCTGTGGATAGCTCTTTTGAGGTTGTTATTTCTACTATAGGATGCTCTACTACATTATATAAAGGTTCTTCAAATGGTACATTTAAATGTACCGGACCTTTAGCATGTCTTGCCATATCAATGGCTTTATGAATGTAATCTGAATTCTTTTTAACTAATTCTGGTACCGCAAAAACATCTTCAATTAAATGTAACTGTGCTTCATATAAAATGTGGTTACTGTAAACTCCTTGTTGTCTTATAGTTTGTCCGTCACCTATATCAATTTTATGTTCTGGTCTGTCTGCACTTAAAATTAATAGTGGTATCTGACTGTAAAAAGCCTCAGCCACTGCAGGATAGTAATTCAATAAAGCACTACCACTAGTGCATAAAATAGCAACTGGTTCATTAAGTTGTTGCGCTATTCCTAGTGCAAAATGGGACGCACAACGCTCATCTACAATACTGTAGCAAGTAAAATAGGAATCATTTGAAAATCCTAAGGTTAATGGTGCGTTGCGTGATCCAGGAGAAATTACAATATGTGAAACACCACGACTTTTTAAAGTTAAAATGACTTGCTGTGCATGTGGTATCTCTGGTAACATATTTCAAAGATAAGTTCCATTACACTAGCGGTCAACTTAGTTCTTTTAATACTATAATAAAGTATTGTATATAGTTACCGTTCAACTAGCATTTTGGGCGGTTGAGCAATTAATAAAAATGATTTAGAAATAATATAGTGGATATTAAGATAATTTTTGTCATATTTATAGTGCTTAAAAAGGAACATTCATGAAATTATTTAAATATGCCATTTACTATACATTCATCGGATTCTATCAATCAGGCTTATTTATAAAATCGATTCCTACAAAGTTACAATCTCAAAGAGAGTCATCTGATTCAAATGCTGGCTTAAGAGTAAAAACTACTTTACTACGCACGGCATTTAGAAGTATTCTTTAAATTTGATGAATTAAACGAGCCATCGTTTTAAGCTTCTCTACTGTTTCTTGATATTCATCTTCTGCATTGCTGGAAGCCGTAATTCCGCCACCTACATAGATTGTTGCTGTATTTTTAGATAGTTTCATACATCTCAAATTAACATAATAATCCTGTATATCGAGATCTCGATCTACTATTCCAAAATATCCTGTATAGAATTCACGATCATAATTCTCGTGGTTTTCAATAAATTGCTGAGCAAGTTGTGTAGGTAAACCACATACCGCTGGTGTAGGATGTAATTTATTTAATACCTCTGAAACATGTTTATCAGATGAGACTTGTGCAGTGATACTTGATTTTAAATGGATTAAACTACCAGCTTTTGCAGTTTTTGGCGCTGTTGCATGAATTTCAGTACAACCAGATGTTTGCAATTGATTCATAATATAATCTGTAACAATCTGTTGTTCTTCTTGCTCTTTATTTCCCCATTGATGTATTTCTCCTTCACGATAAACCGCCGTTCCTGCTAGGGACATAGTTTTTAATTTGTTTTCTTGAACTTGTAATAAAGTCTCTGGAGTTGCACCTATCCATGTTCCTACTTTAGGATGATGAAAAAAATAGACATTTGCACTAGGATAATGATCTAAAGCATTTAAGTAAATAGTTTCAAAATTTTCTGAGATAGAAAAGTCCTGTTTTCTAGAAACTACTACCTTTTCTAGATCTGTATTTTTAAGAGTGGAAATAGCGGTTTCTACTAGTTCAACGTGTTCGTTTTTGTATGTATTTACTAAATTGAAATCGGTTTTTTGTTGTGGTGAAGCACTTGGTTCTATGGTAAACTTTTTAATAACTTCATTATTAATAAATATTTGATTATTAGTATTTTGATATTTATTAAAAACAACATAAGACAAAATGTCAGATGGCTTAAAATGTATAGAATCATCCTTTTGATGCATTACCACAACTTCATCCTCTCCAGATTTACTTAGAGCAAAAAAAGTAAGGTTATTTTCTTGTAATGATTGTAGGTATGTGAGCAACTTTTCGCGCAAGCGGAATCAATTTTATACTACTTTTTTAAAGCAATGGTAGTGAGTTTACAAATAGAAATTAAACGATCATCTTCATCTGTGATTTTAATTTCCCATAATTGTGTGGTTCTACCTTTGTGTAAGAATCTAGCGGTTGCAAACACATGACCGTCTTTTTTAGATCTCGTGTGGTTTGCGCTAATTTCAATACCTCTTATCGCAAATTCAGTGGTGTTTAAAAACATGTAACTAGCGGCGCTTCCTACAGATTCTGCTAGCGCAACGCTAGCGCCACCGTGTAATACGCCGTCTGGCTGGTGTACTTTGGGCGTTACAGGCATGCGCGCAGTTAGAAAATCTGTGCCTACATCTATAAATTCTATGTCTAGTGTTTCCATCAATGTATTTTTACATATCTGGTTGCACTGCTTAAGTATACTTTCTTTGTCCATATCTTTACCAAAAATACACTACGATTCCTTAAATCATGGTTAAAACAGTTACCTATTCTCATACGAATTCCTATGAGATCTTGCATCCTATTACCGCAACGACCCAGCAAATCTGGATATGCATGCATGGTTTAGGATATTTATCTACCTATTTTAAAAAGTATTTTAAAGACTTTGATCCAGCTATTCACGCAGTGATTGTACCGCAAGCACCATCTAAATTTTACATGGGTACTAATTTTAAAAATGTAGGTGCCTGCTGGTTAACACGTGTAGATACGATGCAAGAAATGGATAATGTATTACATTATTTACATGGTGTTTTTGAACAAGAAAATCTTGTAGGTGATGATCGTGTGGTACTTTTTGGGTATTCGCAAGGTGTTTCTATTGCCACACGATTTTTAAAAAGCTATCATCATTCTATCAAAGCATTAATTATGCATAGTGGTAGTATTCCAGCAGAATTAAACGAAGATGATGCATTACACTTTAAAAAACATTGTAACCGTTTTATTCATATTAGCGGTTTACGGGATGAATATGTGACGCCAGAAATTATTTCAAGAGAAAAAAATAAGATCGAGATGTTATTCGGCACGGAATGTGAAATACACACGCCAGACATTAAACATGAGGTAGACGTACCACTACTCCATCAAATAGCTCAACGATTATAACTATGGAATTGATTTTTGCAACACATAACCCCAATAAATTAAAGGAAGTCCAGATCATGATGCCGTCTCATGTAAAGCTTTTAAGCTTAAGTGATATAGGTCTTACAGATGATATTCCAGAAACTGCAAATACGATTGCTGGTAACGCGATTCAAAAGGTCAACTATGTAAAGCAACGTTTTAATTTACCTGTTTTTGCAGATGATACTGGTTTAGAAGTATTATCCCTTAAAAATGAACCAGGAGTTTATAGTGCTAGATATGCAGGACCACAAAAGAATAGTGAGGATAACATGTCGCTATTACTGGAAAAACTAGAAGGTTCTTTAGATCGAAAGGCACGATTTGTAACCGTTATAGCGTTAGCTATGGATGATCATGAGTTGATTTTTGAAGGAGTTTGTGAAGGTGAGATTACAAAGAATCGATCTGGTCTGGAAGGTTTTGGGTATGATCCTATCTTTAAACCTAGTGGCTACGACACCACATTTGCAGAAATGTCGTTAAAAGAAAAAGCAACGATAAGTCACAGAGGAATAGCTTTAAGGCGATTAATGGACTATTTAAGCAATGACGTTAATTAATTACAAAACAAGATTTAAAATCATTGCATTACATTAATTTAGCAATTCTATGAAACAGTTTTTTAACACACTATTATTAACGCTTTTTGTGGCTTCTGTAGGTTTCGCTCAAGGCGAAAAAGAGGTTAACACGACCAATAAGGATGCAGAAAAGGGATTCGTATTCGGAAAAGTGATTAACGCTAAAAACGATTCTATCATTAATAATGTAAACATTGTTAATCTAAATAGTATTAGAGGTACCATAAGTAATAGAAACGGAAAGTTTAAAATAGGTGCTCAAGTGAATGACACCTTATTCTTTTCCTATCTAGGTTTTGAAACCATACGTGTTAAAGTCACACAAGATTGGATAAAATTTGGGGATGTTACAATTGCAATGACAGAAAAAGGTATTGCCCTTGAAGAAGTCACCGTTAAAAATATTTCGTTAACAGGATTCTTAGAAATCGATGCCAGACGTGCGCCTATTTATAATAAAAGACGTTATAGCATCAGTGGTTTACCACAAGCTTATGAATCAGGAAGTGATGATCCTAGTGGTGTGGTTAAAACGATCAATGCTATTTTTAATCCAGCAGATTTTTTATACAGTACTTTTAGTAAAAAAGGAGCTAGTATGCGCAAGTTACGACGTATTAAACAGCAGGATGAAATAAGAAACTTATTACAAAGTAAATATGACCGTGAGACTCTTATGAATCTACTCCAAATGGATAAGGTGAGTATTGATAATATTTTACGCAACTGCCAGTACACAAAAGAATTCATTACAAAATCTAATGATCTTCAAATTCTGGATGCCATTAGTGAATGTTATGAGGAATATAAAACACTTAAACGAGATTAATTAACCAGTCACAATGAAATTTATTAAAATTGCTTTAGTAGCAACATTTACAGCATTTACAGTAGCATCTTGTTCTACTAAGAAAAAATCAAATAAATCTAAAGCAAACACAAACAGTATTGAACTAAAGTCACACGATGTAGATGTGATGGAGTATGCAAAAACCATTACTCTAGAAGAATTAAAAGAGCAGCTCTACTTCTACTCCAGTGATGAAATGGAAGGAAGAAGAACCGGTGAACCTGGCCAGAAGAAAGCCGTTGAATATTTACGTTCACAATATCAAAAAATGAATGTAAAAGGAGGAATGAAAGATGGTACCTACTTTCAAATTGTTCCTAACGATTATATCAAAAGATCTAAAACAGCATCAGAAAATGTTCTTGCCTTTATTGAAGGATCTGAAAAACCAGAGGAAGTTTTAGTATTATCAGCACATTTAGATCATTTAGGTATAGAAAACGGTGAAGTTTTTAACGGTGCAGATGATGACGGTAGTGGTACAATAGCGCTACTAGAAATAGCAGAAGCCTTTAAAAAAGCCAAAGAAGATGGACATGGTCCTAAAAGATCTATTTTATTCCTACATGTAACTGCAGAGGAAATAGGACTATACGGAAGTAAGTATTACAGTGAAAATCCCATATATCCATTAGAAAATACCATTGCTAATCTAAATATAGACATGATAGGACGCATCGATCCTAAACGTGAAGAAACTACAGATTACATTTATTTAATAGGTAGTGATATGTTGAGTCAGGATCTTCACGATGTATCAGAGGCTGCAAATAAAAAATACATGCAACTAGATTTAGATTACAGGTATAACGGTAAAGATGATCCTAATCGTTTTTACTACCGTAGTGATCATTATAATTTTGCTAAAAATAACGTTCTTGTTATATTCTATTTTAATGGAACGCATGCAGACTACCATAGAGCATCAGACACGCCAGATAAGATAGAGTATGAACTGTATCAAAAACGTACGCAATTAATATTCACTACAGCATGGGAACTAGCAAATGCAGATCAACGACCTATGCTTACCGCAGAATAAACTTTTATTGAACCAACCTAAAAAGCCACGATTTCAAATTGAAATCGTGGCTTTTTAGGTTTTATATAACAATAGTTAATCAGCTTCTACACCAGCAAACGCTTGCTGTATAGCAACTCGCAGTCTGCGGTAGTAATCTTCTTCTAACCAGTCTTTATAATTATTTGTGTTGTTAATGATACAATATGAGTATCGCCTAATGCGATCCTTAATATCGTCTTTAAGTAGTTTAGCAAGTATTCTCGCATCAAAAACGTCTTCGCTGTTCTCAACACACCATTGTACGTGCTGAGCTATAGACTCATCAAGTACATCTTTTGATTTACGTCCTTCCTCCATCGTAATGCGCTTATAAGCACCACGGATGTCAAAGTGAAAATCTGTTGTATTAGGAAACTCTGATTTAAGACTAGCCGGCATTTTGTACACAAAGTTGCGTTCTATCTCTTCATCAGACACAATATTCTCCACATAAAAATCAGGTGACCTAAACACTTGTTGCCAGTCTACCGGTTCATTCCATAAACCAAAACGCGCCACATTATTTCCCAGATCAATAATTTGAAACTCTTTCTTATCACCAAAAATTCTTGAACCACGACCTATCATTTGATAATACAAGGTTAACGATTTTGTTGCACGATTTAGAACAATTGCTTCTACACCAGGTTCATCAAAACCAGTGGTAAGAATACTAACACTGGTTAATACAGCATCTGGTTTTTCACGGAACCATCTTAAAATCTCACGACGTTCTTCTTTAGAATTTGTGTTGTCTAGATGACGTATTTCTATTCCAGCACGTTTAAAAGTATCTTCTACTTCTATAGAAGTTCTAATACCGTTATTAAAAATCAGCGTTTTCTTTCCTTTACAAACTTCATGATAGGATTGCAGTAATTTATGTTGCATGTTCATATCTGTGTAAAGCTTCTCACTAGACTTTACGGTATAATCACCATTCATCCCTATGGTAAGACCACTCAAACCTATATCATAGGTATGCGTCACTGCCTGGGCAAGAAATCCTTGTTCTACAAGCGATGTAATACTATCACCTACAATTAATTCCCTATAATTATCCTTCATAGGTAACTTAAAATTTGAACTTAATGGTGTAGCTGTAACTCCTAGAATAAAGCAATGCTCAAAATACTTGAACAGTTTTCTAAAACTATTGTAATGTGCCTCATCAATAATTACTAGACCTATATCTTCTAGTTCTAGCATTTCATCCTGTAAGCGATTGTTTAAAGTTTCTACCATTGCAACAAAACATTGATAGTCTTTCTGATCATCTAATTCTTTAACTTTAGAATTAATGACTTTATTCTTCACATTAAAACCAGTAAGCATGTTTGAAGTTTGCTTACATAACTCAATCCTGTGTGTTAGGATAACTACTTTCTTGTTTTTCTCTGCAAGATATCTTCTTACGATTTCAGAGAAAATAACTGTTTTCCCACCACCAGTAGGTAATTGATACAATAAATTGTAATCATCTGGTTTATTTTCAATCCTATCAAAAATAGCCTTAAGATCCCTTTTTTGGTAATCGTATAACTTTTTGATTTCTATTTCAGGATTTAGTGACATATGGAAGCAACTGATTTTAATTTTCAGAAGTTGCAAAAATAGGTCATTTTAATGGTTTGATCAGTACTATCACAGGCTTTAATTATAGTAATAACCTTACTTTTTATTTAACACATTAGGATTAGGGCTTTTAGTATTTTTGTAGCGTATTGTAGTCTAAATGGAAAAAAGTAAAGAACAAAAACGCGGATTCTTCCAGCCTAAACGCGCTCACAAATATTATAAAATCACAGGTTTTTATGATTTTGTGGTTGAAAGCGTTAAGAAGTCTATGCCACCAGTTTTAATCGTGGTAGGCTTACTGGCTATTGTTCATTTTTTTGTAGCAGATATTCCTACTTTATTAGAATTAGCTGTAGAAAAGCTACCTAATTATGGTGTTTTAGCATTCTTTTATGTTTCAGAAACTGTGCTAGGATTAATCCCGCCAGAATTATTTATCGCATGGGCTGGTAAAACAAGCGCACCAGCATTAAACCTCTTTTTCCTTGCCTTATTCTCCTATTTAGGTGGAATGACCTCTTATTTTCTAGGAAAAGCAGCCTTAAAAATACCTAGTATCCATTATTACCTCGAAGTAAAAATGGCAAAACAATTAGTAATGGCTAGAAAATGGGGTGGCGTTTTAATTGCCGTAGGCGCATTATTACCGTTACCTTTTTCTATCAGTAGTCTAGTCGCTGGTATGTTGCATTACAACTTTAGATATTGGCTTCTCATAGGCCTGCTTAGATTTGTGAGATTTGCGATCTACGGCGCCGCTATTTTTCAGATGGTATAACTCTTTTGGTGATAACTTAACAGTAACTTCATAGCTTATTCTTGGTAAAAGCTTAAAAATCAATATACTTTTGTGTCATATAATGAATTCATGAGGTATATAGTAGCAGTGGTTTTGATGTGTTTCGCTTTCGCGAAAGCGGAATCACAAGTAGTTATCAATGAACTAGATGCAGACACACCTAGCACAAACGATCGCCAATTTGTAGAATTAAAAACAGACAATCCTTTCACTTCTTTGAACGGATACGTTATGGTATTCTTCAATGGATCGACTAGTTCATCTACAGGAATGGGACGTAGTTACTATACAGTAGATCTAGATGGATTAACCACAGATCAAAATGGATTAGTCGTATTAGGAAGTTCACTGGTATCACCAGTACCAGACCGTTATCTAGCCGAAAGTAATATACAATTAGGTGCAGATGCCGTTGCGATTTATGCAGGTAATGATACCGACTGGCCGGATCAAACCTTTGCAAATAGCGTTAATCTTATCGATGCGTTGATTTACGATACGGATGATGCTGATAATACAAACCTAATGAATCTTTTAGGTGTGAATATTCAAATTAACGAGAATGAGAATGGTAATAAGACTACAGAATCCATACAACGCAGAGCAGATGGAACCTATGAAGTTAAAGCTCCTACTCCACATTCTTTAAATGATGCGATAACACCTACGTATATAGGAGTTGATTTTACCGTTGCACCTTTACCTATAAATGAAGGTAACAATTTTGACATCACCTTTACCATTTCAGAAGCTTACACTAGTGTTTTTACGTTGAACTATAACATTGAGCTTGGCAATTTCGATAGTTCAGACTATACAGGTCCTTCACAAGTTGTTTTTCCTGTAGGACAAACTAGTGTGGTGGCTAATTATTCTATTATAGATGATACTATAGATGAAGGTGATGAAGAGTTAAGAGTTAATCTCGATAACAACTTACCTATAGAATTTAAGAGATTAAAAGACCTAGAACGTCATCTAGTAGTAGATAATGACTTTCAAACAGCATCACATGGAACGCCACTAGCTCCTACTTATGGTATTGTGGCGAGCACAGCTCCTTCAAATTATTATGATGCTCTAAATGGTCTATCCAGTCCACAACTGGAAACAGCGATTACAGGAATCATTGCAGAAGAGTTTGTGGTACGCATTCATACCTATGATGATGTAGTCCAAATTTTAAATGATGCAGACCAGTCACCTTTAAATTCTAACCAAGTATGGTTACTCTATTCTGAAGAACAACGGTCTAAATCATTGTATCAAACTGGTAGTAACAGCACTGGTAGATGGAATCGCGAGCATATTTATCCTAGATCACGCGGTGGGTTCTTTGAAATAGAATACGATGAAACCGTAGATGGAATGTCTGTATGGACTAATACTAATGCAGATAGCTTAAGGCATGGGCAAAGTGACGCACATCACTTAAGAGCCGCAGATGGTGGGACAAACAGCTCTCGCGGTAATAAGGACTTCCCAGAATACAGTGGTCCTAGCGGTAATGCTGGTAGCTGGCATGGAGATGTAGCTCGAGCCATTTTTTATATGGCATTGCGATACAACAATATAGATGTGGTAAATGGAAATCCTAGCAATTCTACAGTAGGTCAATTAGGAGATCTAGCTACTTTATTACAATGGCATCGTAATGATCCACCAGATGATTTTGAAATGAATCGCAATAATGTGATCTACACATGGCAAATTAATCGTAATCCTTTCATAGATCAACCAGAGTTAGTTGAGCATATTTGGGGAAATCAGGTAGGTCAACCGTTTACGCTTTCTAATGATACAAATGTGTTACCACAAGTAAACCTATTTCCTAACCCATCAACAAATGGTTTTTACATCACAGGAATTGATGGAAATGTAAAGGTTAACATTTATGATACTTTAGGTAGGTTACAATTACAGCAACAAAGTAAGGATGGTTTTGTAGCTCACAATCTTTCCTCTGGAATTTATGTCGTACAACTTACTATTGATCATCGCACTGAGAATATCAAACTGATTGTGAAATAATTGAACTCACAAAAAAGAAAAACGCTCGTTTAGATCAGATCTAAACGAGCGTTTTTGATTTATAATCATAAGAGATTTACCACTTACGACCTTTAAAGCCACCACGGCTACCGCCTTTCTTGTTTCCATCAGAAGAGCTATCTTTTCTACGACCACTTCTGTTACTACTAGAACTACTGGAATCACTGCGTCTTCCTCTATGACCACTTCCTCCAGAATTGCTACGTCCTTTAAATCCGCCACCACTTTTACGGTCGCGATCTCTTCCACGACCTCTATCACGAGCCGGTTCTTTTACCTCACCAGTATGTTCATTCACTCGTAGTTCATGACCGTCACGTTTTTTACCATTAAGTGTCATGATTACAGGCGCAAGATCTTCCTGCACGTCCATGTAAGAGTGATTACGATCCATAACAATACGTCCTATCTCAGATCCTTTAACACCAGTAGTGTCGCAAACAAATCCTAGCAAAGCACCTTTATTGATATTATCTTTAAGTCCTAAGTTTACAAAGAAGGTTTTCATTCCTTCTTCCTTACCACCGCGCACTCTACCACGTTCTCTTCTAGAGCCACCATCATCACGTACCTTAGAACGATCTGTTAGATCATTAATGGAATTACGTTTATAAATGGCGTTGTACTCTTTAGTAAGCAATTTTGCTAATAATTCCTCTTTAGAAACTTCAGCAAATTTTTCATTAATTGCTTCTATCGTTGCAGCGTCAATCTTCTCATTTACAGATTGTTTGATCAAGTTTTCTGACCAGCGTTCTAAACGTTTTTGAGTAATTGCCTCTAGTGCAGGAACTTCACCTTTTGAAAATTCAATTCCTAGTTTGCTAGCGATATATTTAATCTTACGATTATCACCACGAGTGATTAAGGCGATAGAAACTCCTTTTTTACCAGCTCTAGCCGTACGACCAGATCTGTGTGTGTAAAATTCTGGATCATCTGGTAACGCAAAGTGAATTACGTGCGTAATATCATCTACATCAATACCACGAGCGGCAACATCTGTTGCTATTAATAATTTTAGGTTTTTATCTCTAAAACGTTTCATAGCCGCATCACGCTGTGCTTGTGACATATCACCATGCAGTGCTTCTGTTGCATAACCATTGTTATTTAACTCATCTGCTACACGTTGTGTATCTCGCTTAGTACGACAAAACACGACACCAAACATATCTTCATCATAATCTAAGAATCGACGTAAAGCTTCAATTTTATCAGATGCTTTAAGTTGTATCGATTGATGCTCAATGTTTGTATTTACGATGTTCTTTGGGTTAATACGTACTTCTTCTGGTTGCACCATATAGGTATCAACGATACGTTTAATCTCACGAGCCATCGTAGCACTAAATAGCCATATCTTACGACCACCATCACTTTTAGAAAGGATGAAATCGATATCTTCTTTGAAACCCATGTTCAACATTTCGTCTGCTTCATCTAGTACCATGTACTTGAGACTATCCAGTTGAACCTCGCGGCGTTTCATAAGATCCATCAAACGTCCAGGAGTAGCCACAATAATTTGAGCACCACGTCTGATCTGTTTGATCTGATTCATAATGTTAGCACCACCAAAGACCGGTACCACGTTTAATCTTCCTAAATGTTTGGACATTTGATCCATTTGCCCACAAATTTGTTGGGCAAGTTCACGTGTAGGAGCAAGAATTAATGCCTGCGTTGCACGATTTTCAATATCAATATTATCCAGTAACGGTAACCCAAAAGCGGCTGTTTTTCCCGTACCAGTTTGCGCGAGACCGATAAAGTCTCCATCATGTTGCAATAAAATGGGAATAGACTGCTGTTGAATTTCTGTTGGGTTTTCAAAACCCATATCAGCAAGGCCGTTTAATAACGGCTGTGAGAGTCCTAAGACTTCAAAATTTTTCAAATAACTTCTTTTAAAACTTTTGCAAAAATACAACTTAATTACTATACAGTATAAAAGTCTTCAGTCTACAGTGCCAGACTAGATAGCGCCTAGCAAATCAGTGCTACTTTAAATATGAATTATGAACAACTTGAAACATAAACTCCTGCAAATTGCTACGCTTGTAACTCATTGACAATGATAAATAACCAACAATGAAACACTACAAGCTATGACTGAAAATCACCATCTTTTCTACCCTAAAAACTGTGTGACCTCATTCACATCCTTACGTTCTGGTAGAGCTTGTTCTTCCTTATCGTAGCTTCCTATGTAAAAAAAACCTAGGAAACGTTCGCGTTCTCCTACTTCTATTAGGTCAAATTCATTCATAGGTGCAAATGGTTTAGGACTGCTCCAGTAAGCGCCATATCCTAAGTCATGAGCGGTTAACCACATGTTTTGCACACTCATGCTAGTTGCTGCGATTTCCTCCCATTCTGGAACAGATTCTTTCTCATCTCGATGCATAAATATCAAAATGATGGCGCTAGCCTTAGATGGGTTTTCTCGTAGTTTTTTGAGTTTAAACTTCTTGAATCCATCGGTTTTTTCATAGCGAGAAGCTAAAAAATCACCTAACTGGTCTAGTGCTTTGCCTTGCAATACTTTATAACGCCATGGCTCTGTTTTACGATGATTTGGTGCCCATCGAGCACTTTCTAATAGTGTTAGTAGATCTGCTTTGGGAATTTCTCCTTGCGTGTATTGCACTGGAAATACAGATCTACGTGTTTTAATAATATCTAGCAACATGGTAATTCTTTTATGGTAAAGATAATGGTGAAACAGGTAGGTTGAAAATGACGCTTTCGCGAAAGTGTAATCATCAAGAATCTATGACTAATAAACTATCGATGGTAAACCCGTACACGTAGAAAATCCTAATATTAGAATCAAGATGGCAGTGATTAAGTATTGGGTACCTTTCTTTTTTACTGTCTTTTTTTTATCTACATATTTAGTGATGGTAAAGATGAGCAACACGAGGACGTGTATGAACAGTGCGATTACCATGAAAATCATGAAGCCTAAACCTTTTAAATGATCGCCGTTTCCACCACTATCAAATCCATATTCCATCACTGCAAATGCCGTGCTGTAAATGAACAACCCAAGTAAATTATATCCTATTATTTTCTTATCTAACATTATCCAAAACAGCTACTAAAACCTAATATTAATACTAATAACGCACTTAAACCTAAACCTTGGGATAAGCCACGTACATCTTTAAAAAACAGACTAATAACACATGCTACTAACAATAATAAAAAGTGACCTATACTTGTGAAAAACACTTCAGCAAGATCTGGTGTATATGGACCGTTTGATCCATTACTTCCAAAATATACTAACCAAAAATAGCACAAGAAAATACCCAAATTTACGGCTACCGTTATTCCAAAAAGTTTACGTTGTGACATCATAATGCTAGTGCTCTTAAATGTTCTAATTTTTCTTTAAACTCATCGCGATAAAATAGATTCATCGTCTCAAATGGTATGATCTTACCATTAGGTTGAACGATATGAACACAGGACTTTTAATCGCTCGTACATCAAAATCGTAGGCGTCCATAAAATTCATCACTATGATCCTGAATATATTGTCATATCCCATATCTGGCGCAATTACTTCTGGTAAACAGCATAGTAATTCATGCACTTCTTCTTTTACAGCATCTACAGAAACTCCAGTACTAAACATTTGAAGCATGTGCTGTTGCAAGCGTTCATCTTGCTCATATACAATGGTATTCTTTGAATTATTCAATAATTCTTCTGGATTGATATACCTAGTTAATGGTGCGACTTCATCACCTACTTTTAGGGAATACGCCATTAATAAAGCATCTGGATTACATGGAACTGGTATAATGTCGTCATATGTAAATAGATCGCTTTGTTCCACAATTAAACGGCGTACTTCACTATTAGTCATGCGATCTACTGCTGGATCAAAATGATCTAATCTACCACTCACGCTAGTAGGCTGGAAGGTAACACCACGCACACATCGCTGTTTCATTGCAAAGTCTAGAATCGTTCCTATTTCTAAGTCATTCTCGCCTTTTTGTAGGGTAACTACTAAGGTTGTAGAAAGGTTTAATTCATTTAAATGTTCTAATGCTTTCTTACGGATATCTGTTAAATCCTTACCTCGCATGCGTTCCAGCACGCCAGCGTCAAAAGAGTCAAACTGTAAATACAACTCAAAATCTGGCGCGTAAGTAGCCAGTCGTTTAGCAAAATCTCTATCCTTAGCAATTCTAACACCATTTGTATTTAGCATTAGATGTTTAATAGGATAGGTTTTTGCCATATCCATTATTTCAAAAAACTGTGGATGTATGGTGGGCTCGCCACCACTTAATTGTACCACATCTGGTTCGCCTTCGCTCAAAACTACTGCTTCAAACATTGCTTTAATCTCGTCTAGCGTTCTATGTCTACCATGCGTAGGCGACGAACTCGCATAACAAGTAGGACAAGTGAGGTTGCAACGATCTGTAACCTCAATTAAAGTTAAACAACTGTGCTGTTCATGATCTGGACAGATGCCACAATCCAGCGGACAACCATAATCTGTACTAGTATGAGGAACTCTAGGATATTCGCTAGCTTTATTGAAATTCCTGATGTTTTTATAGAATTCAATATCGTCTGCTATCAGGACTTTTTGAAATCCATGTTCTTTACAGGTTTTCATTAAGAAAACATTGCCGTCTTCAAAAACAATTTTGGCATTTATAGGTGTATGACATTCATTGCACAAGCTAGTTGTAGCGTCATAATAAGTATAATTTCTAGTTCTGGTCATGGAAAAGTTCCTGTGGTCTGGTGATTAAAGATAGAATAGTTTTTGAATAATACACTAAAACCAATAAACAAGCGATCTGTATAGAACTTAATGGTATCCATTCATAAGTAAAAACAGGTTTGATAAAATCCTGTAAAAACCTATAAATCATGTAATTAATCATGAATAATTTAAATAACAAACCAGATTCAAATCGTTTGTACTGTTGTAATCTATAAATCACGATTCCTAATACAGTTAAAAACAACATCTCATATAAAGAAACCGGATGACGTAGTATTCCATCGCCTAGATCCATTGCCCATGGTAGTGAGCTTTTCACTCCATAGGTTTCTTCATAGATTCCCATAGAAAAACAACCTATTCTACCTATAAAAATGGCAATGATTAATGGTAAGGTGAATAAGTCACCGCTGGATTGCTTGATGTTAAAAACCTTTTTAAACAACTCTACTCCTATCCATCCACCTATTAAACCACCTACGATGGTTTTATTAGTATATAAATACATCCAGAAATGATCTGAGTCTAACCATTTATAAGGTTGTTCTAATGCGCCTAGTAATCGTGATCCTATTAAAGCACCTAAAGCAGCACCTATTATGATGTTAATGCGTTGAAATCCAGAAATCATGTCACGATTAGGATCACGCAAGTAAGCATAAACCCGATATCCTATTATGAACGCTAGTGTTTCAAATATGAGATGTAAAGGCAACTTAAAAGACCCGATGGTAAGTTCTACTGGAAATTCCATGGGTAAAAGGTAGGAAAAAGATGTTGTTGATTTTGCTTTCGCGAAAGCGTAATTTTAAATCACTTATTTAATTTCAAAGAATCCCATATATTTAACTCATGCTAACAAAAGTCTATGGTAGTGCTGTTTTTGGGGTTGAAGCAACCACTATTACAGTAGAAGTTAATTGTGTCAAAGGAATAGGATATCATCTGGTAGGATTACCAGATAAAGCGATAAGTGAAAGCTCATATCGTATCGCAGCTGCTTTATCAAACGTAGGATATAAATTACCTGGTAAAAAGCTCACCATTAACATGGCTCCAGCAGATTTACGTAAGGAAGGAAGCGCTTATGATTTAACACTAGCACTAGGAATTCTCATATCTTCAGGTCAGATTCAAGCAGATACCGTAGAAGACTATCTTATCATGGGTGAACTATCACTAGATGGTAGTTTACAACCTATAAAAGGTGCATTACCTATTGCTATTAAAGCACGCGAAGAAGGTTTTAAAGGATTTTTTCTACCAGCACAAAATGCTCGTGAAGCAGCAATTGTAGATGGATTAGATGTGTATGGAATCGATCATATATCACAGGTTATTGATTATTTTAATGAAGATAAAAAGCTAGAACCTACGATCGTAGATACTAGAGAAGAGTTTTTTCATGCGCTAGAACGTCCCGAATTTGACTTTGCAGATGTGAAAGGACAGGAATCCATTAAGCGATGTATGGAAATTGCAGCCGCTGGTGGTCATAATATTATTTTGATAGGTCCGCCAGGTGCTGGGAAGACGATGCTGGCAAAAAGATTACCTTCTATCTTGCCACCTATGACCTTACATGAAGCACTAGAAACTACTAAAATTCACAGTGTTGCTGGTCGTACACAAGGAACAAAAGGATTGATGGCACAACGACCATTCCGTAGTCCGCATCATACGATTAGTGACGTTGCTCTTGTAGGTGGTGGTGCTTATCCTCAACCTGGTGAAATCTCTTTAAGTCATAATGGTGTTTTATTTCTAGATGAATTACCAGAGTTTAAACGTACTGTTCTAGAAGTGATGCGTCAACCGCTAGAAGATCGTGAAGTCACTATTTCTAGAGCAAAATTTACAGTGACTTATCCATCTAGTTTTATGCTAGTTGCAAGTATGAATCCTAGTCCTGGTGGTTATTTTAATGATCCTAATGCACCAGTACAATCTAGTCCAGCAGAGATGCAACGCTACCTGAGTAAAGTTTCTGGTCCACTACTCGACCGTATTGATATTCACATTGAAGTCACACCAGTACCTTTTGAAAAATTAACCGAAGAACGACAATCAGAAAAGTCTGTAGACATCCGTAAGCGAGTGACGATGGCGAGAGATGTTCAGACAGCACGCTTTCGCGAAAGCGAAAACACGCACTACAATGCTCAAATGAGTGTCAAAGATATACGCAAATATTGTATGCTGGATGAGGCTAGTAAGGAGATGCTGAAGAGCGCGATGGAACGATTAAACTTAAGCGCCAGAGCGTATGACCGGATTTTAAAAGTGTCCCGTACGATTGCAGATCTGGAAGGAAGCGACGAGATTACGGGAACTCATATTGCAGAGGCAATTCAATACCGTAGCCTAGATCGCGATGGCTGGCTTGGGTAAATATCGACGAACGGCAATTTAGAGTGTTAAATGTGTCATTTTTGCCTATTTTCTAGATGAAACTCATTAGAAAATAGGATATTTACCACATGAGTAGTACGCAGACCTTAGAACTTGATATGTTGAAAGAGAATTTTGGAGATGATCCAGAAACTTTTGTGCAGATTATGGATATCTTTTTACAAGAAATACCAGAGGACGTTGCCTTGCTTAAAACTAAGTTTGAATCTAATCAGGTAAAAAACATAGGTCTAGTTGCTCATAAGATCAAATCTAGTTACCGGTTGCTAGGTATGGAAGTAGAAACCATGCTATTACAAGAGTTAGAAACTGGTGCAAAAAATGGTATGGACACAGATCAATTGAAACCTATATACGATCAATTCATGGAGAATTATGATTATGGTATAGAGATCGTTACTAACACTAGAGATTCCTACAACAATTAGTCTTCTATAAAGTCTTTGTAGTCGTTAAAAAACTGCTCTAGTCTATCCATCTTATCATAATAAAATTCATAAACAGCCGGCCAGTCTGACTGCTTTTGGATCTTTACGTTTTCTATGTAGGTATAGATTCTAGCGATTTTTTTACCAGACGCTAATTGATAATTGAAGTCGTATACCATTTCGTCATCCATCTCATCGTTTAAAATAGAGCGTAGACTTATTAATTTGTCATAATAGTAATCTTTGAAGAAGGAATCTGCATGCTCTAGATCTATAGAAACCATAGCACGACGATCTTCAAATGAAAATTTCAACACCAGATCCTTAATCTTTGTGTTGTAAAGAATCCATTTACGATCATAGCGTTTGCCAAACATCGTCCAAAACTGCTGTCGTATCGCCTTTGCCTCTTCTCGTGAATACATGTGGCAAATATAAATGTGTATTTAAAGGACTTTAGTTTATTTTAAGTTTATTTCTAAAAAGTACTACTACATTTGTGTATGCATAAAAACGAAACCATTGTTGCTCTTGCAACGCCAGCAGGATCTGGCGCGATTGCCGTTGTTAGATTATCAGGTCCAGAAGCTCACCAGATTATACGCACTATTTTTAAGTCAGCTTACGCAAAAGCAAAATCTGATTCAGCATCATTGCCTTACGATGAATTAAATCCTAATACAGTAACCTTAGGTCATATTTACGACGGTGATCGCGTCATAGACGAAGTGTTACTTTCTAAATTTAATGCGCCTAGATCTTATACTGGTGAACATGTGGTAGAAATATCGTGTCACGGTTCCATTTATATCCAGCAAGAAATTATAAATCTATGTCTTAAAAAAGGTGCTAGAATGGCACAAGCTGGAGAATTCACTTTACAGGCCTTTTTAAATGCAAAAATGGACCTATCACAAGCAGAAGCTGTAGCAGATCTAATCGCTAGTGAAAGTGAAACAGCGCATCAAATTGCGATACAACAAATGCGTGGCGGATTTTCTAGTGAGTTACAAGAATTACGTAGTAAGTTATTGAATTTTGCTAGTTTGATAGAACTTGAGTTAGACTTTAGCGAGGAAGATGTAGCTTTTGCAAATCGAGATGATTTAAGAAAGTTACTTAGTGAAAGTCAGTTAAAATTGCGTCAATTGATAGATAGTTTTGCACTAGGTAATGTTATTAAATCTGGGATTCCCATTGCTATTGTAGGCGAACCTAATGTAGGAAAATCTACCTTACTAAATGCTTTACTTAATGAGGATAAAGCTATTGTAAGTGATATTGCCGGAACTACTCGCGATGCTATAGAAGATGAAATCAACATAGAAGGCATACGTTTCAGACTGATTGATACAGCTGGAATACGAGAAACAACAGATACTATAGAGGGAATGGGAATTCAACGTTCTTATTCAAAGGCTGAACAATCTAAGCTGGTTTTATATCTACTAGACGCCACACAACTGAATACAAATCCGCGTATTATTCATTGCCTGATGCGTATACAGATCATGCGTGAAAAATTCACTGATAAACCACTAGTTGTTATTTTAAATAAGTTAGATCAAATCACTGGTCTAGAACATGCCGAAATCATCAAGCAATTACAAGAAAAACAACCTCAAATCCCGTTGATATCCTTAAGTGCTAAATCTGGATCTGGTGTAGAAGAATTGAAAAAAGCACTAGTAGAGAGCTTTAAAAGTGGTGCTCTATCTCAAGATGATACCATCGTAAGTAATGCCAGACATTATGATGCATTACAACGTGCTTATGCCAGTCTAATTGAAGTACAAACGGGAATAGAGAATGATATCTCTAGCGAATTTCTAGCTATAGATATACGCGCAACTGCAGAAGCTTTAGGAAGTATTACAGGTGAAATCACTAACGACGAATTGTTAGGTAATATTTTTAGTCAGTTTTGTATTGGGAAGTAATTGGATCTAGAGCAATTCTAAATGAGAGACCAGAAAATAGGGAGCTAGTATTCAATCTATTGTTTTAAGGAAAATTATTTGCAAATCTCTTTTACGATATATTTCATCAAATACTTGTAACGTGGATCTTTCTTGTAAGAAGTATTACCAGAAAATCGCATTCTTTCTATTTTCTTTTTACAACTTAGAATATGAAAAAACAAAATGATAAGTAATGTTATTAAAGGAAGAACTAAGTATTCTATTTGCACGACTGTCTTTTTTGAGTACTTCAAACATAACGTTCCTGTAAATCGCAATAGATAATAAGTTGTGAGTATAATAAAAATCGACAAAACTCATTAAACATCGATGAAATTCGGATTATTTTTATCTTTAGGTATGAATTCAATCTTTGTTGTATTAATTTTTAGTAATACGGTATGGAATTATCTAATGAAATCGTTTTAAGACCTAGATTTAAAAGGCATTTACCTTATTCTAGTAGTGAAGTTTTAGAGCAATTTAAAGCAATGAGTAAAGAAGATCAACGATTTAAAACTTCCATTGTAGACGATCATATTTTCATACGGATTCCTAAAAAGGATCAACATTTCTGGTCACCCCAATTGCATCTAGAATTAAGAAACGATGCAAATGATGGGACAGATATTCACGGCTTATTTGGTCCTAGTCCTACGGTATGGACTTTTTTTATGTTCTTACATTTTGTAGCGGTAGGCTTATTTATTGCTACTGGAATATGGTGTTATACTAAAATGGTTTTAAAAGAATCTTTACTAATTCCTATTCTCGTAATGATCAGTTTAGTCGTGATATGGAGTATGCTTTACATCGCTGGTAGGACTGGTAAAAAGAAAGGAGAACCTCAGATGTATGAGTTGTATTATTTTATGAAAGATTGTCTAGGTGTAGAACGATTTTCTAGAGAGTAGTAGCGTTTTTCATATTACGCTTTCGCGAAAGCGTAAACCACATCAACATGATTACATTAAGATTCATTTTCCATTTCTAATTGCTGTAAAAATGCCTGAATCAAGTGCTCATTATTATAAGGCTTTACCACAATCGAGTTAAATCCATGGCAATAAATTTCCTTCTCTGGATCTTCAAAATTTGTCGCGGTTAACGCAATAATAGGTGTTTGTGGATCGTGTTTCCTGATTTCTATGGTAGCATCTATACCGTTCATGACTGGCATATTAATATCCATTAATATAAAGTCAAAATCAAAGTCTTTACTTATCGCTACCGCTTCTTTACCATTGCTAGCCGTATGATGGATCATGCGATGCAGTTCTAAAACCTTTTTTGTAACCAGTTGATTAATCTTGTTATCATCTACAATAAGGACTCTTAAACCGTGTAACGATTTTAAATGATCTGTTTCTATTTCTTGCTTAATCTCGTTGATATTACCTTTTTTAACTTGGAGATTAAAAGAGAATTTAGAGCCTTCATTAAGCTCGCTTTCAATTTCTAAATTACTTTTTAAAAGTTGTAAAATCTTATTTACAATAGGAATTCCTAATCCAGTACCTTCAATTTCAAAGTCGTTTGATCCTTTGACCTGCGTGAATTCTTCAAAGATTCTTTTTTGATCGTCTGGATGGATTCCTCTTCCAGAATCAGATACTTCAAAGTTTAAGTCTAGTAGATCTTCCTTTTCTTCTATAAGACGCACAGAAATTGTGATACTTCCATCTTCTGTAAACTTACTGGCATTACTCATTAGATTCATTAGAACCTGAGAGACTTTAGTATAATCAGTTAATAACACTCTAGGTATTTGAGGATCAACTTCTATTTTAATTTTGTTATTATGCTTTTCATTTAAGAATCTAAATGATTCTCTAATATTTGTAAGTAATCGCTGAAGATCAAAGTGTTTTTCTATGATTTCCTGACCGTTTATAGATGAAAACTTATTCATATTAAGAACGTCATTTACTAAGGCTAGTAAATAATCTGCAGAGAATTTAAGTGAGCTTAAATCGCCTTGAAAATCTTTTAAACGATGATCTTTTAAAAACGCTGACGTCAAACCTACTATACCGTACAAAGGTGTGCGTAACTCGTGACTAATAGTAGATAAGAACCTCGTATTGCTTCTAGCTAATTCTTCTGATTCATTTTTAGCACTTAAGTACTCTTCATTCTTTTGCGTTAGGACCTTTAATAGTTGATCTCTTTTGTTTTTTTCTCTAAACAATAAGATGGCCGCTACCATTAATAGCATGGTAAGAAGCACGAAAAAGATGGTTACGATCTTATTGAGTCCAGCTCGCTGTTCTGCAAGATCATTTTCTTTTTCGGCCTTATTTAATTCATCTTGTACTGCATCTATATCTATTTTTGCTCTTGCGATTTGTTGCGCTACAATCTTTTCATTCTCAAACTGCACTTTTCTTAAGCTGTCATACTTCGTATTAAAAAAAAGAGCGTTTTTATATTGACCTGTATTTTTATAGGCTTTAATTAAAGTTTGATAATTAACGGCCTCATATTCCAGATCGTACTCCTCTCTGCTTTTTAAAGATTCTAAAGCATTTTTTATGGCAGTATCATGATCATTTTGTAATAAATTGACTCCAGCTTCTATGCATTTAACGGTTCCGGTAAATAAACGTCTTAATTGTGGTGGTTCTTGTTCGTCTACTTTATCAATAATCTGATCTAAATGGAATTTAGCTTTTTCAGCATTTTTTTCTTTAACGTATAATTCTGCAAGATTATGATTTATAATGAAAAGAGAAGCTTTGTAACGTTCTCCTCTATATCCATAATTTAAAGCTTTATTATAGTATTCAATCGCTTTTTGAGGTTCAATATCATAGAAGGTATTCCCTAGACTCACATACATAGTTATGACGGCAGTTGAATCATTTCTTTCCTCTGATATGTTTAAAGCATCATTAAAATATTCTTTTGCACTTTTTGTATCGCCTAGTTTTATGAACGTATTTCCTAAAAAATTGAGTAATCTAACTTCTGTTATAAATGCGTCAATCTCCTTAGCATTTGTGATAAGCTTAGGCACTTTTGTTAAAATATACTCGTATTCACCTTTGTTGTAATATTCAAGAATACTAGGTAATAGAGAATCTATTTCTTCTTGGGTATATTGAATATCAGTATTGATGGTTTTAAGTTGCTTGGTGCTACTCTGACCACGTGCCGATAATACACAGCACAAAAAAAATACACTAAAAAGAACTCTTTTAAACATTGAATGTATTGTGCGTTGAAGTATTGAATAACCAAGTTAAAAAAATTATTCCTACAATAGACCTCGACCGAGACATTGTTCAAGCAAATTAATGTAAACAATGAAAAAATTAGGGTATATAGATGATTTAACCAGTTTTATTAAACAAAAGTTGCTTTTTATCGAATACTTTGGCTCAGATCTAGGAACTGCCTCTATAATTTATCAATAATCTACTGCTTAATATCCTCTAATAATTCAGTAATCGCGCGATCTAATTGCTGGTCTACTCCATTATCAATCTGTCCTGGCATATTTTTAACCTGAATCATAGGATCAGTCTGATTATTTTCCATCCAGTTACCGTTGATATCTTTTGCACTTACTGGTACAACGCCCCATGAGCCACCATCTGGTAATCCTTCCCATCCTGCAAAACTGCACGTTCCTGGTGTAGGCATTCCTACCGTTTTTCCTATTTTAAGATCTGTATAACCACAAGCAAAACAATGACCATCACTATACTGTGCTTCATTTATTAAAGCAAGTGTAGGTTTTACCCATCGTGAAGTAGGTTCTCCTCCTACTACTTTATCTTCTGTAGCATAAGTGATGAATGGTGTTCCTGTAAAAAACATGGCAAGATCTGCAACGAGATCTCCACCACCATTAAACCTAGTATCAATAATCATCGCATCACGATCAAAATATTTCCCCATCATTTTTTCATAAATATCTCTGTATGGTCCGTCGCCCATTCCAGGAATATGGACATAGCCTAGTTTACCGTTACTTTTTGCGGTAACCTCTTCTTCGTTTTGTTTCACCCATCTTTTGTACAATAGACCACGCTCTGCTCCTAGCGTGATAGGTTTTACCGTAATTTCCATAGTCGCTCCAGATGCTGGATTTAATAGTTCTAATAAAGTGAATTTTCCTGCTTTACGATTTAAATACTGCGCTACATCTTTTGAAGCATCGATAGCTATTCCATCTATCTTTTTAATGATCATTCCAGCGTTAACTTTAAACTTTGATTTGTCTAGTGGTCCACCTTTAATAATTTCTGTGATTTTAATGCCGTCGTCCTTGTAATCGTAATCCATAAAGATACCTAGTGATGCGGTTGCATCAGGATTGCTCATTTTCATTCGAGAACCTCTGGCACCAGCATGAGATACGTTTAATTCTCCCAGCATTTCAGAAAGTAATTCTGCAAATTCGTCACTATTTCCTATGTAAGGTAGGTGCTTAGCATATTCCTTTTTCATTAAATCCCAATCTATCCCATGAAAATCTGGATGATAAAAAATAGCATTGGTACGTATCCACACGTGATCAAACATCGCTTTACGTTCTGCATCTGCATCATATTCCATCTCACCAGCTATTTTAACTGGCTTCTGTTTTTTTCCTTTTACGTCTAGTTTTGAGATGCGACCACTACTTAACAGGTATAGGTTTTTCATTTCTTTATCCCATTGTAAACTTCCTGATGTAGCACCTAGACCTATAGCCATTTTAGTTTCTTTAGTGCGTAAGTTAGTCGTCCATAAATTCACTTTTCCTTCAAATCTAGTGAGATAGTACAACGTGCTTCCGTCTTTAGATAATACAGCATCACTTAAATTAGAAGAATAAATGGTAAATCGCTTTTTACGATCCTTCATACGATCCCAGTCAAAGCTGAGCATTGTACTATCCTTTTTAACATCATCCTCCTTTTTCTTACTTTTCTTTTTAGATTTTTTATCGTCTTCTTTTGAATCCTTTTTATCCTCTGTAAGTTTTTTGATTTCTTTTTGTAGTGCGTATTCTTCTTTAGTAAGATTAAATTCATCCCATACATCTTGTGTAAAAAACATACTGTAAACATCGCTTTGTGTAGAACCACTAGTGGCATAAGATTTTAAACCATCACGGTTTGAAAACCATAGCATTTGTTTCCCTCCATTCACCCATTTAGGACGATAGTCATAATATCCACTTTCATTAAGGTTTACTTTTTTAGAACCATCAACAGCGATTAGTAGTACATCGCTATTACTTAAAGTAAGTCCCCAATCCATAAGTAACCATTTGCTGTCTGGACTCCACGTGAAGTATTTATCACCATCGCGCATGTGGTATAACTCTTTAGGCGTCATTAAGGTAGTTTCATTTCCAGATGCGATATCACGTACTTTTAAAGTTCTTCTATCTTCTATAAAAGCCATTTTCTTCCCATCTGGAGAGAATTTTGCCAGATAATTATCCTTACCATTTTCTAGTATAGCCGTTTCTTTTAAAAGTGTAGAAGCAAAGAAAAAAGGTTCTTCTTTTCTTGTTTTTTCTGTTTTATAAATACTCCAGTTGCCATTACGTTCACTACTATAAACCACAGATTTCCCGTCTGATGACCACGTCACAAAACGCTCTGCCTCTGGTGTATTTGTAATTCTTTTAGTAAACGATTCTTCTACAGAGGTGACAAAAACCTCACCTCTAGCGATAAATGCAATCTCTTTTCCATTAGGAGAAACTTCCATTTCTCTTACACCACCATTAATCGATATAAACTTGTCTGTATTATTAATTTGTTGAGTAGTGATATCTACCACCAGTTTTTCTGGAGTTGCACCATCACGCATGGTGTATAACTTACCATCATAACTAAAAGAGATCACACCATTTCCTGCAGAAAGGAAACGTACAGGATGTAATTTAAAATCAGTAAGTTGTCTTTTATTATTACCATCTAGATCTGATTGAAACACATTAAAACTACCACTTTCTTCACTTAAATAATAGAACGAATTTCCATCTTCAGAAAAAACAGGTTTTCTATCTTCTCCATCAAAATTAGTAATCATTTGATGCTGACCAGTCGCTGTGTCAAATCGCCAAATATCTCTAGTAATACTAGATCTATGATGTTTACGCCATATATTCTCGCCACCTTTTTTATCGTGGTATAAAATCGTGCTACCATCTTTATTGATGCTTAAATGTTCTGCTGGGATAGTAAACACCTGATCTACTCTACCGCCAGAAACTGGAACTGTATATACTTCTGGCTGTGAACCAGTAGGAAACTGCCTGTGATTCACGTCATCCATGCGCACCGCACCAAAATAAATCGATGCATCATCGCTAGTAAACGTAAACGGCTGTTCATTACTAGAATGATAGGTTAATCTAGTCGCATCGCCACCTTTTGAATCCATTACATACACATCATAGTTTCCATAACGATTTGAGGCAAATGCGATTTTACTACCATCCTTACTCCATACAGCCTGATAATCATGCGCCTCATGAAAGGTTAATTGTTGTGCATCACCACCACTGGATGCTACTTTGTAAAGATCTCCTTTGTAGGTAAATACGATCTCGCTTCCATCCGGTGATATGGCGCTATGCCTCAGCCAGCCTGCTTCTTGCTGTGCAAATAAGGTAAAACTAACGATAGACAATAAAAGGCTAAAAATGATTTTCATAATTCTAGATTAATTCGTTGTGAAAAATACTTCAAGGATTTAATAGATACTTTCATAGAAAGAAAAGTTTATGATTATTTATTAAGGATGTGTTGATTACGCTTTCGCGAAAGCGTAATTCTCATAATCACCACATATCACAAAAATTACAAATAGTGAAAAAAGACTACTCAAAACTCTTTTAATATAGGAATAATTCCATAATTTTGGAATATTTCCCAATAATAGTATATTGAATTCAAAAGAACAGCACTACTGCATCGTAGATATTGAAACCACGGGAAACCGTATGAGCGGTAACCGCATGACCGAAATTTGTATGGTTAAAATGTGTGGCGCAACTGTATTAGATAAATTTACAACGCTTATCGATCCACAAGCATTGATTCCAGATTACATTACTACGCTCACAGGAATCGATAACGAACTAGTGGCAACAGCACCTCTTTTTAGCGAGGTAGCTCAAGATATTATTGAATTCTCGCGGGATTGTGTTTTTGTGGCGCATAATGTAAACTTTGACTACAATGTGTTGCGCAACGAGTTTAAAAGGATCAATCACGATTTTAAGCGTAAAAAGCTATGTACCGTAAGATTATCCAGAGAATTGATTCCTGGAATGCGTTCGTATAGTTTAGGTAAATTATGTGACCAGATAGGCATCAAATTACAAAACAGGCATCGCGCTGAAGGTGATACTGATGCTACCGTAATTCTTTTTAAAAAGCTATTATCCATAAATGAGTCTGGTGAAACCTTTCAAAAATTTATTAATGGCAATCAGAAAGAAGGCACATTTCCACCGCATCTAGATCGATCACAGTTTGATGAATTACCAGAGCGTCATGGTGTTTATTTATTTAAAAATAAAGAACAAAAAGTCATTTATGTAGGCAAAGCCATTAACCTGCGTAAACGTGTACTGTCACATTTTTATTCTAAGCGGTCTAAATCTTATTTAATGTGCCAAGAGATTCATCATATAGAACATATTCCTACTGGTAATGAGCTGGTCGCGTTACTAGAAGAGTCTGACTTAATTAAAAAGTACTATCCTAAATTTAATGTGGTTCAAAAGAAACCAAAACCTGCTTATCAAATTTTGCACTATAAGAATCAGCTAGGTGTGATTCAATTTGCGGTAGGGTTAGTAAAGTCGTATGATTATACGGTCATTACCCATTACAATAGAGCTCATGCGGTAGAGCAATTAGAACAACTATGTGCAGATTTTAATCTATGTCCACGTTATTGTAGTTTTAAAACAAAGGCAGATTGTACTTCTCATTATAAATTAAAATCTTGTAATGGTGTATGTCGTAAAGAGGAATTAATCAGTCTTTATAATATCAGAGCACAACAAGCCATAGAATCCTTACATTCTCAAAACCCTACCTATACCATCAAACAACCTGGGAGAACGATAGATGAGGAATGTATCGTACTAATTAAAGATGGTGAATATCAAGGTTATGGATACGTAAGTTCTCATGACAGTATTGCTAGCATAGAAGATTGTGAAAACTTCATAGATCGTAAAGTGGCAAATTTTCATACCAACCAGATTCTTAGATCATATCTACATAAGTATGGTGAGCGTTATGTGTTAGATCTAAATCCTAAAATTATATACGCTTATTAAATGATAGACTATCTACTAAACTGCTATGTCATCTTGAATAGCAATAGTTTTATTATTTTTATTTGATTTAGACCATATTGCTAGCCCAAAAGTAAGAACTCCTAACCTACCGATAAACATGGTTAATATAATTACAACTTTACCTATAATTGATAAATCACTTGTAATTCCCATGCTTAAACCTACAGTACCTAGTGCAGAGCTTACCTCAAATAGAATCTGTTCAAAACTAAAACCTTCTGTAAAAGTTAGAATCAGTGTTATTAAAAATATAAGTGAGGTATAAAATATAAAAGAAGATGTCGCTATATAAAGTCGCTCAAACGGTATTTTACGACCTAGAAACGTAATGTTTTTTGATCCACGTAATCTACTTTTCATAATTGCGAATACGGCCGTAAGTGTAGTGATTTTCATCCCACCAGCAGTACCTGAAGGTGACGCTCCTATGTACATTAATAACACAGTTATAAGAATAATAGGTAATGAGAACAACCCAAAATCAACGGTGTTGAAGCCTACTGTAGTCATAGCAGTCATAGATTGAAAAAAAGCAGCATATAGACGTTCTGAACCTGTCAAGATGGTTACTGTAGGCTCCAAAAAGAAAATAAATAAGAACCCTAAGGATAAAAGAATAGCGAATCCTATAAAAATGATTTGAGTGGTAAAACTAAGCTTATGCGATCTATTTTTAATCCACAAGACTAGATCTGTTACAACTATAAAACCTAAAGAGCCAGCAATAGCCAGAAAAGCAATTATAAAATTCACAAATCCATCACCTACATACTCTGTAAAACCACTATTGAATAAACTAAACCCAGCAGTACAGAATGTACTAATGCTGTGAAATATAGCATTCCATAATGCTTCACCTACAGGCATTCCTCTATTATAAAATGCAATAAAAAATAGTACAGCACCTATAGTTTCCATTACAATGGTAAAAATAATAACTGATTTTAAAAAGTCGCCTATTTTAATAGTTACTGGTAAGGTAAATTCTGTGTTCAAAAGCTTTTTATGCCAGTGAGTTATCTTTCTTGTGGTGGATAACAGCATAAATGTAGTAAAGGTTAAGTAACCTATTCCTCCTAGTTGAAAAAGAAGCATTACCACAAATTGACCTGCTATATTGTAACTATCAAAAACACTTACAGTAACTAATCCTGTTGTTGATACTGCACTAGTAGCAATAAATAAATTGTCTATAAGTGTAGTCGGTTGTTTTTGTAACCATGGTAGGGATAGCAATACAAACCCAGCGATTACATAGGTTAAAAAACCATAAAACAAGTTTTGTTGTGGACTTAAACTAAGTTTAAAACGCTTGTAACGATTATTAATAGATTGGAAAACACCACCCATTCTTTATGCATTTTCACAAAAATGACAATTATTAACTAGTATACAGTTAAAAAAACACTATAAATCATTTAGTCTATTTTATTTATTAAAGATTTGATAAGCCAAGATTTGAACTCAATGAAAATATTAATATTACCTTTTCTATTTTGTACAGTGTTATTCACAAGTGCACAAGTTGACTCTAAAAATAATTCGTTAGAGATAAAAGGCTATTTGGATAGCTACCTTAGTGCAGACAACGAAAAAAGTAATAGTCAATACAGGTCTTTTTCCACGACTGCACCTAGATCTAATCATGTAGGATTAAATGTTGTACAATTAGGAGCAACTTACCATAGCAAAAACATAAGATCATCTGTGATGTTTCACTACGGTGATATTGCAGGCGCAACCTGGTCTGATGAATTTAATGCGATTCAAGAAGCTAACGTCGGAATACAAATTCATGAAAAATTATGGATTGATACTGGTCTATTTACAACCCACATAGGAACTGAAAGTTTTCTGCCTAAGAATAATTGGACCACCACAACTACAGTTGCCACTTTCAATGAACCCTTTTATCAAGCTGGAATTAAAATGTCCTATGAATTTAGTTCTAAATGGTCTGGAGAACTATGGCTTTTAAATGGATATAATCAGTTTATAAATGACAATGATAAATTTAGTTTAGGAGTATTATTGAATTATAATTTGAACGATTACGCTACTTTAACCTACAAAAATTTATTAGGAGATGAATCGTTTCCAGAAAGTTCTATTAAACAATTTAGAACCTACCATAATTTATATATAACCACAGCTATTTCTACTAAATTATTACTTCAAGTAGGTGGTGACTATGGCACACAAACAAATAGCGGAATTAACAATAGTAAAACTTTAAATATGTATAATTTTTTATCAAGTTTAAAATTAATACTTAATGATAAATTCTCAATTACCTCAAGATTCGAATTATTCAAGGATAAATCTGGTTTTATTTCTGGATTAGTACCTAGTGATATGATAGCCGACTCTGGACTTCAGTTATATGGTTTGACGGCTTCTATAGAATATAGACCATCAGCAGATTCATTCATTAGATTAGAAGCGAGACGTTTAGAAACTACAAACGATGCTTTAATATTTGATTCTCAATCGCAAATGTCCAGAACGGAAGTAATGTTCAATATAGGTTTTGTTATAGATCGTAAGCTTAAATGGTAGTTATACAATAAGTTATTTTCTTCTTCTATTTTTCCAAAAGACGTATACACCATACAATTCTACTAGAAACCCAAAAATGAGTAAGCCTGTGTATCCTACTACTTCTAACAGATACATGACTATTCCTAATATCACAATAGCACTGCCTAAGGCGATATAAATGATCCCGTTTTTATTCATATTCAATGTTAAAAACTAAACCCGACCTGAAAACTAAACCTAAACCCATCAGCACCGTGAAATAAGTTAAAGGTAGCACCTATAGCTTCTGCTGAATTTACAAAAAATCCTCCACCATAGTTATTATGCCATTGTTCACTAAAATCACCACTTAACCATACTCTTCCTACATCTGCACCTGCAAACACGCCTATTTGCAAAGGAATAAAACCACTATTAAATTTATCAAAACTATAACGCACATCACCACTAGTGGCAAATGATCGCTGTCCTGAGAAGCGCTGTGTGCGGTAACCACGTAATCCCGTATTTTGTCCCAGTTGTGCACTTTGAAAAAACTCAAATTCGTTACCTAAATTGATTTGCCCTTGAACTATGGACTTCAATACCCATTTCCTATTCTTAGAAAGAGCATTGTAAAAACCTAACTTAGGCTGTAAATAAGCGTAAGATCTATCACTGGATTGTAAGTTATACGTTCCACCTAAAGTTGTTTCAAAAATCATCCCATTCGTAGGGTTTATAGTATCATCATAACTTTCATAATTATAGGTAGTATGTAAATCTGCAAACCATTTACGATCATAAAATTCAGGATTTGTTTCAGGATCTTCTACCGTCCCAATAAATCTATCATTGTCTAGTTCTATTTGAAAACCTTGCAATGATGCCATAAGCTTAATATTAGAACCGTATTCACCATTGTGTCTTATGCCTAGCCCTACTGTACTTTCACTTATTCTAACCCTATTAAAGTCAAAATTTAAATCTTCTTGAGGATTCAGCGTTTCATTTCCAAACCCAAAGAAATTCTCTGCAAACGTGGGTCCTGCAAAACGACCATGAACTAGTAGATTATATTTATTAATCACACCGGAAAACTCTCCATTATATTCTATATCATATCCTTTTGTTGCAAAATAATAGGCCGCGCTTATTCTATGGACTCTAGTATTAGGGTTACGATTAAAACCTTTATAAATATGAGTGTTTTGTACTCCTATTTTAAAACCATCGTCAGGATTAAATCCTATAGCTGGTGTTAACGCATTAGAACTAGATATCGTTTTTCTAGGATCGTATAGGTTAGTTGTATAATTGTCTGATAGTCGTAGTCGCGATTTTCTTAAGTTTTTTAAAGTATTATTTTTTGATTTATGGTCATAAACAGAAATGTGCTTACCAGATTGAAAGTCATAAATATCATTGTTTTGTCCACCTATAACTCTTACTTTAATCTTATTAGATCCTTTACCCATATCTGTAATAATATCATCATCGTCTAGTGCATAGATCCATATTTCTGATGTTTCACTAGAAAGAAAAGTACGTTGAGCAACGATATCTGCTTTTTCACCATCTTTATTCCTATAAATTCTTACCTCTGTAACACCTTTTGATTTACGGTCTATTTCTATAATATCATCCTTATCTGTACCTCTTAAAATGGCTAGTGATGATAAATGATTGTAATATCTGTTTGCTATATCAACTAAATCTTCACGACGTTTTTTCATACTCTCTATGATTAACCGTGTCGACTCATGATCATAAACCTCTTTAGGTAAATGCCTAAAAGCATTCTCTATGACTTCGTCACTAAGGTTTTGCTGTATAAATCTAGCCTCTTTAATCCATGTGCTTCTATCACTATTTTGCGATAGAGAACGATCTAAATATGTGGCGGCAGTATTGAACCATTTTACATTGTTTAGTTCATCATCATAAGTGGCAAATTGCTTTGTTGCTCCCATCATGGTGCGCAATGTTGCAAAAAGAGCACCATCAAAATTAGAATATACCTGATCACGATCTCTAGGAATAGGTTTAAATAAGTGAGTTCCATCTTCTAATTCAAATTCTGACCAGCGCCATTGATCCTGATGTCTATCCCAGTCTCCTAACAACATGTCAAACATACGAGCACGCACATAAGCAGGCTCATCAATTTTGTATTTTTCATCACGACGTAACCGTTCAAAAACATCTGCCGTACTTTCAATATCATCTGGCTTACCAAAACTTTCTAAATCCTTATGATTTTCTTCTGGTCGCTCTACTAGTAAATACAATTCATCACCATAGTCTGTGTTGTATTTTCCTAAAGCCTCTTGTTTAGGTAAATAAAATATTTTAGGATTGGTATGATAAATTCCTAATGCATTTGCTAGATCTGGAATGGTAACTGCGGCAAATGGATGTCCAGCAGTATAAAAGTCTAATATTAAATCCTCTGCCCCAGTGTCTTCAAAATCTTTTACGATGTTATTTTCTTTAAAAACCGTGGTCTGAAGAAATTGAACAGCACTTTTGCGCAAAGCTCTGATATTATATTCTCTACCGTCTTTAGCTTTAAGTCTTAAGGCTCTAGTTTGATGTCCACCACCAGCGCGCACCACTTCTAGCCCACCATATAAGGTGTCAAGATGCGCAACAGGAACCTTGACATCCACACCGTATAATTCTCGATACTTGGTTCCCCATACTGATTCATAAACGGCTGATACTTTTGTGCTTTCAGGTTTGTATACACTCGCCTTCGCGAAAGCGTCATCATTTTTATCCAGTTGTTCCATATTAAATACTGGTGGTGTATCAATTGCCTTGACTGTATAAATGAGTCGTGCTTTTTGATCAAAATAATCGTAATACCTAACCCAAGAGCTACCATCCTCTAGAACGTCTAAACGTGCAAATCCTTTTCCTCCATAAGCAAATAAACCGTCATTTGATAAGGCTGCGTAGCTTTTCTTAGAACCACTACCAGAAACTATTTGCCTAATGCCGTCATTTTCTATGTATTGAAGTGTATGTTCATGCCCACTAGCAAAAATAATACGAGAAGCCTGAGAAGCACGTGCCAGTGTTGTTATACGATTTACCATAGTCTGGTAACGTTCATTCTGATTATCCTGTGCACTTACACCACCGCTAGTTCTAATTAAATTGACTAAAGAAGCTAGTCCAGGAAGAGGTATTTTACGTTGTGTAGGAAACAGGTGCTTTGACGCGGCGTATTGTCCACCATGAATTCCATTTGAATATAAAGGATGGTGAAGTGAAAATAAAATCGTCTTGTCCTGATTTTTTTTGAACTCACCTTCAATTTCTAAAAATAGTTGCTCGCGTGTTTTAATCTGGTCACAATCATCGTTTATAGTAGGGTGATTGTCCCATTTTTCTAAAAACCACTGACTATCTAATATAATTAATTGTATGTCTGGTGCTAACTCTTTACTCTCAAGTGGACAACCTACTTTAGGTTCCCAAATGTTTTTATTATTCAGTGCATTTTCTATATATTTTTTCTCACGCTCTACATTTTTTAATCCTTCATCATACCAGTCATGATTACCAGGAATGAAAATAGTGCGACCATCAAATTGTGATGCTACACTTATTTGAGCATTGAGATGATTTTCTGCCTTTTTACGAAAGTCAGATTCTTTATCTGGCATACCAACTGGATAGATGTTATCACCTAAAAAAATCAGATGTGCATCTTTTGTATTTTGTGATTTAATATGGTTTTCCAGAGCAAGTAACCCTTCACTTTTACCATTCATAGGCGACTTTCCTGCATCACCTATTAAATAAAATGTCTTGGAAATATTGATATCTGCAGGATATACATCTTGTAATTCATCTTTGTATTGAGCCTCATAGGTGGCACAACCAGTAAAAATTATAAGTAATAGTAAAAGAGTAGTATTTTTAGTCATAATTTAAGAATATATGATTTTAATAAAGTTATTATTGAAAGTATGGAGGAAATCATAAAAAAGGCAGACCAATTTGTTCTTAATCTATTTAAAAATGAATTAAATGAAATCTATGTCTATCATAATTACACTCATACTTGTAGAGTAGTTAAAAGTACGCAAGAGATCATTGAAAACACTAAAATCAGTGTTAAAGAGGAACAATCATTATTACTTGCCGCATGGTTGCACGATGTAGGTTATATTAATGGTTCTGATAACCATGAGGAACGCGGAGCTCAAATTGCCGAAGATTTTCTAAATAAGCATGAAGTAGATAAGGATATTATCGATCAGGTAAAAAAACTGATTTTAGCAACTAAATTTGATGATGTTCCTAGTAATAAATTAGAAGAGATTATTAGAGATGCCGATTCATCACATTTTGCTAAAAAATACTATAAAGAAACTAGTGAATTACTTAAAAAGGAACTAGCACTTAGAGGTGTTGCTAATCATACAAACAAGGAGTGGCGCGAGGAGAATATAAAAGTATTTACAGAAAAACATCGCTACTTCTCTACGTATGCGATTAAAAACTGGAATAAGAGTAAAAATAAAAATTTACTCAAGTTAATGAAGCGTAAAAAGAAGAAAAAAGCATCCTTAAAAAAGGAACAAGCAAAAGCGGCGCTTAAGAATCAAAGTCCAGAACGTGCTATTCAAACCCTTTTTAGAACCGCATTACGTAATCATATTAAACTAAGTGATATAGCAGATACTAAAGCAAATATCTTACTTTCTGTAAATGCTATTATTATATCTCTAGCGCTAGCTAATTTAATTCCTAAACTAGAACAGATCAGTAATCGTCATTTACTATGGCCTACTTTAATCCTTGTATTATTTTCTGTAGCAAGTATTATTTTATCTATTATGTCTACCAGACCTAATGTAACTACTGGAGAATTTACAGATGAACAGGTGAAAAGTAAGAAGGTAAACTTATTGTTTTTTGGTAATTTTCATAAAATGCCTCTAGATAAATACAAATCCTCTTTAATGAGTTTGCTGGATGAAAAAGAAGATGTGTATGAATCACTAATTAAAGATTTGTATTATTTAGGTATTGTTCTAGCTCGTAAATACAAGCTTTTACGACTTACTTACACCATATTTATGATAGGTATTATCCTATCTGTAGTGGCTTTTGTAATATCATTTGCGACCTTAGATTTAGATGCGGTGGTGAGCTAAGAGGAATTTAATTGATGCTAAATGAGAAGATTTATAATTTTAATTTCAGTTCTGTTTTTCAACTGTAAAGGAAATAAAAATCTTCAAAAAGAGGAATTTTCTCAAACAGATGCCTATGAAATAATGAATGAACACTTAATTAAGTATTTTAAAAAATCACATTCTACGATTTACATAAATAGCAGGCAGTTAAAACAACCTGAATTAGTTACAAAAGATAATAACGGTAATGTTATAGAACTTCCTTTTAATGGGGAAGAGTTTGAACCTTTCCCCACTTTTACAAGTATATTATGGGATTTAGATCAGATTCATGGTGTAAACTTCATAGAATCAGAAGAATTTAATTATTACTTTAAAAAAAACGATTCTATTGATTTAAAGGAATTATGGGAATCTAAATATAACGGACACTTGATTCATAATGTTTCATATCCTATTTATGATTCTAAATCAAAAACCGCTGTTGTTAAGGATTTTTTATACTCACCTTTTCTCTATTGTGGTACAAATCTAGATCAATTATACTACTTCAAAAAAACCGATAAAGGATGGATGATGGTAAATTAGGTGGCTACTCATACTTCACCATCACCCTAATCGCTTTTAAGCCTACTACTCCTTGCACATCGCTTAATTCTAAAAGCTCGACCTGATCTGTGAGATAACCTTGTTGCTGTAAGAAAGAAATGTATCTTAAATACTCGCGCTTACTATCATCATTAGTGTAAACGATAGCGATCTTTCCTTTTTGGGTAATGCGCTCTTGGGTATTTTTAATATGTGCTTTATCAATACGCTTTTTAATCACCTCATATCTCGCATTATAAGCGCCATCAACATCAAAACGCTTCTCGTCTACTCGATATCTTACACTCAACGTATTCCCGAAAACTAAAATCATACTAGCGGCTTCAATAGCTACCGGCAACTCTTTTTGATATTCATAAAAACGCCGTTCCATCTCTATCATGGTTTGCAATTGCCACAATCTTAAATTTGAAAGATACACCTGATCAAAGGTAGATTGAGCCGTAATACTATCTCCTATATAGATATTATGCTCAATTCCATCTGTTTTAAAACGCTCAAAAAAGTGTGGATGGATTTGTTGTGCATCCTTTTGCTTTTTGTCTAGATAGCGTGCTAATTTCTCATTAACCGTTTGTACGGTACGGTCATAATTATCTCTATGTACATATATTACATCACTAACATCATTTAAATCTGCCTCGTAGGCTTGGACTTTAGATTTTAATTCTGGTGATAAATTCTTGACATGTTTCATCAGTGGATTTACCTCATTTTTAAGGATTCCAGTGATTTCATTTTCCGTATTTGCGGTAACACCTTGCGATACTAACTCTTCTTTATATTGTTGAATACGATGATTTGTTTGATCGTAAATAGGTAGTGGTTCTTTTGCTTTCGCGAAAGCGAAAATCTCATAAACTCTTTCTAATTGATGTACTAAATCGTTCTCAACAGCCTGATTACGAGCATTACTGCTTCCCACAATATCAATCTGACCAAATAATGGATAGACATCTGCAAATCTGATATCTGTGAAACTATCTTCTTTTTGGGCCAGATTAGAACGTAACAATCTACGTGCTTCTTTTTCAAATTTCCATTGCACGCTAGGATGAATGGATGTACATTCCGTCTGTATCAATGCTTTTACACTATTGTTATATTCTTGATTAGAACGTACTAATGCGGCTCTTAAATAATGAGATATTGAATCTAATTTTTTAGCATTAAAAGAGTTAAGCTCATAGCCGTTATTACTTACCAGCTCTAGAACTCCTAACAGCTTACCATCATTGTGGATAGGATAAAAAATCGCACTTTTAAAACCTTTTAATTCTAAGTTTTTAGGTAAAAAATCGTTGTTTACTAGGGTTTTATAGTGAGAAACATCTGGGATAATAAGTGGTTCAAAACGAGCTAGTAATCTCTCATAGGAGTCTTTGCATAGCGCAAGATCGCAATGCTTCTCTGTCTCATCACCTAATAAAAAACTAGAGCTGTCGCCATATACCATCGTTTCAAACAAACGGTCCTCATGATTATATACTGTAAATCCTACCTCTAGATCAGGAAGTTTAAAAATCTGTCTAAAAATCAATTTAATATCTTCGTTAGTGTGAGTTTTATCATCCACACTACTCATAAGGATCGTCTTTAAATCAGAAATAGCTACATCTACAGTCACATCTGTCAATGAAACAATCCCAAAACCTACAAATGAATAACTACCAGCTGGAAATTTCTCTTTCCATAAATCTAAATTATCTGGTTCTTTAAGCAAATGCTTGATACAATCATCTGATAGTTCATGATTTTTGTCTTTTAAATGAACCTCTACAAAATCTGCATTATAAGTAACTCTGTAAGTCTTTAAACTACCCTTTCCATCAGGTATCTTACAGTGCATAGGTCTACTTAGGTCTATTTGAAAATTGTAGCATTGATTTAAAATAACACCACAAGCCATTTTAAAATAATCAAAATCAGCATTCTCTAAAAAAGAAAAATCATCTGTAGCACCGGCATCTCTTAGGATATTTTCAAATCGCTGTGATTTATTAAATAGGAAATCTGAAAAAGGAATCGTCGCTGCCTTAATTTCATTTAGTGTTAACGCTGTAGGAAATAAATCTGCTAACAGTACTTTTATAACTTCCTCCTTTTTATCAAAGTCATTTATGGAAATTCCTGTTTCTAGTTCAGGATTACGAGCTACAAAATCTAAAATATTTTGTAAGTACTGTTTTGAAATAGGATCATTTGTTGCCTCGTAACGGCTTTTATAGTGTTCTATCACCTTGTGAAAACTTAAGGTGACTTCCATCATAAAATCATCAGGTAATTGGTTCATAGTTCAAAGGTACAGCTATAAATAGAACAATAATCGAGTTATTATTTTTTAGAAATACTTTAACCCATCATACTTAAAGGAAACTCTTATTTTTGAAAAAATTCCTGATTATGAAATATGTGATTTTTTCTTTGTCATTATTGTTTTTACTCACCTCATGTAATGAGAAAAAAGACATTAGCAACAACTTTATAGATGGTGACGCACCAGGTATTTATAATGGTATGCGTATTTACATGAATAAGTTAGGTCCTAGCAACAGACCTGTCCCAGTTGATACGGCTATTGTGATGGAAGAAAAGTTTGCCTTTAAAGACTTTGAAAACTTAACAGGTCCTGAATTACGTTTCATTACTATGGATACTGGACCACAACGTTTTATTTTCATTAATGATAACAGTCCTTTAAAAATGACAGTTTATCAAGATAGTCTAGCTAAAAGTATTGTTACAGGTAATAAGGATAATGAATTGCTTACTGCATTTAAAAAAGAGCAATTAAAACAATCAAAAAAGGCTACAAAATTAAAAAAAGAACGTACTGGAGCATTCCGTAACGGTAATCAAGAAGAAGGAAGTCGTATTACTGCCTTATGGCAAACTAGTGAAAAGGATTTTCTAAAAATGTCTACTGATATGGTAACATCTAATCCTAATAGTATGGTGAGTAGTATTATCATAGGTGACCTAATGAATTCTAAGTTAATTAACCCAGATAAAGCTAGAGAACTATTTGATTCATTAACAAAGGCTGGACAACAAAATCCTATTGCAAAAAGTTTAGAAGATATGTTACTTAAATATGAAGTAACTGGCATAGGTAAAAAAGCACCACCTTTTGAAGGTAAAACACCAGATGGAAAAATAATGAGTTTAGAAGATGCAATGGGAAAGGTAACTTTGATTGATTTCTGGGCGTCGTGGTGCGGTCCATGCAGACGAGAAAATCCTAATGTCGTTGCTGCTTATAAAAAGTATCACGCAAAAGGTTTTAACATTATGAGTGTTTCACTAGATCGTCCTAATGCAGATGCTGCATGGAAGGCTGCTATTGAAAAAGATCAAATGACCTGGTCACATATTTCAAATTTAGCCTATTGGAATGACCCCATCGCTAGAATGTATAATGTTAAGGGTATTCCAGCTACATTTTTAATAGATGAAAACGGTGTAATCATAGCAAAAAACTTACGTGGTAAAGCACTTCACGATAAACTAGAAGAAGTCTTATAGAGTTATATGTATCTTAATTTTTTCATTACAAACAAAGCAATAATAGGTAGGGTCATTAAACCTACCGTAAGTGTCTGATCAAAAACAATTTGATAATTATATGCAATGGTGACAATAAAACCTGCTACGGCACCACCGAAGTGTGCGTCATGACCTATATTATCATTTCTTTTCTTCATTCCATATAAGGTATAAAAAAGGTATCCTATTGCAAATACGTAGCCTGGTACTATTCCATAGATGTATAAATCAGGTTCTAACAGTATACCCGAATATACAATTCCCATTACAGCACCACTTGCACCAATAGAACTATAGTGATATTCATTCTTATGAAATAAGTAGCTTAATCCATTACCCGCAAAAAGACCTGCTAAATAAACTGCTATAAAACCTGTTGTTCCAATGTTTTGAACTACATAATGGGCAAAAAAATACAACGTAATCATATTAAACGCCAGATGTTGCACATTAGCATGTAAAAAAGCACTTGTGAAAAAACGGTACTGTTCGCCATTTTGTATTCCAGCAATCCAGAATTTAAAATTATTAAAAAAAGTTAAATCCTTAAATCCTTTTATACTTACTATGACGCAGGACAGAACAACTACTATAGTAACTATATCTAAAGGTATATTCATAGTCTTATTTTTCTAGGCCTACAAGATAGTATATTTGCCAAAAGCTTTTTTATGCAAGCCGTTGCTTTTTATATGTTTTATCCTGTAATCTGGATTATTTCTAGATTTCCTCCTAGACTAGCTTATCTATTAAGTGATCTGGTCTTTCTAGTACTTTTTTATCTTATCAAGTATAGAAAAGATGTAATCACTAGTAACTTAAAAACTGCATTTCCCCATAAGAACGATCAAGAAATCAAAAGACTATATAAAGCAAGTACGAAACATTTTTGTGATAGCTTTATTGAAGTTATTTTATCAATGGGATTATCACATGAGGAAATGCGTAAACGATTTGTGTTTAAAAATATTGATTTGGTTCAATCGTTATACGAAGAGAAAAGGCCTGTCGTTATACTATTTGGACATCAAGCAAGTTACGAGTGGACCATGTGTGTAGATGGCCAATCAGGATATAAAATAATAGCCGTTTATAAGCCTCTAGCTAATAAGTATTTCAACAATTTAATTGTGAAAATTAGAAAAAAGTTTAATTCTACCTTAATTCCTAGCCACAAAGCTACCAAAGAGATAGGAAGTTCAATTGATAGTGGTGAACTCGCGTTATACGGCCTAGTTGCAGATCAAGCGCCTGCCAGATATAGAGCCACTCATTTCACTACTTTTTTTAATAAGACCAGTGCTGTATTTACAGGCGGCGAACGTATAGCTCGTAAATACAATACTGCGGTTTTATTTCTTGCAGTTGAAAAAGTAAAACGTGGGTTTTATGAAGCAACGTTTCATACTATCACAGAGAACGGTGCCCAAACTGAGGAATGGCAAATAACAGATGGATTTTTTGACTTATTAGAAAAACAAATCAGAAAACAACCAGAATATTACCTATGGTCACATAAACGCTGGAAAGTGACACCAGAAAATGCTAAGCGTGATGTTGTGCTATCTCCTCGAGCTCAGCAATAAAACGTGTCGCTAAATCATCTGCGGCTTGTTGTGAAAAAGCTTCTGTGTAAATGCGGATGATAGGTTCTGTATTTGATTTTCTCATATGAACCCAATTCTCTTCAAAATCAATCTTAACACCATCAATAGTAGTTAATTCTTCACTATTATATTTAGTAGCAATATCGTTCAAAATCGCATCTACAGGCATTCCTTTTACTAAATTGACCTTTTTCTTACTCATAAAGTATGAAGGATAGCTCGATCTTAATTCGCTTACTTTCATATCCTTTTCCGTTAGCAATGATAAGAACATCGCTATTCCTACAAGTGCATCACGACCATAATGGGATTCTGGATAAATAATACCGCCGTTTCCTTCTCCACCTATGACAGCATTTACCTCTTTCATTTTATTAACGACATTAACCTCGCCTACGGCGGCAGCATGATAATTACCACCGTGTTTAACTGTTACGTCGCGTAAGGCTCTAGAAGATGATAAATTAGAAACTGTATCACCTTTTTTATGACTTAAAATATAATCTGCACAAGCCACTAGAGTATATTCCTCGCCAAACATTTCACCTTCCTCTGTCATGAAGGCTAGTCGATCCACATCAGGATCAACGGTAATACCTAAATGAGCTTGATGTTTTTTTACAGCTTCGGCCAGATCTCCTAAGTGTTCTTTTAAAGGTTCTGGGTTATGTGGAAAATGTCCAGTAGGTTCACAATATAGCTCTATCAACTCTACTCCTAATTTTTTAAGTAAAGCAGGTACGGCAATTCCACCTGTAGAATTTACCCCATCTACCACAACTTTAAGATTCATTGCCTTAATTGCATCAACCTTTGTTACTGGCATGGCTAAAACTAGTTCTACATGTCTATCTATATAATCTTCAATTACCGTAACTGTCCCTAGATCGTCAACAGATGCATAAGAAAAACTTTCCTCATCTGCTGCATCTAGAATTTTTTGTCCTTCTACTCCATTTAAAAACTCTCCTTTATGGTTAAGTAATTTAAGAGCGTTCCATTGTTTAGGATTATGACTAGCCGTTAGGATGATTCCTCCATCTGCTTTTTCCAATGGTACTGCAATTTCAACTGTAGGTGTGGTACTCAAACCTAAATCAATCACGTGACATCCTGAACCTATTAAAGTATTTTGTACTAAAGACTGAATCATAGCACCGCTTAATCTAGCGTCTCTTCCTATAACCACAGTAGGTGCATTCTTAGATGATGCTTCTTTTATCCATTTCGCATAAGCGCTAGCAAACTTAACAGCATCTAATGGCGTTAAATTTTCTCCTGGTTCACCACCAATAGTACCACGAATTCCTGAAATAGATTTAATTAAGGTCATAGAAATAAAGATTACATTTACTGCAAAAGTAAGCCTAGCGACAGCCAACTACAAACCTGTATTCATGAATTATCTTGCACATATTTATCTTTCAGGTGATGACACAGAATTACGTATCGGTAATTTCATAGCAGATTCCGTACGTGGCAAAGATTTTAGCGCGTTTCCAGATCGTGTTGCAGATGGAATTATACTGCACAGGCACATAGATACGTTCACTGATTCTAATGAAATCGTTAGAAAAAGTAAAGATTTACTACGTAATGAATACGGTCACTGGAGTAGTGTCATTGTAGACTTATATTATGATCATTTTCTAGCACGCAATTGGAATGATTATCATGAAGAATCGTTAGATATTTACGTAGGAAAATTTTACAACGATTTGAATTCTAATTTCAATATACTACCTAAAAAGGTACAGAAATTCATGCCTTATATGATCCAGCAAAACTGGCTTTTAAGTTATGCGACCATTGAAGGTATCAGTGATATTTTTCATCAAATGAATAGACGTACAGGTAACCGTAGTAAAATGAACTTTGCTCCAGTAGAACTAAAGATACACTACCATGAGCTAGAAGGCCATTTTAGATTATTTATGGAAGAGCTACGGATTTATGTAGAATCTATGATATAAAAAAACCTCTCATTTGAGAGGTTTTTTTGAATTAAAGCTTAATTAAATTCGTTTATTGAAATCTCGCCTCTAGTGCCTTTTGCTTATCCTCCATTTTAAAATATCCATATAGAGGCAGTAAATTCTGCGCTACATTAACATTTGTTGGGTCTAATTTTAAGGCTTTCTCCAGATAATTTAATGCTTTCATGTATGTGTTTTTTCTGTTATCATTAAATGCTTCTACAGCTTCCCTATAATTCCCTGTAACCTTGTCCTTATCAAATGTCAAATTGTTTGCCACTTGAATAAATGCGTTAGCCGCATTATTTAGTGCTGCTAAATTATCACCTTGAAGTTCTAAGCTCTTGTCATAAAACGTTATCGCCTCTTCATAGTTACCAGCATTAAGTGCAGCATTAGCAAGGTTTTGAAAAACGGTAGGATCTTTTCTACCATTAAGTAATTTATCCATTGCAATTTTATATTCATCCATCATACCTAATTGCAAATAAATATTTGAAGATGCATCTACAAGTGAAGAATCCGATGGGTATTTATTAAGCATAGTTGCCATCAACTTCTTGCCTTTATCAATACTTCCATTTTGAACATACATCCACGTAAGGTTAGTTACTATTTCACCAATACGTGAACTTGACGTATCCATTTCCATACTTTTAAACTGACCTGTTTGAATACCTATTTCAATTGCTGATTTTGACATTGGCACTTTACTACCCTTATCATCAATACCGTAATACGTTGTTCGTTGTCCCGTATATCCTTTTTCCAAAAGAGCTTCATAATCCGCAGTAGCAATTTCAAATTTTTGAGCTTGATAAGCTAAGGTTGCCGCATTATAAAGCATCTCTAAATTATCAGGATTGGCCTTGTACAGATCTTTAACAACGCCCAATGCCTCATCCGTTTTCTCTTCTTTTAGAAGTTTCTGAGCAAGTGCAAATCTACCTTCATTAATAATAGAGGTCATGAATTGAATGTAGTTTTGATTCTTAAATCCCATTTTGATTGATTCCTTTAAAGCTATATCTGCTTTATTAAAATCACTAACTGATGGCATTTCATTGCCTGTAGGGTTTGTTAAGCTTGCAGCTTTATAAAAAAGATAATCAGCCTTATATTTTTCCTCAACACTGTTAGGGTCTATGGTTTTGAATATTTCCGTAGCCTTTTTATAATCGTTTTGGGCAATTGCCTTTTCAATTTTCTTGATTTCCTTTTTCTGCGCAAAGGCAATACTTGCGACTGCTAGGAAAAGTATGGTCAATCTAATTTTCATAATAAAATGTTTTTAAATTATTCTTCGCTATCATCGTTTGCAACAGTCGTGCCAGCGTCATTAACATCTTCTACGTTCTCATCAACCTGGGCTTCTTCTTCTTTTGCAACTTTTGCAACAGCTGCGATAGAGTCACTACCTTTTAGATTAATCAATCGCACACCTTGTGTAGCACGTCCCATCACACGTAAATCCTTAACATCTATACGTATGGCAACACCAGATTTATTGATGATCATCAATCCATCATCATCTGTTACATTCTTTAAAGATACTAAACCTCCAGTTTTTTCTGTAACAGATATGGTTTTTACACCTTTTCCACCACGGTTAGTCTCTCTGTAATCCTCTAAACTAGAACGTTTACCATAACCTTTCTCTGAAACAACAAGGATATTAGACTCCATGTCATTAACAGCAACCATTCCTATAACTTCATCATCTTCACTGGCTAATCGTATACCGCGTACACCACTAGCATTACGACCCATAGATCTGGTTTTCTTCTCGTCAAAACGTATCGCCTTACCACTGCGTAATCCTAACATTACATGGCTATCACCAGTAGTTAACTTTGCTTCTAGTAATTCATCACCATCTTTAATCGTGATCGCGTTGATACCATTAGCTCGTGGTCTAGAATATTGTTCTAAAAGTGTTTTCTTAACGGTTCCTTTTTTAGTTGCCATGATTACATAGTGATTATTGATGTAATCTTCATCCTTAAGATCTTGAGTACAAATTACAGCTTTTACTGTATCATCTTGCTCAATGTTAATTAGGTTTTGTATTGCTCTACCTTTTGAGGTACGACTACCTTCTGGAATTTCATAAACGCGCATCCAGAAGCATTTTCCTTTCTCTGTAAAAAATAACATGTACTGGTGATTTGTTCCTATAAAAATGTCTTCTAGGAAATCTTCATCACGAGTAGTGCTTGCTTTTTGACCTACACCACCACGATTCTGAGTTTTGTATTCACTAGTAGGCGTACGTTTAATATATCCAGCATGAGAAATAGTAATCACTACTTGCTCATTAGGAATCATATCCTCAATACTTAAATCACCACCAGCATATTCAATTTGAGATCTTCTTTCATCACCATACTTCTCTTTAATCTCAAGAAGCTCTTCTTTAATGATCGACATACGACGATCTTTTTGATCTAAAATTTCTTTTAAGTCTGCAATGGTTTTTACGAGATCATCGTATTCTCCACGCAACTTATCTTGCTCTAGACCTGTTAATTGCCTCAGTCGCATTTCTACGATCGCACGTGCTTGAATTTCAGAAAGTTCAAAACGCTTAATTAATTTCTCACGAGCTTCTTCACCATTCTTACTACCACGTATTAAAGCAATTACTTCATCAATGTTATCAGACGCGATAATTAATCCTTCTAGGATATGGGCGCGCTCTTCTGCCTTGCGTAGTTCATATTGTGTACGGCGCACTACAACGTCATGTCTATGCTCCACAAAATAGTGGATCATTTCCTTAACGTTTAATAATTGTGGTCTACCATTTACAAGTGCGATATTATTCACACTAAAACTAGACTGCAACGCTGTATGCTTATATAACTTATTTACTACGATATTAGGAATAGCGTCACGTTTAAGGATATAAACGATACGCATCCCTTTACGGTCAGATTCATCCCTAATTAAAGAGATGCCTTCTAACTTTTTATCATTAATAAGGTCTGCTGTTTTTTTAATCATATCAGCTTTATTCACCTGATATGGTAATTCATCTACGATGATACACTCTCTACCTTTCACCTCTTCAATACGCACTCTACCGCGTATTTTAACGCGTCCACGACCAGTATGCATAGCATCTTTAACACCATCGTAGCCATAAATAATTCCACCAGTAGGGAAATCAGGAGCTTTTACGTGTTGTATTAACTCTTCTATCTCTATGTCATTATTATCAATGTAAGCAATTGTACCGTCCACAACCTCTGTAAGGTTGTGTGGTGGCATATTTGTAGCCATTCCTACTGCGATACCACTAGCACCATTCACTAATAAATTAGGAATACGCGTAGGCATTACGGTAGGCTCATTTAAGGTATCATCAAAGTTAAGTTGAGTATCAACCGTTTCTTTATCAATATCTGCTAGAATTTCTTCAGAGATTTTGCGCATACGCGCCTCTGTATAACGCATTGCCGCAGGTGGATCACCATCTACACTACCAAAGTTTCCCTGACCATCTACCAGCATGTAACGTAGTGACCACTCTTGAGCCATACGTACCATCGTATCATATACAGATGTATCACCATGTGGATGATACTTTCCTAGTACTTCTCCTACGATTCTCGCACTCTTTTTATAACCTCTATTAGAAAGTACTCCTAATTCATACATTCCATAAAGAACACGCCTATGTACTGGTTTTAAACCATCGCGCACATCTGGCAGTGCTCGTGACACTATGACTGACATCGAGTAATCGATGTATGCTGACTTCATTTCATCCTCGATGTTAATCGGGATTAACTTTTCTCCATCTGCCATGTAAAATTCTTTTAATTAATTTGGTTTCATTAATAACACAGCAATTTAATGAAATAGCTAGTATTAATAGGGCTTGGCACTAGATATGCGTAGCTTTTTATTAACAGATTATCAGCTTAAATGTGGATAAGTTTAACAAGATGTTTTCTAGACCTAAATGGCTGTATTTGTTACGCTTTCGCGAAAGCGTAATCACCACAACCCTACTTTTAACAATATGGTATGCGTATTGTACTATCATAAATCATTACATTTAACTCAAAGTAGCAATATGGACGATAATTTTTCACCAAGAGTAAAAGACGTGATCGCATACAGCAAGGAAGAAGCGCTGCGATTAGGTCACGATTTTATAGGAACAGAACATTTAATGCTAGGACTATTACGTGACGGCGATGGTAAAGCAATTGATATATTAAATAATTTGCAAATTGATTTAGATCACCTGCGTCGTAAAGTGGAGATCTTAAGTCCTGCAAAACCAGAAACTCAAGTAGCTGCAAATGAAAAGAAGAACTTGCATCTGACTAGACAAGCAGAGCGTGCGTTAAAAACTACTTTTCTAGAGGCAAAATTATTTCAAAGCTCATCTATTAATACGGCTCATTTAATCTTATGCATATTGCGTAACGAGAATGATCCTACCACAAAGCTGTTGAACAAACTGCGTGTGGATTATGATGGCGTTAAGGAAGAGTTTAAGAATATGATTTCTAATGACGATACATATACAGAAACTACAGATATAGAAAGTAGTTTTGACGATTCAAGTGGCGATGATGAAATGGCTGGTGATGACAAAGAGAACTTATTCTCTCCATCTGGAGCTGGAACTAAGACTAATAAAAAGAGTAAAACGCCAGTTTTAGATAACTTTGGTCGTGATCTTACAAAAGCGGCAGAGGATGGAAAACTAGATCCTGTAGTAGGTCGTGTGGAAGAAATACAGCGTGTTTCACAAATCCTAAGTCGTCGTAAAAAGAACAATCCATTGTTAATAGGAGAACCTGGTGTAGGTAAAAGTGCCATTGCAGAAGGTCTTGCATTACGTATCGTACAGCGCAAGGTGTCTCGTATTCTTTATGATAAAAGAGTAATTACGCTGGATTTAGCAAGTCTAGTTGCTGGAACTAAATATCGTGGGCAGTTTGAAGAGCGCATGAAAGCGGTTATGAATGAGTTAGAAAAGAATGAAGATATTATTCTATTCATAGATGAGATTCATACCATCGTAGGAGCTGGTGGCGCTGCTGGTTCACTAGACGCTAGTAATATGTTTAAACCAGCATTAGCTCGTGGTGAGATTCAATGTGTAGGTGCAACCACACTAGATGAATACCGTAATAGTATTGAAAAAGATGGAGCGCTAGAACGTCGTTTCCAGAAAGTAATGGTAGAACCTACTAGTGTAGAAGAAACGATTACCATATTACATAATATTAAAGGTAAGTATGAAGATCACCATAATGTATCTTACACAGATGCTGCACTAGAAGCTTGTGTAAAGCTGACTAATCGTTATATGACAGATCGTTTTTTACCAGACAAAGCGATTGACGCGCTAGATGAAGCTGGATCTAGAATTCATATTAATAACATAGAAGTACCAGAGCAAATTCTAGATCTTGAAAAACAGCTGGAAGATGTTAAAGAAGAAAAGAATACGGTTGTTAAAAAGCAAAAGTATGAGCTAGCGGCAAAACTGCGTGATGATGAGAAAAAACTTATCAAAGCACTAGCCGAAGCTCAAGAAGCATGGGAAGAAGCTTCAAAATTGCAAAAAGAAACCGTTACAGAAGAAAACGTTGCAGAGGTAGTAAGTATGATGACTGGAATACCAGTTAATCGTATCGCTACTAAAGAAATGAATAAGCTATCTAACCTAGGAGAAACTATCAAAGGTAAAGTGATAGGTCAGGATAATGCAGTTAAGAAAGTGGTGAAAGCAATACAACGTAATCGCGCCGGATTAAAAGATCCTAACAAACCTATAGGATCATTTATATTCTTAGGACAAACTGGTGTGGGAAAAACACAACTGGCTAAGGTTATTGCTAGTGAATTATTTGACTCTGCCAGCTCACTTATACGTATAGACATGAGTGAATACATGGAGAAATTTGCCATTAGCAGGTTGATAGGTGCGCCTCCAGGATATGTAGGTTATGAAGAAGGTGGACAACTTACTGAGAAAGTACGTCGTAAACCTTATGCGGTAATTTTACTAGATGAGATTGAAAAAGCACATCCAGATGTCTTTAATATGTTACTTCAAGTTCTGGATGATGGTTATTTAACAGATAGTCTAGGTCGTAAAATTGATTTTAGAAACACGATCATTATTATGACTAGTAATGTAGGTGCGAGAAAATTAAAAGATTTTGGGTCTGGCGTAGGTTTTGGAACTGCTGCTCGCAAGGATGCAGAAGATGCAAATGCACGCGGCGTTATAGAAGCAGCTCTTAAAAAGACCTTTGCTCCAGAATTTTTAAATCGTATTGATGATGTGATTGTATTTAATTCATTAGAACGTGAAGACATTCATAAGATCATTGATATAGAACTGGCAAAACTATTTGCTCGTATTAAGGATATAGGCTACGACCTTACCTTAAGTGAAAAAGCAAAAGATTACATTGCAGATAAAGGATTTGATAAGCAATACGGTGCAAGACCATTGAACCGTGCTATTCAAAAATACATTGAAGATGCACTTGCAGAGGAGATCGTGAACAACGGTCTAAAAGAAGGCGACAGTATCTTTATGGATCTAGATAAGAAAAAAGATGAATTAGTGATCAAAGTAAAGAAAGCTAAGGTGTCAAAATCTGAAGAAGAATCATCAGAATCTGAGGCAGAGCAGGAATCTGAGAATTAAAAGAATTATTCAAAAACCAAAAAATGCTATCTCGTGAGAGATAGCATTTTTTATTTGTACTATAATGGTATTTCTAAAAGCTAAGACTTAATAATGTTCACAATAGAATCAACTTGAGTACTATAAATATTATGATCTGTATAAAATTTAATCTCTTGCTTTTCATACTTAACTTCTTCATTAAGTAATATTCGAATTGAATTATTCATTCTAGTTCTCAATTCTATAAAACTAGAATCTCTTAAAGAAGACACCGATTTGATTTGATTCAATAATAAAGCAAAGTCTTCTTCAACTTGTTTATTAGCTTTTAAATAGTTTAAAGTAGCATCATAAAAACGAGAATCATTATGATTAGAAATATCTTGGTTTATAAATTTCTTACTTTCGGCATAATTTAAATCCATTATACTGGATAATTTTGATATGGTATCTAATAAAGATTTTGGTGGAGCTTTATCAATTTCTAAATACTCACTTAATTCCAATATGAAATCATTTCGTTGATTACTGATTACACCAATCTTGTGCTTAATCTTTAAGGAATTATAGGATTGTGATAAAGCATCCTTTTTAGAGTAATCAATACTATTATTACATCCGACCACAACAAAATATAGAACAAGAATATTGTAATATTTACACATCGATGATACTATGTTCTACTGATTCCCAAGAATAATCGGTAATCCACCACTCTCGCCACCACCTATAACAATGACCTTTGAATTAGGGGATTGAGATAACATTAAAGTAGCTTCAATTCCTTTTTCCGTCAGAATCTTATCTGTAAGTGATGCACTTAAAATACGGTTTGCTACTGCTTTACCTTCAGCATCAATTTTTTGACGTTGAGCTTCTTTTGTAGCTTTAGTAAGACGGAATTCATATTCTAGAGATTCTTGCTCTTGCTTTAACTTGCGCTCTATGGCTTCCTTAATTTTTATAGGTAAGGTTACATCTTTAACCAGTACTCTATTCACGATTACGTATTGAGTCTCTAGTTCTTTTTGAACTTCTTCTAGAATCTCAGCCTGAATAACATCTCTTTTACTAGAATACAGTTGTTCTGGTGTATAACGGCCTACAACACTACGTGCAGCAGCACTTATAGCTGGTGCAAGAATTTCAGATTCATAATTACGCCCTTTTTCCTGGTGTAGGAATGGTAATTTCTCATATTCTGGCATGTACCATACTGTAGCATCTACCTTAACTTCTAGACCATTTACTGATAGAACTTGCATTTTATCAGATATAGACTGCTGCCTTGTAGGGTAAACAATCATGTCATTCCACGGCGCGATGATATGAAATCCTTCTCCATAAGTACTTTCTAAATCAACACCATTTCCTAGTGTTTTAAATAAAACACCAGCTTGTCCTGCTCCTATTACTACAGAGCTTTTCAAAATGATAATAACAAAAAAGATAATTCCTATAATGGCAAATAAGCCAGCTTTGGGTAAACGTTCCATGAATTTTTAGTTTAAAATTTAATGGTGAAAATACGATACAATCAAATGTGTGATTTAAAAACTATCGTTAAAAAAAGAAAACTAAATCAACCCATTGTACTTACGTAAGAACCATTCAAGACCTAGTAATACTAGAATGATACCTAGTAAATATTCCCAATCAATTAAGGTGGCATACTCTGTTTTTAAGCGTTGTACTGGTTTAAACAAAGGATCGTTTTTCAATTGATCAATAACTTGAGCCGTGTTACCACTATAATAAACTTGATCTGTTCCTAATAGTTGTTTCATACCACTAGCATTTGCACTCACAAATTGTTGCTCTATGTCAAATTCTAAAATACTAAAATTACCACTGCGTGAAAGCACATCATTTTCTACAGTTACCGTAAAGCTATATGCTCCAGCATCCAGACCACTTAAGTCTACTAAATAACTGTTTCCTTCAAGAATAAATGGTCTCACTTCAACAGCATTCAAAGATTTATTTTTCAATCGTAAATTCAAGATACCATTGTCCTCAAATTCATAATTTTTATCTAGGTATTGTGCATTTATGGTAATCTTATTGTTCTGATAATAAAAGGACTTATAATCTACCTCTAGCCTATTGCGCTTTTTATTACTAGCTAGATATTGCACCTGACTGCTCACAAGATCATCCCAGTTTTTAAAATCTTTTTGATCCAGATAACTTTGTGCGCGCCATCTCCAGAAACCTTCTGCTAGTAGTACCGAGTGTCTACTTTCACCATCTTCATAATTGTACCATAATGGTTGTACGGTTTCCACATTTCCTATTTTCTTATACATCAAAATGCTAGGAGCTGTATTCATACTCACACTACCAAAGGGAACTTTCACTGGTGGAAAATCGCCATAATCAAATTCCTCTAAATTAAAGCTAGCATAGGCCGTGTTTAAGATAGGTTGTGCGTCATCAAATTCCTCATCAGGTTCTATTTGATATGCTTTGGTGACGGTATTTAAAAAATCATAATCCGTATCTGGTCCTGTGATGGTCCATGTGTTTTTATTTAATAAGGCTGCTTGTGAATACGCTTTCGCGAAAGCTGAATCTGGACTATACATAATGACCACATTATAGTCATTTAAGTCTGGCTTATCACCAGTGGTAGCAATCGTTACAGAACGTTGCTGGTTAGATTCTATAGCTTTTTTCAAAGCACCTAAATCTGGATGCATGATATCGCTTAAGATCAAAATCTTAGTTTGTTGATCAATCACTTCAACGGCAAAATTCCTATAATTATTAGAAGTATTCTTTTCTGATTCTAGTGGTGCAATCGTTGCGCGCATGGATTGTGTTCCTACTCGAGTACTGGTGATATTTACAGTGACCACTTGCGACGGATTCTCTGGTGAGAAGTTAAGTCGTTGTTGATGTAGTTGCTGTTTCCCGTTTGTGATTCTAAAATTAGTAGTCACAGCTGTGTTACCAGAATAGTTTAAAAATACTTCTACAGGAAATTCGTTCTCTAGATAAGAATAACGATTCACATTAAGTTGAGTGATTTTTAAATCTGGATATTGTGTAGTATCGCCATAAATAATGGGATATAATTTAGTTTTAGCATCTACTTGTGCATACTGGTAATCTGCACCTACGGTCTGGTTTCCATCTGTGAAATAGATGATGGCTTTATTACGATTCTTAAAAAGCTCTTGTGGTTGTGTGATCCCTAATTCTAGTCTAGAATCAGATTGAGAAAATGTTAGACTATCTAATGTTGCAAGCTCGTTTCCTACTGTAAATTGCTCAATTTCAAATGAGTTAGAAATCACATTTGACTGGTTAATGGTAGCTAGGTCTTTCTCAAGGTTTTGTCTCGCTTTTAAGTAATCAATAGATTTAGAATCATCTACTACTAGCGCTAGAATAGGTTTTACTTCTTGAGATGTGGTGCGATTAAATCTAGGACCAATAAAGAGTAATAAAATAGCAAAAACCGTGAGAAACCTCAATAAGGCAAACCACGGTTTACGTGTACTTTTCTTTTTACTTGTAAAAATATAACCGTACTGGAATAAGGCTACAACAGCTGCTACAATCGCAGCAAGAATTATCCACAATAAGGTCATCTATAATCTATTAGGTTAACATACCGCCATCCACATTAAGTGTCTGACCAGTTACATAAGTTGATAAATCACTACCTAAGAATACACAAGCATTTGCAACATCTTCTGGAGTACCACCGCGTTTAAGAGGTATACCATCGCGCCATCCTTGAACTACTTCTTCATTTAATTTACCCGTCATTTCTGTTTCAATAAATCCTGGCGCTATCGAATTACAACGGATATTACGTGACCCTAATTCTAAGGCAACCGATTTACTAAAACCTATGATTCCTGCTTTACTAGCTGCATAATTAGTCTGTCCAGCATTACCTTTCACACCTACCACACTACTCATGTTTATAATACTACCAGAGCGTGCTTTAAGCATGGTGCGTTGAACAGCTTTAGTCATATTAAAAACAGATTTCAAGTTCACTTCTATCACTTTGTCAAAATCTTCCTCGCTTATCCTCATAAGCAGATTGTCTTTTGTAATACCAGCATTATTAATCAAGATATCTACCGTACCGAAGTCCTTTACCACATTTGCAACAAGATCCTGAGACTCTTGAAAATCTGCAGCGTTACTTTTATAAGCTTTTGCTTGAACTCCTAATGACATTAACTCTTTTTCTAATTCTAGTGCTGGACCTTCAGAACTAGCATAGGTAAATGCAACGTTTGCTCCATGCTGTGCATAGACTTGTGCAATTCCTTTACCTATTCCACGACTACCGCCGGTGATTAATGCTGTTTTTCCTTCTAGTAATTTCATAATCTATATTTTGTTTTTGAAATCTGGTAATAACTTACCTTCTTTAACAAACCAATTTTGTAATCCTAAATATTTTGTTCGTGAACCTTTCTTTGCATAAGAATCAATAGGTTCATCATTCTTTCTCATGTAAAAAACGGCACCTACTATTTTCTTGCGTACGTTTTCAAAATCAGCATGATCTAATTTGAACTTAACAATCGCGTAATTTGCAAGATCATCGTAAGAAAGTGGTTTTTGCTTTGCCTTTAACTGGCTTATGATAAAAGTTCCCCATTTAGACTTACGACCTCTGGGACTTTTCTTAATAACAGGTTTTTCAATACTAGCATTAAAACCTACTGTAGCACGTTTTTTAGCTTTAGATAACTTTTTTGACTTTAAAATAGAAGTTGTAGCATCTTCTACAGCTGCTACAACTTCTACATCTTTTAATTCATCCAGTACCTCTTTTAAAGATGCTAATTCCTGCAACTTTTGCTGATACTCATTAAGGTAATGAGACTTTATACGTTTAAGGACATCGTCACTTAATTTTACAGTTCCCATAAAGATGTTGTATTATATTTAAAAAGTTACGAATTAGGAATTATCCTAAAACTTCAGCAACTTTTTTACCTATTTCTGCTGGAGAATCTACTACGTGGATTCCACATTCTCGCATGATTGCTTTTTTAGCTTGTGCTGTATCTTCAGATCCACCTACGATTGCTCCTGCATGTCCCATAGTACGTCCGGCTGGTGCTGTTTCTCCTGCGATAAAGCCTATAACTGGTTTTTTGTTACCGGTTTCTTTAATCCAGTTTGCCGCGTCTGCTTCTAATTGTCCACCTATTTCACCTATCATAACGATAGCTTCTGTTTCTGGATCATTCATGAATAATTCAACAGCTTCTTTTGTAGTAGTACCTATGATCGGGTCACCACCTATTCCTATCGCCGTAGAAACTCCATATCCTTGTTTTACTACTTGGTCTGATGCTTCATAAGTAAGAGTTCCTGATTTAGAAACGATTCCTACTTTACCTTTCTTGAATACAAAACCAGGCATGATTCCTACTTTTGCTTCGTCTGGAGTAATAACACCTGGACAGTTAGGTCCTACAAGACGGCAGTTTTTATCTTTAATGTAATCTGCAGCCTTTACCATATCTGCCACTGGAATACCTTCTGTAATTGTAATAATTACTTCAATTCCTGCATCTGCAGCTTCCATAATTGCATCTGCCGCAAAAGCTGGTGGTACAAAAATGATAGTTACGTTTGCTCCTGCTTTTTCTACAGCTTCTTGAACTGTATTGAAAACAGGTTTATCTAGATGAGTCTGTCCACCTTTTCCTGGAGTAACACCACCTACTACGTTAGTACCGTAATCAATCATTTGACCTGCGTGGAATGTTCCCTCGCTACCAGTAAAACCTTGTACTATAATTTTAGAATCCTTGTTAACTAAAACGCTCATTTATATCTATTTAAGTTGTATTTATTAATTTTCTGCAGGATGACTAGTTTGATGTATTTCTAGTATTTTATCATCCTTTATTTTAAAAATAGAGATAAAGTAACCTACTGGCACTTCTTCTCTAGGGTTTTCTAATGTTCTTACATACACTGTAAAACGTGCTGCTACTTCTTCTTTCTCACTAATCATGTGAGAAATATCTGTTCTCATACTTTCATAACTAGCTGCTGTTACATGAGTAATACGCTCATACTCATCGTAGTCAAAATCTCTATATCCTGATGACGCATGCCAGTGCATTTTAAAATCACGGTGAAAAAAAGAATCAAAATTATCTGCTTTCACAAATACATCTGAATCTAAAAATGCGGTCACAACTTTCTTTGCTTTTGCACTCATTTACGAATTTTTGATAAAGTTAGGTAACATTCTTAAGGCAGCCATCTCTTTAAACTTTTGTTTAGCATTTGAAGCTGGTGAACCAAATAATATATCACCTGGTTCTACATCTTTTGAAACACCACTTTGCGCCATGATTTCACATCCAGCTCCTAATCGTATATCACTGCGTATTCCTACTTGGCCCCATATTTTAACGTCATCTTCTATAATAACGCATCCAGAAATACCCGTCTGACTGGCGATTAACACATGTTTTCCCAAAACAGTGTCATGACCTATATGCACCTGATTATCTAGTTTACTACCATAACCTATGGTAGTATCGCCACTTACGCCGCGATCAATAGTACATAACGCTCCTATTTCTACCTGATCTTTTATGATCACACGTCCATTACTCAATAACTTATCATAACCATCTGGTCTACGTTTATAATAAAACGCATCTGCTCCTATGGTAGTTCCTGAATGAATGGTAACATTATCGCCAATAATACATCGATCATTAATAGATACATTACTATGTATAAAACAATTGGAACCTATCACTACGTCTGATCCTAAATGAACATGAGGTTGTAATACTGTTCCTTTTCCTATTTGAGGCTGTTTGGATTCCGCTTTCGCGAAAGCGAGAAAATGAGATGTTAGTGTATTAAAATCCCGAAATGGATCTTCTGAAATCAATAGCGCTTTACCTTCTGGAGCGTCTACTTTTTTATTGATCAATACAATGGTAGCAGCACTATTTAAGGCTTTATCATAGTATTTAGGATGATCTACAAACACAATATCACCTGGTGTTACCACGTGGATTTCATTCATTCCTGTTACCGGAAAAGTAGGATCACCTACAAACTCACAATTGAGAATCGCAGCGATATCCTTTAAATGATGTGTTTGTGTAAATTTCATTTACTCTTTTATGCGCTCGTGATAAGCTCCTTTTTCTGTATCGATACGTATTTTATCACCTTCATTTATAAAAAGAGGTACGTTAACACGTGCGCCAGTTTCTACAGTTGCTGGTTTTGAAGCATTTGTAGCGGTATTTCCTTTTAAACCAGGCTCTGTAGCAGTAACTTCTAGGATCACATATTGAGGCATGTCTACAGATAATGGTGAATCATCCTCTGTATTGATTTGGATTTTTACGTTTTCACCTTCTTTTAAAAGATCTGGTGCATCCAGTACAGATTCTGGTAATTGAATTTGCTCATAAGAATCCGTATTCATAAAATGATACATTTCACCATCATTATATAAATACTGGAACGTATGTGTCTCCACACGGATATCGTCAATTTTATGACCTGCAGAAAAGGTGTTGTCAATCACTTTACCAGAGGTAACGCTTTTCAATTTAGTTCTTACAAATGCAGGACCTTTACCAGGTTTTACGTGTAAAAACTCTATAATTTTATAAATATCGTGGTTGTAACGTATGCACAATCCTTTTCTAATATCACTTGTACTTGCCATAATGTATTTTTAATTACTACCGACGTATCCTCTCATGATACCTCGCTTTGAGTTTTTAATAAATTCTATGATTTCATCACGCTCATTTGTTGCACTCATCTCTGCTTCTATAATTTGAACTGCTTGTGAAACGTTATAATTCTTTTGATACAAGATTCTATAGATATCTTGTATTTCTCTAATTTTTTCTAGTTCAAAACCACGACGTCTTAATCCTACAGAATTAATTCCCACATAACTTAGTGGCTCACGACCAGCTTTTACAAATGGTGGTACATCCTTACGTACTAAAGATCCACCAGTTACAAATGCGTGACTTCCTATCTGGCAAAATTGCTGTACTGCCGCCATTCCTGCTAGTACTACGTGATCACCTACAGTAATGTGTCCTGCCAGCGTGCTATTGTTTGAAAAAATACAGTTATCACCTACTACACAATCATGTGCAATATGACAATAAGCCATAATCCAGCAATTTTTACCTACTACTGTTTTCATACGATCTGAGGTACCACGATTAATGGTTACACATTCTCTAATCGTCGTGTTATCACCTATTACCGTAGTAGTATCCTCATCTTCAAATTTCTTATCCTGTGGAATGGCGCTAATCACCGCGCCTGGAAAAATACTTACGTTTTTACCTATGCGAGCACCTTCCATAATGGTAACGTTAGATCCTATCCATGTTCCTTCACCTATGATTACATCATTATGTATAGTGGTGAACGGTTCTATCACCACATTTTTGGCGATTTTTGCTCCTGGATGTACGTATGCTAGTGGTTGATTCATTATTTAACTTTTGAGATTTGTGCCATAAGCTCTGCCTCGGCACATAAATGACCATTTGCATAAGCATAGGCCTGCATGTGAGCAATACCACGACGAATAGGCGTGATTAAATTACTCTTAAAGATTAAGGTGTCACCTGGCATCACCTTGCGTTTAAATTTCACATTATCCATTTTCATGAAAAATGTCAGATAGTTTTCTGGATCTTCTACAGTGCTTAAAACTAGAATACCACCAGATTGAGCCATTGCCTCTACAATCAATACTCCTGGCATAACCGGTGCACCAGGAAAATGACCATTGAAAAATTGCTCATTCATTGTCACGTTCTTTAAACCTACCACATGAGTATCTGATAATTCAAATATTTTGTCTAGCAGTAAAAACGGTGGTCTGTGCGGTAACATAGCCATGATCTGATTGATGTCCATCAACGGTTCTTGATTGATATCAATGTGTGGCACGTTATTACGTAGTTCTTTTTTAATCTGTTTTGCCATTTTCTTTGCAAACTGAGTGTTTACATAATGTCCTGGCTTATTTGCAATAACCTTACCTCTAATACGCATTCCTATTAAAGCAAGATCACCTATAACGTCTAGTAATTTATGTCGTGCTGCTTCATTAGGATAATGTAGCGTTAAGTTATCTAAAATTCCATTAGGATTAACAGAGATATTATCTTTATTAAAGGCCTTTTTTAGGCTTTCCATGGTTTTATCAGATAACTCTTTATCCACATAAACAATCGCGTTATTTAAGTCGCCACCTTTAATTAGTCCATGATCTAAAAGCATTTCTAATTCATGTAGGAAGCTAAAGGTTCTAGCGTCTGAAATTTCTTCTTTAAAATCTGATAAGCGATCTAAAGTTGCATTTTGCGTACCTAAAACTTTAGTACCAAAATCAACCATAGTCGTTACCTGATAAGAGTCTGATGGCATTAATATGATCTCGCTACCGCTTTCTTCATCGCGATACGTAATGATATCTTTTACAACATATTCTTTACGGTACTCTTCTAACTCAATACTACCTACTTTTTCTAATGCTTCTATGAAATACTTAGAAGAACCATCCATAATAGGTGGTTCACTATTATTTATTTCAATATGACAATTATCGATTTCAAGGCCTACTAATGCGGCTAGAACATGCTCACAGGTATTAATATGAACACCAGATTTATCTAGGGTTGTACCACGTTTTGTGTCTGTAACAAAATTTGCACTAGCTTCAATTACTGGTTGTCCTTCAAGATCAATGCGTTGAAATTGATAACCATGATTTGCAGGTGCTGGCTTAAACACTAATGTTACCTCGTTACCAGTGTGCAATCCTACTCCAGAAAGTGAAACTTGCTGTGCGATTGTGGTTTGTTTGTGGTGAGTTGTAGTTATCATTGTTAAGAATTCTTTTTCTCTAAGGCAGCGATACGGCTGTCCATGCTTTTTAAATTTTTAAAATATACGTAAGAACGGTTCCAGTCTCCGTAGTTAAATGCAGGTGAACCTTGAATATTTTCACCTGATCTGATTTTTTTTCCCACACCACTTTGCGCCTGTATACCTACATTATCTCCTATAGATATATGTCCCGCAACACCTACCTGACCACCTATTCTACAGCTCTTGCCTATTTTTGCGCTTCCCGCAACGCCTGTTTGAGCAGCTATTACCGTATTCTCTCCTATTTCTACATTATGTGCGATCTGGATCTGATTATCCAGTTTCACTCCTTTTTTAATTACGGTAGCTCCTAAGGTAGCTCGATCTATGGTAGTTAATGCTCCTATATCTACATGATCTTCTATAATAACAATTCCTGTTTGAGGTACTTTTTTATAAGTTCCATCTTCCAAGGGCATAAAGCCAAAACCGTCTGCACCGATAACACAACCAGAATTAATAACCACGTTGTTACCTATCACGGTATCTGACATTATTTTTGCGCCACTATGGATGATACAATTATCACCTATGGTTACGTTTTGTCCTATATGTGTGTGCGAAAATATCTTTGCATTCTCTCCTATGGTTACATTCTCTGAAACATAAGCAAATGCTTCTAGATATAATCCATCGCCATAAGTTGCACTGCTGTGAATAAAACAAGGCTCTTGAATACCAGTTTTACTCATTTTTGCCATTTGATAGTATTCTAATAACTTAGAAAACGCCTGATAGGAATCTTCTACACGTATTAAAGTAGCTTCTATTTTTTGCTCTGCTTTAAAATCGTTGTTAACGATTACGGCACTAGCTTTTGTGGTATATATATAAGGAGTGTATTTCAAATTAGAAAGAAAACTAATACTACCGGCAGTACCTTCTTCGATTTTAGATAATTTACTAAGCTCTATACTAGGATCACCTTCTACGGTTCCTTCTAGTACATCAGCAATTTGTTGGATGGTAAATTTCATTCTCGCAAAAATACTAAATTAAGTTAATCCTGTAGCTTTGGATAGCAATAGTAATATTTCACTACTTTTTTGCTTAATGCTTTCATGGTAGATCGGTCACCAGCGTCTGTTAAACTCTTTATTTTTCCTGATTTAGTAAGGATGTTGATGGGTTTTGCTTTCGCGAAAGCGAGATTACTCACAGCACCAGAGAACACAAAATACTGCGCCTGTTCTATAGTTAAGTCATAGGCTTTCTGTAACTTATGAATCTTGCTCTCTAATTTAGAAGTCACGACTGGTTGATCTGTAAACTTGATTTTAAGTAGTTGACGGTTTAGAATCATCTGGCATAATTCCTTCAACACAAAATCTGAATGACCTGCACCTATTTTAAGCGCAGTGATTAAATCTGTATCATCCAGCCTAGCAAATCGCTCTAGTGTTGTCGCTTTAAAATCTGCAACGGTGACGTTATGACTAAGAAAGTATAACAAATCTGGTGGTAGATGAAACTCCATTCCTGTGTTCATTAATTCCTTATATCGCTTAAAAACAGACTGGAATAGATGCTCTGCTCCAATACCTGTTTTATGTAGGTATACTTGCCAGTACATGAGTTTTCTACCAGTAAGGAAATGTTCTACGCTATAAATTCCTTTTTCTTCTACAACGAGTTGCTCATTTGAAACGTTAAGCATGGAGATTAATCGCTCGCTGTTGATATTACCTTCTGCAACGCCTGTGTAGAAACTATCACGTTTTAAATAATCTAATCGATCCATATCCAGCTGGCTAGAGATCAATTCCATCATGAATGGTTTGTGGTATTTGCCTTGGAAGATCTGGATGGCAAGCGTTAAACTACCGTTAAACTCGGCATTTAAAGCTTCCATAAACTGGATTGATAAATCCTCGTGACTCACATTTTCTATAATGCTATGTTCCATCGCATGAGAAAATGGACCGTGGCCTATATCATGTAAAAGAATAGCTTTGTAGAGTGCGTCTTCTTCATCTACTGAAATACTAACATCCTTAGAACGTAGCACTTGGACTGCTTTTTGCATTAAGTGTAAACAACCTAGCGCATGATGAAATCTGGTATGATGTGCACCTGGATAGACTAAATAACTCAATCCCATTTGAGTAATGCGACGCAATCTCTGGAAATAAGGATGCTCTATTATTTTATAAACATCCTCATTAGGTATGGTAATAAAACCATATATCGGGTCGTTTAATATCTTAAGTTTGTTGTGTTGTTTCAACGGGAACAGCCTTTTAAATAGAAAGCAAATATAGTATTATGGCAGACATTAAAATTCTTTGGGTAGATGATGAGGTGGATCTTTTAAAACCACACATCATTTTCCTTGAAAATAAAGGCTACAACGTAGATACTCGCATAAGCGGTACAGAAGCACTAGAAGCAATTGAAGAGACTAGATACGATATTGTATTTCTAGATGAAAATATGCCTGGACTTACTGGTTTAGAAACTTTGCACGAGATTAAAGAGAAACAAGCTAATCTTCCCGTGATCATGATTACAAAGAGTGAGGAAGAATATATTATGGAGGAAGCCATAGGTTCTAAAATTGCAGATTACCTAATTAAACCAGTGAATCCTAATCAGATTTTACTTTCACTTAAAAAGAACCTGGATCACTCTAGACTTATTACAAATAAAACCACATCTGATTACCAGCGTGAGTTTAGAAAAATAAGTATGGATTTAAGCATGATCAATTCCTATGAAGAATGGGTACAGATGTATCATAAACTATTGTACTGGGAACTAGAACTAGAAGATGTTGAGGATACTGGAATGTTAGAAATCCTAAATACCCAAAAGACTGAAGCTAACAACCAGTTCTGTAAATTCATAGATGATGAATATCCTGACTGGTTTAAAGATCCAGAACATGCGCCTACCTTATCGCACCAGCTTTTTAGAAAACGAGTGCTACCGCATTTAAAACAAGAACAACCTGTATTAATGGTAGTGATTGATAACCTAAGACTAGACCAGTTTAAAGTTATTGAAACAGAAATCAATAAATACTACAAGAAAACCGAAGAAGAAACCTATTGTTCCATCCTACCTACCGCAACTCAGTATGCTAGAAATGCAATATTCTCTGGTTTAATGCCAGCAGATATGGAGAAGCAACATCCAGACCTATGGTTAAATGACACAGATGAGGGCGGAAAAAATATGCACGAGAATGATTTCTTAAAAGCACAATTAAATAGACTGCGATTAGACATCAAACATCAATATCATAAAATTACTAATGAAAATGCAGGTCGTAAACTAGCAGATAGTTTTAAATCTCAAAAAGATAATGATCTTACGGTAGTCGTTTACAACTTTGTAGACATGCTTTCACACTCTAAAACAGAAATGAAAGTAATCAAAGATCTAGCGAGTAATGATAAAGCCTATAGATCATTAACCTTAAGCTGGTTTAAAAATTCACCGTTATTTGATATCATCCAGCGTGGTCAGGAATTAGGTTTTAAATTAATTCTTACAACAGATCATGGTACTATTAACGTAACTAACCCTACTAAGGTCATAGGTGATCGTGATACCAGTCTAAACTTACGTTATAAAACAGGTAGAAGTTTGACATGGGAAGATAAAGACGTACTAGCCGCAAAAGATCCTAGCAGTATTAAATTGCCAAAGATTAATATGAGTAGTAGTTTTATTTTTGCAAAAGGTGATTTGTTTTTTGCTTATCCCAATAATTACAACCATTATGTAAGTTATTATCGCAACACCTACCAGCATGGTGGAGTTTCATTAGAGGAAATGTTGATTCCTTTTTCGATTTTTGATCCTAGATAAATGGAAATTACTTACCGTATAGATGAAATAGATAAAGTAGCTGGAAAGATTCTCGCTTTCGCGAAAGCAAAATGCATCATCTTTAATGCTCCCATGGGCTCTGGTAAAACGACATTAATTAAAGCTTTATGTAGACATTTAGGTGTAAAGGACGATGTTTCATCACCTACATTCTCACTAGTTAACGAGTATCACGGTAAAGATTGTGCTATTTATCATTTTGATTTGTACCGAATAGAAAATCCAATCGAACTGGTAGAAATAGGCATAGAAGAATATCTAGACAATGATCATCACCTATTTGTAGAGTGGCCAGAATACGCAATACCTTATTTAGAAAACTATTTAGAACTTCATATCTCTTCCTTGTCTGATACTCAACGATCTATTTCCTTAAAAAATTATTAAAGAAACGGTGTCAAATGTGATACGTTCACCGAATTAAATAGCAAATTGTGTTCTTTTAACAATTATTCAGGTCGTTTATCTTTTTTTTAATTATTGTAGTTTTTTTTATTGCGGTTTGTACGTAACTTCATACCACTTATTTACTTAAACCCTTTATTATGAACAAGAAATCTATCAAGGCATTAGCCTTATTAGCAATCTTCAGTGTATCAATCGCTGGAGCCACAGTTTTAACTCAAGAAACTGCAAAAGAAGCACAAGAACAAAGTTTAGCGGAATTCAAAGCGCCAACTGAAAAGAAAATCAGAAAGAAAGATATTTCTAGAAGATTACAAATCGCTAAGGAGAAAGGTTACATATAGAGAACTTTACCTTTAATATTTACAACTCCGCTTTTGCGGAGTTTTTTTTTGAATATATTTGTGTTATATGAAAAATAAATCTAACCGAAATAGTACTTTAAGATTTGGTAGTATAGTAGCAGTACTACTAGCACTTTTACCGTATTTATTCTTTTCTTATGAAGCTTTTCCAGAAGATTTTTGGAATATTGGTTGGCTTAACAGGATAAAGGAAGACTTAGGTGGCGATGCTTATATCACAGGTTGGATTATAATGCAAAAATTAGTTCCTGCTGTCTTACTTGCTATATGGTTTATATCTTGTAAACATTGGTGGTATCATGTTATTGCAATCCCATTTTCCATGTACTTATTTCAATTGATAGTGGTTTTCACTCCGTTCTTTGAATATTTAGACCATTTTGAAATATACTTTGTGATTCCAATTGTAATCATCTCTTTATCACTATCCTATTTAGCAAGGATAAAGATCTACGATAAAATCCACGATATTGACCTCACAAACTTAGAAGAGCAAATAACAAAACCTAGCGACAAACTCTTCAATAAAAATGACTAACTTTAGGAAGAATATCCTTTTATGAGTCAGCTAAGTCCATTTACCAAAGAACAACTTATTCCTAAAGAAGAACGTCTGGAAATTACTCCATCAAAACAGGAGTTGTTAATAGGCATTCCTAAAGAAAATCAACTACTAGAGAAACGTATTGTTCTAACACCAGATGCCGTTGCGGCTCTAAGTGCTCATGGGCATCGCGTGATCATGGAAAAAGGTGCTGGTGATGGCTCAAATTTTTCAGATAAACAATACAGCGAGGCTGGTGCAGAACTTACCGCAGATAAAACAAAGGTATTTTCTTGTCCTACTATTTTAAAAGTAGCACCACCATCGTTAGAAGAAATTGAACTCATTAAACCTAAGGCTGTTTTAATATCTGCACTGCAAATTAAAACCAGGAATAAGGAGTACTTTCAAAAATTAAGTTCTAAAAAAATTACAGCACTAGCATTCGAATTTATACAAGATGATGCTGGAACTTATCCTGCTGTAAGCTCGTTAAGTGAAATTTCTGGAGTAGCCGCTATACTTATTGCTAGTGAACTATTAAGCAGTGGTGATAATCGTACTGGTCAGCTATTTGGTAACATCACAGGTGTTCCTCCTGTAGATGTGGTTATCATAGGTGCTGGTGTAGTAGGTGAATTTGCGGCAAGAACAGCGATAGGATTAGGCGCTAATGTAAAGGTTTTTGATAATTCTATATCACGATTACGTAATCTGCAAGATAAGGTTGGAAAACAATTGTACACTTCTACCCTACAACCTAAATACTTGTCAAAAGCTTTACGACGTTGTGATGTTGTAGTAGGTGCATTAGGTGGTACCAATCGCGCACCGGTCGTAGTCTCAGAAACTATGGTTGAAAATATGAAAATAGGATCTGTTATCATGGACATTAGCATCGATATGGGTGGATGTTTTGAAACTAGTGAAATCACCACGCATAAAAACCCGACTTTTGTAAAATCCGGTGTCACTCACTATTGTGTTCCTAATATTCCATCTCGATATTCTAAAACTGCTTCCATCTCACTAAGTAATATATTCACACCTTACATTCTTAACATGGCAGATGACGGCGGAATCGAGCATGCCATTAGACTAGATAAAGGCCTTAAATGTGGTATTTACCTATACCATGGAATTGTTACTAATAAATCTGTAGGTGAATGGTATGATTTGCCTTGTAGCGACGTAAATTTGCTGATCTTTTAGATCTTTTTTAATGGCGATGAAATTTGTAAACAGATTAGCATATTACCTAGGTGGTTTATCCTTAGGTATGATTTGCTTTTTCTTCTTTTTTATAGGCAAAGGTGCTCCTAGTTGTACATGGTTTCCAGAAGGTAGAGTACTTAATGACTTTAAACGTAAAGCAATCTATTTCTCACCAGAGATTAGCAATATGCTAGAAAATAAGGATATTGACACTTTGTCTATTCAAATGATACTAGCCTATGGAGATGTGGATTTTTCTAAATCCATTACAGATACGGTTCCTTGTAAATTCTATCATGTATCTGGAAAACAAGAGCTTAAAGATGTTACCTTATGGGTTAAAAATTGTAGCAATAAATTAATTGTAGAGAAAGTTCTACCTGTAGAGGAGTAATTTATAATCCTCTACGTTCCATTTCTTGTTTAATTAAAGATAATTCTCTTCCCATTTGTCCAGCTACACTGGTATTCTCTTGAGCACGACGTATTAAATAAGGCATCACCTCTTTAATAGGGCCAAAAGGTAAAATTTTAAACGTGTTGTAATTTAATGCTGCAAGATTATAAGTAAGGTTATCACTCATTCCATACAGTTGCCCAAACCATAAGTCTTTGCTATCTGCCTTAATGCCTTTATCCATTATGATTTGCATTGCCATTAAAGTACTTTGCTCATTATGAGTTCCTATACACAACTTTATACGATCTAATCGATCTAAAATGAACTGCATCACACTATTAAACATGTCGTCTGTAGCTGGTTTATCCTTGCATATAGGTGAATCATAACCTAATTCTAGGGCGCGTTCTCGTTCTTTTTCCATATAAGCGCCTCGTACAATTTTTGCACCTACTATAAAATTGTGTTCTACTGCATCTTCATACAAAGCCTTGATATAATTTAAACGATCATGTCTATAACATTGAACTGTGTTGTAAACAATGGCTTTGTGTTTATTATACTGCGCCATCATGTCTCTAATAAGATCATCTGCTGCATCTTGCATCCATGTTTCTTCACCATCAAAAAGTAAAGGCACATCATATTCAACAGCGGTTTTACATAATAAATCTACTCGATCTTTAATGCGTTGCCATTCTGCTTGCTCTATATCTGTAAGTCGTTGTTTCTCAGTGATTTTTTGCCAAATATAAAAACGACCTATTCCAGTAGGTTTTACCACTTCATAAGGTAAGGCATCGTTATTAGAAGCATGCTTAATTAAGGATAATTTCTTCTCAATTACTCGGTCAAATTCTACTTCATCTTCTTTTCCCTCTACGCTATAGTCCAGAATACAGTGAACTCCTTTAATATAGAGTTTTTCTACAACAGGCTCACACTCTGCAACTGTAGTACCACCACAAAATTGTTCAAAAACTGTATCCTTAATAATTCCTTTGATAGGCAGATTAAGCTTTAAGGCCGTATTTGTAAATGCAGATCCTAAATTTACGAGTTTAGGATATCCCATCATTTTAAATAAAAAATGAGACTTCTTCAATTGCTTATCGTTTTTTAATGAAAATGCAATAGCAGTATTGTTAAACGGATTATCAATTTTCATAATACAAATATAGTAGCAATATGGTTCACTAATAACACTACGGATCGTACTTTTACAATGGATTTATGAATTACGCTTTCGCGAAAGCGTAATCTCAACACAATTGCATAACAATCAAACTTCTAGACCGCTAGAAACACTTTATGAAACCCATTGAACTCAATAATAGTACTATTTACCAAGTAGATCGAGATTTCACCGTTTTAAATGAATACATCAAAAAACAATCGCCTAGTTCGATTTTTATCCTAGTAGATGATCTGACGATGGAAAACTGTTATCCTTACTTTATATCTCATCTAGAAACTGTTGCTCGTTTAGAGGTTATTGAGATAGATAATGGTGAGGAATTTAAAAATATAGAAACCTGCACTGGAGTCTGGAATGCTATGATAGAGCTAGGTTCTGATCGCAATAGTCTGATGATCAATCTAGGTGGTGGCGTGATAACAGATCTAGGTGGATTTGTGGCAAGTACCATTAAACGTGGTATTGCATTTATACACGTTCCTACTAGTTTGTTAGGTATGGTAGATGCCTCAATAGGTGGAAAAAATGGCGTGGACATAGGTTCCTTAAAAAACCAAATAGGTGTTATTAATCCGCCAGTGATGACCGTGATTGATCCTGGGTTTTTAAACACCTTATCCTATCAACATCTCGTAAACGGAAGCATTGAAATGTTTAAACACGGCCTTATCGCAGATCGTGCCTACTGGAATGATATGAATAACGCAACAGATTATCATAGTGAGTTATTCAATGCGCTGATTTATCAAAGTATACTTATTAAATCAGACATCGTACGTTCTGATCCATTTGAGAAAGGTGCTCGCAAAGCCTTAAATTATGGTCATACTATAGGACATGCTATTGAATCCTACTGCATGGATGAAGAAGCTCTTACTACTCTATTACATGGCGAGGCTATCGCAGCAGGACTGCTTTTAGAATCCTTTTTAAGCGTGCAGTTCGCAGGATTACCAAAATCAGATTATAAGGAGATCAAAACATGGTATGATGCCTTAGATTTAGATATCACATTTGACAATTCACAAATAGAGGATATTATCGCTTACATGCAACATGATAAGAAAAATGTGAATGGAGAGATCCGGTTTGTTCTTTTAGAACAGATAGGTAGTTTTAAAACAGATCAAGTAGTATCTGAAGATTCTATTTATAAAGCATTTGAGCAATTGTAACACATAAAAAAAGACCTGATTAACAGGTCTTTTTTAATTCAAATTATGTGAAGTAATTCTTACTCCATGAATTTAATGGATTGTACGCTATCATCTAATTGTACTCTAGCTATATATAAACCAGATGCAAAATCCTGAGTATCGATTTCAATACGGTTAGCTTGTGGTGATATGGTTTTCATCAATTGACCAGCCGTATTAAACAGTTGAATCGTTGTTGCTTCCAGAGAGCTATGAGATAACACTAAATTCATTGAACTATTTTGGAAATAATTTACTTGCTCTTTGTTAAAATCATCGTTAGATAATAATGCCGTAGGCGTTAATCTTAAATTATTAAAGTAGACTTCTAATGTAGCAGAAAATGAAAATCCAAAAATTAAAAACTCATTGATGTCTGTTGCAAAAGCAACATTTGCAGGATCTACTACAAATGTTCCTGAACCACCTGGCTGTATTGTAGCTTGTGCTGATATAGGATTATTGTTAGTATCACCTATAATAAAGGTATGCGTGCCACCTCCAAAATGTTGATATTCTACACTTTCAAAATTAAAATTTACATTTTGACCTGTACTAACTATTCTTACAGTCCAATTTTGCTCTGAACGAGCACCAGTAGTGCCTTTGATAAATTTGTCATTTGCTCCTAAAGTATGAAGGTCTGCACCGCCAGGCGCATCGTGTTCTATTTTAACCTGATAATTAACACCATTTACAATGGCGTTTTGAGAGATTTCTGTAAGGTTGCTAGAAACCGTTGCGTTGTCAAAATCATATAAAATTGTTTGAGAAAAACATATCGTAGTTATCAAGGCAAAAGAGAGAGAAAGTAATAGTTTTTTCATGGTATTTATTTTAATAAATTAACAATAAGTAAAAGGCATTAATCTAAATATCCATAGTTTTTTGAATACATCAACATTTGATCTTCAAAGGATTGTGGTTGATCTATTCTAAATTCTTTAATTTCACCAGATTCCATAATAGGAACAATGACTGGATTCACAAAACCTCTATAAGCTGGCGACCTAAATTTAGCGTTACGCTCTAAAATCTCTTTATGCAATTCTTGATCCACTTTTACACCATAATTCTCTACTAATTCTTGTCCTGCTTTAAAGTCTCCTTCACTAGTAATGCGCTGTGTTTCTCTTAATAATTCTCCAAAAAGCTCTCGCAATTTCTCGTAATCATTAATGTTATAATAGGTTTTACCGTCTTTTGTAATTTTTTCTATAACATTAGAATCTTTTCCTTTTTCATAAACCCATGCACTTACCCATTGTCTATTACGCATATGAGCTTCCTCTATGTCTTGTCCTAATTCTAAACGAACTAATTGAGACACTAATCCGTTTCTAATATAACCATCATAAGCAGCAGTTCCTGCTTTTTCCCAATCATCAACTAATCCTAATTCTTCGATTTTAGGATCCATTAAATAATACAATCCAAATAAATCTGCTCTACCTTCTTCTATGGTTGATTTATAACTTTTCAGTGTTTCCTTAGGTGTACCTACTCCATCATTAATTTGTCCAGATGCATGACCTACTACTTCATGTAAAGCGGTATGCAGTTTATCTGCAATCGCGCCATATTCTTTTTCTAAAGCAATTTCTTCTTCATCAAAAGCAAATTCTTCTAATCTACCGGTACTTCCAGCACTACCATAAGCACTAATGATATTTCCTAAAGAAACAGATTTACTACCATGGACTTCTCTAATCCATACATTATTAGGTAAATTAACACCTATAGGTGTGGCAGGAGATGCATCACCAGCTTCACCAGCTACATTTACAGTTTTATAACTAACGCCCGTAACTTCTTTCTTTTTATGTTCTTCCATTAGTGGAGAATTATCCTCAAACCATTGAGCATTTTCACTTAATACTTCCATTTTACGTGACATATCAAAATCCTTAATTTGCACAATTGTCTCATAACTACCCTTATAGGCAATAGGATCATTATAAACCTCAACAAATCCAGTGATCCAGTCCACAGCACCATCTGTAGATTTTGCCCAGGCGATAGCGTACTCGTCCCATTTTTTTAGATCACCACTTTGATAATACTCGATTAAAAGACCTAGTGCATTTTGCTGTTGCTCTGTTTCTGCGACTTCTTTTGCCTTTTCTAGCCAGTAGATCATTTTATCTATCGCTTCTCCATAAAGGCCACCGCTTTTATACATTTGTTCTACTAGTCTACCATTTTGCTTTACTAATCTGGAATTTAACCCAACTTCAATAGGTCTTTCCTTGTCAACTTTAATACTACTGTAGAAATCTCTCGCTTCTGCAGTGGTAACATTAGGACCATAAAAGTTCACTGCGCTCGCTAGAACGATATCTTTATCTAAAACTACTTTCTTAACATCTTTATCATTAAACATTACCTGCCAGGCTTCATTAGGAATAGTAACATCTGCTTCTTCCATTAAAGTTTTAAAATAATCCTTAGAAAAACCAGGCTTCATTTTATCCATGCTATAATGGTGATGTATTCCATTTGCAAACCACACACGGTTTAAATATTTAACAAATTCCTTCCATGCTGCAACGGTTTTATCTCCACTATAGTTCACGTAAATATCTTCTAGACCTTTTCTAATAGCCAAATTATGGCGGTAATTTTGATCCCAGATGATATCACGACCACTTAATCCAGCTTGGGTTAAATAATAAACCAGCTTTTGCTGCTTTAATGTAAGTTCTTCCCATCCTGGAATTTGATAACGCAACACACCTATATCTGCAAATCTGCCTACATTATAATCAAAATCATCTACCTGTTTTGCGATTTCCGGTTCTGCTTTATTAGCATCATTACAAGAAGTAATAGAGATCGTCATCAATATTATTAAAAGCCAATTCAATTGTTTCATTATGCGTAGTTCTGAATTATTATTTTGAAAGCTCTAAAATAATCAAATAATATCTTCCACATAAACTCTATATCGCAAGCTTGTTAACGTTCGTCAACATTAGTGTATTTTAGAGCCTATTATTTTCCCTACTTATGAAAAACTCACTTAAAACTTTTTTGTCTCTAATAGTCATGATTATGATTATGTCATGCAAGGAAGATCGCAGTCCTACAAACGTGTTTCAACCAGCGCTAGTCACTAATGATGCTACTATTGAAATTAATGAACCACTAGAAAAAAGTGAGTTGATTATTATACCTCAATTTAAATCAAATCACATTGATAGTCGACAGGTGGAGATTTATGTGCCTAAAGGATATCCTGAAACTAACACAAAGTATCAAGTGTTGTACATGCATGATGGTCAAAATGTTTTTAATAAAAACACATCAACGTATAACGAGTCTTGGGAAATCGATGAAAAAATGGATTCTTTACTTGCTATAAATGCGATAAAACCTACCATCGTCGTTGCGTCGTGGTGCCATCCTAAAAAACGTTTTAATGAATATATGCCTCAGCAACCTAGTGATTTATTAGATGCTGCTTTCGCGAAAGCAGAATTAAAAAAGCAAACCGGTTACGATGAGCTTTATTCTAACGATTACTTAAAATTTATCACTACCGAATTAAAGCCATTTATGGACGAAAAATTCAATACCAATGCACAGGAATCCATCATCATGGGAAGCAGTATGGGTAGTTTAATATCACTTTACGCCTATATAGAATATCCAGAAATCTTTAAAAAAGCAGGTTGTTTGAGTACGCACTGGCCAGTACCTGTTCTAGGCGACGAATTCATCAATAGCCTACTAGAAAGCCTACCAGCATCCGATGGAAGAAAGATATACTTTGATTACGGTACTGAAACATTAGATAAAGATTATGAACCATACCAACTCAAAGTAGATACTTTATTTATGAAAAAAGGTTATGATCATTCAAATTACAAATCCCTAAAATTTGAAGGTCATGAACATAACGAAATGTACTGGAGAAAACGTGTAGCGATACCACTAGTGTTTTTATTAAATTGAAGAAACCCAAGTAACTATTCAATACTCAGATAAGTTAAGTATGGCTATTTATTAGAACCCTTAAACGTATAGTAATCATATTTTGGATCATAATATATTTTTAAGAACAGGTAACATCATATTGGTGATTCTTTTTGACTTTATCTAGAATTTAGTGAATTAAAAAATGTAAATGTGTTGTTGTATTCCGCTTTCGCGAAAGCGTACTTAATACTATCTTTACCGCCTTAAATAAACACCTATATATGAAGGTTTCTTATAGCTGGATACGCGACTTTATAAATATTCCTGAGGCGATTGATGAACACAGTGCATTACTTACGGCGCTAGGTCTTGAGGTAGAAGGATTAGAAGAATTTGAAAATATAAAAGGCGGATTAAAAGGCATAGTTGTAGGTCATGTAAAAACCTGCGTGCAACATCCTAATGCAGATAAGTTGAAGCTTACTACAGTAAACATAGGTGATCAAACGGTTCAAATCGTTTGCGGTGCACCTAATGTTGCTGCTGGTCAGAAAGTTCCCGTTGCAACTATAGGAACTACTTTATATACAGAGACTGGTGAGGCATGGAAAATCAAAAAAGGGAAAATACGCGGTGAGGAAAGCCACGGAATGATCTGTGCAGAGGATGAATTAGGTCTAGGGAAATCTCATGACGGTATTATGGTACTAGATGATGCATTAGAAGCTGGTACCACTTTTAGCGAGGTGATGAAGATCTCAAATGATCAGGTCATAGAAATAGGTCTTACTCCTAACCGTGCAGATGCGATGTCACATCTAGGTGTAGCACGTGATTTACGTGCCGGACTAGCAATAGATAACGATCCGTTAGAGTTCATGACGCCATCTGTAAGTAGTTTTCATGTAGATACACGCAGTCATCGTGTAGATATCGAAGTGATGGATGCAAATTTAGCACCACGATATTGTGGTGTAACGCTTACAGGTATTAAAATTCAGGAATCACCTGACTGGATGAAAAACAGATTAAAAGCGATAGGCATTACGCCCAAAAATAATGTCGTAGATGTCACTAACTATGTGATGCATGAGTTAGGACAGCCGTTACATGCTTTTGATCTTAACCAGATTGAAGGAAATAAAATCGAAGTAAAAACACTTCCTGCAGGAACAAAATTCACCACATTAGATGGTGAAGAACGTGAATTGCACGAGGAAGATCTAATGATATGTGATACCGTAAAACCATTATGTATTGCTGGTGTTTATGGTGGATTAAACAGTGGTGTTACAGAAAGCACAAATGGGATTTTCCTAGAAAGTGCTTACTTTAATCCAGTTAGTGTGCGTAAAACTGCAAAACGTCATGGATTAAACACAGATGCGTCGTTTAGATTTGAGCGCGGTATAGATCCTAATATTACAGAATATGCTTTAAAACGTGCGGCTATTCTGATTCTAGAAACGGCTGGTGGTTCTATCAGTTGTGATATTACTGATGTGTACCCTAAAAAAATTGAAGATCAACAGGTATTCTTACCTTATGAAAAGGTAACGCAACTGATAGGTCAGGAAATCCCTAAGGAAGAAATCAAAGGAATACTATCTACATTAGACATTAGTGTTAATAGCATCACAGATGGTGGAATGGGACTTACCATTCCTGCATATCGCAATGATGTCACCAGACCAGCAGATGTGATTGAAGAAATCTTACGTGTCTATGGCTATGACCGTATAGAAACGAGTGAAAAGTTTAATGCCAGCATCGCTCCTACTTCTAGACTAGATAATCACCGTGTTCAAGATGTGGTGGCAAATCAGCTAGCTGGTCAAGGTTTTGTAGAGATCATGGCAAATAGCCTAACGGCAGATAAGCATCATACCATCACAGATCAAATCAAACCAGAGAATGAAGTGCGCATGTTAAATCCTTTAAGCAGTGATTTATCTGTAATGCGTCAAAGTTTGATCTACGGTGGATTAGAAGCGGTAGCACATAACCTTAACCGTAGACAGGAACATTTACGTTTGTTTGAATTCGGTAACAGTTACCATCAATATCAAGACAGACAGTTTACAGAACAAAAGCACTTAACAGTTTTAACTACTGGTGCTATTAACGATAATAGCTGGACAGGTGATACTACACCAGCAAACTTCTTTTACCTAAAAGGAATTGTAAGGTCTATTTTACAACGTTTAGGAATTAACGGTGTCTCAGAAAAACCTACAAAATTAGATTTCTTAAGTGAAGGAATTGCATTTAATGCAGGCGTTAAAATTGCCGATTTAGGTGTCGTAAAAAAATCAGTATGCAAGCATTTTGATATTGATACTACGGTTCATTTTGCTAATATCTATTGGGGCGAAGTTTTAAAACTACTTAAAGAAGAACGCCGTAAAGTAACAGATATCCCTAAATTTCCTGCCGTAAAACGCGATCTAGCCTTACTAGTGGATGAGAAAGTAAGCTTTCAAGAATTACACGATATTGCTACAAAAACAGAGAAGAAACTGCTAAAAGAAGTGCAGTTATTTGACGTTTATGAAGGTACGAATCTACCTGATGGTAAAAAATCTTATGCTCTTAGTTTCACACTAGTAGATGAACATAAAACACTTACAGATAAGCAGATTGATAAGGTAATGCGTAAAATACAACAACAGTTAGAACAGCAAACTGGCGCTCAATTACGTTAAATTTTATTCACCTTGATAGGTTTTGAACTCTGCTACGACCTAGCTTGTAGCAGGGTTTTTATTTTTAAGCTCTTTGTATTAATTTTAAATATCTAATTAGGAGAATTTATGTTAGAGCGTACAGATATTGAAAAACAACTTAAGAAAGCTAGAGATAAAGCTTTTAAAGAACAAGACTTACTAGAACAAGTGGCACAAATCCTAGAGCAGGAACAGCTTAAGGAAGATGCGATTATGGCTAGAATGAAGAGTCCGCAAAAACCTACACCACGTAATCATTTTAATATAGACTTGTTAGAAACAGATCGTATTTTTCACGTGGATCAAATACGCGATATCTGTGTAGACTACCGTTTACGCTTTCTAGATACTAAGTATTTTAAAAACAAAATTCCCGCAGAAGCGATCAGTGAGATTAAACAATTAGAAAAAGATCACGATATCACCTTAAGAGGTTTTAAGATCGTGGCACCATCTAAAATGTTCAAGTTAGAGAATGCAGATGATCCGTTACTTTTTGCTCCTATAGGAAACGGATATTTCTACTTGATTCATAAATGGGGAAATGACTTAACACCATGGAGAAAATTATGGGCATGGAATTTTAAAAGTTTTGAGAATCTAATCGTTTCTACTTTACTGGTGAGTCTTTTAGCTAGTTTGTTAGTTCCTAGTGGTTTGTTTTCACCAGGAACTAGCGGAGTCCAATTTGTTCTGATTTTCTTTTTTATGTTTAAGTCTATTGCGAGTATCGTTTTATACTTTGCTTTTGCAAAAGGAAAGAATTTCAATACAGCCATCTGGAACAGTAAGTATTTTAACGCATAACTTATTGCCCTAGAATAAGTAAACGAACCTTTGAAACTCAGCGGAGTTTTGAAGGTTTTTTTATGCAAAAGGTTTAAGTTTAACAAGGAACATTCAACATTGGAACTTGGAACTTGGAACTTGGGACTTAAGATACTATGATCTTTTTGCTTGTCGTTTTTTCTTACGCGCTAGCTTACGATTTTTCTTCTTACGCTCTTTAGCTTTTTTCTCACGATATTCCTTAATACGCTGTGCGCGGTTTGCAAGGTTAATGCTGTCATAAGACTTTGGCAAGGCATCTTCATAAGCATTCCAGTTAGCACGACCTTTAAAATAGTCAAAGCTTATGGCACTTTCCTGTTCTGGTAAGGTTTCGTTTTTAAACTCATTGATTAAAATATCCTCGATATAAAAATCTTGAATTTCATTTTCTGGATCAAATTGAGCTTTTAGATCTAGATCAAAGACCTTTGCCGTATTATTCATCCAGAAAGCGCTCCAGCCATTACGTAAGTTTTTCATTAATTCAAACGCTGTAATTCCCGTCTGTCTATGAATTAATTTGATTAAAATGTTACCATCTGTAGTAGAAAATTTCTTTAAATCTGCGGTAAGTTCTTCCTCCAGATATTCCTGAACCGCCTTAGTATAACGTTTTTTATCATTAACATATTCTAGTTGATCTAGTCGCTCATTAAGAACGGTAAGTCGCTCTGCAGCTAGCTTTGCATACGGCCATACCTTTTTTACTTTACGTTTTAAGATTTGGTATTTGATGTTCTCGTACTTACTGTCAAATTTCAAGGATTGGACTAACATGACGCGGTCTAATTCAATCGCACTTACAGAGTCTCCATCGATAAAAAAGTATTCAGGCGTCGTGACCGTATCTTTTTTGATAGGTAATTGTGTGGTAGGTGGTTGCGCTTTCGCGAAAGCGAAATTCAAAACAACTAAAACAATACTCACCACTCTAAAACTCATAATTAACCTGTTGCCAAAAGCATTCCAAAAATAAGAAAGCTACCTTTTAATAGCGATTTTATACCGTCTTTATTATCTTCACACCGCTAAAAATATAACTATGGCTTCAAAAAGCATATTGAATAAAAAATCATTAGATTTTCTAGAAGAATATTTAAACACCGCATCACCTACTGGCTATGAATGGAACGGTCAAAAAGTGTGGATGGACTACCTAAAACCTTATGTAGATACCTTTATTACAGATAATTACGGTAGCGCCGTAGGTGTGATTAATCCAGATGCAAAATTTAAAGTAGTTATAGAAGGACACGCAGATGAGATCTCGTGGTACGTGAATTACATTACAGATGATGGACTCATTTATGTGATACGCAATGGAGGATCTGATCACCAAATCGCGCCTAGTAAAAAAGTGAATATTCATACTAAGAAAGGCGTGGTAACTGGAGTTTTTGGCTGGCCAGCAATTCACACGCGCAGCAAGGCAAAAGAACAACCACCTAAACTAGATAACATCTTTATAGATGTAGGTTGTGAGACTAAAGACGAAGTGCTAGCACTAGGTGTAGACGTAGGTTGTGTCATCACCTATCCAGATGAGTTTTTTGTGCTGAATAAAAACAAATTTGTGTGTCGTGCGCTAGATAATCGTATGGGTGGTTTTATGATTGCCGAGGTTGCTCGTCTATTAAAAGAGAATAAGAAAGAACTTGATTTTGGCCTTTATGTAACAAACAGCGTACAGGAAGAAATAGGATTACGTGGTGCCGAGATGATTACCCAAACCATCAAACCTAACATAGCGATCGTAACAGATGTAACTCACGATACTACAACGCCTATGATCGATAAGAAAACAAATGGCGATGCTGCCATAGGAAAAGGTCCTGTCCTAGCCTATGCACCTGCGATCCAGAATAACCTACGTAATCTAATTATGGACGCAGCAGATGCGGCTAATATTCCATACCAGCGTCGTGCAACTAGTCGTTCTACAGGAACAGATACAGATGCTTTTGCTTACAGTAATGGTGGTGTTCCTAGTGCGTTAATCTCATTACCATTGCGTTATATGCATACCACAGTAGAAATGGTACACCGCGATGATGTAGAGAATGTGATTCAAATGATCTATGAATCCTTATTGAAAATTGAAAATAATCATGATTTCAATTACTTTAATAATGGGAATGATGGGTTGTATTAATAAAAAATAATTTCCCAGTACGACAAATTATCAAGGAAGCAATCTGTTATTATAAATGATAGGTTGTTTTTTTATTATTAATCTAAATTGCTAATGGAATTATTAGAATTATTATCGGAGATTTTATTGCATAATGGTAGAAGAGTTGCCGGTGTTGTTTGTATAATTTTTGGTATAATTTTTATAATTTTAGGATCCACAGATCAAGACAATCAAATATATCTCTACGGCGCGAGTTCTATAATTCTAGGTTTATGCTTAATCGTCTGCAAACTAAAAAGTAGCAAATAAGTTACTTATTCCACTTCCTGAATCAATTTAAGAATGTAAGGAATAATTAATTCCGGATTTTTCCATGCGATCTCATGTCCTTTATTTTCAAAAGTTATGATCTCTACATTTTGAAAATTCTGTTTTGAAAATTCAACATTTATATAAGGTACAATATCATCTGTTGTTCCATGTAAATGATAAACCCGTTTGTTCATTTTAGACCAATCATCTTCAATGAATCCTAGTTCTTGAGCGTGTAGTTCCTTTTCATCGCCTGCTACTCGATAACTAGTAGGAACAATCCATCGTGTGATCTTCCATCGTGTGAATCTAGATGCCCAGATATCTTTTTCATTATTAGGATCTATTGCTGGTGAAATCAGCATTATAGCTTTTACCCTATTATTGAGATATCCTATTCTCGCTGCCAGCGGACCACCATATGATGAGCCTATAACAATTACATTAGTAAGTTTATAATTATCAATAAGAGCATCCATAATGTCGGCTTGTTGCTCTATGGATGTCATCGCACTACCAAAATTAGAATAACCATAACCAGGCCTATCAATTGCGTACATAGTTGCATTACGTCGCAATGTGGAGTCTAGAAGATATCCATCCCATGCCGAAAGACTACTAGGCGATCCATGAAAAAACACCAAATTAATATTGCTATTTTCACTCAATACTGTCTGAACTCTTATTTGTAAATTTAAACTGTCAATATCATAATATGATATATCTGTTTTAACCTTGCGTTTATCAAATTTTTCTTGAATCTCAAGATCAGAACTACGCCATTGTAACACAGTACAGGATAAAAAACTGAAGATAGCTGCAAGAGTTAGTAAGACATTTATATATGTTCTAAAATACTTCATTATGAATCAAACATACAGATAATATTTAAGGTGAAAACCAGTAACAGCTTTCCCATAAACAATAAATTTGCAAACAGCTGTTTAATATTTTTGTGTTTATGATGTATATTTACACCATAAACGCACCACTATGCCTAGACAAAGTATTTCCCTGACAGAACCTAATGATGAATGGTTAAAAGCACAAGTTGCTAGTAAAGAATACACTAGTAAAAGTGAATTGATGAATGATTTGATACGTCGCGCTAGACAACGATTTTCTAGGGATGAATATATTAAGTCTAGAATTATTAAAGGTGAACATTCAGGAGTCACAACAGATTCAAAACAAGATATCCTTAATGTCGCAAAAGCGAGATTAAATGTCTAAGCACCTAATAAGTAATGATGCTCGAGAAGATTTGATTAGAATTTATAACTACGGCGTTGGTACTTTCGGTGAACGACAAGCATCCATATACTATGACAACTTCTTTGAATGCTTAGACAGGATTGCGAGATCTCCATTACTCTTTGAACGCGTTGCGTTAATGAGTAATTCATATCGCAAATGTGTTTGTGGATCTGATGTCATCTACTATAAAATTAACAACGATCACGTGTTAATCACAGCGATCATAGGCTCACAAGACTTTCAAACCAGTGAATAAATCCATCCACCACCGTATTCTCCATGAAGACAATCACCTAATTGCTGTAAACAAGCAGTCTGGTGAATTAGTACAAGGCGATAAAACCGGTGATCCTATTTTACCAGATGCCGTAAAAGATTACATCGCTGTAAAATATAAAAAAGCTGGTGCTGTCTATCTAGGTGTGACGCACAGGCTGGATCGTCCTACTAGCGGTGTGGTTATTTTTGCGCGTACTTCAAAGGCATTACCACGCATGAATAAGCTGTTTGCAAATCATGAAACAGATAAAACCTATTGGGCAATTGTAGAAGGAAAAGCTCCTAAAAACCATGATAGATTAGAGCATTATCTTGTGCGTAATCCTAAACAAAATAAAAGCTACGCTCACGATCATGAGGTACCTAATTCTAAAAAGGCGATTTTAAGTTATCAAGTCTTACAAGTCCTAGATCGCTACAGTTTATTAGAAATTAAACTAGAAACTGGTAGGCATCATCAAATACGTAGCCAGCTATCTAAAATAGGTTGTGTGATTAAAGGTGATTTAAAATACGGTGCAAAACGCAGTAATAAAGACGCTAGTATTCATCTACACGCGCGCAATTTATCATTTATACATCCTGTAAAAAAAGAATTAGTCTCTATTACCGCGCCAGTTAACGCTAACGATCCATTATGGAAAGCGGTGTCGATTTAACGTCATCTTAGATTCTTTAACAGCAGTCATTTAGTAATTTAGTGATTCTTAAATTACGATGATGAAACATTTAAAAATTGCCCTAGACTGGACTCCTAATGCTAACCATGTAGGCTTTTATGTAGCACAAGAATTAGGATATTATAAGGATCTAAACATAGCGATTGAAATCATAGATACTAGTGTAGACAATTATGCCATTACACCTGCAAAAAAAGTGGAATTAGGTCTAGTTGACTTGGCTTTATGTCCGCTAGAAAGTGTGATGAGTTATCGTTCTAAGGAAACCTTTTTCCCTATGATCGCTATTGCAACCTTTTTTCAGGAAGACTTAAGTGCGATTGTTACCACAAAAGATTCCTCTATTTCATCACCTAAAGAGCTTTCAGGAAAAACCTATGCCAGTTATAAAGCACGTTATGAAGATGCCATTGTAAAACAAATGATCATCAATGATGGTGGCGATAGTTCTCTAGATGTGATATATCCAGAAAAGTTAGGCATCTGGGATACGATTGTTAATGGAACTATTGACGCCACGTGGATATTTACAAACTGGGAAGGCGTTCAAGCAAGCCAAAACGGTTTAGAGTTGAACTACTTTAAACTTAAAGATTATGGGATTCCTTATTCCTATTCACCAGTAATCGTGACTGATGAAAGCAAACTAGAAGCGCATAAAGCATCGCTTAAAAGATTTCTAGAAGCCACTAAAAAAGGATGGTATTACGCACAGCAACATCCAGAAAAAGCAGTTGCCATTTTACAACCACTGGTTCCACAAAAAGATCAGGATATTGATCTACTAGTCAGTATCAAAGAAACTTGTGCTGTTTTAGGTGATGCCACAAATTGGGGAACTTTAAATCATACTAAAGTAGAAGAATTTTTAACGTGGTTACAAGACCACGAGCTAGAGAACCATCAATTAAAAGCTGGTGATTTATTCACAAACCAATTCTTATCTTAAACTCCTTATGGATCATCATCAACTAGCGTCTTTATATCAACAGCAAAAAGATTATTTTAAATCTGGTGCTACAAAAGAAGTAAACTCTAGAATTAAAGCGCTAAAAAAACTGCATCAGGTTGTAAAAGCGCACGAACAAGAAATCTATAAAGCCTTAGCAACAGATCTAGGGAAAAGTACCTTTGAGGCCTATGTAACAGAATATCAGGTAGTCGTTTCAGAACTAAAAAAAGCTATTAAAAAAACAGCTAGATGGTCTACACCTAGAAGCGTGCGACCATCACTACTTAACTTTCCATCTACAGCGCGACAATATCCAGAACCTTATGGCAACGCCTTAATAATTTCGCCTTGGAATTATCCTTTCCAGCTAGCGATGGCGCCATTGATAGGTGCGATTTCTGCAGGAAATACGGTAATGCTAAAACCTAGCGAATTTTCTAGTGCCACTTCTACCCTATTAAAAGCGATTATTGATAAAGCATGCAATCCAGAATTAGCCGTAGTCGTAAATGGTGATGCTAGCGTTGCACAAGAGTTGACCAGTAAAAAATGGGATTATATCTTTTTTACGGGAAGTCCGCAAGTGGGAAAAATTATTTATCAATCTGCTTCAAAATTTCTAACTCCAGTAACCTTAGAATTAGGTGGTAAAAACCCAACGGTTATTCATGAGAGTGCAAACTTAGAAGTTACAGCACGCAGGATTATCTGGGCAAAATTCCTGAATTGTGGTCAGACTTGTATTGCACCAGATTATCTACTGGTACATCATAGTATTAAAGAGGAACTGATCAAATTGCTAAAAGAACAGATCAAGAATTTTTACAGCGTTGATCCTCAATCCTCAAATGACTATGGCAACATCATAAGAAATGATCATTTTGATAAGCTAATAGAAATGATGCAAGATGAAAACATCATTCACGGTGGCGATCACGATCGTGAGAACAAATACATCGCTCCTACTCTTATTCTTGAACCTCATCGCGATAGCAAGATCATGCAAGGCGAGATTTTTGGCCCATTATTGCCTATCATATCCTATGAAACTACCGCAGATCTAGAAACGTGGATCGATAGTTATGAGAAACCTCTAGGTGCTTATATTTTTGCAAATGACACTAGTTTTGAGCAGTGGTTCATCAATAGGTTTTCTTATGGTGGTGGCGTTGTGAATGATAGTATTGTCCAGTTTTTAAATGACCGCTTGCCCTTTGGTGGCGTGGGAAACAGCGGTATAGGACACTATCATGGTAAGCACACCTTTGAGACTTTTTCTCATTTAAAAAGTGTCGTCCATCGTGGTACATGGCTGGATATTAAGGTGAAATATCCACCGTATGATGGAAAATTCAAGCTGGCAAAACAGTTTTTGAGCTGGTTTCAATAACTAGATCTTGTAGTGTTTTGTTAGAATTACGCTTTCGCGAAAGCGAAATTAAAAACACCTCCATAAATCACACAAAACCCTATAAAATAACCGACACCTAAAAAGTAGTTAAAATCGGTTTGAAATAAGCTTTTATGAAGTAACTTTATGTTTTACAATTAATTGATGATCGCATCCACAAACCATAACGCTAGTTTAAGTCTTGTTGCCCAAGATATACAATGGCTATTAGTGATCTCTTGTGTCATCATCATAGGCGCTAGCGTATTATTGTACAAGTGGATGAATGATAGCAGTAAAACAAACCGCAAGGTATCTATCAAGATTGATAAAAATGGAAAATACCATTACCAAACTGATGAACAGGCTGGTAATAGTAAATTGTTATTTTGGGTAAAGGTGATTCTTATTGTGATCGCAGGAATCATCGCCTTATTACCTTTTAAAGAATTGATCGTAAAAGACTAATTATGGCACAGTTAGTTAAAATTTATCCTGATAATCCTAATCCTAAAGAACTAAAAAAAATCGCTGATGCGATGCGCAATGGTGCATTAGTCATTTATCCTACAGATACAGTTTATGGTCTAGGATGTGATATTAGGAACAAAAGTGCGCTAGAAAAAATCGCCCAAATCAAAGGCGTAAAACTAGAGAAAGCTAACTTCTCTTTTATTTGTGATAGCTTAAGTAATTTAAGTGATTACGCTAGCCAGATGGATAATCGCACGTTTAAATTATTGAAACGCAACTTACCTGGACCGTTCACTTTTATTCTTCCTAGTAATAATAATTTACCTGGTGTTTTTAAGAAGAAAAAAACGGTAGGTATACGTATTCCAGATAATAACATCGCAATTGAGTTAGTGCGTGAGCTAGGAAATCCTATTATTTCTACATCCATACGTGATGAGGATGAAGTGATTGAATATACCACAGATCCTAGTCTAATTGTAGAGAAATGGGAACATTTAGTAGACTATGTGATTGATGGTGGTTATGGTGATAACGTGGCATCTACCATTGTAGATCTTACAGGCGATGATCCAGAGCTTATACGTGAAGGTAAAGGTGATTTACAATTATAAATTGTGGAACGTAAGATATCCTTATCCCTTTTTGCGCTGGCGATTATCACACTTATTCTATCCTTTATTCCAGTTACAGAAAGTGTCAACTTTAATGTTTATGACACCTATTACGTAATGGCGCATCAAGAAGCGTTATGGTTTTATGCTGGCTTTATCGCTGTAGTAGCCACCATTATTTATTTATGGCATTCTTATACTGATTTTTACTCGCAATTACTTGCGTGGATTTTATTTGCGCTTATGATCATTTTCTTAAGTGGTGTTGTAGCAACCTCATATTTTAGTGAATCCATAGGATTGCAATATGGAACTTTCAATCTAGTAAGCACTTATAGTTTTATAGCTGTTTTAGGTCTTACTCCAGTATATACAATCGTTAAGTTAAACATGATGAGAAAATCCTAGTATTCAATTCTTCACAGATTATTAAAAGAATTCTATTAACAGATTCTTATTTTTAAAAAAAACAAAACCATGCCTTATTTAGATAAAACAACCTCAAAAACAGATGCAGATGTAAGCATTTATTATGAAGATCAAGGAAAAGGACAAACCGTACTCCTGATTCACGGCTGGCCACTTAGTGGTGCCATGTGGGAATATCAAACGACTGCACTGGTAGAGGCTGGTTACCGTGTGGTGACTTATGATAGGCGTGGTTTTGGTAAATCATCCAGACCCTATAGTGGTTATGACTATGTGACTATGTCTCAAGATTTACACGATCTTATGGAAAAATTACAACTAGATGATATCATTTTAGTAGGATTTTCTATGGGTGGTGGCGAGCTAGCTCAATATGTAGAAACCTATGGTACTAGTAAATTATCAAAACTAGTATTTATGAGTAGCGTCGCACCTTACCTGTTACAATCTCGCGATAATCCTAACGGTGCACCAGATGATGTTTTTAAAGGTATGGAAGAACAAATCAAAACAAATCGCGCTGGTTTCCTAAAAGGTTTTGGTGCTGGATTTGTTAATTATGAGAAGAATAAAAATCGAGTTTCTCAAGGACAACTAGATTACAATTTCCAGATCGCGGTAAGTGCTAGTCCTAAGGGAACGCTGGATTGTATCAACGCTTTTGGGAGAACAGACTTAAGAGATGCTTTAAAAAAGATAGATATCCCTACACTATTCATGCACGGCGATGCAGATCAAATTGTACCTATCGCTCCTACTTCAAAGGCTGGACACGAACTGGTGACAAACTCACAGCTAGAAATTATAAAAGATGCTCCTCACGGGATGTACGTGACACATAAAGATGAAGTGAATTCGATTTTACTTAACTTCATCGCTTCATAAATTGACAATGAGACAACTACTAGGCATATTTATAGTACTATTCATTAGTAAGAGTGCATTTGCACAAAGTGATGAGATGACAAAGGTCACACCTTTTGAAATATCAATCACCATCATAGATAATGAATTACTGTTACAAGGAATAGAAGGAACAGCATGGATTGATCTATCGTTCCTATTAGAAAATGGATCAGAACAGGTTATTAATCAATCAGGAATGAGTTCTATAAAAGAATGTAATTCTCAAAAAGAGCAAGAGGATTCTTTTTGTTTTGTCTTAAAACGCACTGTTAACGGTATTGCCTTAACCAGTAATCATGGAACTAGCTGGCGCGAGCTCAGTTTTAGCTTAGGAAATTACAGCTCTCAAAAAATAGATCATCACGGTATGATTATGGAATAAAAAAAGCCTCGCGATGCGAGGCTTTTTTGTATATCAAAAATGCTATAATCATTATCGTCTACGACGATTATTATTATTGTTATTAGACTTGTAATTTTTCTTACCACGTGATGGTTTTGAAGTACTGTGATCTCTACGTCCTACCGTTCTATGAATAAGCGCTTTAGAATCTGCTAGTTCTTCTTCTTTTGTAGCAAGGTTAATCTCGCCATTACTCATTTCTTTTAAATGCTTAAAGATCACGATATCATCTACAGAGTCTTTGTTCCAGTTTAAGAAACATTTTTTCATGTGATTTGCTATCGTAAAAGAAAGTGCATCACGCTTCTCTCCTTTTTCCCAGCTTAACGCCACATCAATCATGTGCTGTATGTTATTCCCATAAAAACGATACTTAGGTCGTTTTTGAGGATAAGGCATGCGATCTGGCTTTGCGCTAAGAACTTCTTTACTAGGTAATGGGAATGGTGAATCTACATCCAGATCAAAATCTGCTATGATGAATAGTTGATCCCAAAGCTTATGTTTAAAATCTGGAACATCACGCAAGTGAGGATTTAAATTACCCATCACACCTACAATGGCCGTAGCCATGCGATTGCGTTCTTCTTTTGATTCTAATTTTTTACAATGCTCTACGAGCTTCTGTATATGACGACCGTATTCAGGTATATTTAACTGATTACGCTCTGTATTGTATTCTAATGATGGTGTCAATGTGTGTAATTACTTATTGTGAAGTGTTGCAAAATAAGCATTTTACAACAAATGGATGAATAAAATTATAAAGATATTACGCCTTCTACCTCACTTACTTCTTTATATTTTTCAATAACATGGTCTGGAGATTTCATACGTACTGCAATACTTATACTCGTATAGGTTCCTTTACTAGATTCTTTTTTAGTAATCACAGCTCCTAGATTATCAAATATAGTTTCTATTTGATGGATCTTATCTTCCTGTGATGGAACAATAAATTTATATAAATACTTAGATGGCCACATACTCGTATCTGCAAGTTGTGTTTTCAATTTTTTGTAAAAATCCTCAGACTTTTTTGATTCCATAGTTCAATATTGCGTGCAAATATAAGTCACTCTTTTCCTTGATCTAGCGCATTTTTGTTTAATTTGTGCTATTAGATATGAGCATCAAAAGAATACTATTAATAGGTGGACCTGGAACAGGTAAATCTACTGTTATACATACGCTAGAACAACGAGGTTACCTAGTACATCACGAGATTTCTAGAGAAGTAACTCTAGAAGCACAGCAACAAGGAATAGAACAATTATTTCTAGAAGATCCTATGGCTTTTAGTAACAGATTACTCGCTGGTAGGATCAACCAGTTTAAGAATGCAACACTAGGAATTAATTTCTATGATCGTGGTATTCCAGATGTTCCTGCTTATCATAAATTTACTGGTGACTCTATTCCACAAGAATATATAGACGCTTGTAACGATTACCGTTATGATACGGTTTTTTCATTGCCACCATGGAAAGCAATTTATCAAAGCGATAATGAACGTTATGAAAGCTTTAATCAAGCCGTTACCATTAGTAATATCCTCAATGAGTATTATAAAGATTTAAATTACGATCCTATTGAAATCCCTACAGGAATGGTAGAAGAACGCATTGCATTCATAAAAAAGCATCTCGCTATTGAATAATCAGGCCTTACATACTTTACAACGTGTTTATGGTCATCAGGAATTCCGTCCACAGCAGGAAGCTATTATCAATGCCGTCTTAGAAAAGAAAGATGTCCTAGCTTTACTACCTACAGGTGGTGGGAAATCTGTTTGCTATCAAATTCCTGCAATCATCTCAACAGGAATCTGCATCGTCATATCTCCATTAGTTTCTTTAATTAAAGATCAGATTGCCTCTTTAAGATCAAAAGGCATCAAAGCTACTGGAATAACTGGTGGGATTTCTTATGAAGAACTGGATGCAACACTGGATAACTGTATTTATGGACAGTATCAGTTTTTATACCTAAGCCCAGAACGGTTACAACAAGATATCGTGCAACAACGTATTTCTCAAATGCGTGTTTCATTAATCGCAGTAGATGAAGCTCATTGTGTAAGTCAATGGGGACACGATTTTAGACCAGCCTACCGTAAAATTCATGAATTAAGAGAACTACATAAAGAAGTACCACTAATCGCAGTAACAGCTACCGCAACCGCACAAGTGCAAGAAGACATGACCCAAAGTCTTCAAATGCATCATCCAGCCATTTTTAAAGCGAGCTATAAACGCAATAATATTGCTTATAACATCACAAAAACTACAGATAAACGCTCTGATTTAATTCAGTTTTATAAACAACATTCAGGAAGTTCTGTTTGTTACATACGCAGTCGCAAGAACTCTATTGAATTCTCTAACTTACTCAATAGCAATGATATTAAAGCACAATTTTATCACGGTGGACTACCGCATAAACAGCGACAAAAAACCGCAGAACAATGGATGAGTAATGAAACCCAAGTCATGGTGGCGACAAACGCCTTTGGGATGGGAATTGATAAGCCCGATGTGCGCACGGTCACGCACCTACAGTTACCAGATAGTATGGAGAGCTATTATCAAGAAACCGGTCGCGCCGGTAGAGATGGTAAACCTAGCGTCGCGCAGTTTTTCTTTAATGAGAATGACATTGCGCATGCACGTAATCAGTTTGTGAAAAGTCTCCCTACACCAGATGTGCTTAAATTCATTTATCGTAAACTCAATAATTACCTGCGTATCGCACATGGTGAAGGCGCACAGCAAACCTATTATTTCAGCTTTGCACAGTTCACTAGAACCTATGATATCAATGGATTACAAGGATATCATGCCTTACTAGCACTAGATCGTTTTAGTGTACTATCGTTTTCTCAAGGACATAAAAGACGATGTAGTATACGCTTTCGCGAAAGCGGAATCAACATCACAAATTACCTACAACATCAACCCGATCACAACGCCATATTACAATCCATACTGCGCACCTACGGCGGAAGCAAACAGCAATATATAGACGTAAATCCTGCGCTGATTGCCGTACGTAGTAATACCACAGAAGAACTGGTCGTGACCGCGCTACAATCGCTTAAAGATAAAGAACTCATCGATGGCGAAATCACTGATGCAGATAGTCAAATCACTATGCTAGAACCTCGTGATGACGATCGCACGATCAATAGATTTGCGAGAGAACTAGATGCCTATAACAAGATCAAAATTGATAAACTCAATAGCTTAATAGAATTGCTTTCTAACGATTCTAAATGTGTGAATCAGGTGGTTTTGAACTATTTTGGCGAGGATACTACTACGACTTGTGGCAATTGCAGTAGATGTACCTCTAAACAAACTGCTAGTTTATCAATTCAGAAACTAACAGCACTACTGAAAAATAAGTCCATGAGCATTCAGGAGTTTACGGCAATGGGTTATCAAAAAGAGGTATTAATACCTATGATTAAACAGTTACTAGATCAGGGAAAACTGATACTTTTGCCTAATCAAAAATATCAATGGAATGGATAAAAGTTTACGTATTGTGTTTTATGGCACACCATCATTTGCAACTGCAATTCTAGCAAAGCTACATGAATCGCATCATAAGGTTGTGGCTGTTGTAACAGCGGTAGATAAGCCTGCTGGTAGAGGTCGTAAAATCAATGAAAGTGACGTGAAAAAATATGCCGTTGCAAATGATATTCCAGTACTACAACCTAAGAATTTAAAGGCTCTAGAATTTATAGAAGAATTGCAATCTTTTAAAGCAGATTTACAAGTCATCGTTGCCTTTAGAATGCTACCTAAAGTCGTTTGGGACATGCCAGCATTAGGAACCTTTAATTTACATGCGAGTTTATTACCTCAATATCGTGGCGCCGCTCCTATCAATTGGGCAATCATTAATAGAGAGAAAGAAACTGGTGTTACTACCTTTTTTATAGACGATAAAATAGATACGGGCGCAATCATTGATCAATCGCGATGTGATATAGTAGAAGATGAAACGGTAGGTTCCTTATATATGAAATTACAAGATCTAGGAAAAGAGCTTACATTAAAAACGGTAAATGACATTGCTTCTGGAACTGCTACCAGCTCACCACAGGAAAATCCTGATAATCCATCAGATGCTCCTAAATTAAATGTAGATAACACAACTATAGACTGGACCAAAACTGCTACAGAAATCGATGCACTAGTAAGAGGATTATCTCCTTTTCCTATTGCAAAAGCATTATTATCTCAAAATGACAAAGTGGAACAAATTAAGGTGCACGAAACTGCTGTTGTATATAAGGAACACAAAATGATCGCTGGATCGATGATTCTAATAGATTCAGAATTACATATTGCATGTGGAAAAGATCTTTTACAAATCATAAAGATTCAATTACCTAATAAAAAAGCGATGAGTGTAAAAGACTTATTAAATGGCTACGAATTCCACGCTAGCGCTATAATGATCAATAGAGAGGCGTAATTTGTCGTGATTTAAGCAATACTTATTAACAATCGGCTTGTTTTATAAACAAATGGGCTCTTTTACCGCAGTATCACTTGCATAGCCGTTAAATCCGTATAAATTTGTTTCACGTTTTAGTTTAACCAACATTAATTTAAATTCAATTATGAACAAAACAGATTTAATCGAAGGAATGGCAGAACATGCTGGCATTTCTAAAGCAGCAGCAAAAAAAGCATTAGAATCTTTCTTAGGAAACGTAGAAAAGTCTTTGAAAAAAGGTGACCGCGTATCTTTAGTAGGATTTGGATCTTTCTCAGTTTCAAAAAGAGCTGCACGTGAAGGAAGAAACCCACAAACTGGTAAGACTATCAAAATTGCTGCTAAAAAAGTAGTGAAGTTTAAAGCAGGAAGTGATTTACAGAAAGCTGTAAACTAAGTCCTAGTTTTTCTAGAAAATTTAAAGCCCATCATTATGATGGGCTTTTTTTATTCACTTTTGTTTAGTATTACCCTACTAATACATTCATATATCTGAATTTTTATAATTTCTTCAATGTTTTATTGTTATGTTCAATTTAATTGTTTTAAATTCAATCAAACAAAATGTTAAATCATGGAACTTAAAGCACCCGTAAAAGGAAAGTTACTTGTATCAGAACCTAGTATTATAGGAGATGTTTCTTTTTCCAGATCTGTGGTTTTTATTACAGAGTTTGACGCAAATGGTGCTGTAGGTTTTATTCTTAATAAACCTATGGATTGTACCATGGATGAGATCATTCCTGATTTTGACAAACCTTTAACTGTATATCAAGGTGGTCCTGTAGAAATGGATAATCTATACTTCTTACATAGAGTGCCACATTTAATACCTAATTCTCATTTAATTAGTGATGGCATCTACTGGGGTGGAGATTTTACAGAGGTTTGTACCTTATTTAAAGAAGATAAAATTACTCCAGAAGATATCAAATTCTTTTTAGGTTATTCTGGATGGGATAAGGAACAACTAAGTGAAGAAATTGAAAACCATTCTTGGGTGATTAAAAATAATCAATTAGATGACACCTTACTATCTAGCAACATTCACGATTTATGGAAACGTGAAATGATCAACCTAGGTGGTAAGTATGAAATGTGGTCTAATGCTCCAGAAAACCCTTCTCTTAACTAAATATCTTAATTCTAAACAAGGCCAGTAATTCTGTTGCTAATGTATTTGTGAATTCCTTTTTCCTATATCTAGTAACGCTAGTGATTCCATGAATCACATTTGTAGTAAAAATTTCATCTGCACGTTGTAATTCAAAAGGTGTTACCGTTTCTTCAACAATAATATAATTAAGCATACGCTTTAATTGCTGTATAACTTGTTCGCGCATGATTCCATTTAAACAACCATCTAATACAGGTGGTGTTTTAACGGTATCGCCAGTTCTGATAAAAAGATTACCTGAAATACCTTCTGTAATCATCTTTTTCTCATTTAACAAAAACATTTCTTGAAAATCATTCTCTAGAGCAAATCTTCCAGCTAGGATATTCACCATTTTTTGAGAGCTTTTAATAGTAGATAATAAACCTGACTGTACGTAATGATCTTTAAAAAGATCTGCTACTCTAGGCTTATTGCTTAATTCAAATGCATGATCTAAGCTACCGGCACTTATTGAATACGAGACACTGTTATCCAGCGGTGTGTAAAAGCCACCATTATTGCGCCATACCGTAAGTCGAACTCTTGCATGATTTGTATCTAACTCATTCTTTACAAGTAACTCCTTAATACTAGTTTCAATAAATTCTGGTGTGAATGTATCAGGAATATCCATTCTTAAAATGCGCATACCAGCCATAAGCCTGAAGTAATGTGCCTCAAAAAAGATAGGTGTACCATCTAACACGCGCATAGTCTCAAAAATCCCATCGCCGTAATAGGTACCACGATTATCATAATTAATCGTAGCCTCATCACTGTTCACTATGTTTCCATTAATATTCACCATAAAAAAAGCCCTATTTAGAATAGGGCTCAAAATTAGGTATACTTAATAGGTTTAACTAGCACCTAATACTTTTTTTAACGAACTGATTTGATTCTCCCAAAACATCTTTTGATCCTCTAACTCATCGTCATCATCAGCAAAATCTGTAATCATAAGAGAAACATCCTTTGTAATTTCATCTACCTGAATACGCATTTCAAAATACTTGTCTTCACCTTCATCATAATCCCACTGAAAACGTGCGCGCTCACCAGAAACGCGTTTGATTATTTTTGCTTTTTCTTCCTGACCATCCCAGATAAATCGGAAATATTCACCACGACTATTTACATTATCTGCAAACCATTCTGACATTCCAGAAGGTGTTGCTATATATTGATATAATAAAGATGGAGAAACGTGTATAGGAAATTCAAGAGTAAACTCTAGTGCGTCTGACATGGTTGATTAAGTTTGGTAGCAATATAGTAGAAATAGTATTAACTTAAAAAAATGCTGAAGTAAAAATATTAAGATAAATACATTTGGTAAACAATATGAAATAAGTATATATTTGCACCCGCAAAAGACCAGGCGTGGTAGCTCAGCTGGTTAGAGCGCAGCACTCATAATGCTGAGGTCGGCGGATCGTGCCCGCCCCACGCTACAAAAAATCCCTAGAATTTTCTAGGGATTTTTTATTTTCTAGTGGTACCACGTTCTAAAAGCGTTGTTTTAACCGTAGTAATTTTCTTTTCTGTTGCTACACCATTTGCTTTAAACAATTGCAATATACGTTCAAAGGACTGCTCTCCTATTTGTGTAGCATGTTGATCCACTACAGATAAAACTGGATAAGAATATTGAGCCATGACACTATTAGAGTAACAAATAATTTGCACATCATCCGGGACGTTTACTCCTAGTTCATGAACCTTTTGCAATGTGATCATACCAGATTTATGATCTACAGTGATTAAAGAATCTATAATTCCATTTGACAAATGATTTTCTATCTGGGACGCCAGTTCATCATCATTAGAAGCTATAATAGGATGATAACTCACACCAGAAATCTGATCGATACGAGAAGATATTCCTTGTTCTCTAAGTTGACCTACACTTAAATCGTTAATTGCAGAAACCATTGCAATATTCTTACCACCACGACTTACTAAAAAGTCTACCATATTTGTTGCAGACTCTAAATCATCAACAATAATTTTATCACATTTTAAATCGTCTAGTACACGGTCAAACATCACTAATTTTAATCCCGCATCCATTACAGACTGCAAATGGCTGAAGTTATTAGTCTGTTGTGTTTCACTAGAAGCTGCGATGATAAAACCATCTACTGCGCCATTTGAAAACATATTACAATAACTCTTTTCTTTATCTACAGATTCATTAGAGATACAAGTTACCACACGATAACCATTCTCTGATGCTGCTTTTTCAATGCCCATTAACGCTTGTGCAAAAAAGTCATTAATGATATCTGGTACAATCACAGCAATGGTTTTAGTTTGCCTGTTTCTTAATGAAGCAGCAGCTGTGTTAGGCCTGTAATCTAACATTTTAGCCAGTGCTTTTACACGCTCTATGGTTTTTGCACTAATCTCATCAGAATCCTTTAATGCTTTTGAAACTGTTGATGTGGAAAGATTCAATTGTTCTGCAAGAGATTTTAACGTAGGTTTTGAATTCATTTGTATGGCTTTTAAACAGATTTAAGCACTTCTTGTACCGCTGCTATGTTCATTTCTTTTTGGGTTCCTTCTTTCATATTTTTCAATGTAAGCTGGCCACTTTTAATTTCATTTTCTCCCGCAAGAATCACATAAGGAATGGCATTTTTATCTGCGTATTTCATTTGTTTATTCATCTTACTATTATCTGGATATAATTCTGCTTTGATTCCGCTTTCGCGAAAGCGAAATACCGCATCCATCGCATATTCACTTTCTACCTCTCCAAAATTAATAAACAATACGTCTACACCAGCACGTACTGAGTCTGGAAATAAATTTAATTCTTCAATAACAAGATAAATGCGATCTAAACCAAAACTAATTCCAACGCCACTGACATCTTTTAACCCAAAAATCCCAGTCAAATCATCATATCTACCACCACCACCTATGCTTCCCATCTGTACTCCATCTGGTGCAGCAACTTCAAAAATACATCCTGTATAATAGTTTAAACCACGAGCTAAGGTAATATCTAGATCTAAAACAGCTGTTTTTAAACCATTCTTTTTGATCCAATTGCTAATAGTAGTTAATTCTTCTATCCCTTTTAAACCTATAGCAGAGTCTTTAAGTAAGGTTTTCATCACCTCTAGTTTAGAAGTAAAATCACCATCTAGACTAAATACAGGATCGAGTAATTCTATGGCACTAGCAGTGATGCCTTTATCCAGCATCTCTTGTTTTACCTTATCTGCTCCTATTTTATCTAACTTATCCAGTGCTACCGTAAAATCAATTAATTGATCTTGAGCACCTATCATTTCGGCAATTCCAGCTAGGATTTTACGATTGTTAATTTTAATGGTACAACCGGTTAATTTTAAATCAGTAAATACAGCATCATATAGTTTAATGAGCTCTACTTCCTGGAGTAAGGAATCACTTCCTACTACATCTGCATCACACTGCGTGAATTCTCTAAAACGACCTTTTTGAGGACGATCTGCTCGCCATACATTTTGCATCTGATAACGTTTAAAAGGAAACGCAATATCATTCTGGTGTTGCACAACGTATCTCGCAAACGGTACTGTAAGATCGTAACGTAAAGCACGTTCACTTATTTGTGGTGTTACGGCACTTTCATTTTTTGATGTTAATGCGTCTGCATCCACTTTTTTTAAATAAGAACCATTATTTAAAACCTTAAAAATCAAACGATCACCTTCATCTCCATACTTTCCCATTAGGGTACTACTGTTTTCAAAACTAGGCGTTTCAATAGGCATGAATCCATACAACTCAAAATGAGTTCTAATGATATTCATAATATATTGCCTGCGCTGTACTTCTACAGGAGAAAAATCTCTTGTTCCTTTAGGTATCGACGGTTTTTGTGCCATAATAAAATTGAAAGCTACAAATATACTTAGTTCTTTAAGGTAGCGCTTCATAATTATATTTTAAAGTACTGTATTTAATCCTCGTAAACTTGTAACATTGTAGAAATGATTGAGTCTTACCTGCATGGGATTATTACGCCAAAACATCAATATCGCACAACAAAGTATTAAAGGTCAATTCCTACGTACGGCGCTTACAGTAATGATCATCGCGATAGGAATAACGGCACTGGTAGGTATTTTAAGTGGTGTTCAAGCTTTAGAAAGCACCATAGGCGGTGGATTTTCTGGAATAGGTGCAAATACGTTTTCCATTCAGCGCCAGCCATTTAGTATGCAACGTCGTGGTGGCGGTGAACGTACTAAAATCAATCCCGTAATCACCTATCGGCAAGTTAAAGATTTTGAAGAACGCTATGATTTTCCTATGGCCAAAGTAGGAGTCTCTTTTCAAGCCACCAGCAGCGCAGAGGTTAAAAGTGAGGACCGCAAAACTAAACCTAAGGTTATCATCGCTGGTGTCAATGCAAATTATATAGATAATGCAGGATTGAAAATAGGTGAAGGAAGAGGATTTTCTAGTTTTGACATTGCTAACAATGCTAGGGTTTGTGTTATAGGAAAAGATTTAGAAGACAATCTTTTTGAAGGACTAAATCCTATAGGACAAACTTTAAGTATACGCGGTAATAAGTTTACCGTCATAGGCTTATTAGAAGAAAAAGGTGCCACATTTGGTAACAACCTAGATTTAAGAATCCTAATTCCCGTAGATGTAGCGCGCAGTATCTATAGCGCTTCAACGATTAATTATGACGTTAGTGTAAAAGTTCAAGATCAACAATTAATGGATAGCGCAAAGGACCGCGCCATTGTCGTTTTTAGGAACATACGTGGACTTGCACCTGTAGAGGAGAACAACTTTGGTGTGATTCAAAGTGATGAACTGCTTGCTACTGCAAATGAATTAAAAGGGATTCTATATTTTGCGGCAATCATTATAAGTGGTATCACCATTTTTGGCTCTAGTATCGCTTTAATGAATATTATGCTAGTATCTGTAACAGAGCGTACTAGGGAAATAGGTGTACGTAAAGCGCTAGGTGCAAAACGCGGTACCATATCTTGGCAATTTTTTATTGAAACCTTATTAATTAGTCAATACGGAAGTTTATTAGGTATCGTTCTAGGGATTTTAGTAGGATGGAGTTTTTCCAGTCTTGTCTTAGAAATACCGTTCTCAATGCCATGGACACCAGTAATATGGGCTACCATTATTTCCATCATTATTGCTATTTTTTCTGGAGTATTACCAGCTATTAAAGCTTCAAAATTAGATCCTATAGAAGCGTTGCGTTATGAATAACATAGCGATAGGCTATTATAAAACTCCTGCTGGCGAACTTATCATAGGATCATTTCAAGATCACATATGCTTATGTGATTGGCGTTATCGTAAACAGCGAGAGCATATTGATCAACGTATTAAAAATGGATTAAATGCAAATTTTCGCCACGATTTTACGACCTTACATCAGGAATTAATTACGCAACTAGAATCCTATTTCAATGGATCGCTACAGCAATTTACTATTCCATTACTTACGGTAGGAACTCCATTTCAAAAAAAAGTGTGGCAGGAATTACAACAGCTTTCTTATGGTAGTACGGTTAGTTATGCCTCGCTTTCGCGAAAGCTAGAACAACCAGAAGCTATTAGAGCCGTTGCAACTGCAAATGGAGCAAATGCTATATCGATCCTAATACCATGTCATCGTATGATAGGTTCAAATGGCAGTTTAACAGGTTATGCTGGCGGATTAAACGCAAAGAAAAAACTCCTTCAATTTGAAGGAGCTTTAGGTAATGAGCAATTGGATCTTTTTAATTAAGACCTGTATCTTTTCCTAATTCCACCAGATCGTCAAAATAATGGAATAATGTACCTTTTGTAATCACAGCACCTTGTTCTATTAAATTAAATTTATCTGCATTAGGATCTTCACTATAAGTTTTAGTCGCGGTAAACAATTTTACACTTTCATCTAACAAGTTGTTTTGAAGCCATGCATATCCATTTTTTGTAGTAATATCAATATCTTCATTTCCTACCATGACAGATATGAGTGACATTTCCTTATCACCTAATTCAAATAAGTTCATGGTATTTGGAGAAATATGCTCTAGGAACTCGGCTTTATTTAAAACGCCTTCCCATACTAGATCAGAAAAAACATCTATTTCCTGTTCTGCAACTTGTGGTTGTGTGGCTTTAATCGTATCCCATTCTTCCTTTGTAATAGATTGTGTAGCAAGGAAATTAATAAATTCAGGATGTAATTCTTCTAACTGTTCTTTTGATAGTCTTCTATACTTCATAATGAGTTTTCATAAAAAAGCCGTTCCATAAGGAACGGCTCATTGTAACTATGTATGTGCTATTAATTAGCAGCTATAACGTCAAAGTTTAAAGTAGCTACCACTTCACGGTGGAATCTTAAAGTAGCTTCATACTGGCCTAAACGTTTTACGTTACCACCAGCAATAGAAACAAATTTCTTGTCTAATTCTACACCACTTTTTCCTAAAGCATCTGCTACATCTTGAGTAGTTACAGAACCGAATAGTTTATCACCATCTGCGGTTTTTGCACCTATCTTAATTTCAGCATCTTTAAGTTTATCTGCTTGCTCTTGTGCAAGTTTGATATTATTAGCTTCTTTATGAGCTCTTTGTTTAAGAGTTTCTGCTAATTGCTTTTTTGCTCCAGGAGTTGCCATTACAGCAAGACCTTGTGGAATCAAAAAGTTTCTACCGTAACCAGGTTTCACTGTTACTACATCGTCAGTAAAGCCTACATGCTCTACGTCTTTCTTTAATATAAGTTCCATATCGTTAATCTGGTTTTATTTTAATAAATCTCCTACGTATGGCATGATAGCGATGTGACGCGCACGTTTAACCGCTACAGCTACTTTACGTTGATATTTTAATGAAGTACCTGTAAGACGACGTGGTAACAATTTACCTTGTTCATTTACAAATCCCATTAAGAAATCTGGATCTTTATAATCGATATATTTAATACCACTACGCTTAAAACGGCAGTACTTCTTTCTCGCTTGAGTTTCAATTTTAAGAGGTGATAAATAACGTACATCGCCGTCTTTTTTACCTTTAGCTTGTTGTTGTAATGTTGCCATGATTAAGCTTTTGATTTGTTAGACATTCTACTTCTTCTCTTCTCTGCCCACTCAACCGCATACTTGTCAAGTTTTACAGTAAGATAACGCATGATACGCTCATCACGACGGAATTCAACTTCAAAGTCATTAATTGCCTCTCCAGCAACTTCAAATTGAAATAAGTGATAAAAACCACTTTTCTTTTTCTCGATAGGGTAAGCTAATTTTTTTAGTCCCCAGTCTTCTTTGGCTACCATCTTGGCTCCTTTACCAGTAAGGAAATTTTCAAACTTCTTTACTGTTTCCTTTATCTGTTCATCAGATAAAACGGGATTCAAAATGAAAACAGTTTCGTATTGATTCATAATATTGTTTTTAAAACGGTTGCAAAAATAATACTTTCTAAGAGTTTCTGCAATTAATTAGAACTCAATATTACTGCTGTAATGTCCGATAAACCGCATACACTTATCGATAAAGAATTAAAAAAACCGATTAAATGCTAAAATAATTTGTTTTTATACATAGATATATGTACTATTGTCATATAATATTCAAATTAACGATATGAATAGTACAGTTTTAAGTTGTTATGTTGTGGATGATTCCAGTATACAACGTCTTGCAATTGTAAAGATGATTGAATCTCATCCTAATTTAAAATTGATAGGGGAATTTAGCAACGCTATTGAAACAAAAGCCGCTATTAAAGACCATAAGGTAGATCTTATCTTTCTAGATATCGAGATGCCTATTCTTACTGGATTTGATCTATTAGATGACATTACAGAAAAACCGGGAATTATCTTTGTTACTGGTCAGACTAAGTATGCATTTAAAGCATTTGACTATGCAGCAATAGATTACCTACAAAAACCTATTAAGAAAGAACGCTTTCTGTATGCTGTAGAAAAGGCACTACTCTCTCATAAAATGCGTAATGAACTTATTGAAGATCGTGGCGAATTTATCTTTGTAAAAAGTAATCTTAAAAAGCGTAAAGTTTACCTTAAAGAATTAAAGTATATCCAAGCTTTAGGTGACTACGTCAAATTAATTACCGAAGAAGATAGCCTAGTCGTTCTTTCAACCATGAAAAATTTTGAAAAGCAACTACCAGAAGATTCATTCTTACGCATCCACAAATCATACATTGTTAACTTAAAGAAAATTGAGAAATTCAATTCTAAAACTGTTGAATTAAGTAATGAATCATTGCCTTTAAGTCGTAATCGCAAAACAGAATTAGTAGAAGCGTTATCGCAATTCTAGATCATAATATTCTATTCGAAATAAAAAATCACGCCTTATTAGCGTGATTTTTTTGTGTTGCTATTTTTCTCCTCGATCCATTTACTTAGGTACTTTGTAGATTTCATACTATGATGCTGTAATAATTTACCTGTGAAATTAGAATTGCGATAGTGTTCTATATTTTGATTCAAGTCAAGTAACTTATCACCTAATTCTTTGCGAAGCTGAACTGAATTAAATCGTTGTTCTAAAACAGCATTTCCATAACCAGATTTTTGACTCCATAAATTTTCATCTGTGTAAAGTAATACAGCTTTCTCGGCAATCTCATTTGGTTCATCACAAATAAATCCTGGTACTGATAGTTTGCCGTATAGACCTTCTGCGGCAATGCTAGTCATTATGGATGGTGTATCACATTGCATGGCAGTTATTAATTTTCCTTTTAATCCTGCTCCATATCTTAAAGGTGCTAACATGACTTTAGCACTACCTACTACTTCATTAATATTTTTTACGTGACCTTTAATTAAGAAACCTGTTTTTTCAGAATGTAACTGTAAAATTTGCTGATCTGCATAGGCACCGTAAATGTTTAAACACGCATCTGGAAGTTCTTTCCTGATGAATGGCCAAATGTCATTCTTCAAATACAAAACAGCATCCTTATTAGGTGGATGTTTCAAATTGCCAACTACAACAAAATCGCAACGATCGCTAAATTGTTTATGGTTAGCTATTTTATTTCTAACAGTAAATGGTAGATAATGCAATAAATGCTTTGGAATATTAAATTGAGATTGCAATAATTCAACTTCAAATTCAGAAATGATAAGTGATAAATCACACCTATACATACTGGCGATTTCTCTTAATGCGATATCATCTTGATAAAATTGAGTTTCATCTACTTGTTGTTTGAATGCTTTTTCTCTTGCTTTTCTTAAAAAATGTAAATCTTCTGTATCTAGTATTTGGATGGTTTTTGGCGAGTTTTCGCGTAAGCGCCATCCATATTGTTCCTCTACATTAAAACGATCATATATTACCGTATGTGGTTTTAAATCAACTATATATTGATCAAAACTAGAATCGTTTAAGCTTATTTCTTGAGTTATTATTTGAGGAATATCAATGGAGTACTCATTGCGCGGTGTTGCACAAGCTAGATGTATTTCATCATGATGAGTTTGAAAAAAATCAATCAATTGCATCATGCGTATTCCAGCGGCATTAGTAGCTGGTTCAGGCCATTGTTGTGCGATGATGAGTAGTTTTTTCACAATTCAAAGGTATCAAGATTCTTATTTTTAACACTATGCTTTTATGGTAAAGAAGTTATCACCATATCGTTAATAATTGTGGGTGATGTTATAAAGGAATTGACGCATAAAATATTTACATTAGCACATTAGAAAACAGAGCGAATTTAATGGGTAAAATAATTGCAATAGCAAATCAAAAAGGTGGCGTAGGGAAGACTACTACTGCGGTGAATCTATCAGCATCTCTAGGCGTACTTGAAAAAAAAGTATTACTAATTGATGCAGATCCACAAGCAAATGCTACTTCTGGATTAGGAATAGACGTGGAAGCAGTAGAAAAAGGTACGTATCAACTATTAGAACACACTGCTTCAGCCCAAGAGCTCATTGTAACAACCTCATCACCTAACCTAGATTTAATTCCGGCTCATATAGATCTGGTAGCCATAGAAATTGAACTGGTGGATAAGGATCATAGGGAATATATGATGCGTAAAGCCATTGCTCCTATTAAAGATCAATACGACTACATCATTATAGATTGTGCACCATCATTAGGTTTATTAACACTAAACGCGCTTACGGCAAGTGATTCTGTATTAATTCCTATACAATGTGAATACTTTGCACTAGAAGGATTAGGGAAATTATTGAATACGATCAAAAGTGTTCAAAAAATTCATAATCCAGATCTAGATATAGAAGGTTTACTTCTCACCATGTACGATAGCAGATTACGCCTTTCTAACCAAGTTGTAGAAGAAGTAAATCAGCATTTTAAAGCGCTTACTTTTAAGACAATTATACAGCGTAATGTGCGTTTAAGTGAAGCACCATCCTACGGCGAAAGCATCATTAATTATGATGCATCTAGTAAAGGATCAGAAAATTACTTAAGTTTAGCAAACGAGTTGATAGAAAAACAAGTAGCCTTATAATTATGGCCAAAGCAACAAAAAAACAAGCCTTAGGTCGTGGTCTTTCTGCCTTATTGAAAGATCCGTCTAACGATATAAAAAACGCGAGCGATAAAAATGCAGACCAGATCGTAGGTAATGTAATAGACCTACCACTGCAGGATATCGACATGAATCCGTTCCAGCCACGTACTAGTTTTAATGAAGAAAGCTTACGTGAACTCGCATCTTCTATTAAAGAATTAGGTGTGATCCAGCCTATTACGGTGCGTAAAAAAGGATTTGGTAAATACGAGTTAGTTTCTGGTGAGCGACGTTGTCGTGCCAGTAAGTTGATAGGTTTAGAAACCATTCCTGCGTACGTGCGTATTGCAAACGATCAGGAATCACTAGAAATGGCACTGGTAGAAAATATCCAGCGTCAGGATTTAGACCCGATAGAAATTGCCCTTTCCTACCAGCGACTTATTGAAGAAATAGACCTTACTCAAGAGCAAATGAGTGAACGTGTAGGCAAGAGCCGTAGCGCGATCACAAACTATTTACGCCTGCTTAAATTAGATCCTATTGTACAAACTGGAATGCGCGATGGATTTATAAGTATGGGACATGGTAGAGCTTTGATTAATGTAGAAAGTGTTGACAAACAACTAGATATCTATCAGCAAATCTTAGCAAATAAACTATCTGTACGTGATACAGAAGCACTGGTTAAGGCAGGAAAGATGGGTAGTGATACGCTTTCGCGAAAGCGTAATACCTCAACCTCACTACCTCAACACATCACTGCAGCTACAGATGAATTAAAGTCTAAATTGAACACTAAAGTGAGTACTTCCATCACTGGTAAAGGATCTGGAAAATTGAGTATTTCATTCACTTCAAAAGACGACTTAGAACGTATTCTTAAGATTATTAATGGATAAGTGGATTCTCACGATACTGGTGCTTTTTGGGCTTTCATTAAATGCTCAAAATAAAAGTGCAAAAACATCTCAAAATGATGTTGTTATCATGAATGCAGACAGCATTCAGGTTCCTTATGATGCAAATCGTGCTTCTAGAGCTGCATTTTATAGTGCCATATTACCAGGATTAGGACAAGCTTACAATAAAAAGTACTGGAAAGTACCTATTGTTTACGGTGCGTTAGGAACTAGTGTTGCTATTTATTTGTGGAATGATCAACAATACAACGATTTAAGAGATGCGTTTAGAATACGACTAGCTGGCGGCACAAATGACATGTTTTCTAATCCTGATGGAACGCCTATTCTTACAAATGCAGCATTAGAACGTGCTCAAAAAACTTCACAGCGTAATAAAGAATTAAGTCTTTTAATAACCGCAGGAATATATATTCTACAAATCATAGATGCTAATGTAGATGGACATTTGAAGGATTTTAACGTGAATGATGATCTGTCCTTAAAACCTACTCTTATTCCATTACAACAAGGTTTTTCTAATGCACAACCTGGTTTATCCTTAACCTATACTTTTTAACTATGAATATCGCATTAATAGGATATGGTAAAATGGGTAAAACCATAGAACAAATAGCACTAGATCGCGGTCACGATATTATTACACGTATTGATAAAGGTGATGATCTTGTCTCTGTTTTAAAAGCAGATGTCGCTATTGAGTTCACAAGACCAGATAGCGCTGTAGAAAACATTAAGTATTGCGTCTCAAACGATTTACCCGTCGTCTGTGGTACTACCGGATGGAATGACGATCTAGAAATGGTAACCCAATTCATTCAAAATCATGATGGATCTTTAGTTCATGCTTCTAACTTTAGTCTAGGTGTCAATATCTTTTTTGAATTAAATAAAAAGCTAGCTCAAATGATGGCTGGTCATTCTAGTTATCAACTAGGAATGCAAGAAATCCATCATACAGAAAAACTAGATGCTCCTAGTGGCACTGCCGTAACGCTAGCCGAAGGAATCATCCAGAATAGTGATTATAATAAGTGGCATCTAGGTAAAAAATCAAATGATACTTCCATAGGTATTGAAGCCATAAGAGAACCTGATGTGAAAGGAACGCACAGTGTTACTTACGAGAACAATATAGATAGTATAGAAATAAAACACACAGCCCATAGTCGTGATGGATTTGCTCTAGGAGCAGTAATCGCAGCAGAATGGATTGTTAAACAAAAGGGAATATTTACAATGAAAGACGTTTTAGGTCTTTAAAGTAAGTATACTTGTAATTATAAATAAGTGAAAGAATGAGTTGGACAGGTTGGTTATTATTTTTCCTGATACTTCAGATCGTCCATGGTTTAGGAACATGGAAGTTATATAAAGCAGCTGGTAGAGCTGCGTGGGAAGCATTTGTTCCTGTATACAATGCTATCGTGCTTTGTAAAATCATAAACAGACCGTGGTGGTATACCATCCTGTTGTTCTTACCAGTAGTTAATTTAATCATGTTTATTGTGATTTGGGTAGAAACGGTGCGATCATTTGGGTATAACCAGATGAAGGATACCGTATTAGTAATCGCTACTTTAGGTTTCTACATTTATTATCTTAATTATACGCAACCACTTCATCATATTAAAGACAGAGATTTACATCCTAAATCGGCTTCTGGTGAATGGACTAGTAGTATCTTATTTGCCGTAGTTGCAGCGACTATAGTTCACACCTATGTAATGCAACCCTTTATTATTCCTACGTCATCATTAGAGAAGACCTTATTAATAGGTGATTTTCTATTTGTAAGTAAATTACATTATGGTCCTAGAATACCCATGACACCTGTGGCATTACCTATGGTTCATGATAGTATTCCTAAAGTAGGTATTAAAAGTTATGTGGATCAACCGCAAATCCCATACACTAGGATTCCTGGATTCACAAAACCTAAAAAAAATGATATCGTAGTCTTTAACTGGCCAGCAGATACCATTTGGGGTTATCCATCTATAGATAACAAGTACCACTATAAACCGATAGATAAAAAATCTAATTACGTAAAACGTTGTGTAGGTGTCGCTGGTGATACCTTATCAATAAAAGATGGTGTAGTTTATATAGATGGTAAGGAATTAATACTATCAGATCGTGCTAAGTTGCAACATACCTATGTCGCAAATACAAAAGGAAGAACCGTAGATCCTGCGGTGATGAAAGAAAAGTATGATATTACAGAACAAATAGATCAAGGAACCCTTACAAGTACTGGAGAATTTGGTGCCATATTCTACGGTGCTACACAGCAAGCTGCAGATTCATTACTTCTACTGGATAATATCATTTCTATTGAAAAACAATTAGCTCCAAAAGACGCATGGAGTCCATCAATCTTTCCTTATGATGCTAGCATCGCAAATAATAATGACCATTTTGAAGACATGATCATTCCTGCGACAGGAATGACTATCGATATTACCTTTAAAAACATTGCATACTATAAAGGAATCATAGAACTCTATGAAGGTGTTGAAATGGGAATTAATAATAAGGTAAGTGTAAATGGTAAAAAAGTGACCTTAAATGGAAAACCATTAAGTTCTTATACCTTTAAACAAAATTATTATTGGCTCATGGGTGATAACCGTCACCGTAGTGCAGATAGTAGGTCTTGGGGATTTGTTCCTGAAAATCACGTCGTAGGTAAACCGGTATTTGTATGGATGAGCATCGACTGGAGTAATGGGTTTTCACCACGTTTTGATCGCATGTTTACCACCGTAAGTGGTGAAGGACAGCCACGCTCCTATCTGATTTATTTCTTAATCGTATTAGGTGGATACCTCGTATACCGCAAAATAAGCAAGAATAAAAAGAAGAATAAACAATAAGATCTGGTCATGACACTACATCCTAGCTATTTTATCGATGTAGTAAGTTTAATTCATGTATTTCATAGTGATCATCACATCACCTTTGAAAAGCACGATAGTTACGTAAAACAAACCTATCGCAATAGATGTTATATTGCTGCCGCTAATGGTAGGTTAGGATTAAATATTCCTATTGTTCATCAAAAAAAAGGTGGTTCTGTTCCCTATAGCAGTATTATAATAGATCATTCTCAATCATGGTCCACACAGCATTTGAAAAGTATTAACAGTGCCTATCGCAGTAGTCCTTTTTATGATTACTATGAAGATGATCTCAAAGCTCTTTTTCAAGATATTCCAGAAACTCTGTATGAATGGAATTTAAAAACCTTTCACTGGTGTATGGAACAATTACAATTAGACGTCACGTATGATTTCACAAATGACTATACAGATCATGCACTAGCGCGACGTCTCATTACGGCAAAAACAGCTCCTATATTTTCACCAGACGATTACCTACAAGTGTTTACAGAAAAGCACGGCTTTCTACCTAACCTTAGCGCCTTAGATCTTATTTTTAATTTAGGTCCTAGCGCAAGAGTGTATTTAAAAAGTCAGGAATACCATTTAGAACGAACTTCTTAATATGCATACTAGCAATTATGAACGTTTTAAAGCATTCTATTCAACGCCTAGCTTCTGGTTAGGTAAACTGGCGAGCGTAAAACAATTTCCATTAAGTGTTTTTGATTTCAGTCATTTAAAGGATGATACAGCATCCCTAGAATTACCTTCTATTCCACCTAATACGGTTTTAGGGAAACGTGCCGAGTATTTTTACCAGTTTTGTATAGAGCAGTCTAATAATTATGATCTGATCGTAGCAAACCTGCAAATTCAAAAAGAAAAAAGAACCCTAGGAGAACTGGATTACATTATTAAAGAAAAAGCTAGCGGTAAACTACTGCATGTAGAACTGGTTTATAAATTCTACTGCTATGATCCTGATACAAATGCTAGCGCTACTCAATTAGATTCAGAACTTTCAGATGAATTGTCTAAGTATGTAGGACCTAATAAACGTGATAATTTTGTTTATAAATTTGACAGACTCGTAAATCACCAGTTGCCACTACTCTATCACGATTGCACGCGTGCACAATTAGAACCTTATCACATTAACGTAGATCAGTTAGAGCAGCGCGTTTGTTTTCTAGCGCATGTGTTTATACCACAAGCGATGTGGAACCATGATTTTAAATACATTCATAAGAAATGTATTGCAGGTTATTATCTCAATATCGACGCTTTTAAAAAGCAATACGTTGATGAGGATATCGCTTCTGCGAAAGCTAAACCACCACAACCCTATTACCTACCAGAAAAGTATGCATGGAAAATGAAACCACATGCTTATGGTGAACCGCATAACTATCAGGAAGTAGTATCGATTGCCAGTGCTAGTCTTGAAAGAGGATTTGCACCATTAGTATGGCAAGAAGTAAGTCCTAATAGCTTTCAATCCTTCTTTATCATTAAATAATAGTTTTTAACTATCATATTTTTATTTTTAATAGAACTATCTAATTCCTTTATGATACTATAAACAGGATTTAACCTAAAATTCATAGAATCTTCTTTAAAGGTTGTTATTTTGTAGTGAATTTAAAAAGCCATACAAATTAATATGAAAGTAAAAGAAGAACGACCTTTTGGTCATTTAGGACCTAGAGACGCAAACAGAGATTTCAATGTGGAATTCTCAACAACTAAAAGAACACTTAACAAACAACAACAACTCATGAATTACCTAAACTTAAATAAAGAAAAAACTGCAGACACTGTAAAAGAATTAAACGTACTCCTGGCAGATTACCACGTATACTACCAGAAACTACGTAACTTTCACTGGAACATCGTAGGCAAATCATTCTTTGATCTTCACGTGAAATTTGAAGAAATGTATGACGACGCAAAATTAAAAATAGATGAAATAGCAGAACGTATCTTAACCCTAAGATACCAGCCTATTTCTAATCTATCAGAATATCTAAAACTAGCAAATGTAAAAGAATCTGGTTCACAACATACAGATATAGAAATGGTAGAAGATCTATTAAGCGACCATGGAAAATTAATCAATCAGATGCGCGCTGTAGTAGGAAAAGCAGATGATGCCGGTGATGAAGGAACCATCGACTTAATAGGCGCTTACATACGAGAATTAGAAAAAACCAGCTGGATGCTAGACGCATGGAGAATGAATACCAGCGAGAATCACGCACAATTATAATAGTAACTCAATTTCTTATAGCTTATTGAATCCTAGATTCAATAAGCTATTTTTATTTAAAAAACCATCACTTTTTATGCATAGAATCATCATCACATTAATGCTACTTTTTACAATCCTAGCTAGTTGTCAGGACTATGGTCATATAAAACCACTAGGTCAACTACCAGAAACCCTAGAAGAGGTAAGCGGTATTGTGGTTTTAAATGATGGTAAGGTGGCTGCAATTAATGATTCTGGAAATGCTCCATCTGTATGGATTTATCAGGAAGATCAATTATTAGTAGAATTAGAGATTACAAATGTGGATAATCACGACTGGGAAGACCTGACCTACGATCGTGAAAATCATGTATTATACATAGGCGATTTTGGGAATAATGATAACGAGCGAAAAAACTTAAAGATTCTTAAAGTAGATTTGAACGGTATAGATTTATCTCAATCACAACAATTACAAGCTGTGGAAATCCCTTTTCATTATGAAGATCAGGATAAATTCCCGCCAAAGAAAAAAAACCGCATCTACGATTGCGAAGCTTTTATCATAAAAGGAAACTTCTTCTATCTGTTCACCCGTAATCGCAGTAAAGACTTCAATGGTAAAACGACTGTTTATCGATTACCTATTAATGGTAGCTCTAAAAAGGCCATCAAACTAGCAGAGATTGAAATATGCAACGATGATAAAGACTGTCAAGTCACTGGCGCTGCTATCAACACTTCTGGAACCATCGCCCTACTCACTAGCGACAAGGTCTTTACCATTTCAAATTATCACGCAGATTTTAAATCTTTTGATATCAAACGTTATGATCTAGAACACTATTCACAAAAGGAAGGATTAGACTACACGTCACAAAATAGTTTGTTGATTATAGATGAGCGTAACAAGTCTACTGGTGGCATGATGTATAGTTTTGACTATTAAAGAATCACAAAACTTTATTATTACATTCACATATTTTCGCATTATCCTAGTAATTTTGTGGGCTTAAATTTTAAGCATGTTAACACAAGATTTGTTGAACATAGCTCAGGAATACGGTAGTCCTGTCTATGTCTATGACGCAGGTAAAATCACTGCGCAGTATGAACGTTTGAATTCCGCTTTCGCGAAAGCGAAATCCCTAAGAATCCATTATGCCGTAAAAGCATTATCAAACTTATCTGTGTTAAAGCTTTTTAAACAGCTAGGCGCTGGACTCGATACCGTGAGTCTACAGGAAGTACAATTAGGACTAGCAGCAGGCGTAGATCCTAAAAAGATCATCTACACACCTAATGGCGTTTCCCTAGCCGAAATTGAAAAAGTAGCCGCGCTAGGCGTGCAAATTAATATTGATAATTTATCGATCTTAGAACAATTCGGTTCTAAGCATCCAGACGTTCCAGTTTGTGTACGTATCAATCCGCATGTGATGGCTGGTGGAAATGCAAATATTTCTGTAGGTCATATCGACTCTAAATTTGGTATTTCCATACATCAGATTCCGCATTTGTTGCGTATTGTAGAGAATACAAACATGACTGTTAATGGTGTGCACATGCATACTGGTAGCGACATTCTCGATATAGGTGTATTCTTATATGCCACAGAAATTCTTTTTGAGACAGCGGCAAAGTTTAAGGATCTGGAGTTTATCGATTTTGGTAGTGGATTTAAAGTTCCTTATAAAGAAGGCGATGTAGCTACAGATATTGAAGAGTTAGGTGATCAATTAACAGATCGTTTTAACCAATTTTGTGCAGATTACGGTCGCGAAATCACACTAGCTTTTGAACCAGGAAAGTTCCTAGTAAGTGAAGCTGGTTATTTTCTAGCTCAGGTCAATGTGGTAAAACAAACCACGTCTACAGTTTTTGCAGGAATAGATTCTGGATTTAATCATTTGATTAGACCTATGTTATATGGATCATATCACGGCATCACTAATATTTCAAATCCAGATGGTCGTAATCGATTCTATAGTGTGGTAGGATACATTTGTGAGACAGACACTTTTGCTCAAAACAGACAGATTAGTGAAATCACAGAAGGTGATATCCTAGCATTCTCTAATGCTGGTGCCTACTGCTACTCTATGGCGAGTAATTATAATTCCCGTTATCGCCCTGCAGAAGTACTGTGGTACAACGGTGAAGCACACCTGATTAGAAAACGTGAAACTATGGATGATATCCTGAATAATCAGGTAGAATTAGATTTTGCAGTATAATTCGATCACTAATAATTAAAATGGTACTAAATTCACATTAGTATCATTTTTTATAAAGTATTAAAAGAATTCACTTATTGTTTAAAAATAACCTTTTGGGAAAACTCTTTCAAAGAGGTTAAGGTTTCTTTATCTAAAGAAGTGAAGAAGTTCTTTTGTGTTTTTTCATCAGCAAAAAACAGCTTCGCTAATGCCTTTTTAGTGTTTTTAGCATCCATTAGACCGCAAAGTTCTTCACTATCTTTTTCGCAAAGGAAATTTTCTAATTTGAAATTCTTCTTTTCATTGTAAATAATCACTTTGCTAGTAATTTCTGAGGTGAACTCTTTTTGATACTTTTTCATGCTCTCTAAACCACGGTCATTATCAAAAAACATTAAAAAGTCTTCTGCAAAGCTTAATGCATAAACAATCAACGAGGATGAATTTCCTGCACCTCGCCCAGCAATAAGATTGTATTTTTTGTCAATTAATTTTAAATATTTCTGTACTAGCTTAAAAAAATAAAAGTCAATTATTCCTTCAAGGATAATAACCTTTCCCACAAATTCATTTGTATGATTTAATTGCAACGATTGATATAATGGACTTAAAGCTCCTGCTTCACTGCTTCCTTTGAAATCACCATAACGAATTAGTTTAATATTACCATCATTCTTTTCCGCTATTCTTACACTACCAAGTTTAATAATATCAGGACTCAATAAATAATGCGAATGTGTACAATAAATAATGTTGTTGGAAGCAGATACTTTATTCAGTTCTTTTAATAATTCTCCTTGAGCTGATGAGTGTAAATAACTTCCAGGTTCGTCTAGTAAAAAAATGGAGTTTTCAATACTGCCTTTATACCTTGGATTAAATTTTAATTTGATCATGTAATTAAAAAACCATTGAAAGCCTTTACTTCTTTGTGACACTTTAAAGGTTCTTTGACGAGAATTCATAGACCTATCTTTAACCTTAAAACTAAATTTAAATCCCTTTTCTAAAGGCTCATAATCCATCGAAATATTTAGTTGTAAACTATCATCAGCATATTTGTTGAGTCCTGCTTTTTTTATTGCTTCCCATTCTTGAACAATTTCTCTTTCTATAACCTCAGTTACATCAGAAAGTATATCATCTCTTACATCCTTGTCCTCGACATTAATAAAGTTTTGAAGAAATTTTTCATCTTTCTCTTCATCAAAACTTTCTTGATCAGAACGCCTAAATATCTCTTCAATGATGAGTTGCCATTCTTGATTTTTACCAGCTATTTTACCATCCGTCTTGTATCTTGAATCAAAAATAATTTCATTTGGGACACGATCGGTAAAATCATCAAAGTATAGCATGAATGGAAGTCTACCTCGTAAAAAAGTAATTAAACGTTTCTCAATTTGTGGATTAGCAAATTCATGAGATATGCTATAAGGCTTACCTACTTGACTTAAATTTCTTGTAAGTCTAAATTCATGGTTTTCTGCAATTCTTCTAATCTCGGGAATATTAGCATCATTAGTTTTAACCTTAAGCGATGAAATCAAAGAAACAATTTCTGTACTATCTAATTCTAAAGACGCAGTTATTGTACTATCAGCAGTTGTGTTTGTAACGTATCTATTTTTTGCTTCTAAGTGCTCGCCGCCTTGTAATTTATCTTGACCTTTATCAAAAGCAAGAAGCGCCTGTAGAATTGTTGTCTTTCCTGATTCATTAACGCCAATAATTGGATTTATTGAATAGTTTAAAACTAATTCGAGATCGGATATTGCTCTGTAATTTTTAATCTGAAATTTGGAGATTTTCATATTTAATTCATTCGGGTAGAAAAGATACAAATGAATTATTTAATTAAATGTAATCTGTCGTTTTTTATTATGAACTAAAGTTGCTCCTTAATCTTTAACAACTCTGCTTTTACGTGTTCTAGTTTTTTGATTAATTCTAGATTACTTAAGTCGTTTTTATGAGATTTCATGTATTCACGTGCGCCGTCTAGAGTAAAGCCACGTTCTTTTACCAGATGATAGATCGTTTGTAAATGTTCAATGTCTTTTTTTGAAAACTTACGATTACCTCGACTGTTCTTTTTAGGCTGTAGTACATCAAATTCTTTTTCCCAGAACCGCATTAATGAGGCGTTAACTTTAAAAGCCTTAGTAACCTCACCCATAGAGTAATACAGTTTTTCTGGTAGATCTATATGCATTAGTCTAATGAGATATTTTCTTCTTGAGATGCTTTAAGAAGTAAGTTAAATTCTTCTGGTGTTAAATTACCATAGTAGAAATTAATCGGGTTAATACGTTCACCATCTTTTGATACTTCATAATGTAAATGTGGTGCTTGTGATCTACCTGTACTTCCTACATAACCTATGATATCACCACGTTTTACGCGCTGTCCTACTCTTACATTATATGGCTTTTTTGCCCATAAATGAGCGTATAATGATACATAACCAAAACCGTGATCTATTCTAATATGATTACCAAAACCAGCACTATTAGCATCTGCCCTAGTTACTACTCCATCACCAGTGGCAAAAACTGGTGTACCGCGTGGTGCGGTAAAATCCATACCATAGTGAAACTTTCTAGTTTTATTAAAAGGATCAGATCTATAACCATAACCACTAGCCATGCGCGTTAAATCCTTATTGCGTACGGGCTGGATGGCTGGAATTGAAGCTAGTAATTTTTCTTTATCCTTTGCCAGTTCTTCTATTTCGTCTAGTGATTTAGACTGTATAGCAACTCGTTTTTTTAACTTATCAATAGATTCTTGCAATGCAATCACTTTATCAGAATCGTTGTAACCATCCAGATATTTATAACGATTTACACCGCCAAAACCGCTCTCTCGTTGCTCTTGCGGTATAGGTGTCGCGTCAAAATAAATACGGTAAATAGAATTATCACGTTCCTCTACATTTGCGATGACCGTTTGTAATTGCTCTACATCACGGTTCATATTATTCAGTTGTAATTCTAGGAATTCCTTATCACGCTTGAGTTTGCGCTCCTTAGGCGATTCATAAAATTGTGACGCCACATTAAAAAACAGGAAACCAAATAAGGCACTCGCCAGCAAAAAGAATCCTATTTTCTTTGCCGTATTGCGTTTGCGCTTCTCCACTTTTCGGTAAGAAAGCGTCTCTGCATCATAGTAATACTTAACCTTTGACATACGGTTTAAAATGCTATTTTTGTGCTCTTATTAATAGAGTTATTGTAACGCAGTAGGATAAATTTTATTTTGCTTTCGCGAAAGCGTAATCACATCAACCCAACTGCTTTTCACAAAAATAAGTATTTACCCATTAACGCTAGTACAGCCACCGCATGAATTCAAAACAGATACGACAAACGTTCCTAGATTTCTATAAATCAAAACAGCACGAGATCGTTGCCAGCGCACCTATGGTGATTAAAAACGACCCAACGTTAATGTTCACAAATGCGGGAATGAATCCGTTTAAAGAATACTTTCTGGGAATATCAGAGGCAAAAAACAAACGCGTCGCAGATACTCAAAAATGCCTGCGCGTGAGCGGTAAACACAACGATCTAGAAGAAGTAGGCGTTGATACATACCATCATACGATGTTTGAGATGTTGGGGAATTGGAGTTTTGGCGATTATTTTAAAAAAGAAGCGATTGCATGGGCTTGGGAATTATTGACAGAGGTTTATAAGATCGATAAAGACAGTTTATACGTTACCATTTTTGAAGGTGATGCCAGTGAAAACCTAGATCGCGATACAGAAGCTTATGACCTGTGGAAACAATACATTAGTGAAGATCGTATCCTTAACGGTGATAAAAAAGACAACTTCTGGGAAATGGGTGAGCAAGGTCCATGTGGTCCATGTTCAGAGATTCATGTAGATATACGTAGCGATGAGGAAAAGGCAAAAGTAGATGGCGCTAGTCTGGTAAATATGGATCATCCACAAGTGGTAGAAATCTGGAATCTGGTGTTCATGCAATTCAACCGCATGGCAGATGGTTCTTTAAAAAACCTACCAGCACAACACGTAGATACCGGAATGGGATTTGAACGCCTAGCGATGGTGATGCAAGGCGTGCAGTCTAATTATGATACAGATGTTTTTACACCATTAATACGCGAGATTGAAACCATTACTGGTCACTCTTATGGTAAAACAGAACAAGAAGATATCGCCATACGCGTAATTGCAGATCATGTGCGTGCCGTATCATTCTCCATTGCAGATGGGCAATTACCTAGCAACAATGGCGCTGGATACGTTATCCGTAGGATATTGCGACGTGCGATACGTTATGGATTTACCTATCTGGATAAAAAAGAACCTTTTATTTATATGCTAGTGAATACACTGGCAAAACAAATGGGCGATGCATTTCCAGAATTAAAAGCTCAAAAGAATTTAATTCTGAATGTGATTCAGGAAGAAGAGCAATCTTTCTTGCGCACACTAGATCAAGGATTAGTATTGCTAGATAGTATGATTAACAACGCGGCGCAATCATCTCAAACCGTTATTGATGGAACTAAAGCCTTTGAATTATACGACACCTATGGTTTCCCAATAGATTTAACCGCATTAATTTTAAGAGAAAAAGGTCTAGAATTAGATGAGGCTGGTTTTAATACCGCAATGCAAGCGCAAAAAGATCGTTCGCGCGCTGCTAGTGCTACAACGACCAGTGACTGGACAGAATTGCGCCAAGATGATACGCAAGAATTTGTAGGATATGATCGCCTAGAAGCAAATGTGCGTATTTCAAAATATCGTAAAGTAACCACAAAAAAAGACGGTGATTTATATCAGCTCGTTTTTAATATGACGCCATTTTATGGTGAAAGCGGTGGACAAACAGGTGATAAAGGTTATCTAGAAAGTACGAGTGGCGATACCATTTATATTATTGATACAAAAAAGGAAAATGGCCAGACCGTTCACCTTACTAAAAACCTACCTAAGGAACTAGAAAGTACTTTTATAGCAACCGTAGATTCTAAACAACGTCATCGTGCTAGCGCAAATCATACAGCCACTCACCTACTACATCAAGGTTTACGTAAGATTCTAGGAGAACACGTAGAACAAAAAGGATCTATGGTGCGCAGTGCGAGTTTGCGTTTTGACTTCTCACATTTCTCTAAAGTAACTACAGAGCAATTACAAGAAGTAGAAAACTTTGTAAACGCTCGTATCGCCGAACAATTACCACTAGAAGAAAACCGAAGAAACACCTATGATGCAGCCGTTGCAGATGGAGCGATAGGATTATTTGGTGAGAAATACGGTGATGTAGTGCGTACTATAAAATTTGGTGAAAGCTATGAACTTTGCGGTGGTACACACGTCGCAAACACCGCAGATGTGTGGCACTTTAAAATCATGAGTGAAGGCGCAGTAGCGGCAGGAATACGTCGTATTGAGGCCATTACCAGTGATGCTGTAAAAGACTTTTTTGCAGAGCAGTCTAAGAGTTTTGACCAGATCAAAACGATTCTAAAAAGCAATGCAAAAAATCCAGCAACGGCGATCCAGCAATTACAAGATGAAAACGCGAGTTTAAAAAAGGAAATAGAACAACTTAAAAAAGCTAAAGCAGGTAACCTAAAAGGTGATTTGATCGCTAGTGCAGCCACTATTAATGGTGTTCAATTTATCGCAACACAAACAGATCTGGATGCTAAGTCTGTAAAAGAACTTGCATTTGCTATAGAACGCGAGGTAGAAAACCTATTTTTAATCATAGGAGCTACTGATGGAGAAAAAGCAACACTTACCGTAATGTTATCTAAAAATCTGATATTAGATAAAGACCTTAACGCTGGCGCAATAGTTCGAGAATTAGGAAAACACATCAACGGCGGTGGTGGCGGACAACCACATTTTGCAACCGCAGGAGGAAAAAATCCAGCAGGAATAAAAGCTGCGCTGGATGCGGCAAAGGAATTGTTGTAATGACTAGCTACCTAAAAAAACTTTTAAGTAAACTGGACATCTCTAGCAGTGATGACGATACTGAGGTATTTGAACATGCTGTTCTAGTTTACTTTGATTATAACCTAGAGTCTTCAGATCCATTTTATAAATTGGTGGATGAACTGATACATTATTTCCATGATAATCATTTAGGTGAATATGATGGTCATGAAATGGCGATGGATAATAGCGATGGAAGTTTATATATGTATGGTAACAACGCCCAAGACCTTTTTAATGGCGTAGAACCTATACTTAGAAAAACAGATTTTCTTAAAGGCGCAGTTGTTGTATTACGTTTTGGGAAACTAGATGATGACAATGTTCAAATACTAGAAATTACACTTTAAAATAAGTGAAGATCGTTCAAAAGTGTTTTCTTTACCATATATAAGTTCACATGAGAATTTCAGATCAAAAATATTTAGAAGCTTATGCAAAAGGCATTAATTTAGATATTGATGATTTACTTAATGAATTAAAACATCGTCAGAAAGATATTGAGTTTAATTTTAGGATTAAAACATCTGCCGTGTATTCTTCTAATATTGAAGGAAATTCCATAGACTTAAATTCATATCTAAATAGTGAAGTTGCAATAGAATCCTTTAAACCTAGACAAGAGATTGACGAGATTAAAGATTTAGTGAACGCTTATGAATTTGCCATTACTCATAGCTTAAGTGAAATAAATGTTCTTAACGCTCATAGAATTTTATCAAATCACCTTCTTGTTAATGATAAGCAAGGTATCTACAGAACAGATAGAATGGGTATTTATGACAATTCTGGTTTAGTATATATGGCTGTAGAACCTGAAAAGCTAGAAGAAGAACTTGACTTATTTTTTAAAGACCTTGCAAACCTTTTCGATAAGGATCTAACAACAGTTGAGGTTTTTTATCACGCCTCTTTAATTCATCTAAAATTTGCACAGATACATCCATTTTGGGATGGTAATGGTCGTACCGCTAGATTATTAGAGAAATGGTTTCTAGCTATAAAACTAGGTGAAGATGCTTGGAAAATCGAATCAGAATTGTTCTATAAAAATCAAATAGCATCTTATTACCTTAATATCAATTTAGGCATGGATTATCATTCCACTCAGTATGATCAGTGTTTACCATTTTTGCAAATGCTAGTAGATTCTTTAAGGTCTTAACCTACTTCATAGATACTTAAAAAGTACTTCTATTATTTCGGTTCAATTCCCTAACTTCGTTTTTTAAGTTCAAACTATCATGCGATTATTGATTACCATACTTTTATTCATATTCTGCACTATTACTAGCGCACAGCAACTAGCTGTTTTAAAGTATAATGGTGGCGGCGACTGGTATTCTAATCCTACTGCAGTACCTAACTTAATTACATACTGTAATGACGTTATTAACACCGCGATAGATCGTGACGTGGCAACAGTAGATGTAGGAAGTGTTGATATATTTCAGTTTCCTTATGTTCACATGACGGGACATGGAAATGTAGTTTTCAATGAGAATGAATTAGAAAACCTCCAGAATTATCTATTGAGTGGTGGTTTCTTACATATTGATGATAACTTTGGGATGCAACAATATCTAGGTAAAGAACTTAAAAAACTCTTTCCAGAAAAAGAGCTGATGGAATTGCCAGCCAGCCACGAGATTTTTAATAACTACGCAGTATTTCCTGATGGACTGCCTAAAATCCATGAACATGATGGTGAGCGACCACAAGCTCTCGCCCTATTCCATGAAGGTAGAATTGTATTGTTATTTACCTATGAATCAGATCTAGGTGATGGATGGGAAAGTCCAGAAGTACACAACGATCCACCAGCAGTGCGTAAAAAAGCACTAGATATGGGCGCAAATATTATTAAATACGTTTTTACTAATTAATATGGAACAACCCATGCTTTCATCTAAATCCATCGCTTACGGAATCCTAAGAGCCTTAGGGATTATAGGTGGTGTTTTGATTTTATTTTGGTTTCTATGGCAGGTTCAGTCAGTACTATTTTATATAGGTTTTGCTTCTGTTATTTCCCTCATCGGTAGACCTTTAGTCGTTCTGTTGAGAGATCGGTTAAAATTCCCAAATACACTTGCCGTTATTATAACTTTACTATTGATCCTTACCATTTTTGCGGGAATTACGATTATGATTATTCCTATCATACTAGAACAAAGTGAAAACTTAGGAAGAATAAATCTAGATGAAGTAAAAGTAAATTTAGAAATCTTAAATACGCAGGTCAGTGAATTTTTTGGAATCAAAAGAGTCAATTTGCTTGAGCGTCTTCAAAATCTAGACTACATAAAGAACTTTAACGTTGAAATCATTCCAGAATTTGTAAATAATTTCTTTGGTACGGTAGGAAATATCATGATTGGTATTTTTTCTATACTATTTATCGCATTTTTTTTATTAAAAGACAGTAGACTACTGGTAGAAGGTGTTTTAGTTTTTGCTCAAAAGGGTGACGAAGGAAAGTTTCTTAGAGCATTTACAAAAATTAAATCACTACTATCCCGCTATTTTATAGGTCTTGTTTTTCAAGTAGTAGTTTTATTTGTTTTATACAGCATCATTTTACTTATTGTAGGTGTAGAAAATGCCATACTTATAGCTTTCTTTTGTTCTTTACTTAATTTAATTCCTTATTTAGGACCGGTAATAGGATCTGCTTTAATGATGGCTTTTGTTATAAGTGATAATCTGTCAGCAGATTTTACTGAGGTTATTTTACCCAAGTTAATCATCGTTGCCATAGGATATGCACTCGTACAATTGTTAGATAATTTTGTGAATCAGCCATTAATTTTTGGGAAAAGTGTAAAATCACATCCACTAGAAATCTTTCTCATTATTTTAATTGCTGGATTACTATTCGGTGTACTGGGTTTAATCCTAGCAATTCCGTCCTACACGGCAATAAAAGTGATTTCAAAAGAGTTTTTAAGCGAGTATAAAATCGTTCAAAAATTGACTCGCAATCTGTAATGAATTCACTGGTTTTACATCCAGAGGTGCGATCCTATTTACTGGATCATTTGCACAACAATCCATCTGATTTTATTTTAAAATCACATCCATTTGATCAGCTTACCGCTAGGGAATTAACCCAGCAATTGATAGGATTACAAAAATCACGAACTAAGTTTCCTGAATTCTTTGAAAATGACCAGATCATTTTCCCACCTAAAGTAAATCTAGAACAAACCAGCAGTGCGCTCACAGCAAGATATAAGGCGCAATTAGGTAAAGGTGAAACGATGATTGATCTTACGGGTGGTTATGGTGTTGATGTTTCCGCTTTCGCGAAAGAGAAATTCAAAACAACTCATATAGAACGAGAAGCCAGCCTGCAAGAATACGCATCACAGCTATTTAGAGCACTGAATAATCAGGTAACCAGTCACTGCGCAGATGGGATCAAATTTTTAGAATCATCCCGAGAAATCTACGATCTGATCTACCTAGATCCCAGTCGTAAAACCGCAAAATCATCCAAAGCGATATTGCTAGAAGATTACGAACCTAACGTGATCCAGCACCTAGAATTATTACTGTCCAAAGCAAAACAACTGATGATCAAAACATCGCCCATGCTAGACATCACCGCTGGAATGCAACAACTGAACTACGTTAGTGAAATACACGTAGTAGCCGTGAAAAACGAAGTAAAAGAGTTGCTATGGTTACTAGAAAAAGACACCATAACTACCAGCGTCACCTGTGTAAATCTAGCCACAGATCGCGAGCCTTTCACCTATAAACTAGACGCCATCCATGAGCCTAATATAGTATCCATAGGCGCGTTTTTATATGAACCCAACGTAGCCTTAATGAAAGCACAAGCTTTTAACGCTATAAGTGAACAGTATGGAATAGGTAAATTAGCCTTAGGATCGCATTTATACAGCAGTGATCGATTGATCGACTTTGCTGGCAGGCGTTTTAAAGTCATCGCCGTACATGATTACAAGCCCAAAGTCATAAAACGTCTTTATGGTAAAGGAAATTACGGCGTGGTGACTAGAAACTTCCGTGAAACGGTATCACAACTACGTAACAAATTCCAACTGGGCGAACATGAGATCAACTACCTTTTTTTCACCACCGTAGACAATACTGCTACTGTGATTGAGGTGGAGAAATTGGTTTAGAGTATTGTGGTTCATTAGGACATCCATCCCTAGCCCTTCCTTCGAAGGAAGGGAACTGTCTTTTTTATAAAGTACATTTTGAAACACAAAAAGTCTCCCTTTGAAGGCAGATTTAGAGGGATGTTTACTGCAATATTCTACTTCATCAAAAAACATCCATCCCTAACCCTTCCTTCAAAGGAAGGGAACTGGCTTTTTTATAAAGTACATTTTGAAACACGAAAAAGTCTCCCTTTGAAGGGAGATTTAGAGGGATGTTTACTGCAATATTCATTCAATCTCAATAAAAACTTACTTGCAAAGAAACATTTAAAAAGATGTTTTCTAACTTTAGGAAATGAAAAAAAATCTAGTCATACTAACAGGTGCTGGTATAAGTGCAGAAAGTGGGATTTCTACCTTTAGAGATGCCGGTGGATTATGGGAAGGACACGACATTATGGAGGTGGCTTCACCACAAGACTGGGCAAAAAATCCTGCGTTAGTATTAGACTTCTACAACAAACGTAGAGCACAATTACATAAAGTAGAACCCAATAACGCACATCATATCATCGCACAACTAGAGCCTGATTTTAATGTTCACGTCATTACCCAAAATGTAGACGATTTACATGAACGTGCTGGATCAAGTCAGGTACTGCATTTACACGGTGAATTACGCAAAATACGCAGTAGCAAGAATTATACAGATCAGCGATACTGGGAAGGTGACATTCACCTAGGTGATTTATGTGAAGTAGGATCGCAGTTGCGACCGCATATCGTATGGTTTGGAGAAGATGTTCCTGCTATGGATGAAGCTATTGCTATCACTAACCGCGCAGATCTATTTTTAATCGTAGGTACATCATTACAAGTATATCCAGCCGCAGGATTAAGTGATTTTACACCTAGCCATTGCCAGCATTTTTATATTGATCCTAATCCTTCTAAGGAATCCTCTCGCAATCTTACCGTTATTAAAGATAAGGCGACGACTGGAATGGAGCAGTTTGTACAACTTATTAAGAACCTATAATCCTTTGTAAAATATTTTTTATCTTTATAAAAACGTTGATTATGAAAAGTTTATCTCTATTACTTATTAGTATTTTAGTCCTGTCCTCATGCTCAGAAACGACTAATCCTGATGATCTAACAGCACAAAAAGTAGAGGATGTCAAATTTTACACCTATGATGGGAAACACATATCAAAGGAGGATTTAACTGCATCATGGAATGAAATGATTAATGAACCTGCTACTCCTAATCTATATAAAGCAGGAAGGTTTGAAATCAAAAAGATTAAAATTAACGATAGTGATGATTTTGAATATGCTCTTGTAGCTACTAACCGTGATGACCGCATTCAAACTGCGGCTAGATTAATAGCGTTTGAAGATGGTTATAAAATAAGTAACCGTTCAGTATCATGTAAAAATTGTGACGTTAACATGGAACTTCCTAGTAGCGACGGATACTGGAATTGTCTAAGCACTAATGATGGTATGGACTGCACTAAAACATCAAGACTTTATACTGATGATACCGTAGTTTCTAATCCAGATTCAAAAATAATGTTCAGTGTTCAGTTTACAGATGTACCGCAAGAAGGTATTAAAACACTGGAGCGCAAAATTTATTCGCTCTACACAAATACAAGCAATAAAAAAGAGTTATGCGGCACAAAGAGCTTATTGAGTGATATAGCCTACGAAGAGACTTGGGTTATTGAGGATAAAAACGATCCTAATCAAAATAGAAAACGTACTGAATTTAAAGAAATTGATGCCCAAAAAGTCCTTGAAATTATGTGCAATGCCGGTGACGATGCCATTTTCTCTAGCGCCGATATGGAAAAATTTGGCAAGTACAAAAAAGAATACACGGCATTTTTTAACTAGTGACCAGCAACCAACTCAAATCCCAACTAGAAAGCTTAAAAGCCTACAAAACAGAACGTGTACGTATAGGTAAGGTAGCGATAGATTATCATTTATTATTAGATTTAATCAAATTATGCCATCCACAAAGTGGTGTTTCACATCAGGCATGCTGGTGTCTAGAGCAATCTTATTTACTAGAACCAGAATGCTTAAATGATTACTTAGCTCCATTTAGCGCACTTTTTGAATTAGAAATCAACTCCTCTGGAATGCGTCCTTTATGTAAAATCGCCTCCATGATGACTCATCACTATTATGGAAAAAAAGATCATTATTTAAAAACGCTTTTAAAACTGGACTATCGGGAACGCATTCTCAATGGTTGTTTTAACCAACTCATCACTAGTGATAAAGCAGCAAACCTTGCCTTCTCCATAAACGCGTTGTACGATTTAGGTAAAGAATACGATTGGGTTTATGAACAACTCATTCCTATCCTACAGCAAAAACTAGACGAAGGTTACACTGTAGGTTTTCAATCCATTGCGCGTAAAACTTTGAAAAAACTAGGTCATTAAAACAACTGCTTTCCACTCTTAAAATGGTATCTTTACATGCTTTAAAGAGACTACTATGCCATCTGCTTTACAAGCCATTTCTCCCATCGACGGTCGTTACCGTAATAAGGTAGAGAACCTTGCTCCTTTCTTTTCAGAATATGCTTTGATACGCTACCGTGTACTGGTAGAGATTGAATATTTTATCGCCTTAAGCGAAAGCGGCATCAAACAACTACAACCGCTATCCACGGACTTACAGGAACAATTAAGAAACCTGTACCGCAACTTTACGGAAGATCATGCGCAGGCCATTAAGGATATTGAGAAAGTCACAAATCACGATGTAAAAGCCGTAGAGTATTTTATCAAAGAACGTTTTGATGAACTAGGATTACAGGATCATAAAGAGTTTATTCATTTTGGGTTAACATCACAAGATGTCAATAACACAGCAATTCCACTTTCTATAAAAGATGCCGTAGAAGAAATCTACCGTGCAGAAATAGAAGAGTTAAAGGAAAAATTAGAACAACTATCTGCAGATTGGGCACATATTCCTATGCTAGCACGTACACATGGACAGCCAGCATCTCCTACCCGATTAGGAAAAGAATTCTATGTATTTGCTGTACGATTAGAAGAACAATTACACATGCTAGATCAAGTGCAACATGCAGCAAAATTTGGCGGCGCGACTGGTAATTATAATGCACATCATGTTGCTTTTCCAGAAGTAGACTGGAGAAAATTTGGTGAAGATTTTGTAGAGAATCGTCTAGGTTTAAGTCACAGTTTCCCTACTACTCAAATAGAACATTACGATCACATGGCATCATTATTTGATGTAATGAAACGTATCAATACCATTTTAATAGATCTAGATCGCGACATCTGGACCTACATTTCTATGGACTATTTTAAGCAAAAAATCAAAAAAGGTGAAGTAGGTTCTAGCGCTATGCCTCATAAAGTAAATCCTATAGACTTTGAAAACTCTGAAGGAAACTTAGGAATTGCAAATGCGCTTTTTGAACATCTAGCGGCTAAATTACCTGTATCAAGATTACAACGTGACCTTACTGATAGTACAGTATTGCGTAATGTAGGTGTCCCATTTTCACACACTATCATTGCTATTAAAGCAACGCTTAAAGGTCTAGGAAAGCTATTATTAAACGAGTCTAAAATTGCCGCAGATCTAGAAAACAATTGGGCAGTAGTGGCAGAAGCTATTCAAACCATTTTACGACGTGAAGCTTATCCTAATCCTTATGAAGCCTTAAAAGAGCTCACCAGAACTAATGAGAAAATAACTGGTGATAGTATTGCGAGGTTCATTGAAGGATTAAACGTTAGCGACGATATTAAAACAGAAATGAAAGCGATTTCACCTAGCACATTTACTGGGATTTAGGTTCGCTATTTTGGTTATCAATAATAAGCACCTCAATGTGAGGTGCTTTTTTTATGTATTCAAGATGATAGTTTATTGAATATATTTAACCACCTGAAATCTACCATCAGTTTCTAGTCGCAACAACACCAGCTGATTGCTAGGTAAAAAAGAAAGATCTGTAGTACTATTTTGCATAGTCCTAGAATGTATTAATGCACCAGAAAGTCCATATACTTTAAGTTGCGCTGGATCACTTCCATTATAGATTAATTGATGGTCAATAACCTCAAATAAGTTTTGCTGTTCAATGCTCGTCGTAGAAAGCGTTGCCTGTTGCCAGCCATAGTCACTTCCTTTTAAATCTGCGCTTTGTCTGGACAGATCTGTAGTGGCAATAAGAAAATACCAATCATTAACTTGGGTTCCTGATGGTATGGTAGTCACATTTAAATTAGGTTCTTCTAGATAAGTTCTTCCTGCGACATCTATTTGAGCGATGTAATAACCTAAGGTAGTGTCAAAGTTAAAAGGCACCATCGTAGATGTATCTGCAAAATCGTCATGGAAATCCCATGTCGTAGCATCACCATCTGTTTCTAGTCCTGTATAGAGCAATAAATTAGGATCACTCATAGGATCAAAAAGCGTATAATCACCTTGTGATCCATAAGTTATGGTAATGACACCAGCATTAATATCTGCTGGATTAGGATTAATTTCAATTTGACTTATGCTTAAAAAAGGTAAGCATATTAAACAGAGTAGTAATTTTTTCATAACCGCATTTTTGATAAAGTTAATTAAAACCAATTAAATTTTCTTTGCCTCATTCCAAAACACATCCATTTCTGCCAGTGTCATGTCGTTAAGGTTTTTACCTAATTCTTTAGCTTTGGACTCTAGGTATTGAAAACGTTTGATAAATTTTTTATTGGTGCGTTCTAGGGCATCTTCTGGATTCACACCTAGATGTTTTCCATAATTCACTAACGAGAACAGCACATCACCAAATTCAGCTTCTATCCTATCATGATCTCCTTTTTCTACCTCAACAGCTAGTTCTGCTAGTTCTTCTTCTAGTTTTTCTTTCACCTGTTCTGGATGTTCCCAGTCAAATCCTACTCCGGCAACTTTATCCTGTATTCTAGAGCTTTTTACCAGTGCTGGTAAGGATTTAGGCACACCTTCTAGCACGCTTTTCTTTCCTTCTTTAAGTTTTAGAGCTTCCCAGTTTGCTTTTACTTCGTCTTCATTTGCTACTTCTACATCACCATAAATATGTGGATGACGTGATACTAGTTTATCACAAATTCCGTGTGCTACACTTGCGATATCCCAGTGACCGGTTTCTGATCCTATTTTTGAATAAAAGACGATGTGCAACAATAAATCGCCTAATTCTTTAGGGATTTCTTCCATATCCTTATCTAGGATAGCGTCGCCTAATTCGTAAGTTTCTTCTATGGTGAGATGGCGTAATGATTCTAGGGTTTGCTTGCGATCCCATGGGCAACCTTCACGCAATTCATCCATAATGGTGAGTAATCGATCTAATGCGACTAACTGTTCTTTCCTGTTATTCATCAATTTTATTTATCTTGATTTATTTTAGATAACTGCGATGTAGCTTTATCTTTACCATGTTAGTTATAAAGGATTGGGTTGATATGATTACGCTTTCGCGAAAGCGTAGTTCTTCAATATCATAGTCCATCACTATATAATTGGCATAAAATTAGTTAGTTAAAAAGTAAAACAACACACATGAAGTACCTTTTTGTAATAATTTGTTCACTATTTATCGCTCCTTTTATAACCGCTCAAGAATGGGTTACAGATGATGATATGGAGAAAAATGTCATGGTAAATGATAACGAAGTTAAAGTACTCTATTTCACAGCAAGCTGGTGTGGACCGTGCAAAATGATGAAACCTATCATGAAGACCATTGTAGAAGATGAGTCTGTAAAGACCTCTATTTTTAAAATGGATATCGATAAGAATAGTGTGGATAATCTGATGAACGTAAGAAGTGTTCCTACTTATTATTTTATACGTAATGGGAAATTATTAGGAAGCGCTGTAGGTGCGAGAAGTCGAGAGACCATGGTAGGATTAATTAGTAAATATGATGCTTCTAGCGATGAAGGTACGGTACTATCTTATGAATTAAAACCATCTAAGTTTACGATGATTGCTGGTGCACACGCTAAACTTACTCTAAGAAATCTTAACAGAATATGGTACAATGGCGACCAATTAAATACACTAGCATGGAATATCTACACAAATCTAGTAGATGAGAAAGACATTTCATGCGCCCTAGTTTTAATCCAGCGTTCTATAGAATTAAAAGAGCAATCTACTAATCTATCTACTTATGCACATCTTTTACATAAAAGCGGTGACTCTAAAAAAGCTTTAAAAGTTGCAAAAAATGCTAGAAAAATAGCTAAAAAAACAAGACAGTCCACTCAAGCAATCGATAGTTTTATAGCGCAATTGCAGGCTTAAGATTCTAAAAGCAATAATTCTAGTTCCATACCGCATTCTTCTAACTCCTCTAAGGTTGCATTATTAAACGATTGAAGTAGGCACTCATAAAACAACTTAGACTGCTCATTAGGAACGATGGATTTCATATGGTTGAATTCTTCTACCGCTTTAGTGCCACCTATTTGATCTGCAATGGAGAGTTTTAGAGTAGCAACTAGGCTTAAACGCTTTTCCTGAGTTGATAATTCATCTAATATTTGATAAGCTTGCTCAAATTGAGCGTTTCTATATAAATGCATTGCGATTTCCATACTACGATTTACAGATGCTATTTCATTATCAAAATTACTGCTATCATTCATCATTTTAGTCAGTTCTTTCATGGATTGTCCAAAACTAAAACCTGCATACACGCTATAGTAATTTGCAATTTGAAATCTATTATCCTCTTTACTTGAAAAGTAAAATACTAAGTAATTACGCACCATTTCTTCCTCGTCTAGTACACTGTATACTGCTCTATAAACACCATCTTTTTCTGATAAACCTATAAGAACTGTATTAATTCCTAGTCGTGAATAGTCTGCGGTAAAACCTTCCATATTACTTCTAAAAAGCTTCTTGAATAAGCCAAAACCATAGGAACGTTCTGGCACACTTAATCGAGTAAATTCTTTACCTAGACGTCTTGCAAATAGTGGTGCATCAAATTTTGTAACTAATCCGTCTACATTTTGAGAATTCATATCATCCTCTATCATGACAGCAAATTTTTCTGCTTGTCGCCATTCCATGCTTTTGAAAAAACCACAACTATGCAAAGAAAGTACTGCTAGTAAAGTAATTAAAATTCGAGTTTTCATCATTCCATAAAATTAAAAATCCCTAAGTATCTCGTAGATCATTAGGGATTTTGATAGTTTAAATAATAAATAAGTATTAGTCTTTATAAACACCCATATTAGCATATTTATCCATACGCTGATCTACTAGATCTTTTGATTCTAATTCTTTAAGCTCTTCATAGTGTCTTAGGATGCAACGGCTTACTGCAGTAAAAGTGGCTTCTCTATCGCGGTGCGCGCCTCCTACTGGTTCTTTAAGTATCTCATCTACCAGTTTTAGTTTTTTCATATCTGTAGCGGTTAACTTTAGTGCAGCTGCCGCTTGCTCTTTAAATTCCCAACTGCGCCATAAGATAGAGCTACACGATTCTGGTGAGATGACACTGTACCATGTATTCTCTAGCATCACCACTCGATCTCCTACTCCTATTCCTAATGCGCCACCACTAGCACCTTCACCTATAATCATTACAATGATAGGTACTTTAAGCCTCGTCATTTCTAGGATATTACGTGCGATTGCTTCTCCTTGTCCGCGCTCTTCAGCCTCTAGTCCTGGATAAGCTCCTGGTGTGTCTATTAATGCTACTACAGGAACGCCAAATTTCTCGGCACTTTTCATTAAACGTAATGCCTTGCGGTAGCCTTCTGGATTTGCCATACCAAAGTTGCGGTACTGACGTGTTTTTGTATTGTAACCCTTTTGTTGTCCTATGAACATAAAACTCTGGTCGCCTATCTTTCCTAGTCCACCTATCATCGCTTTATCATCACGCACATTACGATCACCGTGTAATTCTAACCAGGTATCACCACATATCGCCTGGATATAATCTAGCGTATACGGCCTATTAGGATGACGTGACATTTGTACACGTTGCCATGGCGTTAGATTACTGTATATTTCTTTCTTTTTTGCCTTTAATTTTTTCTCAATTTCTTTACAAGTAGCAGTTACGTCTACTTCACTATCACTACCTATTTGTAGGGTTTGCTGGTATTTTTCTTCCAGCTCTTTAATAGGTGTTTCAAAGTCAAGATATTCCATATAGTAATGTAGTTCTTGTTAGAAACGCAAATATACTAGAAACTTTGAAGTGGAGATAACAGGACTGCAATAGTTATTTACAGTTATCTGTTTTTATTAGGTATTATGGTGGTGTTTATTACGCTTTCGCGAAAGCGTATTTCTACAACGATCCATTCCTAGATTTAAACCTAGTTTTAATAATACCATTAGTAATAATCACTAATAAGATCACAACAGCACCTATGTAAAACTGTGGTGTCATTTGTTCTGCATCGCCTAGAATTAAAAATGCCAATAATATTCCATAAACAGGCTCTAGATTTGTAGTAAGCATCACTGTATAAGCGCTTAAATATTTCATCACTTTTACACTAGCGATAAAAGCATAGGCAGTACATACGGAAGCCAGAATCCCTAACCATAACCAGTCGTCACTAGTCAATTCTGATGGTGGTACAAATTCTACAGGTAAGAAAATAAAGAATAACGATAACAATAAAACGCCACTTAACAGCTCATAAAACGAGATCATCGATGGAGGATGCTCACGAGCAAATTGCACATTCATAATAGAGAAGATCGCGCTTAACAACGCACTGGTTAATCCTAGAACCATTCCCATAAAATATTGGGTTTCTACTTGAAAAATATAATACAAAGCTCCTATGATCAATACGCCAAAAAGCAATTCATACCATACAAACTTTTTAGGTGTGAACAACGGTTCTAACATCGATGTGAAAAACGCACCAGTACTCATCATGGCTAGTGTGACAGACACATTCGAGGCTTTAATCGCGCCAAAAAACGTAATCCAGTGCAAGGCAATGATCATTCCTGCAGCGCAAATCATCCATAGACGTTTACGTGACATTGCACCAGCACCAGTTAATTGAAACGGAATCTTACGCACTAGCATGTATATAAAAATCAATTCGGTAGCAATTCCCATACGCCACCACACTAGCGGTATGGAGTCAATGGAAATTAAGGCACCTAAAACAGCCGTAAAACCCCAAATAAATACAATGAAATGTAAGTGACCGTAATTTATTAATCTAGCGTCTCGCATTACGTATCATAAAAAGAGCAACAATCGCAAAGAATATGTTAGGTGCCCAGACGGCTACCCAAGCTGGAAAAGTAGTACTCTTCTCTGCAATGGTACCAAATACCTTGTCTAAGAATACATAACTCATCGCAATTACTAATCCTATGGCTAGATTCACGCCCATTCCTCCACGTTTTTTAACAGATGAAACCGCAACTGCAATTAAAGTGAAAATCATCGCGCTAATAGGAATAGAAGTACGTTTATGCTTTTCTACATAATAGACATTCATATTTGCATTTCCGCGGCTTTCTTCCTTTTCAATGAACTTTAATAGGTCAGAATAACTCAACGTTTCTGCGACATAAGAGGTAGGCGTTAATTCTTCTATATCAAAATTGAATATGGTATCTAACTTAGCACCTTTAACTAGGACATCATTATATTCACCTATAATACGTTTTTGATAATTCTTTAATGAGTATATGCTATCTTGAAAAACAATACGATCTGCTTTTATTTTATACTCTAATACATTCCCATTAAAATGCTCTAACGTAAAGTTATAACCTGTCTTATTGTTAGAACGGTAGTTACTTACGTAGATATAATCATCATCTGATATCTGCCTAAATACATTACTGGTTTGTCGCTCGCGATCGTTTTTAAAATACTTGTATTGAAATTCATTAAATCCTGTTGCTGCTTTAGGGACAAATACGGTACTAAATAATAATGCGGTAGAACTTACTAAAATCGCACCTATAATATATGGTCTTAAGAAACGATTAAATGAAACACCAGAACTTAAAAATGCAATTACTTCTGTATTATTAGCCAGTTTTGATGTGAAAAACATGGTAGAAATAAAGAGGAAAATGGGAAATAAGAAGTTTGAAAAATAAACTGTGAAATCTAGTAAATACATCATCACCTCGCTAAAGGCAATATCTTTTCCTAAGATCTTTCCTATCTTCTCGGCTATGTGAACCGTGATCATAATAGGTATAAATAAGCACATGATGAGTGCAAAAGCTCCTAAGTATCTTTTTAATATGTATTTATCTAGTATGTTAAACACTATAGCCTATTATCCATTTGTTTTACCATCTGATCTTTCCACGTTCTAAAATCACCAGCTAGTATATGTTTGCGTGCTTCTCTCATTAACCATAAATAGAACGATAAATTGTGTATGGTACATATTTGTCTTCCTAGCATTTCGTTAACGGTAAATAAATGACGTACATACGCTTTAGTGTATGCGGTATCTACCCATGCGTAATTTGCCTCATCTAATGGTGAAAAATCTGCTTCCCATTTTTTATTCTTAATGTTAATACTACCATGAGCTGTAAAGATCATTCCATTGCGTCCATTACGTGTAGGCATCACACAGTCAAACATATCAACACCTAAGGCTACATTCTCTAATAAATTGATAGGTGTTCCCACGCCCATAAGATATCGAGGTTTTTCTGTAGGTAATACTGCTGTGACTACTTCTGTCATTGCGTACATTTCTTCTGCTGGTTCTCCTACAGATAATCCACCTATAGCATTTGCTGGTAGATCACAATTTGCAATAAACTCTGCGCTTTGTTGTCTTAAGTCTTTATAAGTAGATCCCTGAATAATAGGAAATAAGGTTTGTTTAAAACCGTATTTATCTGGTGTATTATTGAAATGAGTAATGCAACGTTTTAACCAGCGATGCGTCATGTGCATACTGCGTCTTGCATAATTATATTCACACGGATATGGTGTACACTCATCAAATGCCATGATAATATCTGCACCTATGCTGCGCTGTATATCCATCGCTCGTTCTGGTGTGAAAAAATGATAAGAACCATCAATGTGCGACTTAAACTTTACGCCTTCTTCTTTAATCTTACGATTTGCACTTAATGAATAGACTTGATATCCACCAGAATCTGTTAAAATAGGACGAGCCCAATTCATGAATTTATGCAATCCGCCTGCTTTTTCTAGAATATCAATTCCAGGACGTAAGTATAAATGATAGGTGTTTGCAAGTATAATATCTGGATTTACTTCTTCCTCTAATTCACGTTGATGAACACCTTTAACCGTAGCAAGCGTACCTACTGGCATAAAAATAGGCGTCTCAATAGCACCGTGATCTGTATGAACCACACCAGCTCTGGCTTGGCTTGCTGGATCTGTATGTAATAAGTCAAATTTCATGGATTGCAAAGATAGCATATCCTATTGCGAACTTGAACTTGAACTCGAAATTGAACTTGAACTTGAACTTGAACTCAAAATTAAAAACAGAAATGGTTAAGTGTTTTATCACCTCAAAAAAATATTGCAATCCATAAGAATACAATTAAGTAATCAATTACCATCTACTACATCGCATCATTCTCCAGTTTCTATTCAAATCACGGAATAATTCTGTTTTAAAACCGAAGCTTTCTGCCAATGTTTTTGTCTCTTCTGGTAGGTATTGATTGATTTCAAAATACAGTGTTCCGTTATTTTTTAAACCATCTTTTGCTAATTCTAGAATCTTACGATAGAACAGTAAAGGATCATTATTTTCTACAAACAATGCGGTATGTGGTTCATGCTCTAACACATTACTGTGCAACTCTACCTTTTCTAATTCGCGCACATACGGTGGATTACTCACGATAATATCAAAACCAGCCAATTGATCATTTGACAGTTGCAATACATCTTGTCCCATCGCTTTTACATCTACGCCTATAGCATGTGCATTTGATAGCGCTATATCTAATGCTTCCTTTGAAATATCCATCATGGTAACTTGTGAATCCTTTAAATGCTGAGCTAGGGAAATACCAATACATCCACTACCAGTTCCTATATCTAGGATGTTTAGGTCTGTTCTATTCTTATGATCTTTAATAATAAGATCCACTAATTCTTCTGTCTCCTGACGCGGAATTAACGTCGCTGGCGTTACTTTAAAATCATTTCCGTAGAAATGAGCTTTACCAGTGATATATTGAACTGGTTTGCTCGTATTTAATTCCTGTAAAGCCTTGTGTAAAATCTCTTCCTGAAGATGATTTAATTCTTCACGACTATTCAACAGGTATTCTGATCTTGACCAGTTAAACAAATCCTCACAAACGATCTGGAAGACGCTATTGATTTCCTGTTCTGGATAAATATTTTGAAGTTCAATTTTATAAAGTTTAAGGTAATCTGATAGCGTCATCTTGTAAAGATACTTAAGTTGATGAATAAGAATATATAGATTTGTTAGTATCGGATTCTAAAACAACAGATTGCCACGTCGTAAACTCCTCGCAATGGCAGTAACATATAATTTTTAGCTCAAATCCTTAATCATTTGAACTGGACAGGAAAAATGTCCTGTATTACCTAATGGAGCATCTAATAGATTAAAACCTACATGCTGGTACAAGCCTTGCGCGGCGTACATATTATCCATGGTTTCTAGATAAATACGATCAAATTTTAATGCTTTCCCTTTTTCTAGGCAATGTAACATGAGCTGTTTTCCATAACCTTTTCCACGAGCTTCTGGTTTAAAATACATTTTTTGGAGTTCGCACACGTTACCATCGTAATTGTCTAAAGGAGCAACTCCAGCACCACCTACCACTACTCCATCCACATCAATGACATAGTAGGATCTGCGTGGTTTTTGATATTGTTGATACATCGCTTTCGTTGCATCATCACTGTAGGCAGTTCCTACCATAGGCGCACCATGTTCAAGAATGGACGATTGGATTATCTCTTTAATAGTTTTGTTGTCCCTAGGAAGTATCTGGCGGATTTTCATGATGTAAAAATAAGGGAAGCTGAGCTATGAGCTATGAGTTATGAGTTATGAGTTATGAGTTATGAGTTATGAGTTATGAGTTATGAAAGTTGAAAAATATTTATTTAGCTATTGCAATGATTTAGATTCTTGATGAAAACTTATAAACAAGTATATTTTGATTTTAAAACCTTGCCGTAATTCATAAACCATAGATTTAAGTTTAGATTTAAGTTTAAATTCACCTAGCAACTTACCTTTGTGATAATGACCGCACACGAGAAATACATGCATCGTTGTTTGGAGCTAGCCTCAAACGGTTTAGGAACCACCTATCCTAATCCGCTAGTGGGAAGTGTGATTGTGGATGAAAATGATCAAATCATAGGTGAAGGATGGCATCTACAATCAGGTAAACCGCATGCTGAAGTAAACGCTGTTGCTCATGCAAGGCAAGCTGGTTGTGGTGATTCCGCTTTCGCAAAAGCGACATTATACGTCAATCTAGAACCGTGCTCCCATACTGGTAAAACACCACCATGTGCAGATTTACTGGTGAAAACTGGTTTCAAAAAAGTGGTGATAGGAACCCTAGATCCCCATGATAAAGTAGCTGGTCGTGGCGTAAAACGGTTGAAAGACGCGGGAATAAACGTCGTTGTAGGCGTGCTAGAAAAGGAATGTAATGAATTAAATAAACGATTCTTTACATTTCATAAAAAGCAACGACCATATATCATTTTAAAATGGGGCGAGACCAGCGACGGATTTATTGCGCCAAAAGTAAAAGATATCAAAAAACCATACTGGATCACAAACCGCTGGAGCCGGCAACGCGTGCATAAACTGCGCGCTAGTGAGCACGGAATTCTAGTAGGTGCAAAAACCGTGATTGAGGATGATCCAGCACTTACCACAAGAGACTGGCACGGTACAGATCCACAACGATTTGTGTGGAGTAATGGAATCGCTTTTTCTCAGGATTATAAATTAATAAAAGATCCTCAAACCATTGTTTTAGAAAGTAATACAGTTCAGGATCTTGTGAATGATCTTTATCATCACGGTATACAATCTGTCATTATAGAAGGTGGAAGACAAACTTTACAAGCATATATAGATGCTGGATTATGGGATGAGGCACATCAATTTATGGGAACAGATTTACTAATACACGATGGATTAAAAGCTCCTGTCTTAACTGGGACCTTTGAATTAACACATCGCGAGATGATCAAAAATGATGTGTTAAAAATCTACCGTAAGTCATGATATGGTTATTCCTTAGTATCGCGACCAGTAGTTTACTCTATGTGATTTTCAAATACTTTCAGGTATATCAAGTTAATAGATTACATGCGATTGTCATTAACTATATCGTTGCTTTTATCACCGGAATGATCGCTCAAGGCGAGCTACCAGATGCTACTAAAATCATTCATGCAGACTGGTTAATGTATGCTATCATCTTAGGATCTTTATTTATTTCCATTTTTAACGTCATGGCACTTACTAGTCAAAAAAATGGCCTAAGCGTTGCGGCGGTAGCTAGTAAAATGTCACTGGTCATTCCAGTAATTGCTGGTGTCTGGTTGTATCAAGAAAGTGTAGGCTGGTTAAAAGTGCTAGGAATTGCGCTGGCTTTATCGTCGGTTTATTTAAGTACCGTAAAATCTGGTAGTAGCATAAAGATAGATCGTGGAGTTTGGGTATTGCCCGTGTTACTTTTTTTAGGAAGTGGAGCTATTGATACAATTCTAAAGTATGCAGAAGTGACGCATATTCCAGATGGTGATGAACCTGTGTTTAGCGCGACCTGTTTCCTCGTAGCTTTTATCTCAGGAATAGGGATTTTAATTTATGAAGCGCTAAAAGGAAGACACCTTACTAAGCGATCCATTATTGCAGGTATTGTGCTAGGTATTCCTAATTATTTCTCGATTTATTTTTTAATTCGCGCACTTAAAAACGGTATGGAAAGTAGCGTGGTCTACCCTATTAATCATGTGGGAACGGTTTTATTTACTGCACTTCTAGGAATTCTTTTGTTTAAAGAGCGTATGAGCTTTAAGAATTACCTAGGCATCGTTATAGCGGTCATTGCTATTATGTGTATTGCTTTGGTACAGTAACACTTCGGCAGGCTCAGCGCAACGCAAGTATGGTATAAACTTTCCTATCGGCAAAGCGTAATTCTCACAACTTTAACTACACTATTTTACCCTATTTTTACGCTGTGAACGACTCGTATAAAACTATAAAAACAGCTACCGCAACAATACTACATAAGGATCGTGGCAGTAAATTTTACGGTGTCGCTTATCCTATTACTACTAGTGATCAAGTCAATGATCTAATCGCACCATTGCGTAATACCTATCCTAAAGCTGGACATCATTGCTATGCTTGGAAAATAGGCGCTGATGAGAATAACTACCGCGCAAATGATGATGGTGAACCTAGCCATAGCGCTGGTGATCCTATTCTAGGTCAAATCAATAGTTATGAATTAAGTGATGTGCTGGTGGTGGTTTCGAGAATTTTTGGCGGTACAAAACTAGGAGTAGGCGGATTAATAACCGCTTACAGGGAATCTGCACGATTAGCCTTAGAGAACGCAACCATCATTACCAGAACGATTACAGGATCTATATTGATATCATTTGAATATCCACAAATGAGCCAAGTCATGCGTTACATAGATGAACACGGTTTTAAGATGGAATCCCAGCAACTTACAGCAAGTTGTGAGATTACTATCGCCGTTCCATTGTCTCAACTTGAACAAGTAGCAACAACTATTAATACCATGTATCCTATTACGGCAGTTGTCTTAGATTAAGGAACTAACCATGATCCATTCCATTCATTATCCTTACAATACAACGCACGCAAGTGGTTGGGACGTTTTAAACGTAAATACTCTATACTGTCTGGCTCAAACCGTAATGGTAAAAAATGGTTTTCATCTCTAGTGACGTATGCCACTTCATCAGGATTTGAAATTTCTGTTCCAGGCGTTTGTAGGGTGGTATAGTCTTTTAAGGAATTAGCACCTACTTTATGGAATAATCGTTTCTGTTCCTTATCGCTATTAACAGGAATCAATCGACCATTTAACCGCAACTGAAGCATTTTTTTAGGATGATAAGCTAGGATACAAGCATTAGGATTTGATTTTAGCTGTTCCACCTTAACGGTACGAGCATCTGTAAAAATGATGCAGTTCAAGGTTTCATCTACCTCACGCAAGACCACGGTGCGCGATCGTGGTGCATTATCATTACCTACAGTGGTTAACGTAATGTATTTAAAAGGATGTTTACGTTGTACCATCGCACCACGTAATTCATGTTTAAGATCTTCAAATAATTCTGCTAACATATAAAGGTAAGGTCGTTCTTATGGCGCTTACATTTCAATAATATTGAGTTGATGATAATTTCGCTTTCGCGAAAGCATAATAGAAAACAAATTAATAATAGTTATACATCATCTAGATTTAAGGTGAAAAGGCAAATCTAAAAACGTCTACGATTTCATTTGTTTTTCACAAGCCTTAACAAAATCTGCTAGTGGTTTTCTAGGTCTAAAAGTTTTACCATCTGTAAAGACTAAAGTTAGGTCACAAGTAGCACAAATAATTCCATTTTGTTTAGCGATTTCATACTCAAATTCAACACGAGTTGTAGGAACTTTCTTGAGCGTTGTTTTGACTATAATTTCCTCACCGAATTTGATCGGATTTTTATACTTAATATCGATTTGGTACACCGGAAGTAAGACACCACTTTCCTCCATTTTACCATAAGAAAACCCTATATCATTTAACCAGTCTAACCGTGCTTGCTCTAAGTAAATCAAATAGTTAGAGTGATGAATCACGCCCATCTGGTCTGATTCTACATATCTTGTTGCTATCTTTGTAAGCGTTGAAATCGCCATGAATTGTTGTATATTTAGAATGTATAAATATAAGTTGTTTTCATGCAACTAATTTTTTTAAATATCAACTAATAAAAAGTTTTTTTTAAGATTTTTTATACACATATTTGTCATGCAGAAAAGGTATAGAATTCTCGTGCCTTTAATATCCCGTATATTTTCTTCTGCTAACCAATTAACACCTCTAGAAATATGACATCTACTGCAGTATCAGTATGGGAGAATTGTCTCTTATTTATAAAAGATAATATTAATGATCAAGCTTATAAAACATGGTTTGAACCTATTATTCCTGTAAAACTTACTGAGAATGCATTAAGTATTCAAGTGCCTAGTCGTTTTTTCTATGAATGGTTAGAAGAACATTACATTAAATTATTAAAGACTGCACTTCATCGTGAATTAGGTGAAGATGCAAAATTGATTTATGCGATTAAAATGGAAAATGCCTTAAACGGTATGGAGCCGTTTACTGCAAAGATTCCTAGTTCAAATCGTTCCATCAATTCTTCACAGTCTGTATCTGCACCAGTACGTAGTAAAAGTCCAGAGCTTAAGAATCCATTTATCATTCCTGGAATACGTAATGTAAAGGTAGAATCACAATTAAATCCATCGTATAACTTTGAAACTTTTCTAGAAGGAGACTCTAACAGACTAGCGCGTAGTGCTGGTATGGCGGTTTCTAATAAACCTGGTGGGACTTCTTTTAATCCGTTATTGATTTTTGGTGGTGTAGGTTTAGGTAAAACACACCTTGCCCATGCTATAGGTGTAGGAATTAAAGAAAATTATCCAGATAAAACGGTTCTTTATATAAGCGCAGAAAAGTTTACACAACAGTATACAGAATCTGTACGCAAGAACAATCGTAATGATTTTATTCACTTCTATCAGATTGTAGATGTTCTAATTGTTGATGATATTCAGTTTTTTGCAGGTAAAGCAAGTACGCAAGATGTTTTCTTCCACATATTTAATCACTTACATCAAAATGGTAAGCAAGTAATTCTTACTAGTGATAAGAAGCCTGTAGATATGCAAGACATTGAACAGCGTTTATTATCTCGTTTCAAATGGGGCTTAAGTGCAGAGTTGAATCATCCTGATTATGAAACTCGTGTTTCTATCATTAAGAACAAGCTGTATCGTGATGGCGTGGAAATGGAAGATAAAATAGTCCATTACCTAGCCGAAAATATCAAAACAAACATCAGAGAATTAGAAGGAGCTATTATTTCATTAATCGCACATTCTTCTTTTGATAAAAAAGAGATCACTATTGATCTAGCACGTAAGATCGTAGAGAATTACGTGAAGAATACAAAACGTGAGATTTCCATTGATCAAATACAACAAGTAGTGAGTGACTATTTCCAGATGGATGTAGAAACATTACAATCTAAAACACGTAAACGTCATATCGTACAAGCACGTCAACTAGCAATGTATTTCTCTAAGAAATTAACCAAAGCTTCACTCGCAAGCATAGGTACTCAAATAGGAAAACGCGATCATGCAACTGTATTGCATGCCTGTAAAACGGTTGACAATCTAGCGTCTACTGATAAGCAATTCAACAAGTATGTTGAAGATTTACACAAAAAGCTTTCTAATTAGTGACTGATAAAAAAGCCATACTCATGGTTTGTTTAGGAAACATTTGCCGTTCTCCACTGGCAGAAGGTTTGATGCGTTCTAAACTTAATTTTACAAAATTTACAGTAGATAGTGCTGGTACTAGTGGTAGTCATCGCGGTGAACAACCCGATAAAAGATCCATCGCTGTAGCCAGTAAAAATGGTCTGGATATAAGTACACAGGCTAGTAGAAAATTAGTAGTAGAAGATTTTGATCGTTTTGATTACATCTTTGTTATGGACGACTCTAATTATGAAGACACCACATCACTAGCACCTAATGATGACGCTATTGCAAAAGTTCACAAGGTTTTAGACTGGGCATTTCCTAATGAAGGCTTAAACGTTCCTGATCCTTATTATGGTGGGAAAAGTGGTTTTGACCAAGTTTACAAAATGCTAGATCACGCTACTGATGTGATTGCCCAAAAGTTGAATGAATAGCCTGTAGCTTATTCTTTTAATTCACAATTCAAATGAAATTTTTAAAATATATTTTTATTGGAATCATATTAATTTATCTTTCCTATAGAGGATTTATGGTTTATAAATCAAATTATGTCCTTAGTTCTGAATTTGGTATTGCTGTTATTTTAGAAATACCTGAACATGAAATAGATGACATTTTTAAGCTAACAAAAGGGACCTATAATAAAAACGATTATCGGATTATAGCTTCAATGAGATATAATCAATCTTATAATCGATTAGATCGACATTGTGATTATGTCAATTTAAATAGAACGATTAGCACCGTTAACTACACAGAAGCTCTAGAATGTAGCGATGAGAAAAATCATCAATATTTCCAATTAATCAAAAATGACGAAGTTGGTTTAAAAAACCAAATAGTTCTAAGATTAGTTCCCAAAAGTAATAACTATATGGACTCTTGTGGTCCGTATTATAGTAAAGCATCCATAAAAGAAAAAACTAAGTATATCAAAGTGAAGATATTCTCTGGAAAGAACAACATATTACTAATAACAGAAGATGGAATCACAAATCTATGTAAGTAATTAGTTAAAAACTTAGACTATCAAGATTTATTAGAAAAGATACCTTTTACTTCACCTTTCTATTCAATCGTTCGATAGTAGATCTTTTATCTACTTTCTTAGTATGAGTTTCTTCAAAAGAATCTACGTAGTAAATAGCTTTAGGCTTTTCGTATTCCTTTAATTCCTTTAGGTCTAAGTTAATATCCTTCTCTTTTCCCTCGATGATGAGTACCACTCGTTCTCCTAACTCATCATCCTTTTCACCAGTAATAAAGAAACGTTGTGATAAATGGGTAGCTAGTTTTTTCTCCACCTGAGTAGGATGAATCTTTACGCCACCAGAATTGATGACATCATCTACTCTACCTAATATACTAAACTGAGTTTCTGAAATAAGTTCTACCAGATCATTAGTGATCAACTGCTCACCAGATAATTCTGGAGCATTGATGATCAAACAACCTTTTTCATCTTTTGAAAAATGGACACCATTTAATGCAGTAAAGTGATCTTCATGAACTGGATAAAGAGATCGTAAAGCCACATGTGACGCTGTTTCTGTCATTCCATAAGAATGATAAGCTCTAGAATGTCTACCATCTAGATCTTTAACTAGTTGATCACTTACAGCGGCGCCTCCTATCAACACCTTTCTTGTTTTATAAATATGCTTTAATGACTTTTGAACTTGATGTGGCGTCATCGCAGTAAAGTCATATCGTTTTCTTGCCTTTTTTAAAGGCTTAGTACTTGGTTTTACCAGATCTATTTCCCATCCTAAAGTAAGAGCTCGCACCATCATCATTTTACCAGCGATATAGGATAATGGTAAACAACACAATACCTCAGATCTGGCACCTAAATCAAAAAAGTCACCCGTAAGTTGCGCACTATGGATCATGTGTTGTTTGAGTAGTTTGAATTCTTTAGGCACGCCAGTTGATCCACTGGTATAAACGGTCATGACTTCAAAGTCGTCCAGCCAGTTCAGTAAAAAATCACCTACTTCTTTCTCCCATTCTGCGCCTTCTTTTACATAACTATAGGCAACGGTCATCACACCTTCACGATTAAGCTGGTGACCATTAAGTTTAAAAGTAGGATGTATTTCTGGTATCATAGTTTATTTTAATTCAAATTCATCTTCCGTTGTCACAGCTTCCAGATCCACTGGACCGAATAGTTTCTGACTCCAATTACTCCATTTAAATCGCCACGCAAAGAATAAGATCAATGCTGGATAATAGGTTAACAGTGGTACAAAAGTCATGATTCCTACTTCTGGATCACTCACGTCTAGTAATAAAGAATCTGTTTGAAACGCGGTCCAATCTGCAGTTACTAGTATTGCTATAAAGAGATTATTTGCGGCGTGAAACCCTATGGCTAGCTCTGTACCTTCATCCATTAAGGTAAATAATCCTAGTAAAAATCCAGTTCCTACATACCAAAACATGATCGTATAACCCATTTTTGCAACCTCAGGATTAAACACATGCATCATCCCAAATATTACCGATGTTAGAATAAACGGCAACCATCTGGTATTGCTCATTAAACCTAATCCTTGCATCATATAACTTCTAAAAAACAACTCTTCCCAAGTGGTTTGTATAGGAACCATTAAAACAGCAATGACCACCAGAATCCAGAATTTGTCTGCCTGATAATTCCATTCAAAATCGTCTGGTGATAATTGGTATCCAGCATACGTAGTCACCACAGAAAAAGCTCCTACTACGGCAAAAGCAGTAAACGCACGTTTCCAGTCAAAACTACCTCTAGATGTGGTAGCCTGTGTCCATGATAATTGATGCACATATTTCACCCATAACCACCATACCACAGTACCTATGACAAAAGTGAGCATGAGATAAAAGAACGTCGTATTATTTGATAATACATTCATCAGGTAAGATTCATCTGCATTCATTATACCGTTCATATTACCATTAACGGTAAATTCCTCGGCAATTATGGCGATAAGAAATGGTATACCTCCAAATAATTGACAACCTAAAAATATTGCGATGAATCCTAATATCCAGCGCCACGGCTCATTAAACTTGTTGTCTGCTCTTTTAATAAACATATTCTATAATTTTAGTGTGTTAGTATCCCAATCTATGGATGTGTTACACCACAATTGGCCATTTTTAATTTCTAGTGGCGCATTGATATTATTAGTGTATAAACCACCAGTACCTAATCCTTGTGGCATTTGATTTCCTAAGGTATAAGTGAATTGTGCAATCGCATTTAATCCTACGTTAGATTCTAGCGCACTGGTCATCCACCAGTCGATATTACGAGAAACCGCTTCATTAATCCATTCTCTACAACTCTGGAAACCACCTACTAGCGCTGGTTTTAAAATAATATACTGTGGATGGATCGCATCCAGACATTCTCGTTTTTGATCTAAGGTATATAAACCTATTAATTCCTCGTCTAGTGCTATAGGAACTGGCGTTTTTCTACACAACTGTTCCATTTCTTTCCATTGACCAGCCTTGATAGGTTGCTCGATACTATGAACTTGGTATTGGGCAATCTGGTCTAGTTTTGACAGTGCTTCGTCAGGTGAAAAAGCTCCGTTAGCATCTACACGTAGGGTTATTTCGCTTTTGCGAAAGCGAGATCGCACCGACTTTAATAACTCCATTTCTGCATTAAAGTCTATAGCACCTATTTTCATTTTAATACAACCGAAGCCTTCTTCAAGTTTTGATTCCAGTTGATCTAGCATGAATTGTTGATCGCCCATCCAGATTAATCCGTTGATATTTATGGCGTCGTGACCAGTGGTAAACATGCTGGGAAACAGCGTAAATGGATCTGAAGACTGTAAAGACTTTAATGCCATTTCATAACCAAAACAGATGCTAGGCCATTCCAGCAACTCCTGCATTAGCGCCGCCGGTGGCTCATTAATATGGTCACATAACCATTGTAATTTTTGTTCATAATCTGGACGATCATCTATGGATAGCCCTTTAAATAAATTACATTCACCTATCCCATTAGCCTTACCATTAGTAAGGTATAAAAAGTAGGTTTCCTTAATAATTAAAGTACCTCTTGAGGTGCCAGCTGGCTGTCTAAAATTAAGTGTATATTTATTAAAATGTGCATTCATCACGGCAAGATAATCATCATAAAGTGATTAAATCATAAGCAAATTTAAAAGTTGTGAGACGCAACCTTTTAAGCACTTTTGCATCTGTGAATTAGCAAACCAACCCGTTATGAAAAAATTTCTACTGTTAACCATTGCTTTTTTATTTCCCTTTATAACATTAGCGCAGTGTCCTACTGGCGATATTATTCTAGAAACCCAAGCAGATGTGGATGCGTTTACGGCTACTTATCCTAATTGTACTCAATTACAAGGTGATTTATGGATAGGTTCTTATTCTACAGGTAATTTTTCTGATATTAATAATCTTAATACATTATCAGGAATTACTTCCATAGGTGGAAGATTAGTTTTAGAACAAGTGAATCAACTACCAGATGTTGCTGGTCTTTCAAATCTTGTAAACCTAGATGATCTATGGATCATTCAAACCCAATTGACTAGTTTAAATGGATTGCAAAATCTAGCAAGTCTCGAAAACCTTAGAATTTTTAATAATAACACAGCGGATTACAGCGCTTTAAATCATTTGACTAGTTTAAATCAACTGCGTATCACATTTGATAATGTACTTACAGATTTAAGCGCCTTCGATCACTTTACAGAAATCACTTTTCTAGAACTAGATAACAACTATGCGTTAACAAGTATTAATGCATTTAACAATCTAACTGGTGTGCCACCATTTACAACGCCTAACATTACCATAGATGATCATCCTTTGCTCACCACTTTAAATGCGTTTCAAAATGTTCAAATTTTAGGAAATCTTGAAATAAATAGTAATCCGCTGTTATCGTCACTTAATGATTTTAGTAATGTTACTACCATAAATAGACTTAGGATTTATGGAAATGGTATGACTACAATGACAAATAGTTTTCAAAACCTCACCTCCATAAACGGTCTTGTTACCATTGCATTTAATCCTAATCTTACTAGTATCAACGATTTTAATAGCCTGAATAGTGTGCAAAGTGTTGCAATTATTAATAATCAGATGCTACAATCTGTAACTGGTTTTAATTTAATTACTAGTTTAGGTTCATTACAATTTGTGGGAAATACAGTTCTTACTAACATAAATACGTTTAATAATGCCTCATTACTACAAGGTATCATTCTAGTAAACAATCCTGCTTTATCAGATATTACCAGTATAGGAACTATGAATTTCACTAACTTAAATAGTTTGCAAATCACTGGTAACAGTTCATTAGCAGTATGTAACGTACCTAGCGTTTGTGCCTACTTAAATTCAGTTAGTCCAGTGGCAGATATTCAAAACAACGCCACCGGTTGTAATAATGCGATTGAAGTTGCGGCTGGTTGTAATCTTAACGTCGTTAGTGGAATGGCATATTATGACGCAAATGGAAATAATACTTTTGATGCATCTGATGTGCCAGCTTCTAATAAGCGTATCACTAGCACTGGTCCTAATGGAACTTTTAGCACGTTTTCAAGAAGTAATGGTGAGTATAATAATTACACACTAGATGGCGCAATTACCACAACGGTAGATCCTGTATCTAATTTTGGCTGGACACCTAGTTCGCATACTAATACCTTTGTAGGTACTGGTAATGGCGCTGTAGATCAAGATTTTCTTGCAACGGTAAGTAATGTGGTTAATGATGTATCTATTGCTGTCATTCCTACAAATGCGGCAAGACCTGGATTTGAAGCTAGATATAACATCATCTTTAAAAATGAAGGTACACAGCAATCTTCTGGAACGGTAGATCTTACTTATGATTCAACTTACCTCACTTTGAACACCAGTAGCAGTACTCCAGCAACTGCAACCGCTGGAAATCTATCTTTCAACTATTCAAATTTGAATTTATTTGAAACTAGAATCATCAGCGTTACTTTTAATGTTGCACTACCACCAGCTCTTATAGGTGGAGAGATATTAAACTTTACCGCACAGATCAATCCTAGTATCATAGATGTAAATCCCACAGATAACAATAGTATCTTAGATCAAACTGTAGTGAATAGTTATGATCCTAACGACAAACAAGTGTTTGAAGGAGAAGAAATCCTACCTAGTCAATTAGATGAGTATTTGCACTATTTAATTCGTTTTCAAAATACAGGATCTGCTAGTGCAATTAATGTGGTTGTTACTGATACATTAACTACTAATCTAGACTGGTCCACCTTTGAACCATTGCACATGAGTCATCCTGTGGGAACAACGCATATTAAAGATCAACGATACGTTGATTTTGAATTCCCTAATATCAATCTACCAGATAGTACTAGTAATGAACCACTAAGTCATGGTTACATATATTATCGCATTAAGCCAAAACAAAATCTAGTCCTAGGTGATCAAATGGATAATACTGCACATATATTCTTTGACTTTAATGAAGCCATCGTTACAAATACAACAGTCACCACAGTAGCACAAACCTTAAGCGCTCGAGAAGATGATTTATTTAATGTTGCTGTTTATCCTAATCCTGTGACAGATGTTTTACGTATAGATACGGATATCACAATAGATCGTTTAGAACTCTATAATCTTCAAGGTCAATTAATGCTTACCGCAGACCAATTAGCCATGGATACCAGCAATCTTGTATCTGGAATTTATGTTCTAAAAGTTCATGCTAATGGATCACAACAATCCTTTAAGATTGTAAAGCAGTAGTTGTTAAGCTTTTGGCTTTTTAAGTTTTACCGTCCATTCAAATTTAAACGTACTTACCACTACTCCATCTTCATTAATTCCAGTAGCGGTCATCCATACAGTCTGACCATCGCCAGTCGCTACGGTAGATGCTATCGCTTGCTTAATGGCTAAGCCGTCATTGCATGAAAATTGTATGCGACCAGTAGCTTTTTTAGTAAAACTAGCTTCGTTATTTGCCACCAGCATAGAAACTGACGCACCACTTTCTTGTATATATGACATGACTAAAGCACCTGTAGAAAGCTCTGCCGCCATGGCTTGTACTGCAAAATACATACTCTTAAAAGGATTCTGGTTAAACCACTTATGTTTTACGGTTACCACACAACTTTTCGTATCAATCTCCTTACATCTCACACCACACCACCATGCACTAGGTAGCTTAAAAAAGGTAAATGCGTTAATTTTCTTAGGTGTTATCAAAATTTTATGATTTTGTGTAAATGTATGAAAAGGCTTGTAAATAGTACGCTTTCGCGAAAGCGAAATCACAACAACTTATTATTTTTATAAAATTACAGTACTTTGTATTGCATAATACTATCTTTAAGATATATATTTGCATAGGAAAATAATAGGTCATGGATACAACATTGCAGAATAATCATAAAACAATCGCTGTTTTTTTACACATTTTAAGTTTTGGTAAATGGGTAATTCCCTTTGGAAACTTCATTTTACCTATCGTGTTATGGGGAATTAATTCTAAGAAATCAAAATTTGTAGACCATCACGGTAGACAGGTCGTAAATTTTCAATTGAGCCTTGCTTTGTACACAATAGTATTAAGTTTAATAGCGGTTACGATCGTACTAGTAGCATTGTTCTCTGGTGGACCAGAATTATTTCAACAATTTGATGGTAATGATTTCCCGTTTAGTGATCATATGGGTGTTTTTGCGACATTCATAGGAACTGGAATTATCATAGGTGGTGCACTGCTCTTACTAGCCATAGTAGATGTCATTTATAGTATTAAAGGTGCTGTAGATGCAAATGATGGTAGTTACTTTAAATATCCATTAACCATCTCATTTTTAAAAAACACAGACACTGAAGAAGATTCAGAAATAACAGAAGAAGAAATTAATAACGCATAATTATGAAGATAGAAAACACAAAAGCGCAAATGCGTAAAGGAGTACTGGAGTACTGTATTCTATCCATTCTAAAAGAAGAAGATGCCTACGTGGCAGAAATTCTTGAGACTTTAAAAGATGCAAAACTGCTTGTAGTGGAAGGAACCATTTACCCATTACTTACCAGACTTAAAAACGCTGGACTTTTAAACTATAGATGGGAAGAAAGCACCAGTGGTCCACCTAGGAAATACTATGGACTAACAGAAACCGGAAAGATTTTTCTAAAAGAATTATCCACCACATGGGACAACCTTAAAGACGCCGTAAACCTAGTGACCACCACAAAAACTAAGAAATCATGAACAAGACCATAAACATTAACCTAGCTGGGTTGTTCTTTCACATCGATGAAGACGCCTATAATAGATTACAAAAATACCTTAATGCTGTTAGACGATCCTTTAGCGGTACGCAAGGATCAGAAGAAATAATGAGTGATATAGAAGCTCGCATTGCCGAGTTATTTCTAGAAAAACGCGCTAATGAATTACAAGTAATTTCTATTGCACACGTAGAAGAGGTTATCACGATCATGGGACAACCAGAAGACTATGAGGTAGATGAAGATATTTTTGAAGAGCCTAAACGGTCTAAAAGTAAACATAAAGATGGTGCACAACCGCCTTTTAAAAGGCCATTATTTAGAGATACTTTAAATGGATACGTAGGTGGCGTCAGTGCTGGATTAGGACACTTTGCTGGTATTGATCCTATATGGGTACGTGTTCTATGGGTGATTTCTTTATTTCCTTCTGGTGGATTTTCTATTCTACTATACCTATTATTATGGGTAATCGTAAAGGATGCGGTTAGTACTAACCAGCGACTAGCTATGATGGGTAAAGAAATCAACATCTCTAACATAGGTGAAAAGGTACAATCGGGTTTTGATGAAGTAGTCGATGGGCAGACCGACGCCGACTACAGAATAGTAGGTCAAAAAGGTAAAAGAGGCACCGTAAGATTCTTTAGCTTCATAGGTAGATTAATCAAAGGTTTTTTTAAAGCTATTGTAAAAATCATAGGACTATTTTTATTCCTAATAGGCATTACCGCACTGATTTCTATTGTTTTAGGAATCATAGGATTAGGAACGGTCCAGATACAAGGCAATGATTTCTTTAGACTCATTGAATATGGTATTCCAGAAAATATATCATTAGTATGGATCTATATCATTACGTTCTTACTGGTAGGGATTCCTATGCTGGTTTTGGCGATTTTAGGATTAAAGCTATTAATTTCTAATATGAATTCTATAGGTCGTCCTGCTAAGATTATTTTACTCTTGTTATGGATCGCATCTGTAATAGGACTATGTGTGATCATTGCAAACATAGGAGCTTCTCATGCCTTTGAAGGAAAAATAACTAGGTCAGAAGAATTATCCATTGATCAAAATAGAGTATTCCAGTTAACCATGGATGATACCAGTTATGAAGGTTATGATAACATTCATTTTAATGGTAATAAGATGAGTGTCAATTTTGATAATGATGGGTTTGAAGAACTGAGAATGTATGGAATTAAAACTGCCATCGCTCCTTCTAAGGACAGCATCGCTAGCGTTGAATTAACCTACCTAGCAGATGGTCCTAACATGGCCAAAGCTAAAGAAAACGCTAGTATCATTGAATACCCAATAAAGATGACAGATACTAGTTTAACACTACAAGATTACTTTACTACAAACGGTAAAAAAATTAATCGTCAGAAAGTTAGTGTCATCGTTAGACTACCAGAAGGAACCAGATTTAAATGGAATGATGAGTTTGAATATCATTATTACAGTTATATCAATAGAGACATGGTTTTCCTAGAATCTAACAACATCGATAGTGATTATACCTATGAAATGCGTGATGGTAAAGCTGTTTGTTTAGATTGCCCTGTTGAAATTAAAAACGAAGATGATCCTGAAGAGGAAAATAGCAATGACGAAAACAACTGGAAATATCAAGATGAAACAGAGGATGACAAAATCACTGTAACTAAAAAGGTAAAGCTAGGTGCCCTAGAAATTAAAACAGAGGAAACCTACTAACCACATTTTGTTCAATAGGTCAACTTAATTTTAAGAGGTTCTTGTTGACTATAAAGCCGCTTCATTCATTTGGAGCGGTTTTTGTTTTACCTTTACAAAACAATAATAGAACAATGAGAAAATTTTTATTGATACTTGTACTTTGTACTACCACTAGCCTATTTGCACAAGAAAAAGTAAAAGGTAACCGTGAACCTAGTACCGTGATAACAGATGTAGATCCATTTGACATCATTGACATTTCTGGTGATTATGAGGTGTCTATTGTAGAAGGAGTCGCACCTCAAGTAGAAATTACAACAGATTCTAATTTACACGAACATCTTGATATTTCAATTATAGAAGGAAGATTAAGTATTTCTAGTGATGTAAGAATAAGATCTAAAAAAGAGATGATTATCAGAGTTATGTTTCCCGTAGGACTTCAAAAGATTCTAGCATCAGAAAAAGCAGAAATCTCTTCCATTACATCCTTAAAATTTGATAAAATAACTATTGAAGCAAAAGACAATGCTAAATTTTTCATCACCGCAGATGTGGATAGTTTAAACTTGATTCTAAACGGTAATTCAAAATCGGAATTTAATCTTACCGGCACAAAAGCAGACATCTCATTAGGAGATAAAGCTGATATTAAAGCATTGATCAAATACAGTGATTTAAACCTTACTATGGACGGTCGTACAGATGCTAAAATTGAAGGTGATGTAAACAATGCCGTCCTAAATTTAGAGAATAATGCTGGTTTTAAAGGTGATAATCTTGTTTTTAATGATCTAGATCTTAGAGTATCTCAAAACACTACCGCAGATGTGAATGTAAAAGATACCCTAAAACTGAATGCAGAGGATAACTCTAAAGTAGAAGTCTACAACACGCCACAAATTACATTAGATAAATTTGCTGGTAAAACGCAGTTGATTAAAAAGTAGTTCAACATAACTTTATCTATACACAATCATAAGAGCCTCGCAATGCGAGGCTTTTTATGAATATAGGAGAAGAGTTATTACTTTAGTACTTATTTAGTACTTACCAGCAATTACTTCTTCAACGATTCCTACTTCTGCAAGATAACGCTCTGCGTCCAGTGCAGCCATACAACCAGTTCCTGCTGCAGTTACTGCCTGGCGGTAAATTTTATCCTGTACATCACCACTAGCAAAAACTCCTGGTTTTCCAGTATGTGTAGAACCGGTTTTAGTAATTAGATAACCTGCATCATCCATTTCTAGCTGTCCTTTAAAAATATCAGTATTAGGTTTGTGTCCTATCGCTATGAATAATCCTGTGATATCAATATCATGCTTGTCACCAGTTTGATTGTTCACAATACGCAAACCTTCCACTACTTGATCACCTAGAACCTCATCTACTTCACTATTAAAAAGAACTGTAATATTTTCTTTTGCATTAACACGGTGTTGCATCGCTTTACTAGCTCGCATGTGATCTTTACGTACTAACATGGTAACATTTTTACAAATGTTTGCCAGATATGTTGCTTCTTCTGCTGCAGTATCACCAGCACCTACAATAGCTACATCCTGATTACGATAGAAAAACCCATCACAAACTGCACAGGCACTTACACCACCACCACGTAAACGCTGCTCACTAGGTAATCCTAAATATTTTGCACTTGCACCAGTAGAAATAATAATAGTATTAGCTTCTACGGTTTTTTTATTGTCTACAACTACGGTATGAATACCGCCTTCCTCACTAGCAAAATTAACTTCAGTAACCATTCCTATACGTACTTCTGTACCAAAACGTTCAGCTTGTTTCTGTAAATCTACCATCATCGCTGGGCCATCTATCCCTTCTGGATATCCAGGGAAGTTGTCCACTTCAGTAGTTGTAGTTAGCTGTCCGCCAGGTTCCATTCCTGTGTAAACCACTGGTTTCATATCTGCACGAGCGGCATAAATAGCTGCTGTATATCCAGCTGGTCCCGATCCTATGATAAGGCATTTAATTCTTTCTATCTGTTCTGACATGATGTTCATTTTTGAAGCCTAAAAATAGGAATATTAAATAGGTCTTCATAGGCTTAACGATCACTATTTATTATCGGTTTATTAAGGTTTTCTGTTGTGATTGTTTACAACGTCATATTTCACATTTATCGATTAAATCGTGTGAATTTCGCTTTCGCGAAAGCGAAATAAAAATCAATACATCATAAAAACAACCTATTTGCATCTACACAGCTAAAGTTGTAACATTACACTTTAAGCTAATCACCTAATGGAAAGTCAAAATATCAATCAAGAAGATGAGAAAATCATCGAAAATGTGGAATTAAGTATCTGGGAAGCGTTAATTCCGGTTATTGCACTTATCGCGATGCTAGCTTATAATGTTTATGTTTATGGCGATAGCGCACTAGGTGGCACAAATCAATTCATCCTTATTCTAGGTGGAGCGGTTGCAGCAATTGTAGGTTTTAGAAACAAAGTCTCTTACAAAACCATGGTAGAAGAAGTTGCCCAAAACTTAAAATCTACCACTGGCGCTATTCTGATTCTACTGATGGTAGGCGCTCTAGCGGGAACTTGGTTAGTTAGCGGTATCATTCCTACTATGATTTATTATGGCTTAGATATTTTAAATCCAACTATATTTCTAGCTGCTAGCGTTATTATTTGTGCCGTGATTTCTGTAGCTACAGGCAGTAGCTGGACCACGAGCGCAACGGTAGGAATTGCATTGATAGGAATAGCTGGTGCTTTAGACATTAGTGCAGGAATGACTGCTGGTGCGGTGTTGAGTGGTGCATATTTTGGCGATAAGCTTAGTCCGTTAAGTGATACTACAAATCTAGCTCCTGCAATGGCGGGAACAGATCTTTTTACGCATATTAAGTACATGACTTATACTACGGTTCCTACTATTATTATAACCTTGATTGTTTTTATCATAATAGGATTTACTATTGATTCTAGTGGTGTTGCAGATGTCACGGCTTACCAAGAAACCATAGACGCTACTTTCAATACAACGCCTTGGCTTTTTGTGGTTCCATTAATCGTAATTGCGATGATTGTTAAAAAGGTATCGCCGTTAATAGCATTGTTAATAGGAACTTTACTTGCTGGAGTTTTTGCGTTGATTTTTCAGCAAAATCTTGTGTTGATGGTTTCTGGAATGCAAACATGGGATTTTAACGCTGCTTATAAAGGTATCATGAATGCAGTTACGGTTAAAACTACCATTCCTCCTGTTACTGATAATGCTGAAATTGCGAGTAAACTAGCAGGATTATTTGAAGGAAAAGGAATGGAATCGATGTTAGGTACGATCTGGTTAATTATCTGCGCGATGGTTTTTGGTGGTGTGATGGATGCGATAGGCGCGCTAAGTCGTATATCACGAAGTTTATTAGAATTATTTAGTAGTACGTTTGGATTATTTGCTAGTACTGTAGCTAGTTGTCTAGCAATAAACTTCACCGCTAGTGATCAATACCTCGCTCTAGTCGTACCTGGAAAAATGTATGAGAAAGCTTTTAAAGAAAAAGGTCTTGCACCAGAGAATCTTTCTAGAACCCTAGAAGATTCTGGTACGGTAACTAGTGTTCTTATTCCGTGGAATACCTGCGGTGCTTATCACAGCGCAACGCTAGGTGTTCCCGTATTAGACTACTTAGCTTATGCAATATTTAGTTATTTGTCACCATTTATGACCTTACTATTTGCCGGATTCAATATTAAGATTAAGCAATTAACTCAAAAAAAGCCAACTTTAGATACTATAGGAGAAGATTAGCATTATGAAAAATAGTATCACCATATTTACCGTACTAATCGGTCTAAGCGGCTACGGCCAAGATCGATTTTCAAAAGTTCAAATAGAACCTCAAAAGGTTACAGAAAAGATCCACATGCTTACTGGCAGTGGTGGGAATATCTTAATCGCGATTGATGAGGAAGAGGTCGTGATGATCGATAGTCAGTTTGCACCATTAAGCGATAAAATTAAAACTACAATTAAAGGGATTACAGCATCTCCTATCACCTATTTAATTAATACACATCATCACGGTGATCATACAGGTGGTAATGAAAACTTTAATACCAAAGAAACAACCGTTGTAGCTCATAAAAATGTACGGGACAGATTAAAATCAGAAAATAAAGATGAAGGTTATATCCCAGAATTAACCTTAGAAGAAGAACTAGAATTAAAACTTCCTTCTCAAACTTGTATGTTAATCCATGTGCATAATGCTCATACAGATGGTGATACTTTTATATATTTTGTAGAAGAAAACGTAGTACACATGGGTGATGTTTTCTTTAATAAAAGATATCCATATATAGATCTAAAATCTGGTGGCTCCATAAACGGTTATATCAAAGCCCAACAACGGGTTCTAAGCACCATAAATACAGATACACAGATTATTCCTGGCCATGGACCATTAGGAACCTATGATGATCTAGTAGCTCATGTTGAAATGCTAGAAACTATTTCTCAAGAAATACAGTCACAGATAAATGCAGGTGTTCCTAAAGCCTCTATCATTAATGAAACCAGCATCACTGCTAGATATGATGAGCTAGGATATGGAGAAGGATTCATCAATGGAGAAAGATTACGTACTATGATTTATGATAGTCTAGTCAAAAACTAAACCCAACTACTTCTTTTTTCTACTCTTTCTCGACGCTTTTCTTTTGTAAACAATATCAATGAATTTCAGTATTGGAATCATTAGTAAAGGTGCAAATCTCGATAACAAATTGTATTCAAACGAAAGTGCAATGGCAAATAGCCATGCTCCTATGGATGCAAGATCCCTAGCTTTAATCCATTGTAGTGGGATTTTATGATTCTGTTTGTGCAATAAATCTTCTTTTTCAATGCGTAATACCATCAAATATTTAAATAAACTTAATGCGATAACATTTATGCTGTACAGAATAAATGGTTCTTTAATTACAAAAGTTTTACAATAAAATGAGGTTGTAAAAGGCATTAATACCACCATAAACAATAGGAAGACATTAATCCATAAAACTGAAGGCGTATAATGCTTAATGTATCTAGAGACATTCATATGACTAATCCAGTATACAGAAATCACCATAAAACTAACCGTGTAACCTATAAAACTAGGAATCAACTTAGATAATTGAAGTGAAAAACTCTCTGTATTTATCGCTTGATAACTAGGTACCGCGATATCTAAAACTAACAAAGTCATTGCGATCGCAAATACCGCATCAGTAAAATTATTTACTCGATCCTTATCGTAGGTAAAATTCATTAGGTAAATATATACTAATTCAACTACTTATGTAGGAATCTACAGCTAAATCCAATTCTTAATTGAACTCCGCGAATCAATCTAGCAGTAGAAAACAAAAAATCCTGTGAATGATAATTCACAGGATTGATTAGTTGGAATATAAAGAGTTTATCTCCTAGAATTCCCTTCACGATTATTATTACTGCGACTATTTCTGTTCCCACCATTGTTTCCACCAGTGCGATTATTATTGCGTCTGCCGCGTTGTTGTGGTTTTGGCTTTTCAGTAGGTGCGTTAGGATCTGGTTCAAAACCTTCTAAGATTTCAAAGTCAAAACGCTGCTTCAGCAACTTTTCAATTCCTTTTACATAAGAGACTTCATCACCTGCAACTAGTGATATAGCCTGACCACTTGCTCCTGCTCTACCAGTACGACCTATACGGTGTACGTAATCTTCTGGAACGTTAGGTAACTCATAATTGATTACATAAGGTAATAAAGGAATGTCTAGTCCACGCGCCGCGATATCTGTAGCCACTAGTACTCTAATCTTGTTTTCTTTAAAACCAGATAAAGCTTTAGTTCTAGCGCCTTGACTTTTATTACCATGTATTGCTGCTGCAGTAACGTTTGCTTTGTTTAGCTTTTCTGCAAGGCGATTTGCACGGTGTTTTGTACGTGTAAAAACCAGTACTTGTGACCAGTCGCCTTCACTTATCATCTTAATAAGCACAGTAGGCTTCACTCCTGTATCGATACGATACATTAGTTGGTCCACTTTCTCTGCTGTGGTATTTTCTGGAGTTGCCTCTACTAGGATAGGATCTGTTAAGAAACTACCGGCTAGTTGTTTGATCTCTTTTGAAAAAGTAGCACTAAATAATAGGTTCTGTCGTTTTTTAGGCATTAATGCGAGAACACGTTTAATATCTCTTAAGAATCCCATGTCTAGCATACGGTCTGCTTCATCTAGAACTAGTATTTCTACTTGGTCTAATCGTAAAGCACCTTGACTTTCTAGGTCTAGTAATCTACCTGGCGTCGCAACTAAAACATCTACTCCACTCTTAAGCGCACGCACTTGCGGATTCTGATTAACTCCTCCAAAAATTACCAGACTACGTATGTCCATAAACTCACTATACTCACGTACGTTGTCATAAACCTGCGCGGCTAATTCTCTTGTAGGCGTTAATACCAGTGCTCTAATAGGTCGACGTCTAGAAGTAGGTTCTCCTAAGTTCTGTAATAATGGCAAAGTAAAACCAGCCGTTTTTCCCGTACCAGTTTGTGCACTTGCTAGTACATCTCTTCCCTTTAATACTTGCGGGATAGCCTTCTCCTGTATAGGTGATGGCTGTGTGTATCCTTTTTTGCTAATTGCTTTTAGCAAGGCTTCGGATAAGCCTAAATCTTTAAATAACATATAATATAGGGTATTTACTCCTCATTCATTATAGAGGAGTTGCGGTATGGTCTCAAGCTCTCGAAGCGACGAAATCGACCTACCTAAAAATGATTTGAAAAACGAGTCAGCATCCTCTATGCTGTAATTATGATGTTTTTCATTGTGATAATGATTGTTGTAACTTAATCATCTCACCATTTTCTATGGTGCAAATGTAGTGTTTTGATACTTAGTAACTAATTTAATAGAATTACGCTTTCGCGAAAGCGTCATAAAACAACTTCTCTTCACTCTATTAAACCTCTGCATCCAGTAAATCCGTCGCGATATGATAACGCGGATCTTCTATACTAGATTCAATAATGGAGTCAAATTCTGGATTACGACGTATCAATAAATCCTTACATTCTGGACTCAGATGCGTTAGTGTTACTTTTTTTCCAGCTTCGCGATATTTAGTAGCGATATTATCTAGTGCCTCGACACCACTATGATCTTGCACACGAGATTCTATGAAGTCAATTTCTACCTGATCCGGATCATTTTTTACATCAAATTTGCTATTAAACGCAGTTACAGAACCAAAAAACAAAGGTCCCCAAATTTCGTAAACCTTTGTTCCATCTTCCTTAATACGCTTGCGTGCACGTATACGTTTTGCACTATTCCATGCAAAAACTAGCGCACTCATAATCACACCCGTGACTACTGCAATAGCTAGGTCTTTCCACACGGTAATCGCACTCACAGAAATGAGTACGATTAAATCAGAAACAGGTATTTTATTGATGATTCTAAAGCTGGACCACGCAAATGTGCCTATTACTACCATGAACATCACTCCTACTAATGCAGCAATAGGAATTTGCTCAATGATAGGCGCCCCAAATAATATAAAAATCAATAAAGCCACTGCAGCAACTACACCTGATAATCGTCCGCGACCACCAGAGTTGACATTAATAATCGATTGACCGATCATCGCACAACCGCCCATTCCTCCAAACAATCCATTTACCATATTTGCAGCACCTTGGGCAACACATTCACGGTTACCACTACCTCTAGTCTCTGTTAAGTCATCGACTAGATTTAAGGTCATTAATGATTCTATTAAGCCTATGGCTGCAAGGACAAACGCACTACTTAACACACTTTTCCAGTGACCTGTCATCGTATCAAATAAGGAAAATATTTGGTATTGAAAAGTTGGTAATGAGCCTTCTAAGGTTGCATCTGCATCACCCTTTGATTTTAAAAAACTACCAACCGTATCCACGTCAATATCAAATAAAATTGTGATCGCTGCAACTACCACAATTGCTGCTAGTGCCGATGGTATAACCTTTGTCAATTTAGGTAACAAATACATAATTGCCATGGTAAGTAAGACAAATGCTAGTAATATGTACAAAGACGTTCCTGTCATCCATGTAGCATCTTCTCCTATTCCTACCTTAAAGAAATCCATTTGAGCCAGGAAAATCACTATAGCCAGACCGTTTACAAAACCCATCATTACGGGATGTGGTATCAATCTTACAAACTTTCCTAATTTAAAAAACCCAGCTAGCATCTGTATCACACCTACAAAAAGTAAGGTTATAAATAACCACTGTAAACCTAGATTTTGAATTGGTTCTGATAGTGCTAATCCAGCCTCATTCCCTTCTTTAACTAAATAAACCATAACGACTGCCATCGCTCCAGTAGCTCCAGAAATCATTCCTGGTCTTCCACCAAAAAGCGAGGTTATTAATCCCATCATGAATGCACCATACAGCCCGACCATAGGATCAATATCTGCTATAAAAGCAAATGCTACAGCTTCTGGCACTAGGGCGAGAGCAACGGTTAATCCAGAAAGGATATCATTTTTAGGATTACCTATGAAGTTATTAAATATCTTACCCATAACTCTTAAAATCGTATTGTATTTAAGCGCGCAAAGGTAATCTTTCAAATTACATTTTAACAAAAATTATAGAACTCTAACGAATTTCAAAAAAATAGTTGCGCAATACATAAAGGCTAATTCAAATAAAACGCAACCTATCTTTAAGTTATATACCTAAGTGTTCTTGATCACAATAGTAATCGTGAATCCTGTCTGTAGCACAATGATCAGCTGTTACTGTGATTGCTTTATTTTTTTTAGTTGACGACCTGAATATTTCAATTAAATTGAAAATAGAAACGATTGAATCTTTCATGATAAATAGTTTTAAATTAATATGATACAAAGATGTGAGGAAACATCGCATTAAAACTATTCGCTAAGACCTTATTAATAGTACATAATTCCCTAAATAAAAAACCACTCGATATATCAAGTGGTTCCTTATTTAAATAACATTTTCAAATTCTACTGAATCCAGAGACTGAAAAAACGCTCGTCAGTATAAGAGCACAATTGATCTCCATCCTCATCCCATCCGTCGTCCTGATCAAAAACAAGTATTCTAGGCTCGACCTCAAGAAAAACCTGTACGCTATATCTTCCTGCCTCTTGTGGTGTACCATAAATAAACAAATCTCTTCCTGCAAACTCATAGTTCATACCTGCTGGCAAGCCTATAACCGTATAGTAATACCAGTAAGCATCATCACGAGGTTCATTTTTAATTTCAGATCGTACACGGTCTTGATAGTAGTTACCTACAAAACCATCGTCTAGATCTTTATGAGGTAAATGTGGACGTGTATTGATAATACAGTCTGTAAAGTCATCGCAGCTTTGTAAGCCGCTCATGACTATTAATCCTAAAAGTAATAGTATCCATTTTTTCATAATCTTGGGCTTTGAAAGTAAATATCAAAAGGCTTGCCATATTATGAAATATCATTATAATATTTTCCTATTTATTATTGTTGCCTGTTTTACGACCCTACAACATATTTATAATATAAAATAGCCGGGATTATAAGGATACCATTATACATTGCATGGAATAATATGGAATACACTAAACCTACTTTTACTCGTATCATTCCTAAAAACAATCCTGCAATAATTTGTGGTGCGCACAACAATGGCATCAAGATCAAATTAGTCGCGTTCATTTCATAATTGCTAATATGGATCAACCCAAAAACAATTGCAAAAGCATAAAAGATAATTCTAAACCATTGTTGCTCTACATTTTTAAATAAGGTAATAGGAGCTCTAAAAATTAATTCCTCAAATAATGGTGCTATAATTACCGCCGCAATTATGCTCACGTAGATAGGCATATTCATAACCATATCTACCACCGCATGATCATCTTGATTCACAATACCTAATTCATTTAACAAAGTAATAGGAATAGTAATGGCGATGTTTGCTACCATAATCATCCAGAATGAAGTCCAGAATAGTTTTACCTTTTGCTCCTTGAAGAATGGATCGTCCGTTACGGAATTTGGATTTTTAAAATAGCTCAATATTTGCTGGAACATAAGAAGACGTTTTAGACATAAGTTCACAAGGAGCAAGAATTGTTACAGTTGTCTTATCAATAAATCCTTTATGAGCAACAAAACTTATCTTTGCATTGTAAATCGATGAATACTATACATGGATAAAGAGACGATTATTAAAACAGCGCAATCCTGGACTCAAGAACCGTTTGATCAGGAAACTAGAACACAATCACAACAACTTATAGATGCAAACAGTGATGATCTTGCAGAATCTTTCTATAAAGACTTAGAATTTGGTACTGGCGGAATGCGCGGTATTATGGGCGTAGGAACTAATCGCATCAATAAATATACCTTAGGTAAAAACACGCAAGGACTTGCACAGTATTTAAAAGAGCAATTTCCTAATGATGCCCTTAAGGTTGCAATAGCCTATGACTGTCGTCATAATTCTAAAGAATTAGCGCAAATCGTTGCACAAGTTTTAAGTGCAAATAATGTACACGTTTTCTTATATCCAGAGTTAAGACCTACTCCATTACTATCCTACACGGTAAAAAGAAAAAACTGCCACGCAGGAATTGTACTTACAGCAAGTCATAATCCGCCAGAATATAATGGTTATAAAGTCTACTGGCAAGATGGTGGGCAATTAGTACCACCACATGATAAAGCATTGTTAAGCACGATTAATGATCTGGATTTTAGCGATATTAACTTTAATCATAATGATGATTTAATTGAATATCTAGATGCTAGTGATGATCTAGCCTTTATAGAAGATAGCATTAAAACCGCACGTATTGCAGGCGATGTAGATCGTAGCAGAATCAAAATAGTATTTACTAGTTTGCACGGTACCAGTATCACCATGATTCCAGAAACCTTGAAACGCGCTGGATTTACAGATTTACACGTGGTAAAAGAACAAGCGCTACCAGATGGTGATTTCCCTACTGTTGATTCTCCTAATCCGGAGGAACCAGCAGCACTTAAAATGGCCGTTGATCTAGCAAATAAAATCAATGCAGATATTGTTATAGGAACAGATCCTGATTGCGACCGTTTAGGAGTTGCTGTGCGAGATACAGATGGTAATATGACTTTATTAAATGGGAATCAGACCATGATTGCCATGACAGATTTCTTATTGAAGCATACTAATTTAAAAGAAAAGGAACATCCTTTTATAGGATCTACCATTGTTTCAACACCTATGATGCACGACCTTGCATCACATCACCAGATAGAATGTAAAGAAGAATTAACTGGATTCAAATGGATCGCAAAAATGATCGAAGATTATCCAAATCAAGATTTCATAGGTGGCGGCGAGGAAAGTTTCGGCTATATGGTGGGCGATTTTGTAAGAGATAAAGATGCAGTTACCGCAGCTTTACTGGCTTGTGAGATGTACGCTTTCGCGAAAGCGAAATCCTCAACAATCTACCAAGAATTATTACAGTTATATGTAGATCATGGATGCTATCAGGAACGACTGGTATCACTAGTCAAAAAAGGAATCTCTGGCGCGACAGAAATCAAGCAAATGATGATCAATTTGCGCGAAGATACTCCTAAAACAATAGGAGAAAAAGATGTGATTATCGTGGAAGATTATGCATCTAGTACTAGATTCAATAAACACTTAAACACCACAGAAACATTGGACATCCCTAAGTCAAATGTATTAATCTTTTACTTAGCAGATGGATCTAAAATCGCTGCACGACCTAGTGGTACAGAACCTAAAATTAAGTTCTATATATCTGTTAAAAAGGATTTAGATCATGTAGATGATTATCCTGCCGTTAAACAAGAATTAGAAACTAAAATTGACCAGATTTTAAAGTCATTTGACCTATAATTAATGAATTACTTTAAAGAAATACTTAATTACGGGCGACCTTATAAAAAATGGGCGGTGCTTAACATTATTAGTAATGTTCTTTACGCACTTTTTAGCACACTATCATTTGTCTCTCTAATGCCTGTATTGCAGGTATTATTTAATGAAACAAAAGAAGTGTATACAAAACCAGTATGGCAAGGAGTGACAAAGACTCAAGATTACTTGCAAGGTAACGTCAATTATTACGTATCAGAATATGCAAAGGATGATCCTAGCCAGGCATTAATCATGATGATCGTTCTAGTCTTAAGCATGTTTTTTCTAAAAAATCTATTTGGTTATTTAGGGATGTATTTTATGGCTTTTTTACGTAATGGTATGCTTAAAGATTTACGCGATGACTTGTATCATAAAATCATCAACCTACCTATATCATTTTTCTCTGAAAAACGTAAAGGTGACACCATTGCTCGTGCGACAACAGACGTGAATGAAATTCAATCCAGCTATTTATCCATTCTAGAATTGATTGTAAAAGAACCGCTAAATATTCTTTTCGCATTAATTGCGATGTTTATGTTTAGCATCAAATTATCCTTGTTTGTGCTTATTTTCATTCCTGTTTGTGGTTACATTATATCTGCTATAGGTAAGAAATTAAAAAGCAAATCAGAACGAGTTCAACGTACTCAAGGATTAGTATTATCACAACTAGAAGAAATGCTAGGCGGATTAAACGTGATTAAAGGTTTCAATGCAGAGGAACGTATGCAGGATTCTTTTGAAGAAACTACCAGCAGATTTAGCAAATATTCCATCAGTCTTTCTAAACGTAAAAGTATGGCGAGTCCAGTAAGTGAGGTATTAGGTATTGCCGTAATAGGATGTTTACTGTGGTTTGGTGGAAATATGGTATTGGTAGAAGGTACCTTGTCTAATTCTACATTTTTAGGTTTTATGGGGTTAGCTTATGGGATCCTAGCACCAGCTAAAGTTCTTGCAAAAGCCAGTTACGGCGTTAAAAAAGGAAATGCAAGTGCAGAGCGCGTTTTAAGCATTCTGCATACTGAAAATACGATTGAGGATAAGCAAGATGCTGTGGATATTTCTGCTTTCGCGAAAGCGATCTCCATCAACAACATCACATTTGCCTATGAAGAAGAAGCTGTTCTCAAAGACTTCTCACTAGAAATCCCAAAAGGAACCAGCGTTGCTTTAGTAGGACAATCCGGAAGCGGTAAAAGTACGATTGCTAATTTATTGACTCGGTTTTATGATGTAAACCAAGGAACCATTACCATAGATGATCACAATATTAAAGACGTTAGTTTAAAAAGCCTGCGTGATCAAATGGCGATTGTAACCCAAGATTCTGTGTTATTTAATGACACGATTGCCATGAATGTTGCCCTAGCAGATAAAAACGCAAGTGATGAACAGGTGATAGAAGCACTTAAAATTGCTAACGCTTGGGAATTTGTAAAAGAATTACCAGAAGGTATTCACACTAACGTAGGTGATAGTGGTGGCAAATTAAGTGGCGGACAAAAACAACGACTTTCTATCGCAAGAGCTGTTCTTAAAAATGCTCCTATCTTAATACTGGATGAAGCTACCAGCGCGCTAGACACAGAAAGTGAACGACTGGTGCAAGACGCACTAGAAAATGTGATGAAGAATAGAACTTCTATCATCATCGCTCACCGCTTATCTACTATTCAAAATGCAGATAAAATCATAGTCATGAACCGCGGTGAAATTGCAGAACAAGGAACGCATGAGGAACTGATCGCACAAGATGGAATCTATAATGGTCTTGTAACCATGCAAAGTCTAAGCTAGTAATGGCTGATTGCTTTATTTCATTTAAAAATCAGATCGATGGTATCGCATTACCTCAACGTTTTACTTTTCCATTTTTATATGAACCTCATCCACTAGCTAGAATAGCTAGTGAAGAATTACAAGCTTATATAGAAGATCATCAAAAAAGCTGGTCGCATAATTTCGGATTAGAAAAAGATAAGGATGGCGAGGCGCTAGGTAAAATGTTTGGTGTTTTAGTGGTACGTAATGATTCAAGAAAATTGGGCTACTTAGCTTCTTTTTCTGGAATGCTTAATGGAACGATGGATGTCGATAGATTTGTTCCTGCTGCTTATGACGATAGTTTTGATGTGGCTTATTTTCATGAGCAATTTGATCATTTCAATAGCTTATCACAACAAATAGATGTACAATCAAATAATCCAGCGTTTTTAAAACTACAATCAGAACTAAAAGAACAACAAGCAAGAATTAACAAGCTTTTAAACGCACAATCCACAAAACATCAATTTCATCGTAAGAAACGTAAAAGCTATAGAAACAGCATTAAACCTGAACTAACCACACAAGAATGGGAAGCGTTGCTTTCCCAGCATCATCAATTACAATTAAACGAGAAGTTTCTACTGCGTGAATATGAGATTTATCTATGCGACAAAATCGCTCCTTTACAAGAGGAATTCGATAAAATTAAAGATGCTATGCAACGGCTACAAGATCAACGCAAACAGTTATCACTAGCGCATCAAGACTGGATTTTTAGCCATTATAATTTATTAAATATTAACGGTGACACTAAAAATGTAGTAGCCATTTTTGAAGAAAAACAATTAGGCGTTCCACCATCCAGTACTGGTGATTGTGCAGCTCCTAAATTATTGCAATATGCCTTTAAAAACGGCCTCACACCTATCGCTCTAGCCGAATTCTGGTGGGGAAAATCATCACCGTCTAAAGTGCGTAAACACAAACAGTTTTATCCAGCATGTCGCAGTAAATGTGAACCTATATTAGATCACATGCTTACTGGAATAAATGTAGATCCTAATCCTATGCTTATAAATCCAGCTACTGGAAAAAGACTGGATATTATTTATGAAGATGATGCCATTGCCATTATTGACAAACCACATGATTTCTTATCCGTTCCAGGAAAGAATTTAAAAGATAGTGTTCTTACCAGAATGCAATCTAGATATCCAGATGCGACTGGACCTTTACTAGTGCATCGACTAGATATGGCTACTTCTGGAATTTTAGTCATGGCAAAAACTAAAAAGGATCATCAACGTATACAGGAGCAGTTTATCCATAGAACGATTCATAAAAAATACATCGCCTTATTAGAAGGTGACGTCTCAAATAAAGAAGGCATCATAGAATTACCATTACGAGTAGATCTGGATAATAGACCAGCACAATTAGTATGCTATGAAAATGGTAAACCAGCAATCACTAAATACCAAGTATTAGAATTAAAAAACGGTAAAACTCGAGTTGAATTTATTCCTATTACTGGTAGAACGCACCAACTAAGAGTTCATGCAGCTCACCCAAAAGGTTTAAATGCTAGTATTGTAGGTGATGATTTGTACGGAACCGCAAGTGATCGATTGCATCTGCACGCAGTATATATAAAATTCAAGCATCCACGTAGTGGAAAATTAATTTCTTTTGAAATAGCTCCTAGCTTCTAAATTTCTGTTTTATTTTTATAAAAAAAACATGAAAACGTTTAGCTTCTTATTATTGTTTACTGCTTTTAGCATCCATCTATCTGCCCAACAACCAGCAACAGAATTATTGAATGATGCGATCATACAGGCTAAAAAAGAAAACAAAAACATCCTCATAAAATTTGAAGCTTCCTGGTGTGGATGGTGCAAACGTATGACTAAGCAACTAAAAGATGAACGCGTTAAAGAGTATTTTGAAAAAAACTACGTCATCGTACCAATAGTAGCTATGGAAAGTGCAAAAAATAAACATCTTGAGAATCCTGGTTCAAATGATATACTAGGAGATTACGGAGGCGCAAAAGCTGGATTACCATTTTTTGTAATCATCGATTACAACGCTGTAGTACTTACAAATTCTTTTAACGATTTTGGTCAGAATTTAGGATGTCCTGCTAGTCCAGAAGAAGTGGAAGTCTTTATAAAAAAATTAGAAGCGACTTCTGATATGAGTGCTAGTGATGTTGAAAATATCACGGCAGTATTTACACTAAAAAACTAACGCAAAAAAAAAGAGAGGACTTCTCCTCTCTTTCTAAGCGATCTCCACCGCTTTATTTTCAATAAACAACGTCTATCTTATTAGCCATATGCTTATTTACTTAAACCGTTGCTAAGATAGATACGTCTCTATTAACTGCACAAAATATCGGTGAAATAAAATGGATAAAATTAGTTAATAGCTGATAGTCAATAGTTTAATAAAAACAGAAAGATGCATTTCATCGATAGTTAAAATGCATTTCACATAAAATATACGTATTTAATCCTTATTTTACATCTAATTTGAAGCTAGAAATACGATTATTACCGGATAAGTAACCGTTTGTCGAATCTATCATTTTTGCGCTGTAAAAACCTTCATCAGATAATTGCTTCCAGGATTGACCTTGATCACCACTCCACCATATTCCAGGAGATCCTACCGCTAGCAATTGTTTTCCTTGAGTTCCTGGAATAAACAAGATGTCACTACAGTATCCAGGACCATCTTTTAATAATTTCCAGCTTTTACCACCATTAAAGGTAATGGCTTTATTAAAGGCATTATCTTCCTTCTTATTCCAGTCACCACCTATAATCACTCCTAGATTTGAATCATAGAAGTCCATTGCAAAAATCCCAGTCATCTCGCCACCTTGAATTAAAGGAGTATTAAAAATCTCCCATGAGCTTCCACGATCTTTACTGTGAAATACTCGCGCCATCACACCACCTGTAGCCATCCACACATGATCGCCATAAATCGAGATATTAGAATTACTTGCTGCAAATGCTGCCTCGCCATCTACATAATCCGGTAATTCTTCACATTTTAACTTTCCCCATGTTTTACCACCATCGTATGTTTTTATTACAGAAAAGCAAGCGCCCATGGGATCACCCATGGCGATTCCTTCCTCATCATTCCAGAATCTCATACTGTCATAAAAAACACGCTCTTCCACCTCTGTATATACATGTTCTACTGATTCGTCCTTATGAGAAATCTTATAAATAAGCGCTGGATTTCCTGCTGTCAATATATAGGTGTAATTAGATGTCGTTGCGATAGATCTAAATTCTACTTCTTCATCTTCATTAAGTTTAATAACACCACGATTAGGAGTTCCTGTCGCAGGATCTATGCTACCATAATTCCCTTTACTTCCTGCATACCAGTACTTTTCACTTCCGTAATCTAGCGCACGCACGCTTGTAGAATCGGTCATTACCGGTGTGATGCTTATGCTTGCATCTGTTGCTATGGCAACTTCAGTTTCATTTATATTTTCAGTTGACGTTTGCTGGTCTGTTTTACAACTAACCATTACTAACAATGCTAAGCTAAGAATGTAGATATTTTTCATATTGCAAAAATAAGTTGAAAAAGGTAAAAAGGTTGGGAAGTATTTCGCTTTCGCGAAAGCGTAACAAAAACAATTCCTTCTCTTCATTTAACTACCAGTTTTCATTAGAATACCATTACTTTTGCAAAATGAGATTTCATCATAATTTACTACAAGCAACTACAGACGCGTTACATAACATTTTTAATAATGATAAATACGCAGATCAGGCGATACAAAAAATCTTAAAAAGCGATGCTCGATGGGGCGCGCGTGATAGAGGTTTTATAGCCGAAACTACTTACGACATCGTACGTTATAAGAGACTCTACGCAGCAATTGCAAACGTTCACGAGCCTTTTAAACCAGTTGATTTATGGCGACTCACCGCAGTATGGATCGTTCTTAAAGGATATGAAGTGCCCGCGTGGGAAGAATATTATAACACTCCTGTACGTCGTATTAAAGGTAAATTTGATGAGTTATCAAAAGATCGTGTCTATCGTGAATCCTTACCAGACTGGATGGATGAACTAGCACTAAAAGAATTAGGTGGTATCTGGGAAAAGGAATCTAGAGCTCTTAATCAGCAAGCTCAGGTTATCCTGCGCACCAATACTTTGAAAACAGATCGCGCTACTTTAAAAGAAAAACTACAAGCAGAAAACATAGGGACTATTATAGATGATACCTATCCAGATGCTTTGATCCTTAAAGAACGTGCTAATGTATTTATGACTAGCGTTTTTAAAGACGGATTATTTGAAGTACAAGATGCTGGTTCACAAGCTATCGCTCCATTTTTACAAGTTGAATCTGGACAACGAGTTTTAGACGCTTGCGCTGGTGCTGGTGGTAAAGCCTTACACCTTGCGGCTTTAATGGAAAATAAAGGTCAGGTGATTGCTACTGATATTTATCAGAACAAATTGAACGAATTAAAGCGTCGTGGACGTCGTGCTGGTGCTCATAATATTGAGACTAGAGTTATTGATACCACTAAGGTGATCAAAAAACTAAACGGTAAAATGGATCGATTACTGATTGACGCGCCATGTAGTGGTCTAGGTGTATTGCGTCGTAATCCAGATGCTAAATGGAAATTACAACCAGAATTCATTGAAGAAATTAAAGCAACACAACAAGACATATTGCAACGCTATAGTAGTACAGTGAAATCTGGCGGTAAAATGGTTTATGCAACTTGTTCTATCTTACCATCAGAAAACGAAATGCAAGTTGAAAAATTCTTAAATTCAGAAGCTGGTACTGGCTGGAAATTAGAAGAACAGCAATCCTTACTAGCGCATAGAGACCATTATGATGGTTTTTATATGGCACGTATGATTAAAGAATAATTACGACTTAATAAAGCCACCATTTTAAGGTGAACACATGATGAATAAATTTCTATTATTACTATTAGTTCCTTTCTTAGCATTTGCTCAAATTCCACCTGGATACTATAACAGTGCAAATGGTTTGACAGGATATCCATTAAAAACAGAATTGAGTAACATCATCACTAACGGTTATAGCGCTCAAAGTTATGGTTCCTTAATAACCCTTTACAATACATCAGATAATGATGAGTATTATGATAATGGTACGCAAACAAACACAATCATTGACATGTATTCTGAAAATCCCACCGGTGCAGATCCTTATAACTGGACTATAGGAACTAGTTCTAATTGCGGTAATTTTAATAGTGAAGGTGATTGTTATAATAGAGAACATATTTTCCCGCAAGGCTTTTTTAGTCAGAATGAACCTATGCGCAGTGATGCGCACCACGTAATCCCTACAGATGGTTGGGTGAATGGTGGACGTAGTAATTTACCATTTGGTGAGGTAAATCCTAATGGTGTTTCTGTAACTACCTATATGAATGGAAGTAAAAAAGGTCCATCTATTACTACTGGATTTTCTGGTGATGTGTTTGAACCTTTAGATGAATTTAAAGGAGACATCGCTCGTATGCTGTTATACTTTGCAACTAGATACGAAAGCAATATTAATGACGCTGGATGGGACGCGCCTAATGCTAGTAATAATAATCCTAGAGATGGATCTAGTGATCAATTTTATGAGCAATGGTACATTGACTTATTGCTAGACTGGCATGCACAAGATCCTGTTAGTCAAAAAGAAATAGATCGTAACAACGATATCTATGTACATCAAAATAACAGGAATCCATTTATAGATAATCCAGCTTATGTGACTATGATATGGACGGCTAGTAACAATCCTACAGGAAGGTTATTTGTAACACTAGATGACACTTTTGTGGATGTAGACATGGATGGTTTTGGTAGTGTAGGTGATCAAATCACTTATACTTATAACATTAATAATATAGGAACTACAGATTTATTTAATATTACTGCAGTAGCAGATTTTGGGTCGTTTGCCATACCAGGACAAATTACGCAACTAGATGCTGGAACTAATAGCACAGATTCTTTTGGAACCTTAACCTACACTTTAACCGCTGCAGATGTTGCTAGTGCTTGCGCTTGCGTTATCAATAAAATTACCGTTACGGCAGATTTTAATGCAACGGGTACAAATGGTAGTTTTATAAAAGAAAGTGATGACCCTAATGATTTTGCAAATGTAGATGGCAATGGAGATATGCTGCCAGATGATGATACGGTAACGACTTTTAACGTTGCAAATCCTTCTGGACTTGCTACAGATTTATTTATATCAGAGTATCTAGAAGGATCTTCTAATAATAAGGCGATTGAGCTTGCAAACTATACCGGTAACCCGATCGATCTATCTAATTACAGTTTACAAGTTAGTTTTAACGGTAGCGGTAGCTGGTCTAATCCTTTAGCTTTAAGCGGTTCACTTGCAGATCAAGATGTTTACGTATTGGCTCGTGGTAATGCCACTACTGCAATTACTAGTGTTGCAGATCAATTAGTAGGTAGCAGTGGTCCATTAGCGTTTAATGGTGACGACGCCGTAGGTTTATTTAAAAACGGCTTGTTATTAGATGTCGTAGGAACGCCCGTAAATACAGGAGATTTTGCCAAAGATGAAACGCTTATCCGTAAGCCGGAAGTGAATAGTCCTAATACCACATTTGATAAACCAGGTGAATGGAATGTTCTAGGAATCGATAATAGTTCTGATTTAGGAATGCATACCTTCTCACCTACTGCTAGTATAACTGCCGTAGATTTAGATAGCTTGCGATTGTATCCTAATCCATCCACAGGAATTGTTTTTATCTCTAATCCTGATCTAGTTGAGCGCCTTGTGATCTATGACGCAACTGGTAGGATATTGCAGCACATCACTGATGTTACTTCTAGATTTGAATTGACACGATCAGGATTATACTTTGTACAACTTGTAAATGGATCTACTACTCGTACGGTAAAAATTGTGGTGCGATAATACATGGTGTTATTTTGTTACGCTTTCGCGAAAGCGTAATTCTCCTGACTTTTTAAAATTCATCAACCTTTACAGACTTCATTAGGTAATGCCTGTGGTGAATCTAGTAGAATTCCTATATTCACAAGATTAATTTTAGGTATTCCTACCATCAGAAAAAATGTATTTCTTATCGTTATAGGATTGTGGATGATTCCAGTTATGGCTCAAACTTATGGTTATGGAGCAGAATTGGGACTAGGACATAGCTTTGCTGCAAATAAGGATTTCCCAAATCGCAATGCGCAATCGCAATTATGGATGCACATGTATCGCAACCATGAGAATGCAGTTAAGAACTGGCAATATTACTTAAGAAAACCGCAAATAGGACTAAGTCTAGGTCTTACAGATTATGGGAATGCAACTGTCCTAGGTAGGTCTATTACAGTCATGCCTTTCGTAAAGTTTCAACCGTTAAAAAACAAACGTTTCAACACCTATTTAGGATTAGGAAGCTCTTATTTTACCACGTCTTTTGATCCTGTAAACAACCCATTAAATAGAGCTATAACTACAGACTTTACATGGACTTTTAGAGGCCAAATCAATTATCAAATCTTTGCTTATAAAGAATGGCATTTTGATGCTGGACTCAGTATCGTGCATCATTCTAATGGTCATACCAGTTTACCTAACAACGGTTTAAACTCTATTATAGGTACCGTTACTGCTCAATTCCTTCCTAAACAAACTAGCGCAACAACCACAAGCCCATCTTTTACCAGCTCTAAACATTTCTACTTTAGTGCATTCAGTGGTTTAGGCTATAATGTGCTTTACGACGATCCTTATTTCAATCAGAAAAAACAGGTTTACACTATAGGTGGTGAATATGGTAAAATCTACAATCGCACCTGGAAACTAGGAATAGGAGCTTTTTACAGATTTTATGAGCATTATTATGACTATATCACTGATGGCGAGTTTTTAGTTAGAGAAGGAAATCGGTTTGAAGAACTTACCGTAAATCCTTTTAACAACGCTACGACCTTAGGAGTTTATGTAAAAGGTGAGCTACTATTAGATCATATAGGAATCGAACTTTCTATAGGTGCAAATATTTATAAACCAGCTTATAAAATCGATTATACGATTAATGAAGGTTGGGAGAATCCGCCAAGGGAATTTCCTGATTTCTGGCAATTTGGTGAGTTAGATTCTGGTTACACGATACGACATATTATTAATTCTAGATTAGGTATTAATTATTATCCGCTAGGAACTGATGCTTATCGCAAACACAACTTTTATGCAGGTGCGCATATTAATGCTAATTACGGCCGTGCCGATTTTACCGAGTTGCGATTAGGTTATGTTTATGAAATAGAGTGAGATCATATCTCGACAATTCGACATGCTCAGTGAGACGCTATCGCTCCATCTCGACTGTCGCTCCATCTCGACTGTCGCTCGATGTTCGCTTAGGCAGAATATTCCAGTTCGAGCGAAAGCGATATGTTGAGTTTACCGAAACGTCGAGAACGGTCTATGTTTTTCTATACCTCAGTTTCTTAGGAACATATTCTGATGATGCAAAAGCACTAAAGCCGGACGCTCAATAATGCTACTCAATTCCAGTTCGAGCGAAAGTCGAGAACGGTCTATGTTTTTCTACACCTCAGTTTCTTAGGAACACATTCTGATAATGCAAATGCTCTAAAGCCGGACGCTCAATAATGCTACTCAATTCCAGTTCGAGCGAAAGTCGAGAACGGTCTATGTTTTTCTACACCTCAGTTTCTTAGGAACACATTCTGATAATGCAAATGCTCTAAAGCCGGACGCTCAATAATGCTACTCAATTCCAGTTCGAGCGAAAGTCGAGAACGGTCTATGTTTTTCTACACCTCAGTTTCTTAGGAACATATTCTGATGATGCAAAAGCACTCGTGCTATCATTCTGACAGGACGCTAGCCACTTTAATCGGTCAAAATCACCATTTGCTAGTGCTAATTTTTTAGCTTTTGACCAGCGTTTAATTCTCCTTTCATAATGTAAGGCTTGAAAGACGTCATTAAACACTTCGTGAAATAGGAGTTTAACAGGTCTTCGTTTGTAGGTGAATGCCTTTTTATACTTCCCTGATTGGTGTTCTTCTAGCCTGCGCTCGATGTCTGTAGTGAAACCTGTGTATAATAGATCATCATTGCATTTTAAGATGTAGACGTAGAATTGATAGTTCATGAGTGGAATTTAGGGGTTTTTAATGACATTGACCATATCTCGACTGTCGCTCGATATTAGAATGGATCAACATCTTTGACTATCGCTCGATATTAGAATGGATCAACATCTTTGACTGTCGCTCGATATTAGAATGGATCAAAATATTTGACTGTCGCTCGATGTTAGTAATTATAAACAAACTTAATTAATAACGGCTATCGCTCCATCTCGACTGTCGCTCGATGTTCGCTTAGGCAGAATATTCCAGTTCGAGCGGAAGTCAAGAACGGTCTGTGTTGATGTAAAGTAAAAACACTGATGACATTTTCACGTTGCTTCATCAGATTGCCACGTCGCGCGCTCCTCGCAATATGCAATAAGAACTTGTTTGATATCGTGTTAAAAAGACCGTTAATAATTACGCTTTCGTACCGCAACGTGTGCGGCATAAACTTGTTTGATATCGTGTTAAAAACACGATGATCAAACAAAGTGAAATCAAGTCAATCCTAGTCATAAAAAAGTATCTTTGTAACTAGCTTTAAAACGCTCACAATGATCCATTTTTTCGGCGATGCAGGTACTAAGGTATATGCAGTTCAAACACAGCAAGAATTATCACAAGAAGACCTTTCTAAACTTATCTGGTTGCTAGGCGATGTGCCTAGAATTGAGGCAGATGCAATACCTGGAACATTTACTGGTCCACGTGCAACTACCATAACGCCATGGTCTACAAATGCTGTAGAGATTACCCAAAACATGCAAATCAATGGTGTACAGCGTATTGAAGAATTCAACTGTTGTAAACCTGATGCTCACTATGACCAGATGCTACTGGTTAAAGTAGATGGACTGGATCAATCCCAATTTGACATCAACGTATCACCAGACGACATTCTAGAAATTGAAGACATTGCGGCTTATAACATGCAAGAAGGTCTTGCGCTGAGTGATGACGAAATTGATTACCTCATCACCTTATCAGAAAAACTAGGACGTAAATTAACAGACAGTGAGGTTTTTGGCTTTTCACAAGTGAATTCAGAGCATTGCCGTCATAAGATCTTTAATGGAACTTTTATCATAGATGGTGAAGAACAACCTACATCGCTTTTTAAACTGATTAAAGAAACGAGCAAGCAACATCCTAACGAGATCGTTAGTGCGTACAGTGATAACGTGGCATTTGTAAACGGTCCAGAAGCCGAGCAATTTGCGCCAGCTAGTGCAGATCAACCTGATGTATATCAAACGTCGCTTTTTGACAGTGTGATTTCCCTAAAAGCCGAAACACACAACTTCCCTACTACCGTGGAACCTTTTAATGGTGCAGCAACTGGATCTGGCGGAGAAATACGCGATCGCCTCGCTGGTGGACAAGGCTCACTACCACTAGCAGGAACAGCGGTGTACATGACTAGTTACTCTAGATTAAATGATCAACGTCCATGGGAAAAAGCCTTTAAAGCTAGAGAATGGTTGTATCAAACGCCATTAGATATTTTAATAAAAGCTAGTAATGGTGCTAGTGATTTTGGAAACAAATTTGGCCAGCCACTCATTACAGGATCTGTATTGACTTTTGAACATGATGAACATAATGATGCCGCTTTGCACGCAAATGTCACCTCGAGCCCTTCGACAAGCTCAGGAGAGTCCGCAGTCGATAGGTCTCAGAGCGAAGGAGAGAATGCCACGTCGCAAGCTCCTCGTTACCTAGGTTTTGACAAAGTAATCATGCAAGCTGGTGGAATAGGTTATGGTAAAAAAGATCAAGCCTTAAAGAAAACACCAGATGCTGGCGATGATATCATCGTTATGGGTGGTGATAACTACCGCATAGGAATGGGTGGCGCTGCGGTAAGTAGCGCAGACACTGGTTCTATGGATAGCGGTATAGAACTCAACGCCGTACAACGTTCTAATCCAGAAATGCAAAAACGCGCTGCAAATGCCATACGTGGTATGGTAGAAAGCAATAACAATCCTATAAAATCCATTCACGATCACGGCGCTGGCGGACACTTAAACTGTCTATCAGAACTAGTAGAAGAAACGGGTGGCGTTATTAACGTAGATGCCTTACCTGTAGGAGATCCTACCCTATCACGCAAAGAACTGATAGGTAATGAATCCCAAGAACGTATGGGACTGGTCATGGAACCTAAGGATACACCTATGCTAGAACGTATCGCACAACGCGAGCGTGCACCATTATATAAAGTAGGAACGGTAACAGGTGATAACAAATTTGTTTTTAGCGAGAAAGATGGACGCAGTCCTATGGATCTAGCGCTAGAAGACATGTTTGGCAGTAGTCCTAAAACCATCATGGATGATCAGACCATTGACAGACTATACGATGCGGTGCCTTATGATGGTAAAGATTTTAAACTCTATTTATATAACGTATTACGCCTAGAGGCCGTTGCCTGTAAAGACTGGCTTACTAATAAGGTAGACCGTTGCGTCACCGGTCGTGTTGCAAAACAACAAACCTGTGGTGAATTACAGCTACCGTTAAATAACGTAGGTGTTATGGCGATGGATTATAACGGTAAGAATGGAATAGCGACTACTATAGGTCACGCACCAGTAGCAGCCTTAATAGATCCAGCAGCTGGTTCTCGCAATGCGATTGCAGAAGCGCTGACTAATCTGGTTTTTGCACCGCTGGAAAAAGGACTAGCTGGCGTGAGTTTAAGCGCTAACTGGATGTGGCCGTGTAATAATCCAGGAGAAGATGTCCGACTATATAATGCTGTAAAAGCAGTGAGTGATTTTGCTATTGAATTAGGTATCAATGTTCCTACAGGTAAGGATAGCCTGAGTATGAAGCAAAAATATCCAGATAAAGATGTACTATCGCCAGGTACCGTGATCATTAGTACGGTAGGATCTTGTGATGCTATTTCTAAGGTAGTAGAACCAGTACTGCAACGCAATGAAAATGCGCCTATTTACTACATTAACATGAGTGGCGACGATCATAAATTAGGTGGTTCCAGCTTTGCTCAAACACAAAATAAAATAGGTGCAGCGTGCCCTACGATTGTGGATAGTGCCGCTTTCGCGAAAGCGTGGACAACAATACAATCATTGATAAAAAGTGGCAAAGTGCTAGCCGGACATGATGTTGCCAGTGGTGGATTAATCACGACATTATTAGAAATGTGTTTCCCATCACTAGGCGTAGGAATGGAACTGGATCTAGCCGCAATAGGTGACGATATGGTCAAAATATTATTTGCAGAAAACGCAGGTATCGTACTCCAAGTAACAGATGACAGCGTAGCCACCGAATTAACAGCTACCGGAATCCCATTTTTCAAGATAGGAACCGCGATAGATGAAGCCGTGCTAGATATCAATGACTTTACCATAGACGTGGATGATATGCGCGATGTATGGTATGAAACCTCGCATTTACTAGATCAAAAACAATCGTTTAATGGTCTGGCAGATGAACGCCTAGTAAATTATGTAGAACAACCGCTAGAATTCAAATTACCATCACATTTTACGGGTAAACTACCAGAAATACCTCAAAAACGCATCAAAGCAGCCGTAATACGAGAAAAAGGAAGCAACAGCGAGCGCGAGATGGCACGAGCGATGTACCTCGCCGGATTTGAAGTGGTAGACGTTCACATGACCGATTTAATTAGCGGTCGTGAAACCCTAGAAGACGTACAATTTATCGCCGCCGTAGGTGGATTTTCTAACAGTGATGTGCTAGGAAGTGCCAAAGGCTGGGCTGGTGCTTTTAAATACAATGAGAAAGCAAATACGGCATTGAACAACTTTTTTGCCAGACCAGATACGATGAGTTTAGGCGTTTGTAACGGTTGCCAGTTATTTATAGAATTAGGATTAATCCATCCAGATCACGACCAGAAGCCAAAAATGCTGCACAACGACAGTGGAAAGTTTGAATGTAATTTCACCAGTGTTACTATAGCTGCAAATAATAGCATCATGTTATCCTCACTAGCAGGAAGCACGCTAGGAATATGGGCCGCACACGGCGAAGGTAAATTCCATTTACCTAAAGCGCGCAGCGCTTACCAGATTCCAGCCACTTATGGTTATGACAGCTATCCAGCAAATCCTAATGGATCTGACTACAACGCTGCAATGTTAAACAGTGAAGATGGACGTCACCTAGTGATGATGCCGCATTTAGAACGCTCTACATTCCCATGGAACTGGGCGCACTACCCTAGCGATCGCCAGGATGATGCGGTAACGCCATGGCTAGAAGCATTTGTAAATGCTAGAGTGTGGTGTGAAGAGCAATCTTAGGATATCTACAGTTTTGTTTATAACGTAAAAAAATACCCCATTTGGGGTATTTTTTATGGGGTAAGGTTTTTGTAGATTGTAGAAATTAATATGGGTTGTATTTATTCTTAGAAGGCGTTTCTAATTTGCGAGAAACGAGCTATATGCAAGAAACTTGTCAAAAATTAAAACCAAAAGAAAAAAATGTCAATAGATGGAGTAAGAATATTAGACAGCACAACTCACTCAATATTTTATATTGACGAACTTTCAAATGCATTAAAACAAATAATTAGAGAACAGTTACAAGGTATTTGGAATGGATTTTCAACCACAGAATCTCTTCCTGAATTTTATTCATACAAAAACACACTATCATCTTTTCTAGACAGGTATAATTCCAAATCGGATGAAACAAAAAAAGGTATGATTGGAGAATTACTCTCTCACATTCTTTTAAGTCATCAAGAAAATAATTTGACTTCTTTATCAATATTAAAAAACAAGGAAGAAAGAAGTATAAAAAAAGGATTTGATATAATCTATTGTGAGATTGACAATGATAAACTTTGGTATTCAGAAGTGAAATCAGGTGGTTTAAATAGTAGTACTACATCAAGTTACAATGATGTGCTTTTAAATAAAGCAAAGGAAGGTATTCAAAGTATGATAAATGAAAACAGAAATTCACTATGGGAAAGTGCATTATTTGATGTTTCTGCAACAATTAAAGAATCTGATGGCCGATTAAATTTTCAAGAATTACTTTCTAATGATTCACCAATAATGACATCTGAACAGTCCAAAAATGTAATTTTAATATCAGTATTATATCACAACTTAGCAGATGAAATTGATATTAATAGTGTTGAAAATTTTCGAAATTCAGTCATTGCTGAGGGCATCTTTCTTGATACAATTGTAATTTCTATTCAAAAGGCTACTTTTTTAGCAGTTTCAGACTTTTTAACCAACGAAATCTCGGCCGTATGATGGAAATAGAACAGCTAAACTTAAACGATTTTAGAAAAAAATTTAAAGGCTCTGATTTCCAAGTTTCTTATAACAAGATGCTTCTAAACTCAGAATTACAAGAAAATGAAAAGCTCCACCTTTTAAAAACTGCAATATATTTATTGAATTTTGGAGATATTGACTTGCAAAAATTAGGGTACAAAGTAATTGTAAATTATTCTATTAGAAATAGTGATTATAAACCTTTATATGACCTTGCAATAAATAAAGATTATATTCCAATTTCAAAATTGATTGAAAGAAAACATTTCAATCAAGAATATATTGAAGAGCATTTTTTCAACCTTTTCTTTTCGTCATACCAAGAAAATTTTAAAAACGAAAATTATTATTTATCTAGTGGTCAAAAGAGTCTAATTGAGTTTTCAAAAAAAACAAATGACTTTGTAATAGTTGCTCCCACATCATATGGGAAATCAGAAATCATAATAAATAAAGTTCACTCAAATTTAGATAAGAGAATATGCATCATAGTGCCAAGTAAAGCATTATTGGCTCAAACAAAAAAACGCCTTTTAAATGATATTTCTGAAAATGGATTAACTAGGATAATTACGCATCCTGAAATGTATAAAGGAAATGAAGAAAGTTTTGTGTCAGTATTAACACAAGAAAGATTATTAAGATTACTTCAAAAAAATCCAAGACTAAAACTCGATTTAGTCCTAATTGACGAAGCCCATAATCTATTTGGAGAAAAACCTTATGCTGAAAAACCTGACTCAAGAGCGTTGCTTCTAGCACAAACGATAATGATTTTAAAAAAAAGGAATAATAATGTTGTATTAAACTTTTTCTCCCCATTCGTTCAGAACCAATCAAGTCTTGAAATTAAGCAGTTAGATTACAAGTTGGAGTTTCAGAACACGGTAGAGTTTATCAAAACTGAAAAATATTTTGTTTGTGATTTTAAAAATGACCAAAAACTAAAAATCTATAATCAATTTTCTAATATATTTATTGAAACAAATAAAGTGTATCAAGAAGAAATTCAACTACTTAAATTAGAAAAAGCGAATAAAAACATAGTATATTTTAATAGACCGATTCATATTGAAGAGTTTTCTTTAAACCTTTCAAATACTTTAGATGATAACAACCAAAACTTTGAGGAAATTTCAAATACCATTTCAGATTATATACATCCGGATTACAACTTGTTAAAGTGCATAAAAAAAGGTATTGTATATCATCACGGAGGTATGCCTGAATTAATTCGGCTTTATGTAGAAAGTTTATTTAGTGAAAATAAACATTTAGAATATATCATGACTAGTTCAACGCTTCTCGAAGGTGTAAATATTCCAGCAGAGAAAATTTTCTTATTCTCTGTTAAAAAAGGTATTCGTAAATTATCTAAATCTCAATTTAAAAATCTTATCGGACGTATAAATAGGTTTAGTGAAATATTTAATCCTGAAAATGGAAACTTAAGTTTACTAGAGCCAAACATTTACGTTGTTAAAGGCACTTATTTTGATGGTAGAATTAAACCTGAAAAGTTTTTAATTGATAGAGCAAAAACTGAATTAGAAATCGAAGATGAAATAAATAATATTTTACTTAAAGATGAAAGTCAACTAAATTCAGATGAGAAATCTGAATTGAAAAATACTTTAGAATATCTTGAAAATATTGAACCTAATTCTACAGATTTGGAAGATGCTGTATACGTTCAATCCGAAATAGCAAAACTTTGTTATCAAAATAACATCTATGATTTTGACATAAAAGATAATGAACAAAGTATAATTAGTAATCTAAATTCATATAAAGAAAATAGCTTTTCAGTAATTTCTGATGCCAATGAATTATTGTCTGCAATCAATCATATTTTTATTCAAAATATATTTTTAAAAGACGATAATTTTAAAAGACTTGAAAATGTAAAGGCAAGAAATTTTTATTCAATGATACTAACTTGGAGAAGTGAGAGTGCTTCCTACAAAGAGATGATTGGTAGCTTTATTAGTTATTGGAATACGTTGAATGAAGAAGAATTACTTATTTATGTAGGAAAAAAATGGGGAAGAGTTAAAAGAAACATTACAGACCGCCAACCTCTTTATATAGATTTAAGAGGAAAAGATAATTCTTACAGAATTAATGTTGCAATAATTAGGATAAAAGAAGAGCAGGATTATATTGAATTTAATGTTTTAAAATACATAGAAATTTTATTCGAACTTGATCTACTTGAAGAAGATTATTACGAAAGAATTAAATACGGAACATCTGATAAAAAAATTATTACTTTAATAAAAAATGGTTTCTCTTTAGAATTAGCAAAGTGCTTAACTCAAGAAATTTACTCTTCTTTAATTTCAATAAACATAACAAATGATGAAGTTCTGTGTAGTCCTGAAATTATTCAACGAATGGAGAATAATGAAGAAAATAAAATTTTAATATTCGAAGTTAAATATCATATGAACTAATAAACACTTTAGTAAAACAAAGAACTAAGCTAAAAAAACAACAATTTCTTTCATTAATTTGAGACCCAATTATTCTAGGCTCATAGATTCATTTGTTTGATTCTGGAGCCTTATTTATTTCTATTTCACACTAATTATTTAGGCACTACAGAAACCTAAGTTTCATCACACGTCCTACCTGATGTTGCTATTAAAAAACCTAGTTTTAGGAGTTTCTTTGCTACACTGTTGAAGGAATGAGACGACCTTTTAATTTGCTATATTTAAATCGTTAATTGATTAGTACTAAATCGAGACACTTATAAAATTTAAATCAAACTAAAACATACTAATTCCTTATGAAGTGGCTCAACGCACCATATCCTTTATTACAAAAAGCTAGATCTAAGTGGTTATTTGCTTTATTATCTGGTGTTTTTGTTTTTGTGTTTTTGATAGTTTTTCAACCTTTTGGTGCAGGACAAACCTTTTCTTACAAATACGTATTCTTAGCAGGTTTTGGAGTTTCAGTGTTTCTTGGTGTGGCTGTTACCTATTTTATGTTGCCTAAACTATTTCCGGAGTTTTTTTGCGCAGAAAAATGGACCATAGGAAAGGAAATTCTATTACAGTGTTGTTGTATCTTGACTATAAGTGCTTTTAATTCTTTGCATAATTACAATTGGTGGCCCGATATTGTTTTACATGAAACCTTTTTAAATTTTCTTATCATCACCACGTCCATAGGGATTTTTCCCATCATAGGTTTAATCTTTTTTAAAGAGCGTACACTTTCAAAACGTAATATAGAGAAAGCACAATTACTTTCTAACCATTTACCGTCTACAGTGGTAAAAGAGACTGTAACAGTACAAATCCAAGAAGAAAGTAAAAAAGAATCACCTATCGTAATGCAATTAACAGATTTTGTGTACGCACAATCAGAAGGGAATTATATTACCATATATTATTTGGAAGATCATTCGATAACGCAGAAATTAATTAGACTTTCTTTAAAACAACTTGAAATACAATTAGAACATCTTACTCAGATAAAACGTTGTCATCGCTCTTATCTTATTAATACGCAACACTTAACTTCTATTCATGGTAATGCAAGATCACTTACCATACAACTAGATAATGTTGATACACCTATTCCCGTTTCTAGATCTTTTTCAAAAGCTGATTTTTAATAGCTTTCCCATTCATCACAAAAGTGGCACATCCATCCCGTTTTTTCATAACGCACTGATTTCGTGCCTACATTTGGGCTAAATAATTTTTTTTTAAAATATATACTTATGAAAAATCGTATTCACATCATCTTAGTCTTTATTGCAGGTATCTTACTATTAAGCAGCGCTACAAGTATGGATTCAGAAAAAAGAAATTCTGATCTCAAATTACAACTTAATGAGGTCGCATCCTTTATTGCTGTAAGGGATACCATAAACCTTGAAATGTCAGAAGCTTCTGTTGCGTGGCACATGGATCACATTTATTTAATGGTAAATCAGTTACACAAAGCGCTCCAATATTCTGATGAAAGTAATTACAAAGCAGATTCCAATCCTACTCGAGACTATGTCTTTGCTTCAAATACGTTACCTAGAGGAAAAGTTACTGCGCCAGAGTCGGTAACACCAAAAGGAGATATAACGATCAATACCTTACAAATGCATTATGATGAAGCACTTGCTACCGTAGAAAAGTTACCTACGCTTGCAGAAAACAAGCACTTTAGCCATCCTATTCTTGGTACTATGAATAGAGACGAGACTATTATCTTTCTTACTATTCATACAGAACATCACTTAAAAATTATACGCGACATATTGAAGAATAAGTAGTTCTTATTAAACAATTACTCTTTTTGAACTAGCAAATAAACCGAATAAAATCAACTAAAAATGAAAAAATTAATAATTCTCTTAATTACGCTATTTCTCACAGTAGCCTGCAAGAATAATGAAAACTCAAAAAATAATCCTGCGTTTGAAGTAGTAGAAAATGATAAAACGCAACGATTAGATTCTGTTTACACAGCGCATTTTATTAGAAACGAATTCAACGGTAATATCCTTTTAGCAGAAAAAGGCAAAATTATATTTCAAAAAAGCTATGGAATTGCTAACGAAGAGACTGGTGAGAAATTGAATATTGAGACCGCTTTTGAATTAGCATCTGTCTCAAAACAATTTACCGCGATGGGAATTGTACAACTGCAAAAAGAAGGAAAGCTTTCTTATAGTGACCCGATCAGTAAGTATATACCAGAACTGAAACACTATTCAGATGTTACCATAAAGAATCTATTAACACACACTGGTGGCTTACCGGATTATATGAGTATGATGGAAGACAGCTGGGACAAATCTAAAATAGCCACAAATAAAGATGTGATTAACGCTTTCGCGAAAGCGTCTCCAGAAAAGCAATTTGAGCCCAATCTAAAATATAGTTACAGCAATACTGGATATTTAGTACTGGGTACTATTATAGAAAGAGTTAGCGGAAAATCATTTGAAGACTACTTAAATGAAAAGATTTTTTCACCATTAAAAATGGAAAACACCTTTGTTTATCGCAGACGGTTTCAGCCAAAAAAGGTCGACAACTATGCACAAGGATACATTTATTCAGATAGCTTAAAGCGAAATATCGTACCAGACGAATCCCCAGAAGATGATTATGTCGTTTATTTAGACGGTATTGTTGGTGATGGAATGGTGAACTCTACTATTATTGACTTGCTTAAATGGGATAGGGCACTATATGACAACCAACTCGTAAACGAAGAAGACAAAAAATTAATTTTCTCGTCCTATCCTACAGATAGTGGTGTAGAAACTAGTTATGGATTTGGATGGATGGTTAGAAATGATAGTCTATATGGTAAAAGAGTTATTCATACAGGTCGTTGGGCTGGATATTTGACAATTATTGAAAGACACATAGATACTGATAAAACAATCATACAACTTATGAATGTTGAAAACAAAATCACAACCAGTCCAGCTAAATTTGCACGAAAGATTTTGTATGACCAACCTATAGAGAAACCCTTTGAATTGCCTGAAGAAATACTCAAAAAATATGTAGGAACGTATAGTTGGGACGGACAAGAATCTGAGATTACGTTTGAATTTGGAAGTCTTTGGGATAGCGGTCAGTTTGAATTAAGACCAATTTCAAAGACCAAATTTGTCGTTATTGGTTACAGACCACAAGTTACTTTCACGTTTAACTTAGATGAGGTTGGCTCTGTAAAAAGTTACAGAGTACAACAAAAAGAAAACGATATTGATAAGACTTATATTCGAGAAAATTGAAAAACTGAATCAACTAGAATTATTTAACGATAAATACTGTTACCAACAATGAACTAAGCTAAAAATCTTAAATTAAGTCATTAATTTTAAATTGAGACTTCATATTTAAGCTGTCATTGCTAACCTACTGATTGAATCACTCAAACAAATCGTAAAAAGCCAGTCCTAAGCTATAAATTAAGCCTAAATTTGAGGCTATAGAAATTGGTATATTCCACACAACAGCTTTCTATGATATTAAATGTCAAAATTACCCAAAGAGCACCAGTTTGTTGATCTCTCAGACTATGGAAGACCTATTGCAAAGATCATTGCAAAGGCATTAAAAAACACTGCTTTTACACCTATTCATGTTACCATAGCCTTTATCATCTCTGGCTTGATTGCTATTGTTTTTATTCTAGAAGCACATTACTGGTTAGCAGCTTTTTTTCTGATTCTCAAATCTATTTTAGATGCCGCAGATGGTGAATTAGCTCGTGTAAAACAAAAACCTTCCTACACTGGTCGTTATCTTGACTCTGTTGCAGATATCATCCTAAATGCGATCATTTTTATTTCTATTTGGTATGTTACAAACAGCTCTATATGGATCTGTACGTTAGCTTTTTTGGGATTACAATTACAAGGAACATTGTATAACTATTACTACACTATTTTAAGGAATAAACTTGATGGCGATACGACCAGTCGGGTATTTGAAAACAAAGTGCCATTCGCATTACCAGGCGAAAAGCAACAGCATGTAAACATCCTTTTTAGACTCTATAAAATACTGTACAGCTCATTTGATAAGGTGATCTATGCGCTGGATCCTAGAGCAGGATACGGTACGATGTTTCCTAAATGGTTCATGAGCGGTATCTCTACCTTTGGTCTAGGTTTTCAATTACTCCTTATTGCTGTGATGTTAGTATTAGGCTTAAAAGCCTTTATACTATCGTTCTTTCTGGTTTATACCATCATGGTGGTTATTTTTATTGCTATTCGTAAGTTTTTGTTGTAGTCACAACTCTTTAAAGGTAAAAAGATCTTTTAACGCAGTAACCCATTTAATTCTAGCCTGTGCATTATTAAGTATACAGTAAGTTGTTAGGATTAATGATTTGAACTCCATTGGTATTTGTTAACTTAGGTGCCAAAAAGCACCACTAATCAGGTACAAAAATGTTGTGCGTGATTTAAGAAAAATCTTGCTTATTTGAAAAAAATGAGATTTTAATGAACAAATGGTTGCTATTAATTGGTGGTATAATTCTGGTTAGTATCATCGAAATTAGGGTGAAAATCAAATCAGATTTAAATGAAATTTTTGATGCCTTTAAATCTGAACACACTCTAAATGAACCAAGTTTATATATTTTGTCTGAATCCATTTCGCCAAATGAAAAACATAAATATTACCAGTATCAATTTGATAAGGGTGGAGTTGGTTATTCAAGAGTATTCTGGACTGTAATTGAAAATAAAGAGAATCTTTACGATCTTGAAAAAGGCATTATTACGAGTGGTTATAAAATATTGGGGTGGAATAATAAAAGTGCACTTATACTGGAGAAGTGATAACCATACTACAAAACGAATATAAAATACGAATTGAAGCATAGCCCTGAATTTATAGGAATAAAATTAAAATAGTGGAAGGAAAAAAATACTCAACAAAGAATTAAGTCTAAAAACAACGAGTTGAATCATTAATTTGAGAAACCATTATTTTAAAGCTTCTCTATTTCGTATTAACAACAACCATCCATAATCTTAAGAGAAATAATGTAGTTATTTCATCCCAAACTCCATAAGGTTTCCTTAACAATTGAAAGTTAACTTTGTGATTTAAACCAATCCGATAATTATGGGAGTAAGTAAACTATTGAGTCCGTTTCAAAAATTTGTGAAAATTGAGAGTTTCAGTGGTATACTACTCGTTGCAGCAACCGTTATTGCCCTAGCTTGGGCTAATTCACCATGGGCTGCGTCTTACAGCGATTTGTGGAATTATAAGTTAGGTTTTAGTTCTGACGCTTTTTCATTAAATAAACCAGTGATTTTATGGATTAATGATGGTTTGATGGCGATCTTCTTTTATCTGATAGGTCTAGAGATCAAGCGTGAGTTATTGATAGGAGAATTAAACTCGGTTAAAAAAGCGATGTTTCCGCTTTTTGGCGCCATCGGTGGGATGACCATTCCTGTATTATTGTTTTTATTCTTAAATAACAATCCAGAAACGACACCAGGTTGGGGAATTCCTATGGCTACAGATATTGCATTCTCACTCGCCATATTAAAAGCATTAGGCAAACGTGTGCCATTAAGTTTAAAAATATTTTTAACAGCATTTGCTATCGTAGATGATATAGGTGCTGTAATGGTAATTGCGATATTTTACTCTGGTGCACTTAAGGTAAGTTTATTAGGTTATGCAGGGATTTTACTTGCCGTTCTATACTTTCTATCATGGAAAGGTTACTATTCAAAATTTGTAAACATTCTACTAGGAATTGTAGTATGGACGCTATTTTTAAAAGCTGGAGTACATCCTACCCTAGCAGGAATCTTATTAGCATTTGCAGTACCAGTAAGACAAAACATAGGCAAAGTAAAATTTGTAGAGCGTTTAGGAGAAATAACAGGACTGATAAAGTCTAGCGCAGATAATGATTCACCTATTCTTACTAAAAAGCAAATTGAGCATATAGATAACCTAGAAGATCTTACAGATCAATACCAGTCACCATTACAGCGACTAGAGCATCAATTACACGGTTGGGTAGCTTATGTGATCATACCTATTTTTGCACTGGCAAATGCTGGAGTTGCTCTTAATAGTGATGTACCATTAGATCAGGCATTAGTCATAAATATAGCAATTGCTTTAGTAGTAGGAAATAGTGTTGGAATTTCAACCTTAGTACTTCTAGCAAAAAAATTAAAGATCATAACCGTTCCAGAAGAAATCAATAGCATGCAGATTGTAGGTGTCGCATTTTTAGCTGGAGTAGGATTTACAATGTCTATTTTTATATGTGGTCTAGCTTATGCAGGAAACAGCGTCTTTATCGATTCAGGGAAAATAGGAATCATCATAGGATCTGTTATTTCTGGTATTATAGGATATACCATTTTACGATTTGCTCGTAAGGAAGATTATGACGAGTAATTATATTTCAAACACAGCTCCATCACGAGCTAACTCTACCTTATCAAAAACCTCCTGAGCCTCTTTACGGAATAATTCATAATCACCGTATCTAGTAGAATAATGACCTAAAATCAACGTGCCTACTTGTGCTTCTCTCGCGATCGTAGCCGCTTGTGCAGCGGTGCTATGCTTAGTCTTGACGCATAAATGCTCGTGTGACTTTAAAAAGGTAGACTCATGATATAATACGGTAGCGTTTTTAACTAACGGTACAATATCTGGTTTATAAGCTGTATCACTACAAAAAGCATAACTTCTAGACGGTTGTGGATCATCGCTTAACTCATGATTTGCAATCACGCGACCATCATCCAGCGTAACATCTTCTCCTTTTTTAATCTTTCTATAATAAGCGATATCAACGCCGTACTCTTCACATGCAACTACGTTTAACTTGCGCTGGTAACCTTTCTCTTGAATTAAAAAACCTCTAGTATACACGCGATGATCTAACGGTATGGTGGTAACAATCACCTTTTCATCCTCGTAAAGCAATTCTGGTGTCGTGGCATCGCTTTCGCGAAAGCGTAATTCAAACGGCGTATAACTACCGGTTAATTTTAATTGTAATAAAATGATTTCTTTAATGCCTTTAGGTCCATAAATAGTCAAAGGTGCATCGCGACCTAGCAAACAAAATGTAGAAATCATACCGATCAATCCAAAGAAATGATCACCATGCAAATGCGAAATAAAAATATGCTTAATACGTGCAAACTTCACTCGGTTTTTACGCAGTGCGACCTGAGTACCTTCACCACAATCGATCATGAATAAATGACCACGCACTTCTAGTACTTGCGAAGTAGGATTTGTGGCCGCAGTAGGCGTTGCACTATGACAACCTAAAATGGTTAGTTTCAAATGAGTGTTTTTATGGTTTCAAATATAGGGAGAAGCACATTGAATCTAATCTTGGTTTACAGTTAGTCGGCTATCATAAGAAAGTGAAGTGAAGAAATCACAATGACGTTTAAATAAATAGCCACTAGCGATAAATTCACAACGGTAATTTATTGAGTTAATGACTAATTCTATTTGATCTAAATAATATTCCGCATTACGAGCAAAATATCTTGCAATATTTAATGAAACGCCCCATTTCAATAAAAACCAAAAAGGAGAATATTTTATAGGTTGAACTAATTCCTCACCTTTTGTCAATATGATTGAGGAAATATCAGATAACGGCAAGGCGATCATGGACAATTTATTGGAATAATTAGCTCGTAATAATAAACCCTTCGGGCGTTTTTCAAAATTACATTTAGAATCCATCTGTAGCTCATGCTCCTTATTGATCTTAGATTCAAACCGTTTTAAAAACAAACTAGGACTTCCTGTAATTACAGGTTTAGAAATATTAAAAACGATAGGTTCACCTAAAAGTTTATCTATTGCTCTTGAGCTTATTTCTTTTCCCTTATAAATCAAACGATCTGATGATTTTCAATTTTGGCAATGATGGCTTTTGCGGCAGCTTTACCATTTAACATCGCAGCATTTAAGCTACCGTTACTTAAGTGATCACCAGCTAGAAAAACATGCTGTGTTAATTGAGTCTCTGTTTCGCTCATGCAGTATTGTAAACTATCCAGTTGTGGTAATGCTTTATGGATCGTAATCTCGTGCAGTAAATCACCTAGCTCAATATTAGCTTGTGTTGACAGTTCTTCACGTACTTGATTAGTAAGATCTTCTAGCGATAAGTTGTGCTTTTTTACAATGGTAACACTTACCACTTTATCATGATTAGGAATACAATCATTTAAAAAATGAAAGTTATTACTTAGACAGTTTTCTCCAGCTATTAAACCTATAATAGGTGTCTTAAAACCTACCACGTTTGTAGCAAAATATAAAGTCTGTACGCTATGCCATTTACGATCTGATTTTGGTAGGTTAGGAATAAGTGATGCAGCCTCTGTAGCGATGATGGTGAAATCACTTTGTAATTGTGTGCCGTTTTTTAATTTGATCTGATCATTTAGGACTTGATCTACCGCAGTATTTAATTGAATATCACCATTTAATTGAGTCGCCATTTGCTGTGGTATGGCTTGAATTCCTGATGCTGGAAGCGTAGCATTACCTTGCGTAAACATTTTGAACACAAATTCAAACATGCGACTGCTCGTTGCTAGATCTGGTTCTAGGAATATTCCAGTATAGAATGGTTTAAAAAATTGATGGATAATCTGGTCAGAAAAACCGTAGTTTTTTAAATATTCTAGTGTTGTTTGCTCCTCGGTCGTAAAGATATCATAGAGGCTTTTTTGAGTAAGCTTTCGCGAAAGCGTAAACACTAACCACTTATCTCTTAACGATCCTATTCCTGCTACTAAAGTAGGTATGGCAAAGTCAAAATCACGTCTAGGATCACCTATTTTATGAGAGACTCCATCCTTAAAAATCATGGATCCTGGAACAAATTTCTTTAAATCTAATGTTGTGGTGTCAATAAATTCTGAAACTGCTGGATAAGCATCTAGCATTACTTGAAAACCGTGATCATAGATATTTCCATCTTTAATAGTCGTAGCAACACGTCCACCTATGTGATTACTAGCTTCTAAAATTGTGGCGTTATATCCGGCTTTTTCAAGCGTCATAGCTGCAGCAAGACCGCTCACGCCAGCACCTATAATATGAATGGATGGTTGATGATTCATAAAAATGATTTGTCACAAATATAAACTGCACGTGGTGAGAATAATTTTGATTTAAGAATCTTTTAATGAGGATGAGTTAATTAAATTTAAACCATTAATCAAAACGGTAAAGAACTGATATTTTTATCCAATTTTTAAGGAATCAAATCAATCCAGAAACTATTTTTGCAACAGAAATAACGCTCTATGACCACGTTTTTTAAATATCTAGCCATTGCCGAAGGTTACTCTTTTCTACTCATATTATTTGTGACCATGCCATTAAAATACATTGGTGGAATAGGATTGCCTAATACGGTTGTAGGAATGGCACACGGATTTCTTTTCATGGCATACGTGGTAATGGCTATTGTAGTAGCACAGCAATTAAAATGGCCCTTTAAAACCATGCTTATAGTAATTGCTATGTCTGTAGTTCCTTTTGGGACATTCTGGATGGAGCGTAAGTATTTAAGTAGTGAAACTCTTGCTACTTCTTAGTATCTTTTAAACGGTCACTTACATATTCTACTTGAGTCTTTCCGTGTGGTAATGGTTTGCCATCTGGAGAAAGGTTTACCATGATGATATTTTCTATAGTAATGATGGTTTGATGGGTCATCTTATTACGCACCTCACATTTTAAATCTATAGAAGTTTTACCAAATTTACTTACCTCTAACCCTATTTCAACGATATCACCAGGATTTGCGCTTGCCGTAAAATTGATTTCGCTCATATATTTAGTAACTACCTTAGGATTTTCTAGCTGAATGATCGCATAAAGAGCCGCTTCTTCATCTATCCATTCTAGCAATCTACCGCCAAAAAGCGTCCCGTTAGGATTTAAATCTTCTGGTTTGATCCATTTTCTTGTGTGAAATCTCATATCTTAATTTTAAGTAAAAATAAATCGATTCTTATAACTAGGAACTAAATTACTAATGATAAAATTGATGATTGTATATGGATTACCTTTGTTATGATGAAACATATTTCTAGTCCTAACAACGCCATTATACGTAAGGTAGAGCAATTGCAACGCAAGAGTAAAACTCGTAAGCAATTAGGTCTTTTTATTGTAGAAGGACAGCGTGAAGTACAATTATGCTATCGTGGTGGTTTTACGTTAGAAACACTATTTATCTGTGGTGAGATTTTACTGGACAAGACCGACTTTACAGAACTTGAGGTCTATGATCATCTTAAATTAGAACAGCAACCAGAAATCATAAGCGTTACTGTAGAGGTATACGAGAAAGTAGCATACAGATCAGGTACAGAAGGTGTTATCGCTATAGCGAAAGCAAAACCCCAACATCTCAACGATTTAAAATTATCATCTACTCCACTCATCCTCATCGCAGAATCTGTAGAGAAACCTGGAAATATTGGTGCGCTATTGCGTACTGCAGATGCAGCTAAAGTTGATGCCGTTATCCTAGCAAATCCTGTAGCAGATTTATATAATCCTAATGTCATAAGATCTAGTGTAGGTTGTGTTTTCACCGTGCCCGTTGCCACAGCATCCACAGCAAGTGTGATCACTTATTTAAAGGAACACAACATTAATTTATACGCTGCTACCTTACAAACCAGTACTCGATATGATCGTATGAATTTTAAGAAATCTTGTGCCATCGCGATGGGAACTGAAGCTACTGGACTTACAGATGAAATGAGAGCAGCAGCTATAGAAAATATCATCATTCCTATGAGTGGTGCTATAGATAGCATGAACGTTTCTGTTAGCGCGGCGATACTGCTTTTTGAGGCAAAAAGACAGCGTGATTTCTTACAATAACAGTAGGATTTATAAGCCTTTTCTAACTTACCTTTGTTATAAATTATTTGTATTTATGACCGCAGATCTGTTGTTTCAAATCATTATAGGAATTCTCATTTTTGATTTTGTACTGGACCAGTTTCTAGGCTATTTAAATTACACATGGTACCACAAACCAGTTCCATCTACCGTAGCAGATGTCTACGATACTGACGAGTACCAGAAATCACAAGATTATAAGAAAACGGGTTATCGTTTTGGCTTATTAAGTAGTAGTATCTCTTTTATTGCGATTTTATCATTCTTATTCCTGGATGGGTTTGCCATCGTTGATAATTTTGCAAGGTCACTGGTAAATCATGAGATCTTAGTAGGATTAATATTCTTTACGATCATAGGCGCAGCTGGTGAATTGATCTCTTTACCATTTTCCTATTACAGTACTTTTGTAATTGAAGAACGTTTTGGTTTCAATAAAACAACTAAACGCACTTTTGTTCTTGACAAAATTAAAGGCTGGATGCTTACGGCAGTTTTAGGTGGTGGGATTTTAAGCCTTGTAATTTTATGCTATCAATGGGCAGTACAAGACTTCTGGTGGTATGTATGGATTCTTATTACCGTCATCTCACTATTAATGAACATGTTTTATGCACGCATTTTTGTGCCATTATTTAATAAACAAGCGCCACTAGAGACTGGAAAGTTAAGAGATGCAATAAGTAGTTATGCTAGTACGGTAGGATTTCAACTAGATAAAATCTTTGTTATCGATGGCAGTAAACGATCTACTAAGGCAAATGCGTATTTCAGCGGTTTTGGTAGTGAGAAACGAGTTACTTTATATGACACCTTAATTTCAGAATTAGAGGAAGAAGAGATCGTAGCTGTGCTTGCTCATGAAGTAGGTCATTACAAAAAGAATCATATCATTTATAACATGATCGCTAGTGTGATCACTACAGGATTTACGTTGTGGATGTTTTCGCTAATTGTAGATAGTGAGATGTTATCACAAGCCTTAGGAGTTGCGACACCATCATTTCATATAGGATTAGTCGCTTTTGGACTGCTCTACTCGCCTATCTCTACGATTACGGGAATAGTCATGAGTGTACTTTCTAGAAAATTTGAATATCAAGCAGATGCTTATGCAAGTAATACCTATAATTCTGAACCATTAGTTAATGCACTGAAAAAACTAAGTAAAACCAGCTTAAGTAATTTAACACCGCATCCAGCGTATGTGTTTTTTAATTACTCTCATCCTAGTTTGCATCAACGCATTGAAGCGATGGAAAAGCTATAGAATAGATATAATCAACTAAAAAAGGTGCAAATTGATATCTGCACCTTTTTTAACGTAATTAATCCTATGTTATTTCAATCGTTCCCAGGTTTGAGTGCGGTATAAGAACATGATATATCCACGTACCATCAATAGGTCTGGATTATCCTCATTTACCCAAATTTTACAATCGTACACTTTCCCATTTTCAGGATCCATGATCGTTCCATCTTTATAAGAACTGCCTTTCTTTTTAAGATTTTTGATAATTTCTAAACCTTCTATCGGTGCGTCTTTTAAATCACCTTCGCAATTAACGCATAACGGTTTTGCTGGCGCATCTGGATCCAGCACTTTAAGTACTTTTCCATAGAATGATCCATTTTTTTCATAGATCTCTACATGAGATTTTACGATGCCTGTTTCTTCATCTACGGTTTTCCAGACTCCAGTAACTTGTTGTGAATACGCTTTCGCAACAGCGAAACACATGAACAATACTATTATTACATTTCTCATATAATGGAATTAAAAAATCCACGTAAGCTAGTTACGTGGATTATAAATATCGTTAAAAATGGACTATAGTCCTAACATTCCTTCTTTAAGATCTGCATCTGCTGGATCTTCACCTAACCAGATCCCAAAAAGACCTTTCTTAAACGCGTTCCCTTTGATACTTCCTAGATACTCACCATTTTTTGAAACAATAGTCCCTTGATTAGGCAAATATGCGATTACAAACTGGTCACCTTCTACAATGGCATCTTTAAATAAAGCTATAAATTGATTGATTTCATTTTTGATCGCCTTGCGCTCTTTGCTAGTACAGCTATCGTCAAATCCATCCATTACAGCATCTTTCATGGCGTCTTGAGTCACGTTCTCATCTGTAATATCTAAAGTAATCGCCATAGGCTCGTTAGCAGCTATTAAAGCATTACCGTCCTTAGTTTTCTTAGTAGTATACAATGCACCTACATATAAGTCGTACCAAAGTTTTTCACGTAAACCTGCACCATTAAGCATTAATTCTTGATCTTGTACTGTTAACGACTTTTCTACTTTTACATCGTTAATAGTTACTTGTGCGCTAGCGCTGTATGTTGCTACTAAGGCAACGGCTAGTAAAACAAATTTTTTCATGGGTTTTCTTATTTAGTTTTTAAATATACTCTAACTATTCAAATTCTGTGCCCTTAATTTACGTAATGATGCATTTAACTCAAAACCTAACAGTAAAACGTTAGAATTGAGCCAGATATAAATCATTAAAATTAACAACGCGCCTATGGATCCATAGATTTCATTATACGATGTAAAGTTATCTATATAAACACCATATAACATAGACAGTAGAATGATTAATAATGTCGTAACCGTTGCACCTATGGATAAAAACTTTGTCTTACGACCATCACGTGTTCCTGTATAATATAAGGTTGCAACAAAAATATAGGTAAGTACGATAAGTACCGCGTATCGCAATATGATATAAGCCGTTCCACCACCATTTGTGCTCATAATATCTCTACTGCGCAGTTCTTCTAGCACATATTCTATATATCCCGTAACGGCTACCATAATTAATAAAAACAAAGTAAGCATTACAGATACGGCTAGTGCCACCGCATATTGTCTAAAAAAACCACGATTTAATTCAATATGATAGGAACGTTCAAAGCCATTAAAAACAGCATTCACGCCATTAGACATAAAAATTAAAGACGATATAAATGCAATTGTTAGTAATCCAGAATTACCTTGCAGGGCAATTTCTTTAAAGATGGTTTCAAAAATAGTCACTGCTTGCGCTGGTAGTAAGTTATTGACAAATTCCAAAAATTCATTCTGAAAGTTTTCAATAGGCACAAACGGAATCAAGTTTAAGGTAAATAGCAAAAATGGAAATAAGGCCATGAAGAAGCTATAACTAATGGCACTAGCTCTAGCGCCAAAAGCACCTTGTGCAATTCCCACCACATAGGTTTCTGCCACGTCATAAAGTGACATTCCTTCTAGACCAGGAATCTTAATTTTATGCGACCATTCCACTACCTTATTTAATACCGGTATGCGATCAATAAAGGTATTAGTTTGCTTCATGCACTGCTTTGAGACTTAAATCTAGGTTATACACACTATGTGTTAATGCACCACTTGAAATGAAATCCACACCACATTCTGCATAATGTCTTGCGGTCTCTAGAGTAATTCCGCCACTGCTTTCCGTAAGACATTGATCACCTATTAATGCCACAGCCTTACGAGTATCCTCATAATTAAAATTATCAATTAGGATGCGATACACGCCATCATTTGTAAGTATTTCTTTGATTTCATCTAGATCACGTGCTTCTACAATGATCTTTAAATCTCGTCCAGTTTCCTTCAAATATTGATGTGTTTGCTGTATCGCTTTACTTACGCCACCTGCAAAATCGATGTGATTATCCTTTAACATGATTACATCATATAGTCCAAAACGATGATTCACGCCACCACCTATTTTAACTGCCCATTTCTCTAGTAACCTGATTCCAGGCGTGGTTTTACGCGTATCTAGTATTTTGGTTTTTGTACCTTCTAATAAATCCACAAAACTTCTGGTCTTTGTAGCGATAGCGCTCATACGTTGCATGGCATTTAGTGCCAATCGCTCTGCTTTTAAAATGGATTGCGAGCTACCTGATACGTAAAAAGCAATATCACCGTGCGTTACAGATGCTCCATCTTCTAGTAATGTTTCTATTTCTAGGTTAGGATCGACTGTTTTAAATACCGCTTTCGCGAAAGCGACACCAGCAAGAATCCCTGTATCTTTAACCAGCAAACGTGCTTTACCAGTTGCCGCTGCCGGAATACATGACAAACTACTATGATCACCATCGCCTACGTCTTCACGTAAGGCATTATCAATGATGCGTTGTAATTCTTCATGAAATTCTGGACTGTTGTAAATCATTATGCGGTATTTATTACTTCAAAAATAAGCATAAGCCACAACTATGTGGTTATCTAGAATTACTTTTGCAGTATGAAAATCATGTTACTCGCTGTAGGAAAGACAGATGATGATCGCATTGCATCGCTGGTAGAAATGTATGTAAAGCGTTTACAGCATTATGTCACCTTTGAAGTTAAAATCATTCCAGATCTTAAGAATACTAAGAACTTAAGTAGCGATCAACAAAAAACCGAAGAAGGAAAACTCATTCTCAACCAATTAGAAAAAAGCGATTTTGTCACACTATTAGATGAAAAAGGAAAATCCTATACCAGCCTACAATTTGCAGACCTAATCAATAAACGCAGTGTTTCTGGTTTAAAGCGACTTGTTTTTGTCATCGGTGGACCTTATGGATTCTCTCGTGATGTTTATGATCGTAGTAATTCTAAAATCTCCTTAAGTAGTATGACCTTTTCACATCAAATGGTACGTTTATTTGCCGTAGAGCAATTCTACAGAGCGTTTACGATACTTAGGAATGAACCGTATCATCATGAGTAGGGAATTTCAGATTGATGATTTTTGATTTGAGATATTAGAATTTGGAACTTGGAACTTGGAATTTGAAACTTCTAAGTTCTCGACTGTCGCTCAAAGTGAGCTTTTGGTTAGGTTGATCATGATAAAATTTGAACCTTAAACCTTTAACCACAATTTGATTAATGATTTTTGATTTGAGAACTTGGAACTTGGAACTTGGAATTTGGAATTTGAAACTTCTAAGTTCTCGACTGTCGCTCAAAGTGAGCTTTTGGTTAGGTTGATCATGATAAAATTTGAATCTTAAACCTTTAACCACAATTTGATTAACGATTACCGATATTTGATTTTGGAACTTGGAATTTGGAATTTGAAACTTGGAACTTAATCCTTTAACCTCAAACCTTCGTTGCACGTAACATCTCTCGCTTTCCTGGTGGACCAGGAAGTCGTTCAACGGTAAAACCAGCTTCTTGCATATTACGCCTAGCTTGACCTTGAGCGCAATAAGTGGTTAGGATTCCGCCGAGTTTTAAGGAGTTAAATGCTGTGGTAAAAATGTCAACCGTCCATAATTCGGGTTGCACACGTGGACCAAAGGCATCAAAATAAATCAGATCAAATTGATCTTGATATGATATTTGATCAAAGGCGAGTTTCTTTTTTTCTAGATTAAAATTTGGAGTGATTGCATGAGCTTCTTCCCATGGAATATGATGAATGGAATTGTAGAGGTTTTGATCGTTTAATAATTGACCATATTCCATTGCAATTGCTTCTTCCGTAGTTACAGGAAACGCTTCTACTCCTGTGTAATTAATAGGTAAATTTGAATCAAACTGTGCGGTAAGCATGGCATTTAATCCAGTACCTAAACCATATTCTAGAATAGCTAATGGCTGTTTAGAATTTTGCTTTAGCGCGTCGCACTGAGCCTGTCGAAGTGAAAGCGAATACCGCAAACCCATTTCTATAAAAACATGAAGCGCCTCTTGCAAGGCGCCATGTTTTGAATGATATTGTTCATTCCAGTCTGGCATGTGGATGGTTTTTGATCCATCGCCAGTGGTAATGATTTTACGTTCCATAGAATTATTCAGAATCTGAAGATTCTTCTTCAGTTCCTGCTACATCTGGATTGTCAAATTTCTCAACTAAAGCGCCATCTGCTAGAAAGTTAAGCGTCACTTTATCTTCAGTTATTTTTGCGATTTCTTCCTCGCTATCGCCAGCATCCATTGCATAGTGCTTCAATTCATCTACAGGAGTAACCGTTTTGTAAGCTTTACCGCTTAAAATTACTTCTTTGTCTTTACCATTTTTAGGTAAAAAGAAACCGTAGTCCTTAAACTTCACCATTGCGGTTTCAGTCTCATTTACGGGTAGCTTAATCCAGCATCCCATTTTTTCACAAACGTCCATGATCTGACCTTTTACCTTAACAGATATGGTATCACCAGTTTTCATGTTAGCATATTTTTCTCCTAATTTCATAGCGTCCATAGCGTCTGTAGCGCTAATTTCTTCACCATAACTCATGTAAGCAAGCTCTTCTACTTGCTCATCATTTACAGCAGGCATTTCTTCATTTTTAACCTCTTCCTTGCAGGACACAAACAACAAGGCAATTAATAGAACACTCAATAAATTTTTCATAATGTTGATATTTTTCACAAAAATAACAATTCGTTAGGTGATTCACGGTATGGTTATGCGGTATCTTTGCAAAAAACTTAGGGATAATGACAGACACTTACGAAATCGTTGTAGAGCCTATTCAAACTTCAAAATTAGCAAGTACTGATTTTGATAATTTGACTTTTGGAAAATCATTTACTGACCATATGCTGGAATGCACATGGAAAGATGGTAAATGGCAACGACCTGTTATTAAACCTTACGGTCCTATTATGATGGAACCTAGTGCTAAGGTATTTCATTATGGTCAGGCGATTTTTGAAGGAATGAAAGCTTTTAAAGATGCTACTGGTGAAGTTTTTCTTTTTAGACCAGAAGATAACTGCAAACGCTTTAATGAAAGTGCAAAACGCCTTGCAATGCCAGAAGTTCCTAGAGAGATCTTTGTAGAAGGATTAAAGCAACTTGTAAACCTTGATAAAGATTGGGTACGTTACGGTGAAGGTCTTTCATTGTATCTACGACCTTTTATGATTGCAAGTGAGAATGGAGTTGCGGCAGCACCATCTACAGAATATAAATTCATGATTGTCATGTCTCCAGCTTTTGCCTATTATAAAGGTGATGTTAGAGTTATCATTGCTAGTGATTTTTCTCGTGCTGCAGATGGTGGTGTAGGATATGCAAAAGCCGCTGGAAATTATGCAGCTAGCTTCTACCCTAACAATTTAGCCTTAAAGGAAGGTTACCAGCAAATCATCTGGACAGATGCTGCTACTCATAATTATATAGAGGAAGCTGGTACAATGAATATTTTTGTACGCATAGGTGATAAATTACTTACTGCACCATCTAATGATCGTATTTTAAATGGTGTTACTAGACGTAGTGTTATGCAACTAGCAAAAGACAAAGGAATCACTATAGAAGAAAGACGCATTAGTGTGCAAGAAATCATCGATGCTGCAAATAATGATGAGTTAATGGAAATCTTCGGTTCTGGAACTGCTGCAGTTATCGTTCCTATTAAAGGATTTAAACATAAAGAATTTGTGCACGAATTACCTGTTTTAGAAAACAGTTACGCTTCTCAAATCAAAGAACATTTAAAAGACATACAATACAATCGTGTAGAAGATCCTCACGGCTGGAGAGTACAGATTTAAATTAAAAAATCCCTGCTTTACGGCAGGGATTTTTTTTACAAATGATCTTTTAAGATCTGCTTAAAGTCTGGTTTAAAATAATTAGGACCTTTAAGAACCTTACCATCTTCACGATAGATAGGTTTACCGTCTGCGCCTAATTTACTCATATTAGATCGTTGAATCTCGTCAAAAACGTCTTCAATCACTTTCTGCATGCCGTGTTCTATAATCGTTCCACATAAAATATAAAGCATATCTCCTAGCGCATCTGCTACCTCAATAAGATCGCCATCTTGTGCAGCTTCTAGATATTCTTCATTTTCTTCTTTCATTAATTCAAAACGTAGTTTATTCCTACGTTCTGTAATATTAGCGACTGGCTGGTCATTTATTCCTAGACCAAATGCTTCATGAAATTGTCTTACGGCGTTAATTTGTTTCTTCATAGTTGAGATTGATGTTTTCCTATCGTAATTTTGTCAAAAATAGCACTTCTATGTCTCATCCTTTACTATTATTAAAAGACCCTATGTTTTCTGATGGTCAGATCACTTTTGGTGTTATTTTCTTTATCGCTTTCTGTATTATCATAAGCTTTATGTATTTGCGTGATAAGAATTTGCATACTAAAAACTACAAAGGTGTTAAATGGGTACTAGTAGGATTTGTTTCGTTTATCGTTTTACTTGTAATTATTAAGTTTACGTTGAAGTAGGTGCTTAAATATTCCACTTAAAAAAATAGGCTTTCTATCAAATCATATCTACACCTGTACATTCATGATATGACTTATTAGTTGTATTAATTATGCTTTCGCGAAAGCGTAATACACAAAACAGATTCATAAAAAAAAGGCTGTCCTAAAAAGAACAGCCTTTCATAAAATTTATAATTGGTACTTAAGCAAGTACTCCTTGTACTTTATCTGCCGCTTCCTGGAATTCAACCGCGCTTTGAACATCTAGTCCAGAATTGTCGATTAATTCCTTAGCGATTTCTGCATTAGTACCTTGTAATCTAACAATAATAGGTACATTAATGGCATCACCCATGTTTTTATAAGCATCTACAATACCTTGTGCCACACGGTCACAACGTACAATACCACCAAAGATATTTACTAGAATGGCCTCTACAGCAGGATCTTTAAGAATAATGCGGAATGCTTCTTCCACACGCTTAGCATCTGCAGTACCACCTACATCTAGGAAGTTTGCAGGATCACCACCAGCTTGTTTAATTAAGTCCATCGTCGCCATAGCTAGTCCAGCACCATTAACCATACAACCTACATTTCCATCTAGATCTACATAGTTAAGGCCTACCGCTCTAGCTTCTACCTCTGTAGGGTTTTCTTCTCTAGTATCTCGCATAGCAGCAAAATCCTTGTGACGGAATAAGGCATTCTCATCAAGAGATATTTTACAATCTACAGCAATAATGCTATCATCACTAGCTTTTAATACTGGATTAATCTCAAATAATGAAGAATCAGATCCTACATAAGCGTTATATAATGCGTAGACAAATTTTGTCATTTGCTTAAAAGCCTTACCACTTAAACCTAAGTTAAATGCGATGCGACGTGCTTGAAATCCTTGTAATCCATGAGCTGGATCTACTGTTTCTGTAAAGATTAAATGTGGTGTTTCCTCTGCAACGGTCTCGATATCCATTCCACCTTCTGTAGAATACATGATCATATTTTTACCTTGTGAACGATCTAGAAGAACAGACATATAAAATTCCTCGATCTCACTTTCTCCTGGTTCATACACATCCTCTGCAATAAGTACTTGGTGTACTCTTTTACCTTCTGGCGGTGTTTGTGGAGTCACTAGATCCATTCCTATGATCTGTCCTGCGATATCTTTAACTTCATCTAGGTTTTTGGCTAGTTTAACACCACCACCTTTACCACGTCCACCAGCATGTACTTGTGCTTTAATAACGTGCCATCCAGTTCCAGTTTCTTCTGTAAGCTCTTTTGCTACAGCTACAGCTTCATCTGCGGTAGTTGCGATTTTACCGCGTTGAACGGTTACACCATAACTAGCTAGTATTTCTTTGCCTTGATATTCGTGAAGATTCATATAATGATTTTAAAATTCAAATGTTCCACAAAAATAAGGAAGTGAGTCATTACTTAGAAACAAAAGTTATCATAAAAGATGAGCAACTTTAAAATTGATAAGATTTTAATATTATCCATAAAAAAACCCGTGGAATGCCACGGGTTTAAAATGTTATGTATTAAGAATTATAATCCCAAGCGATAGATCAAATCTACCCCAAAGAATAATGCCGAATCAAATTCATCATTCCGTCTATCGCGATCATCGCCACCTAAGGCTACTGTTAGCACTTGAGCTCCTACGGTCTGATCACTATCATAAAGACCATAATCTGTAGTGTCTAAACCTAACTTCAATCTCGCAATTAACTTATCATCTAGCATGGTTATACCAGCATATAATGCAGCGCGTATGGATTCTTCTTGAACATAAGCTTCTGCGTTTCCATCTAAACCACTTAAATTATAAGACTTAATACTAGTTCTTAGATCAGCTCCTAGACTTAATGACTTTGTTAAACTATAGTTTGCTTCCATACGGATAGGAAAAGCCGCATCAATGTAAAACTTATTGTTAGGCGTTCTATAATAAACACCTACTAACGGCGTAATGATCTGACCAAATTCCTCTGTACTCGTATAAATACCGTACTTCATTCTAAAGCGATTCTTTAATTTTTGTTCTAATAAAGCAATCACACCTATCTGGAAATCATTTCCACCTATATCTTCATAATTACCAGCTAGTTTAGGTAAAATTAAATAAGTTCCTGTCCATTTTCTAGAGTGATACATTTTTACACCTAGATTTAAACGAGTCATGGATAAATTATCATGAGCAATTGCAGGACCTACTTGTAATGTTGTGTTTTCATAAGTAAAACCAGTAATCAATACTGTTTTTTTATTCAAAGGCGTAGGGTATAAAAATTCTAAATTGACATTTGTTGCTTGCGTCTCAAATTCAGAACCAGACTCAGCATCCTCTATATTTTGTAGAGTTGTATTTCCTATATTCAATCTAGCAATATCCAGATAATCTTGTGCCTGTAGCATACTGATGCTCAATAAAGCAACAGATAGAAGTAAAACTTTTTTCATTTATATATCTTTTAAAAAATGTAGGGTTTAGATCGCTAAGTTAACTTAAGAATTGAATTATTAATTGTATTTGATCAAAAAAATAGAGATTTCACTAAGTACCTATCAAAATTTTGATAAGAACAGAATGTTACAATTCACTGATTTAAAGCAATTTATTTTATAAAATAGATTATCATTAAATCTATAACAATGTAGTACTTTTGCACCGCAATAAAAAAAGACAAATGGCTACAAACAGAACATTTACAATGATTAAGCCTGATGCGGTTGAGAACGGTCACATCGGTAACATACTTGAAAAAATTACAACAAGCGGTTTTAGAATCGTAGCGTTGAAAATGACTCAAATGACTACAGCAGATGCTCAAGCATTTTATGCAGTACACAGCGAGCGTCCATTTTTTGGAGAATTAGTAGAATTCATGACACGTGGTCCTATCGTTGCAGCAATTCTTGAAAAAGAAAACGCTGTTGCAGATTTCCGTACCCTAATAGGCGCAACTAATCCTGCAGAGGCTGCAGAAGGTACCATACGCCAGTTATATGCTACTAGTATGGGAGAAAATGCAGTACATGGATCTGACAGTGATGAAAACGCTGCTATTGAAGGTGCATTCCACTTTTCTGGTCGTGAGATGTTCTAGTAATATCACATAATTAAGTTACAAACCGCTTCTTAAAAGGAGCGGTTTTTTTGTGCCCTAAAGGTTTATGGATATGATGCTTTCGCGAAAGCGTAATATCCACAACATATCTACTCCTATTTTTTCATTAGAAGATCAACTTGCATTAGAATATATTTGCACGCGAAATCGATTTCTTAATCATAATGATTGAAACAAAAAAAATAGAATCCATAAGCGTTTTTGACATGCTTAAAATAGGTGTAGGTCCTTCAAGTTCTCATACTTTAGGTCCATGGCGTGCTGCAAGACGATTTATAGAAAAATTGAGATCTAAAAACAAGCTAGCACTAGTAGAACGTATTGAAGTTGATCTATATGGATCACTTTCTTTAACGGGTAAAGGTCACGCTACAGATGTTGCGGTAATCATGGGATTGTTAGATGCAGATCCTACAACCTGTGAAATAGACCAGATACCACATGAGGTCTCTTATATTCAAGATCAAAAAAAGCTACAAATAGATGGTGTTTATGTGATCGATTTTGACCCAGCGACAGATATTAAATTTCATAGGAAATTTTTACCATTTCATCCTAACGGTATCAGGTTTAAAGCAATTTTTTCAAACAGCAAATCTGCTAGTGAAAAATATTACAGCATAGGTGGCGGATTTGTAGTACAAGAGGAACGCAAACGTGCACAACTTAAAAAACTAGATTTTGAGTGTTTTCCTAGACCTATAGAAAAGGCAACAGATTTACAAGAATTCTGCCGGCGTGAGAACAAAGCGGTTTCAGAAATCATTCTAGAAAATGAATTGTATTTACATTCACAGGAAGAAATAGATAGTCGTTTAAAAGACATCTGGGATGTGATGCTAGAATCTATGTATGTAGGATGTCATACAGAAGGAACTTTGCCTGGTGGTTTAAACGTACGTCGTCGCGCTTATGATACGCATCAAAAATTACAAAAAGGAAAAACCTACAACGATAAATATGAGTGGATTGAAGCCATACGTGATACGGAAGTAAAATTTAGAGAAATTCTCAAATGGGTTTCTTGTTATGCACTAGCCGTAAATGAAGTAAATGCATCACTAGGTCGTGTGGTTACCGCTCCTACTAACGGTAGTGCTGGTGTCATTCCTGCCGTGATGATGTATTATATGACTATAGAAAATCACGACGCAAATTTTGAAGACGTAAAAAAATACCTGTTAGTTGCTGGTGCGATAGGTTCTTTATTTAAAAAAGGTGCTACCATTAGCGCTGCAATGGGCGGTTGCCAGGCAGAAATAGGTGTAAGTAGCGCTATGGCCGCTGGCGCTCTTACAGAGTTGATGGGTGGAACGCCAGACCAAGTATTAATGGCTAGTGAAATTGCCATGGAACATCATTTAGGTCTTACTTGTGACCCTATTGGTGGACTAGTACAAGTTCCTTGCATTGAGCGTAATGCGATGGGTGCGATTAAAGCGATTAATGCTTGTGAAATGGCTCTTGATAGCGATGCGGCAAATGCAAAAGTTCCTTTAGATAAGGTAATTGAAACCATGTGGCAAACCGCACAAGACATGAACACAAAGTATAAAGAGACTAGTGAAGGTGGACTAGCCGTAAATGTGGCACTGTCTGATTGTTAAACTTATTTCATTTTCAGTTTTTCCCTAAATAATAAATTATTTTAAGTACTTTCTTGTTATGCTAAAAAGGTGTTTTAAATAAGATTACAATATCATCTTATCGATACACTTTTTCTCAAATGAGCTACTTACTTTTGTAGCTTATGAATGATGCACAATTTCAAGAGTTAAAAGACCTACTGGCTAGTCCTAAAAAGATCGTTGTAGTTCCACATCGTAATCCAGATGGAGATGCTATAGGATCTACCACGGCGCTAAATGGTTACTTAAAACAACTAGGTCATAACAGTATCATTATCTCACCTAATGACTTTCCTAAGTTTCTTAAATGGATTCCTTCATCAGATGAAATTTTGATTTATGAAAACAACAAAGAACAGTCAGATCAATTAATTTCTCATGCTGATCTCATCTTTATACTGGATCAAAACGCATTTCATCGTGCTGGTGATATGGAAGAAATTTTATCAAAGACGACAACCACTTACGTAATGATAGATCATCATCAACAGCCAGATGATTTTGCTACCTATATGTATAGTGATACCAGCATGAGTTCTACCTGTGAAATGGTCTATCATTTTATAGACCGTATGCAACATACAGACTATATTACTCCAGCGATGGCGGCAAGCATGTATACCGGTATTATTACAGATACTGGAAATTTTAAATACCGTTCTACCACTAGTACGACTCTTAGAGTCGCCGCAGCTTTAATGGACAAAGGAGCAAATGCAGAGTCTATTAATCGCAATATATATGATGTAAATTCTACCTCTAGATTAAAACTACTAGGTATAGCCCTGAATAATCTTACGGTTCTACCAGAATATCGCACGGCTTACATTACCATGTCACAAAAAGAACTAGATGATAATGGTTTTCAAAAAGGCGACACAGAAGGTTTTGTCAACTATGGATTAAGCCTAGAAGGAATTGTATTTGCATTAATATTCATAGAAAATGCTGCAGACGATATGGTTAAAATTTCTTTGCGATCTAAAGGTGATTTTGATGTCAACCTATTAGCTAGAGAACATTTCAACGGCGGCGGACATATAAACGCAGCTGGTGGTCGTTCCCTAGTAAACCTTTCACAAACAGAACAAAAATTAATTAGTATCTTGCCCGACTATGAAAAACAGCTCATTGAGACCGTTATTTAAAGTCACTTTGCTCCTACTTTTACTAGTAGTAATAAGTGGTTGTAAGAATTTGAAACCGCGCAAACCAGTAAGTAGCGCATCGTCGTCATACAATGAATTGTCTATAGAAAAGAATAAAAAATTATACGCTGCAGAAGAGGCTACAATCGAAGAAATCATCGCAAATCTAGATCGTAAATTCACCCGTAGTAGTAATGGATTCTACTATCATTTTAATAAAAAAGATAGTACCAGTAGTGTGACGCCTAAATTTGGCGATCGAGTTACATTTGCGTACAATGTTATTGCTTTAAATGGTGATACCATTTATAGACAAGAAGAATTATCGCCCATTACTAAAAGTCTGGAACAAGAATACGGCGTTTTTAAAGGAATGAGAGAAGCCTTAAAGTTAATGCATGAAGGTGATCAGGCTACGTTCTACTTCCCTAGTTACATGGGATATGGTTACTATGGTGATGAAAATCGTATAGGGACTAACGTGCCTTTTAAAAGTGATGTTACCTTAATTGGTATTAATAAAGAGTAATAAAATAGTAGTTTATACGCTTTCGCGAAAGCATAGTAATCACAACCCCAGAACAAAAAAGAAGAATTAATATTAAAAACAATACCATGAAAAAAGTACACGTAATCCTAATTTTACTGGCCATAGTAATGACTGGCGCATCTTGTGAAGACAAGTATAAAGATGTAGAAGATGGGATTTATGCAGAGATCGTAACAAATAAAGGTACCATGTTTGCAGAATTATACTATGAAGCAGCACCACTTACGGTATCTAACTTTGTCGCACTAGCCGAAGGAAAACATGATAAAATGTCTATAGACAGTTTAAAAGGAAAGCCGTTTTATGATGGACGTATTTTTCATCGTGTGATTAAAGATTTTATGATTCAAGGTGGAGATCCGGCAGGAACTGGATCTGGATCACCAGGATATAAATTTGACCAAGAGATCGTTGATACCTTAAAACACGATGAAAAAGGTGTGATGTCTATGGCAAATGCAGGACCTAATACAAACGGTAGTCAGTTTTTTATCATGCATAAAGAAAGTCCATTTTTAGATGGAAAGTATAACGTTTTTGGAAAAGTGGTAGAAGGTCTAGCTGTAGTAGATTCTATTGCCACCACTAAAACTGGCGCACAGGATAGACCAGAAGAAGAAATGATCATGCTAGATGTTAATATCATACGTAAAGGTCGTGACGCAAAAAAGTGGGATGCCATGGAAACATTCAACAATGTTATTGCAGAAAAAGAAGCCACAGCAGAAAAGGAACGTCTAGCTCAAGAAGAACGCGCAAAAAAAGCTCCAGCATTAAGAGAAGCAAAAGCCAAGGAATTTGTAGCACTTAAAGCAAAAGCTACGCGTATGGATAACGGACTTATGATTTACAAAAAAACAAAAGGTACTGGTGGACGTCCAGTAGATGGGAATACTGTATTTATAGATTATAGTGGCTTTTTTGAAGACGGACGCCTATTTGACTCTAGTAATTTAGAAGTTTCTCAGAATTTTGATAATGTAAATCCAGCAAAAGCACAAGCTAAGGCATATAAACCTATGGGCGTAAAATTTGATCCTGCCGCCGGAATGGTGCAAGGATTTAAAGATGCTATGCTAAGCATGAACTACGGCGATGAAATCGTTGCATTTATTCCTAGCGATCTTGCTTATGGTGAGCGCGGTGCTGGTGGTGTTATTCCTCCTAATACAGATTTAATCTTTGAAATGAAGATGATGGTAGATATGCAAGAGTAAAACTCAGGTAGCAATTTATATTAAAAGCGCAATTCATCGGAATTGCGCTTTTTTATTTAAACCTTTTAATTATCTAAAAGTCTAAATGTAATAACTTTACGATATGAAGACTTTAAATTTCATTTTTAAACTAGCTTTTTTAAGCTTTCTCTTTATTTCCTGTGAAGGTAGTAATGATGACGATGGTAATGACAACGGTAATTCTGATCCTATAGACCGTACTACTTTTATCTCAAATCTAGATTACAACGATTTAAATAACTGGGCATTTCATCCAGATCAAAGTTTTAATTTACTAGCAAATTATAATTTAGACATTGCACAAATAGGTGTTGATGGTCAGCTAGATGCGGTTATTAATGTTCCTAATAATGCGGCTACAGATACTGGTATCGATATATTCTGGGTACATCCTACACTATTAGAAACAGTTGAATTTACGGCTTACAATGTACCACTAGCAGATCAATCTACTTTTAGAGTTAACACCACGATTATTGCACAAGGTGGATTACTCGCTCAATATGGTCGCTTTTATGCTCCTAGATATCAGCAATCTACAGCGCCAGCTTACAGCCCTATAGAAACCGAAGAAAATCGTAGTGCGACGATCATGAATTCTTATGCAGATATTAAGTCTGCTTTTTTGAACTATCTAGACAATCATAATAATGGTAATCGCATCATCCTTGCCGGACATTCACAAGGATCTTTTTTAACGAGTATGCTGCTTAGAGAAGTTTTTGATAATTATCCAGAACTTAGGTCTAGACTAATCGTGGCAGGACTAGGCGGAATGAATTTTATCTACGCTCCTACTGGAACTTATGTAGGCGGACAATTTGAAAACATACCACTTTGTACCTCATCAGGTGAAACTGGATGTATTTTAAACTGGACTACTTTTAAAGAAAATCAAGCCTATCCTAGCATCAATACAGCATTACCTAGTTTTAGTAATATCCTTAAAGATCAAGGCTTGTTGTACAATACCATTGACACCTCATCACAGTGGTTTGTTCAAGATGAGCAATATTATAATACAACAGAACAACCACTGCGCAATTATATTACTCCTAGTGGTAATCATAGTTTTAATGTGACCCAAAACTTTCTAGCTTTTGATAACTATTATACCATACAGCAAGTGCGCAATGGAAACAATGGCATAGGTTTTCATGTAGGTCGTAACGACTTACCTAATGACCAGCGACCAGATGAATTGATTCCGCTAGAGAGTGATCCATCGTTTGCCCGATTAGGTTATCATAATAAAGATTACAACATTTACCTATGGGCACTTATCCAGCAGATTAATGCTAAAATATAGGTTTTTAAGCCTTAGGGATTTCTTTTAAAACCTCCTGTAAATAACGCCAGAATTTCTGTACTGATTTAATTTCAACATGTTCATCTGGGCTATGTGCACCACGTATATTAGGCCCAAAACTGATCATATCCAGTCCTGGATAACGTTCTCCTAAAATCCCACATTCTAGTCCTGCGTGACATGCGACTACTCTAGGTTCATGATCAAATAGCTGTATATATTTGGCTTTTGCAATGTCTAATATTTCACTATTAGGATTAGGCTGCCATCCTCGATAATCTCCAGATAAGGTAACATCCATTCCCGCTAACTGCATCACAGCACTAATACTAGAAGATAGATCTGTTTTTGAACTATCTACAGATGATCTAGTAAGACATGCGATTTCTAACTTACCATCACTTAAAGTTACTCTAGCTAGGTTATTACTAGTTTCTACTAATCCATCGATATCTGGACTCATTCTATAAACACCATTATGAATACCTAGCAATGTGAAGACCACTGCTCTACTATCTGCAACCTTAAGTGCTTCATTGATAGCTTCTATTTTATGAAGTTCGATAACAAGATCTTCTTCTAATGTTTTGTATTCATCTAAGATGGCTTTCTTACAACTCTCAAATCTATTCATCACCACATCATGATCTGGTGAGGCAAATTTTACACTCGCTTCACGAGGTATAGCATTACGTAAACTACCACCTTTAATATGAGTGATATGAATATCTGTTCTCTTTTGAATAGCATCCAGCAAACGTGTGATCATTTTATTAGCATTACCTAATCCTTTAATGATATCCATTCCACTGTGACCACCATTCAATCCTTTTACAACAATTTCGTAGCTATCGTAGCCATTAGGAACTGGCATTAAATCGTAATCATGACGTGCTGTAATATCCACGCCACCAGCACAACCTATATCTATTTCATCATCTTCCTCTGTATCTAGATTTAAAAGGATGGTACTGTTTAGGATCGTTTTATCTAGCTCTTTTGCACCAGTCATTCCTGTTTCTTCATCTATAGTAAACAGCGCTTCTATGGCAGGATGAGCAATATCACTCGAAGAAAGCACACTCATGATTGCTGCGACTCCTATACCATTATCTGCTCCTAGTGTGGTACCATGAGCAGCAATAATATCGCCTTCTACATACATATCTATTCCTTGGGTTAAGAAATCAAAATCTGTATCATTATTTTTTTGATGAACCATATCGATATGTGATTGCATAATGATGGATTTACGATCTTCCATTCCTGGACTGGCAGGCTTTTTAATAATCACGTTACCTATCGCATCTTCTATCACTTCTAATCCTAGCTGCTTACCAAAATCCACCATAAAGGCACGCACGCGTTCTTCTTTTTTAGAAGGTCGTGGTACTGCATTTAAATCTGCAAAATGATTCCATAATACTCGTGGTTCTTGTTTTCTAACTGCTATGCTCATATAATGATATATTTGGAATGCAAAGATACAAGCTAGTAGATGTTATCTTAAAAGTTCCTAGTTAAATAAAATGGTAAATTGATAGGCTTGCTATGGTATTACGCTTTCGCGAAAGCATAACCTAATAGAAGTATATCCTAATAAAGGACCATACGAAAGTGAACTGACCTTTTACTCCACTGCTATCTAGAAACGTAAGGTTTATCAAAGATCAAATTAAAACCGAGTTGTAAAGACGCTGCATTTGCATTTGCGAGATTACGATACTCAAGCAGATGATCTGCTAGTACATAAAAGTGAACTGCGCCTATTTGTGTGGAAAAACCTAGTCCTATATTTCTACTAGAAAACTGGTCTACGGTATAGGTAACTTTTGCACTTAAATGATCAGAAAATCTACGTCTATAATAAGCCGTAATAGCAGACTGAAATTGAATCGGTCTTTTTACAGCAAATAACTGTAAGCCTACATCATTTTTATAAGGACTAGCATACCTACCGCAATTACAATCTTCTTTTTCTTTACCAAATTGATAACGTACCGCAGCATTTAATTTCAGCGGTCGTAACGTGGTGTATGACGTTTGTGTGCTATCTACTTCAAATAGCTCTTCAAACTCATCTGCAACATCATCCCAGTACTGTTGAGCGGTTTGGCCACTTGCAACCTCAGGAAATAATGGATTGAATCCTTCATATTCATACTGCCCGTTAATAGCATAACTATCCACATCTTTAGTATGTGATATAAAACCTAGGTCTAGCATACTACCATCTATGGTGATTTGATCTGTTAGTTCATGAGTAAACCCTAGATCTACTCCTAACCCTAAATTACCACCTAAAAATAGCTTGTTACGCATGGTACTAATGCTGTTAGAAAGATTTCCGTTTTCTTCATATTCCTCTCTCAACGATAGCAGTCCTGATGAGTTAACTTGTAAATCCAGATCAAAGTTGTGTGTAAGTAAGTTGTTCTGACCTTCTACTGTTGTGAAACTTCCAGAATTATTAATGGAACTTATATCTGCAGCACTAGAATAAATTTTAAAACGCACACCTATTCTAGACTTTTCATTGATCTTTTTAGAAATCCCTACATGAAATACAGATAGTAATTCGCCTCTTACTTTTAAATGATCTAGGTTAAATGGTCTGCCTATATTTCCCGCATTTCCTTCTATTGCGAGATCTAGGTAATCTTTTGGGATATAGGCTATGGCATCTGTCTCTTGATAAATCCCAAAACTGATGTAATTCTCTCTCTCAATCGTATTACCAAAAGAAAAACCACCTGAAAACAGTTCTAATTGTTGATTCACATACGCATAATCGTTTTGATCAATGCGATTAATTACCTGTCTTATTCTATTATTAAAAGTATTGCCATCATCTGCAAAAAGGTCAAATGTATTCACACCTGTAGAACCACCTTGAACGTGAATATGAGACAATAATGGCATTCCTACATAAAAACCGTTATCTAAATCTACACTAGGATTTACTAGTGTGGATTGTGGTATTTCTGTAAAACCATAGAGCAACTGTTTATTTTGAGCAGTGACTAAAACGGTAAAGAAAAATAATAAGAAGCTTAATTTTCTCATTCCGTTGTTTCGGCTCTAAAATAAAAGACACCTTTTGAGTCTAAGGATATCGTTTCAGTATCATTTTCTGTTAAGGTGGATCCATCTGTACTAGGTAATAATTGAAATTGAAATCTAATAGTTTTTGTTTCTATTAGACTATTGATGTTATTTTCATCAAATTCAATAGTGAATAACAATGGCTGACTTGTTATAGAACTTTGTGGATCAATTGAAAACTGTGAGGCTCTTAAAAGTTGATCGTTATCATCTAGAAATATGGTATTCACTTCAAATGCACGGTCTATCTGATTAGTCACTTCAAAAAATAAATCTGCTCTAACTAGATAATCTACTACGACTTCATTTGTGAAAATTTCAATATTATCTACAGCATCTGTAACAGATTGCAGTTCTGCACCATTATCTACAAATCTAGAAGCTTCTACATCTGTAAAGACCAGACTTACCTCTGTAACTGGTTCTATGATCACATCTGTAGACTGATCAAAATCGACATCACTAATACAAGATGTTACTAACAACAGCGATAATAAAAGAAACGATGAATAAAATCTCATAGAAAAAGGAAGTCTAGTCAATTGAATATTTGTTAAATATAATACACTATTATAACTCAAATATGTTATTGAAAGTATAAAGGAATCTATTATAACTGGTATCTTTATGCTATGAATCGTAAGAATATCTTATTCATACTAATAGTATGTTGCCTTACCATAGGTCTAGCGCCTTTTACACCTGAACCTCATTTATGGGGTAAATTAAAATGGATTGCTGGCGGTGGCGATGGAATGCAATTAATGGATTATGGAGATTTACTGCTTCATGGATCGCCGTGGATGGCATTGCTAGTTGCGCTGATATACTTTGGATTAAAGAATACTAATTAGTAATCGTATCTGTCCCTAGAAATTGATCATCCTTATTGTAATACCATTGACGTATGGCTGGAATTTGAATCTTGTTTAATTCATGATTACCAGATAGTAAAATGTATTCGCCAAAATCAGGCTTTAGTTTTCCTTTTTTATCAGTTTTAAAAAACTGGTATACTTCCATTCTATACGATTCTGGATCAAAGTAAAAAAACCATACATCACTTCCCACTTCTGGATCGTAGCTAACTTCTACCACTAAATATTCCTTTCCTTTGAAGCGTTTGCGTTGCACGATTTCATTAATAATGGTTCCATCATCCTTAAGTTTCATGGGTAAACCATAGAGATAGGTATAGTAATCGCGCATTACTATCGCACGGTCCACATCTTTATCAGTAGTTGCAATGAGTTGATTTTTATCTCTTAAAATTATTTTGGAGACTCTTACCTCATCTTTTGAGATCGTATAACCCGTAAGTAAACTATCTCTTGTAGCAAATAGCTCAAAAAACTGGGCTGGTAAATTGATCTCGATCTCACTAACTCGATCAGGATTATTAGGAGTGGTCATGGTAACTTGAAATTTACCTATAAATTCTGACCAGTTGTTATTAGGGTCGTGATATTCTATGGATTTATCCAGAACTTCTTGAGCTGGCAACTGCTGACCTTGCGTAAAAAAGGCTACAGTTAAAAACAGAATGGCAATGATAATTTTCACATTATTTAGGAGTAATTAATCTAATCCCGAGAGTTATATTGAAATAATTACCACGCTCAAAATTAGTTTCTAATGACCTTGCAGCATCTATATCATAAAAGACATATTCATAACTAGGACCTACATAGAAAGCCATTTTATCAGATATTAAAAAATCTAAGGAAGTTCCTATACGTAATAAACCACCAGTATCCTTAAATTTAGCTCCACCTTGATCTACATTTTGCCTATTTCGATTTTCAGTATGGCCATAGCCTATGTCACTTAGCAGCCTAAATTGATCATTTATTGTAAATTCATAACCTACATAAATGTAAGTATTGAATTTAGTAATTCTTTCATAAGGACCTACAATTGAAATATCATCAATGCGTAAACCATCATATTCTAAAGCGCCTCCTATATAAAAATCATGGGTCATGTAATAATGAATACCTAAGCCACCACCTAAACCATTACTTAAACCTTCACCGGCAAAATTGTCACCTGTAGGGTTCACATTCCTGAGAGAAAATGCAAAGGAAAACTTACGTTTGAATTGTTCTTTATTATCTGATATTGTTTTTAATGAATCCTGTTGAGCGCTCATTATAGAAGTAAACAAAAGAAATATAACAATGGAAGCTCTAGTAATTGATAACATAATTCTCATTAGGATTAGAAATTATGAATGTTTGTTCCACTGGATTACCTTGCACGTCAGTGTATCTAACTAGTAATGAACCTGGATAGACCGCATTAAAGAATTCAAATTCATTTACCATTTCAGTCGTATCAACACTTAAACGATTGAAAAAATTGCAATCAAAATCTTCAGAAATTCCCTGCTCATTGAATTGTGAGCAAAAACTAGATTCATAAATAAAATCTACATTAAAAGAGTTAGAAGCACCAGAGGTGTTTACCATCTCTAAAATAATCTCACTAGATTTTTTAAGAACAATGTCTTCTAAAACATATTCTAAATCTTCTTTATAATTTGAATCTGCAAGATCAATAATTGTTTCTGGATAACCATCTGCTAGCAATGCTACTCTTGTACCTGAATTGTTATTTAAAAGCATGACATAAGAAACCACTCCATTTTCATCAGTCAAACCAGTACCCAATATAAAATCTTGCTCGGGAGCAGAGAATTTAGCTAGTGAGTATGGATCAATGTTGATAAAGTTTTCATTAAAAGCAGTCACTTCAACATCAGGTATAGGTATATTACTTGCGGTAAGTACTCTAGCTGATAGTTGTGCTCTTACATTATTTTCTAATCTAGGTTCACAAGATGTAGTTAATAATATCAGTACTAAAATGATAAGCAATCTCATAAATAGATTTTGTATAAAGATACCTATTATTAAAAATGGTTGCGTGTAATAACAAAAAAGCACCACTAAAAAAGTGATGCCTTCTAAAACTTATATTAATAACTACTTATGACTTATGCATAAAAGCTTGTTTAGCACGCAGTGTTGCTTCATCCTCTACGATATCTTCATCTGGAACACAACAATCTACAGGACATACCGCTGCACATTGTGGCTCTTCATGAAAACCTACACATTCTGTACACTTATCTGGTGCGATGTAATAGAACTCGTCACTTATAGGCTGTTGAGTTTCATTAGCATCTACTTCTTTTCCACTGGGTAAAACAACATTACCATCTAGATCAGTACCATCTGCATAGCGCCAGTCATCTGCTGCTTCATAAATAGCCGTGTTAGGGCATTCTGGTTCACAGGCGCCACAATTAATACACTCGTCTGTTATGATGATTGCCATAGCTGTTTTCTTTACTTTTGCACAAAAATAATGCCCATTGAACTCACAGGCAATTAATAGCACGTTAAATGATAGGATTTCCGCTTTCGCGAAAGCAGGATCACAACTATCTCATTACCTAAAACAAGACGGTTCTCTACCCAAATCTGTAGTGGAACAAATAGACGCTGCCTTACACCTAACGCGAATTAAGAATAGCTGGTTTGACACCGAAAACATACACCACGCCGTTGCACAATGGTCACAAGCACTTACTACAAAGGCTTTACAAGAATGGATGGAACCATACCACATTTCTAATATCACTAGCAAAACAATTGGAATTATCACTGCTGGTAACATTCCCTTAGTAGGATTTCACGATGTTTTAAGCGTTATTTTAGTAGGTCATCACGCACTGATTAAAAATTCTAGTAACGATGATGTACTTACTAAATTGATATTAGAGCTAGCTACGACAGACTTTCCTGAGCTAATGACTTCTTACAGTTACATAGATGGTAAATTAGAGAATTACGATGCTGTTATCGCTACAGGAAGTAATAATACAGCGCGTTATTTTGAATATTATTTTGGCAAGGTGCCTCATATCATCCGTAAGAATCGTAATAGTGTTGCCATAATTTCTGGTGATGAATCGCCAGAAGAAATGGAAGCTTTAAGTGAAGATGTTTTTAGATACTATGGTCTAGGCTGTCGCAGTGTGAGTCATATTAAAGTCCCGATAGGATATAATTTTGACCATTTTTTTAATGGAATGTACAAACAACGTCACCTCATTAAAAACGAAAAATATGTCAATAATTATGATTACAACAAGGCTGTTTATTTAATGAGTGATTTTGACTTGTTAGATAACGAATTCCTTTTAATTAAAGAAGAAACAGAAAGTTACTCATCACCTATTGCTAGTGTAGGTTATGCCTTTTATGACAGTACGCTGGATATCATAAATGAATTAAAAACGAATGCTGATCAATTGCAATGCGTTGTAGCAGCTGGCAAAATGAAGGAAGTACTTCAAGAACAATTGAAAGAGTTTAAAGCACCACAAGTAGTAGAAAATGGCATGACACAACAGCCTGCGCTAAATGATTATGCAGATGGTGTGGATACGGTGAATTTCCTGTTGACATTATCCTAAAAATTTTAAGATTTCATAACCTCAAACGGCTGTTATTAATGCATTTTTGTTATGCACTTATAATAGTATCACGATGTTAAAACATAACTTTTCTGCAGGACCATGTATTTTACCACAGGATGTTTTTAAAAAAGCAGCCGCAGCGGTATTAAACTTTAACGACCTTAGTATTCTTGAAATCTCTCACCGTAGCAAAGACTTTGTAGCGGTAATGGAGAAAGCACAGTCGCTAGCTCTTGACCATTTAGGACTTACAGATAAAGGTTATAAAGCACTATTTCTAGGTGGTGGCGCTAGCATGCAGTTTTTAATGACTGCTTATAATTTATTAGAAACTAAAGCTGCCTATTTAAATACAGGTACGTGGTCTGATAAGGCGATAAAGGAAGCAAGGCTTTTTGGCGAAGTTGTAGAAGTAGCTTCTTCAAAAGATTCAAATTTCAATTATATCCCTAAAGGTTATAACGTTCCTAGTGATTCAGATTACTTTCATATCACGAGTAACAATACCATTTTTGGAACACAGATTAAGGATGTTTCTGATGTTAACGTGCCTTTAGTGTGCGATATGAGTAGTGATATTTTTTCACGCCAACTAGATTTTTCAAAATTTGATCTGATCTATGCTGGTGCGCAAAAAAATATGGGACCTGCTGGTGCTACCTTAATTGTCATTAAAGAAGATATTTTAGGAAAAGTGTCTCGTACCATACCATCTATGTTAAATTACCAGACTCATATAGGAAAAGATAGTATGTTTAATACGCCACCAGTATTTCCGGTGTATGTGAGTATGCTTACCTTAGAATGGTTAAAAGATAATGGCGGAATCCCTGCAATTGAAAAGATAAATGATGCAAAGGCATCCTTAATTTATAATGAGATAGACCGCAATCCACTTTTTAAAGGATTTGCCGCTGTAGAAGATCGTTCACACATGAATGCTACCTTCACACTAGAACAAGAATCCTTAAAAGATATATTTAATACAATGTGGGCAGATGCTGGAATAAACGGATTAAACGGTCATAGATCTGTAGGTGGATATCGTGCTAGTATGTACAATGCATTAACTATAGAAAGTGTACAAACGCTGGTAAATGTGATGCAGGAATTAGAGAGGAAAGCTTGATGAACTCGAAATTGAACTCGAACTCGAATTGAATTGAATCATCGTAAGACAGATAACTAATCATAATTGATAAATAACAATTAACTGATAACAATTAACAAATCAACAGTTTGCCTTCTCACAAAGCTACGCGCAATGGACAAACAGCTGGCAACTGATAACTGAAAACTTAATTATGAGTAAAAAAGTATTAGCAAACGACGGTATTTCACAAAGTGGTGTTGACGCATTAGTAGCAGCTGGCTACGAGGTGATCACTACTAATGTGGCACAAGAACAATTAGAAAAATACATCAACGATAAAGAAATTGCTGTATTATTAGTAAGATCTGCGACAACCGTACGTAAAGCATTAATAGACGCCTGCCCTAGCCTAAAAATCATAGGTCGTGGTGGTGTAGGAATGGATAATATAGATGTAGATTACGCACGCAGTAAAGGATTAAAAGTCATTAATACACCTGCCGCAAGCAGTGCTAGTGTTGCCGAACTTGTTTTTGCACACCTTTACGGTGGTGTACGTTTTCTTTATGACAGTAATCGCAACATGCCACTAGAAGGTGACGAAAACTTTAAAGGTCTTAAAAAACAGTATGCAAAAGGTATTGAGCTACGTGGTAAAACCATAGGTATTATAGGTATAGGTCGCATAGGTCAGGAAGTGGCAAAAATCGCTGCTGGTGTAGGAATGAATGTTATAGCACACGATTCTTTTGCAAAAGAAGCTCCTACGGTCTCATGGAATCTTTTTGATGGACAAACCATAAATGTTGAAATTCCGTTAGTAAGCAAGGATCACTTACTTACTCAATCAGACTTTATTAGTTTGCATGTTCCTGCACAAAAAGATTACGTTCTAGGAGCAACAGAATTTCAAAAAATGAAAAAAGGTGCTGTAGTCGTAAACGCTGCTCGTGGTGGTGTACTGGATGAAGTAGCACTGGTTGCAGCATTAGAAAATGAACATTTATCATTTGCAGCACTAGACGTTTTTGAAACAGAACCTAAACCAGAGATCCAACTATTGATGAATAGTAAACTATCTTTAAGTCCGCATATAGGTGCTGCGACAAATGAGGCTCAAGACCGTATAGGTGTTGAACTAGCAGACCAGATTAAAGAGATTTTAGGCTAAACTAAATGGATAACAACGATATTTTACGACGCCTGCGCTACATTCTCAATCTAAGTGATGATGCGATGATTGATATGTATAAAAAAGGTGGTGCACCGGTTACTAGGTCAGAAATTAGTGATTACCTTAAAAAAGAAGAACATCCAGATTTTGAAGAAGTCGTAGATGTTAATCTAGCGACATTTCTAAATGGTGCCATCGTAAACTATCGCGGTAAAAAAGACGGTGAAACTCCAGTTGCAGAGGAACAACTGGATAATAATATCATTTTACGCAAATTGAAAATCGCCTTTAATTTTAAGTCTGATGAAATCGTTTACCTCATAAAATTAGGCGGTCAACAAATCACAGAGACTGAGCTTAGTGCGTTCTTTCGCAGGCCTAGTCACGCAAAGTATAAGTACTGCAATGATCAATACTTACGCACCTTTTTAAAAGGATTTCAAATCCAGCGTGATAAACAACGTAAGGCAGAGGCTAGAAAGAAGGATTCTTAGAACGTTTTATCGATGATTTATGACGCTTTCGCGAAAGCGTAATTCCACGAAACGGCTAAATCGCAACATCATTTCAAATAAGTGTATATTGAGATACGTTTAACAAATTAATAATTACCAATGAGTTCAATATTAGACTTACTTAATTCTGATTTAGGAAAGACCTTAATCAGTGGTGCATCACAACGCACTGGACAACCAGCAGATAAAACTGCTAGTGTTTTATCTCAAGCAATGCCATTAAATCTAGGCGCTATGCAACGTAATGCCTCAACACCAGAAGGTGCAAGTGCGTTAAGCAATGCGTTAGATAACCCAAAACATAGTGGTGGTATCATGGATATGTTAGGTGGTATACTAGGAGATGGAGCTGGAAGTCCAGACGAATTAGTACAAGAAGGATCTGGAATTTTAGGTCACGTACTAGGTGCAAAACAACCACAAGTAGAAAATGCATTATCACAAGCAAATGGTATAGATGCTGGATCTGTAGGTGAGATTTTAAAAATGGCAGCGCCATTAATCATGGGAATGCTAGGAAAACAAAAACAATCTAGTGGTGTAGACCAAAATGGTATAGGCGATTTACTAGGAGGCCTAATGGGTGGATCTGCTGGAAATGCCGATCAATCCTTTATTGAAAAAATACTAGATGCAGATGGTGATGGTTCCATCATTGATGATGTAGCTGGTATGGTAATGAATAGCGGTAAGAAAAAAGGAGGCATCGGCGGATTGCTAGGTGGTCTTTTTGGAAAATAAAACATAGTGTCTCAATGAAACAGATCATTCACTCAATGAATAGTTTCATTAACTATATAACAGTTTTAAAGTTGTTTTTATGCGGTTATGTTTACCGTATGAAAACAACTTTTTACATTTTAATAGTACTATCTCTTATTGTAGGATGTGGTAGCTATAAATCAGAAACAGCTGTAGATAAAAACTTATCAACCGCTGCAGACACCGTGCGTATAGCAAACGATAGTCTGGAATATGAAATCATCATCATAGAACCTGGCTTTAACGCCTGGCTCGCAACACAACCACCTAGAGGTCAGTTTTCTCAAAGCACATTAGAACTGAGAAATCAGATAACAGTGACAGAGTTTAACTTAAGAGTTAATAACCCATCTACTTTTGATCCTAATTTGTATGTATTTCCTATTGAATATAGGCGAAATGTAAATTATGGTTATGAAGTAAATTATCTATTGTACAATTACTTTCTTTTCTTTGAAAATAGATACAATCAGCGACTTCCTTAACGTATTTTTGCAACATGCAACAGTTAAAAGATCGCTGGGATATCACCCATAATTACCAATTCATATTTTTACTTTTTGGGATCATAGGCTTACTAGGATGTGGTTACTTTGTAGCTTCTGCCCTTTTGCCATCTTTCTTTGAAGATCTTATGTATGAATTGATCTTTATATTAGTTGCAACGCTGGTTTTTTCATTTGTATTCTATAGAATTTGCATGTGGCTTTTTCCTAAGTTGATTCAAAAGTGGAATATTAAAAATCGCTGGGAAATAGTGGTGATATTTATCGTATTTGCGATAACAGGATCAGCATCTGCTAGGTTGTCTGGTCCATTCATGGAATTGCTGGGCTTAGATCGATTAACCACAAATCCATGGATTTTCTGGCCGTTACGCTTAATTATCATTTTTCCTATCTACCAAGTAACTCTTGTAGTTATAGGATGGATATTTGGACAGTTTAAGTTCTTTTGGTGGTTCGAAAAGAAGATGTTGAAGCGATTTGGAATTAATTTGTAGCTAGCGCTTAATTAATCGGTTTAAATTTTTCAACTTTTACAAATAGGTATATATTTGCAATCGCTTTAAAAAAGCAAAAAAGGTCGCATAGCTCAGTTGGATAGAGCACCTGCCTTCTAAGCAGGCGGTCGTAGGTTCGAATCCTACTGCGATCACTAAACGGGAATTTTCAATGTTATTTTGAAAGTTTCCGTTTTTATTTACTTCTAACTTATCTGATAACCAAGCGATTTGAGCAAAAATAGAGTTTACTCTAAAAGTTTGAACTCTCTTGTTTTTGAAGTCATACCCTAAACCGTCTGGGAAGACCATATATTGGAGTTTCCGTTTTGTTTCTAAATCTCCAGAACTCCATAATGACGGGAGGTTAAGAGCGTATTTTAACGCTAAGCTTATTGACTTTTTAAGGTTTGAACTATCGAAGCTATGATTTGATAAATTTTCTCGTTTTCCTTTTATTTCAGCAGATAGTTTTGCTTTGAATTTATCATATTGAGCTTTGTTTATCTCTTCAAAAACATAGCGCTCTTCAAGTCTGTCTAGCTTGTTTTCTAGACTTAGTACTTCTTTATTTAGTCTTTCAGATTCTTTAATGCCTTCTTTATTCATTTTCACGAAAGTGTCATAAACAAGTTCTTGAAGTGGTGCAACGTACTTTTTTTCTTTTAATTGATATGATGCTAAGAGTTCTAAAAACTCTTGATGAAGCTTTTTTGCACTTCTATTCTCTTTGCTTCCTTTTCTTCTATTCTTGTAATAGTACAAGCCCTTTTTCTTAACGATAAATCCAGTGTAAGGTGTTCCGCAAGCAGTAGAGCGTAGAAACGTTTTAAGAGGTAAGTTTTCATCGTCTCTACTGTAATTTCTAGTTTCTGCTCCTGCATTGAGAAGATTATGAATTTTGAGGAAGACTTGACGACCAATCAGCGCTGGATGTTTACCTTCTATTATTTCTCCTGGAATAAGGCTATTTACAATTAAACCACAGTAGAACGGATTTCTGAAAAGGTCACTGAGTTTCTTATCGCTGATGTTCAATCCTTTCTTTTGTAATCGTTTGGCAATCTCAACGTGAGACATATTATCATTAGCCTTCCAGAGAAAGGCTTGCTTTAATAATTTACCATCTTTTGTAATAACGAAATTGGGTGTTTTCCCTTTTCCAGGATTCGAATTGGTATAGCCAAATGGATATGCACCAGTCCAATGACCTTTGCGCAGTTTTTCTTGCATTCCAGACACAGACTTATCTCTTCTCAATTCATTATCAAACTGAGAAAACATATAATATAAATTCTGTTGAAATGAACCAGCACTCGTTGAAGTGTCGACTTCTTGCGTTGCTGAAATAGTAACAATTCCTTGTCGTTTGAGCTGGTCACTTATGTATGCTCCGTTAGCACCAGTTCTTGAGAATCGGTCATAAGAGTAAACAATAATGTATCCGATATTACTTCTGCGTTTTACATAGTTGAGCATTTTCTGAAATTCCTTACGCTCATCACTTTTTGCAGACTCATAAGTGCCGCCAAAGTACTCAACGACTTCTAAATCTTTTTTGGTGGCCAGCTGTTTGCAATATTTCAACTGTGTTTCTAAACTAGCATTATTTTCAGCCTGCTCTTTAGTTGATACACGTGTATAAATAACGGCTTTACCATCTGTGCGTAGTTTTATGGATTTTCCTTCTTTGGCAAATTGGCTAAATATTGTTAAATCTTTCATTCTAACTTGTGTTTATTAAATGCTGACAGACAATTTGTGTTAGTTGTTTTAAACTACCTAATTCTTCTTCAGCTTCTTCTTTTGAGTAATCTTCAAATCCATCGAAGGACTTTAACCACTCGGTATTATATTTTTCTTCTTTTACTTTTTGCTCTTTAGCAACCGAATCTAACATTTTAACTTCCTAATCAATTGCTCCAAACTTTTTGGTTACAACTGAATCTGAAATAATGACCCTTATGGTCTTACTGTTTAGCTTTGAGTAATTCAATCACTAAACCTTATGCGGCATTGGTTTATTTAACCTTTGTTCTGATGGTGCGGTTGATGTAAACTACACGGCCATCATTTTGTTTAATCTCAATATTTTGGTAATCGTGTTCCTTCAGGATATCTACAAACTTCGTTCGTTCTTCAATTCGCTGGGTACTTTCTATCATATCAATGCGTCCGTTACGTTGGGTGACTTTAATCGATTCAAACGCCTGCTGGCGAAGCATTTTTAAAACCTGCTTTTCTTCCTTTGACAGGTTCATAAATTCATCCTTTGTCAATTCTTCTTTTTCCATCACCCCTCGTTTTTATTTTCCAACAGTTGTCTCAATAAAGTTATTTCACGCTTCATTGCTTCGTCTAGCTTTTGACGTGTTTCAACAAGTTGCTTATCGAGCAGTTCAAGCTTTTCTTCAAAATACTTTCTCATATCCTGCATTTCTATTGACCTCGCTTCAAAAAGCTTTTCAAACTTTAATGCAGATTGCTTGCTCTCTGTCTGTATAGAAGAGATAATTTCTAAAAATTGCTCCACTCGTTCCCTATCCATCTGAGAGATAAAGTTGTTGATCATCGTATTTACTTCGACAACCTCTACAAGAGTATTTTTAGAACCAGCAGCTGCTGTGTTTATGCCTTTTATCTCTCCTTTTCCTGCGTGAATGTTTGTTGAATTTGCTCCTGAGCTATTGATTCCGTTCCCAGAAACCGTAATATTCATAATCGTGTTAGGTTTATACTGAAGGGATTTATCTTCTGCGTAGAAGTAGTTCATATCTACGTTAAACGCTTTTGCAAAATTTATCAAAGCGATATGAGGTATGTGCTTACTTCGTCCTCTTACTGCCGAAATAATACTGCGATTGTTTGGGTACACCGCTTTTCCTATAGCGCTGTCATTTGCTGGTTTTATACCGAGCTCGGTGTTAATTGCGATAACTTCATCTACTGCTTGGATGAACTTGTGGTCTATGTTATCTAACAGGGGATTTTCTTTCATCTTTAGTAAAGTATTGTCTTTAAAAGGATTAGTAATTTAAATAATAATTTATTATAAATATTGGTAGCATTATTACATCCTACGTCACAAAATTATATATATTTGGCATCATAAACAATAATAATGCTGTTTTATTTTATAGTATCATTATATAATGATGTCAAATATTTTATTAAACTTTTACAATGTATTTACAATCAGAAATCAAAACCGTCCTTTTAAAGATGGAAAAGCTATACGATAGCCCCATTACCGTACTCACTAAAACCTCTGGCTTATCACGACCAACGGTTTCTAAGTTTTTCAACAAACAGACCATAAAACCTAGCAGTACAGAAACCCTTTACGAATTATGTCTCGACCTTATTGAAGCCAAAGAGAAAAAGAGACAAACCTCTTTAAGGAGAGAGCAAAATCTTTTTAAGGAATCACAACGAGAAACTAGCGGTAAAACACAAACCGCACTCAACCTTTAAAATACAATGCTATAACAGCAAGCAAGACATACCACTTCACTGACAGTATTTTACTGAGGTGTGGTTATCTCTTTCTAAATGTCCATAATACACTACGCTACTGCATTTAATGCATTAGATACTTATGTAGAAAACTACAACGGCAATACAAACTCCCTGTCAGAACAAGTAAGACAGGCTATGATTCTCACTACTCGTGAAATCATAAAGATTTACTCGCTTTCTCTTCTTAAAGCAAATAGTATCGGATCTGTTGACCTACAGAATCTTCCTCCTTTAAGAACAAACAATGTTCAACTGGCTAAAAAAGCAAATGCCAGCATAAGAACCATCCAAAGACATATTACTCGCTTAAGAGAAGCCAATATCATCACCGCAAAAAAGTGGCGTGGTTCTAAGGCAGATTATGAGCTTTTTATCAATCCCGATATCCTGTTGGTAACTGGTAAAAAAGTGGTTGATAACCCTAAAAACCTCCTTAAAGAGCCTCAAAAATTAAATGCTGAAAATCAGCACTTTAAAGAAATTCAAACGCCAACTTGTCCTCATACAGATACTAGTAACAATGGTTACATAAATAATATAATAATAGCGGTTGATAAGTTGAAAACAACAATGAGTTCGTTACCACTCACAAAGCCTCAACGGTCACGCAACGCTACTGGTAACACCTTTACAGGATACACAGGGAAAACAGCCCCTAAAAAAAATGATGATGCAGGGGAAACAGTGCGGAACAGACGAGTCACAGAGCAAACTGGTGCCGAAATTTCGGAAGCCGATGTGGCTCGTTCCGCCTCCCTTTCTGTGTATATAAAAAGTCTCTGGACGCTTGCGCGAAACACTCTTTACAAAAATCATTATCTCACTCAAAGTCAAGAAAAACGAGCATTGGAACTATTGCGACTTTGGTACGAACCTGTCTCTGACAAAATGATGTCAAAAGTGCATCAAGTCTATGTGGAACGTATCGCAATGGTAGAGAAATACATTACCAAAGATTCCGAAAGGAGATTTGTACAACTGCCTCATCAATACTTTGACCCTAAGAACCCAAGCGGATTTACAGGCACTCGCAAGTGGTATAACGACCAGAAAAAGCGAGAGCTCGAAGTACAGCAAAAGCTTATTCTACACGCACAAATCAGGCGCTTTCTGAATAATGAAAAGAAGGACACCACAAAGCAAAAGCCTCGATTAGAACTCTATAAATCTTGTGAAACGCGCATAGGAAAGCTTGGTCAACCTGAACTATTAAAAGCATTTCACGCTGCGGTTTTAAACCACAGCACGCACACTTATTTACAATTTAATACCTAACAAATGAAAAACAAAAAGCAACAAAATCGCAACCTGAGCGCAAAACTCAAGGGTGCGTTAACCGACTTGTCTGTAGACATCTTCGGTTATGAAAAAATGGTTTCAAAAAACATCATAAGCAGAACTACTTACATCTCAAACCGCATTCAAGTTCCTAAAGAACGGTTGTTCATTCGCATCTTTCAAGTCGAGCATAAAATCAAGTCATTGCTTTATGACAAGGATAAACCGTTGAGTACTATCCCTACAGAAGACCTAACGTATTTTTTCTTAGACGAACAAACGGCTGCTTTGGGAAGCATTAAAAATAAGATTGCTTTTAGCATCAAGCAGTATTTAAAAGATTTCGCGGAAGCGAACCGCATAGACGACCATAGAGTGCGCATCTGGATACACGTAAAAGACGAACAAGTTCACGTTAGAGCCTTTCATAACGAAGAGTTCATCAAACAAATCCCACTCAATTCACTCATCAAATACTTTAAATAATGGCACAGAAAAAAGGCTGGAAACTTGGACAGGATTCCTATACAAAAATGATTGTTTGGTTTAAAGACGGCAACGTCCGCACGATGTATTCTATCGATTGGAAACACAAACTATCCCGAACGAGAAGCAAAGAAACAGGCTTAGAACGCTTTCGCAAAAAGATAAAACAGTACGGACCACTTGCTGGTACTATCGAAATTTATGATAAAGCCACCGGTCAGCGCATTGCAAAGTATTATGAAGGCATCCAAAAAGAACTCCCAAACGACTTACAATGAGAACGATTAAAGAACTTCAAGAACGTTTAAAACCAAATAATTCTTTTCAGGCTCGATACAATATCGAGCCTGATGATAAAGTGCATTTGCTCTACGTAAGTCCCACACTTAATGCCACAGGTTATTACCGAATGATAGCGCCTGCCTTAGAAATCAATAAATCACAAACTCACAAAGCCATTATTACCAGCATTGAAAATAACGACTTCTCGAGAAAGCTATCGGACTTTGTGAATCAGCTAGATGAACGATTGATAACTTGGGCAGATTACATCATTTTTCCAGCACTATTCAGCGATTTTGGATACTTATTACAAGCCATAAAAACACTAAACCCACGGGTGCAATTGGTTATGGATGTAGATAGAAATTACTTTGCTTTGCCTCTTTCAATTCCGCTTTCGCGAAAGCTAACCCAAGAAAAACTCAAGTGCTTTGAGACCAACTTAGGTTTGATGGATTTAGTTACAGTAGCCAATGTGTCGTTCCAAAACTTTCTGCAAAAGTTGATAGTAGACCGATTACCTGAGTCCAATGTTTTGGTACAATACCTGCCTAGTTTGGTATCTAAATTTGGCTTTGAAGAAATGCCACCGCTTAAAAGAAACACCTCAGAAAAATTACGAATTGGATTCATAAAACCGACGGAAGAAGATTTGCTATCCCTTAAGGAAGTACTTTTAAAAATGTGTGCTACTTTTAAGGACAACATACAATTTGTATGCCTCGGGAAGCCCCATTCTTCTGAGGAAGGAGACTTGCTCCTTAAGGAAGTAGATTGCGAAATTCACAACTCCGCTTCTTTCACAAGCTATTTTGAAAAACTAAACAGCTTAACGCTTGATATCGTTTTGTTACCTGCTAAGGAAGGACTTTATAACAGACACCAAAATATCCAGTCGTTTTTAGAGCTTTCGGCATTTGGGATTCCAGTAATTGCTTCTATACATCATCCAGTTTCCAAGTTTATCGTTGATGGCGAAATTGGATTTGTAGCTGGTGAAGTTCCTGAGTGGTTAGACTTCCTATCTGTAATTTTAAATCAAGATTTGGAATACAGGTCTCGATTGTCTTCATTTATCGTCAAAAACGTCTGGAAAAATCATAGCTATTCACAGACCAATATGGAGTATCTATTAGACATCTTTATTTAAACAATTCCCTAAATCAACCAGTGATTTTTTGATTTAGGGAATCCATAAAGTACCGCTTCAATCATTCCAATTTATCCCACCCATAAATTCAAAACCCTTACCATTCATACGATTAACCATTTCAAATTAATTTTAAATTAATCCCAACGTACCAAAGTACATTTCTGTTAAGTCAATTCAGAGTCTCATAAAATTATATTTATCCTGAATCACAAGAAAAACAACCTTCTTAAGGAAAGAGTTTTCAAGATGAAGGACATAAATGGAGCTATCGATTACAGAAAATAAAAAGAAAAAAGGCATAGAACTCTCCTTTAGCGAGGAACTAACAAAAACCCTAAAAACCTTCCTTAAGGAAGTAGGTTTTAAAAGCACTGTTCGAGATAATTTAATTTGGTATGCAGATGCACATCCTGCTTATCAAAATTTTGCTACTTCCTTAAAGGAAGCATTTGCTAAAAATGAAGATTGGGAATCTGTTGCTATCTATCCCTCTTTTGAATCTTCTTTAGAAAATATAGACGCCAACAAGTTTAGTGTCATTACCATCTACTTTCAAGGGACTGAAAAAGCACAACAGCAAGATTATGTTCTGTTTGATTCTTACAAGAAAGTTGCTTTAGAAATTGCCACCCATTTTGCAATAATACAATATGGCGATACACTTAAACATATTGAGGTTTATCCACGCAATTATAAACGTAAGGCTCGTGAGCTTTTTAAAGAAGGTAAAATCATTCAACGCGTTCCAGAAGAAGAAATTGATAAGGTGCAAGAAAGTTTGTCTGAAAAAAATGGCGAAGTAATTCCAAAAGAAGAAAACAAATCAGAAATCACAAAGCCAAAAGCCAATCTTTTAAGAGAAACTACGGTCTCCATAATTGAAACACTTGAAGAAGTAGAACAAAATCTAGACGGCGAAGCCGAAACAATCATAGCAACAACAATCAACGATTTAGAAGAAGCCCTAGAACAAACACGTGAACTTCCTTTTAAAAATAACCTAAACAAAGCCATCCTAATTTTCAAAGATTGGGTTAACGACCTAGACGCGGACACCAGATTAATAGCAACCGTAGCAATGAGTAAGTTAACCCAGCTTTTGGATGGTGTAGCTATTAATACAGAAAACAGCGATAATAAAGGTGTGGTAATGGTTAAAGACATCTTTAATCGAGATAAAATCATTCCTAATGTGTTTGTCCCTGCTCAAGCTGGCGAGCCCTTTCAATCTGGTGGACTCAATATTGGCGATGGCAATTTTTTGAAATTTAAGTTTCCGCAACTATACAAAATCAATGATGAGACGCTTTCTCAAGTTTCTCCATTAGCTTTATTCCAATTATCGCAAATGGCTCATCCCAAAGATTACGGGATGTTTGTAAACCGTAGTGCATTACTTAGAGAATGGGAATCTCGTGGCCGTAAAGCTTTTGAAACATTGGGTTTTCCAACGGATTTAGATTATCCATACGTAAATATTCATACAGGCTACAAAAGTGTTTCAACACTAGCTTCTCAAATAGGAGCTTATGATGATAGACACCAATGGTGGTCTGCGGTAGAGAATTCAAGACCTGTAGCCGATTTAGAAAAAGGAATTACCATCGTCGATGACCTTTTACTGGAACTGGTAGAACAGCAAACGGAATACATCAATCCTAAAACCAATAAACCCAAAACTGATAAAAAATCAAAAGAAGCTTTTAATGATATTGAATGGAAAATCAATCGCTTGGAACGTTCCAAACAAGTAATCGTTGATTATTTAGAAAATCATAAATCGCAATCGACCGTTCCAACTGTTCCAGAACCTAAGCCATCTCAGCAAAAGGAAGTACCCAACGACTATCTCGATAAAGTCATTGCTATTATGCATACCGCTTTCGCGAAAGCGGAACGCCTATCTAAAAAGAAGATTGAAAAACTGAAAGAAGAAACCAATGCACCCACAATGGGCACACTTTGGGAAGCAGTAGAACTCAGTTGGCTACTTTGGTATAAAATGCTTTATAAAGAACCCATTTCTTTTGAAGCACGACTTAAAAAGATGGTGCAATTTTGGAATAATGTGCAACCGACTTATGCCTATTCCGACAGTAGTAAAGAACTGTATAAGCAATATTCTACACCTTGCCCTATTGGAGCAATCGTCGCGCAATACACGGAAATGGATGAAGCCGAATTTATCTTTGAACCAAGTGCTGGGAATGGATTATTACTCGTCGGAGCCAATCCCAGAATTACCTACGTTAATGAAATAGACAAAAGCCGAAAGCAATCTTTAGAATACCAAGGTTTTGGTAGAATTACCTGTGAAAACGCCGCAGAGCCATTTCCCGAAATGATGCATAAAGTTCACGATGTGGTAGTGACTAATCCGCCATTTGCGAGTTGGAATGATACGAAGTTTGATAAAGAACGTATCATTCAAAAGTATTTCCACAAACATCGCGGTCTTGCAAATCATATCCGACTGGAGCATTTAATGGCTGGTCTTACATTGTACACGATGAAAGATGATGGTAAGGCTGCCATTATCATAATGGGGCACGTATATTTTGGCGACGATGGACTCTTTACCAAATACCGTCCTTTTTTCAATTGGTTGTACCGTCACTATAAAGTAGATGATATCATTAATATGAATAGCTACAAGTTGTACAACAAACAAGGCGCTGTAACCAAAACAATGCTCATTCTTATCGGAGGTCGCAAAGTCACACCCAAAGGAGTTGCACCTAACAAAAGTGAGCAACCGCACCTAGAAGAAATGGTCGAGACCTTTGAAGACCTATGGATGCGAACCAGATCGTATATAAAGCTTAACATAGATACCATCATTCAACAGCTAAAAACTGCGAAAACATTATGATTTATTTCAACAATCAATTAATGCCTAATGATATGAGCGCTAAGCTCTTTATGGTTACAAATACAAAACCTTTTGAACGCTACGAAGACCACGAAGCAGCGCTTTACATTCAACTACATCAACTGGTGGAGCACGCTTTCGCGAAAGGTGACAACCCAATTGCTCTTATTGAGGATTATCTGGAGCTGGTCTATACCGAAGGGAAATCGGTAGCCGAAATTGCAGATTTTTTAGCACATACCGATAAGATGCAACTCGCACTTTGGACACTCAAAGAAAGCTGGGATAAGTTAGATGAAAGCGCACCACAAGATTCTCTGCTTTATGGAAATGGAATGGATAAAGAAGAAGCCATTCAGCTGTATTCAGAAATCACATTACGAACCTATTTAGAAGCCTTAGCGCAACACCAGAATGAGTAATCAAGAATTAGAAATAGAAAAAGCGGACTTCAAACAAAATGCCGAAGAAGTTGCACAACTTGCTTCGCAAGAAAGTGCTTTGGTGGAATACATTCCAAAGTCAAAAGCACCGTACAGAATGAATACACTCATTCCTCGAAATATGGCTTTTGAAGTGCAGAAGTCCTTGAATAGTATCGTCAAGTCAAAAGGCAATATTGACAACTATGTACGTAACGAACTCAAATATGAATCTACCAAACAGCTCTGGAAAGGCTTAGGCGCTGAACAGGTAGATGCTATTGGTCTCTATCTAAAACAATTTGAAAAAGAGCAAGGCATTATTATAGCAGACCAGACAGGAATAGGTAAAGGTCGACAGGCTGCTGCGGTGATACGACACGCGGTTATGAACGATTATATTCCTGTCTTTTTTACTAAGAAGCCAGACTTGCTTACAGATATGTATCGCGATTTAAAAGCGATAGGTTTTGAAAACATCAGACCGTTTATTGTGAACACAGATACCAATGCTAAAATCAAAGATGCTGATGGTAATGTGGTCTTTAGCCCGCTCAGTAGTGCTGCTCAAGCTGATTTGATTTCGAATGAAATAGAGTTTCCAACCGAAAGTCCAGAATCGATAGAATACCACAAAAAGATAGGCAAAAAACTTCCAGACCCAGACAAAGTTCCAACTATAAAAATTCCGCAAACACTTGACCATTTGCCACTCGGTTACGATATGATTTTTGTTACCTATTCTCAGGTACAATCGGCACATCCATACAAACGTATGTGGATTGAAAAAATGGTTGCTAATGGTGTTGAAGGAAGTAAAAAGTATAAGAAGCTTGTATTCATTTTAGACGAATCGCATATGGCAGGTGGATTTGATTCTATCATCGGTACTTGGATGCGCGAAGTTTTACCACAAACCAAAGCCTGCTGTTTCTTAAGTGCCACTTTTGCCAAATATCCAGAAGTGATGCCGTTTTATGCTAAGAAAACAGCGATTGCAGAAACGGGTTTGACCGATTCCAATTTTGTCCGTTCTATGACAAGTGGTGGATTAGCCTTGCAAGAAATTGTAGCTTCCAATCTTTCTGAAAGCGGTCAGCTCATAAGGCGTCAACGTTCTAATGACGGTATCAACGTGGACTATATCACACTTGATGCCGAGCCTCAACGTAGTAAAAGTCGTGAGAGCGTTAACCGTATTATTAGTTTGATGAATGAAGTGGTCGCGTTTGAACAGGAATTTGTTGCGCCATTGTTGGCTGAAGTACACGCTTCCGCAAAAGCGCAAGGAGAACATATGTCTTCTAAACCGAGAGGACTTGGAGTAAAACAATCGCCTTATTTTTCACGAGTGTTCAACATCATTGACCAAATGTTATTTGCTTTAAAGGTTAAAGATGTAGTAGCACACACCATTAAGTTATTGAAAGAAGACAAAAAAGTGGTCATTGCTTTCAAATCGACTATGGGTGCTTTTTTAAAGGATTTGAACTTAGTAAGTGGTGATGTGATTCCTGAAGAACAATTGGACTTTACCAGAACTTTGGTCAAGGGACTAGACGGCATTTTCAACTATAATTATGTAGCGATTGATGGCGAAAAAACCAGAGAACGCATTGCTTTAGAAGAACTGCCTCAAAACGGGATTGAGAAATACAACGACATCAAAAAACGAATGTTATTAGAAAGCTCCGGACTTTCTATTTCACCTATTGACGAGCTCATCCATTTATTACAAACCGAAAAGAAACCCAAACATTTAGGCGGTCACTCGGATATTTATTTTAAGGTAGCTGAAGTAACAGGACGAAATCAGCGTATTGATTTAACCGATGATGAAGCGGTGGTAGAATCCTTCCGAAGTAATACCGAAAAATCATTCCGATTGTTCAATAGTGGCGATTATGATGTTTTGCTTATCAATCAAAGTGGTAGTACTGGCTCTTCGGCACACGCAAGTAAAGACTTTAAAGACCAACGTCAACGAGCGATGATTGTACATCAGTTTGAATTGGATATCAATACTGAAGTTCAAAAACGTGGACGTATCAATCGTACTGGGCAAGTCAATTTACCTGAGTATTATTACATCACGAGTGATATTCCAACCGAAAAGCGTTTAATGACAATGCTTAAAGCGAAATTAAAATCGCTGGATGCCAATACCACAGGTTCGCAAAAAACGAATGATGACACACTAAAAAGTGCTGATTTCCTAAATAAATACGGAGATATCGCAGCGTGGAATTGGGTCGATGAGAATCAGGAAATGATGGAACAGCTGGGTTATCCCACCTATCAAAAACGAACCGATAAACAAGGAAATATCTTTTATGAGCGTAATGGTTTTAAAGATGGTGCCATACGCCAGCTTACTGGAAGAGCTGGCTTACTTAAAGTGGAAGACCAGGATGCTTTGTATGATGATTTGTTAGAACGTTACGACCATCAAATCAAGTTAGAAAAGCAACAAGGAACTTATGATTTAGAAACCGAGTTTTTACCGCTTGATGCCGAAGTGAAAAAGCGTTTTTTATTTCAAAAAGGTCAAGGCGGACAAACTCCTTTTGGTAAAGATACCGTTCGTGATATTACCATTGTCAATAATTTGAAACGTCCGTTTACCAAACAAGATATTGACCAGCGTATTCAAGAGGCTTTGAATGGAGATAAGCCTGTTCAGGTACGATTGAAGTTAGAAGACCAAATCAATGAAGCGTATCCTAAACTGTTAGAAGAGCGCAAAGCTAAACGTTTCAAAGTCATTGAAAAGCTTAAAGAAGACCGAGACGTTTTGCCCCAACGAGGTAGCGGAGAAACCGAGGAAGAAAATGAAAAGATACTTTCGGACTGGAACAAGCTGGAAGCGCTTATCAATCAAAAGACATCGCAACTGGCTACATATATGGCTGGATTGGAAAACATCCAGCGTATCATTTTACGATATATCAATATGTGGAATATTGGTGATGTAGTTCGTGTTCCTTTTATTGGAACCACCATCAAACCATCTTGGGGAATCTTCTTAGGTGTGAGCGTTGGAAAGTCTGGAAAGAACCCATTCACCTTAAGTAATATCAGTTTAAAGTTTGGAGTTACCGATTCTCGTAAAATTTTAACCTACAGTTTACAGCCTGCCGAACAAAGTTTCATTAGTCAGGTATTTACTGAAAGTCGTGGTATTACCGATGCCGATGTGCAAATGGTTAGTCTGGAATGGAACGAGTTGATTAAAAAGGCTTCATCTAAGCGAGAGCGACGTCATATTTTGACCGAAAATATTGTGGGTGCTTCAGGTCAAATCGGTACTCAAAATAAACTGATTAAGTACAATACCAAAGAAGGAACTATTAAAAATGGTATTCTACTGCATAGAGATTTTGGTAAAGAAGGCGAAGCCGATACTGCTTTGCTTCCTGTGTCAGAAGCCTATCCGATTATAAGTAAATTGGAGTTAGACGACTTCTTTGCAGACCACAAGTTGAGTTTTCGCAGTAAGCGAATAAGTGACAATTACTACCAAGTTTATCTCGATAAGAAGGACTTATACCCTGCGATTATTGATAAAAAGTTACGTTCACTTTTAAGGCGTGAACCTGGACAATCACAAGATGAATTACCAGACTTTGTGCAAAATGCAGGCGATATGACTGGAGCTTTGCATTTGGAAAACTTGCAAGCGTTTTTGAATCGACTGGATGCTTTTCAAGTGCAGTATATGGGTAAAGCACGAGAACTGGAAGATTGGGAAATTGAAAATGAAACCGATTGGAAGGCACAGACCAAGCAGAAAAAAGGAAACTTCAAATATCAGTTAGGCCGTGCCTATGGCCAAGGAAGTAATCCTACCATCGGTTTTGTGAACTACGAAGAACCATCTGCAGATTATCAATTTGGCTTGGTCATTTACAATCGCCCCTTAACTGATAAAGAGAAATACAACTACTCATTGATTCCCATTTTTAAGAATGTGGAAGAGCCTTATCAAGATTGGAAGCAGGCAATTCTTCAGACAGAAATTAAAGATGATTTCAATGCCATTGTAGAAGAAGTTAGAGACTTGCCTTTACACGATGCGATTGAAACCTTGGTCTACTTCATTTTAAACAACCTGCACGAAGACGGTAATGCCGAATTTGTTTTCGGAAACTACACCGCACAAGATTTAGGACGTGTGTTTTATGAAGATACCATAACGCCTATTGAAGCCATTGACCAAATTATAAATCAATTACAATTAGCTAATTCGTAATGAACAACAGAAAATTAGATATCCCAGAAGTACAACAGATTCCGCAGTTTATGAAAATTATGGATGATTTAAGTGTTGGGAACAATCCATACTTAGTTGGAAGTGCCGGAACAGGAAAAACCACCATAGGCGAGAAAATTGCTTATGCAATAAAAGGACGAGCGGAAAACGATGGTCAAGAATTACCTTTTACTATTGTAAACTGTAATCAATGGACTTCGCCAATCGACATTAAAGGTGGACAAACCATTTCTGGTTATAAAGAAGGTGCACTCATTGAAGCTTGGCGTGATGGTAAAATTTTAATCCTGGACGAAATGCCGAAGCTCGATGCTAATACCGCTGGATTACTTAATGATGCTCTAGCAAAAAGCGCACGTGAAGATGCTATCATATTCAACGGTAATAATGAACCAATTAAGAAGCATAGAAACTTTGGTTGCATTGCTACTGGCAACGTCATTGGTAAAGGTGCAAGCGGAAACTATGTGGGTAATAACAAACAAGATGCATCTTTACTGGACCGTTTTAGTGGTTGTATTTACCGCATTGGTTTTAACGAAACCTTAGAACGGCAACTTGTCTATCCAGCGGTGGTTGATATATGCCTTAACATTAGAAAATCTATTCTAAAATACGAGGGCAAAGAAGCTAGAGACGATGACACAGAAGATATTATGACACTCCGCACAATGCTCAATTTTGAACGCGCCTACGAGCTTGAAATGAAACGAGAAACAGGAATGAAAGATGAGTTTGGTAAAACCTATCGCAAAATGCCAAATGGTAAAACACTCAAAGATTCTTTACACAGTTATTTCATTGCAATGACCAAAGAAAAAGCAGAACATATCAAGACTGAAGTCAACCTAGAAGGCTTTTTAAATTCTTATAAAAGTAGTGGGATGAAACAGGCTTTTATTACAGAGTTTAAGAGGCGGATTGGGTAGGGTTGAAATAATATAAAAGCTTTTAAAAATCGAAAATTTAGTAAGATACTGGATATTTTAGACTGACCAATCTGCAAGATCTATCTAATGCAATTCTTTCTCTAAAAATGTAAATGAACATTATGAATTAAAAGCACAATATTGCCCTTAAGTCTTATTAAGATTTTGAAGTTATTTTATCTATCAAATACCCTAATAGTATTATACCACCAATTGTAATTGCTGTTTTAAATACACCTTCTGCATTTTTATCTGCAACGTATTTATCATATTGGCTTTTAGTTATAGAATTACTTCTAAATAATAAATTCATATACTCATCTTTCTCAGAAGTAGTTGCGTTTTTTGTATTGACTCTTTGGTTTAAATACCTAAGTCTTTCGTAATCTATCATTTCTTAGGTTTTTTAATTTTTGTTACTGCTTCTATCAAATCTGGAAGGTGATTGAGCACTTGGGCTTGAAACATGTCAATAATCTGTTGTTGATTCTCGTCACGACCTCTAAGCTTTTCTAATTCTAATTCTTGATTGTGTAACTTGTCTTTCAATTCGTTGTACTTATTATTAGTATATTCTTTTAGGTTATGCTTAGTAGAAAAAAATGTAACTACTGCACTAAATCCCATTAGTAATACTGCTCCTAATAGTTGTAATGCTAAATCATTCATACTGTTCAATTATAATCAAATTGCAATTTTTATTCCAAATACTTTAAAGAAACTATTAAACATCATCAAATTGTTGAATTATATCTTGAGTACTTATCACATTACCTAAGCCTACTAATTGACTTATGATTTGTGACAGCTCTAATTTATGTCTGTTTTTAAATGCTATAAGGTGTAGAAGAGCTTCTGTTTCAAAAAGTATAAATCGCTTTATATCCGTGTTCCAAGTCAAGTCATTAATCACCGTGTCTAAAGTTGAGTTGAATGAGTTGCTGACAATGATAAATCCTATTTTATTGATTCCTTCATCTTTGAGTTTTGGACACCAATCTCTTATATAGTCTCTAAAAGCTCTATCGTCTCTGCCTGGACTGTAGCCATCTGAGTATGCTTTAGCATCTACTAAGAAGGCTGTATGTTCTCTACGGTAACGAATTACTGCATCTGGATTTCTGCCCGAGCCTTGTCCTAAGTATTCAACTTCAAAGCCTAATTGGTCAAATACGTCTGAAACTGCTCTTTCAAATTCTGCACCTTTAGCAGAAGATGACTTACCAGTAGCTTGACCCAATTCGATTAAACGTGCTACCGCAGGTATCACGTAATCGAAAATATTAAAGGAAGCCTTGTAAATTATCTCAGTTTCTTCCTTGGTATCTATCGTTACTTTTCCCGTAGGTTTAGCTTTCTCCTCTTTTTTCTTTTTAGGGTAGGCAGTTACTGTTCTGAAATTCCAGAAAGAGTGTTCGGCATCCCAATTGGATATTTCTCTGTTGGTATGTGCTGAAAGCAATACTTTTATTTCTTCATTGAGATTGTAAAACTTCTCAAAGTCTGCCATCGGTGTAGGCTCGCTTTTCCATATACCTATATCGGTAAAAGAAACTACCATAGAGCTGTACATAATAGGCCACTTTTCGGCATTTTGTATTTGCCAGAAGTAGGATAGGAAATAAGTGATTGATTTAGGGTTAGGTACTTTTCGTTTATCTGGTGCTTGGTCGTATAACTCCTTACAGTGCTGATACAAGGTTTCTATTTTACCTAAACTCTCTTCTAAGGTTTCCGGCTCTTTAAGACTTTTCTTTACAAGTTTGCTGAGTTTTTTTTCATCCTCTTCGGTATGGCAAGTTTTGAGCAATAGATTGAAAAACATTTGCCCCTTTATTGAGGTAAAACCCCAAAGGTTGTTTTGCTTATTGAAGCTATCTACATTGGTTTTAAAAGTACCAAGATCTATTTTGCTTTTGAGGTAATCGTTGATATACTCATTCAAGACAACAGAAGCTTCTCTACGGTCATTGTCAATATCGCCCAAGTCATTGCCTTTAGTGTCTTGCACCTGTTTATTGTCTGCAATGTACTTATCCCAGATAGCTATGATTTTCTTTTTATGTTGCTCTTTGAGTATCATTAATTCAATATCATTTTTTCGATTCTGCTTTGGGCTTGAGTTAATAAATTTTGTGCTTCTTCTTGTAGTTTTTTTGCTCTTTCACGTAAGTCGTTAATATGTTTTACTATCTCATCTTGTTTAGCCTTAGAAGCAATAGGGATAAGTACTTTACCTAATTCATCCATTGTAATTGCAGGATAATTACCACCTGTTGAACGTTGCTTTAATTGTTTTAGAACCAATGGGTTTCTTAATACCTCAAAAAGGTAATCTTTAGAGACTTCATCATTTCTTAGCTTTCTTAGTACTGCAAAGCCCGTTGAAGCTATTGAACGATTGTTCTCTTTTTCAATTCTCGCAATAGCACCTCTGTGTGGTCTTGTCAGCGAAACTATAATATCATCAGTTTTTACAACCATTTTTGCCCTACTTGGTGCTTCTCCAATTGGAATTGAATTAACGTTCATTATCTTACCTGTACTAAGATTGATTTCACTAATTTCTATATAAGGAAATGTGTCTTCGTAATAATCCTTTTGATTCCAGCTTTCACTTGAGAATTTAATTATTTGACTTAATTTGGCATATTTCTTTTGTTGAATTAAGGATACTAACTGGCTGTAATAAGGCAAGTAAAAATCAGGGTCAATTCTATCACCATTTACATCACTATTGTTTACAGTAAAAATTCTTCCTTCAAGACTATAATCTTTTGTAAGTAAACAAATGCCTAATTCATCTAATATATATGGATTTATGCTATCTAATAATTCTTTAGCTTTTTCCTCTTTTAGCCGCTTCGTTTTGTAAGCGGTTTGGTATAGTTTGATTATTTTTTGTTGGGTATTAGAATCTGGAATAGGTATCTGCAAAGTCTTATATTCTTCCGCATTAATGTTAGGTTGCCCTGCTGTTCTTTGGGTTGCCTTAACCCACTTCTTATAAAAATTTGATTGGGTAAATATGAAAGCATACTCAGGTGAAATTTGATTTTCATCAAATACAAAGCGAATCATATAACCAGCGAAAAAACAATCATAATCGTAGAGTTCTTTTTTATGTATATATGATTTGCCTACAGTATTACCGCTTCGAGCGAAAAGAACATCTTTATCATTTAAAAAATATTTGGAGTCTATTTTTTTTGCAGTTTTACCCAAATCTGATTTTAAAGTTCCATCTTCTTCTATATCTGTTATTCTAATATACCTTGGTATGTCATTAGAAGTTCTATCAACCCCTGCTTCATTTGCTCCATACTGAGGGTTTGATTTTAATAGGTGAGCAATTTTTTTTGTTTTGAACTTATACTCATTGACTGTTTGTCTTTGATATAGAATCATTTCCGGGTCCCATCTGTTTTCCAACTCAGACCGCTGAATAATAAATTGATTTGTATGTAAGGTTGATTCGTTCATTCTAAACTATACTATATCTTACTTTTAAAATCTCTTTCAAATTGTTTTTCACAATACCCTTTATCGCAGTATAATAAGCATCACCATCATAGGGTATCCATTGTAATTTATCCATATCAAAAGGTGGTTCTTCTTTGTCACCTTCTTTTTTTAATAATATCATTGGCTTGCCACAGCCTTCAGCGTAGGCTACTTCAAAAAGTACATTAGGATTACATTCAGTAATGTCTGCTACAAATATTTCGCAACTGTCTATAGAGTCTAATAAGCGTCTATCTATTCTTTTGCTTTCTCCTTTAAATCTCATAATTGGAATAAGCTCTAAAGACACATCAACTTTTAAAGTGGTTTGCAACTCCTTGAGACACTCTTTAAACAACTTGTTGTATTCATTCACCTTAGCGTGACTCCAATAAGGCATAGCGACAAATAAACTTATGTGTTTCACTTCACTTAGTTTGTCAAAAACATCGACTAAGGTTTTTGTACTGATTTCTTTTATTTGATATATATGGTTATCAATTATCCAATGTAAACAGTGATTAAATTTTCTTTCGTCACCTCTTATGTGATAATAAAGCAATGCCGTTAATATCCCTAAACTATCGCACTTGCGAAGTTTGGTGTTCTTTTTATATATCTGTTCAAGGCTTTTTAATGATTCAAACACCCTATTCGACAGACCTTCTTGCTTAAATCTCTTTTCCAGTAGGTAATTAAAAATGCCATTATAGAATGTTCTGTACTTATCATCAATAATTCCTGATAAGGCTGTAAAATATGAAGGACTAACTTTATCTATGAGTTCCCTTGTTAGAATAGCTTGCGTTCCTAAAATTTCTTCTAACTCATCATCAGAGAATTGTTCTTTATCATCAATAATTACTTTTAAATTCTGCTCAGAAGTTAGGGGAATAGTTTTCGTATTGATATTATGAAAGAATACTTTAACCGATTTATCAAAGACCTTCGTTTCTCTATTGTCCTGAATGTTGCCATTCTCTACAATTTGTTCTCCTAATAGGATACAAAATGGTGCAACCATTTGCTCAACCATAGAAGCTTGACTTGCTTTTGCTGCTTTTAGCCTGTGATTGCCATCAATACGCTGAAACGGCTTTTTACCTTTCTTAATGGCTTTCTCTAATTCTTCATCATCAAGAATAAGTTCAATGACTCTAATCTCGGTTATACCTCTACTATCTTTCTGACTTTTATAGTCAAGCTTTTTGAGTTTAAACTCTGTATTATCTACGTTTGATACATAATTTTGATTGAGTTGTATGGCTTGTAGTGGTGGTGTTTCACTTTTTGGTTTTGAAAAATCGTGTTGGAATTTATAAGACAAAATAATCTCTGGAAAGAACAAGTAAGTTTCCTTTTCTAAGAAATCAATAATATCTTCTCTTCCTTTTATAGGGTTTCTTTGATATGAGTAGTCAGCCTTAGATATACGTTCTAATTCTTTAATAGGTGCAAAACCTCTAAAACAAAGTTGTCCTTTTAATGAACTGTCTATTATTCCTCTTAGTATCATTAGCTCTTTTCAATTTTAGTTATAAATGCCCTCAAGCCTTTTAAGATACCTTCGTCCAGTACTTCTTTTTCGGTTTTTACTAACTCATCTTGTAGGTTTTTAGTAGTGATTACTTTTTCGCTGTACAGATCATTGCTTAGTTGTTCAATCACCTTTTTGTAATTGCCTTCTATAATTTCTTGCTTAGAAATATTAGTACTTGTAGATTTACCTACAGCATCATACCCTATATTATCTGCTATCGCCATAAAAATTGGATAGTCTGGTAACTCTGATCTACGAGCTTCTAAATAAGCTTCTTCCAATTCCTCTTTGAGGTTGTTTATTTTCTCATTATATAAATCAGATATTTCTTGTTTCCACTCTCTAAAATCTTCTGTTTTTTCAATTTCACGCTTTACCATAAAGGTCGTATTGTTAATAAAACCATCGTGGTTTTTGATGCGGTCTTTTTTCTCTTTCTGCCAAGCTTCTATTTTTTCTACAAAGTCATATTCAGCCAATAATCGGGTTTCAATGGTTCTTTTTGTATTTACCAAATTTAACGTGTGGTTTCGGTTGTATTTTTTAACAAACAAAACTGAGCTTTTTACACCTGCACCTGTTGCAGAAAAAGCTGTTTGTGGCATAGATACTACTGCAACAATTTGATACCAATCTTCTAATTGGTCACGTACATATTGTAGACTACTATTGGTTAATATACCATCTGGAAGCACTACTGCTAAATAACCACCTTCGTTTAGAAAATGGTAGCATTGCTCTAAAAACAAAACTTCAGTACTTTGATTGTTTCTATCTTTTGGCTTTTTACCTTGGTTTTTGTAATCTAACCAGTGATAGTCTTTTTTACCAAAAATGTAATCTCCTAAGTATTTTTTCTCTGATTTTTTGATAGAAGAACCAAAAGGTGGATTGGTTATGATATAATCAAACTGATTGTATTTGAAACCATTATTTTCGGTAATCTTCTTTATGTTGCCTGGTGATTCTAATCCATCTAATGAAATAACATTTGTATGGCCATCATCGTGAATAATCATATTCATCTTGGCAGTACGAGCAATCTGCTCAGATATTTCAATACCAAATAAATTGTTAGAAGCAAAGTCGTGCCAGTGCTCATGCCAAGCACTGTGTTCTTCCATATCCGTTTTATAATCAGGATATTCTAAATTAGCTTGTCGCCTCACTTTGTCTAACGCATACAATAAGAACCCTCCACTGCCACAGGAAGTATCTAAAACTAAAGAAGTGTTTTTAATAGGTAGAGCTTCTACAATAAATTGTACTATTACTCTTGGTGTAAAGTATTGCCCAAATTCTCCTCTAAAAAATGACCCCATAAAGGTCTCAAATGCCCTTCCTTTACTATCTAAATCCGTCGCATCAAAGTTGATACCCTGCAAATATTCAACGACCGTTCTTAAACGTTGTGGGGACAGTCTAATGTCATCTTTAAAAACTTCTTTGTCTTTCTTTTTACCAGCTTTATAAAGGGATTTTATTCTATTTTCAAGAGCCTTGTTTGTTCTCCTTGTCCTTTCTTCTTCATTTCTGCCATCTTCTTGAATTACCTGGAAATCGTATATCTCACCTTTCTTTCTTCTCTTTAATTCATCCTCACCTATGACTTTATATTTTTCGTCATATACTTTACAGAAAATTAGCTTATCTAATTCGTCAAAAGCTTCAGAAGGATTTAATTGACCACCTGCCCAAAGGGCATCGTGGGCTTGTTTTAATTTTTTTGTAAGCTCTTGTTCTGCAACAATCTCAATATCTTGAAATCTTTGAATAACTTCTTTGCCTTTGTCAATGTAGGTTCTTTTACCGCCACCTTTCACATATTTATAAGGTGCAACTTTATCTTGACCGTATTCAGGTATGTCTGTTTCAGATTTCCTTTCATTTGTCTCTTTGTCAAATCGGAAATATTCATCTTTTAGGCCAGAGGTAACCCAAATATATTTGATACTTCCAGCTAAAGCGTGAGCATAAGAAAATGCTTGATTGACTGCTTGCTGAAACTCTTGTTCGCTAACATCTTCTTTTTTACACTCTACTACAACAATTGGTTTGGAATGATCTGCATCATCAAATACTACGATGTCAGCTTCCTTTTTATCAGCCCCCATTGTAACCGTTAAAAATTGAACAATATGCTCAACTGGATAGCCCTTTTCAATTACCAATTTAAGGAAAGAATCAGCTTGTATTTTCTCTTCTGGATTAGAGAAATTGCGTTTCTTACCTTGGTGTATATAGGTAATGAACTTCTGACTTTCGTCAAAAGAAATCAATCCTTGTTCTATGCCTTTTTCAATCAGATTCATTTCTTGTTCACTTTTATTTCGGTCAATTCCTTTTCAGCAACAGATAAAGCTTTTAAGGCTTCCTCTTCATCTGCCACCACAGCGTACACCTGGTCTGCTAACCAAAGAGCTGTTGCCTCTGCTTCGTTTAGCTTGAAAATTTTAATGAGTTGGTGAACGTGTTCACGTTTCGCAGTTCGTTCCCCTCTTTCTATTTTACTCAGTTGAGCGGTATCTATATCCAGTTCTGCCGAAAGGTGTCGCAAGAGCATATCTTGTTCTTCTCTTTTGGCTCTGATAAGGTCTCCAAATTTGTTCATAACTCAATAGTCTAAATTTGATTTGTCTAAAATAGTCAAATCATTTTTCTATTTGTAAGGTTTTATCAAAAAAATCTTCAACGTCCCAAACTACAATTCCACACCGCAACTCAAACCACCGCAAAAATTACTTTTATGAGCATACGTGAGCGCACCACAGAAACATACCATCCAAGGCAACGATGGCAAATACAACTATCTCTCATTTGATAGTGTGTTTGCCTTTAATGCGTTTGTAGATGATGAAATCAAGCAATTATCTAATACTAACCAATCTCGTTGGGATTGGGTATCGCAAAGCACGAGCGATAATATAAAAAACGGCACGAATTGGTACGGCACACCAGCACCCAAAGATGTAACCGTTTTAGAAACACATCGCACCTTTTTAGGAATGCCTCTGGTCGATAAAATCCAACCCAAAATTAAAGACAAGCTTGCCGAATATTTACAGTATCTCAATGATGCCGTGATGCCTAAAACTAAGATGGCGTATAATGATAGAGGTCTGGGCGTGTTTTCATTTGAACGTGCTGCAATGGCGATGTTTCAGCAGTTTCCTGTGAATACGGGAACACCGCTTGATACGTCTGTAAGCCAAATGAACATAGAACTGCGCAACAAACAAATCCAGACCTCGGTAAAAAGTGTATACGCTTATTTTCAGGATAAACAGCAATCCTATCCATCGCTACAATTGTACCTGATGGCAGGTGCAAATGCACAGGTAAAAGGGAACGATTTGCTCTACGTAGGTCTTGCCTGCGCCGAGTTGGTCGAGTTTATGGAACTGCGTGGCGTTTCGGTAGAAGTGAATGTGATGCTAGGCACATCCTTTAATAGTCAGGTCACGATGGGTTGCGTGCGCGTCAAGCGATTTCAGGATAAACTGGATAAAAATCAGCTGTTGTTAATGAGCAGCGACCCAAGGTATTTCCGCTATCGCGGTTTCAAATCTCTGGTAGCGATGAGCAACTATTTTGGCTTGACCATTCCTTCTGGATTAGGGACAATTTCTGCTAGTATGGGTAACGCTTTCGCGAAAGCGGTAAACGAAAAAGGCTTCGTCTTTGAACAAAGCTACTCAATGGAATCTGCCGTAAAAGAGGTCTCTCAAATCATAACCAATTATAAAAATAGACTGGATGGAAAGCCCTAAAAATACCTTAAAACAAAGTGTCATTCACAAGATAATGGACAGAGCGATTGACATCAATAGAGCCTGTAAGGAGCAGTGTAGAGATTTTCAGATTATGCTTTCGCGAAAGCGTGAAAACACTTTAATCCTGCGCTGGACGACCATAGATATTTCTAATGTGGATAATCCCGTGCAATGCTACCGTTATGAATGTTTCAAAACCGACGGAACGCCACAACTGTGCTCTGTTCATTATGCGGACCAAGAGGAAGCTAATGACTTTATCTGGTCGCTGGAACCGCTCTACCATCAACAATATGCCATAGACCATAAATTATAGAATATGTTTAAAACCAAAGACAGCACTCCCAAACAATTGCAATCCATCAAGATTACAAATCAAGATGAGATTGTGGCGCTTACAGGCAGTAAACTGAATCCTGTACAAGCTTGGGAAGTGATAAAAGAAGCCTCAGAAAATTTCACCAAAACCGATGCCAAAGCGCAAGAAGCCGATGCTTTATTGTTTGAAATGCTACATCCTAACATAAAGCGCAAAACAGACGCAACAACCGAAGATGAAAACATACGCATACAAGAAAAGGAACGTGCCCGAGCACTAGCATTACTCGAACTAGAACTATTAATTGCCGCATAACATTATGACCATACAAGAACTACAAGCGCTCGATATGAGCCAAGTCCAGCCCGAAGCCTTGCAAAGTGCCGTACAAGATATTCTGGACGATTACAAAGCTACGACCGATAAAAAGGCATTTGAAGACATCGCCAAAGAGAACATTGAAAAAGTGTTTTTACTGGTAGAACGTCTCGCTCCTAAAGCTATTAAAAAGGCAAAGGAAGAAGCTCCTAAAAAGTCGGAGAAAAAAGAGGCTGCCAAAGATAAAAAGGAAACTGCTACAGAAAAGAAAACTCCTAAAAAGCCTAAAAAACCAAACAAGACCGTCAAGAAAGAACTCGATGCCTTGAGCGAAGATATTAAGGCGTGTCGGTTGAAAATCAGAAAGTTTAATGAGGAAAAGCGCAAAAATCAGCCTAAGAAACCCAAGCCGATGCGCCATACTAAAATCAAGAATCATTTTATAGCGATTGCCAATTTGATTCCACCAGCGCATAAGGAAAACCTCAAGATGCAAAAGGAAGCTGAGAAAATCTTGTTACGTGCCTATCGCGGTATAATGAACACCTACGGAATCAACTTTGTGCGTGCCGAAGCTGGTGAAAAAGATATTAAGGAGAAGTACGATAAAATGGAGGAGAAAGCCAAAAAGTAACTATGAATAAGAAAGTATTAATTATCACAGGCGCAGGACTCGCCATAGGGTTTGCTGAAGCGCTTATCTACTACAACCTAGGTAAGAATGAAAAGCAAGAAAAATTCAAGTTTCAAATCCCAAAAGGAGCTGAACTTTTAAAAACCACAGGAATCATTATTGCCACCTCACTCGCCACCGCAGCATTATCAAATATCATTGAAAATGCAATGCAAGACAAAGAACAACTCATCCCAGTAACCGTCTAGATTATGCAAAAAATAGAACATAAAACTTTCCTAAAGAATAACAGCCTCGATAAAAAATTACTCCTGGAACCGATTCAGGATAAAATTGAAATTTTTGATAGAATGTATGCTTTGCTAGAAACGGTTTCAGATTGTGAAAAAGGAGACCTACTTGAGCAATTGGAGGAGCTTGACCTCGAAATCCTAGAAGATATCGATGAAGAATATGCCGACAAACTAGAGTTTAACGAGATTGAAGAAGCGCTTGAAGAAACGCCAGTTCTTGAAAACGTTGCACTTAAAAAGGAAACGCTAAAACCTGCTAATGATGAGGCTATTTTAGAGGAGTTAGTAAGAATGGGACGTGTCCGAAATATTGCTGGCTCTACGTTTCGAGATTTAGGATTGAAATCTAAACTCGGCTGGGAAACTTTTATTGGGAAGTATCGTGTGGTTAGGACCAGTGTATTTAGGTATAGGTATGAGGTGGAGCGGATATAGATTTGAGTGTTGCCCTTATCTTGATGTTATAAATTGTATTTTTGTCTTAATTTAAGGTGATATTAAACTATGAGCAATAAACTAATTTTTTCAGGACATGAAACCTTTCATTGTAAAGGTTTGTGGTTGAAAAAGGGATATGATTATGTGGAGAAAGAAGGAAAATTTGTGGATCAGGCATGTATTGATTTAGGTGTAGGTAGAAATATGGTTAGCTCCATAAGATTTTGGTTAAAAGCATTTGACATTATTGATACAAAAAATGAAAAGTCTACCGCGATTGCTAATCTTTTATTTGATGAAAATAATGGAAAAGATAAATATCTTGAAGACGAAACTTCGCTTTGGTTGCTGCATTACCACCTAGTTGTAAATGATTTCTCATCTATCTATTCAATAATTTTCAATGAATTTAGAAAGTTAAAACCTGAGTTTAGTAAAGAAAACTTCATTAAATATGTTGAAGGTGTTGATTCCGGATTAAATAAAAACACTATCGCAAAAGACTTTTCAGTATTTCTACGAACTTATTATTCTAAAAACGAAAAAGATATTGAAGATAGTTTTTCTGGAATTTTATCAGATCTTGAGCTAGTTCAGGAAATAAAGAAGGATAATTCGACAAAATATATTATTCAGAACAATAAACAAGAAATCATTCCATTAGAACTTATCCTATTCATAATATTGGAGAATAAGGATTATGGGAAATCAATTAGTTTTAAAAACTTATATAACGATTTTAATAGCGTTGGAAACATTTTTGCTTTTTCTAAGGAACAACTTGAAAAAAAACTCATATTAATTTCGGAAAAATATAAGGACATTATTTATTCGAATGATTCAGGAATAAAAGAATTACAGTTTAAAAATGAAAAACCTAATTCATTTGACATCATAACAGAATATTATGGGTAATATTAAACAATTATCGTCTGTAAATATAATTAGAGATCAAGACAAATCTATTGAATATATTACTACAGAAAACTCTAAGCGTGTTGCTAGTTTTATAATAAAAGAGTTTGATAAAGGAGTTCATAGTTTTAGTATTATTGGTTCTTACGGCACAGGTAAGTCTTCATTCTTATGGGCATTTAATAGAAGTATTTCTTGCTCTAACACTGACAATTTTTTCGATTTTGGCTCAAATGATATACGAAAGTGTGAGTTTATAAATATTGTCGGTGAATATAATTCGTTAATAGCATATTTCAAAACTTACTTTTCAATAGAAAATAAATTAAAAGGTAATCAGGAAATTTTTGATTGCATTTATCAGAAGTACGATGAAATAAATAAGCAAAATGGCTTATTAATTCTTTGTATTGATGAGTTTGGTAAATTTTTAGAATACGCCTCAAAGCATAATCCTGAAAAGGAGATGTACTTTATTCAGCAACTTGCAGAATTTGTCAATGATTCTAATAGAAATATTATACTATTGACTTCAGTACATCAGGCAATTGACTCTTATTCAAATGATCTATCAGAGTCGCAAAAAAATGAGTGGAAAAAAGTAAAAGGAAGATTGCGTGAAATTGCATTTAATGAACCAATTGAGCAATTACTTTTTTTAGTATCACAACATTTTAGTGCGAACTATCAAGCTTCCAAGAGATATATTGGTTACAACGAAAACCTCAATAAACTAAATCAAAGTAATAATTGTTTTTCAATTTCACATGATTATTTGAACAGTATAGGAAACAACTTATTTCCTTTAGACATATTTTCGGCAATAATATTAACATATTCCTTGCAAAGATATGGTCAAAACGAAAGATCACTATTTACTTTCTTAAATACGTCTGACCACTTAGGTTTAGAAAGTTTAAAGAGTGATGATTTGTTTGATATTCCAAAACTGTATGACTATTTGCTTGTCAATTTATATTCAGTTTTAGTTAGTAAGCATAACCCTGATTATGCGCAATGGGCTTTAATTAAAGATGCAATTGAAAGAGCTGAAGCAAAAGTTGAGAAAAATCAGAACTCGGCTATTGATCTTTTAAAAATAATTGGACTATTTAATTTATTTGCAAGTAAAGGAGCTAGTATTAATCAGGATCTATTAATAAGTTATTTATCCTATAATCATACTTCAAATAATATTAAAGATTCACTTAAGAGTTTAGAGAAATTTAAAATAATAAGATTTAATAGTTTCAGTAATTCTTTCAAGCTTTTCGGTGGAACAGACATGGACATTGAGGGAGCAATTCTAAAGGCAAGTGATAGTATTGATGACAGTCTAGACTTAGTTCATAGACTAAAGGAAGCCTTTGATTTTCCGATATTAACTGCTAAGGAAGCTTTGTTCAGCACAGGGACACCAAGGTTGTTTAAATTTAATATTACTGAAAATCCTTCGTTTGAAACTCCTATCGATGAGATAGACGGCTTTATTAATCTAATCTTTAACGAAAAACTGTCTGATAAAGAAATAATTGAACAGACAAAAGATAAGGATATGCCAATTCTATACGGCTTTTATAAAAACTCTAATACTATCAGAAAAACACTTTTGGATATTGTTAAAACAGAAAAAGTTTTAAGTGATGTTGATGTTGATGATAAGTTTGCCAAAATAGAATTAAATAATATCATCAATAGTCAAAAAGCCCTATTGAACCACTACGTATTAGACTCTTTGTATTCTAGGAACATTAAGTGGTTTTTTAAAGGTCAAAGAAGAAGAATAAATAATAAGCAGACACTAAATAAAATACTTTCAGAAATATGCAATTCTATTTATCCTCATACTCCTAGGATCAATATGGAGTTAATAAATAAGCATAAGGTTTCTGGAGCTATAAACTCAGCAAGAAAATCATATTTTAATAAACTTGTAAATAATTGGTCCGAGAAAGATTTAGGTTATCCTGAAGACAAGTTTCCATCGGATAAAACTATTTACTGGTGTTTAATAAAAAATAACGGAATTCATAGAGAGGAAGATGGAAGTTACATTACAACTTCACCTGATAGTAATGACGAGAATTTTATGAGAGTATGGCAGGAGTGTGAATTGTTTTTACAACAAGCCAAAAAGGAACAAAAGCCAATTACAGATTTAATCAAAACTTTAAAACAGAAACCTTATAAGTTAAAACAAGGTGTTGTGGATTTTTTAATTCCAACCTTTTTATTTGTAAAAAGAGGGGATTTTGCACTTTATAATGTAGATGGAGGTTATATGCCTTATATCAACGAAACTGTACTTTATTTAATTACTAGAAATCCTAATGAATATTCAGTTAAATCTTTTGAGTTAGATAATTTAAGGCTCAACTTGTTTAATAAATACAGAGTTTATCTGAATCAAGATAAAAGAAATTCTGTCTCTAACGAGACTTTTATAGAAAGTGTAAGACCGTTTTTAATTTTATATAAAGGGCTTACGGATTATTCAACAAAAACAAAAAGACTTTCTCAAGAAGCATTGAAGTTAAGAAATACGATATCACATGCCGAAGACCCGGAAAAGATATTCTTTGAGCAGTTTCCGATGGCGTTAGGATATAATGTTAAAGAACTTATTGAAAATGAACAGTTATTCGATGAATATATCATCAAATTTCAAAAAACAATTATTGAAGTAAAGGATTCTTACAGAGAGTTGTTAAACCGTTTCGAAAACTTTTTAACTGTTGAGGTTTTGGGAACAAAAAGTGATTTTCCGCATTATAAAACACAACTACAGAAACGATTTGGCTCTTTAAAAGAGCATCAAATTTTGCCATCTCAAAAAACGTTTATGCTACGAGTAAATTCTGAGTTAGATGACAGAGACAGTTGGCTTAATTCTATTTGTTTTTCTTTATTATCCAAACCTTTAGACAGAATATCAGATAAAGATGAAGATATTTTAAAAGAAAAATTGAGCTTCATTATTAAGGAGTTAGATAATTTATGTGATATAAAAAATGTTAACTTTGATGAAAGCGAAGAAGAAATTTATAAATTAGATTTTACATCTCCGAATCAAGGGTTAAAAAACCATATGGTTCGTATTTCAAAACAACAAAAAGAAGAAGTGAAAAAGTCTATTTCTAAAATAGAAAGTAGCTTAGGAGATGATAAAAAGTTAAGAATAGCAGTCTTAACAGAATTACTGAGAAAAGAACTAAATGAGTAAACTCGATCACGTATTAGGCATTTCAGGTGGGAAGGACAGTGCCGCTTTAGCTATTTATCTAAAAGACAAATATCCCAGCTTTAACTTTAAATACTATTTTACGGATACAGGTAAAGAGCTCGATGAAACCTATCAGTTAATAGATAATTTAGAAAGCTATTTAGGGATTGAAGTTAATAGGCTTGAAGACGAAAAAATAGCCAGTACTAATGAAGATCCTTTTGACTTTCACTTTAAGTCTTTTAGAGGATATCTACCCTCACCACAAGCAAGGTGGTGTACATCTTTAATGAAATTAAAACCTTTCGAAAAGTTTGTTAGTGGTAACCCAACAGTTTCTTATGTTGGTATCAGAGGAGATGAACAAAGAGAAGGTTATATATCGAGAGAAAAAAATATACAGTCCATATTTCCATTTAGAAGAAATATTTGGAGTCAAGATGTGTTAGAAAAGATTTTTAATCCTGAAAATCAAGAACAATTATTAAGCTATTATAGTCAGTTCTTAAAAGGGATTAAATTAGATAAAGTTGATGCCATATTCTCAAAGCCGATTTCATTTAATCGAAATTACAGATTAGAGAAAGAGCGTATTATTAAAGAAAAGTTAGATGCTTTATTAGGCTTTGGCGTTGCAGAATACAACAAAAGTGTTTTTCAGTATTTAAAAACTACAGATTACCCTTTGTCCATAGAAGATGATTATCCGTTGTTAGAAAATGAAGACAATTTGGTAAAAGCAGACATCTTTAAAATTCTTGAAGAAAGTGGTGTTGGTGTACCAGCATATTACAATAAAGTGAAATATGAAGTTGATGGGCAGGTAGGAGAATATGCAAGAAGTAGATCTGGTTGTTATTTTTGTTTCTTTCAACAAAAAATAGAATGGGTTTGGTTATATGAACAACATCCCGAAAAGTTTAAAGAGGCGATTAAATACGAAAATGAGGAAGAACTATTTACATGGATACCAAATGAATCTTTGACTGAGCTTATGCAACCTGCAAGAATAAGAGAAATTAAATTAGGCCATTTAAAACGTACGAATAAGCATAATTCTAAAAACTCTAAATTTTTATTAGATATTTTAGATGATACTGAGGGTGATGCTTGTACCGCTTGTTTTATATAGCATCTAGTATATCAAATACCGACTCCTCACCTTCAATATTTAATTTTGCAGCATATCCCTCTTTAACTTTCAAGAGTTCTGCTTCAGTAAGTAAATCTCTATCATATAAATATATTAACAATAATCGTGTTAGAGCTGTTTGGTTCATTATCATTTTATTCTCGACGTGATTCCACATTATACTTCTCCACGGAATGTTGTTCATATTAAAATCAATCATATCAAAGTTCCCAATAATTTCATCATATTCAATATTATTAGTTCTTTCATAAATATTTATTATTGCATTAATTAAAGGGATAAATCCTACAGGTCTAAATATTAAATTTCCACCTGAAGCACTATTCCTGAAATTTGCCGCCATATTATTTTCCATATTAATATATTCTTCTATGGCAGTTAAATTATTCTGAAATGAAGTCCAAAAATTAAAAATATAAGTTTTAAAATCATTTATAACTTCATGAGATGGTCGGAATTTCAAGAATTTTTCGTTAAAATTTTTCTTCGTTGGTTTTTTATCAAATTTTTCTTGATAATGAACTTTTGCTAGTAAAACATTAGCTTGATAAAGTGTGATAATTGATGTAATAGCATCTAAATTAGTTCTGGGTATTGCTTTGTTTTTTATATCCACAATTCTATTACCTTTGAATAAATCAAAATTCTCGAGAAGTTTTCTTGTAATTATAGCCACTGTGTCATCTTCATCTAGTGCAATGATGTCTCTTAGAGAAACCGGTTTGGCATATCTATTTAATGTAGTAAATAACCTTCTGGTTTTTTCTTTATTTTCATTATTGTGTCCAATGAATATTACACTAATTTTATTAGAACCCAATTCAGGTTTTTCAATTAGAGCTGCCCTTATTCCTTCGACTCTATGTTGCCCGTCAACAGGGAATATTTTATGCTGTCCAGGGAAGTTGAGTAGACCTATACTATTATATTGTTCATCTCCGTAGTTAACTTCTATCTCTTGCCAGTCTGGATAATTATCGTACACAGCTAAGACTAATGAACTGAAAAACATTTCTGGCTGATTTAAAATATAATTTTTTATACTTAAATAATTTTGTGTTATACTTCTTTGAATTAAATCTCTTAGCGTTTCAGAAGTGTGAAGTTGATCATCAATTGGTGATACATAATTATTAACCTGATTAAATGTTAATGAGGTTATATAGTAGGTTAATTCACCTATTTTCGATCTTAAAGCTGGAACTTTCATAATATTTTAGTTAAAAGCAGAGACTGCTTGTCTTATTTCTATATCGGGTATTTCACTATTAAATGGGAGCAACAAAGAATTGATTATTTTTTTCTCTAAATCAACTATTTCAATATTTTCTTCTATTTCAATAAAGCTAAGGTATAACTCTTTACCCCAGTATTTTAACATTTTAGTAATTAATGGTCGCTCATCCGTTCTTAGATACTTAGTAAAATACTCACGACACCTTTTTCTTAAATTTTGGTTTTCTGTGAATTGTGCTCGGCCTATATAGACTGGATATATGGTCAATGAGTTAATTATATCACATTTAATTGTAAATAAGTATAGACCACCTCTATTATTTGGGATTTCATTGATTTCATTACTAAAGTCAGAACCATCTTCATTCAAATATTTTATTGTAGTCCAATTTTGAAAATCTAAATCTAAAGGGTCAAAATCATATTTGTTCCATAAATCCTGATGTAATTTATAGGGTAATGTCTTTTTAAGTATTTCTTCTCCGAGATCGAATGCGGTCGTAATCATATTTTCAATGGAATTATTATTAGTTATTAATCTGCTAATCCTTGCATCATTTCTTCCATGCCACCAAAATTTAATATAAAGGTAGAGTAATAATGGTCAAATAAATCTTTTAGATACTGACCTAAATCGACGTGTTCAGGATCATCTTTACCCTCTACTTTTTGCGTTATTTCATAGCCTCTATTTTTACTAATGGTGTATAGAAATAAGGTGTGAAAATAAACAGAAGTATAAAACTTTCTATTAGCTATCTCTAATTGTTCTTGGTTTGGGTTTTTGTACTTGGATTTAAAAGATTTTAATACTGAACTATCCAAATTTATAAAAATAGCATTTAAGTTATCACCTTGCGCTTCGGGTGCCATTACCGTTTTTATATCCATGTCTAGACTAGTGGCAGATTCAACATCATCCCATGAAACAGCATTTTCGCCTTTACCCACTTTATCCTTATAAGCAAAAACCATATTTGGCAACCCAAGTGATTCACTATCGTCTTCTGGTTTAGGTGCTTTTTCTTTTTTAGCCTCTTTATCGGCAATCTTCACCCAAAATATTTCGTTTAAATCTTCTCTAGGTGCTGAGAGCGACACTTTCATTTGTACAGCATCACCAACCTTTAAGGACTCCTTAGGATTGAGGCTTAGTTTTATGGTTCCTTTATTTGGGCTACTTTTTATAACATTAAATAGTTCTGAAGGTTCTTTTGGTTCACCAGGTGCATCACAACCAAACAAATCATTTGATTTTATATTTAAAATGGATAATTGCAACTCACCAGGCTCATCGGTTCTATCAAAATAATCATTTTCAACATCAGTACTAAACTTTATAGTCTTTTCACCATTTAAAGGAATTTTCGCAACTTCTTGTACACCATCGTTTTTAGCATTTATTTTAAACATAGATGGGAACCGCTCTGGATTAAAAGGTGTTTCCTCTTTTTCTTTCTTAGAGGGCTTCTTCTCTTCTTTAGATTTTTTCTCTTTCTTTATATCGAGTTTAAATGTGTCATTTAACAGTTTCATTAAATCAGAGTCAAGTGGTAGATTTTTGGAAAAATTCTTCAAAAGGTCACTAGTTTTGGAGGAAGTGTCAATATCAACTGCTTGTTTCCTTCTTTTTTCAATTTTAGCTAATCTCCCATCAGCCTTACTTAATTGAGACGCTAAGAAGCTTCTTAGGTAATTTACTTCGTCACCACTCTTTAAGCGGTCTCTTGAAGCCATAAAAAGTTCTTTTCTAAAGTCATATTTCATATTAGTACAATCTACATGAATAAGCAAATGACTTTTTAGTAAATTAAGTTTTAAAGATCTTGTTATAAATTCTGATGTATAATGACCATGCACTTGTCCGTTTAATGAAAACATCACAGCCATATTATTTTTAAAGTAACGATCTTGAATTACTTGCTTAGATCGTTTTAAATCAAAACCTCTAACTTTTGTTTTAAACACATAACAAGAGACTTTTGCATTTCCGAAGGTTTCATCTTCAAAATCTACCGAGAATTTATCATCTAAATAATCACTTTCCTCAGATTGCAGTCTTCTTTTTAGACCATAAAGGTCATTAACAAGTACTTTGTTGTTTGGGTATCTTAAAGCAGTATCTTTAGTTAAAATAGGCAATGCAGGATCAAATAAAAACTCATTTATACTCTGATTAAGGTCTTGGGCAAAACCCGAATAACCTGTTGGAAATTGATAAGAGTACATTTTAATTATAGTACCTGTTTGAAATTTTCTGTTTTCTAAGTTAATATCAAGTTCATCAATTGGAAAAGAAGGGATTTTTCCATCAATTAAAAGATACTCATACCAAGTTTCTTTAGCTTGATCTGAATCTTGTTTAGGATGCTCTCGGATTAAAGTAAATCCAAATTCGCCATCATTCGTATATCTTTTAGAAGCTATAAGTTGGTAACGCCTTTTACCACAAAACACAATAGCTCCACTTCCTCCCATGTTATATTTACCCTGTACAAATTGTACATTGTTTTTGTTTCCTCTTAATAAGGATAAAAAGGTGTCTTCAAATTTTTCTGGATGTTGTCCTTCACCGTTGTCATAAACAATTACAGAAGTTGCATATTGACTTCTTTGAGTTCTTGGACCTACACCATCGGCAATAATTTGAATCTCTTCCGCTTGTTTTTTTCGAAAACTCGGCAAATCCCAATTATTATCCTTGTAGAAAGTTTCGATTGCCTCTTCCATGGATTGAGGTGCCTTATTTGAAGAAGGTTCTTCACCATGCTCAAAGCACTTTTTTGTCAAGAGAGCATCAATTGAATTTGTAACCTTTTCTATTAAGGCCGCAATTGGGTTGGATTGTTGATTTTTTACAACACCATAATTACTCTTATTATCTCCTAAAGGTTTCCAATTGAAGTTTTGAAAAATAGAAATATTCGCATCAATTATTGATTGCAATTCAATCTCATCTTTTGCATTGAAAATTTTGATAAATAAACCCTTCATAATTTTAACTGTTTGTGATGCTAATTTAAAGTAAATCTCTTACAAACTTATTGACAAAAAACTGTAAAACAACTTTCTATACTTTGGCTGTCAAACAATTCGGCGATTGCCCAATGAAAAAGACAGCATACGATTATCACGATTTACAGCAAAGAATTGATTCCTTAATTGGGAAGTTTGGACTTCAAAAAACCATTGAGGTTATTGATAGTTTGACTAACAATACAGAGCTTACTACTCAAGATAAAGAGAAAGTAAAACTTCTTCTGGTCTTTATCATTTCCCAGAGCATTGAAGTCTTTGATTTAAAAGAAGAAAACTTCTATACCAGCAGCGTTCAAGAGTATCGTGAAGCACGTATGTGTTGTTATTTTCTACTCAAAAAATATACAGATTCTAGTTATTCTAAGATTGGCGAAAGCTTTAGCCAGTCTAAGCGTGCCATACTATACAATTACCACAAGTGCGATGAGATTCTTTCCATCCCACAATTCTACAAGCCTTTTGTAGAGAAGTTTAAAATCCTAGAAAACAACATCATCAATTTTATAGCAAAATTGAACTAAACCTATGCAAGATAACATCGCAAAAGAGGTGCAAGAAGCCCTTACCGCAAGTCCAGAAGAAATTAATTTTGAACAACTTCAAAATGAAGATAGTAGTCCGCTTAATCAGCCTGTCATAGAAAAAGATATAGGTGGTGAATGTCCTCTTGAAACCGAAGAAAAACAGAAAAGCTGGAACGTCTGGAAACCAAAACAAGAGCATAAAACGCTAGATGAATTAGAACCTAAACATAGCGTAAATACGCAAATAGACTTTAGAAGTACCGTTGAAGCTAATGTGGAAAAGGAAAAAGCACAGGAACCATTAGACGCGCCAGAACAGGATATCAATGGAAACGGATTTGATACAGATGAAGATGATACGGTAACAGACCAAGATTTTGAAGTACCACTTGCACAAGCTAACCAAGCTGCAGATGCTATTTTAGGAATGTCCAACAACGTCCTCGCTGTAGGTGGTGGTTACTTCGTAAAAATCAAAAAACATCAGGAATTTTACGAGTTTGAAGAAATTATTCAAGTTGTAGATGAGCAAAACAACAAGAATGTTGAGCGTATCAAACTTGATAAAGAAGACCAAGCCTTACTGAGGCCTCTACTCGCTCAAGTGCTGCGTAAGAAAGCTAAAAAGCTTACGCCAGAACAGCAATTGATGGGTGCAGTCATTTCCATCTTAATGAAAAAAGCACAAATCGTTCTGGAAGTACGAGCAGAGAATAATCTTCTTGAAAATCGCATTCTAGATATTGTGCGTCAGGAAAAAGGAGAAACAGAAGTTGATGATGTTGAAAAAGATGACAGAGATAATGATGACATTGATAGTTCTAATTCCGCTTTCGCGAAAGCGGAACCAAAACAAGAGCCAGAACAAAGAGAAGTAAATAAGCCAGAACCTATCATAAAAGACATCGAAGCAGAAGAAGTCGATGAAGGCCTACCTATTTTAGAGGTTGCCGAAGAACCACAAAACAATTCGTAATGGCTGGAACTACATCTAATCGCGGTCGTAAACCCATCACTTATAAAAAGGAAGATTTAGAACGCCAACCAATGATTATGCTTGTTTGTGGCGAAACAGGCGTTGGTAAGACCTACCGAAATAAACAAGAGATTAAGCATTATATTATGGACCATCTCGTGATGGGAAAGAAAGGTCGTAAAGTGTTGGCTTTTGATACGAATGATGATGATTATCCGCAATTCAGAACTGTAAGTCCTAATCATCTCAAAGCACTTACAAAGGTATCATCAAGACGCATTCGTCCATTTAATCCCGACGGTTCGCCTATGGATAATGACCAGAAAAAAGAAGTCATTACCAAAATTATGAAGCACTACAAAAATGGGCTTGTCGTCCTGGACGATATCGACCATTATATGACAGGTGCAAAAGGGCAATCTATGATAGGTGCATTGTGTACCGTGCGTCACAAAGGAATTGATATCGTACTTACCCATCAATCTGTGGCAAAAATTACCACTTCAGAATGGCAAAACTGCACGTGGTTGCGATTGCACCATCAAGTGGATGATGTAACGCGCTATCGAGAGCGTATCCCGAAATATCAAATGGTACGTATTGCGCAACTCATTGTAGACGAGCAGTACGAATTATGTTCCAATGCTTTTGCAATGGGTAAGATTACGGAGCAACAATTTAAAATTCAGAAAAGCTTTTTTGTCTATGTCAATATGCGAGAGCAACGCATTAAAGGTTGCAGTCGCGCTGCCTTCATCAGAGCTTGTAAAAAGTTTATCGATCAGGAAGAAAGTAGAAAAGTAAAAATGCTATTAAATGAACAGGATTTTGACGGAAATAAAATCTACAAAACCAAGAATGAAGCTATTGTGAAGATGATTTCAGAGAAGTTACGTTATCACGAGGATGGTATTGGAACTCCTATCTAACTAATCATCGTCTATAGATTCAATATAATCTTCAATAGTTACGCGCTCATTTTCATCTAATAAAAGCGGAGAGTCATCCGGAACTTTTATAGTTTTAATTTCCCATTCTGGCACAACTGTAATAGTAAGTTTTCCCTCTGTTTTAAAGTTTTTTGAAATGAATTTCCAAGGCAACTCAAGTGTCATTTCTTCAGACAGAGTTTTTAAAAAGAATTGATCCGAAGAAAAAATATCATCGCCAACTAATATTTTTTTTCTTGGTTCAAGTTCGACTAGGTGCTTTCTTTTATCAATATGGGTGTCAAATTGTATTGAGTTTACTGAGGGAATAAAGGCTCTTTGTATTTTTTCACAGTTTTTAAAAGTAGCATACAAAACCTGTTTTGGTAATTTCACAATTAACTTCCAATGTTCTAAAGGTTGAGAACCATTGTTTGAAACTAAAACAGTAGCGTCAAAGAGACTTCTATTAAATTTAGTCCTTGGTTTACTAGGTGTTACAATATGAGCTTTATGCGTGTTGAATTGATCCCAAATGTTTTGTCTATCTTGAAATTCTTTAAGCCATTGAGGTATCATATTAGCTGCCTCTCTTTCAAATTCTTCTCTTCTAGTTTTTCCGACTCTTATTATCCTGAGAAATTTTGGTCTTACCGTAATTTCTGTATTTCCATTTTCAAAAGTTACTTTTACAGACTGGTTTGTTTTAAACGAATTGCTATTTAGATAAAAATCATAAGTAGTTTTATTTTCTTGTATCAATTCTACAATCTCTTCCCAAGCATATAAATGAACTTCAAATAAGCCATTCTCTATGTGTTCAATATTTTTTTCTCTTATATACTCTTCAATTTTTGCATCTTTTATAGCCGTAGTCGCAAAATACATTTTCTTGAGCTTAGGCTTAAAATTCATCGCTTTAGCTATCTCTTCATCTATCTCCTTTTTGGTCAATTGTTTATTGGTGTACTCATCTTTTCCTTTACATTGAATCCCAATATAAAAATTAGTTCCATCAGGCATACCACAAACATCAATACCAGATTGGTCTTGTCCAGAACGTCCATTTTTCTTTGTTTCTGGACAGTTCCAGACCTCGCCCCATAATTTTTTACAAAGTGTTTCAAAGTCCTGCCAATTTTCTGGGCGCGGTAAGGATTGCGATATTTTCATAAATTATCTTTTTGTAAAGTTAATAATTTCTCCGTCCCAAAGTCCCTTTCGCGACAGCGGTAAAACTACCATTCATTCTCAACTTCGCAGTCTATCAAGGTTTAGAGACCTCGCCAAGTAATTCAAAAATGAAATCAATCAATAATTAAACGAATGGCAAACAAGAACGACATCGCCTGGACACCAATTCTTTATTGTGTAGGAGCAGGCGTCGCTGGAATCGCATTAGGAACTTTTTTAATCGGTCCGATGATGCAAAAGATGAAAGCAAAAAAACTAGCAGCCGCTAAAAAACCAGCTACTGCAACCACAGCTAAAAAATAGTGTTTAGAGACTAAATAGCAACTTAAAAAAAGTACCATCCTGTTCTTTTACACAGGCAAACAACACAAAAATGAAAGATTATAACGACGAGTTAATGCGTTACGAAGAAGCTGCTGAAGACCAGTATGACGATTACGATAACGATATGTACGACGAGGAAGAAGACGACTTCGATACTGGATTTGAAGGTTTAGAAGACGGTTATGACGAGGAGTACGAAGATGAATTTGACGATTACGACGACTATGCCGACGAAGGCGAGTACGACGATGATGCCTATGACGATTACACCAAATCATCCATAGGTAAAATAGACCCTAACGACAGAACCTTAACGGTAGTCGTGACTAACAAATCTGGTGCACGTGCCGAGGCAGTCATCTTTGGCGGTAATGCCGAAGCTGCACAGCCTAATGGGGTTACTGTAGATATTGAAGAGTCCAGCCACAAAGAAGTGCGTGAAGAGAGTAAATCAAATCCGTTTAAGATTGCAGGAATGAAATACTCGGTGAGCAATTCGCTCCAGTTTGATAACGTCCTGCGCATTGACCGTAGAACGGCATCAGGTTCTAAGACGACCAGAGTGTATCAACCGCGTAATGCGACTTCGCCTCAAAACTTCACCCAGCAACTTATCGATGACGATAACTTTGAGATGGATGTCACAGGTCAGGATTCTTTAAGAGTGTTTATTGAAGATGGCGTTACCGCAGTTTTCACATTTACAATTAAAGCGAGAGCAAACCTAGGAAACCTTCTTAAAGGTAGCAACGTGGCAGAACTTTCTAGAGCGCCACGTACGACAGGGTTGCCACAGTTAGACCTTATCCGTCGCAAGAGACCGACAGCATTAGGTATGCGTCCTAGACGCAGAGTGAGACGTCCTGCGCGTAGAATCGTAAAACGTCGTCGACTAGTCAGAAAACCGGTGGCCAGACGTCCAGTTTCTCGATTGGTAAGACGTCGTAGACGATAATCCCGTAACAAGGAACTCGTCCAGACTTTGTACCTAATACCAGACAGCCAGAGTCGGTTTTACCCTAAACCATAAACTCTGGCTGTTCTTATTAAAATCAAGATGAAAAATACCTTACCAACACCTTCACTCGCCCAAAACAGAATTGACTACATCGTCTATCACAATCCAGATGATGTGGCTAAGTTGTTATTTGACTACGGTTTTGAAGCGCCCGAAGACCCCACGCATTTGGCAGAAGCAATAAAGGAGCTTACGCGAAAAAAAGGTCGCAAGGTCATTAAGGAACTCATCCAGCTCCATCCAGATAAAGACGCAATTCTTAAACTCAACACCGCTCAAGAAGATAACTTTTGCGGTGCGTGCAGTAATGATTCATACAACACAGAAAGCAACTTTTGTAGAGCTTGTGGACATTCTAATTATGCAGGCACAGGTGATGAAGATAGCTTTCTCAATCAGTTTGAAAGCTATAACGATAAAGCACTCGAGCGCTATTACCAGACCATTGTAAAACGTTCAAATGCCAATGCTGAAGACAAAAATCTGGCACAGGAAGTTCAAATGGTTTGGAACGAATTGCGCATCCGTAAGGAAGCAAAGAAAAAGGAAGAAGAACCTAAACCGCATACTCAAAAAACCTTCAGTATAACCAAAGATGAATTGATACTTTTTGGAGTGGTTTTTATCGCTGGAGCGTTAGTTGGTCACGGTTTAAAATTCAATATGAATAATGTCAAATAAACAATCACAGTACAATCAGGCCATCGATAATCTCACCTATTTGGTATTGCATTATCCTAAACCTGTTCAGGATTTACTGGCGCAACACAACGTCTTTTTTCAGGGTAAACCAGTAAAGGAACAACTCAGTAATGAGATTATAGAGCTATTGAAAGATGGTAATTCCGCTTTCGCGAAAGCGTTAGAAACTCTTATCGCACGTGTCTCATCACAAGATAACGACCAGTTTTGGGGAGCAGTGGCTAAAGGAGCTGTAGGTATTTTAGGCGGACTATTAAAAAAGAAAAAGCGTAGTAGTTCTGGTTCCGGAAATGCGGCAGCGGCAGCACAAGCCGCAGCAGCAAAACGCGATATGGAAACGCGTATGCAACGAATGCGCGAAGAGCAAGAACAAAGACGAAAAGAAGCCGAAGAACGACGTAGACAGGAAGAAGAGCGCAGACGCCTTGAGGAACAAAAGAAATCTGAAGCAGCCAAGAAGAAAACCAATATGATGCTGATGATAGGTGGCGGTGTGGTCGTCTTAGGAATAGGTGCGGTAGTATTAATGAAATCTGGTCGTCCACCAATGCCTTATGGACAACCACCGATGCCAATGCCAAGATAACAATGACCAATACTTTCGCACTTACAGATTATGATGTTTATCAAGAGAATGATAATTTCTTAGGAACCGTTATCGCTGGTCGTTACTTTAGGAAAAGAATTAGAAGGAAACGCAGAAAAAGAATAAACAAGCAAAGAAGACTTAATAGACCAAAATTGAGCCGACCACCGAGGAGAACACGTCCTAAAATAGTCAAAATACGTCCACTGAAATCACCTTCGGTAGCTAGAAATACTGAAGCGCCAGTTCCAAAGAAAAAGCCTGTAACTATACCACCTAATGTTCTAGCCCGAAAAAAGATAAAGGCTCCACCTAAAACAACCATTAACGAACTCATTGAGAAAACTAATCCCGTAGTTGTTAAAACTCCTTTGTCTAAGGAATCCGCAGTAGAATTAAAGAAGATTGAAAACCATTCTATAGAGGCTAGTAAAAAAGCAATAAAGTCTGATAGTAAAGTTAGTAAGGTTATTAAAGTAATTGCTGTTGCAGGAACACTAGGTATAATAGGATATGGAGTATACAAATACGTTCAAATCAGTAAAAGTCAAACGGATATAAACAAATCCAATCAGCTATGATTATAGGAGAAACAGAAAGCATTATAAGTCGCCATCTACAGGATGAAGATTATGATGATTTTTTTGGAAACAAACAGAAACGTCAAGCCAGACGTGCCAAACGAAAAGCAAAAAGAGCTGCAAGAAGGTCTGCTCCTAAACGTGTCGCTCGTAGAGCTAAGCGTAAACAGTTTTTTAGCGACATAGGTAAGGTGTATAATGACATCGGTGGTGCTACTGCCATAGGTAGCGCTATCGACTCTTTGACCCGACCTAAACGACCTGATTATGGTACTTCAACAACAGAAACACCTTCTGACTTCTCTATAGACTTAGGTGCTCCTGAAATTCCAGAAGAAGATAAAAAAGGCATTCCTACCGTCGTTTATATTTTAGGTGGTGTTGTGGTCGTTGGTGTCATTGGTCTCGCTGTGATGAGTAATTCTAAGAATAAGCAATACCAACAATACGGTCAGTGATAACAACCATTCCATCCAATAAAGAGCGCTTTCAGATAAAACTGACCATAATGGCTTTGATGCCTTTTGAGTTGGGGATTCGTGTGTATGACCCTAGATATCCTAATAGCTATTATTTTAGGAGAAAAGCCGCTTTCGCGAAAGCGAACTCAAAACGAGAATTTATCATCGCCTTACCAGTTTCTCCAGAAGTGCTGGAAATGGAAGTCTTTGATAAAAACGATGCAGATGATGATGCTTTTGAAATCGTAAACGTAAAGATTGAAAAGATGCCAGCGCTTGCTGTCTGGGCAACTGATGACCAACATCGCTTTTTAGAATTTGCCATTCAGTTCGCACAAAAAGCAGGTTATGTGCCTCCCGGATTTTATGAGAGTCCAGACCGTGAGTTTCTGTTTCAATATTTAGATAAAATCACCGACCCATTTGGTACAGAGCTTATCACACCAGCGAGAACGCATCGTAAAATGCCAAGGGTGCAAATCTCACAACGGTTGTTTAAGTCTTATACCATTCCTATTCGAGTAGCAATTTTAGCGCACGAAGGCTGTCACTGGTTTTTAAATACACGCAGTCAAACCACCGCAGATTTATGCGGAATGAAACAATACCTCGATTATGGTTTTCCAACCATAGAAGCTGTGTATGCCGTAACTAAAGTGTTCGGGAAAAACCCAGAAATGGTCGGTGCTTCACAAATTGAACGCACCAAAGATGTCATCAATTTTATAGAAAACTACAGAGTAAATGAGTAAAGCAACATATAATTGGTTTGACAAACAAGCAAGTTTGAAACGTTTTTATAAGCAACTTCAACAGGATAATGAAGTGGTTCAGGTTACTGTAACTAATCATACCAGAGATATCAGAAAAGTATCCCTTTGGGGTGCCAATACTGAAACTAAATTAACGGAAGACGAAAGTTTTAAAAACTCATTTGACACTATTATTGAGACCGAACAAAATCCCATGGATGTTATTTACAATACAGCGAGTAATAGGTACTATATCCTAAATGAAGGAGCTGACGCGATGACGATTGTAAGCACTGAAGGAATCATTGAAAAACTCATTGACTTGAATACCAATTCAAATGTGGATATCAAAGGTCCTGTAAAACTCTCTTACAATTCAAACCAATCTCATCCCAACTATGGAGACATTGCCATTGCTTGTAAAAGAGCTGACCAAGTTTTGATTTTAAACCATTCAGGTGAAGTAAAAGAAGTAGTAAATACTGGCGTTGAACCAGTTGATATCGTTTATAATACGTACAACAATCGTTTCTATGTGGCTAATTCAAAATCAGATTATGTAACGATGATTGACCAAAGCTATCAGTCGTATCAATTAAATGGTTTCAGGGCTCCAATTAGTTTAGGGTTCAATAGTGCTAATGCAGATCTTCTTGTGTATGATACTGGAACCTCAGAAATTCATTTAATAAGTGAATCTGGAGCATTTAAAAATAAGATAGAGGGAATTCTAACAGATGTTATATCCATTGACTTTAGTGTAGAGCTTAACTTGTTCTATGTTTCTAGTTTTCAAACGAATGAAATTCATGTGATAAATGCTGAAACATTAGAAATTCAAAGAAAGTTTACTGGAGTACCTAAACCTTTAAAACTAAGGTTTCAAAAGGATGTAAAAGTGATTAGAGTTATTGATAACACAACTAATGCACTTATCACTCTAGACACCAATCTAAATGTGATTGGAAACGAGTCGTTGAGCGGTTTTGACACATTTCTTTTAGACGGTCCTTCAACTGTTTTTCTTAATTCAACAAATAACCAAATCAAAATTAGAGGAACCATTCAAAGTCCTACCGTAACCGTAAACGAAGAGTATTATGAAGATCGTCAAGATTTTCAATACAATCCTGCGATGGTTGGTCACGTGAAGCTGGTCGCCTCTGGAGAAGACCGCATCAATGCACTTCAGATTATGGAGAAGTCGGTAACTGGAACCGAGATTTGTAAAACCATCTCTTTAAGTAATAGTCAGAGTCCCCAAAACTTTGCAAATGTTTCAGAGATATTTGACTTTAATGGCAATCTGATAGATGGTCACGTGACCTGGTGTTTTAAAATCAATCCATTGCAACAGGCGACTTTTCTAATTTATTACCAGCAAATCGAGATGTATAATTTACTTCCCGAAAAATCAAGAATATCTACTGGTGTCCAAATGAGTAAGGGCATTCCAGTATCGTGGCTCGATAATCCTAAAGACGAGCCACCTAATGCCGCAACTTATTAATATAGCCTTAAGTCAATACGGTGTAACCGAAATTGTAGGTAAAGAGCATAATCCCATTGTTGTCAATTACTTCAAGGAAATAGGACATATTTGGGTCACTACAGATGAAACTGCGTGGTGTTCTGCCTTTATCAATTGGGTAGCATTCAGGGCGAAAGTAGAACGAAGTCATAAACTAACCGCTCGTTCTTGGCTGCAAATTGGTATCGAAATTAAAGAACCCAAACTCAACGACGTAGTTGTTTTCTGGCGTCATAAAAAATCCAGTTGGAAAGGTCACGTAGGACTATTTGTTAATTACTCAGAGGACAAAAAATACATCTATGTCTTGGGTGGTAATCAGAACAATCAAGTCAACATCAAGAAATATCCTGTCTATCGCTTATTGGGCTTTAGACTCTTATCAGCTATAAACTCTTAAATCACAGAAGATGCAAAAAGTAGATTATCTCATTATACAAAGTACCGACACCAGCGAAGCGAAAGACTTCGGTAAGGAAATTATTATCAATCAACATACGCTTCCTAAAGATAAAGGCGGTTTTGGTTGGAACCGTCCAGGCATTGATTACCTCGTACTTCAAGATGGTGTTTTACAAACCATCATTAGCGAAGAAAGCCCAACAATTACAGATTTATGGGGCATCTCTCACGGAAAAAATGGAATCACAGGAATTGCAAAACACATCGCCTATGTGGGCGGTAGAACACTCAAAGAAGCTTGGGACAAAGACACACGTACCGATGAACAAAAGGCGGCACTTGAAGCGATTGTAAAGTTTTATATACTGCGCTTTCCAGAAATCATTATCGCAGGTTTTAATGAAATCCCTGCCAAAGCTGATGAAGATAGTCCAGGATTTGTAGTGGCTGAATGGCTCAGAGAATTAGACATTCCTGAGCGTAATATTTACAAGAGAAAGTAGATGAAAACGATTTTGACATTAGGCGTTGGTTTTTGGTTGGGCAGGCAGCTGTATATCAATTATGATAAGCGTACCGCATTAAGAAAAGAAGCACAACTCAAAGCTCGCCTTCAGCAATTTTTAGAACAAAACGATTTTAGTAAAACCGATAGTAAAAAACACAGTAATACCATTTTCAGAAACAATTAATGGCTATACAAGTAAACATAGATAACCGCATTTTTTTGGTTCCAGAAGCAGACGATCCGTGTGACTTCTGGACAAGCTATTTCGCAAAATTAAAGAGCGAATTAGGACAAGAGAATGCAAAAATGATATGGCTCATTACTTGGAAATCTAACGGTTCAGGAATCTGTACTACAAGTCCCAACTTTAACAAATGGTTGAATCAAAACAACCTTGATGTATCTAATATGGCCACCAGAACCATTGCCGATTTATCTGAAATAGGCGGCAATATTTTTGGCTTAGGAAAAAGTTTGACAAAAGTATTATCCATTGGAGTACCTGTAATACTCGCAGTCGTGTTAATTGCAGTTATTGTACTTCTTAAAAATTCAGCAAAAAATGCAGATGTGTCAGATTTAGCAATGCTCACACCTGCAGGTCGTGGCTTAAAATTATTAGGCAAATGAGTATGACGTATAAAATCATAGGTGCCAGTGTGGTAACGCTCTTTATAGGAACGACGTTTTTCTCAATGAGAAAGCGCAGTCGTGACCTACGCACCAGTAAATTGCTAACTGCTATTCAAGCACAAATCCAGCCTATTTCAAGCGGACTGACCTCGCAAAATGCTTTTGATATTCATTTTCTGAATAAGGTGTTGCAAACAGTAAATCGCGAAGTGTTGGTGTTAAAAACAAGTACTGCTTCTCGCTATGCAGACCAGATTCATAAAGCTTGGGGAAGCTGGTATCAAGGTGGCGATGATGAAGAACAAGTTTATGGTGTGATCCGAAAAATGAAGGATAAAGTTCAGGTGTCACAAGTAGCAAAAGCTTATCAAGAAACCTACTCTAAAAACCTTATTGACACGCTCAAAGATCGCTTTGACAAAGAAGAAATAACCATAGTGCTCAACATTGTAAAAGCACTACCTAATTACAGAACAGCTTAATATGGAAATCTCAAAAACAGGATGGTGGATGATAGGTGGCGCAGGACTTGGCGTTGTCGGTATCGGTGTTTTTGTTACGCTTTCGCGAAAGCGTACAAAGCAACAATCTCTACAATCTACAACAACGGCTTCTATAGGAACTGGTGTGCAAGTCACTACTGGAAATGTAGGATCTACCAAGCAAGAGCCAAATTGGAACAGTCCATTTGATATGAACTACCTCACAGATGTGCAGAAATGGGTAGCGCCAAAAAGCATTCAAGTACTGGACGATGCCTCTGCTAAAAAACTCGCTAAAATCATTAAAGATGCTAAAGGCGCTTTTAATGACGATGAAGAGGTTATAAAAGATGTTTTCGGTAAAAAGCTGCGTGATAAAACACAAATCGCAAGTCTTTCAAAAGCTTATTACCAGCTCTATAAAAAAGATATGTGGCAACACTTAAATAGCTTTTTGAGTCAAAGTGAAATGAAGGAATATGTTTCAAAATATGTACAACGCCTTCCAAATTATCAATCATAAATCGAACCAATGAAACAGAAATTAACAACAGCAAATCCATCATTTATGACGAAAAATAAAGACCTTATAGTGGTAGGTGGTGTTATCGTGGTACTCGCAGGAGCTGCTACTGCGTATTATTTTATGACAAAGAAGAAAGAGAAAAAAGAAGCTGAATTAGCAAGTGCTTCTTCTGGAGTAACAACGGTTGCAAGCGGTTCGTCCAGCTATCAAACACCACCGTTTATTCCAAGTTCTTCAACATCATCAGGTTCAAGTACGAAACCAGTTATTACTAAAACAGGCTATCCTATCAAATATGGAAGCCGTCATCCTGATGTGAAAATATTACAGCGTTACCTGAAAATCTACAAAGAAGATTTAGGTAAAACGGGACCAAAACGAGATGGTGTGGATGGACAATTTGGACCTAAAACTTCACGAGCTGCGCAAAAGCGATTAAAGAAAACAGTATTCACACAAGCCGATATCGCTGGAATGCGAAAAGCGCTGTCAAGTCTTGGGAAATAATGAGCGAACAAACGATGCAAAAAGGATTACTTATCGCTGGTGGGCTTTTGGGATTAGGATTATTGGGTTACGTACTCTTTAGAGATAAAGAAGAAGCTGTCGAGGATGCTGAATTTACCATTGTTGAGGAATCAAAATCTGAAAAAGAAGATAAACCTACACCTGTTAAAAAAGTGATTCCTGTTGTTGAAATGAAGCCTGTAGCTCCTTTGGAAAAAGAAAAGAAAGCAATTGTCAATAAGCCCAAAGTACTTCCAGAACCCAATGATGATTTCCCTTTAAAATTAGGAAGCAAAGGAGAACGCGTTTATCAACTACGAGTGTATCTCTTGAAAAACCACGGAGCAGCAAAAGGCTTAATAACCGATGAGTTTGATGCTACTACTGAAGAGCGAGTGATAAAATTTTACAAAGTAAAAGAAGTGTCAGAACAGCTATTTAACGAGCGAAATATGGGTAAGATAAAAAAGCAACAAAAAGATGGCAGAAAAGAGAAGCATTAAAGATTTAATAGACGGTCTGGTAGATAAAGATGGTATCAAAACGGAAGTTACCGTCACACTTACCAATCAAACATTAACCAAGATAATTCTTGCGCTATTAGCCTCTGGAGCAACCATAGTTTTAGTAGCACATTTGACTAAGAATCTATTTCCTAATCATCAAATAGCAACGTTACAAGCAGATATTAAAAGCATAAAACGAACCCTTAAAACACAATTAAAATGATAGAAATTTTAGTACACATATCCAATTATTTAAACAGTCTGGACTGGGCTTATATACTCACCTTTATAGTGATTGCTTATGGTCTTAATCATTACCGCTCAACCAACTTTTTCTATGAAGTCTTTAAGCTCAAAATTGCGACTCGTTATCGTGTGCTCATAATTGGCATTATTTACGGCGTTGCGTTGTTTTTCTTGAGAGGTTATCAAATTAAAATGATTGAGTGCTTATTACAGTCTTTTGCTTTTGCACTGGTCTTTCATAAACTCTTATTAGAAAAGTTTTTGAACAAGCTATTTCAAACGAAACCTAAAGAGTAATGAAGTTTTGGAAACCTTTTTTATTAGTGCTTTGGATTGCAGGGATTATCGTCTTGCTCATCTTTTACATCATTCCGCACGAAGAAGCTTTGAACAATTACACTATTCAGAAATTAGAAAAGAAAAACAAACTACTCTCGATTGAGAATGTAACTCTTGATGAAGAAATAAAAAGGCTAAAAAAGCAAACGGATAGCTTAACTGGTAAAATAGTCTCAAGTCATAAAACGATAGAAAATTTACAAAATGCACTGGATGAAAAAATTAATACTATTGATAGGATGTCTGCTCTGGACTTGTATGAGTATTTCTCAGGATTTACAACCGATAGTACAAGATATAAAGAGTAAGAAATACTTCTGTTTTGACTTGGCTCAATCCAAGTATCTGGCAAAGCGATTAGAATACAGTATTTATCAAGATAGCATCATTGACACGCTACAATTACGCAATTATAGATGGCAGAATCTCACTCAAAAAAAGGATACCATCATCATTAAATTGGAGCGTAAAGTTCAGAATCTTGTTGTCATTCAGGATAATGATGAGTCACATATTCAAGAACTGAATTTGACCATAAAGCAACAGCAAAAACAAATAAAAAGAGGTAAGCTGGAGCGCTGGTTTTTTGGCGGAGGCTTACTAGTAATAACCGGAATTATAATCGCACAATAAAGCTTTCGCGAAAGCACGAAATGAAATAAAATGGATTTAATTAAAATACTTGCAATCGTATTAGGAGCTACAGGATTTTGGAAGCTTATTGAAATCCTGTTGCAATACGGAATGCAAAAACGCTTAAAGAATGCTGAAATACGCAACCTAAATATTCAAGCAAATAGTCTTGTTATTGAAAATTACAAGCTTTGGTCTGAAAATATGGAGAAACGCTTGAAACAACTGGAAAGCAAAAATACTTTGATGAATAAAACCATCACTAAACAACGCGACCGCATTACCGAATTGGAAAAATACGTAGACCAACTTGAAGCTGAAATTCAAGCTTATAAAAAAGAAAAAAACAATGAAGGTGGATAAAGGAACTAACACATTGAACTATATTTTTGGAGCATTCATCCTATTGAGTGCAGTCAAAATAGGTTCTGACCTGTTTTTACGATACAAGAAAAGTAAAGCACCAGTTAAAGGCTGTGGTTGTGGTAAAAAGTAGCAATCAACACATCTATGTTGGGTTGGGCACCTTGTCAATTTTGATGATAGGTGCTTTTGTTGTTTACAGAAAATCAAAAGTAAAGTCGGTTAAAAATAGAGTGGTGCAAATCCATCAACGACCTATCAATTTATCGGTTTTTGACAGTCCAGATATTCCTGATTCTGGAAATTGTATGGATAGGCAATTAATCTTTATGCTTCAGCAACTGGAAGCAAGAACAGGTTATCCCATTTTTCAATGGATTAATTCTGGCGCTCGTAGTCCAGCTCATAATAAGAAAGTTGGTGGCGCTTCAAAATCTTCTCATTTAATACCAACGTGTATAGCAGTCGATATTAAAGCTCCAACTACATATATTAGAAATCACTTGGTGTCTGTGGCTCGTGATATAGGTTTTAAGCGTATAGGCGTTGGTAAAACCTTTGTGCATCTTGATACTGATGAAACTAAATCTCAATATGTGGCTTGGGGTTATCCAAGTGGTACTCCTGCGGAGGTTAATCCTTTTGTTTAAATACGGTCAATTTGCAGCTTTTTAATTCATTTTTTTAATCAACATTATTTTTAATACTTAGCATTGATTTAAATAATTGAACTACAACGATGAGATAACGGTGAGTGATAAAAATTCATTTCATCGATATTTTCAAATTAAGCTAAAAGGAGATTATAAAGATCTAATTCTACTCCTGGATCAATTATTAATTAAGTGTCCCAGCGCATCTTTATTAAGCTTTGATTTTGAACATCATAAACGTAATTACCGTTTTAAAAGACATCTTTCATTGGATGTTGTTTTTGCAATAAATGAATAGATAATAGTTTTGTTTGTTATGCAAGCATAATTAAGTAATTGTTAAACAATAGGTATGTGTTTTCAATTACAGGGTGTATTATTTTATCTTGTAGAAAATTTAAAATTTTAAGTATGTTATCCAACCGATTTGAGTCTGTTTTAATACTTTTTCTATTTCTATTTTTATGTAATTTGAATATGGCTCAGGAGAGCAATCCTACTGATTTACCTCAAATCATTCCGCCGAATCCCGACATTAGTGCCTTGTTATCACTAAAGGAAGATCAAGTAGGCGAATACACTGGTCATGCAAAAACTACTTTTCCTATATTTTCAAAAAAAGTTGGTAATGGTCTAGAGTATAACTCTTATCTATCCTATAACACAAGTCTATTAAAAATTGCTAACCCAAGTAGTACAACAGGAACTGGTTGGGCAGCACATTTTTCAGGCAGTGTATCACGTGTTCTTCAAGGACATCCAGATGAAATGACTAAAGGTAGTAGAAAAATTACTGGTGTGTTAAATAATCCATTGTATTGGAACTTAGCTTCACAATTCACTTCAAAAGAGAGTAAAGAAAAATTCTTGTGGAAATCTGCTGGAGATTCGTCAGATATATATGATTTCAATCAAGACATATTTAATTTTAATAGCTTAGGTATTAGTGGTTCGTTTGTACTAGTCCTAAATGATGGTGTTATTCAAGCTGAAGTAATTGAAATCAGTAATAAGAATCTAATAATAGATATTGATTATAATTACGGAACCAGTGAAATTAATGGATTCCAAATTATAGATACCAACAATAACGTTCATATTTTCGATAAAGTTGAGATTTCTTCAATTGGTAATTTTTCACATACTATGCTTTTTGATTTATCTACAAGTCAAACAGGAGACGATCACTTATACCACTATAAAAGTGCATGGCATTTAACAGCAATTAGACCAGGCCATTTAAATGATATACACGATAATTTAATAACAATTACTTATCAAAGTAATTATTCCGATTATTTTTCAAGCATACACAGATCTTATAATGCGAAAGCAGACTTGTCAAACACTATGATTTGGAATAATTATATTGCAAATAACAGTTACAACGCGTCTTTATTCCCGCCTAAAAAATCATTCACATATAATACTATAAGATCGGAAAACTTCCTGCCAGATTTAATTCAATTTAAGGATGGCACAAGTATAAAATTCTATTTAGGTATAGAAGATTCAAATCCTGATGTTGGTAATAAAGTAATTTCTGAGATAGAGATTTTGAACCCATCAGGAGTGGCTTATAGTGATTTTAAGTTCAATTATTATGAAAATCCTTTCGAACGTATTTTTTTAACTTCAATTGTTAAATCAGGTTATAATTCAACGAATACGGAGTCCACATCTTTCACTTATTACAATCGGGATTTGCTACCTGATATGGATGCTTATATTTTAGGTGCAACTTTAGATGAATGGGGTTATTATGCAGAGTATGATGATGTTGGAAATGGTCTTTTAAAACAAAATGAGGCGTTAAATTTTACAGGATTTTTACAAAATATTATTTACCCAACTGGTGGCTCTCAATACTATGATTACATATCCACTAAATATTCATATGACAGTAATGGTCTTATTCCTTTGGATATATGCGCTATTAATAATCATGAGAATTGGAATCCTGAAATATTACAATATTCTATATCGAATAATGGCACATCTCAAATCATCAATTTAAATTATGGCCAAAATATTTATTACAAGGCTGGAGACAATTCGGGACTATCGTCGATTGATTTAGAAAATTCATTTTTGACATTTACGCTTCCTGATAATACTACTTACACAATTCCTTGTGATCAAAATTTAGAAAAATTTTACTTACCAGCTGGAACATCTTCGATACAATTATCTTCAATGAATTCAAATAGTAGCTTTAAGTTTTATTTTAGCATTGCACACAGAAAAGTCATTAGTCAACCTAAACAATGGTTAAATGCAGGTGGAGGAATTATTGACAAATTAACATTGAAGGATGCAAATGGAGTTATTAAAAAACAAATAAATTATAAATATCAAGAAAGTAGCAATGTTTCTTCAGGTGCTATAGATGGTGATTATAATCAAATCACTCATGAATACTTCAAATCGTTTGAACATATAATTTCAATGGATTGCGTCACAATGCCTGTTCAATTTGATATTTTAATGAAATCCAATACTTTCAATCTCAATAGCGTTGGAAGTAATTCTGTTGGATATGGAGAAGTAATTAAAGAAGAATCAGGATTGGGTAAAATCGAATCAACTTATACCTCTCCTAAAAATTACCACAATAACTCAGATGCTTATAATTACCCTTATTATGTGCCAACCGATTTTAATCATAAGTTAGGTCTTCTTAAGAGTCAGAGAGTATTTGACCAACAAAATAATTTATTAAAAGAGGTTGAAAATGAATATGAATTTTCTAGTCCCATTTTATTTAACAAACTAAGTTTAATTTCAATACAAGACAAATGGAAACGATTTTATGATACGTGGAGTTCATTTTCGAATTATGATGGAACCGCTGATAACAAAATGCTGAAATGCTCATTTGGTTATTCTGGCCCATGTGTAGCAGACTGTTTTCCCTTTGGATACGATGAGCCAGCACTTCATTCGTTGAATTATTCTTTTTTATCGATAGCATCTACTAAGGTTCCTTTTTATTTTATACCAACTCCTGTTCATCATAAAAAAGCTGATTTAATAGAAACTATTACTAAGAATTACTACTATGATGGAACTGGTCTCTCGTATAGCTTAGTAACAAATGGGACTATAGCGTATAATTTTTTTAATCATATGGTGAATATTAATTCAATTTCAAACAGTAAAAATGAAATAATAGAAAATCGAATTTATTATCCTCAAGATTTGAATTTACCATCGGGTCTATTTACTGCGACCGATTTAGATACTCATTCTGACATGGTTAACTATGCAAATCGAGTAACGACTCCTATATTACAGCAAAGCTTTTTAAACAATGAACTTACCTCAACTGTAAAATATACTTATGATGAGCCAATTGCAGGTCAATTCGTTCTCTCAGAAGTCCACACCTCAAAAGGAGACGAACCATTAGAACCGCGATTAGTGTACCATCGTTATGATGAATTCGGGAACATCCTAGAAGTAAGTAAGAAAGACGGTACGAGAG
>JAHDIQ010000013.1 GCA_020630715.1 Nonlabens sp.
TTTGATTTTAGTGAATCCTAAAGATACTCGACAGGCTGCTTTTACATAGATGCTATAAAAAATTGCTATTAAGTGTTTAATCCATTGGTTTTTTTATATATTTAAGGTTACAACAAAACCGAAAATATTGCGCTTTTTACACGCAACTTTTCATATACAAGAACGTTACCTGCAAGCGAATCCAGCCACACAGTCAAGCACATTTCATTTTGCTCGTACCTCACAAAACAAAAAGAGCTTGCCTTTTCCCAACGCTTAATCCGAACAAAAATCAGAATTAAATAGGAATTTAAAAAAATGTCCGTAAATTTGTCCGTGTACGTAAAAACGTCCGTAAATAATTATGGCAACAATTAATTTTTATTTAGACAAGGCTGACAAAAAAGGGTTCGCACCAATTCATCTACGAATCAACTGCAACGGAAGTCAAGTTAAAATTTCAACTGGTAAAAAAATAGAACCGAAAAACTTCGATAAATCAAAACAAAAAGCAATTGGATTGTCTGTAGAATCACACGAAATCAATCATTATTTGGATTTTCTAAGAGAACGAGCAGATGAACTTCTGCACCATTCCAACAAAAAGACTTTTATTCAAGACGAAGTTAAAAGCGTTTTAAATGAACACATAGAAAATTATAAAGAAAATAGTAATGTAAATATTGTAAAAGAACAGGTTTCGCTTTACGGAAAACCATTCACTTTTGTTGATTTATTTGCAGGAGCTGGTGGTTTTAGTGAGGGATTTTTACAAGCTGAACATAATAACAAATTCTTTGATTTTGTAGTAGCTAACGATATAAATGAAAATTGCGAACTCACTCACGTTGTTCGTTACAATCATCAATTGGGTTTAGATGCTAAATTTCTCCAACAAGATATTACTGAACCAGACTTTTTAGACAATTTGTTAGAAAAAATAGATGGTCGAAAAATAGACGTTGTTTGTGGTGGACCACCTTGTCAAAGTTTTAGCCTTGCAGGAAAAAGAAAGAAATTCGACAAAAAAGACGACTTATTTTCTCATTATTTAGAAGTCATTAAGGTTTTACAGCCGAAATACTTCATAATGGAAAATGTAAAAGGCATTTTAACAAAAGAAAACGGTAAGATAAAAGAACTTATAATAAAAGAGATAAACTCTATTGTTGACATTAAAGAGATTCCTTCACTTACATCTTTTATAAAAAAGGTACGAGATGAATCAAATTCTTTTCTATTTGACAGCATTATAAAACGTGTTGAACTTGAAAAGTTACTCGAAAAAGATAAAGAAAGCGGAAAAGCTGATTTTATCAATTTTGTAGAAAATAGATTTAGAAAATTAACCCCAAAAATTGCAGATTACAAAACCAGTAAAACGGACGAGAATATAAATACTATTCGTCACGGCTTTAACCTTTTAGCGCGAGCGAAAGAATGGGAAAAACTGAAACGTGATATTATAAAAGAAAAAGACTTTTGCAATATTGATAGTGATAATTTTGTAAATGCTTTTACTGATTTCCTAACAGAAATCAGTTCAGAAAATGTTATATCGAAAATTGAAAATGCTTTCAAAATCTTAAAAGTTCCAAATACTTATAAAAAAGATTGTGATGACATCATTACTGCGTTAAAAATCTATACAACTTCTTTTGATGAGTCAATCGAGATATTAAAATCCCATTGCAATAAATCACAGAAAAAGGAATTAGAAACTATTCTTGAAAGTATTAGACTTTACAAAATCGAAAAACCTTTTGTCGCTAACGCCTCAAATTATGGTGTTCCACAAAATAGAGAAAGAGTGCTTTTCATTGGTTGTCGCAAAGACCAAAAATATATTTCTGAAATTCCTGCAACCGTTTCTGAAGAAGAAAAGGTTACCATTTTTGAAGCTTTGTATGATTTAGATTTTATCGGTAACAATCAAGAAGCTCACCGATACGAATTAGTTGATATTTCAACTCAATACAATGGAACCGCAAAGAAAATGGCTAAACTTTTAAAGAAAAGAAAAATTGATGGAAAGCCAATTTCTAAAGGTGGAAAATCTTTTGCAGAATGGTCAAGAAAAGGTAGATTAATTCAACGTTTCAAACCTCAAACAAAACCTTTTTACGTAAGGAATACAGAAGCACTTGAAAATGGGGAAAAGTATTTCGACATACTCAATAATCACAAAACAAGTAATCAAAACGAAACAGTTATTGAGAGACTTGGAGTTATTTTAAAAAATGGAGATTATAAAAAAGCGCAACCTGAATTAGAAAAATTAGGTCTTTCGACAAACAAGCGAAATTATAATGTTTTAAAACCAGATGAACAAAGCTCTACAATAATGACCATCGCAGATGATTATATTCATTACAATTCGCCAAGGTCTTTAACAGTTAGAGAAATGGCACGTTTACAGTCTTTTGACGACTCTTTTGTATTTCAAGGGAAACGTTCAACAGGAGGAAATAATAGAAAAACGGAAGTGCCACAATACACTTTAGTTGGTAACGCTGTTCCACCTTTATTAGCACGAGCAGTCGCAAGTGAAATTTTAAAACATATCAAGTGAGAAAACTTACAGACGAAGAACAAGAAAAAATAAAATTACTGACCAAAAACCAAGTTTCTCTTACTTTAATTGAGCCAACCGAAACCGGATTGAAAAAATCCATTATGGATGCGACTGGTTCAGTTCGTAGCTATTTAAAAACTGAAAACATCCACGATTATGAATTGCAAAATCAAGGAACAGAAAGTAAAATAGTCATTCCAACAGTCATTCATACTGGATTTAAAACCATAAAGTCCAAAGCATCTTTGTATCGGCCTTTAACAAAAAAAGGAGACCCAAGAATTTGGTTTTATAGTTTAACAAAGGTTGCTGACCCAAATGATATAATAGCAATCACATATTTTAACGATAATTTTCAGGTATTTAACTTGACAAAATTAGACATCCAAGAATTGATTAATTCTTCCATTCTAAATCCATTTCAAGAGTTAATTAATGCAATTAATACAACTGAGAACGAAGTCGCTTTTGAGCTTTTGGCTATGTTAAGAAAAATAGCAAATGCTGGTCCAATTCCTTCAATGGTTGAAGCTGACACTTCGGTTGGAAGAACACTTGAAACGGCACTCGGAATTGACATTAATTCCTCTAAACAACCAGATTATAAAGGAATTGAACTTAAATCATTTAGGAACAGCAGAACAAATCGAAAAAATCTATTTGCACAAGTTCCAGATTGGAAATTAAGTAAATTTAAAAGTTCGGCAGAAATTCTTGATAATTTCGGTTATGAACGAGAAGATGATTTTAAACTGTATTGTACAGTTTCGGCAATTACGAGAAACTCGCAAGGATTGAATTTAAGAATCGATAGTGATATTAAACAACTGATTGAAAACTCTGATAAACCAGAGGTTGGCGATTTTGTAGTTTGGACGTTAGACAAACTTCATAATCAACTAAAGTCAAAACATAAAGAGACCTTTTGGGTAGAAGCCGAAAGTACCAGAATAAATGACCGAGAGCATTTTCAATATAAGTTGGTAGAACATACCAAAAAGCCAATCACTTCTCAATTTGATTTGTTAATTGAGCAAGGAATTATAACACTTGACCATTTAATAAAGCGAAACTCAAAAGGAAAGGTTGTCGAAAAAGGTCCGTTATTTAAAATAAAACCGAAAGGAATTGAATTATTGTTTCCGCCAAGTGAAAGTTATAATTTAATGACATAGCGGAATTGCCAACGCTGAAAGCCATACACATTTCCAGTCGCGCCATCCAAGCTACACCAAAACTGTAAAAGAGTATGTCTTTGCCAACGCTAGCAAGTTTGCGGAAAAACGCCAGCCAGGTAACAACGTATATAAAAAATAGCGGTTTAAGTGCTTAATCCAAAGTGATTTTCATAAATTTAAAGCCAGTACTAAACCGAAAAGTTAGTGTTTAAAAATCCGCTACTTTTCATATACAACACCGTTGCCACCAATTTCAAAAATGAACAGACAATTAAAGAACATACTTATTGCAATTGGAATTCCAACTCTTTATGCAATAGTTTTAAGATTAGCTTTCGGAGTTAAAGATTGGAATGAATTATTTTCAGTAATGTCTGTTACATTCCTTTTTCTTCTTCCAACAATAGTCGGTGCATTAACCGTTTATCTTTCAGATAAAAATAAAGTTGAAAAACTATGGTATCGAATTTTCACACCTTGGATTCCAATAATTTTATTTCTCATTATCACACTTGCTTTAGCAATTGAAGGTTGGGCGTGTTGGTTAATGATTCTTCCTGTTTTCTTAATAGCTGCATCAATTGGAGGATTAATTGGAGGTTATTTAAAATTAAAAAGAAGAAATGACAGACTAAACATTTCGTTACTAATTCTTATTCCATTCCTAATTTCACCAGTTGAACAATTAATTGAAAAGATTCCAGGAACATATAAAGCTTATACTTATATAGATATTAATTCAAGTGCTGAGAAAATCTGGGAAAATGTAACAAGAGTTAAAACGATTGAAAAAAATGAAGATACTGGATATTTGACAGAATTTTTGGGATTCCCAAGACCTTTAAAAGCTGAATTAAATTATAATGGAGTTGGTGCTTATCGAGAAGCAATTTTCACAAACGGACTAATATTCAGAGAAACCGTTACAGAATATGAGGAGAATAAGAAAATGGTCTTTTCAATTAAGGCTAATACTTACGAAATACCATCTACGACTCTTGACGAACACATTCTAATCGGAGGAGAATATTTTGATGTACTAAATGGGACATATGAACTTGAAAAACTTACTGAAGGAAAATATCGTTTACATTTATATAGTAATTTCAAAATGAATACAACTTTTAATTTTTATGCTGGTTGGTGGGGAAAAATAATAATGAAAGATATTCAAAACAATATACTGAAAGTTGAAAAGAAACGAGCAGAAGAATAAAAAACTGGTGGCAACACCGTATATAATTTATTGCTGGCTTCTCGCCTACTTACGAAAGTCCTCACGGACTTTCTTGGTCGGTAATTATTTACTAAATTAGTTGCTTAAGCCACGCAACAAACCATATACAAACACGTTATCTATAATTCAAAAACCAATCTAATTGAAATTTTCAAAACCGAACATTTTGTATCTAATCAGAGTATTTTGTAGATATTATATTGCATATCAGATGTTTTCTTATGCATTTGCAAAAATACTTAAGTCACAATTTAATTTAGGCTTGTCATCAACTATTGATGAAAGTTTGAACAGTCTAAATGGACTTATGCTTACTTGGTACTACTATGGATATTCTAGAACTTATGGTTTAGTCATCGCATTTACTCAGATTACAGCAGCTATTCTAATATTATTTAGAAAAACTGAACGAATTGGTATTGTACTTTTTTTGAGTTTTATGATAAACATATTGTTTATAAACTATTTTTATGAAATTGATGGAGCTAAATCAATGTCAATTAGGCTGACAATAATGGGTATCTTTTTATTATTTTCTGATTGGAAAGCTTTTAAAAATTATTTCTTTAAATCAAATTTAAAGGAAAAATTAATCCCTAGTATTATTCCATTAAAAGTTAAAAATATTTATTGGTTAAAATTTTTAATTATCCCATTCATTATATTTCATTCTTATAAATACATAACCGATATTAAAAAAGACTTTTTAGTTAAAAATGAACTTTTTGGAGTATGGGAAATAACACCTAGAAACTCAAATAATAGATTAGACAAATTATATATTGATTACGATAATGGAATAAAAGTCCGAGACACTTTAGATAATTTTTACTACGGCGATTTAGAATTAAATAATAAAACTAAAACATTAAGTTTTAATGTACAACACTATTCTGATCGTGCTTATTATTTTATTGCAGATAGTATAGATAAAATAGAAGTTGAGAAGGAAAAGATAAAAAGTATTAGAAAAGATATTAGAAACTTTTACAACAAAAAAAATAATTCTTTGCCGATAAAAATGGATTTGAATTATAAATTAAAAGGAGATACTTTGATAATAATTGGAGAAAAAGAACATAAGTATTTGAATATAACAAAGGAATATAGGAACTAAAAAACTATAGATAACACCGTATAAAATTAATTGCTAGTTTCTAGCCTATTCACGAAAGTCCTCGCGGACTTTCTATCTGTGATTTATTTGCTAACTTTAGTGCTTAAATTACGCAACTAATCTTATACAAAAACGTTGTAGCACATTTAAACCAAACATTAAACTATGGGATTATTTTTATCAATGTCCGGAATAATTGGAAAATCCGAAACGGAAGTTGAAAACTGCCTGCGAAAGTATGCGGAAAATAATTCTGGCGGATTAGAAAGTGCTGAACTCAACCATTTAGACGATAATTTCTGTGTAATAAGTGAAAATAAAAATAACACCGTAATATTCTATCCGTACGGATTTTTAGAATGGGATGATATTTCTATTTTCATTTCGGCTGAACTAAAATGTCCTGTTTTCTCATTTCATATTCACGATGGCGATTTATGGATGTATTTACTTTATAACAATGGAAAAGTAATTGACCAATTCAATCCTATTCCAGATTATTGGGACGATAATTTGAGCGAAAAAGAAATCGCTGAACAAAAGGGAAATGCCAAATTGATTTCGGAATTGATACCAAACTTAAAAATTGAGGATATTGACAAATATCTCGTCAGATGGAATTTAGAAGATGACGAACGGAAAGCGTATCCTGATGACGAATTTGAAAACATTGATTGGCAAGTAGTTGATTTTATGAAAAAAATTGGACTTGAATATCCGATTGATGACTCGGACAAACCGAAAGGACAAGTATTTCGATTATGGACAAAGGAATTGAAAAAAGCAAATTCTGAACAGAAACCAATTAACTCGGAAAAGTCGAAAAAGAACAAATCTTGGTGGATATTTTGGGAATAAAAAACGTGCTACAACAAAGAACTGAGGTAAAAAACAACAATTTCTTTCATTAATTTGAGACACTATTATTCTAGGCTCATAGATTCATTTGTTTGATTCTGAAGCTTTGTACAGTGCTACATTATATTTTTAACCTACGTAAACACATACCATCACAATTCACAAATCATTTCACGTCTAGATTCCCTAATTTTGCACCACGAAAAAACAATCGAACGTAATACCAAATTTAGACTCAACAAATGCCCTTAAAAAACAACATTAGCACTGCTTTAAAAGGACTACTCATGGGCGCTGCAGACGTGGTTCCTGGAGTTAGCGGTGGAACGATTGCGTTTATAACCGGTATTTATGAAGAATTAATCACTACGATAGATAACTTAAACCTATCAGTAGTTAAAGAATTATTTTCAAACGGCGTTCTCAACACCATTAAAAAGTACAATCTTAATTTCTTGTTTTCATTGCTAGCAGGAATAGCGATTAGCATCATTAGTTTATCAAAGCTCCTTACCTATTTACTAAAAGCGCATCCTATTCTGGTTTGGGCATTTTTCTTTGGGTTAGTCCTTGCTAGTATTTTATATATCGCAAGACAAATTAAACGATGGAGCCTTGCCACTATCTCCATTATGACTGCAGGTGCTATCATCTCTTATTATATCACCATTGCAGAACCTCTTGCTTCTCCAGAAAGTTGGTGGTACTTACTATTATCTGGATTTATAGCAATCATTGCCATGATATTACCAGGATTATCAGGTGCATTCTTGCTACTGTTATTAGGCAGTTATGAAGTAATTTTAGGTTCTATTTCTGGATTTTTTGAAGCATTAGTAGCAGGCGACTGGAACCAATTTTGGGTTCATTTAAAAACCATTCTATTAGTTGCGACTGGAGCTATATTAGGTTTAAAACTATTTAGCAAGGCTTTACGCTGGTTGTTTAAAAACTATGAAAACTACACACTAGCTGTGCTTACAGGTTTCATGATAGGATCACTTAATAAGCTGTGGCCATGGAAACTAGTGCTTAAAACTAGAGTGAATTCCCATGGCGAGGAAGTTCCCTTTTTAGAGCAATCCATACTACCACAAAATTTTCAAGGTGATACGCTTATTTTATCTGCAATCGGGCTTATGATTACAGGATTTTTACTTATACTTATCTTAGAAAGAGTAGCCAGTAAAAAACAAGCATAGTGCGACAACCTACACGTAGTTTAAGTGACAAGTTTTTTCTTGTCATTAAAGGAATAGCTATGGGAACTGCAAATAAAGTTCCTGGAGTTAGTGGTGGCGTCGTGGCTTATGTCGCAGGTTTTTATGAAGAATTCATCTATTCTTTTCAAAAACTAAATCTCAAAGCGTTTAAATTATTAATCGATGGTCGTTTTAGAGTGTTTTGGGATTATGTGAATGCTCGATTTCTAGCGTTACTATTATTCGGCGAGGTGATTAGTTACTTTACCGTAAGTAAAGGACTAGATCTACTGATAAAGAATTATCCTATTTTAGTTTGGTCCGCATTTTTCGGGATGATTCTAGGCTCAATTTATTATATCTCAAGAGAATATGACGCGTGGACACGTAGGAATATTGCCATTCTAGCACTAGGTACTGCAATAGGAATAGGCACGTCCTTATTAGATCCGGCCACAGATAATGCAAATTTATTTTTTGTCTTCTTTTGTGGAATTGTTAGTATTTCTGGAATGACTTTACCAGGTTTAAGCGGTAGTTTTATATTGATTCTTTTAGGTAACTATGTGCTATTGCTAGTAGACAGTATCAATGCATTTTTTGACACGATGGTTGCTGTGCTACAATGGGATTTCTCATGGTGGAATGATCCAGTTCACATGAATTTAATGACCATTCTAGGTGTGTTTTTATTAGGATCATTTGTAGGATTAATCAGTTTATCGCATTTATTAGGATGGACTTTTAAGCATTACCGTAATGAAACTAACGCCATGATCATAGGCTTTATTACGGGATCACTAGGCGTCGTATGGCCGTGGAAAAAAGAAGTATTTAAAACATCAGAAACTGGCAGTATGGTACTAGATCAATCGGGAAATCCTATTCTAGAAAACTACATCAGATTCTGGCCAGAAATCAATAGTACTCACACATGGATTGCAATAGGACTAATAGCAGTAGGATTTGCAATCGTTTATATCATAGATCGTTATGGCCAGCAGGCAAATCCCGCATAGTATTTTTGGACTTATAGGTAAACGTCTGGATTATAGCTTTTCAAAAGCCTATTTTACAGAAAAATTTGAGCGTATCAAACTGGATGATCATCACTACCGCAATTTTGAAATAGGTAGTGAGGAGGAATTATTACGCTTTCGCGAAAGCGTAATCTACAACAACCTCTCGCGCACTACAGACGGTAAACCTGAGATTTTAAGAGGCCTTAATGTTACGATTCCGTACAAAGAATCCATCCTAGAAATTCTAGATGAAATTAGTGGTGAAGCCAAAGCAATAGGCGCGGTAAACACGATCACCATTGAGGATAATATCTGGACCGGTCATAATACCGATGCGTACGGATTTGCAAAAAGTCTAGAACCACATCTACCTATTAAAGGTAACGCGTTGATTTTAGGAACTGGTGGCGCGTCAAAGGCGATTGCGTATACATTAGAAGCATTACAAATTCCGTATTTGTACGTATCCAGAACACCAACACCACAAGGTGATTATGAAATTCCGTATGATCTTGTGGATAAAGAACTACTGAAAGACATAGGCTTAATAGTCAATACAACGCCATTAGGCACTTATCCAGATGTGGATACTGCGCCAAATCTTCCTTATAAACATCTTCAAAAAGGAACCGTACTTCAAGATCTTACTTATAATCCTGCTAATACCCTATTCATGAAAAAAGGAACAATTCATGGTGCTGTTGCCATCAATGGTTACCAGATGCTGGTCCAACAAGCAGAACGCGCCTGGGAATTATGGAATGAATGATTTAGGTAGTTGGGGTTTTATGCTTCAGGTTACTAGAAATTTAGGAATGAGAAACTTGGAACTTGTAATCCTTGTTGTCAGTTCGAGCGCAGTCGAGAACTAAATCCGTTCACAAGTGAGAAATTAAAAACTTTAAACTTTGAACCCGTCAATTGTTTTCCTTATTGTCAGTTTGAGCGCAGTCGAGAACTAAATCCGTTCACAAGTGAAAACTTCAAAAGACTTTAAAATTGGAACCTGTCACCTGTTTTCCTGGTTGTCAGTTCGAGCGCAGTCGAGAACTAAATCCGTTTGCAAGTGAGAAATTAAAAAGACTTTAAACTTGGAACCTGTCACCTGTTTTCCTTGTTGTCAGTTTGAGCGCAGTCGAGAACTAAATCCGTACGCAAGTGAGAACTTCAAAAGACTTTAAACCTTGAACCATAAACCTTGAATTTTCCAGTTTAACAACATCACCTCTTATTGCAACATCCTAAGGATGTCCGTATCTTGCACGTCCTTAATTAAAGGAATAAATGAAAGATAACCTGTGCTTAACACAGATGGATTTTAAATTATGAATACAGAAGAACACGCAAACGATTCTTTAAACGAGTCGGAAAACACAAACAACACTCCAGAAGTTACAAAAACTCCTGAAGTTAAAACAGAAGACACAGCAACTACAGAATCTACAGACACCGTAGTTGAGGCTACTGAAACAACAGAACCAGTTGAAGAATCTATAGCTGACTCTACTACAATAGAAGCGACAGAAACTGCTGTGGAAACCACGGAAGAACCATCACCATCAGAAGTTGAAACTCCATCTAAAGAACCTGTAGCAGAAACGACTACATCAACTGAAGATGAAGAAGATCATGAAGATGATGTAAAGGAGCAAACACTTCCAGAGACAGATTATAATACCTTAGATGAAGTTGCGTTAATCGCCGCAATGCGTCATTTAATTCAAGAATATCCTATCAATACAATTAAATCTCATGTGGACGAGATTAAAAAAGTATTTGAGGTAAAAAATAGCGCATCAGAAAAAGAAGCGCATGAAGCTCATGCTGCAGCGCATCCCGCAACAGAAGAAACTCCTACACCAGAATTTATATACGATAACAAACTAGGACGTGAGTTTAACGACTTGCATAGTCTATACCGCAAGCAACGTGGAGAATTCCAGCGTCAGCAACGTAAAATGCAAGAAGATAATCTTGCAAAACGTAAAGAAATCATAGAGTCTATTAAAAACTTAATAGACGAAGAAGAAAATATAGGTACGACATTTAAAAAATTCAATGACCTGCAAGCAGCATGGCGCGAGACTGGTAAAATTCCTCACGATGCTTATAACATCGTATGGAACGATTACCGTTTACACGTGCAAAACTTTTATGATTACATAGACTTAAGTAAAGAGTTGCGTGATAAAGACTTTGAACGTAATCTAGGATTCTTAAATAAAATCATCGCTCGTGCAGATGAACTGGCAACTGAACCTAATGTTCACAAGGCGTTACGTGAGTTACAAGAGCTACACCGCATGTGGAAAGAAGATGCTGGACCAGTTGCAAAAGAAGATCGCGAACCAGTCTGGCAACGATTTAAAGCGGCCAGCGATGTGATACATGATAAGCGAACTGCCTACTATGAAGAACGCGATAAACTAGCAGTTAAAAATCAAACCATCAAAGAAAACATCATTGCAGAGATTCAGAAAATCACTAGCGAAGGTGCTAAGAATCATAAAGGATGGCAAGATAAACTTCAAGAAATCAATGTTTTAAAGGAATTATTTACTACAACAGGTCCAGCACCTAAAGCTGTAAATAACAGTTTATGGGATCAATTTAGAACAGTTACAAGAGCATTCAACAGTGCAAAAAACGATTTCTACAAAGAGATCAAAAAAGAGCATCAGGCTAATCTGGATAAGAAAATGGCTTTAATCGCTATCGCCGAGGAACATCAGGATTCTGAAAACTTTAGAGAGTCTCTAGAGGTAATGAAACGCATACAACGCGAATGGAAAGAAATAGGTCATGTACCACGTAAGGTGAGTGATAAAATCTGGAAGCGTTTTCAAACGGCATGTAATAATTTCTTTGACAAACAAAAATCTCAAAAGAAATCTGAAAATGCAGAAGAGGTAGCAAACTTTGACGCAAAGATGAAAATCTACGACGCTCTTAAGGAAATGTTGCCACAAGATGATCTAGACGCGATGAAAGCGAGTATTGAAAAGCACATGCAAGACTGGGCAGCCATAGGTCGCGTACCGTATGCAAAACGTCATATACAAGATAAATTTGACAAGCTATTGAAAGCAAAACTAAAAGCAGCTGGAATGAATGCGGTAGATGCAGAAATGATGAAGTACGAGAACAAGCTGGAAAGTTTAAAGAATGGCGATGATCGTGACTTTAAAAATGAACGTTTCTACCTGCGCAAGCGACGCGAGGAAATAGAGAATGAATTGAGACAACTGGATAACAACATGCAGTTTATCAATACAAAGGATGATAAGAATCCTTTTATGGTTCAAATCAAAAAGAACATTGCTAGTTTTAATGAAGAACTTGCATTAATAAAAGAGAAGTCTAAGCAATTGAATATTCTACAGCGTCAAATAGAAAAAGCAGCTCAAGAAGAGGCAACAGCTCAAGAAGCTGAAGCTAATCCAGAAGTTGAAACAGAAGAAAACGAATAGCAGTTTTCATTTTTATATCTTTAATGCGCTGGAACATTCCAGCGCATTTTTTTTATTCAGGTTTTGCTAGAGAGAATATCTGTAAGTCAATCATTTTAAAAACAGTGGTTACAAAACGAGATTAAAACATTATGAGTGAGTTACAAAAATTAGAGAATTTTGTCATTTATCAAACCATCACAGGTAAAGTAAATGTTCAAGTTTATTATGCTGATAATACGATTTGGCTAACTCAAAAAGTAATAGCTCAGTTATTCAATAAAGGAAGAAGCACCATCACTGAACATTTAAAAAAAATATTTAAAGAAGGTGAATTAGATGAAAATCTGGTTTGTCAGGAATTCCGACATACCACTCAACACGGAGCTATAAAAGGAAAAACACAGTCTAAATCTGTAAAATTTTATAATCTAAGAGCTGTTACCGCAGTAGGTTATAGAGTAAACTCACCTGAAGCAACCGCTTTTAGAAAATGGGCAACAGAACTTTTGCATGATTACATTGTTAAAGGTTTTATCATGGACGATGAACGGTTAAAGCAAGTACAACATTTTGGCAAAGATTACTTTAACGAAATGCTGGAGCGAATAAGAGAAATCCGCTTAAGTGAAAGACGTTTTTATCAAAAAATAACGGATATATATGCTCTCTCTGCTGATTATGATAAAGATGATTTCTTAACAAAAAAATTCTATGCTACAACCCAAAATAAATTGCATTGGGCAATACATGGTAAAACGGCAGCAGAGATTATTTATAGTAATTCAGATGCTAAAAAAACAGCAATGGGCTTAAAAACTTGGAAAAATGCACCAGAAGGCAAGATTTTGAAAAGTGATGTAACCATAGCAAAAAATTATTTAGAAGAAGAACACTTAAACCAACTTAAAAGATTAGTCACTTCTTATTTAGACTTAGCCGAAAATAGAGCAAAGAGAAGCATTGTTATGAATATGAAAGATTGGATCGTTTTTTTAGATAAATTCTTAGAATTATCTGATTATCCGTTACTAATGCACAAAGGAAAGGTCTCTGCATTAGAAGCTAAATTAAAAGCGGAGGGCGAATATGATGTATTTAGAATTAAACAAGACGAAAATTATCTTTCTGACTTTGACAAAATAATTGAAAAACTACCAAATGAAATTCAAGATAATTCTTAGTGTAAAAACCTAATCAAAATCAACCCAATGCTCAAATTTCTCAATAAAATATTAGGTAGGTCATCGACGAGTTATGAAAATCTCATGAACTCAAAAGCAGAAACTAATTCCATAGACGCGATAACTATAACCAAGGCAAAACAATTGCTTAAAGAACTAAAAATTCCTGCGTTTGAATTGACCTATAGTGATACGCATAAATCTAGCCTTCCTAGAATACCAACTTCATGGCCTGTAAATAAAAAAGGGGAACCACTCGCCTATCACGGCGCATTGTGTATCAACGAAATGATTCTAGAAGTATTTATGCATGAAAAAAGTTTTATGAAAGATCCATTGAACTTACGGGTATTTCATACGTCTTCAACAGCTTATCAAACGGCACTAGAACTTCAAGTAGAAAAAACATCGCTAGTCTATAAAGAAACCTTAGAGCAACGATCTTGTGAATCGCTACCTATTTGGGAGGAGTTAATTCATAGAGACAAATCATTACATCAACAGATCGTACAACTTACACCATCAAATCCGTGGACCTTATTCAAAACCGCTAAAAAAGAGCTACTAAAAGATCAAAGTGCTTCCATAGCTGGATATTTAGGTGGCTATCCTCAATGGCAAATTAACGATATGGATTATCGTAAAATTGAAAAAGCAATGTTCTTAGTTCAATTGACTAAAGAAGGTGACCATGCCTACCTGTTTTTAGATGGTGATGAAATAATGACTTACTATCAGCGCTATTAACGTTGCAAGTACAGACTACTTTTACCGACTTATATTTATATGAAGCAGTTATTAATACTCTTATTACTACTACCTATGAGCGAAAAAACCGTTATTGATTTTAATAGTTCCAAGCCTAATGACTGGATGATTATTAACGATACGGTAATGGGTGGACGTAGCGATGCATCTATTGAAATTACTGGCGATAGCGTTGTATTTACAGGAACTGTTTCCTTACAAAATAACGGTGGTTTTGTAAGCTACCGCAGTCCATTCCAGAAATTTGATTTTTCTGATTACAATGGTATTGAGATTAAATATAAATCTACTGGTAGAAGGTTCTCCTTACAATTAGATACAAATAGACGCTGGTGGTTACCTAATTACAAACATCATTTTGAAAATAATTCTAATGAATGGGTTGTCGCTCGATTGCCTTTTGAAGATTTTCAAAAATATCAAATAGGAAAAGACACTGGAAAAAAAATGACCTCATCAAAGCTGGATGAAGTCATTAGAGTAGGTATTATTCTCCTAGATAAAAAGGAAGGTCCTTTTGAATTAGAAGTGGATTACATTAGTCTTTATTAGCTCGTAATTTTTGTCTGTGGTATTCTACTACACCATCAATAGGTCTACGCACGATGTTTCCTAGCTCATAGTTATATTCTGCAGCGACTTGTTTGATACGATCTTTTGCAAAAAAGGCAATACTACCCACAAAATGTACTTCGTGTGATTTTATCTCTTCTTTGAATTGAAGAATCATATTACGTGAAAACTTACGTAACCCTTTACGCAAAAGCTTTTTAATATATCCTTTTTTCAGATTTTGAAAAATGAATTCGGCGTGATTTGCTAGAAACGCATTAGGATTAGGTTGCTTGTATAAATTGAATTTGATGTAATCTGGATCCATGTTATACTTTGCAGCAAATAATTCTCTTAGATCTTCTGGCATATTCTTAAAAGCATAATCTCTAAGTAAGTTTTTACCATACCAGTTACCACTAGCTTCATCCATTAGGGTATAACCTAAGGAAACAACGCGCTGTTCAATAGTATTTCCATCACTAAAACAGCAGTTAGAACCAGTTCCTAGAATACAGACAATTCCAGGTTCATCACCTACAGCAGCATATACTGCCGCAGCAGTATCTTCTTTAACGACTACTTTACTATTGTGAAAATAAGATTGTAACAGTTGCTCTAGCGCAATTCTAGGCTGTTCAGTTCCACAACCTGCTCCATAGAAATAAACATTAGTAATAGCGTCTTTATGAGCTATTAATTCCTCACTTTCTAGAATACGTTCTTGTAATTCTTCTACGGTTAAAATAGCAGGATTCATACCACGCGTACGTGATTTAAACACCTGTTCTCCTGCTGAATCTAGTGCTACCCAATCGCATTTAGTAGAACCACTATCTGTAATTATGATCATTTAAAACTTTTTAAAGTAAAAAAGAGAGGCTGTATCGTTATGATACAGCCTCTTAAACAATACTTCTTATAAAGAATGTACTTTTTCTGCTAGGTCTACTAATTTATTTGAGTAACCAAATTCATTGTCATACCAGCTCACTAATTTAAAGAATGTTGGGTTTAACTCTATTGCTGCACCTGCGTCATAAATACTAGTACGTGCATCACTTACAAAATCTTGTGAAACTACAGCCTCATCAGTATACCCTACTACACCAGCCATTGCACCTTCAGATGCATCTTTAAACGCTTTTCCTATAGCTTCTAGCGACGTTTCTTTTTGAAGTTTTACCGTTAAATCTACCACAGATACATCTACCGTAGGAACACGGAACGCCATACCAGTAAGTTTTCCTTTTAATGCAGGAATTACCTTTGTTACGGCAACGGCGGCACCAGTGGTAGCTGGAATGATATTATTCATCGCACTACGACCTAAACGGTAGTTCTTTTTACTAGGACCATCCACCGTTGTTTGTGTAGCCGTAGCTGCGTGAACCGTAGTCATTAACGCTTCTGCAATTCCAAAGTTATCATCTAGGATTTTTGCCATAGGCGCTAGACAATTTGTAGTACAGGAAGCATTAGAAACGATCGTATGATCTGCTGTTAATTCATCATCGTTCACACCCATAACAAACATAGGTGCTGTTTTAGATGGTGCAGAGATTACTACTTTCTTAGCTCCAGCATCGATATGTGCTTGTGCGTTATCTAAATCTGTAAAAATTCCGGTACAATCTGCAACAACGTCTACATTTACGTCATCCCATTTAAGGTTTTTAGGATCACGCTCGCTAGTCACGCGTACGTGAATACCATCGATAATTAGATTTCCATCTTTTACCTCAATGCTTCCGCCGTATCTTCCATGAACTGAATCATATTCTAATAAATAGGCTAACTGATTAACGTCTACTAGATCGTTAATCGCAACTACTTCTACATTTTCACGCTCTAAAGTCGCTCTAAAAACGATTCTTCCTATACGACCAAATCCGTTGATTCCTAATCTTAATTTCTTACTCATAATATGTTGTTCTAGTTATTCTCTTTTGATTATTATTCTGTTAATTCTATATATTTTACTGCGATGATTGCTACTTACATCTCGACTATAGCTTGACTTTGTGCTATGCTATAGTGTTGTTTTTATTATGCTTTCGCGAAAGCGTAATCACCACAACCATACTACTACATTTAAGTAGTCATGATGTCAGAAACCCTTAAAAGCTCTGTATCAATTTCAGTTTTTCCTTTTACGGCCAAATCTAATGGACATAATTCCATTTTATTATCGCGTACACCTACCATGTAATTAGTTTTTCCTTCCATAAGGCTTTCTACCGCTTTCACGCCCATACGGCTGGCAAGCACACGATCATAACAAGATGGCGCACCACCACGTTGCATGTGACCTAGTACAGAAACACGTACTTCATATTCTGGCATGTTTTGCTCAACATAGTCTTTGAGGTCAAATACGTTCTCTCCAGTTGTATCACCTTCTGCAACGACCACAATACTAGAAGATTTACCGGACTGCCTACTGCGCTTTAAACTTTCTACCAGACGATCTTTTCCCATGTCTTCTTCTGGGATCAAAATCTCCTCTGCTCCTGCACCTACGCCAGCATTTAATGCGATGTGACCTACATCACGTCCCATTACTTCTACAAAAAATAGACGGTTATGTGAACTGGCCGTATCTCTAATTTTGTCAATTACTTCTACCACAGTGTTCAATGCAGTATCATAGCCTAAGGTATAAGAGGTTCCATAGATGTCATTATCAATCGTCCCAGGAATTCCCATTACTGGGAAATTATATTCTTCATTAAAGACCATACCACCGGTAAAACTACCATCACCACCTATGACGACTAGTGCTTCCATACCAGAAGCTATAACGTGATCGTAGGCTTTCTTACGACCTTCTTTAGTTCTAAATTCTTGTGAACGTGCACTTTTAAGAATAGTACCACCTTTATTAATGATATTATTCACGCTACGTGCTGTCATTTCTTTAAAATCACCTTCTATCAATCCTTGATATCCGCGGTAGATTCCTATACACTCTATACCATGAAAGGCACACGTACGCACTACAGATCGTATCGCGGCATTCATACCTGGAGAATCACCACCGCTGGTCATTACTCCTATCTTTTTCAATGTCTTAGTCATATATTGTTCCTAAAAACCGAGCCAATTTAGTGAAGAATTCGTATTAAAACTTGTGTTTTATTCTATATTTATAGTTTTCAAGAATTTCAAACGTTATCGTTAACAACTTTTACTTATGAGTCTAGAAACCATTGACTTCATTATTCTGATTTCCTTTTTTATCCTATCGCTTGCTATAGGAATCATAGTTTCTAAAAAAAGTTCAAGTGATTCATCATCCTTTTATTTATCTGGAAGAAATATGCCGTGGTGGCTTCTAGGAGTTTCTATGGTTGCGACCACCTTTGCAGCAGATACTCCTAATCTTGTGGCTGGAATTGTACGTAGTGATGGAGTTGCAGGAAATTGGGTCTGGTGGGCTTTTCTACTTACAGGAATGCTTACGGTATTTTTCTATGCGCGTTTATGGAGACGTAGCGGTATTACTACAGATTTAGAATTTTACGAATTGCGCTATAGCGGTAAAAGCGCTGCCTTCTTGCGCGGTTTTAGAGCTATTTATTTAGGTGTAGTTTTCAATATTATCATCATGGCAACCGTATGTCTAGCAGCGATTAAAATAGGTCATGTGATGTTTGGTTTTACAGTAGCGCAAACCTTAATTGTGTCCTCTATAGTTACCTTAGCGTATTCCTTATTAGGCGGATTAAAAGGCGTGCTCATAACAGATTTTGTACAGTTTATTATCGCTATGGTAGGTTCTATATGGGCAACCTGGTACATTCTAGATTTACCAGAAATTAATGGTATGGCACAATTAATCACTCATCCTAATGTGAGTGATAAACTCAATCTATTTCCAGATTTCTCTAATACGGACCTTATGATGGGAATTTTCATCATTCCTATTGCCGTACAATGGTGGAGCACCTGGTATCCTGGTGCCGAGCCTGGTGGTGGCGGATACATCGCACAGCGTATGCTAGCGGCAAAAGATGAAAAAAACGCAACCTATGCAGTACTATTTTTTAACCTAGCACATTATGCCTTACGTCCATGGCCATGGATCATTATAGGATTAGCGTCTTTAATCATCTTTCCTAACTTAGAATCACTCGCCACAGCATTTCCGGATTTGGATGCGAGCTTTATTAAAGATGATTTGAGTTATCCTGCTATGTTGACCTATTTACCAGCTGGTTTATTAGGTCTAGTCGTAACCTCATTAGTAGCAGCATTTATGAGTACGATTTCAACACATTTAAATTGGGGTTCTAGTTATGTGGTTAATGATTTCTATGCCCGATTTGTAAAGCCAGAAGCTACTGAAAAAGAAAAGGTAGTGATAGGAAGAATTTCCATGGTCGTAATGATGATTATTGCTGGGTTTTTATCACTGGTATTAGAGGAAGCAAAAGTTGCCTTTGACCTGATCATTCAAATAGGCGCTGGTAGCGGACTCCTTTTTATATTGCGCTGGTTCTGGTATCGTATCAATCCATGGAGCGAAATTACTGCGATGGTGAGCTCTTTTATCATGGCAATCTTATTCTTTGTCAATGCTAAAACAGACTTTGCTTTATTTGATGAATTAGCTACTTGGGAAATGATTTGTATAAACGTATTAATCACCAGTATCGCATGGCTTAGTGTTACTTTTATGACTTCGCCTAGTGCTAGTACTACCCTAGAAAAATTTGACCAACTCATTTATGGGACAGAATCTAAGTTTCATAATTTCCAGTATAAAACCGTTGCCTTTTTATTAGGTACTGCAGGAATCTATAGCTTACTATTTGCTACTGGTAAATTGCTCTATGGTGAATTAGGAATTGGTCTTGGTTTACTTGTCATAACGGTGGCTTGTGCACTTGGTATATTTGGGATTAGAAAAAGGTTGTTTTAATTTTAATTATGAAATGTACTTTTTATGTATGGACGGTTTTATTGTTAATGACAATTAGCAGTTGTATTAACAAAACGTCTGAAGTAGTATCACGAGATGACAAGTTAGCTTCAAAAGGCATCGAACTCGTTGTATTAGGGACCGCACAAGATGCTGGTGCGCCACAAATTGCCTGTAAGAAAGATTGCTGTGCGAGTCGATTTGATGGTAGTTCAGAATCTTTTGAAGTAGTTTCTTTAGGTGTGGTGAACCATGATCTAAAAAGCAGTTATTTATTTGAAGCCACGCCAGATATTACAACACAATCCTATTATTTAAATACCGTAATAGGTGGTTTTGAAAAACAAGTTCCAGATGCAGTGTTTTTAACACATGCGCACATAGGACATTATACCGGACTGATGTATTATGGTAAAGAAGCATTAAATGCAAAAAGCGTCAATGTCTATGCAATGCCTAGATTTCAAGCGTTTTTAAGCAGTAATGGTCCGTGGGATCAATTAGTCGCTAATGAAAATATTGTACTTCAATCCATGAGCAGTGGCAAAGCAGTTGAACTAGAAAAAGAATTAAAAGTAACACCTTTACTAGTTCCACATCGCGATGAATATTCTGAAACCGTAGGATATCTCATTAAAGGACCGCGTAAAACGGCTTTATTCATTCCAGATATTGATAAATGGAGCAAATGGAAAACGCCTATCGATAGTTTAGTAAGTGTGGTAGATTATGCATTTCTAGATGCTACTTTTTATGATGCTGTAGAAATCAATAATCGTGATATTTCACAAATACCACATCCATTTGTTATTGAGAGTTTTGAGCAGTTTAAAGATTTAGATACTACAGACAAATCAAAAATTCACTTTATCCATTTTAATCATACTAATCCGTTACTGAATAAAGATAGTGAAGCATTTAAACGCACTATTGAATTAGGATTTAAAGTAGCACAAAAAGGAGATAGGTTTGCACTTTAAGCACGTGTGATTATTTTTAAATTAACACGTGTAAATAGTTTTTTTAGTATCTTTACCATAAACAGCATTATACTATTGAATTATGAATACTAAGTTGACACTCACTATAGAGAAGCAAATCATAGAAAGAGCAAAACAATATGCCAAAGAAAAAAACAGGAGTCTATCAGATATCATCGCAAATTATTTAAAACTAATAACAGAAAAACCTGAAAAAGATATCGATGATGAACTACATCCATTAATTAGCTCATTAAAAGGTTCTATTAAGGATTCTGGAATCAAAGACTATAAGAAAGAACTGCAAAAACGTAGCAGTTCAAAATACCTGAAATAATGGAGTCCGTATTAATAGACACTGATGTATTATTAGATTTCTTCTTAGATCGCAAACCATTTTCTGACCACGCCTCTACTGTTTTAAACGAATGTATTCATAATAAGATTAAAGGATTCACGACGCCTGTTATTATTACTAATGTTTATTATATCTTACGAAAATCAGAATCTCATAAAATAGTTCTTGAGAAACTAAAACAGCTATTGTTATTTATTCACGTCACTCCTATGAATCATGCGGTAGTCATAAAAGCATTACAATCAGAATTCAAGGATTTTGAGGACGCACTTCAAAATTTTACCGCTATAGAAGCAGATGATATTAAAATCATTTTAACTAGAAATATAAAAGATTTTAAGAAAAGTGAACTATCTGTTTTAACACCAGAAACTTATTTAAGAGGAAAACGATAACCTACCTACAACCTCACTTCTATAGACCTACTTTCTGTAAGATTAAATTTTGCATCGCTCCATGATGGCGGACCCATAAAACCTTTAGCATCATTAGAACAGCCATAATCTTCCTTAGGAATTCCCATAAAATTAGAATCCAGTTTATTGTTTTTATTCTCGTCATGAAATAAGGAAACAGCATAATTACCTTTGGGAACATTGTTAAAGGTTACCGTTGCTTTACCATTGACAACTGGACTTAATTGCCCCATATAGGTATCCCTTAAAAAACTAGATTCAGAATTATAAAGTCCTATTACTAGTTGACCATCATCAGATGAGGCGTTTGTAATTTCGATGGTTAAAGAATAACTGTCTTGTGCACTAGTCATAAAACTTGCCAAAACAAAAACGGAAACTAAAATAAAACGGATCATAACTGTTATTTTAAATTGATAAGACAAATATGATACCTAATTAACTACAACAAAGAACTAATTGAACTCAACTGTTAAAATCAATCACCGAATTACATAAAACACAATCTTATTAAGATAAAAGACATCATCTTTAATGACACCGCAGTGCTTTTTACCTACATAAAATTATTCTCAAACCAGTCTGCGACGTTTGATTTGATGCGTTTATTGATATTAGAGGTATCTGCTTTTTCAAACTTCTTACCCGTAATTTGTTCGTACAATTCTATGTAGCGTTCACTAACAGAAAGGATGTATTCATCATCCATTTCTGGTAAGGTTTGACCTTCTAGGCCTTGAAAGTCATTTGCGATTAACCATTGTCTTACAAACTCCTTACTCAATTGTTTTTGTGGTTCATTACGATCTTGACGTTCCTGATAACCTTGTGCATAGAAATAACGTGAAGAATCTGGAGTATGGATTTCATCTATCAGCACAATCACGCCATCTTTTGTTTTGCCAAACTCATACTTAGTATCCACCAGAATTAAACCACGTTTTTCTGCCAGTTCAGTACCGCGTTTAAAAAGATCTCTGGTGTATTTTTCTAGTATCTCATAATCATGTTGCGACACGATACCGCGAGCGATGATATCTTCTTTTGAAATATCCTCGTCGTGATCACCTTGTTCTGCCTTAGTCGCTGGTGTGATGATAGGTTCTGGGAAAGGATCATTTTCTTTCATCCCATCAGGCATTGCAACACCGCAAATCATGCGTTTTCCTGCTTTATATTCTCTCGCCGCATGACCGCTCATATATCCACGGATCACCATTTCTACCTTGAACGGTTCACACTGATAACCTATAGCCACATTAGGATCTGGCGTTCCTAGTAACCAGTTAGGAACTAGATCTTCTGTGTCTTTCATCATTTGGGTAGCGATCTGATTCAGGATCTGACCTTTATATGGAATCCCACGAGGCATCACCACGTCAAAAGCACTTAAACGATCACTAGCAATCATCACTAGCAAATCATCTTTAATAGAATATACCTCACGTACCTTTCCTTTATAGACCTTAGTCTGATGCGGGAATTCAAAATTAGTATCTGTTATCGTGCTAGGGAAACTCATAATATGCCATTTAATTTGTAAAAATGCTTCTTTATTTTCTAGGATTTAAAGATCGTGAATTCATTTTTCCACAAAGTTATTTACCGTTGATATTTTTTTTGAGGTTTGTTTTTGTTTTTGATTTTGTTTTTGATTTTCACTTTAATGTTATTCTTATTCCGCTTTCGCGAAAGCGTAATCTTTATCACAATGTTACTTTGAAGAGCAGATTGCTTCCTCGCAAGCTCGTCGCAATTTGCGGTATTTCGACGTTGAAGTTCTAAGTTCTCGACACTTCGATAGACTCAGTGCGACGCTCACGATCGAAGTGAAATTGAGTTTTCATTTTGTATTTCATTTTATTCCGCTTTCCCGAAAGCGAAAACAAAATGACATAACTACTTCTAAAATGACATCATGTCATTCAAATTGTCATGGCACAAACATTGACTTATGGAAAGCGTAAAACAATGAATCTTACTAAAACAATTTATAATGAGTAAAATAATAGGAATCGATTTAGGTACCACTAACAGCTGTGTTTCTGTAATGGAAGGAAGCGAGCCTGTAGTAATTCCTAATGCCGAAGGAAAACGTACGACTCCATCTGTGATCGCCTTTGTAGAAGGTGGCGAGATTAAAGTAGGTGATCCAGCAAAAAGACAAGCCGTAACTAACCCTACAAAAACGGTTGCTTCTATCAAGCGTTTTATGGGTAATAAATTTAGCGAGGTCTCTAATGAGGCAGATCGCGTACCATATAGTGTGGTAAAAGGTGATAACGATACACCACGTGTAGATATCGATGGTCGTTTATACACACCACAAGAATTAAGTGCAATGATTCTTCAAAAGATGAAGAAAACTGCCGAAGATTATTTAGGAACTGAAGTAACTGGAGCTGTAATTACAGTACCAGCATACTTTAACGATTCTCAACGTCAGGCTACTAAGGAAGCTGGAGAAATCGCAGGTCTTAAAGTAGAACGTATCATTAATGAGCCTACTGCCGCGGCACTGGCTTATGGAATGGATAAAAAAGATACAGATCAGAAGATTGTGGTATTTGATTTTGGTGGTGGAACGCATGATGTTTCTATCCTAGAATTAGGTGATGGAGTATTTGAAGTACTTTCTACAGATGGTGATACACACTTAGGTGGTGATGATGTAGATGAAAAAATCATCGACTGGTTAGCAGATGAGTTCCAGGCCGCAGAGCAAATGGACCTACGTAAAGACCCTATGGCTTTACAACGTCTTAAAGAAGCGGCAGAGAAAGCTAAAATTGAGCTTTCATCTAGCGCACAGACAGAAATTAACTTGCCTTATGTAACTGCAACCGCTAGCGGACCTAAACACTTAGTTCAAACGCTAACTAAAGCCAAGTTTGAGCAATTAATAGACGATTTAGTAAAAAGAACAATTGAGCCATGCCAGACGGCATTGAAAAATGCTGGTCTTTCCACTGGCGATATCGATGAAATTATCCTAGTAGGTGGATCTACTCGTATTCCTGCGGTACAGGAAGCAGTTGAGAAGTTTTTTGGCAAGAAGCCATCAAAAGGTGTGAATCCTGATGAAGTAGTTGCCGTAGGTGCAGCTATTCAAGGTGGAGTTCTTACCGGTGATGTAAAAGATGTTCTTCTATTAGACGTTACACCACTTTCTTTAGGAATTGAAACTATGGGTGGCGTGATGACTAAGTTAATCGATGCTAATACAACGATCCCAACTAAGAAATCACAGGTATTCTCTACTGCTGCAGATAATCAGCCTAGTGTAGAGATCCATGTGTTACAAGGTGAACGCTCTATGGCAGCAGATAATAAAACGATAGGTCGTTTCCATTTATCAGATATTCCACCAGCGCGACGTGGTACACCACAAATTGAGGTAACATTTGACATAGATGCAAATGGTATCATCAAAGTAAGTGCAGAGGATAAAGCAACTGGTAAGAAACAAGATATTCGTATCGAGGCATCTTCTGGATTAAGCGAGGAAGAAATCGAGAAAATGAAGCAAGACGCTGCTGCAAACGCTGATGCTGATGCAAAAGCAAAAGAAACAGCAGATAAACTGAATAGCGCTGATCAGATGATTTTCCAGACAGAAAAGCAGTTAGAAGAATTTGGCGATAAGCTAGGTGATGATAAGAAAAAGCCTATTGAAGAAGCTCTAGAAGAGTTGAAGAAAGCTTATGAAACTAAAGACATCGCTGTAATTGATCCAGCACTAGAGAAAATGAATACCGTCTGGACTGCTGCTAGTGAAGAAATGTACAAAGCACAAGCAGATGCTCAAGGTGGACAACCTGGACCAGATGCTGGCGCACAACAAGAAGCTGGTGATGACACTAGTGATGTGGAAGATGTAGACTTTGAAGAGGTTAAATAAGCTGCGCTTATTTAGTTTACAGTCGCAGTGACAGTAAGCAGTTTATAATTCTAAAAAAGGCTCTGATTAATTTCAGGGTCTTTTCTTATTTAGTTATCAGTTAATGGTTATTAGTTAATTGTGATAACGCAGATGTAAAAGCTACTTTTAAAAAATAAAAAGGCTCTGATTAATTTCAGAGCCTTTTTTTGTATTCCTGTTTTCGTGCTGTAGCGTTAACGGTTATTGGTTATTTGTGTTGCTTTCGCGAAAGCGTGATTATGAATAAAGTATAGAGTATATTAAAATAACAAGTTCAAAAGGCAATATTTAGCGGAATTTATTCCGCAAAAAAAAAGAACGCCGTAAGGCGACGAATGAATTACGTAGCGGTAGACTTTAGCCTACCGATGCAGATTGTAAATAAGAATAGAGAACATACGAGTTTGGAGTTCCACTTTAGCAGATTGCTTCACTACACAAGCTTCGTTCGCAATATGCGGTGGTTTTAGGATGTTGGTTTTGAAATTTGATGTTGATTTTCATCTGAATTCTGATATCCGATAACGAATAGAGATTAACGAATAACGAGATTACGAATTCGGAGTTCCACTCTAGCAGATTGCTTCACTACGCAAGCTTCGTTCGCAATATGCGGTGGTTTTAGGATGTTGGTTTTGAAATTTAATCTTGATCTGAATTCTAATAACCGTTAACTGATAACTAATAACTAATAACTGACGACTGTTACTGATAACTGATAAAGAATGTGATATCCCAAAGTCAACCGTAGTATCTTTACAGCCTAAACCGTTACGATTATCAAATCAAACCAAACCAGTCCCAAACGCCTCGCCGTAAAACTCAATGCAAAAGGAGAACAATTTGTCTTTAAAGGACATCCTTGGGTTTTTTCTGATAACATCGTAAAGATTAATGATGATGCAAAGACCGGCGATCTTGCCATTGTTTTTAGCAAAAGTAAAAACAAGGTCATAGGGATAGGATTATACGATGCCCTATCTCCTATTCGCATTAAAATGATTCACAATGCGTCAAAAAAGGTTACGATAGATGCTGCGTTTTTTCATGATAGTATTCAGACTGCTTTTCAAAAAAGAGTAGCTTTATTAGAAACACAAACAACGAGTTACCGATTGCTTTTCGGAGAAAATGATGGTTTCCCTGGATTTATCGCAGATGTTTATGATCAAGTACTAGTCGTAAAACTGTATTCAGAAATATGGTTGCCTTATCTGGATGATATTCTAAACAGCTTAAAAGAAGTATCACAAACGCAATGCCTAGTCATGCGACTGAGTAGAAATCTACAACGTAGTAAAAATCACAATCTCAAGGATGGGAAAATCATGTATGGCTCTTTAGAAAATGAGGTCGTACCATTTGTAGAACATGGAGTGAAATTTAGCGCAAATGTCATTAGAGGTCATAAAACAGGTTACTTTCTAGATCACCGTGATAATAGAAGACGCGTAGGCGAATTAAGTGATGGAAAAACGGTACTAGATGTATTCTCTTATGCTGGTGGTTTTTCTGTACATGCGCTAGCTGGTAATGCTACAGAAGTGACGAGTCTAGACATTAGTACACATGCGCTAGAAACGGCAGTATCAAATGGTAAACTCAATAATTACAACGGTACGCATAACATCATCGCTGGTGATGCTTTTGAAGAAATGCAACAAATGATTAGTGCCGGAAAAACTTTTGACATCGTAGTGATCGATCCGCCTAGTTTTGCCAAACAACAATCTGATATTGATCTTGCTTTAAAAAAATATGCTCAATTAGCACGATTAGGAATCCAACTCACTGCAACTAATGGACTGCTAGTACTAGCATCGTGCTCTAGTCGTGTACTAGCCACTGAATTTTTTCACCTCAATGAAGATGTCCTAGACGATCAATCTCGAGCTTATGAAACAGTGCTTACCACCCAACACGACATCGATCATCCAGTTACATTTCCAGAAGGTGCTTATTTGAAGTGTGGATATTACAGGTTTAGGGATTAATTCTTGTTTACAACTCGAAGTTTGAGATTCTTCGCAAGGCTCAGAATGACAGTTCATCAGATTGCCACGTCGATTTGCTCCACGCAATGACAACTTAATGTCATTCCGAATGAAATGAGGAATCTCTTATTTACAATTCCAAGTTTGAGATTCTTTGCAAGGCTCAGAATGACAGTTCAGCAGATTCCCACGTTGCTGTGCTCCTCACAATGACAACTTAATGTCATTCCGAATGAAATGAGGAATCTCTTATTTACAACTTGAAGTTTGAGATTCTTCGAAAGGCTCAGAATGACAGTTCAGCAGATTGCAACGTCGATTTGCTCCTTGCAATGACAACTTAATGTCATTCCGAATGAAATGAGGAATCTCTTATTTACAACTTGAAGTTTGAGATTCTTCGCAAGGCTCAGAATGACAGTTCATCAGATTGCCACGTTGCTCTGCTCCTCACAATGACAACTTATTGTCATTCCTAATGAAATGAGGAATCTCTTATTTACAACTTGAAGTTTGAGATTCTTCGCAAGGCTCAGAATGACAGTTTATAGGAGTTCGAGTTCTCTAGTAACAATCCACATCTACATTGCAACGTACACTACGATAGGCTTTTGTAGCTTCAAAACTACGTTTTACCTTACGTACGTAGTTTTTGATCACTTGAGGTTTGTGCTTTTTAGACATTTTGATCATCACGTTTACTTGGTATAAGTTACGTATGCGTGCTACTGGTGGGAATTCTGGACCTAGTACCTCTACTCCATGCGGTATTTGATTCATGGCACTTACAAACCAGTTAGCCGACTCTAGTGTGGTGTTATAATCTCGATGTTTAAAGGTAAGTCTGATAAGTCGCTGGTATGGCGGATATTTAAACTGGTATCGTTCCTCTATCTGTTCTTTATACATCGTTGTATAATCGTAGGTACTTACTTGCTGTAAGATCACGTGTTCTGGATTATAGCTTTGGATCAATACTTTTCCTACTTCGTCTGTTCTACCGGCGCGACCTGCTACTTGTGTCAATAATTGAAAACAACGTTCATGTGCTCTAAAATCAGGGAAATTCAACATAGAATCTGCATTCATCACACCTACTAAAACCACGTTTCTAAAGTCTAATCCTTTAGTGAGCATTTGCGTTCCTACTAGACAATCGATAGCGCCAGTATCCACCTTTTCTATTAAAGTCGCATAACTATTTTTACCACGAGTGGTATCCAGATCCATTCTAGCGATTTTATGATCTGGAAAAAGCTCTTTAAATTCTTCTTCTATTTGTTGCGTGCCAAAACCTTTAGTATCCAGCGCTGTACTAGTACAAGCGACACATTCCTGCGGTACAAAATTGTGAAAGCCACAATAATGACATCGCAATTGCTTTTTATACTGGTGATAGGTTAAACTAACATCACAATTAGGACACTGTGGTGCGTGACCACAAGTATTACATTCCATAATAGGCGCATAACCACGCTTGTTTTGGAATAAAATCACTTGTTTTTGAGCCTTAAATGCATCTTTCATGGCATCAATTAAGGTATCAGAAAAGTGACCAGTCATTTTCTTGCGCTTGTACTTTTCCTTAAGATCTACCATGTTAATCTCTGGCATGCGCACGTTACCATATCGCTGGTGCAATTCAACCAACTCATACTTACCACTACTGGCGTTATAATAGCTTTCTATAGATGGCGTCGCGCTACCTAAAAGCACATTTGCTTTCTTTAAATGTGCGAGTACAATGGCCGTATCGCGAGCATGATACCTAGGATCTGGATCAAACTGCTTATAACTAGTCTCATGTTCCTCATCTACGATGATGAGTTTTAAGTTTTGGAACGGCAATAACACCGCACTTCTCGCTCCTATCACTACATAAGGCTCATCTGCCTGTAAGACATGTTGCCATACTTCTAGGCGTTCATTGAGGTTATATCTAGAGTGATATACCAGTACCTGATGTTTAAAATAATGTTTTAATCTGGTGATTAATTGCGTGGTTAAAGCAATTTCTGGTAGTAAGTATAAGGCTTGATTTCCTTGTTCTAGTTGCTCTTTGATTAAGCGTACGTAGATCTCTGTCTTACCGCTAGAGGTGACGCCGTGTAGTAAGGTTGTTTTTGATTCCGCTTTCGCGAAAGCGGAATGAATTTCACCTAGTGCTCTATCCTGCTCTGGTTGTAGCTCCAGCAGGTCGTTATGATCGCTAGCCGAATCACGTACCCGATCGATTTGTTTTTCCTGTTCTATGAAAATAGCTTTGTCTATCAAGGATTTCACCACAGATCTAGTGATATTTGCGCGTTCCTGAAGCTGTTTTGTAGTGACCTCACGATGACCAGTTTGCAACATAAAAAGCGTCATGATCGCGTCGCGCTGTTTTACGGCGCGTGCATTGAGATCATCCAGTAAGACTTTAAGCGCATCATCAGATTGATAAGCTGGTGCAAGGCTAATGTATTTTACCGTTTTAGGAACGTAGGTGCTGTACAATTCTTCTTGTAAAACGATGTATTCCTTATCCAGCATCTCGCGCAGGATAGGCAATACGGTTTTACGTTCTAGAATATCCATGACGTCCTGAACCTTAAGACTATTGCGATATTCTAGGGCTTCCATAATAAGGAATTCCTTATCGTTAAGCGCCTCATCATCCACCACATACTGCGGACTTTTAATCACCAGCGTTTCACTTTCTAGCATCATGGATTTAGGCAAAGCGGCGCGCATGACTTGGCCTACGGTGCAAACGTAATAGCTGGCGATCCATTCCCAAAATTTGATCTGGTCACCAGTAACGACTGGTTCATCATCTACGATTAATTCAATGTCTTTCACCTCATAAGCCACTGGTGCTTCCTGATGAACGCGATAGACAATACCAGTATAGATTTTTGATTTACCAAAAGGCACCGCAACGCGCATACCTTGACGCAAGAAATCAGCTTCGGCAGTGGTGATACGATAGGCAAAGTATCGCTCTAGCGGTAACGGTAAAATGACATCTACATAATGCATAGCGATGCAAGGTACTACAGATCTTATGGATTCAAAACCTTAATGTAGGGTTGTTATTAACTATGGTGTTTTTAGAATGGTGAGCTAGAAACTGTTAGTTAGGTGGATGGTTAAGAAATTGTAAAGTACCTAGAAAGTACTGTTATACTCTATAAGCGGTAACTCTTAAAAACATTAAAAAAAGTCCTGTTATACTTCTAAAATTGTAAGTATATTAGTAACAAATAAGCGAGGTGCTTATATATACTAGTTAGCGGTTATAATGACAAAAACTATGATAAGAATCTTCTGGATATTAATACTTCTACTTTTCATTTCTTGTAAAGAGCAATATAAAGAAGTGGAATTGGATTTAAAAAATGACGTAACGATAGGTTCACATTTTGACAATGGAGATAGAATTTATCTGAAAATACCAACTAAAGATAAAGACAGTCTTTATGTATTTACAGACACAGGAGGAGGATATACAGCAATCTATCCAAATGTTGTGAAAAAATTCGGTTGGCAGAATAAAATAAAGAACTTCAAATCTGAAGGAGAAAGTGGTAATATCATCTTTTCAGAAGAAATTATCGAAAATAATTATTATTACCCCTATCTCAATCATAGGATGAGAAAAAGGATTGATAAACCATTTTATTTTGCACCTGATAACAATATGGTTTCCGAAAAAGAAATGGAATTAGCAGATGGTTTTTTTGGTCAATTTTTTTTTATGGGTAAGGCTTGGACATTTGATTACTTGAATAAAAAAGTCATTCTTCACAAAGAATTAGATTTAGATATTAAATCAAAAAACACGCAAAAGGTAGGTTTTAAAAAGGATAGAAACAACAATCCTCTATTTGGTCATCCTTCTATTACAATATACGTAAATGGTGATGAAATACCGATGTTGTTTGATACTGGTGCGACATTTAATTTAAGTAAAAACGCTCAATTAACATTAAATTCAAAGGAAACAATTGGAGGTTCATTTATTGCGCAATCAGTTTATGAAAAATGGAAAAAGGAAAACCCAAGCTGGCGAGTTATTGAAAATGGAGACGTCATATCTGAAGCAGATAAACAGTATTCTTTTGATATGATAGAAGTGCCATTAATAAAACTTGGTCAGTATGAAGTTGGCCCTGTTTGGTTTTCTGTAAGGTCAGATGAGGCGTGGTCAAAGTATATGATAAAAACAATGGACAAAGTCGTAAAAGGAGCGATTGGTGGTTCTGGATTAAAATATTTGGTTGTCAGTATTGATTATAAAAACGAACTTATTGAATTTCGTGAAAATTACAACCGCTAACAATGGCTCCTATGAAAAGCCTTTTTCGAGTACTCTAAGATAATATTTATTTTTCAATTAAC
>JAHDIQ010000011.1:0-34092 GCA_020630715.1 Nonlabens sp.
ACTGCTATTTTGTGGGAGAGTATGTCGCCGCCTTCTTTTAAACCCTTACTTTTAAATAAGTAAGGGTTTTTTTATGTCTTATTTTTAGTTGGTAAACTCTATTTGATTGCAAAGATTAAGCGTAACAAGCGCTTGTTACTCGAATAATGAACAAGTAGAATCAATTAATAATCGTAAGTCAAACTTTTGACAAAAAAAAACAGCCACTCTTTAAGTGACTGTCTCTATATATTGTAGTTATGTATTATTGCTAATCGCGCAACAAATCCCTGCTGATTACTATCTTCTGAATTTCTGAAGTACCCTCGTAAATCTGCGTAATTTTTGCATCTCTCATAAGTCGCTCTACATGATATTCTTTTACATAACCGTTACCTCCATGTATTTGTACAGCTTCAATGGTGGTGTCCATAGCTGTTTGTGACGCCATTAATTTAGCTGAACACCCTGCAACATTGTATTCTAGATTATTGTCCTTCATCCAGCCTGCATGCATGATCATATGCCTTGAAGCATCAATGCTTACTTTCATATCAGCTAATTTAAATGCTATCGCTTGATGATTACATATTTCAGTACCGAATGCTTTACGTTGTTTTGAATAGTCACGAGCTAGTTCAAATGCGCCACTTGCGATCCCTAGTGCTTGCGCAGCAATACCAATTCTCCCACCAGCAAGTGTTTTCATGGCAAACTTAAACCCAAAACCATCTTCGCCGATTCTATTTTCTTTAGGAACCTTCACATCGTTAAAATTTAAGGAATGTGTATCGCTACCTCTAATTCCTAATTTGTCTTCTTTAGGCCCTAATTCAAAGCCATCCCAGGTTTTTTCAACAATAAAAGCATTTATTCCACGATGTGCTTTTTCTTTATCGGTTTGTGCAATTACTAAATAGAAGTCAGCGCTATTGCCATTGGTAATCCAGTTTTTAGTACCATTTAAAATGTAATGATCTCCTTGATCTATTGCTGTCGTGCGTTGTGATGTCGCATCGGATCCAGCTTCGGGTTCACTTAAACAAAAAGCACCTATGGATTCGCCTGTTGCTAGTTTTGTTAAGTATTTTTGTTTTTGCTCTTCTGTACCGTATTTCTCAATCCCATAACAAACTAAAGAGTTATTTACAGATACGATAACGCTGGCACTAGCGTCAACTTTTGAAAGCTCTTCCATTACTAGTATGTAGCTAATAGTGTCCATGCCACCACCGCCGTATTTAGGATCTACCATCATACCTAAGAACCCTAAATCTCCCATTTTCTTAATTAGTTCTTTTGGAAAATGCTGTTCTTTATCTCTTTCTATTACACCAGGTAATAATTCTGTGCGAGCAAAATCGCGCGCCGCATCTCTAATCATTATATGTTCTTCTGTAAGATTGAAATCCATGTAGTGTTTTTTTATTTGTTTTGATTTGCAAAAATAAGCTTATTTCTAGGTTATTTCAATATCTTTCATCCCATGAATAGTAAGACCTATAACGTTATCGCTTTAATGTCCGGCACCTCATTAGATGGTGTGGATATTTGTTACCTTTCGTTAGTTCGAGGTCGTAAATGGAGCTTTCAAATTCGTCTTGCAAAAACCATATCTTATTCTAAAAAATGGAAAAGACTGCTTCTAAACGCTGTTGATTCACCTGACTTAACTAAGCTTAATCAAATATATACCAGTTACCTAGGAGAAATAATCAATAGTTTCATAAAAGAAAATGAGATCACAAATATTCTTGCTATCTGTTCGCATGGGCATACTGTGTTTCATGAGCCTAAAAAAGGTATTACATTACAAATAGGAAATTTACCGGATATTGCAAAAATCACTGGGATTAGAACTATATGTGATTTTAGAGTTCAGGATGTGTTTTTAGGCGGTCAAGGTGCGCCATTGGTGCCTATTGGAGATCATTTATTGTTTTCTGAATATGATTACTGTGTAAACTTAGGTGGCTTTGCAAATTTAAGTTTTGAGCAAAACAATACACGAACCGCTTTTGATATATGTCCTTTGAATGTGGTTTTGAATCATTATGCAGGTTTGCAAGGGCAAGATTTTGATGCTAGTGGCTCTTTCGCAAAAGCAGGAACTATCAATGTTGATGTGCTTAATCAACTTAATGATTTATCGTATTACAAAGCTAATGCTCCTAAATCGTTAGGTGTTGAATGGGTAGCAGATCATATTTTTCCAATCCTTTCAGTTATTACAAGCCCTATTGATGCACTAGCCACATTCACAGAACACGTGGCGATACAAATTGCTAATGTGTTAACTGGATCTGGTACCGCATTAATTACTGGTGGCGGAGCTTTTAATGAATATTTAATCCAACGAATTGAATCACTTACATCATCCCAATTAAGTATTCCTGATTCTCAAACCGTAGAATATAAAGAAGCAGTCATATTTGGTTTACTAGGTGTTTTAAGATTGAGGAATGAAAATAACTGTATGGCGTCTGTAACAGGAGCTGTTCGTGATCATTCTAGTGGTGAAATCTACCTGCCTTAAGAAATTGTAAAATACTTAAAAAGTGACCTTGTGTTCATTATATTTGTGAACTAACCGATACTGCATGAAAGAACTTTTAAAGCGTTATGAAAACGCATCCCCAGAAATTGTTTTTCACTGGAATGATCCAGAAACAGATGCCGAAGGATGGACTGTTATTAACAGTTTACGCGGTGGCGCAGCCGGAGGAGGAACAAGAATGCGTGTAGGGTTAGATAAAAATGAAGTATTGTCACTCGCAAAAACGATGGAGATCAAATTCACCGTCTCTGGTCCAGCAATAGGTGGCGCAAAAAGTGGAATCAATTTTGACCCAAAAGATCCACGAAAGAAAGGCGTTCTAGAACGATGGTATAAAGCAGTTTCTCCACTACTTAAAAGTTATTACGGAACTGGTGGTGATTTAAACGTGGATGAAATTCACGAAGTAATTCCTATTACAGAGGATTGTGGAGTATGGCATCCACAAGAAGGAGTTTTTGCAGGTCATTTTTCTCCTTCTGAGGCAGATAAGATTAATCGTATAGGTCAATTACGTCAAGGCGTGATTAAAGTGATTGAAAACCCTATTTACTCTCCAGATGTGACACGTAAATATACTGTTGCAGATATGATTACAGGTTACGGTGTGGCAGAGGCTGTCAAACATTACTATGATATTTATGGCGGTGATGTTAAAGGAAAAAAAGCCGTAGTTCAAGGATTTGGTAATGTAGGAAGTGCAGCAGCTTATTATCTAGCTCAAATGGGTGCAAAGGTAGTAGGTATTATAGATCGTGTAGGCGGTTTAATTAAGGAAGAAGGCTTTAGTTTTGAAGAAATCACACAGTTGTTTCTAACTAAAGATGGGAATACCTTAAACGCTTCAAATTTAATTCCCTTTGAAGAAGTAAATGAAAAGATATGGTCTTTACAGACGGAGATTTTTGCTCCTTGTGCGGCTTCTCGTTTAATTAGCCAGCAACAGATAGATCGTATGATTAGTTCTGGATTAGAGGTTATATCTTGTGGTGCTAACGTGCCGTTTGCAGATCAGGAAATCTTTTTTGGCTCTATTATGGAACATACAGATCAACAAGTAAGTCTTATACCAGATTTTATCTCAAACTGTGGTATGGCCCGTGTTTTTGCTTACTTTATGGAACGACGTGTGCAAATGACAGATGAAGCGATCTTTAATGATACTAGTATGACCATACGCAATGCCATTCAAAACACATTTAATAATAATAGTTCTCGTAATCAAATTAGTGCTACTGCATTTGAGATTGCTTTAAAACAACTTGTTTAATATGTTCAAATATTTTTTAGGAAATAGCCCGTCATGGTTCAAGTGGACCATCGTCTCATTTTTAGTCTTTAATGTGATCGCTTTCTTTGCAGTAAGTGGTACCGTAATGGGATGGATATTTATAGCCGAATTCATTTTCTGCCTTGCTATGGCATTAAAATGTTATCCATTACAGTCCGGTGGACTGCTTGCTATTCAGGTATTAGCCTTAGGACTTACAACTCCTGGAGGACCTAGTATAGACCACGGTGTTTATGCAGAGGTGAGTAATAATCTAGAGGTGATTTTACTGCTGGTATTCATGGTAGCAGGAATCTATTTTATGAAGCCATTGTTGATGTACATTTTTGTAAAGCTTTTTACAAAGGTTAAATCTAAGCTCGTTCTGTCTGTGTTCTTTGTGACAATAAGTGCTGTTTTATCTGCATTTCTGGATGCGTTAACCGTAACTGCGGTACTAATAAGTGTAGGCTTAGGTTTTTATAATGTATATCATAAGATACATTCTAGTGATTCTGATTTAGATGATGACCATACATTAGACCGCAAACAAATGAGTGGTGAAACTTTAGAGCAGTTTAGATCATTCCTACGTAGTCTTGTCATGCATGGTGTTGTAGGAACAGCTTTAGGTGGTGTATGTACCATAGTAGGTGAACCACAAAATTTATTGATAGGTAGTAAAATGGATTGGGAATTCTTAGAATTTTTCCTAAAGATGGCGCCGATTACTATACCGGTATTTTTTGCTGGTATCCTTACGACTGTTGTACTAGAAAAAACAAAAATCTTTGGATTTGGTCAGACCATGCCACCTGTTGTGAGACAAATTATTGAGGGATGGATGGATAAACGTGATCAGGAACGTACTGATAAAGAGAAATTTGCTTTGATTATTCAAGGTGTCGCGGCGATATTATTAATTGCTGCTCTAGCCTTACATATTGCTCCTGTAGGATTTATAGGTTTAGGATTAATCGTAATCCAGACTGCTTTTATGGGAATTATTGAAGAACACAGTCTAGGTAAAGCCTTTGAGGAAGCATTGCCGTTTACGGGATTACTTGTTGTGTTTTTTGTGATTGTAGCGATGATTCATGATCAGCATTTGTTTAAGCCTATCATTGACTGGGCACTTGCACAAGATCCAGCCAGCCAGCCAGCGATTTTTTATTTGGCAAATGGTGTGTTAAGTATGATATCTGATAATGTATTTGTTGCTACCGTATACATAGGAGAAGTAGAAGCTGCCTATAATGCTGGGAAGATTACTAAAGAAACTTATGAGCATCTAGCCATTGCAATTAATACAGGAACTAATCTACCTAGTGTAGCAACGCCTAATGGTCAGGCAGCGTTCTTATTTTTATTGACATCATCACTGGCGCCTGTGATTAATTTGTCCTACGGTCGTATGGCAAAAATGGCGCTTCCGTACACTATCGTTTTGACTTTGGTAGGACTAGCTTGTGTGATGTATTACTTATAAGAAATGTGTAATATTGTATAAATGTTGAGTTAGTATGCTTTCGCGAAAGCGTAATTAAAACAACCCATTAGTTAAAACAACAATTTTAAATTCATAGAGGCGTTATCCTCATACAGTACTTTAATAATCTAACCTATGATCCAAGAAGTAACAGAAGCTCAAGAAGCAGCACAACCGCTGGTAGAGGAAAAAACATTAACCCTATATGATTTAATTTTTAGCGGTGGACCTGCAGGTAGCGTCGTTATAGGAATCTTGATCGTTTTATTAGCAGTTGCCTTGTATATTTATTTTGAACGCTACTTTAAAATTAAAGGAAGTTCAAAGATTGATAAAAACTTCATGTTGCAGATTAAAGATCATGTTGCAAATGGTCGCATTGATGCGGCAAAAATCCTGTGCGCTCAAGAGAACTCACCAGTAGCTAGACTTACGGAAAAAGGAATAAGTCGTATAGGTTCACCGTTAGATGATATCAATGGCGCTATCGAAAATGCCGGAAGATTAGAGATTTATAAATTAGAAAAAAACGTAAGTGTACTAGCAACTATTGCTGGTGTAGCACCTATGATAGGATTTTTAGGAACGGTTATAGGAATGGTACTTGCCTTTCATACACTAGCAACCAGTGAAGGTCAAGCAGAGATGGGAACACTGGCCGAAGGTATTTATACCGCGATGACTACTACGGTAGCAGGATTAATTGTAGGTATTATTGCTTACATGGGTTATAACCACCTTGTAGTAAAGACAGATAAAGTAGTGCACCAGATGGAATCTAATGCCATGGATTTCCTAGATCTTTTAAACGAACCTGCTTAGTATGAATTTAAGAGGTAGAAATAAAGTTAGTCCAGAATTTTCAATGTCGTCCATGACAGATATTGTATTCTTACTGTTAGTATTCTTTTTATTAACATCACCGTCTATAACGCCAGAAGCTCTAGATTTAATATTACCTAAAGCCAGCGGTAAAAGTTCTAATGTGCAAAATGCATCTGTAAGTATTTCAAAAGATGGACTGTTTTTTGTAAATGCAAAAGAAGTAGAAGAGACAGATCTTGAAAACCAAATACAACAAGTGATGGAAGGAAATGAAGATCCTACCATCATGTTGCGAGCAGATGGTGATATCGCTTTAAATAAAGCAGTTAAAGTTATGGATATTGCAAATCGCAATAAGTTTAAAATTATCCTTGCGGTAAAACCTAACTAATTATGGGCTATTTAGATACTAATGAAAAACGTAAAAGTGCTATCATTACTGGTAGTATAATGGCGGTTTTATTGTTGTTTTTCACCTTTGTATCAGTGCTTACTGAATTAGAAGAGCCAGAGGAAAGTGGTATTGCCATTAATTTTGGGAATACCGCCGTAGGTAGTGGACCAGTTGAAACAGCTAGAACCACCAGAGTAAGTCCACCATCAAATCCAGAACCGCAAACACAACCTACACAGCAATCAGATAATGTGGCAACACAAGATAATACAGATGCACCAGTCATCAATTCTGATCCTACGAATGACCGTCCAGTAGAAAAACCAGTGGAGAAACCGGTAGAAAAACCTGTAGAGAAAAAACCAGACCCTAAACCAGATCAAAATGTGCTAGACGCATTAAATAGTGTCACAGGAGCAGATCCTGTAGATGGTGATACAGATACTGGAGAAGGACCAGGTGATGGACCAGGAAACAAAGGAGACATTAATGGTGATCCTTATGCTAATACCTATTACGGTGATCCAGGAACTGGGCAAGGAGGAAAAGGATATGGCCTTAAAGGTCGTTCTAGAATAGGATACACAGGTGTTTTACCTACCTGTGATGAAGAAGGAACTGTTGTAGTAGAAATTACCGTAAATAAGTTAGGTAAAGTAGTTAAAGCGGTGCCAGGTAAAAGAGGAACTACTAATAGAGTTCAGTGCTTACTGGACGCCGCACGACAAACAGCCGAATCTTATAAATTTAGTCCTGCACGTGATGCGCGTAATGACTTTCAAATAGGATTTGTAGAAGTGATCTTTAAAGTAGGTGAGTAACCATTGAATTATCAAGAGACTTTAGAATGGATGTTCCAGCAATTACCTATGTATCAACGCGTGGGGAAAGTCGCGTATAAACCTAATTTAGATAGAACCATAAAGCTAGATAACCATCTAGGAAATCCACATGAATCATACCCTACGATTCATGTGGCTGGAACTAATGGTAAAGGCAGCACCTGCCACATGATTGCTAGTGTCTTACAAGCTGCTGGTTATAAAGTAGGGTTGTATACGTCACCACATTTAAAGGATTTTAGAGAGCGTATACGCGTGAATGGCGAGGTATTTGAACAAGAATATGTCACTCAATTTATAAAAACACATAAATCCTTTTTTGAGCATGAAAAGCCATCCTTTTTTGAAATGACTGTAGGAATGGCATTTCAGTATTTTAAAGAGCAGCAGGTAGACATTGCGGTGATAGAAACTGGTCTAGGTGGTCGGTTAGATTCTACTAATATTATTACACCGCTAGTTTCTGTAATTACTAGTATTGATAAAGATCACACCGCAATATTGGGAAATACACTGGTGAAAATCGCCCGTGAAAAAGCAGGTATTATTAAAAACAATATTCCTGTGGTTGTAGGTGAACGTAGAAGCTGGTTGAGATCTCGCTTTCGCGAAAGCGCAATACTCAAAAGCGCATCCTATCATCAAGTAAATCATCGCGTCACAGCACCACAGACTGATTTGAAAGGAAGCTACCAAAAGTATAATGCTAGAACAGCCTTTGAAGCGTTACAAGTGTTAAAAACGTCAAGTAAGTTCACGTTTACTCAAGAGCAATTCCAGTTAGGCATGCAACAAGTGGCTAAAACCACAGGATTAAGAGGTCGTTATGAACTATTGCAAGAAAACCCTAGAATTATAGCAGAAACAGCGCACAATATCGTAGGAATAAAAACCTTATTGAGCCAACTCAAGAGTGAAACTTATAAACGATTACATATCGTAATAGGAATGGTGTCTGATAAAGATGTTGACGCTGTGGTAAAATTATTACCTAAAGACGCGAACTATTATGTTACCGCACCAGATGTAGTCAGGGCAATGCCAGTAGAAAGATTAGAGGAGTTTTTTCAGAAATACGGATTGCAATTTTCTAGTTATGATCGTGTTAAAGAGGCCTTAGATGTAGCAACAAGACAAGCAAAGGACAAAGATCTTATTATCGTCACAGGAAGTATGTTTGTAGTGGCAGAAGTTATTTGATTTTTTATAAAAATATATTTGGATGTTATGATAAACGCTTTATATTTGCATCCGCTTTTAGGGCGCGTAGCTCAGTTGGTTCAGAGCACTTGGTTTACACCCAAGGGGTCAGGGGTTCGAATCCCTTCGCGCCCACAGAAAGGTCTTCAGGAATGAAGACCTTTTTTTATTTCCTTAGTTTTTGTTTTTTAAAAGTGATACTTTCTTTTTTTCAATGTAACCACATTTCACTAGCTTAGCATCATGAAAATATTAGTAACAGGTGGTTTAGGATTTATAGGTTCGCATGTGGTGGTAGATTTATTACAACGTGACTATGAGGTATGTATCATTGATAATCTCTCTAATTCCTCTTTAAAAGTATTAGATTCTATTAAGACCATTACTGGTAAATCTCCTCATTTTGAAGAATTGGACTTGCGAGAGCGTGACAATGTAAGAGCTTATTTTAAAAGGCATCAGGATATTAACGGTGTGATTCATTTTGCAGCTTCTAAGGCAGTAGGAGAAAGTGTTGAAAATCCATTATTGTACTATGAAAATAATGTGGGAACACTGGTGTACATCATGCAGGAATTAAGTAAGTTGGAGCAACGGCACTTGATTTTCAGTTCTTCATGTACCGTTTATGGTCAGGCAGATGAGCTTCCTATTACAGAAAATGCACCCGTAAAACCAGCCGAATCTCCTTATGGCAATACAAAACAAATAGGCGAAGAAATCATTAAAGACGTCTGTAAGGTGCAGCCAGATTTCTGTGCTATTGCATTACGATATTTTAATCCTATAGGCGCTCACAAAAGTTCTTTAATAGGTGAACTACCATTAGGGACACCTCAAAATCTTGTGCCTTATATTACCCAAACCGCTATGGGAATACGTGAGCAGTTATCTGTATATGGGGATGATTATCCTACTAGAGATGGAACCGCAATACGTGATTATATTCATGTAGTAGATTTAGCAGCAGCTCATGTAGTAGCTTTAGAACGACTGATTCACAAAAAATCCAAAGCAAATTTTGAAACCTTTAATGTAGGAACTGGAACAGGTTCAACCGTTCTAGAAGTGGTTCAGGCTTTTCAAAAAGCCACTGGAGAATCTTTGAATTATAGAATTGTAGATCGTAGACCTGGTGATGTCACTGCTGCTTATGCAGATACTACAAAAGTAAATTCAGAGTTAGGGTGGAAAGCTCAGTATTCACTAGAGGATTCGTTAGAAAGTGCCTGGAATTGGGAAAAAGCAGTGCGTAAGGAATAACTATTTGTCAAAAGGAATTTCTACAGTTTCATTTGGTATCCTGGCGTCTACTAAATTAGTTTTTAATACCGTAGCAACTTGCTGTGCTGTCTTGAAACCTTGTTCAGGATCGTCAAAATAGAATAATTCAATGTGCCTGATTTTATCATACCACAAATTCATTTCAAAATTAAATTTACCATTTTTAAGTGGTTGCCTAAAAATTGATATATAGTCTGGTCTTGGTAAGATTTTCCATTTTCCTATAGAGAGTGGACCTAATCGATATCCTTTTTGATATGTGTTTTTTGTTAAGTCTATTTGTAGCTGTTGCGTAACTACTGGTTTTACCGCCGTTGTTCCTACTATTATTGCTACTGTAATCCATGAGGCAAATCCTCGCCAGCCATTATCTTGTGTAAAATCAGTCGTAGCAAAAGCTAAATAAATCATAGTAATTAACACCATAATGCCTACAGCTGCAATAAGGTTGAAAAATAAAGCTGGCGCCTTATCACGTATGACAATTTTATCTGTCATTATCTAGATAATAGAAGCCACTTGAGCATTTACCCATTCCAGGAACTTTTCATCTTTATCGTCAAAGGCATCAATTGTATTACTATCAATGTCGATTTGTCCTATGTTTTTACCATTTTTAAACAATGGGATGACCACTTCACTTTTCACATGAATACTGCAAGCAATATAATTATCTTGAGCGTGTACATCAGGCACTACAAAGTTTTGATTAGAAACCGCAACCTGACCACAAATCCCTTTACCAAAAGGTATGACTTTATGATCTGTAGGTATCCCAGCTTGAGATTTCAAATGTAAGGTAGGCTCTGATGGATGCGCCATGTAAAATCCTACCCAATCGTAAGTGGATACTTTTGCTTGAAGCAACTCACAAATCGATTGCATTTTCTCATCATTGTTGTGATGGTCGTTATTGATAATTGATGTTACTTCTGGTTTTAACAATTCTAATTCCATGTGCTTATTATAAAATATAAAAGTACAGACTTGAATTATTTTAATAAGTAACTTTGTGATAAACTTGATAGTTTGAATAAACTGCGTCCATATTATCCTATTTTTAAATTTGTAGCCGTTTTTGGAGGTGTTTACCTACTGCTTTCTATGTGCTACTACTTCTATTTGAATCAGGATTATAGAGGTCTTAATTATCCAGATCCAGTGACTTCGCAAGTAGCTTATCAAACACAACAGCTTCTTAATCTTACCAGTTATGAAGCTCATATTTTTAACACTTCTGGGCATCCATCTGTTTTTATGTATGTAAATAAACAAGGCGTTTATAGGGTCATAGAAGGTTGTAACGCGATGAGCGTAATGATTCTATTTGTTAGTTTTGTTCTCGCTTTCGCGAAAGCGTGGAAAAAAACAGCTCTATTCATTCTATCCGGTTTAATACTAATTTATATTGTCAACGTACTAAGGCTCGTGGCTCTTGCCATTATTAAGTACGAATATCCAGAATACGATCATATATCACACGAAATTTTATTTCCAGTAGTGATTTACGGAATGGTCATTTTATTGTGGTTATACTGGATTAAATCACCTATAAAGTCATGACCATTCAGCGCATTTTTTCTACTATAGCGACCGTTGTTTTGGTCATAGGAATTGTACTGATACGTTATTTTGAAGTATCATTATTTCAAGATCCGTTGAATGATTATTTTCATTCAGATTTTCAAAACTTTCCTATTCCTGATATTGACTTATGGAAAACTGTATTTTCCACGAGCTTGCGGTTTTTAATGAATATGGTGCTATCCTTATGGATTCTTTGGTTCTTATATAAACGAGAAGACTACCTCAAAGCATCGTTATGGGTATTCCTATTTGCATTTATAATTCTAATGTTAGCATTTATAACACTAGTACAATTAGATGGTCAATGGGTTAAAATGGCATTATTCTATGTACGTAGATTTTTAATTCATCCGCTATTGCTGTTTATTTTGGTAGCAGGATGTTACTTTTTAAAAACTAGAAATAAGAAACTGACTTAATCTACTTTCTGTAGAACAGACTTATTTTGATCATCGTAATATTTGTAGACACCTTTTTCAGATCCGTGTTTAATGATCTGGTAAGAACTATTATCTCTATCTGGAATACTAGAGTCACTTAAAGAATTGAACAACCTAGGGAATAAATTAATACTGGTGTCAGGTAAAGAATCAGATGTAACCGTATATGGGATTTTAATGGCGTACAAACTGCCAAATATTGCTTGTTTTAACTTGATGTCCTTAGTAGTAGAAATCATGGATTCTTCTGTATAATTATATCCTACATAACCGCCATGATCTGCTGCTATAATGATGATAGCTTTTGGGTCACGTTGTTCTATATTAGTTACTAATTCTAGTAATTGTGAGTTGGTGTACTGAAGCTTTTTGATATAATTATTACGCTCTTTAAATTGATCAGAGTTTGCGTTTTTCTTACCTGTGATGTGGCTAGGTTCAAGAATTTCGATAAAATAAAATTGAGGGTTTTGATTAGCTTTACTCATTAATTGTTTTAAATCGCCTAGATAATCAGCATTGTAATGATAGTTAGGTAATGCTGTTAAATCTGTGGTTTCAATGTTGATGCGATCATAAAATACTTCTGGATGGTTTAATAATAGGTAGCGGTGCTGTAGGATTGCTGTAGTATAATATCCGTTGTTTTTTAAAAGGTTTAATACTGGATTTTTACCCATTATTAATTCTCGGGCTTCAGGTAATTCACTTTCCATATTCCCATTATTATAGTAATGATGTTGCGCCGTGAATAAGGTAGCATTAGAAGTCAATGTAGAACCATAATTACTTCGGTAATCGTGATTAAACATAAAACCTTTTGTACTTAATGCATTATAAAATGAGCTGTTGTTAAACTTGTAATACTCATTTTCTAAAGCAACTTTACTTGCATAGCCATCTGGCTGTATAAAGTAAATGTTAGGTTTTTGCTTTAGTTCTATATTATCAAATACGCTAATATCTACCCAATTATTTGAATTACTGGATTGAGTGATGTAAGTAAAACCAAATTTTACCACACTAAAAACAATCATTATACCCAGAAGTACTATAAACTTCTTATAGTGCTTTCCTAGAAACCAACTCAACCCTAAAATAATTACTCCAGCTAGGATTAGTGCTTTCCATCGCCAGCCCATATAAATTACAACAGATAAATTGATGGCCGTAAGAATGAAAAATAGGCTAGAATAAATGAAATTCTTGAGTTGATCACTTTGCTTTTTAATGAGTATGGAAACACCTAGAATCATTAAAGATGGTACTACCATCATCCATAAAATAAACCTAGAAAATTGATACCATGAATTAACTAGGTAATAATTCTTTGTATACAAATAAGTGATTGCATATAAGCCTGGTAGTAAGCTTATGAGCCACCAGTAGTGCTTATTATTGTTAAGATATGTAATGATCTTAGTTCTCATTGCGTTGCAATAAGTATAGGGTTCTATGTGATCCTTTAATTTCTTGACGTTTTAAAATCTTAAAATGATCCAGATATACTCGTTCAAAATCTGCCTTGTTATAACCGTCAAAAAGAGATCTAGCTTCTCGTTTGCTATCCAGTAAGAAATTTACCCAACTGTCATTTCTGTCTGGAAATTCTATAATCAGATACTCGCTTAGTGATGTAAAAAATGGAGCACTCATTTCAAAAGGTACATTGCCAGAAATGGTTAGATGATGGATGATGGCTAGTGCCATGTGCACATCTGCTTTGTAATCTTTTAGTCTGTTTATGAATGCGTCTCGTTCCTTATTGTTAAATCCTATCGCAGCTACAGGTTGTAACAAGTCTATTACTAGGCTAGTCATTTTATGACCTTTAAGCGATTTTTTATAGCTTGCATCAATCGCGCTTTGATCTATATCACATATAAGTGCCTGATCTATCTGATCAATGATTTCATTACAAAAGGTTCCGTCATTACCACCTAAATCAACCACCTTTTTTGCCTGAAGATCATGGATCCATTCTTTAATCAAGCTTTTTTTAGCAGTGAAAGATGTATCATCATAATTAGTTTGCTGGTAATAGTGACTCCATTGCGTATTTTCTTTAAGCTCTAAATTTCCTATATATTGATCCAGCGATTTTAAAATTTTTAATTGACCAACTTTACTTAGTTGTTTTTTAGAATCTGTTGTTTTTTTACCTGTAGTAGTGTTCTGTTGTTTACCTAGATAATGAATGTGTGCATAAATCGTAGGATTTAATTTGCTATGCCATGGTAATAAAGTGGCAGCATCTTTAAGAGGTAACCCATTAATATGATGTTGCAATGTTTTTAAATGTTGACTTCCGTAGTATTTAGATAGAATTAGTGGTGCTAGAAAATGCTCATTAAATTGCTGAAGTGCTTTCCATGGTTCACCGTCTTTATAAGTTTCAATACTTAAAGTGTCTATAAAAATCGCTTTCCCTTTTTGAAAAGTTACATTAAATGCGCTAGCATCTTTTAGGCAAAATCCATGTTCTAGCAATAACATTTGAATACGTAAAGTGAGTTGGGCAGCATGCTTATACGCTGTAAAACTCCACTCGTATGGATAGGTTATAAACTCTAATTGTTCTGGTTTTAATATAATTTCATGCTCATTTCTATATATCTCTTCATGTGGAATGAGCCATTTTTTACTCCATAACAATTCATAAACTTTTGCGGTAACTATAGCATCATATTCATTAAAGTAACTAGGTGTTATCTTTCTATAAATACGATCATCTTCTTTGTAGATATATCCAGATGGATCGCGGTAAGAGGCAGGATGCCTTTTCATTAATCCTGATTTAAGTCTTGATCATCATAGGTAGAATCAAAATCTGATTCATCCTTCTTCTTAGAAATGCCTAACCAGCCTTTTACAGTTGCAAGTGCATTTTTATAAAATAATACAAATCCAGCAGCAGCGGCAAGTGCTGCTTGCGCAATCATCATTCCTATGGAAGGATCTATGTAGTACATTAAATTCATGTGGGCAAGATAATCTATTAACTGCTAAACATAAAAAAAACAGCCCATCTAGATGATGAGCTGTTTTGTTGTTGTGATTATGCTTTCGCGAAAGCGAAATATCTAAAACCTCATTACTACTTAGGATCTAGAATCATATCAATACGTTCTGCTAAATCTTCTAAATGAATCTTAGACATCGTGTCGCTGGTGCGACTAGTTGCTCTACGAGTATCACGTAGTAATTGCTTTAATTCTGCTCTTACGATAGGTCTGATATCACTTTGCTCTACATCAATAGAACTACCGCCAAATCTCGCACGAGGTTGCTCATTATTCATAATGAATTCTAAACGTTCTACATAAGCACGCTGTAAATTACGACGGTAACGATCTATGGTTTTACCTCTGGATAGTTCACTAAATAAACCTTTACGCAAATCTTGCATCATTTCTAGTAGTCCGTAAGCAGTACTACCGTTAACTTCTTCGTTTTCCATCAAACGTGCCATACGTCCAAAATCAAGTACACTGTTCAAAGAACGCACCTGAACACCACGTAAACGTTCAATAGCACCATCACTTTCAAATTTGTTAAAGATATTCTGGTCTATTAACCATTCTGGTGTGGTGAATAATTGCTCTTGTAAGAATTTCATCGCTCTAGTTTGCTTATCACGAGATGCATGTTCATAAACAGCACCTTCCTGGCCGTAAGCCTTATAAGTCTCTTTTACTCCACCTATGTTGCCAGCTACATGACCCATGTATCTGTTGTACTGTCCTAATACCTGACCGTACATCGTTTCTAGATCATCATAGTTTTCTCCTTCTTTCCCAGTCCACTTGATAAGGTTAGGGACAATACGCTTTAGATTACGGATACCATAGTCGCTGGCGCGCATGGAATCATCTCCTAAATCTTCTGTTTGACTTGTGTGGTCTATTACACCAAATTGCTGACGACCGAAACGGTACATAGGGTCACCGGCTTTTTCCATAATCCACTGATCTAGAATAGGTTTTTCTTCTTCGGCAGTTTTATCTAAAATAGGCTTGTAACCCCACATGATGGAATATTTATCATACGGTCCTATATTAGGCATTAATGCAACATCTCCATCACCTGGTTGTGCAACATAGTTAAAACGCGCATAGTCCATTATAGAAGGAGCGGTTCCATACTTTTTAGTAAATTCAGGATCGCGTAGATCTTCTACAGAATATGCTACAGAGCTTCCCATGTTGTGAGGTAATCCTAATGTGTGACCTACTTCATGTGAACTTACAAAACGGATTAATCTTCCCATTACTTCTTCGTCAAATTCAGTAGACTGTGCATCTGGATTAATAGCTGCAGTTTGTACAAAGAACCAATTACGTAGTAAAGTCATTACGTTATGATACCAATTGATGTCAGATTCTAAAATCTCACCACTACGAGGATCACTTACGTGTGGTCCATTTGCATTAGGAATAGGTGAAGCTAAATAACGTACTACACTGTAGCGTACATCTTCTGGACTCCAGTCTGGATCTTCTTCCTTGCTAGGCGGATCTGCAGCGATGATTGCATTTTTAAATCCTGCTGCTTCAAAAGCAACTTGCCAGTCTTCAATACCTTGTTTGATGTACTTACGCCATTGCATAGGTGTTGCAGGATCGATGTAATACACGATCTGTTTTTTAGGCTCTACTAACTCGCCACGTTCAAAGGCTGCGCGATCTTCATCTTTAACTTCCAGTCTCCATCTGTCTAGATAGCGTACTGTTTTTGTCTCCTGTGCATCTAAACCATAGTCCTGTTGTCCACGAGCAAACCATCCTACACGCTGGTCAAAATAGCGACGCTTCATAGGTTCTTTAGGAAGTAATATCATAGAATTACTCATTTCTAAAGTAATAGATCCTGTGCTAGAATTAGATGGAGGAGAACTTGCTAAATAAGTTTTTACGTGTCTAGATTCTATGTTCAATGGGTACGAACGTAAGGTGTCAATATAAGAACGTTTGTCATCTAATCTACTAGCTTTATATCTAGTACGTGCTCTTTTAGGAAATCCTATGGATGGTACATCTTTAGAAAAGAAATCTGTAACATCTATCACAAGATTATTATTGCTATTTACAGTATCCTTTTTAATTGCTTTAATAGGGAACGAGTAAAGAATAGGTTCAAAATTTGAATTTTCTACAGCCATGCTTACAGGTAGAGAATCTGCAGCAACTACCTGATGGGAGACCACTCTTAATAAGATGTTGTCATTTTTACGTTGCCATCTCAAAACCTCTGTGTTTTGTTTTCCACCACCGAAACCTAATCCAGATGCAGTTTTTGCAATACGAGTTACCATTAACATTTCACGATCTAGTAAAGAGTCTGGTATCTCATAAAAATAATTCTGATCTACCTGGTGTACCGTAAATAATCCTTCATCACTTTTAGCTTTTTTAGTGATTACTTTAGCATAAGGTTGGATACCACCTTTCTTTGGTTTTTTCTTTGCCGCAGCAGCGGTAGGTGCTTTTTTACTCGATTTTTTTGCTCCACAGCTCACAGTGATTGTCGCAGCAAAAAGCAGTAAAAAACAAATTTTAATTAATTTCATTTTATATAGTTTTTTGATGAAGCCAAGATATTGCCATTTGCCGTTTTATTATCTTAAGGTTAGGTTAAGGCGTTTAGGTTGATTTAATGTGCTTTTACGAAAGCAACATTCAAGAGCAATGAAACATAAAAAAAGCCACCTCAATTGAGATGGCTTTATTATCATTTATTACGTTAAAAGATCTTTACATCATTCCACCCATGCCACCTGGCATTCCACCTGGCATGCCGCCGCCAGCTGGTGCATCTTCTTTAATTTCTACAAGAGCACATTCCGTAGTAAGGATCATTCCTGCAACAGACGCTGCATTTTCTAATGCTACACGTGTTACTTTTTTAGGATCTATGATTCCTGCTTCTAGCATGTCAACATAAGTGTCATTTTTAGCATTGTAACCATAGTTTCCTTTTGATTCTAGGATTTTTGAAACTACTACGCTTCCTTCGCCACCAGCATTTTCCACAATAGTTCTTAGAGGTGATTCTATCGCTCTAGCAACTATGTTTACTCCAGTTTCTTCATCCTGATTAGTAGCTTTTACTTTGTCTAGTACAGATTTTGCACGTACTAATGCTACACCACCACCAGCAACGATTCCTTCTTCTACTGCAGCACGAGTAGCGTGTAATGCATCATCTACACGATCTTTCTTTTCTTTCATTTCTACCTCACTAGCAGCACCTACATAAAGTACAGCAACACCACCAGCAAGTTTTGCAAGACGTTCTTGTAATTTTTCTTTATCATAGTCTGACGTAGTATTCTCAATTTGAGATTTAATCTGTCCTACACGAGCTGTGATATCTTTATTATCACCACTACCATTTACGATAGTTGTATTGTCTTTATCGATATCTACTTTTTCTGCAGTTCCTAGCATATCTAGAGTAGCATTTTCAAGAGTAAATCCTCTTTCTTCACTAATTACTGTACCACCGGTTAGAATTGCGATGTCTTCTAACATTGCTTTACGACGATCACCAAAACCTGGTGCTTTTACAGCTGCGATTTTCAAAGCTCCGCGCAGTTTATTTACCACTAGTGTCGCAAGTGCTTCTCCATCTACATCCTCGGCAATGATTAATAATGGCTTACCAGTTTGAGCAACTGGCTCTAGTACTGGCATGAGATCCTTCATTGTAGAGATTTTCTTATCAAATAACAGGATATATGGATTCTCTAACTCTGTAGTCATTTTTTCAGAGTTCGTGGTGAAGTAAGGTGAAAGATATCCACGGTCAAATTGCATACCTTCTACAACGTCTACGTAAGTATCTGTACCTTTTGCTTCTTCTACGGTGATTACACCTTCTTTACCTACTTTACCGAAGGCTGTAGCGATTAAATCACCTACAACATCATCATTATTTGCAGATATTGAAGCTACTTGCTTGATCATGTCGCTAGAATCGCCTACTTTTTTAGATTGCTTGTCTAGATTTGCTGTAATAGCAGTGACTGCCTTGTCAATACCGCGCTTTAAATCCATAGGATTTGCGCCAGCAGCTACGTTTTTTAATCCTTCTTTAACGATCGCTTGTGCTAGTACTGTTGCTGTTGTAGTTCCATCACCGGCTAGGTCGTTTGTTTTAGAGGCTACTTCTTTTACCATTTGAGCTCCCATGTTTTCTAGCTCGTTCTCTAGTTCGATTTCTTTAGCCACAGAAACTCCATCTTTTGTCACCACTGGTGCGCCAAATGATTTTCCTATAATTACATTACGTCCTTTAGGTCCTAGTGTTACTTTAACCGCATTAGCTAGTGCATCCACACCGCGTTTAATTCCGTCTCTTGCTTCTAGATCAAATTTTATGTCTTTTGCCATTTTTGTTTTTTTTAGTACGCTTTCGCGAAAGCGTAATGAGTTTTAATTAATACTTTAAACTAACTGTTGAGTTATTAAACAATCGCTAGAATATCATCCTCACGCATCATTAGATAATCGTTACCATCTAGTTTTAATTCTGTACCGCTATACTTACCATATAGCACGGTGTCACCTATTTTAACGGTCATCTCGTGATCCTTTTTTCCTTTTCCTACAGCAACCACTTTACCTTGTTGCGGTTTTTCCTTTGCAGTGTCTGGAACATAAAGACCAGATGCTGTTTTAGTTTCTGCTGGTGCTGGTTCAATAAGCACTCTGTCTGATAAAGGTTGAATATTTAATGCCATTTTAAAATGTATTTGATATGATTAATTTTAATGCCGTGTTTCCATAAATGTGCCATAGCTTCATTGCTGACAAAACTTCCTAAAACAAAAATATCCAACTCATGGAGCTGGATATTTTGTCAGTTAAATATGTGTTTTATCTACTCTGGACTGTCAGTTTCTGTCGCATCTGCCGCTGGCGTTGCTGCAGGTGGAGTAGATAGTGCTGCTGGCGCAGATACGTTGTTTTCATCAATGATATCATTTACCGCAGAGTTTCTGTCTAAAACTACGGTACCAGCCAGTAGGATTAAAACTAACAATAGAGTAGAAAGAACCCAAGTGCTTTTATCTAAAAAATCTCCTGTTTTCTTTACTCCACCTAGTTGCTGTGTTCCACCACCGCCAAAACTAGATGATAATCCACCACCTTTAGGGTTTTGTACCATGATAACTATAACTAGTAAGAATGATACTAGTAAACTAAGACCTAAAAGGATATAAAATGTTGTGCTCATTTATGTATTGCTTTGTAACTTCTTGATTTCTCGAATTTGGTCTGCAAAGAAACCACTTTTTTCTGGATGGTGCAATTTTAATATCTCATAAGCCTGTATGGCTTTATCATAGTTTTTTTGTGCCGCATATACTTGTGCTAGTGTCTCTGTCATAAGTTGAGACTTAGGATTTTGTAAATCTGCTAGGTTTTTTGAAACACCTGTTTTTTTGACTGGTTTTATTTTGGGTTTTTCTGCTAGAAATTGATCTATGATATCCATCGTTTTATGAGTAGCAGTTTTGTGATCTTTAGTCTCCACCTGATGGCTACGTTTGATAGGTTTAAGAGTGGTTAGTTTTAACCATTCACTAAAACTGTAGGCATCCTTAGTTGTAAAATCAATAGGTTGAGGAACTGGATGATCTGCCCTTAAGAATAAATCTTTTTTTAATGTATTACTATGGTCTACTGAATCATTGAGCTCTATTTCTCGAGTACCTTGGACATCCTCTGTGACTACAGGTAACGAGTCTATAAATTCTTGTTGCTCTTTTATTTGCTTTGAAACCTGATGCTGTGTGAATTCTATGGATGTAATGTAATCAAAAAGAACACTACGATCTGCAGTATGCGTTGCTGTTGCTTGCAGTTCTTTGTTATATAAAGGACTGCTTTCATCCTTTAATAGTTTTAAATAGACACTACGAGCGGCCTGAAACCATGGATAGGTAGCACATACTTGATCTAGTAGTCGTAAATCATCGTGATTTAAGGAGTTAGAATCTTCTAAGATGGAATTGATGCGTTCTACGTTTACTACCATCGCATTAGTGTTTCATTAATAATGTCCTGAACGATCTGGTCATAAATCACCTCTAAAGCGGTGTCTAAAGAACTGCCTGTAAGTTGCTGGCTCGCTGGATAGTCAAAAAAGAAACTGAATGGCTTTTCAAAACTGTTTTCATCATCTTTAGTATCTGTAAATCGCACATTGATAGCGATAGTAAGCCTGTTTTGTGATGCCGTATTATCTGCGGTAGCAGTCATAGGTGCTATAAAATACCTGGTAATTTCACCTTGATAAATATAATCGCCATTTTTATTAACCAGGTCTAAACTGGTTTGATTTAGAATTTGTTCTTGTAACTCTAAGGTGAAAGTACGCTCAACTCCTGGCTCTATCAATGGTGCTTGATTCCCAAAGAAATCAACTTGATAGGTTTTTACATTACTAGGAATAGTGACACCACTTAAACTATAGATACCACAGGATGTTATTGCTGTGCATAAAAAGATAAGAATGATGATTCTAAAATTACTGTAGGTCATATTGTTTTATTTTACGGTACAACGTACGTTCAGAGATTCCTAGATCATCTGCTGCTGCTTTACGTTTACCTTTATGACGTTCTAACGATTTTTTTATCAATTCTATTTCCTTATCTATTAAAGAAAGTGATTCTTCTTCTTCAATTTCTTGTGCAAAATCATAACGATCATTGCTAGAAGTTACTTCTGTATAACTAGGTTCTGGTTGTGCCTCATAGCTAGTAGGAGTAGTGTCTACTTGTGTCACTTCATAGGCGTCATCTATCACATTTTCATAATCATCTGCTTTATCGTTCTCACCATAAATACGCTGAATCAAATTTTTATTTTCTTCCCGCACGTCACCTACATTACCATTAGCCATTAACTCATTAGTTAATTTTTTGAGATCATTGAGGTCGTTTTTCATATCAAACAAAACCTTATATAATATCTCACGCTCATTGCCAAAATCAGATTCTGATTTCCTCGAGCTGTTAACCACTGCTGGTAGATTCTTACCAGCATCCGGCAGGTAATTACGTAAAGTGGTTGCGGTGATTTGTCGCTCTTTTTCTAGTACACTTATCTGTTCTGCGATGTTGCGTAACTGTCTGATGTTACCACTCCAGCGATAATTTTCTAGCATTGCTACCGCATTATCATCTAGTCTTAACGTCGGCATTTTATATTTCATAGCAAAGTCTGATGCAAACTTGCGGAATAGTAAATGAATATCACCTTTACGTTCTCTTAATGGTGGTAATGCTATGTCTACAGTACTTAAACGATAGTATAAATCTTCTCTAAACTTACCTTTTTCAATGGCTTCAAACATTTTTACGTTTGTAGCAGCTACGATACGTACATCTGTTTGCTGGCTTTTTGAAGATCCTACCTTTAAGAATTCTCCATTTTCTAATACACGTAATAAACGTACTTGAGTAGGTAGTGGTAATTCACCTACTTCATCTAGGAATATGGTTCCTCCATCTGCTACTTCAAAATAACCACTACGTGTAGCAGTCGCTCCAGTAAACGCACCTTTCTCATGGCCAAATAATTCTGAATCAATCGTTCCTTCTGGTATAGCACCGCAGTTTACCGCGATGTATTTTCCATGTTTACGATGTGATTGAGAATGAATGATTTTAGGAATACTTTCTTTTCCCACACCGCTTTCTCCCGTAACAAGGACAGAAATATCTGTAGGAGCTACCTGAATCGCTTTTTGTATTGCACGATTAAAACCAGGATCGTTTCCTATAAGTTCAAAACGTTGTTTTACAGCCTGTACACTTTCCATATTAATCGTTTTCTATAGTAAGTGGTCCAGCCATATCACTATATCCTACGGCTTCACCTATTAACGTAGCGCTAGTACAATCTGTAACTTTTACCATTACAAATTCACCTACTTTATAATCATCTTTAGGGAAAATAGTCATGTAATTTTGGGTGTTTCTACCAGCCCAATGTTGGTCAGATCTTTTAGACTCTTTTTCAATCAATACTTCAACCGTTTTACCTAAAAAGAATTGAGCTCTTTCTAATCCTGTACGGCGTTGCACATCTATAATTTCATTAAGACGTCTTTTCTTCACGTCTTCAGGAACATCATCTTCCATTTTACGAGCAGCCATAGTTCCAGGACGCTCACTGTAGGCAAACATAAAGCCGTAATCATACTTTACGTATTCCATAAGGCTTAAGGTGTCCTGATGATCTTCTTCTGTTTCTGTAGGGAATCCAGAGATCATATCTTGAGAAACCGCACAGTTAGGAATAATAGCATGAACGCGATCTATCAGTGCCATGTATTCTTCACGAGTATGAAGACGATTCATTTCCTTTAATATTCTGTTGCTACCAGATTGAACCGGTAAGTGAATATAGTTACAAATATTACGATGTTGTGCTATGGCATGCAACACATCATCACTAATATCTTGTGGATTACTAGTAGAAAAGCGTACGCGTAAATTAGGTTGCGCCGCTGCTACCATGTGTAATAATTGCGCAAAGTCTACCGCAGTAGCTTGTTGCATAAGACTTGCTTTTTTGAAATCTTTCTTTAAGCCACCACCATACCATAGGAATGAATCTACATTCTGTCCTAAAAGTGTTACTTCTTTAAATCCTTTACTTACTAAATCTGCTATTTCTTCAAGAATACTTTGTGGATCACGACTGCGTTCACGTCCACGAGTAAAAGGGACTACACAAAAAGTACACATATTATCACAACCACGAGTAATAGAAACAAACGCCGTTACACCATTTGAATTTAAACGTACTGGCGCAATATCTCCATAAGTCTCTTCTTTAGAAAGAATTACATTCACAGCGTCGCGTCCTTCATCAACTTCGGCAACTAGGTTAGGTAAGTCCTTGTAAGCATCTGGTCCTACGACCATGTCTACAATTTTTTCTTCTTCTAGAAATTTTGCCTTTAAACGCTCGGCCATACAGCCTAGAACGCCTACTTTCATATTAGGATTTTGCTCGCGCTTTACACGATTGTATTTCTCTAATCGCTTACGCACCGTTTGCTCTGCTTTGTCGCGTATAGAGCAAGTATTTACTAGCACTAAATCTGCTTCTTCCAGACGGTTTGTGGTGTTAAAACCTTCTTTAGCCAGAATAGAAGCTACGATCTCACTATCAGAAAAATTCATCTGACAGCCGTAACTTTCTATAAATAACTTACGAGTATTTGACGCCTTTGACTCTAGTTTAAGTGTCGTTCCTTGTTTCTCTTCTTCAATAATCTTTTCCATGTATTCTTAAGCAGTAAATAGCGTGCAAAGATAGTAATTTCATTAATTTAATGACATATTGGCAGTAAAGTTGTTTTAATCAGACTTTTTCGTTTAATGATTAGGTGGTTGTTTATTACGCTTTCGCGAAAGCGTAATACAAAAAGAAGTTTACCTCATTATACAATTGAATAAAGCAAAATCATTCATAAAAACGCACCTTAGATATCTAATCTAAATATAAATGATTATTGTCCTTAATATATAACCAGCAGTAGTTAAGAGGATTATGAATACTAATAAAGTTTTAAAACATTGATTTACAACGATTTATAGTATTAAAAAAAAATACGCATACCTTTGCAATCTTCAAAAACAGCATGAATGGCTAAGAATTTAGTAATCGTTGAGTCGCCTGCAAAGGCAAAAACCATAGAAAAGTTTTTAGGAAAAGACTTTAAAGTAGTAAGTAGTTTTGGTCACATTGCAGATCTTCCTGCAAAAGAGCTAGGAGTGGACGTGGATAAGGATTTCAAGCCTAAATATGTCGTTAACGCAGATAAAAAAGATCTGGTTAAAAAACTTAAGAAATTAGCTGCAGAGTGTGATATCGTATGGCTAGCTAGTGATGAGGATCGTGAAGGAGAAGCCATTGCATGGCACCTGGCAGAACAACTAGATCTAAAACCAGAGAATACAAAACGTATTGTTTTTAACGCCATCACAAAAAGTGCAGTACAAAACGCTATTGATAATCCAGGCCATATAGACTATGATCTTGTAAATGCACAGCAAGCGCGTCGCGTATTAGATCGTATCGTGGGATATGAAATATCTCCTATATTATGGAGAAAAGTAAAAGGTGGTGCCAGTGCTGGTCGTGTACAATCAGTTGCTGTGCGATTAATTGTAGAGCGCGAGAACGAAATCTTAAACTTTAAGAGTAAGAACTTTTTTAGAATAGATGCAGAATTTCTTGCAGATGGAAAAACACTTAAAGCTAAATTACCAGGTAACTTAGACTCTTTTAAAGAGGCTCAAGATTTTCTAAATCTTAATAAAGAAGCTTCTTTTGAAGTTGCAGATCTGGTTAAAAAGCCTGCTAGTAAATCTCCAGCGCCACCATTTACCACTTCAACTTTACAACAGGAAGCTTCTAGAAAGTTATTTTTTAATGTAAGTCGTACCATGCAACTTGCACAACGTTTGTATGAAGCTGGTCTTATTACATATATGAGAACAGATTCTGTAAACTTAAGTAAGGAAGCAAAAAAAGGTGCGCAGGATGAAATAACAAATGCTTACGGTAATGAATACCATAAAGAGCGTAATTATAAAGGAAAGTCTAAAGGTGCTCAAGAAGCACATGAGGCGATACGTCCTACTAACTTTGCTGTGCATAGTGCTGGTGCAGATCGTGATCAGATTAGATTATATGAATTGATCTGGAAGCGAGCGATCGCCAGCCAGATGAGTGACGCAAAATTGGAGCGTACTAATGTTACCGTTGCCGCATCTACACATGACAAGAATTTCACAGCAAATGGTGAGATCGTAAAGTTTGAAGGATTCCTAAAAGTATATCTAGAAAGTACTGATGATGAAGATCTAGAACAACAAGGTTTATTACCACCACTAAGAATAGGGCAATCACTTTCTAAGAAAAAAATTACGGCTACAGAGCGTTTCACAAGACCACCTTATCGTTTTAGCGAGGCATCATTAGTAAAAGCATTAGAAGAATTAGGAATAGGACGTCCATCTACCTATGCACCTACGATTACGACGGTGCAAAACCGTAAATATGTAGAAAAAGGAACTTCGCTAGGAACAGAACGCAGTTATAAACAACTAGTTCTTAAAGATGCTACCATTGAAGAAAAAGAGCTGACAGAAAAAACAGGATCTGATAAAGGGAAATTGATTCCTACAGATGTAGGTCGTGTGGTAAATGACTTTTTAGTAGAGCATTTCGGGAACATCCTAGATTACAACTTTACCGCAAAAGTAGAGCAGTCCTTTGATAACATTGCAGAAGGAAAAGAGGAATGGACAGATATGATGAATCATTTCTATAAAGATTTCCATCCTAAAGTAAAAGACGTTGCAGAAAATGCAGAACGTGAAGTAGGAGAGCGCGTGCTAGGAACTGATCCAGCAACTGGTAAACCTATCAGTGTGCGTTTAGGACGTTTTGGTGCTATGGCACAAATAGGAACGGTAGAAGATGAAGAGAAACCGCAATTTGCGAGTTTACTTCCTAGTCAGTCTTTAAATACCATTACTTTAGAAGAAGTGATGGACTTATTTAAATTACCTAGAACACTAGGAGAATACAAGGGTCATCCAGTTGAGGTAAATCAAGGTCGTTATGGACCTTACGTAAAGTTTAATGAAAAAACCTTTGTATCACTAGAAAGCACAGATGATCCTATGACCATCACTTTTGAACGTGCTGGTGAGTTGATCCAAATGAAAGAAAAAGCAGATGCTCCTATATATATGTATGATGAGCAACCAGTTACAAAAGGTGTAGGGCGTTTTGGCCCGTTTATTAAATGGGCGGGAATGTTTATCTCTGTAAATAAGAAATATGATTTTGATAATTTATCTAATGATGATATCGAGCAATTGATTAAAGATAAAATTCAGAAAGAAAAAGATAAATTAATTGTAGACTGGGAAGATGAAGGTATACGTATTGAGAAAGCGCGCTGGGGAAGACATAATATTATTAAAGGAAAAACAAAAGTAGAACTTGCAAAAACGGTAGATCCTTTAAAAATCACCCTAGAAAAAGCAAAAGAGTTAATAGCAAAAAAAGCTCCTAAGAAAAAAGCTACCCGTAAAAAAGCAACTAAAAAAACGACCAAGAAGAAGTAAATGTCCCTAGAGTTTATTCAGCCAGTAAGTGATGTTGCTCAGGCACACGCCATGTTGCAACCACAGCGTACCATAGGTAGAAGTATAAACATACATACCTCTCATACGGGAATGCCAGATCTTAAAAACGTGCAACTTGCATTGATAGGATTACTGGAAAACCGTCGTGATGAAAATTCCTTACAACAGTTAAAATCTGTTGATCAGGTGCGTAAACAGTTTTATGAATTATATCCAGGGAACTGGACTTCATCCCTTGTTGATCTAGGAGATGTCCATGCAGGTGATCAGGTAGATGATACGTATTACTTAGTAAAAAACGTTACTACTCAATTATTAGTTAAGAACATCATCCCTATATTTTTAGGCGGTAGTCAGGATCTTATGTATCCTATATATAGATCATTTGATGATATACAAAACATGATTAATGTGGTGAATATTGATTCTAGGTTTGATCTAGGAGATATTGAAGCTCCTATTAGCTCACGCAGTTATGTAGGTAAAATGGTTACAGATCAACCGTACAATTTATTTAACTATAGCAATCTAGGTTACCAGACCTATTTTAATTCTCAAGATGAGATTGATTTACTAGATCGCATGTATTTTGATGCAATACGATTAGGTACCTTAGATGCAGATATCTCACTTTCAGAGCCTGTGTTGCGAGATGCAGATGTAGTAGGTTTTGATATAGGAGTGATAAAAGCAGGTGATACCGCTTTCGCGAAAGCGTATCCAAATGGCCTTACTGGTAAGAACGCATGCCGTTTATCGAGATATTCAGGAATCAGTGATCGATTAAAAGTATTTGGAATTTTTGAGATTCCGATAGATGAATCTGTGACGGGTTCTCAATTGATTGCTGAGATGATTTGGTATTTCATCGAGGGATTTAACTATAGGTCGGGAGAATACCCGTTAATCATCGATGAAAGTTATGTTAAATATCGAGTTCCTATAGAAGATGAAGTGCTAACATTCTATAAATCAATGGAAACGGGAAGGTTCTGGATTGAATTGCCTTTTATTTCTCATGTTAATAATAAATTAAAACAAAGGACGTTATTACCTTGTAATCGCCAAGACTATGAAATGGCTTGTGATCAAATTATGCCTGATCGATGGTTAAAAGCGAGAAGAAAAAACGAAGTTTAATCTAATAAATAGTGAACTTAAACGATTTTATTTGGCATAAAAAAGTTGTTTATAAGAAATCTTTTAAATAGGTTTACGCCCTTAATTCATAAAGAAAATATAAAATACCCTTATGAAAAAGTTATTTGTCCTAGCAGCAGTAGTTGTATTCCTAGCTAGTTGCGGTCGTGGAGACCGTGGAATGGTAGTAGGAGCAAAAGGGAAAGCATGGCATCCTGAAAAGCCCTACGGTATGACTTTAGTCCCAGGTGGTGCATTTACCATGGGAAAAAGTGATGATGATTTTGCAGCAACAAACAATGCTCCTGCAAAAACAGTTACAGTTCCTTCATTTTATATGGATGAAACTGAGATCACAAACGCAGAGTATCGTCAATTTGTTTACTGGGTAAGAGATTCTATTTTTAGAACTAAACTAGCCATCATGGCAGATGATAATGGTGCTACTCCAGGAGATAATGGTATAGGTGAATTCGCATTCTTAGATGGTGAGGAAGGAGACCTTACTCCTTGGGAGCAGTATTATCAAGATAATTATGCGGGAATGGGAGAGACTGGATATGAAGGACGTAAGCTCAATAAAGATGTGGATCTTATTTGGGATACCGAGGATATTCCTGATGAATTCTATGCAGAAATATATGACTCTATGTATATTCCTTTTGAAGAGGCGTATAATGGTCAGCGCACTCTTGATGTTCGTAAGTTAGTTTTTAACTATTCAGAAATGGATATTCAGGCTGCAGCGCGTAATCCAAAAAAGAGAAGAAGCGAGTTTATTACTCAAACTAAAGTTGAAATATATCCAGATACTACGGTATGGATTCGTGATTTTAACTACAGTTATAATGAGCCTATGCATAATGACTACTTCTGGCATGAAGCGTATAGCGACTATCCGGTAGTAGGTGTGGACTGGATGCAAGCAAAAGCATTTTGTCAGTGGAGAACTTTATATCATAACTCATATAGAAAACAACGTGGTCGTCACAATGTGAATGCCTACCGTTTACCATCTGAAGCAGAATGGGAATATGCAGCGCGCGGCGGACTCGATGGAGCAACTTACCCTTGGGGTGGTCCTTATGCAAAAAATGATAGAGGTTGTTTCTTGGCTAACTTTAAACCGCTACGTGGTGATTATGCAGCAGACCAAGCTCTTTATACAGTAGAGGCTCGCTCATATGAACCTAATGAGTACAACTTGTATAATATGTCTGGTAATGTATCAGAATGGGTAGATTCATCTTACGATCCAGGATCTTATGAATTCATGTCGTCTATCAGTCCAGTGGTAAACGATCCTACTAACATGCGTAAAGGTGTTCGTGGTGGTTCATGGAAAGATATTTCTTATTTCTTACAAGTAGGTACTCGTGATTATGAGTACGCAGACTCGGCAAGAAGCTATATCGGCTTCCGTACCGTACAAACTTACATGGGTACTGATGTGACCCTAAACGCAGCAACTAACTAACCAAAATTTTTACACTTAACTAAACCCTTATTAAAATGGCACAGTCTAAAACAACAAAGAAATTATTTAACATGGCTTACGGTATCGGAGCCTCAATTGTAATTATAGGAGCACTATTTAAAATCCTTCACTGGGAACTTGATTTAGGTTTCGCAAAACTTGGTGGTGGAACGCTTTTAGCAATCGGTCTGATTACAGAAGCAATCATTTTCTTCATTTCCGCTTTTGAACCAGTAGAAGACGATTTAGATTGGTCACTTGTTTATCCAGAACTAGCTGGTGGACAAACCATAGGTAAAAAAGGTAAAAAAGAAGAGCCACAAGATGCTCAAGGTCTATTGTCTAAAAAATTAGATGAAATGTTGAAAGAAGCTAAATTAGATGGTGAATTAATGTCTAGTTTAGGTGATAGTATTCGTTCTTTTGAAGGTGCCGCAAAAGGTATGGCTCCTACAGCAGAAGCGATGTCTTCAACTAAGAAATATTCTGAAGAAATGGCACTTGCTGCCGCGCAAATGGAATCTTTGAACAGTTTATATAAAGTGCAGGTAGAGAGTTCTTCTCGTCAGGCGCAGGCTAATGAGGCGATTGCAGAAAATGCAACGAAGCTACAAGAACAAATGGCTGGTTTAACTAACAATTTATCATCTCTTAACGGCGTTTATGGTAATATGTTAGGAGCAATGAAAGGATAATTAGCAATAATTATTTATACACTAAATTAATAACTAGCTAATTAAAATATTATGGCAGGAGGAAAACAGTCCCCAAGGCAAAAGATGATTAACCTGATGTATCTTGTATTTATTGCAATGCTCGCATTAAATATGAGTAAAGAGGTTCTTCAAGCTTTTGGATTAATAGAAGAGAATTTGAGTTCAAGTAATGTCGCACTTGCAGATGTTAACGCTTCAGCTCTAGCAGACCTGAAACAAAGCGCTAAGGAGAAGCCAGCTCAATACGAAGTTGCAGCTCAAAAGGCGCAAACTGTATCTAGTTTAAGTAACGATTACAATAGTTATTTAGATGGATTGAAATCTAAACTAACGGCTTCAATTGAGCCTGGTTCAGAGAAAGATTATCAAGTACAAGACAAGACAGATATTTTTGATGAATTATTTTTTCAAGGTGATAAATTAACTGATGAAGGAAACAAGTTTAAGTCACAAATGGAATCTTACAAAAGTGGTATGATTGCAGCCCTAGGCGAAGGATATGATGACATTAAAGGCGAATTGAACAGTAAGTTTAATACTAACAAAGTAACAGATCGTGAAGGAATCGAGCGTGAGTATATGGAGTATAATTATAAAGGTTATCCTTTAATTGCTTCTAAGACTAAACTTACATTACTTCAGAATGAGTTACGCAACATTGAATCTGCTGTCATGAGTAAATTGGTTCAAGGTGAGTTGAAGCAAATAGCATCAATGAATAACTATAAGTCAATTGTGAATCTAGATAAAACAGCATTCTTCAATGGTGAACAGGTTACAGGAACGGTTGTTTTAGGACGTTATGATGATACTACTGTACCTAATAAAGTTGTCATTAATGGTAGAGAAATTCCGCAAAATGAAATAACAAATGGACAAATTCCATTGAAATTAGGTTCTGGTGGAGTTGGAGAAAAGAAGATCAAAGGATACATGGAATTTGTTGAGAATGATTCTACTATTACTATTCCTATTGAAGGAGAGTATGCAGTTATCCCTAAACCTAACTCTGCAACGATTAAGGCAGATAAGATGAATGTGGTTTACCGCGGTGTAGATAACCCTATGACTGTATCGTTTGCGGGAATACCTTCAAATAAAGTAAAAGCTAGTGCACCTGGTTTATCGCCTAGTGGTAAAGGTTATATAATGAAACCTACTTCAGGTAAAGAAGTTACCATTACTGTTACAGGAACACTTCCAAATGGTGAAACGGTAAGAGATTCTGAGAAGTTTAGAATTAAAGACTTACCTAGGCCTATTGGTACGATCAGTAGAGAATTCCTGAATGTTAAGAAAAATAGATCTAACCTTCAAGTGTCTACTGTAGGAGCAACTTTTGGTGATGATTTTGATTTTGAGTTATCTCCTAGAGTTACAGAGTTTATCTTTAAAGTATCAGGTCAACCATCTGTAAAAATAAGTGGTACTAAATTGAATGGTGCAGCTAAATCTGCTTTGAAAAAAGCACGTAAAGGTGATATCGTAAGATTTGTACAAATTAAAGCAACAGTTCCTGGTGTCAAACTAAAGGGTGTAACTGATGTTTCAGTAGAATTATTGGATTAATCTAATTAAGGAATTTAATATGAATAAGTTAATTGTGTTTTCATTTATGTTTTTGTTTTCACTTGCTATGGTGAGTCAGAATAATATACTAAATGCAAAAGACCCTAGTCAGATCGGTGAAAAAACTGCTGATCAGTTGGAAAGTGATAACGACACTCCTTTGCCTTACGGTTACGTAGGTGATAGAGACTTATTATGGGGTAAAAATACTTGGGAGAAGATTGACTTGGACGAAAGAGTGAATTTTCCATTATACTATCCTGTGGATATCAGTTTTGTAGGAAAAGATCGTAGATCTTTATTCCATGTTATCTCAGAAGCAGCCCGAGCTGGTGAATTGGATTTATATTCTGATTCATACTTCAACGAAAAGAGAGATTTTGCTGCGGTAGAAACATCTTTATCGCGTGTTGATACTTCAGAATATGGTATTGAACAATTTAATGCAGAAGGTCGCGTAGATCCTGAATACATAACAACTACTTCTATTGGTGCAGATAATGTTTCTGCATACCATGTTCGTGGTTTATGGTATTTAGATACACGTCAAGGTGAAATGAGATACCGCGTTTTAGGTATTGCTCCTGTTACTCCAGATGTGAATGCTATGGATGATCCTCAAGGTATTGAGTTATTTTGGATCTATTATCCAGACGTACGTGAATTATTACATAACGCAAAAGCCTTCAATACGTTAAATAGTCTAAAACCTATCTCGTTTGATCATATTTTGAATTCCAGACGATTTAGCGGTATGATCTATAAGATGGAAAATGTCTATGGAGACCGGAAAATTGAAACTTATATCGCAGATAATTCAATGATGCAGTTGTTAGAATCTCAACGATTACTTGATATTATCCGTAATAAGGAAATTGATATGTGGAACTATTAAGTTCTTTTCAGTAATATTTAAAACCTCATACTTAGTGTGAGGTTTTTTTATGCTTTGTAGTGAACAACGTACCTTTGAATTATGAAAGATATTTTGATCGTAGGGACTGGAATTGCAGGTTGCTCACTAGCATGGAAATACCACTTAGCAGGAAAGTCTGTGGTGCTTCTAGGTGATCGTAAAAAGGGATCCAGTGCTGTTGCTGCTGGAGTTTATAATCCTACTATTTTAAAGCGATTTACGGCCGTGTGGAAAGCACAAGAGTTACTGGATTATATGTTACCATTCTATCAAGAAATAGAGCAAATCACTAAGCATAAATTACTTCACTCTAGCCCTATTTTAAGACGCTTTCACGATGAACGCGAAGTCAAAACATGGAATAAAAAAGCATTAAGACCTGAATTAGAACCTTTCATAAAACCCGTTACGGTTAAAAAAGATATTAACGGTATTGATGCGCCGTACGGTTATGGATTAGTAGCTAGTGCGGGATGGCTAGACACAGTTGCTTTTATGAAAGCTACTTGTGATTTCTTTTTAAATGAAGATCAATTTATAGAGGAGCCTTTGGATCATGACGTATTACAGGTTCAAAAAGACTATATCAATTATAAAAGCATAAAAGCATCTTACATCATCTTTGCCGAAGGATATAAAATGCTTCAAAACCCATTCTTTAACGAGTTACCGTTACAAGGTAATAAGGGCGAAGTCATTACCATTAAAGTACCAGGCTTAAAATTAGATCACACAATAAAATCGTCCGTTTTTATAATGCCTTATAAACAGGATTTGTTTTGGGTAGGAGCAACTTATAATCGGGACGAATTGTCAGATCAACCTACTGAAGCGGCACACGAGTTTTTAACCTCACGGTTAGAGCGTTTTTTAACCTTGCCTTACGAGATTGTAGACCACAAATACGGCATCAGACCTACCACAATAGATCGTAGACCATTTGTAGGACACCATCAACAGTATAAAAACGTATTTGTCTTTAACGGTATGGGAAGTAGAGCCGTGTTGCTAGCACCATGGGCAGCAAATGAGTTATATAATCACATGTATCATCAGCAAGAGTTGCATCCAGAGATTAATATCGCCCGTTTTAATAAGCCATAACTTATTTAGCCTTAAATCTACTTTTGAGGAGTCGAGTCAGTGCGGAATCCAGTCAGTGCGCAATCCAGTCAGTGCGCAATCTAGTCAGGGCGGAATTCATTCCGCCCAAA
>JAHDIQ010000011.1:34192-95853 GCA_020630715.1 Nonlabens sp.
GACTCAAAGACTCAAAGACTCAAAGACTCAAAGACTCAAAGACTCAAAGACTCAAAGACTCAAGGACTCAAAGACTACTTCGCTTTCTCCTTATCGTAACTCATAAAAAGATTGATCCAGATATTACGAGATAATCTGATGATCACTGGTAAGCCAAAAATCATAATCGCCATAATCGCAAGAAAGATCTGAATGCGATCTAAATCAAAAACGTAAGATGCGATTAAAAAAGTAATAATACCTAGAGCCACTCCTACGCCATAACTCACATACATCGCACCGTAAAAGAAGCTAGGCTCTATTTTATACTTAGTATGGCAATGAGAGCATCGCTCGTTCATTTCTTGCGTTTTTGATGGATGGTACAAGTTTGAACTGGTGTACATGGACTCATTTTGGCAAACTGGGCAAGTACCCGTAAAAATGCTGTATAATTTTGTCCCTTTTAGCATGGTAAAACTTTAGTGTTTAAATGCAGTTGCGCATCTTTGCAAAGTTACAAAAATCACTATGCTTAATATTCACAATCTCCACGTTAGTTTCGGTGGTGAACCACTTTTTGAAGAAATCACATTCCGCTTAAATGCTGGTAATCGTGTAGGATTGATCGGTAAAAATGGTGCTGGTAAATCCACACTTCTCAAGGTTATTTCTGGTGATATAGAATATGATTCAGGACAGCTAGCGATAGAAAAAGAGGTGAGCATCGGTTTTTTGAGGCAGGATATTGACTTTGTTCAAGGTAGGACCGTACTGGAGGAAGCATATACCGCTTTCGCGAAAGCGAGATCCATAGAAACTGAATTAGACAAGATTAACAATGAGCTAGCGACCAGAACAGATTATGAAAGTGATTCTTACACAGAATTAATCAATAATTTAAGCGATCTTACTCATGAGTATGATCTAGTAGGTGGATATCATTACAAAGGTGAAACAGAGAAGATATTAAAAGGTCTTGCTTTTAAGCCAGATCAGTTTGATATGTTGACAGATGAGCTTTCTGGTGGATGGCGTATGCGCATAGAATTAGCAAAATTACTCTTAGAAAAACACGATATCTTACTGCTGGATGAACCTACTAACCACTTAGATATTGATTCTATTTTATGGCTAGAACAGTTTTTACAGAATTATCCTGGAGCGGTAGCGATTGTAAGTCACGATAAGATGTTCCTGGATAATGTAACTAATAGAACCATAGAAATTAGTCTTGGGCGTATTTATGATTACCCTAAACCGTATACTAAATTTCTAGCGTTGCGTGCAGAAATACGTGAGCAGCAAGCAGCAACATTAAAGAATCAACAAAAAGAAATCGAACGCACTGAAAAACTGATTGAAAAATTTAAGGCAAAGGCTAGTAAAGCAACCATGGCGCAATCACTCATGAAAAAACTAGACCGCATGGATGTGGTAGAAGTGGACCAGGAAGATAATGCAGCGATGAATATTAATTTTTCTAAGTGTATTCAACCAGGTAAAGTAGTACTAGAACTGGAAGATGTTACTAAATCTTATGATGACAAGCTTGTGCTAGATAAAGTAGATCTAATGCTAGAACGTGGTAAAAGAGTCGCTTTTGTAGGTCAGAATGGAATGGGGAAATCCACACTAGCCAAAATTATTGTAGGAGACATCAAGGACGCGACTGGCGATATCAAGCTAGGTCATAATGTACAGCTAGGATATTTTGCACAAAATCAGGCAGAATATTTAGACGGAGAAAAGACCATATTAGATACCATGATCGATGCTGCAGATGATACAAATCGTGTGAAAGTACGAGATATGTTAGGATCATTCCTATTCCGTGGTGATGAAGTAGAAAAAAAAGTTAAGGTGTTAAGTGGTGGCGAGCGCAATAGGTTAGCACTGTGTAAATTGTTGCTACAGCCATTTAATGTTCTAATCATGGATGAGCCTACAAACCATCTAGATATTCAGTCTAAAAATGTTTTGAAAAAAGCGCTAGTTAATTATGATGGTACCTTAATAGTGGTTTCACATGATCGTGAATTCCTTCAAGGTCTTACAGAATTAGTTTATGAATTCCGTGATCACAAGATTAAATTGCATTTAGGTGACATTGATTACTATCTGGATCAACGTAAGGCTCAGGATATGAGAGAGATTGAGAAAGGTAGTGAGGTTAAGGAAAATACGCTTTCGCGAAAGCAAAATAAAGACAAGCAACAATTATCCTATGAGGATCAAAAGAAATTAAAGTCCTTAAATAACAGACTCTCAAAAGCCGAAGCGAATATTAACGACCTAGAACGTGAGATTAAAAAACTAGATAATGAACTAGCAGCAAATTATGATGAGCTTGCCGCGAAGTCTGGGTTTTTTGATAGTTATCAGGAGAAAAAGAACAGCCTAGTAGCATGGATGGATAAATGGGAAGCGATATCAGAAGAAATCGATGCGTTTCAATTATGATAGAGCATTTTTTTATGTGTCCGCATTGCTGGCAGGAAATATCCATGTTGCTAGATCCAGCTTATTCTCAAACTTATGTAGAAGATTGTGAAGTGTGTTGTAATCCTATAGAATTGCATGTGAATTTTGAAGAAGGTGAATTAGTAGGATTTGAAGCTATAGAAATCGGTCAATAAAAAAATGCGACGTTCAGTCGCATTTTTTTATTTATTTGAAGGCAATCTACAGATTGTTTTCATCTGCTATGTCTTCTAACCTTCTAATGGTGTTTACTGTAGATTGTATCTCATCTTTTTGGGCTTCTAAAATTGAAACTATAGTAGGTGGTAGTTCTGATTGATGTTCTAAGACTTGTTTATATTCTTCAATTGCTTTTTTTTCACCTACGATACACTCTTCTAGAATAGCATCATCTTTGTTAAAGCTTAGAGCTGCTTTTATATTCATCCATCCACGATGCATATCTCCCTTAAAACTTCCGTCTGTTTCTGGTTCTTGATTCATGTTCTTCATTTCGCCTGCTAGCGATGCGGCATATTCAGTTCTTCTTGCACCTTGTTGTGCAAACCATCTTTTTAATTGTACATGTTCTGTGATTTCTGCAGCGTTTGCATATCCACGTTGTGCATCGTACGTTTTTTCTAATAGATTGTTTAAATAGGTCTCTGTTGCTAGGTTACTTTCCATTTTCTAAATATTTTTTGATTCACAATAAAGTAAGAAACTATTTTCAAGTAGTCGTTAAATTGAAATCAATTATCATAGTCTTAAGGTTATTTAGTATTTTCTTAGAAATAAAAGTTGTGAGAACTTAGATTTGTAATTATATTTGCAACCCAATAAAAAATGGATCACTAGTAGTGTAATGAGCTACATCAACATAGGGGAACATTTTACATCGCGAGGTAGAGCAGTAGGTAGCTCGTCGGGCTCATAACCCGAAGGTCGCTGGTTCGAGTCCAGTCCTCGCTACTAAATTGAAAGTCATAACTTAATTGTTGTGACTTTTTTGTTTTTATGGCATTATTATATGGACGAGAAGTTTACACTGAGCCTCGTCGAAGTGAGTCCAGTCCTCGCTACTAACAAAAGCCATTCTGAAAAGAGTGGCTTTTTTATTATACGACAGTATTTGAAAATGGATTTCAGTTCTGTTTTTTTAAAACCCACCAAAACGGTTATAAGCTTCTTTTTCTAACGAAGCTCTAAATTCTGGGTGAGCAATTGCGATAAGAGCTTTGGCGCGTTGTTTTAGGTTTTTACCAAATAAGTTTGCAACGCCATATTCTGTAACCACATAATGTACATGGGCTCTAGTAGTAGTTACTCCAGCACCTTGTTTTAAAAATGGTGTGATCTTAGAAATTCCACGTGGAGAACGTGAGGTCATTGCAAAAATAGGTTTCCCACCATCTGATAAAGATGCGCCACGTATAAAATCCATCTGACCACCTACGCCACTGTATTGTTTTCCACCTATGGTATCTGCACAAACTTGTCCGGTAAGGTCTATTTCTATCGCACTGTTAATAGCTGTGACTTTAGGATTGCGACGTATAATGGCCGTATCATTTGTATATCCAGCTTCTTTAAAATGCACCAGCGGATTGTCATCTACAAAATCATAGAGTTTTTGTGATCCTACGGCAAAACAAGTTACAATTTTCCCTGTCTTCACTTCTTTTTCTTCGCCGGTGATCACACCACTTTCTACCAGAGGTAGGATACCGTCAGAAAACATTTCTGTATGAATTCCCAGTCGCCTATGATTGCCTAAGTTATTTAAAACTGCGTTTGGGATATTTCCTATTCCCATTTGTAAGGTAGCGCCATCTTCTATGAGTCCAGCGACGTTGCTTCCTATTTGCGCTTCTATATCTGTGATGATCGCGCTATTTGAAATACTTAAATCACGATCTGCATGAACAGAGCAGTCTATATCGTTAATATGTATAATTCCATCACCATGAGTGCGTGGCACATTAGGATTAATTTGGGCTACTACGTATTTTGCAGTTTGTACCGCAGGCAATGTTATATCAACACTAGTTCCTAGAGAACAGTATCCATGACGATCTGGTGGTGATACATGAATAAAAGCCACGTCAATAGGTAAAATCTTACGACGGAATAGCAAGTGTATTTCACTTAAAAATATAGGAATGTAATCACCGTTACCACCATTAACTGCTCCACGTACATTTCCACCTACAAAACTGCTGTTGACGTTAAATGCAGTGTCATAAGGTTCTTGGGTATACCTAGCAGTTCCTTCAGTATGTACTTGAATAATCTCTACGTTTTCTAATTCCTGATACCTTTCACATAATGCATTGATTAGTAAATTAGGTGTCATTGCGGCGCCTTGAAAAAAGACTCTATCTCCAGATTTTACTTTTGATACAGCTTCTACTAGGCTTACGATTTTTAAATCCATTTGATCTATGATTCTATAGTATGAGCACAAAAATAAATCGCAATAGCATCTATGAATATGATAAGTATCATAAATGAGTGTTTAAGTAAGATCAGATAAAAAAGTTTAATTTGTTGCGTTTTGTTTTATTAAATCAAATAAAAAGTAAAACAAATGATGTGTTTGTTGCTAAATTAATATATTTATGCTAAATAAATATAGTTCATGAGAAATTGTCCTAATTGTTCGTCAGAAAACAACATTAAAAGTGGTGTCATAAATGATAGACAGCGTTTTAAATGTAAAGATTGTAATTATTATTTTACGGTAGATAAACTAGGTAAGAAGATTGATGATTACTACGTTAATAAGGCATTGCAATTATATTTAGAAGGCCTTACTTATCGCGAGATAGAACGTATTTTAGGAATTTCGCATGTGACAGTTATGAATTGGGTAAAGAAGTATCAAATTAAACGACCTTACAAAGCAAATTATCATCCTACTTATACGATTTTAAACCATTCAGAATTAGCATCTTACTTTGCAGATACTACTAACTTAAAAGGTGCCGGATCACTCGTGACAGAGCTAGGAGATAAATTTATGCTTATTAAATGGGAGCGATTTAGAAGTTAATAACTATACATGTTAACAAATAACTATAGTATATTTTATTGAACATAAGAATTTGTTGAGGTTAGCAGTGCGAAAGAAAACGACTTCGTAACCAACAAACTAACCAACTAACACTCTTATGAAAAATAAGTATCTATTTGTACTTTCTTTCCTTTTACTAGCCACGGTCATTGCTAGTGCACAAGGTTCCTCTGAATATACTGGCGGGATGAAAGTAAAACTAAATGAAGACGGCACTAAGTACTTCCGTATTATATCGTGGGCGCAATTCTGGGCACAGCATACTGATAATCAAACCTTGAATGCTAATGGAAATAAAGAAGCAGATCTCAATTTTTCTATGCGTCGTGCTCGGGTATTAATGTATGCGCAACTTTCCAAGAAATTTTTAATTCTAACGCATTTTGGTCTGAATAGCCAGAACGCGGGAAATATGACACCTATAGGAACTGGTGATCGGTCTCAATTATTCTTTCATGATGTATGGGGTGAATACTCATTGACTAGTAATCACGCTGTAGGTGGTGGATTGCATTACTGGAATGGTATTTCACGTGCTAATAACCAGAGTACCTTAAACATGCTCACGCTGGATAATAACCGTCAGAGTTGGTCCACCATAGGATTGAGTGACCAGTTTGCGCGTCACATAGGTGTTTATGCTAAAGGTAAATTTGGTAAACTGCAGTATCGAGTAGCTATTAATGAAGCTTTAAATAACGGACTAGATGTAAATGGAGTTCCAGCAGTAAATGATGCTACTTATAACGGTCGTGCTATTCTAGGTGGTGCAGATGCTGGAAAGAATTTTGCTGGCTATTTTGATTATAACTTCTTAGATCAAGAAGGAAACCTTCTTCCTTATAAAGTAGGTTCATACATAGGTACTAAGAAAGTGTTTAATGTAGGAGCAGGATTTTTCTATCATCCTAATGGAAGTGTGTCTTTAAACAGTAGCGGTAATTTTAAAGGCGAGGACGTTGCTATTCTATCAGTGGATGCGTTCTATGACGCACCGCTAGGTGACAACGGATCTGCAATTACCGCATATGCACAGTTCCAAAGCAATGATTACGGTACTAATTTCACTTTAGGTCAGACCTATGAAACGGGAACCATGTTTTATACGCACGTAGGTTATTTATTACCTGGTGATGCAGACCGCAAGTTAAAAATACAGCCTTATGTATCCTATAACAACCGCAGTATTGATGCGATAGATGACAGTGCTAACCGTTTAGGATTAGGTGGTAACCTATACTTCAGCGGTCATCATTCTAAATTATCTCTAGAATATTCTAACCAAAAATATGGCAATCTGGATGCAGTAGGAACTGTAACCGTTCAGGCCATGATTTACTTATAAAATCAATCAATTATGTCAGATAAAAAATCAAATGCAACAGCCTACTGGAAAGAGAATATCAAGTATCTCTTTATCCTTTTAGGAATCTGGTTTGTCGTTTCATACGGCGCTGGAATTTTATTTAAAGATGCCTTAGACGAGTTTCGTCTGGGTGGTTTCAAACTAGGTTTCTGGTTTGCCCAGCAAGGTTCTATCTATGTTTTTGTGGTGCTCATATTTGTTTATGTGCGCATTATGAATAAGCTGGATAAAAAATACGGCTATGACGAAGAGTAAAAATCAAAAACAAAACTAAAATCAAAAACAAGTTAGTAGTAAGTAATTCCTCAAATGCTTAAAGATCGCAGTGAGGTAGTACTTATTCCGCTTTCGTACCGTGTCAAGTACGGCATAAACTTCTTTAATTACGCTTTTGCGAAAGCATAATTAAAGAAAGCGGAATCATAATAGACTTACTCACTTACTAATATCTAACAACTAAAAGACTAAATTATGGATGTTCAAATGTGGACTTATATACTGGTAGGAATCACCTTTACCCTTTACATAGGAATTGCGATCTGGTCGCGTGCAGGTTCTACCAAAGAATTTTATGTAGCTGGTGGTGGTGTATCACCGCTAGCAAATGGTATGGCTACCGCAGCAGACTGGATGAGTGCGGCGTCGTTTATTTCAATGGCAGGAATTATAGCCTTTTCAGGTTATGATGGTTCTGTATATCTTATGGGATGGACTGGTGGATATGTACTATTAGCTTTATTACTAGCACCATATTTAAGGAAATTTGGAAAATTTACGGTACCTGATTTTATAGGTGATCGTTATTATTCTAAAACAGCTAGACTAGTAGCTGTATTCTGTGCGTTACTAGTTTCTTTCACCTATGTAGCAGGACAGATGCGTGGTGTAGGACTAGTGTTCTCACGCTTTCTAGAAGTAGAGATTAATACTGGTGTGATCATAGGTATGATTATCGTGCTTTTTTATGCAGTATTAGGAGGAATGAAAGGAATAACTTACACTCAGGTAGCGCAGTATTGTGTATTGATTTTTGCATTTACGGTTCCAGCGATATTTATTTCTATTCAAATGACTGGTAACCCGATACCTCAACTAGGAATGGGAAGCACACTTGCAGATGGTTCTGGTACTTTTTTACTAGATAAGCTAGATGGATTGAGTACAGAATTAGGTTTTAGCGCTTATACAGATGGTTCTAAATCTATGATGGATGTATTTGCAATTACGCTTGCATTGATGGTAGGTACCGCAGGTCTACCGCATGTGATTGTGCGTTTCTTTACTGTAAAACGTGTAAAGGATGCTCGTAAAAGTGCTGGATGGGCACTACTTTTAATTGCGATATTGTATACGATGGCACCAGCAGTTGCCGTATTTGCAAAAACTAATATGATGGAAAGTGTTGTAGGTAAATCTTATGAAGAACAACCACAATGGTTGAAAAACTATGAAGATTTAGGACTGATCGCGTGGACTGATAAAAATGGTGATGGTATTGTACAATACAGTCCAGGAAATGCATTTGAAGGCAATAAAACAAAACCTATCTACAATGAAAAGCAGCGTACCGCGTTAGGGAATCGTGTTACCACAAATGCTAGTGTAACTAGCGCAAATGAATTGTATGTAGACCGCGATATCATGGTACTGGCAAATCCTGAAATAGCTAATTTACCAGGATGGGTGATTGCACTAGTCGCTGCAGGAGCACTTGCTGCTGCACTTTCTACAGCGGCAGGATTGTTATTAGTAATATCATCGTCTGTTTCTCATGATTTAATTAAGAAAGTGGTAAACCCAAATATCTCTGAAAAAGGAGAATTAGTAGCAGCACGTTTAAGTGCAGTAGGTGCAGTTTGTGTAGCAGGTTACTTTGGTATTAATCCACCAGGATTTGTGGCTGCGGTTGTGGCGCTAGCCTTTGGACTGGCAGCAGCATCCTTTTTTCCAGCTATTATCCTAGGAATTTTTTATAAGAAAATGAATAAAGAAGGTGCTATCGCTGGTATGGTGGTAGGTATTGTAACCATGTTATTGTACATGATTAAATATAAGCTAGGATGGTTTGATGAGGTATTACCAGGTAAGGATGAATGGTGGTTTGGAATTTCACCAGAAGGTTTTGGTACGGTTGCCATGATCATAAACTTTATAGTTAGTGTTATTATTTGTCAGTTTACATCGCCACCACCACAAGAAGTTCAGGATATCGTAGAAAACATACGTATCCCTAGTGGTGCAGGAGAAGCCACTGGTCACTAGAGCTCAACTTGATTGGGTATCCCGCGCAGGCGGCAATCTACTCAACTTGAACAGGTATCTGCGCGGGCAGAAATTTAATAATAATATGTAATAGTACTGTAAGTGTAACATATGAAAACACTTACTCGTGAACTATAGAAAATAATTATTCAAGTGGCACTTTCCCTAAGGTGCTGCTTGTTTTATTACAAAGGTGATGTTATTACGCTTTCGCGAAAGCGTAACCAGAAGTTAACCTAATACCTTGAAAAACAAAGAAATGACAAATGTCATATTCTATACCAGTGAAAAATGGGATATTTCCGAAAGATAATGGAGCGATGAAAAAAAGACATCAACAAAAACTAGTTATACTATCCATAGGATTAATCATATTCCTAAACATTCCCATACTGTTTATTTTCAATAGTGAAGAGGCTGTTTTAGGAATTCCTGTGTTGTATGCCTACATTTTTCTAGTATGGTTCATTAGTATCATCATCACCTTTACAGTAATAAATAAATATGCCTAATTACGCGATCATTTTAGTAATCATAGGATATCTAATGCTACTTTTCGGGATTGGGATCTGGGCAGATCATAAATCTGGCTCGCGATGGGTACATAATCCATGGGTTTATGCGCTTTCACTTGCTGTTTATTGCAGTGCGTGGACTTATTATGGTAGTGTAGGAATTGCTGCTACTAGTGGTGTTAGTTTTTTAACTACGTATTTAGGACCTGTTATCGCGTTACCTTTATGGATCGTGGTTTTGAAGCGTATTGTAGTTTTATCTAAACAATATCAAGTATCCAGTATCGCAGATTTCATATCACTGCGTTACGGGAATGACCGTTCTATAGGAGCCGTAGTAACCATTATTTGCGTGGTTGCCGTGTTTCCTTATATCGCACTGCAGTTAAAAGCAGTTTCAGAAACTTTTGATATTCTTTCATCTGGAGCAGATAATAATTTTGCATTAACAGATTCTACTTTTTACATCGCTATTCTACTTGCGATTTTTGCAGCGCTTTTTGGTACAAAAACGACAGATGCATCTCAAGGACGCAGTGGATTAATGTTCACTGTTGCTGTAGAAAGTGTTTTAAAACTAATGTTCTTTTTAATCATAGGTATTTATGCAACCTTTTATCTTTTTGATGGTACTACAGATATTTATAACCAGATTAGCGCCTTAGATGGTTTTGAAACTTTAGCGACTTTTGAAAATATGGAAGCTAGTGTCAACTGGTATTTCATGATTGCACTATCCTTTTTTGCTATTTTCTTATTACCTAGACAGTTTCAAGTAAGTGTGGTAGAAAATACATCAACTGCATATTTAAAAAAGGCGAGTTGGGTTTTTCCTTTGTATTTATTACTGTTTAATGTCTTTGTGATTTTTATTGCTTGGGCTGGCAAATTAGTTTTAAGTAGTGATGTGAATCCAGACTATTACACCTTGTACCTACCACTAGAGCATGGACATAAATTATTAGGATTAATGGTGTTTTTAGGTGGACTTTCATCTGTTATTTCAATGGTAGTGGTTAGCGCACTTGCCTTAAGCACTATGGTGAGTAATAACCTTATAATTCCTTACGGATTTTTAAAGGTGCTTAATAAAAGTAATCCTGAGAGTAATGCAAATGCAATTAAAAACATTCGTAGGATTGCGATTTTCATTCTGATTATAGGAGCTTACTTTTTCTATATTAATTTTAATATTGAGCTATCCCTATTTAGCATTGGTTTAATTGCTTTTGTAATTATTGCCCAACTTGCGCCAGCATTTTTTATTGGTTTATTTTGGAATCGTGGTAGTGCGACAGCGGCAAAAATGGGAATACTCGCCGGCTCTATCATCACGTTTTATACACTGGCCTTACCTTTTATAACAGATGTATTTATAGAAGGAAGCTCCTTTACAACAGCTGGTCCTAATGGGATAGAATTGTTAAAACCTTATGCGTTATTTGGATTAGATTTTATGCCACCAGTAACGCACGCTTTTTTCTGGTCTATGGTTTTTAACGTGATGTTTTATCTTATCTTTTCTGTATTGCGAAAAGGAAATTACCGTGAACGCAACTATGCTGAGATGGTGGTAAACGCTAGTAGTATAGGTGAGTTAGAAGAAAATGCATTTGTATGGCGTGGTGAAGCCTATAAATCTGAGATTGAGAAAGTGCTTATCCGTTTTCTAGGTGAGAAAAATACGGCTCGTGCTTTAAAAATCTTTTACCGTAAGTATGATATCGATCCTCATCAAGAAGAGGCAGATGCTAGATTAGTGAACTTTTCAGAAAAGATACTGACAGGATCCATAGGAGCTGCTAGTGCTAAATTAATGATAGGTCAGGTAGTAAAGGAACAACCCGTAAGCCTACCAGAAGTGTTAAAAGTACTAGAGGAAAATAAGGAAACCATAAGCGCAAATAAGCAGTTACAACAACAGTCCTATGATCTAAAGCGCGTTACTGAAAGATTAAAGGAAGCTAATCTAGCACTCATAGAAAAGGATCAACAAAAAGATGAATTTCTTGATACAGTAGCTCACGAGTTAAAAACACCTACCGCATCCATACGCGCTGCTAGTGAAGTCCTAGCAGATGCTGATGATATGCCACCAGAACTAGTGCAAAAATTCTTAAATAATATTGTGAACGACGCAGATCGACTTACTATTTTGATAAGTAATATTTTAGATCTGGAAAAATTATCTAGCGGTCGTGAGATCATGGATAAAAAAGAGTATCTATTGAAAAACACACTTGATAAAGCCATTGATGGCATCTATCAACTAGCGCTTAAAAAAGGTGTCAATATAGAAGTAGGTGAAGTATCAAATCTCACTTTAATCTACGATGAAGATCGGATTCTTCAAGTTTTCACAAACCTATTAAGTAACAGTATCAAATTTGTACCAGAAGAAACGGGAACCATTAAAATTGATGCAAAACTAAAGACGGATCATATAATAATGACCTTTGAAGACAATGGTAAAGGCGTGCCAAAAGAAGATATGCAGTACATCTTTGAAAAATTCTATCAGTCAAATAATCAGAATATTAAAAAACCTATAGGAAGTGGAATGGGACTAGCTATAAGCCGTCATATCATAGAAAGTCATGATGGTAGTATCACCATAGATCCAGAATTTGAAAAAGGAGCCCGATTTATCTTAACATTAAAAACCGCAGGATTATGAAGAAATTACTGATTGTAGATGATGAGCCTAATATCGTAATGTCACTGGAATACGCATTCCAGAAACAAGGCTATCAGGTCTTCATCGCCCGTGATGGAAGTGAGGCGATGGTTATTATGAAACGGGAACATCCAGATCTGGTTGTGCTGGATATTATGATGCCACAGGTAGATGGCTATGAGACAATTAAACAGATAAAAAGTGATTCCGCTTTCGCGAAAGCAAAAGTCATTTTCCTATCTGCTAAAAGTAGACCTGAGGATATCGAGAAAGGCCTTGCGTTAGGTGCAGACAGTTATTTTACCAAACCGTTTTCTGTCAAAAAGTTGATTGCCGAGGTAAATCAATTAATAAGTATTTAAAATCATTAACCAAAAACTAAACTTTATACTATGAGTAATTATCACATAAAACACCTAGAAGAATACTGGCAAGTCTACCGTAAATCCGTGCGTAATCCTGAAAACTTTTGGGAAGAAATCGCCGAAGAACATTTCCTGTGGCGCAAGAAATGGGATAAGGTATTGTCATGGGATTTTTCAAAACCAGAAGTAAAATGGTTTGAAGGTGCACAACTTAATATTACTGAAAATTGTATCGACAGGCATCTGGCAACTCGCGGTGATAAAACAGCGATACTTTTTGAACCCAATGACCCTAGTGAAGGCGCACAACACATTACTTATAAAGAATTGCATGAACGCGTTAGTACCATGGCAAATGTCTTAAAAGCTCAAGGCGTAGAAAAAGGAGATCGCGTTTGTATTTACTTACCTATGATTCCAGAACTAGCAGTCGCATTACTAGCCTGTGCAAGGATAGGAGCGGTACATTCGGTAGTTTTTGCTGGTTTTAGTGCAACGGCACTAGCTACACGTATCAATGATTGTGATTGTAAGATGGTAATTTGTAGTGATGGTAGTTACCGTGGCAAAAAGAAAATCGATTTAAAAAGTATCGTAGATGAAGCCCTAGAAAGCTGTCCTGGTGTGACCACAAATCTAGTGGTACAACGAACTGGTGGCGAGGTAACGATGAAAGAAGGTCGTGATATATGGTTACAGCCATTATTAGATCAGGCAGATACCGTTTGTAAAGCAACCGTTATGGATGCAGAAGATTCATTATTTATTCTGTATACTTCTGGATCTACTGGTAAACCTAAAGGTATGGTGCACACCACTGGTGGCTATATGGTGTATACGGCGTATAGTTTTAAAAACGTATTCCAGTATCGTGAAAATGACGTCTACTGGTGTACCGCAGATATAGGCTGGATAACTGGTCATAGTTATATTGTGTATGGACCTTTATGTAATGGTGCAACGACAGTCATGTTTGAAGGTGTACCGTCGTATCCAGATTATGGTCGTTTCTGGGAAATTGTGGAAAAACACAAAATCACCCAATTTTATACAGCTCCTACAGCGATAAGAGCACTTGCCAAAGAAAATTTAGACTACGTCGAAAAATATGATTTGTCTAGCTTAAAAGTTTTAGGAACTGTAGGTGAGCCTATTAATGAAGAAGCATGGCACTGGTATAATGACCACGTAGGTAAGAAAAATAGTCCCATTGTAGATACCTGGTGGCAAACAGAAACTGGCGGAATCATGATATCACCTATACCTTATTCTACACCTACGATTCCTACGTTTGCAACCTTACCGTTACCAGGAATACAACCTACCTTAATGGATGAAAATGCTCAAGAAATTAAAGGAAATCAGGTAGAAGGAAGGTTATGTATTAAGTTCCCATGGCCATCTATGGCGCGTACGATTTATGGAAATCATGAACGTTATCGCGATACGTATTTCAGCGCTTATAAAGGAATGTATTTTACTGGTGATGGCGCACGTCGTGACGCAGTAGGCTATTACCGTATTACGGGTCGTGTAGATGACGTGATTATTGTAAGTGGTCACAATCTAGGAACTGCTCCTATAGAAGATGCTATTAATGAACATCCAGCAGTAGCAGAAAGTGCCATTGTAGGTTTCCCGCATGATATTAAAGGAAATGCGCTTTACGGTTACATTACCTTAAAAGAAACAGGCGAAGGACGTGATCAAGATAACCTGCGTAAAGAGATCAATCAATTAATTACAGATCGTATAGGACCTATAGCAAAGTTGGATAAAATCCAGTTTACTAATGGATTACCTAAAACTCGTAGTGGTAAAATTATGCGTCGTATTCTACGTAAAATTGCTGGAAAAGATACTGGCAATTTAGGCGATACGAGTACGCTATTGAATCCAGAAGTGGTTCAGGATATTATGGACAATGCTTTAGTGTAGGAAGCTTATTTAATGTAATGATAAAGCCATCTCTTTTTGAGGTGGTTTTTTTGTTTCGCTTTCGCGAAAGCGTAATTCATCAAAATCCTTACTCAAGACAATTGACTATTTTTACTAGACAGTTTTCTAATTTAAGAAAAAAGTCTTAAATTTGTAGACAAATGACTAAGCTATGAATAAGTATGAAATAAATAATGGTGATGAAAAGCAAGTGAATGAAGCTGCGGTACAATATTTACGTAGTTTTCAATCGCCTATGGATAAGGTAAAGTTTATAAGAAATGGTGTGCCCTTTTCTATGTTTGTGCAATTGCGTGAGGAAATACCATTTAGTGACGAGGAATGGGCTGTTTTATTAGATATTTCTTTAAAATCTTTACAACGGTATATGAAAGATGGCAGTCATATTTTTAAGGTATCACACAGTGAGCGTATTCTAGAAGTTGTAGAGGTATGTGAATTAGGTATTGATGTTTTCGGTAATAGTGAGGTTTTTTATAAATGGTGTAAAGTAGGTAAGCCAGCACTTAATTTTATTCCGCCGTTAGAATTGTTACGTGATAGTTATGGTAAATCACTAGTTATGGATGAATTACACGCTATAGATCACGGTATTTTTGCATGATGTTATTTAGATTAACCAGGCTTAAATATGCTCAAGATTTATCAGGATATGGTGCTTCTTTAAGTAGCACAAATCGATGGAACTCTAAAGGTAATTCTGTACTATATACTGCATCTAATCGTGCACTAGCATTTGCAGAAATTCTACCACATTTAGACCTTTCTGAGATACCTAAAGATTATGTGATGCTTACTCTACGAGTTCCAGATGATGTTGTTATCGTAGATGTTAATCTGCTAGAAAATATACGAGAGATTCCCATAAAAAAAACACAGCAATTAGGAGATGAATTCTTGAAGAACAAGTTTCAATTTGCCACGCGAGTTCCTAGCGCGGTCGTTCCAGGAGAATTCAATGTTTTAATAAACCCATCACATCCACTAGCAGACCGATTAATTATTGAGGACGTACAGCCTTTACAATTTGATAGTAGGTTTACGAGTTAATGAGTTTACTGCTTATGAAGTGTGCTTATTGATTAACTTTACATATGAATCGATTTATAGCAGTTTACGTTTTTTTGATATTAAGTATTCCTCTTTATGGACAATCTCCTTCATTAGATCTTACCTATGGTACAAACGGTTATGCTTCTGGTATTTCAAACGGTAGTTTTGTGAATTATGCCCAAATGCTACCTGATGATAGTATCATTATTATAGGAGAACCTAACGCTAATACAGAGTTTTATGCAGAGAAGTTTTTGCCTAGCGGTCAGCGTGATATGACTTTTGGAAATAATGGATTTATCTTACATGAAAGCCTTTTAAACTCAAAGGAGGAACCTAGTGGAATGATCATTCAGCCAGATGGAAAAATTCTAGTCTCTGGTAAAGCAGATGTAAACCCTAGTCTTTTTGGAACTTATGACAACGTATTTGTTGCTCGTATGATGCCAGACGGCTCCTTAGATATAAGTTTTGGGACTAATGGTTATGTAAAAGTCGATCTAGGAACTAACGATGATGAAGCATGGGGAATTGCTATAGATAGTTCTGGTAGTATCTATGTATTAGGGACATTGCAAACGGCAAATGGCAATGAAAGTAGACTCCTTAAATTTACAGATGTAGGTGTTCTCGATTTAACTTTTGGCGCAAATGGAATCTTAGATATCTACTTACAAGCAGATACTCAAATTACAGACATCATTATAGATGCAAATGACAACTTGTTTCTTTCTGGTGTTGTAGAAAATATTAATCAAGTCAACGATGCAGTGATTCTTAAAATGGATCAAAATGGTGTTTTAGATCCTACTTACGGCACCAGTGGAATAGTTACCATAGTGGACGGTTTTAATACTAATGGTGTGGCACGTAGTTTTTTCACACCTACTGGAGAATTAGTAATAGCACATGCTGTGTTCTCATCTACTACTGGTAGACAAGTGAGAATTTCTAGATTAGTATCAAACGGTTCATTTGATACTACCTTTAACACATCTGGACAATTGTATTTAAATCCTAGCTTAAACAGTTATTCTACGTTTTTTCCTTATGATATTAAACTACTGCCAGATGGGAATTATTTAATTCTCAATGATCTAATTCGTAATAATAATTATGACTTGTATTTTTTCAAGATCACACCTAGCGGAGTTTTAGACACAAGTTTTAATTCTTCTGGAGAATTCTGGCTAGATAGATCAACGCATCAAGATTATAATCGTGACATTCATATAGAAAGTGATGGTGATGTTATCATATCTGGAATGTCCACAGACAATACGACCCGATTTAATACGCTAACTAAATTTGATGGTATCGTAACTTTAAGTATAGAAGAAAATGAACCATTACCTTTTAAGGTTTATCCTAATCCTGTAAAAGATTATTTTACTATTGATTCTAACGGTTTAAGTATTCAATCTATTCAACTTTATAATTTAACTGGATCTAAAATCAAGACTGACTACTTAAACCATCAAATGGATATATCTAGTTTATCATCTGGTATGTATATCCTTGAAATTATAGATAACGATAATAGCAAAACACTTTTAAAAATCATCAAAAAGTAATTTTAGGGAATTATAGATCATTCTAGGTGAATGATGTAAATGTGATGAGGTGATAGTTGATAGTAAATTTGTACTATCAATTAATAATAAAGCTTATCGCCATGAAAATGTTATCAACTATCATATTTTTATTTATTTCACTAACTGCGTTAGGTCAGGAGTATCGAGATCAATTAGATGAAGTTGTTGTCATCCAAAACCATATAGTAGAAAATAGTTTTATAACTACTAACAAGGAATTGACTACTACGTCCAAACTTAAAATTAGAAAGCAGATTAAAGTAGCGCAAGAATCAAATGATGTTTTGCAACTTTCTACAGATAGTACCATCGTTAAAATAAGTAAAGAAACTTATTTAAAAATGATAAGAAAATCAGCAAATAGGAGTGAGGACCACAAGCAGTTTTTAGACCAGTTAAGTAGAGAGTTACCATTGCTAGAAGAAAGCATTTGCAATGATCGTTCTTTTATAGAATTGTACCAAGTAGTACGTCCTCAAACAATGAATGGAAAGTTAGATACGTTACCTAGCGTATTATAAATCTAAAAAGGCCTTCACAGCAAAGAGAAAACTGAGTGAAGACCTTTCTGACCAACCAACTAAAACTTATTTACTCTTCATTACTTTTTGAACTTAGTGGCTGGGAATCACTTGCGATAAGTGCAAAAAACTTATCTAGATTAGGCATAATGATAATCTTAGTACGTCTATTTCTTGATCTATTTTCATTATTAGAATTTGCTACTAATGGATCATAACTAGCTCTACCAGCTACAATTAATTGATCTGGTGAAACGCCAAATTTTTCTTGAAGCCTACGTACTATCGACGCACTACGTTCTGTGCTTAAATCCCAATTGTCTTTTACATAACTACCTTTTTTAACCGTTCTATCATCCGTATGACCTTCAACTAGAATCTCTAACGATGGTTCTGAATTTACGATTTCGGCAATTTTTGCAAGAATATCATCTGCATCGTCGCCTATACGGTAGCTACTATCTTTAAATAATAGATGATCCTCAATATTGATCATTACCACAGATTCTTCAATAGATGCGTTAATGGTCTTTCCTGTTGCAAATCCATTAATCGATTGCATCATGTTATGAGAAATAGCAAGGTTAAGAGAATCTTTTAAAGTTTTTGCATTGGCTAGTTTCTCTACTGGAACTTGCTTTAAGGTATTGCGCATAGCAACTTTATTATTCTCAGATAATACTAGTGATCCATCAGAGCTGGTGACTAGCATTTCGTTTTTTAACACTGAATTATCCGTATTTAAGGATGCTATTTTCTGGTTATAGCGTTCTACTCGCATTTGGATTTGTTCCATTTGTCGTTGTAAATCCTCTTGGGCAACTTTGGTTTTTACGAGTTCGCTACGTGTGTTGTTGTAGTTTCCCTCTAATTCTGTGTACTTTTTCTTTGAAACGCAACTAACACATAGCACTGCGATGGTTGCGATTAATACAGGTTTTCTAAAATTCATAGCAATTTTTTATGGTAGTACGTTTTAAAAACTGCTTTGGATGAATTAACGTGCTGTTTTTTTATGGAATTCTGTTACATGGTGCTATTGAAAAATTTAAAAGCATATTAATTATGATTAAAAAAGGATTCATTGTAAATTGAATTTCGCTTTCGCGCGTCGCACTGAGCTTGTCGAAGTGAAAGCGTCATCTAATCACATCACATTAAACCTTTATTCTATGAATTATTCTAAAGTATTAGTATTGTTAGCGGTAGTCTTTACCTTTTTTTCTTGTGTTAAAGAGCCAGAAAAACCACAACAAACAGATGAAGAAGCATACGTAGCGGTAGAAGCAGTCGTGCAAGGTTTATTTGATGAGGTATGGGCAGGATATGATGAAAACGCCATTACAAAATATCAAACAGATGATTTTTTATTGCTAGAACATGGTGAGGTCTGGAATAACGATACCATAGCAAACTGGTGTAAAGAGGCACAAACTAGAAATTCTGGTTATGAACGTATCAATAATTTTGAACGTATTGATGCGCGACGTAACGGTGATAAACTATGGCTAGCCTATCATAATTATGGAACCTTTAAAAAAGATACGATTCAATTTGAAAGAGGCTGGTTAGAAAGTGTGGTAGCCGTAAAAAAAGATACGATCTGGAAATTAGAATTGATGCATTCTACAAGACAACCTATAAAATGATAATTCACTGGATGTACTGATAACAGTAGATTGTCGGGCAAATGTCGGGTTTAAATCACTTTAAATATTTTGAGTGAACAGCTTTGTCTAACTAATCTTGTCCTGTTCAATCATTAAAATAGCATATCATGAATCAGCCGGAATTAGGAAATTACATCGCACAATTAAGAAAAGAACAAGGTCTTACTCAAGAAGAACTTGTAGAAAAATGCAACATTAATGTACGCACTATACAGCGTATTGAGAATGGTGATGTTACACCACGTAGTTATACTATAAAGAATATTCTAGAAGCACTAGGAAAATCATTTGATGAAGTTTATCAAGGCAATAAAGAAATCCAAACGGTAAAGGAAACACTACAAGAATCTCCTACTTATACTTATAATTATCGCACCTTAATTATCGCTGGAATTGCTGGAGTGATATTGTTTATTTGTAATCAATTAATGACTACAAATGATGTCATGCATTCTTTTACAACAGATAATATCCTTTCTCAAACGGCTTATAGCACACTCGGGATTATTGGTATGATAAGCGCTGTGATTTTGTATTTAGGAGTTTATCATATAGGACAAATTAGAGAAAATAGTTTGTTGAAACTGTCTGCAATTTTAGCGATGATACTTAATATTTGCGCTACCACATTTTTAGTTTTTTACATTGATTATAATACAGACTTCACTAGTTCTGTGGAGATTGCGCTAGGAATAGCTGTAGTAGTAATGACTGGAATTGCCTACATCATGCTAGGCGCTGGATACCTTGCGCAACGTAAGGACGAGCAAGGAATAGATCGATATATGGGATTTATTGCTTTACTGGCTGGTGGAATGATTATTACTATTATTCTAGCACCTATAGCACTACTTTTTATTATCATTTTTGATATCACACAGATTATTTACCTGATAAAAAACGCAGATAAAAGCAAAAAGACTCAACTAGATCACTAGTTGAGTCTTTTTTTAAATCTAAAAGCGTATTCTTAATTGTCTGAAAATGCTTCTACATCTACTTTCTGCATCTCTAACTTATTGTCAAATTGTAAGGTTCTAATAGGGAATGGGATATTAATACCTTCCTTGTCAAATGCTTTTTTAAGTACAATAATCGCCTCGCTGGTGTTTACTAATTTTTGCAAGCCATTTTCAATATCATAGTAAAAACGCAACATAAAATTGATACTACTACCGCCAAATTCACGGTAGTAAAACTCTACATCATCTTTAGAATCTATCTGGTCAAAGTTGTCTACAATCGCTTGTTTTGCGACCTCACGCACGTGATCTAAATCACTTTCATAACCTACACCACAATTAATGATGACACGCATTGTTTTAGTAAGTCCATAATTTTTCATGGGACTCTCCATAATGGATTTATTAGGAATGATCACCGTATTATTATCTGCCGTACGCAGTACAAACTTATTAAGGTCGATATTAATGATTTCACCTTCATAGCCATTAGTCTCTACCCAATCGCCTATGTTCACCATTTTCCTAAAACTTAAATGGATACCACTTAAGGTATTAGATAAGGTACCTTGTAGCGCTAGACCTATTACAAGACCAGAAACACCAGCACCAGCGATAATCGCTTGAACCGTTTCATTCAATTCTAGTACGTTAAGGGCAATAAAAATTCCACCTACAATTACTACCACGGCAGATGCTTTTCCTATCAATCTGCGCACTGAGACTTGGTTTACCTTATTTTCTAATAAACGTTGCACTCCTTTACTTACCCATCTAGAGATGAAGTAGGTGATGATTAAAACGATGGATGCAACCGCTAGATTAGGTAGTAAGATGATAAAACTTTCGTACCACGACTCTAGTTGTGTTGTGATCATTTCTGTAGTTGATAATGAATTTGTAGAAGCCGTTTGGGTCGCTTCTGTGGTTGTGTTTTGCATAATTAGTATTGGGTTTTGCTACAGTATAACATTCTATGATGTGCACAGCAAGTATTTAACAGCCTTTAACGGTATTTGGTCTCAATAAGGTTAATAAATCCTAAAATGGCTGGGTCTTATTAACAGTATTGAAATTATTTCGCTTTCGCGAAAGCGTAATCTCAACAACCATTATCTTTAACCCATGAAATATTTTTTTACAATTACAATTGTGCTCTTAGGTTTGACATCATGTAAGTATGGTGAAACACTTAAGGCATTTGAACAGATAGATGCAAGCGTACAATTATCCCAAGAAGAACAAATTAAAGATGTAACTGCTTTAAAAAAGCAAGTGACAGATAGCGCTATGGCAAATCCAGCCCGATATGCCAGTGCTTTTAACCACGCAAATGAGTTTCATACAAAAACAGAAACTTTACTAGCAGAAATACGTGCGGTTAAAGAATTAATCAACCAGCAAATGAGCGATCAACCTGATTTTGAAGAAATGAATGAACATCTAGATGAGGTTTTTTATGACGGAGAAGAACCGTCAGAACATGGTTTACGATTAAAGAAAGCTCTAGAAAATTACCTACTCACAGCAGAGGATCAATTGTATTTCTTTCCAGAGGCAGAGAAGATGGCAAAACGCGCTTTTGATACAGCACCAGTTTTAAACCGTGAAGGCAAAGAGATCGAATGGTTAGAATACAACTATAAAGGCTATCCAGCTATTGCCTCAAAAACAAAACTCACACTGCTGGAACAAGAAGCTTATAAAGTTGAACTTACCTTTTTACGTGCTTTACTAGAAAAACCACAGTTTTAATAGTCTAAATTTGTCCTATGGAAGAAAAGGTAGCTCAAGCGGTAGAACATAAAGCAGGTTTTGTAAATATTGTAGGGAATCCTAATGTGGGAAAATCTACTTTAATGAATGCGCTAGTAGGTGAACGACTTTCCATCATCACTAGTAAAGCGCAAACGACCAGACATCGTATTCTAGGAATTGTGAACGGTGAAGATTTCCAGATGGTGTTAAGTGACACACCTGGAATTATTAAGCCAGCGTACAAACTGCAAGAAAGCATGATGGAGTTTGTGAAAAATGCTTTTGAAGATGCAGATTGTATTCTTTATATGGTAGAGTTAGGAGAGAAGTCATTGAAAAATGAAGCCTTTGAAAAACGACTCACATTTGCCGAAGTTCCTGTATTTGTCCTAATTAATAAAATAGATAAAGGTGATGCACACCAGTTAGAAGAATCTGTAAATCACTGGAAGGAGAAGCTTCCCAATGCAGAGGTTTTTGCGATTAGCGCTCTAGAGAATTTTGGAGTACCACAATTGCTTTCACGTATTATAGAAGTATTACCAGTATCGCCAGCATTTTATCCTAAAGATGCACTTACAGATAAGCCAGAACGCTTTTTTGTCAATGAATCTATACGCGAGAAAATCCTTTTACATTACAAAAAAGAAATCCCGTATTCTGTAGAGATTGACACAGAAGAGTTTTTTGAAGATGAAGATATTATACGTATCAGGTCTGTCATTATGGTAGAACGTGAAACCCAAAAAGGTATCATCATAGGCCATAAAGGTAGCGCTATAAAACGTGTAGGAACAGAAGCTAGAAAGGACTTGCAGAAGTTTTTTGGCAAACAAGTCCACATAGAACTATACGTAAAGGTGAATAAAAACTGGCGCAGTGATGAGAGACAGTTACGCCGTTTTGGGTATAAAGGAGATCATAAATAGTATTCAGTTTACAGTTTACGGTTAACAGATAACGTTAAGGGATTGAAGTTAGATCAAATAACTATTACGGTTCCACTCGTAAAGGAACTGTCGCTACTAGATTCTCAACACTAGCTTTTTTACTACCACCAGATTTTTCTATGGTGATGTTTAAATCTGTGGCGTTTTTAAGCGTTTCAACACTTATAGTTTTAGGTAGTAAGTCATCTATAATAGCAAGCGACATCATTTCACCATCTACATCTGCCCAAAGTTGATAATCATGACGATCATCTAATTCAGGAAGTGAAGCAATTTCTATTTGTGCTTTACCTAGTGTCGCATTGTGATATGCAATGACTCTAAGAGGTTGTTCCTCTATGTAACCACGTAGTAAGTATTTATCAGTATCTGCAGATTCAATGAAATCTAGTCGTTCTTCTAGAATTAGTTTTTGAGCTTCTGTGAATTCAAAACTACGTTCTAGGTCTTCATAATTAGTTACAGTTTCTACCATTTCTTGTTTTAAAGAACTGTTAGCCTGATATAAGTAAACAAAACCACTTAAGGCAAATATGGTAACGATCATCGCAGCGATGTTGAGCCAGTTTGCAGTAGCATTATTCTTTGTGTCTACTTTAATTTCAGTGAGAATTCTATTTTCTACAACTTCTGGTGGATTGACACTATGAAGTTGCGCGTATGTAGATAGATCATCTTGCAATTGGTCATAGGAATCCTTTACTTCTGGATGTTTTGAAATCATTTCCTCTACATAAATGCGATCTTTTTCTTCAATCGAATCTATGAGGTATTGCTCTAGTAATCCAGAGTTTAAAAATGCTATGATGTCTTTATCTTGTGACATAGTTTAACTATTCGTGAGCAATATAAGAACCACAATTTGTACAGTGGTGCGTAATTGAATTAATGCGTTGCGTATTCTAGATTTAAACGTTCCTAATGGTAAATCTAAATAATTAGCAGCTTCTACATGTGTCATTCCTTTAAAAAAAACAGTATGAATGGCTTCTTTAAATTTATCATCCAGTGCGTTAATTTTACTGTGTAAATTTTCCACATCTTCTATTTCTAACCTAGTTTCCTCTAGTATTACGTTCGTTTTCTCTAATTGGATTTCTTTAGATTGTTTTTTTTGCTTTTTTCTTAAGTAATCAATAGTGGTGTTTCTAGTGATTTGAAAAACCCAAGTAAATAATTTTGCCTTTTCAGGATTATAGGTATCTGCTTTTTTCCAGACTTTAATAAAAGCGTCTTGTAGAATATCACTTGCTAGATCCTCATCATGTACCATTTGCAAAATACTACCATATAATGAGGCACTGTATTTTTTGTAAAGCATTTTCATGCCGCGTTCATCGCCTTCTTGAAGTAATTCTGTGATATGTTGATCTACAAATGAGGACAAAATCTATTTAACGTTTTTTTATGTTGATGTAATAATCTGAATCTAAGTTACGTGCGTACAACGTAAAGATGCATCACTCTTTTTAAAAAATTAACAACAAAAAAAACAAATCATGAAAATCAAAAAAATAATAGCAACGCTTATATTAGCTTTTACTTGCGCAGTTTCATATGCTCAATATGAAAATGAACTTGCTTATCAAGAACAATCTGTGACTATTCAAAAAACAGTCCAAGAGCCAGGTGATATTGTCACTGTTGCAGCAGGTAATGAGTCCTTTATAACGCTAGTAACTGCAGTTAAAGCTGCAGGATTAGTTGAAACACTTCAAGGTGAAGGACCATTTACCGTTTTTGCACCTACTAATGAAGCCTTTGAAAAATTACCTGAAGGAACTGTAGCAACCTTATTAAAAGAGGAAAACAAAGAACAATTAACATCCGTGTTAACCTATCATGTTGTCGCTGGAAAAATCACTGCTAGAGATCTTTTAAAAGCTATTAATGTGAGTAAAGGATCGTTTAAGATGACTACAGTGCAAGGTCAAGTTTTAACAGCAAGTATCTATGAAGGTAACGTAGTGCTTACTGATTCAAATGGAAATACGGCAACCGTAACTTCAACAGATGTTGAAGCTAGTAATGGTGTGATCCATGTTATCGACCAAGTAGTATTACCTAAATCATAATCACTGGATAGAAACCCTTTTCTATCTTTTTAAACCTCTTGCTATTCCCTAAAAGGCAAGAGGTTTTTTTACATCTGTTCTGCAAAGAAAATCGCATTCATAAGTAACTTATTAGTTCCATACCAGAATGCTCTAAACTGTGTGTTGTCTGTAAATCCTATCACATCACCACGACCATAATTACGATGCTGGAAAGGAACCGTTCCTTTAAGAACTTCTAATTTCTCTTCAGAAATGTAACCGCTCATCAGTGGATGGTTAGTATACTGTATTGGGTTTCTAAAAGATTCCTTAGCAGGTTTTACAAAAATGCTGGTGTTTCTAAACATAGGTAGTTGATCATCTTTATATCCAAAAGCAATAGGATGTGATCGATCTAATTTAGTTTCAAAAATAGCTCCACCGATATTTTGTGCACCATAAAAACTAGAACGCTCTTCAAAGCTTACATTTTTTGCCTCTACACTAGAGGTAGCAAATTCTAGTGGTAGCATTTTACTGGTACTCATCCATCTTAAAGCGCTGCGATATCCTATTAAAGTACCACCAGCACGAGTCCATTCTTTTAATTGATCAATGACTTCATTTTCTGGGCTTCCGTAAGTATTAGGAACAATAATGGTATTATATCTAGAAAGATCTTTACGATTAATGTCAGTAAGATCAATTTTAGTCACCGGAATATCATAACGTTGATCTAGTAGATGCCAAATCTCTCCTGCATCGTAAGGATTAATTCCATCACCTATTAACAAAGCGATTTTAGGCTGTTTTAAAGCGCGGAATTGGCGTGAACCTAAGTCTATGCCAGTGGTGAGACCAGAGTTTACCGGAGTAAACATCACCTTGTTTTCAGATTGTAATTTGCTTAAGAATATTCCTAAATCTTGATTGTTTAAGGTTTGATTTTGAACAGGAATAAGAATCGTACCATAATCGTAATTAACACCATTCATACTAAACTGTTCCATGGCTACTTTGGCTCTTAGCTCTTTAGATAGAATTTTTTGTAACACCTTAGGAGTTAAGTATTCATTCCATGGCATTAGGTAGGCATAATTTGAACTATTAAAAACCTGAAATTTATTGACTTGATTTGGCGTGTTTGTAGTTTTTGAGTTTGATCCATCGCTTAAACTAGCATTCTCATCATAATCCATATCAAAGGCTAGCGGAAAAGTCCATGCACTTATATCATAAAATAAGCTGTCCTGAAAGGTAGTACGCTTCTCAAACATCGCTTTGATCAATCGCGAATTCTTTTGATTTTTAGGAACAACGTAAGCATAGTCTTTCTTATAAATCTTTCCGTTTTTAGTTACATCATTTTTCAGGCCTCGTACTTCTATATGATGACGCATTAAAATTTTGGCTAGTGCATCAGTACGACCAGCATCTGTATGATCGCCAAAAATAATCGCACCATTACCAGCTTCTTTACGTGCCTTACTATAAAAATCTTGATGATAATCTAAGATCGTTTTACGCATACTTACAGCCGCTTTTAAGGTAGAAATCCCAGCAGTATATTGATTGCGTATGGTAAATGGAAAAGTAAGCACTCCATTATCAGAGTTTTGAGCGTGACCTCTAGAGCTGGCTTGTTCAAATAGAATTCCTATAGATCCGTTAATATCTGGAAAAGTAGATCCTTTACCATAGTAAAAGTCATCATAGCTTTCTTCTGTATAATAAAGTGATCCTATTTTATCTAACTCGGCAGCGTGATAGTTTCCTATTTCTCTAGTTAACTGCTGGTTCATCGCAGGAGTTAATGGATGCGTGCGTGATGGAATTCCAGGCTGGAAAAAGAAGGTTGCATTTGTTCCCATCTCGTGATGGTCTGTAAGGATATTAGGCATCCATTTGTGAAACGTTTCTATACGTGCTTGTGATTCTGGTAATTGTACTGGTAACCAGTCTCTATTCATGTCAAACCAGTAGTGATTAGTACGTCCACCTGGCCATGCCTCATCATATTCACGATCATAAGAATCTGGATTAACGTGATTGCTTTTATGCTGATTTACCCAGCCAGCAAATCGTTGTAATCCGTCTGGATTAAAACAAGGATCAAATAAGATGACCGCATTGCTCAATAGTTCATCCATAGCATCGCCTTGTCCTGCGGCTAGATGATAAGCTAGGAGTAAGGCAGCATTAGAACCACTGGCTTCATTACCGTGAATGGAGAATCCTTGGTATACGACAATAGGCATATCACTGGTATTCATAGACCCATTGCCTTCTGATAGTTTCAAGTGATTTGCTTGAATAGCATCTAGGTTAGCATGGTTTTGAGGTGCGGTAATCGTCAGTAAGATTAACGGCCTATCCTCATAAGTGGTACCTCGATTTTCTATGGTGATGCGATCTGACTGTCTGGCTAGAACTCGCATGTATTCCACTAATTTATCGTGAGTCACGTGCCATTTTCCAGGTACATATCCTAATACTTCTTCTGGTGTGGAAATGGATTCATCATAGGTAATATCACTAGGTAGGTAGTAACTTAATGATGGATTATTTAGGGATGATTGTGCTGGTAACGCTTTCGCGAAAGCGAAACAAATAACTATAATAAAGATTCTATACATCTTATGAGTGTGTTAGTGCATAAAAATAAAAAAGCCTTTCTTGTGATAGAAAGGCTTTGTGAATTAATTAGTACTTCTAGCTTATATATCGTCGAAGCTTACGTCTGTATACTTACCATCTACGCCACCATCTTCTGTAGAGGTAGTTAGTGGTGTTTCCTTTGCTGCATGAGCAGCAGGATCGTAATTAGACTGGTGTCTATCTGAAATGACCTCGCCACCTTTTTCTTTTATGATAAACTGTGTCATCTCTGAAAGTGTTGCTTCAAACTCTGCAAAATCCTCTTTATATAGGTAGATTTTATGTTTCTTAAAATGGAAACTACCATCGTCGTTTGTAAACTTCTTACTTTCTGTAATAGTTAAGTAATAATCATCTGCCTTTGTGGATCTTACGTCAAAGAAATACGTACGTCTACCGGCGCGCACTACTTTTGAAAAAATATCTTCCTGTTCTCTATAATCTCTATCGCTCATTTTACTATTTGAAGGTTAATCGATACTGTCAAAAATAAAAAAAAATGTTAAACCGCAAAGTTCTTAGGCAGTTGTTTCTTCTAGCATTTGATTTGAGTACAACTCTGCATAGTAACCATTACCATTTACAAGGCTTTCGTGTGTTCCACGTTCAACGATGCGACCTTCATCCAGTACAATGATATGATCTGCATTTTTTGCACTACTGACACGATGGCTCACAATAATTGTGGTAGTGTCTTGAGTTACTTTTTTAAGATTGTTAAGTATTTGCTCTTCGGTTTCTGTATCAACGGCGCTCAAACAGTCATCAAATAAAAGGATTTGAGGTTGCTTTATGATAGCTCTCGCTATAGAAACACGTTGTTTTTGTCCGCCACTAAGTGTGATTCCACGTTCACCTAGTACGGTTTCGTATTCTTTTGTAAAGTCTTTTATGTTTTTGTGAACCACTGCATTTTTTGCAGCTGCGATAATTTCTTCCTCGCTTGCGTCCTTTTTTCCAAATGCAATATTATTTCCTATACTGTCAGAAAATAAGAACGCATCTTGTGGTACGTAACCTATAGCCTTGCGTAAATCATCTACATTTAGGGTTTTAATTTCCTGATTATCGATATTAATCTTACCATTAGTGGTATCATATAATCTACCTATTAATTCTAGAATAGTAGACTTACCGCTACCGGTTTTTCCTAAAATCGCCAGCGTCTCGCCAGCATTCACCTTAAAACTAACATCTTTAAGCGCGTGAATATTTGTGTCATCATAGATGAAATTCACCGTATCAAATTCAATCGTTCCTTTAATAGGTGTAGGTTGTTCTGTTTCATTTTGAATTTGTGGAACGATGTCTAGAAATTCATTAATTCGTTTTTGTGACGCGGCAGCCTGTTGCACCATGTTTGTTACCCATCCTACAACGGCAACTGGCCATGTAAGCATGTTTACATAAATTAAGAATTCTGGAATGGTTCCTACCTCTATGATTCCTGCCACGGCTTGTTTTCCACCTATGTATAAAACCAGCACATTACTTAATCCTATTAGTAGTACCATTAATGGGAAAAACAAGGCTTGTATTCTAGCTAGGTCTATGTTTTTTTCTTTACTATCATTAGCAATTTGAGTAAACTGCTGGTTCATTCTGCCACCTAAGTTGTATGCTTTAATTACAGATATACCGCTAAAAGATTCCTGTGCAATGGTATTTAAACTAGATAATTGCTCCTGAACTAATGTACTACGTTTATTAATTTCTCTACTAATCACATAAATCGCAACAGATAAAAAAGGCAACGGTAAAACGGTATAAATAGCTAGAGTAGGAGCGGTAGCAATCATTACTGGAATCACTACAATAAATAACGTGACCATATTTACTGTGTACATAATTGCTGGTCCCATGTACATACGTACTTTACCTACGTCTTCACTAATCCGGTTCATTAAATCACCGGTACGATTTTGCTTGTAAAATCCTAGTGATAATCGCTGATACTGCTGGTAGATGAGGTTTTTTAAGTCATATTCCAGGTGTCTAGAAACAACAATGATAAGCTGGCGCATTACAAATGTCAATACTGCAGATAGTAAGGTAGCACCAAGGATAATTCCTATGTAAATAAGGAGTTGATCGTTTAAGAAAGATTCATCTGTAACGGTTTCTTTTTCATAATCTGTCAATAGGTTGATGATCTTACCTATGTATTTAGGTAATACTAATGATAGTAACCTGGCTATTACAGTTACCAGAATACCACCTATCAATTGCCACTTGTATTGAGCAAATAATTTATTAAGCTTTTTAAGTTCTTTCATAAAAAAGGCAACCATTAAAAGTTAGGTTGCTTAAGTGATGCTAAATTAAGACTAGATAATTGTTAAGTTGTGAAATTGACGTTATTTTTGCCCGCTTTTTATTCTTAAATAGCAAAGACACAAAATTACACCAATGTCACAAGAACATACTACGTTAGAAAAAATCATAAATCAGGATCCTGTATTTGGTCAATTATCATTTGATGATCATGAACAAGTGGTTTTTTGTAATGATAAAGAAACAGGTTTAAAAGCCATCATAGGAATTCACAATACCGTTTTAGGTCCAGCACTAGGTGGAACACGTATGTGGAATTATGATAATGAATGGGCAGCGCTAAATGATGCACTACGTCTATCTCGTGGTATGACCTATAAAAGCGCTATCACAGGATTAAATCTAGGTGGTGGAAAAGCGGTGATCATAGGCGATGCAAAAACTCAAAAGACGCCAGAGATGATGCGCAAATTTGGTGAGTTTGTACATTCATTAAGTGGTAAATACATCACCGCAGAAGACGTAGGAATGGCGACTGAAGATATGGATACAGTGCGTGAAGTAACGCCTTATGTGACTGGTATCTCTCAGGAAAAAGGTGGTGCAGGTAATCCTTCACCTATCACGGCTTATGGTGTTTTTATGGGAATGAAAGCAGCAGCGCAATTTAAGTATGGTAATGATGTGCTAGAAGATCGCGTCGTTTTTGTGGAAGGAATAGGGAATGTAGGAGAAACACTAGTAGAATATCTTACCCAAGAAGGTGCTCAGGTTCATATCGCAGATATCAATCAGCAACGACTAGAAGAGGTGAGCAGTAAATACGGTGCTATTATTTATAAAGGTGCAGATTTACATGCTGAGAAAATGGATATCTACGCTCCATGTGCCTTAGGAGCGACGATAAATGATAACACGATACAGAAATTACAAGCTTCAATAGTAGCAGGTGCTGCAAATAATCAACTCGCAGATGAACACAAACACGGTATGTTGTTACAGCAACGAGGAATCGTTTATGCACCAGATTTTTTAATTAACGCAGGTGGAATCATAAACGTATATGCAGAATTAGAAGGTTACGATCGCTCTGAAATCATGCGTAAGACAGAAAATATTTACACCACTACCATTGAAATATTGAATAAAGCACAAGAGTCTGGCGTAACGACTCACGTGGCAGCATTTGAAATTGCACAAGCAAGAATAGATGCGCGCCGTAGAGAGCAACAGGCTTAAATTATTGTTGTAATTTTGGCTTTTCTGATTTTAGTGCTTCAGAGATTGTTATGAATGACGCTTTCGCGAAAGCGAGGTAAAAACAACCCTACAGTTTGTAAAGTATCAAATTGTAGAGAATTGAATTAATAAACGTTCTTATGCTTACTAGAAGACAACTGCGTATCAAAGTCATGCAGGCTATTTTTGCTTTTCAAAAACAGGATCAACCTGAGCTGAAAGATTTAGAGAAATTTCTAAATCAAAGCATGGCTCAAACTTATTCCTTATTCCTTTACATGACGCAGTTGCTGGTAGAGATTCATGCACTATCCATGGATCGTACAGAAAAGCAAATGAAACGTCATCTAGCCACTGAGGCTCATCGCAATCCTAGCAGAAATTTTGTAGATAATCGCATTCTTAATCAATTGTATCATAGTGAGGCTTTAAAAGAAGCCCTTAAAAAACGCAAGTTAAAGCCGTGGCATCTTAATGCTAAGTATGTAGAGAATCTTTATGATCAGATTACGTCCAGTAAAACATATGTAATGTATTTAAGCGAGCAGGAAACGTCGCTTAAAAAAGACCTTACTTTTCTTACCCAAATTTATACAGATATTATTGCTCCTAGTGATGAGGTTATGGACTTTCTGGAGGATGAAAACATAACTTGGATGGATGATTATCCACTGGTGAATACCGCGATGATTATGTTTTTACGCAAGGTAAAGCCTAATAAAGAGGTGAAACTACCGGAACTGGTAAAAGATGAGGACGATATTAAGTTTTCTATGGACTTATTTAGAAAAACCGTTCTTAATCAGGATGAATATCTAGACCGTATTGACGGTAAAACACCTAACTGGGAAAAAGATCGTATCGCACAAATTGACCTTATTTTAATTATGATGGGACAATGTGAGCTTTTAAAATTTAATAGTATTCCAGTAAAGGTAACATTGAATGAGTACCTTGAAATAGCAAAGGATTACTCAACTCCTAAGAGCTCTTTTTTCATTAATGGTATTCTAGATAATCTCGTAAAAGAGTTTGAAAAAGATGGTACTATGAATAAAGTAGGTCGTGGCTTGATGTAAAAAGCAGTTTTACTTACATTTGCAGTTATTGAAAACAACTTTTTAAATAAAAAGAAAATGAAAAAATTAATCTTAATGGTAGCAGCTATCGCTACTATCACTCTTACTAGTTGTAATGAGAAGGCAAGTGCAAAAATTGATGAAGCAAATTTAACTGCTGCTGCAGAGCGTGAAAGCGTTGTAGGAGATTTTCCAGTTATGACATTTGCAGAAAGTGAATTTGACTTTGGTACTGTAGATGAAGGTACTGTTGTAGAGCATGAATACAAATTTACAAATACTGGTAACGCACCATTAATCGTTGTAAGTGCAAAAGGTTCATGTGGATGTACAGTTCCTACATGGTCTAAAGAGCCATTAGCTCCAGGTGAAGAAGGTTCTATGTTAGTAAAGTTTAATACTAACGGTAAGCCTAATAACCAGACTAAGACGGTTACGATTAAAGCAAACACAGAATCTGGTACAGAGTCTATCCGTATTAAAGGTTTTGTAACACCTAAGGCTAAGGCAGCATCGCCTAACGCATAAGGATGGACATGAACACCATCACACAGTACGCGCCGTTTGTACTGATTATAGCGATCTTTTATTTTTTAATCATTAGACCGCAATCACAACGTCGTAAAGCTGAAAAGGAATTTACTGAATCACTTAAAGTAGGCGATAGAGTAATCACTACTAGTGGAATTCATGGTAAAGTAACCCAACTCAATACAGAGAAAGGTACGGTACAAATTGAAACTGGTGCAGGTAAAATTTTGTTTGAACGATCAGCGATCTCGCAGGAATTGTCTTCAAAATTAAATGCAGAAAAAAAGTAAATTCATTTTATAGAATCGAAAAACCCTTGAGAAATCAAGGGTTTTTTTATGCGATATGATGATCCATTCCAGGTAATTCTTTCCATTTTTCAGATTCGGCTATGGATTTTAAAGTAGCATTGCGTTGTTCTAGTAATCGGGTCATATAGTTTTTAAGAAAAAGTACATCTGCCACTGTTCCTAGGATTCCTAAAGGTGATTTGTAAATAAAGATGTCATTCATGATCGTAGTATCATTTCCATCACTTTTAAAATGATGCTCGTGCCTAAAACTGTGAAAAGCACCACGTACCATTTCATCTGCAAATAGATGATGAGGTTGCTCATCTGTAATGATGCTAGTAAGCTGTTGTTTAAAACCTAGATGTCGCGCTTCCCAAGTGACCGTTTCCCCTAATTCAATAAGTCCAGTGGTCTTACCGGCGATTGCTTTTTCATTAGTATGTTCAAGTGACTGGATGTGTAAATCGATGCTGCGCGCTAGATCGTATACCCTTTTTAACGGTGCATTGATGGTCGTCTCGAGGTATATTATTGGCATTTTTTTGAATTATTAGTACGGTGATTTTTCCTTAAAATGAATGGAAAAATGTATTTGTACAAAAATAGTATCTTTAAGTTGTTGATACCTTAACTTTAAATAGGAGTTAGAAAAGTATTTTTAATCTCGCTTTCGCGAAAGCGTAAATCCAACCATTAAACCCTTAAAATGAACATCTTACATATAAGTGCAGAGTGTTATCCAGTTGCAAAAGTAGGCGGACTGGCTGATGTGGTAGGCGCTTTACCAAAGTATTTAAATGAAGCTGGACAAGAGGCAAGTGTTATCATGCCGTTTTATGATGTGACTTTTACACAGCAACATCAATTTGAAACCGTTTATGAAGATGCGGTTTTTATAGGTTCTGATAATTACAAGTTTCAGGTGTTGAAATTAAAAGATAAAGCGGTGAAATTTGACCTATTTCTTATAGATATTCCTCAATTGCTTTTCAAAGATTACGTATATTCTTATGACGATTCACTACGTTTTACAGCATTTCAAATTGCTACTTTAAAATGGGTGCAACTACATAGAAACAAACTAGATGTGATCCACTGTCACGATCATCATACGGGATTAATACCGTTTATGATGCAGTATTGTTATCGATTTGAAAATTTAAAGAGTATACCTACCGTACTTACTATTCATAATGCGCAGTATCAAGGCTGGTTTTCTCATGAACGTATTGATATGATTCCAGAGTTTGATAAAAAACATATTGGTTTATTGGATTGGGATGGTTCTATAAATCCGCTAGCCGCTGCTATTAAATGTGCGTGGCGAGTGAATACGGTTTCTCCTAGCTATATGGAAGAGCTAAAACAGAATGCTAATGGACTAGAGTCTTTATTAAGTCATGAAGCGGCAAAATGCTCTGGAATTCTTAATGGTATAGATACGACAGTATGGAATACAGAAACAGATACTTTTATTAAAAAACAATTTAAAGTAACTAATAATGTAAGCGGTAAAAAAGCAAATAAAAAATGGTTGTGTGACACCTATGGATTAGATCTCAACAAGCCACTTTTTACATTCATAGGAAGATTAGTTTATGAAAAAGGATCTGATTTATTTCCAGTTGTTTTTGATGAGTTTTTACAAGAATACAAAGCCTCTATTTTTTTGCTAGGAAGTGGCGACACAGAAACAGAACAACAGCTAACCGCGCTTAAAGAAAAACACTCAGGTAGTTTCAATGCTTTTATAGGTTATGATGAAGCATTATCTCATATCATTTATGCAGGTGCAGACTTTCTCTTAATGCCATCCAGAGTAGAACCATGTGGTTTGAATCAAATGTATTCCCTAACTTACGGAACAATTCCTATTGTGCGTAGTATAGGTGGTTTAAAAGATACTATTGTTGATATTACAGATGGTGGTTTTGGGTTTACACATATGGATACAACAGTAGATGATATTAAAAATGCCATGCATAGAGCAATGGTTTTTTATGAAAACACTACAGCGTTTAGGAAAACCAGAAAACGTATAATGATGATAGATCACTCGTGGGATAACGCGGCGCAACAGTACATTAATTTATATGATTCTTTAAAAAATGAGTAGCATGAATGATAAGGTATTGAGTATTATTTTAGGTGGTGGACAAGGATCCAGACTTTACCCGTTAACAGAAAGTCGTTCAAAACCAGCTGTGCCTATCGCTGGGAAATACAGATTAGTAGACATTCCTATTTCTAATTGTATCAATTCTGGTCTAAAGAGAATGTATGTGTTAACCCAATTCAACTCTGCTTCTTTAAACAGGCATATAAAAAACACCTATCACTTTAGCTTTTTTAGTTCGGCATTTGTGGATGTTCTAGCGGCAGAACAGACTCCTAATAATAAAGGCTGGTTTCAAGGTACGGCAGATGCGGTACGTCAATCCATGCATCACGCCTTAAGGCATGAGTTTGAATATGTATTGATTCTATCCGGTGACCAGTTGTATCAAATGGATTTTAATGAAATGATTCAAGCACATATAGATGCTGATGCTAAGATTTCAATTGCAACGATCCCTGTAAATGAAAAGGACGCCACATCTTTTGGTATTCTTAAAACAGATGATAAAAATGTGATCACTTCATTCATAGAAAAACCAGATGCTAGTTTATTGTCAGACTGGACTAGTCCTGTAAGTAATGAGATGAAAAATCAAGGAAAAAACCACCTTGCTAGTATGGGGATTTACATTTTTAATAGAGACTTATTAGTAGAATTATTAGAAGATGAAACGACTATTGATTTTGGAAAAGAAATCATTCCACAGTCTATAAATCACCATAAAACCTTGAGTTATCAATTTGAGGGATACTGGACAGATATAGGTAATATAGATTCTTTTTTTGAAGCTAACTTAGGTCTTACAGACGATATTCCACAGTTTAATCTTTTTGATTCAAAGCAAAGAGTCTATACAAATGCTCGTTTACTACCTACCTCTAAAATTTCGGGAACGCACCTAGATAAGGCCGTAATAGCAGAAGGTTGCATCATTCACGCTGCAAAAATTGAACGATCTGTCATAGGAATACGTTCTAGAATAGGTAAAGAATCTACTGTTATCAATACCTATATGATGGGTAATGATGACTATGAAACATTAAATGAAATCAACGCTTCAAAAATTGATATACTTTCTGGAATAGGAGACCGTTGTTTCATTAAAAATACCATTGTAGATAAGAACGTACGCATAGGTGACGATGTACGCATTAATGGTGGTCCACATTTGAAAGATCAGGAAACAGATCGATTTGTAGTTAAGGAAGGAATTGTAGTTATTAAAAAAAACGCAGTCATTCCTAAAGGCTTTTCACTTTAATAGATGGGCAACGTTATAACACATAGCCTGTTTTCAGACTTTGATATCAACCTTTTTAAAAGCGGTAGGCATTATCGTTTGTATGAAAAAATGGGTTCTCATGTCATAGAAGTTGACGGTGTGCAAGGAACTTATTTTGCGGTCTGGGCACCTAGTGCCAAGTCTGTTGCTGTGATAGGAGATTTTAATTTTTGGGATGATAGTACACATTTACTCAATGTAAGATGGGACAGCAGTGGTATATGGGAAGGTTTTATTCCTCATGTATCACATGGAACAACTTATAAATATAAAATTCATTCTTCACATCATGACGTTATTACAGAAAAGGCAGATCCTTATGCAAGACGTTGCGAGCATCCACCTAAAACGGCCAGTATTGTTTATGACTATAAACCCAACTGGAGTGATCAAAAATGGATGCAAAATCGTGCAAAGCATAATGCATTAGACGCACCATATTCAGTTTACGAAGTTCACCTAGGAAGCTGGAAACGAAAGATAGAAGAAAATAGAAGTTTAAGTTATCACGAGCTTTCTCTGGATCTGGTCGCTTACGCAAAAAAGATGCAATTCACGCATATTGAGTTCATGCCCATCATGGAGTATCCTTATGATCCTTCATGGGGTTATCAATTAACCGGTTATTTTGCTCCTACATCTAGATTTGGTTATCCAGAAGAATTCCAAGAACTCATTAATGCTTGTCATGAAGCAGGAATAGGAGTGATACTGGATTGGGTTCCATCGCATTTTCCAGAAGATGCACATGGTTTAGGAAATTTTGATGGTACACATTTATATGAGCATCCTGATAAAAAAAGAGGTTATCATCCAGACTGGAAATCCTTGATTTTTAATTATGGCCGTAATGAGGTGAAGAGTTTCTTGATTTCAAACGCTTTATTCTGGCTAGATCAGTATCATATAGATGGATTGCGAGTAGATGCAGTAGCCAGTATGTTATTCCTAGATTATTCTAGAGAAGATGGAGAATGGGAAGCTAATATTCATGGTGGACGAGAGAATCTAGAAGCGATTGCATTCATGAGAGAAATGAATGAAGCCGTCTATTTGAATTATCCAGATACACAAACCATTGCCGAAGAAAGTACCAGCTTTCCTATGGTAAGTAAACCTACCTCTATGGGTGGTTTAGGATTTGGTATGAAATGGATGATGGGCTGGATGCATGACACCTTGCAATACTTTAAAAAAGATCCTATTCATAGGCGTCACCATCAGGACGATTTGACTTTTTCTATGACCTATGCCTTTACAGAAAATTTTATGCTACCGCTATCGCATGATGAGGTCGTTTATGGTAAAAGTTCTATCCTAGGTAGAATGCCAGGAGACGACTGGCAAAAATTTGCAAACCTGCGATTGATGTACAGTTATATGTTTACACATCCTGGAGGAAATTTATTAATGATGGGATCAGAATTTGGACAGCACGCAGAGTGGAATTTTGAAGGAAGCCTAGACTGGCATCTTACAGAATTTGCACCACATCAGGGAATTCAAAAAACCATAACAGACCTTAATAAATTATACAGATCCCAAAAAGCATTGCATGAAAAACAATTTGATGCGACAGGTTTTGAATGGATATCTCATGATGATTCAGAGAACTGTGTGATTTCTTATGTGCGTAGAGGTTATGATAGTGTACTAGTAATCGTTTGTAATCTCACACCAGTGCCTAGAGAAAACTACCGTATAGGCTTGCCTAACACTGGAACTTATAAATTGCTTTATAACAGTGATGATGTCAAATATGACGGTTCTGGTTTCAAGGTAAAAAAGTTATTTAAAGCGCAAACAAAAGACTGGCAATATCGTGAGCAAAGTGTGGAGTTGGATGTACCGCCTTTAGGTGTTTTGGTTTATGGGGTTTGATTATGAATAGAATTGTACTAATTGGAAATGGGTTTGATTTAGCTCATAAAAAAAGAACGAGCTACAATAATTTTTTGAAAGATTATTGGAAAGGTATTATTGAAAATATCAAATTGTTAAGAGAATTTGAATCGTATCAAGACGATAATATTTTAATCAAGCAAACACCTGGCAATTATACTAATGCATCGGATTTTGAAGATTTACAAACGTCTGTTTTTAGATATGGGAAATCAAAAATTGAATTTAAGAATTCGTTTTTAGCTCACTTAACTAAAATACATGGCGTAAATTCATGGGTTGATGTTGAGACCGAATATTATTTTTTGTTAAAGACTATCTTAAATGGACAAAACCATGATCAAAATGAAGAAATACAAAAATTAAATGGTGACTTTAAAATTATAAAAACTCTATTGTCGGATTATTTAAAACGAGTTGATAATAGTTTTAATCAATCACAATGTTATGAAACGATAAGAGATATTGGCTTTAAAATCTATGAAAATCTAAATCCTAAAGATTTCTCGGAATCATTTTTGGATAAATATGCAAATGATCAATATTCAGTAATAAAGGATCAATTGGATTTTTTTCTTTCGAATAGAATGTTACCAGATAATATTTCTCAGAGCAATAGGTTGCTAATTGAAAATATTAATTCACTCGATCCTATAAAACAGATAAAAAAAATACTTAGATACGGTAGTGCCTCGAATTATTTTGACTTAGTTCCAAACTCAACTTTACTTTTAAATTTTAATTACACAAATACAACTAATTACTACGAAGACCCTAGACATTTTGAAAGGTTTTCAGATACTTTAACTAAAGTATCATTAAATCATATTCATGGAGATTTAAACAATCAAAAAACAAATCCGATGATTTTTGGATTTGGCGATGAATTAGATGAAGATTACATGAGAATTGAAAAAACGAATAATAATGACTTTTTAGAGAATGTAAAATCAATTAATTATTTGGAATCGGACAACTTAAAAAAACTTTTAGAGTTTGCTAATAGCGATGATTATCAAATTTACATAATGGGTCATTCTTGTGGGGTTTCAGATAGGACATTATTAAACACTCTTTTTGAACATAAAAATTGCGCAACTGTTAAATTCTTTTACCATAAGAAAGAAGATGGTACGGATAATTATAGTGATATAATAAGAAATATTTCTCGAAATTTTAATGATAAAGCTATCATGAGGGAGCGAGTTGTGAATAAAAAGTACTGTTATCCGTTAGAAGGTTAATGACTAAATTGTGTCGACAACGTTCTCGTAACAAATCTTGATTTAACACTGCGATTGCTTTCTTTTTTGCTATTTTCAACAGTCTTATAAGGAACACTTTTTTCTTAGTCAAAATATTGAATATCATCATTTTATGATTACAAATACAGAATTACATAGTCAGGGAAATGTATTTCCTGGTGAGTTAGATCAATTTGATCAAGTTGTAGATACGCTAACCTTTCACACCGTAAATGGTGTGATCTTAAAACTACAGGTATTAAGAGATAGTGTATTGCGGTTTAAGTACGGTACTGGTGGGAAATTAGAAGAAGATTTCTCGTATGCCATTGATGAGGATGGAAATCGTGGCTATAATAAATTAGAGGTTGAAGAGACCGCTAATCATTACCTGATCAGAACTTCTAAAATAGTATGTCACATTGCCAAAACAGATTTGCGTTCCCGCATTTTTGATCTGGACGGTAAAATCATTTGTGAAGATGAATTGGGCTTTCATTATGAAGAAAGCTATCAGTATGGTGGTGAGATTGTAAAAATGTCTAAAAAAGCACAACCTGGAGAGAGTTACTACGGTCTAGGTGATAAACCAGCAGATAATAACATGCGTGCTAAACGTTTTGAATTATGGGGAACAGACCAGTACGCTTTTGGAAAACAAACAGACCCATTGTATAAAAACGTACCCTTTTATGTAGGTCTACAAAATAAAATCGCCTACGGGATTTTCTTTGATAATACCTTTAGATCGTTTTTTGACTTTGCTCATGAACGTCACCATGTGACCAGCTTCTGGGCACAAGGTGGATCTATGGATTATTATTTTATTTATGGTCCAGACGTGAATAGTGTAGTAAGTGGTTATACTGAATTAACCGGTAAACCAGAACTACCACCATTATGGGCGCTAGGTTATCACCAGTGTAAGTGGAGTTATTACCCAGAAAGTAATGTAAGAGAAATTGCTGGAAAATTCCGCGAGTTGCAAATACCTTGTGATGCGATATATCTAGACATCGATTACATGGATGGATTTAGATGCTTTACTTGGGATAATGATAAATTCCCAGATCCTACTAAAATGATTAGTGACTTAAAAGAAGATGGTTTTAAAACCATTGCTATCATAGATCCAGGAATTAAGGTAGATCCAGATTACAGCGTTTATCAAGAGGCTATGGAAAATGACTATTTCTGTAAACGAGCAGATGGTCCCTACATGAAAGGTAAAGTATGGCCTGGACAATGTTATTTCCCAGATTATACAAATCCTAAAGTAAGAACCTGGTGGGCAGATTTATTTAAAGGACTTATTGCAGATAATGGACTTGCAGGAGTATGGAATGATATGAATGAGCCTGCCGTTATGGAAGTTCCTAATAAAACATTTCCAGATGATGTAAGACACGATTATGATGGGCATCCATGCTCGCATAGAAAAGCACATAATATTTATGGAATGCAAATGGCGCGTGCTACTTATGAAGGTGTAAAGAAATTCATTTACCCTAAACGTCCATTTGTCATTACCAGGTCAGCATATTCTGGTACACAACGTTATACCAGTAGTTGGTTTGGTGATAATGTAGCCACATGGGAACATTTAAGTATAGCAAATATTCAAGCGCAACGCATGGCACTTTCTGGAATGTCATTTGCCGGATCAGATATAGGAGGATTTGCAGAACAACCTACTGGAGAATTGTTTGCAAGATGGATCGCATTAGGTGTGTTTCATCCATTTTGCAGAGTTCATTCTAGCGGTGATCATGGAGATCAAGAACCGTGGACCTTTGATGAAAACGTAACAAACATCACTAGAAAATTTGTGGAACTGCGCTACAAACTACTTCCATATTTATATACGACCTTCTGGCAGTATGTAGAAGAAGGAACACCTATGTTAAAGTCGCTAGTAGTTTATGATCAGGAAGATGCGCAAACTCACTATCGCAATGATGAATTCATGTATGGCGATAAGTTTTTAGTCTGTCCTGTACTAGAACCTAATGCAAAAGGTCGCAGAATGTATATCCCACGCGGTGAATGGTATAACTTCTGGACTAGAGAAATCATTGCCGGTGGTAAAGAAGCTTGGGTAGATGCAGATATAGATGAGATACCACTATTTGTAAAAGCTGGTGCGATTATACCACGTTATCCCGTGATGCAATATGTAGGAGAGAAGCAAATAGAATTCTTAACACTGGATGTTTTCTATACTCAAGGTAAAGAAAAGTCTGTGGTTTATGAAGATGCAAATGATGGATATGACTATAAAAAAGGCCGTTTTAGTTTACGTAATCTATCCTTTAAAGGAAAGGAGAAAGAAATAGTGATATCGCAATATAAGGATGGTAAATACACGACTGAATATGAAACCTTACGTTTTAACTTTATAGGACTTCCATTTGAAATAGATTACGTTGAGGTGGATAATGTAAAAATCTCTTTTGCAGATTTAAATTATGATCTAACAACACAAACGATGTATGTGAATAAGGAATTTAGTGAATTACACATCGTAGGTAAATAATTTGAGTTTTAAATAATATTTAGGAGCCAGCTATTTAATTAAATCGCTGGCTTTTTCAATTGCTATCGCTTCTAGAATGTACTTTTTAATCTGTGCGGTGTTGATAATTTCGCTTTCGCGAAAGCGTAATTGACGCAACATTTGTGTCTTTCCTGGTTGTGCATTGATAAGAATTTGATCTTCATCTTTTAATAACGCTCCTTTATGAAACCAGATGGCACAATGGTTTTTGAATCCTACTAAACCTATTAAGTTTTTACCATGGAGTGTATAGCATGGTGCGCCCCATTTTATGGTTTCTACCAGTTCTGTTTCTTTAAGAATTCGGTGAATTGCATTGAAATGTAGTTCCCATTTCGGGAAGAGTTTGATATACTCTTGTGTGTTTTTAATTTTTGGCTTGCTCAAAAGTTTCTTTTAAAGAAAAAAAATGCGTGCACTAGGCTCACATGTTTAATTTGTTATCTAGGTAAATTTAGAATCTCTTACTGAGTAAATCTTGCTCTTATGGAGAAATCTTCCTATTTATCAAAAATCCGCCTTCTTCCGGATCTGCAATACCGATTGCTCCACCTATAACGCCATGTAAGTCAATAAAAACCTGAATTACTAACCCATTTCCAGCCTATTCTTACACTAAAAAAGTTTACTTATACTTCTATTTCGATTCCGTTGTTATCAAAAAGAAATCTTGCTGATTAAACGTACAAGTTTTAGCAAAATTTCTAAAAATGAAGATTTTCATAAAAATTTACATAAACAATACCAGCATTCAAATGAACTTAGTTAAATACCTTAAGAATTGAGCTTCATATTAAAATGGAGTTTGATTAAATGAAATTTATATGTTTATGAAGCAGAACTTTCGTACAGCTTCAGGTAACTATTCCTTTCTATAAAGTCTATTGCTTTTTGAACATCGTACCTAGAAGTAGAGGTGAATAGTCTTTTATGTTGTGATGGCGTTTCCTTAAATAAGGAAACGTCATAAATAATTTCTTCGGTATTGTATTTCTGTAAACTAGTACCTTTTTGTTGTCTTATCATCTCTATACTTCCTACAGTTTTATAGTTGAAATCATTTATAGTACTGGTGTCTATCGTTATGCCAAATAAGAAAGATGCTTTCATCAACTTACCGCGTTTTTCTAATAAACCAGATTTCATATTCATAATTCCACCTAATACAATAGTGGGAATTAACGTGATGAGAAAAATAATAAAACCAAAAAGATCAACTTCGTATGCAAAGAATTGAAACATACTATAAAGAATATTAAAAACCATCGCACAGATAATGACCGTTCTAGAGGTAGAATTTAGTGCATTTGCAATTATTAATTTATTCATTCTTACTTTTCTATTGCTACTAATTGCGCAATTTTTACAATAACCTCAGTAGCTTTCATCATGCTTTCTACAGGAACATATTCATAAGGACCATGGAAATTATGACCACCTGCAAAAATATTAGGACACGGTAATCCCATATAACTTAATTGTGATCCGTCTGTTCCACCGCGTATAGGTTTTATAAGAGGTTCAATGCCTAATTCATGCATAGCACGTTCAGCCACATCTACGATATGCATCACAGGTTCCACCTTTTCGCGCATGTTAAAGTATTGATCCTTAATTTCAATGCTTATAGCTTTACGATCGTATTGGGCATTGATATCGTTAGTTAGTTTACGCATCACTTCTTTACGAGCTTCAAATTTATCGTGATCATGATCACGTATGATGTAATGTAGGGTAGTTTCCTCTACTGCACCTTTTATATGATGTAAATGAAAGAATCCTTGATAACCTTCTGTATGCTCTGGAGTTTCTAGTCTAGGTAAAGAATCAATAAATTCCTGTGCGATATACATGGAGTTGATCATTTTACCTTTTGCATATCCAGGATGTACTATTTTACCATGAACGGTAACTACGGCTCCAGCCGCATTAAAGTTCTCATATTCCAGCTCACCTATCTGGCTACCATCCATGGTATAAGCCCAATCTGCACCAAATTTTTCTACATCAAATTTATGTGCTCCACGACCTATTTCCTCATCTGGTGTAAAACCTACTTTAATGGTTCCATGTTTAATATCTGGATTTTCAATCAGATGTTTTACGGCCGTCATTATTTCTGTGATTCCAGCCTTATCATCTGCTGCTAGTAAGGTAGTTCCATCTGTAGTAATGATGGTCTGACCTTTATATTGCTTTAAGGATTGAAAATAATCGGGACTTAGTACAAGATCGCTTCCTTTTAATGGGATATCACCACCATCATAGTTTTCTATAATTTGAGGTTTGATGTCTTTACCCGTAAAATCTGGTGTACTGTCAAAATGGGATATAAAACCTATTACTGGAACATCGTGATCCACATTAGATGGTAAAGTAGCCATCACATACGCATTCTCATCTATAGAAACATCACTCATTCCCATATCGATGAGTTCTTGATGCAACTTGCGCGCTAGATCCCATTGCTTTTCTGTACTAGGCGTTGTATCGCTAGCTGGATCAGATTCTGTGTCTATGGTGATGTAACTTATAAAACGATCTATGATAGCTTGTTTATTCATGGAAGTATCTTATTTGTGATAAAGATAGTGGTGATTCCGCTTTCGCGAAAGCGTAATTCAAACAAACTAGAGCATAAAAAATCGGGACGCTTTCCCTACTAAGCGACCCGATTACTTTTCATAATTATTACTTTGTAAAGGTAAGTTTGTTTATCTGCTGTTTTTAAACCATTTGCTGAAATGTAGGTTTGGGTTGATGAATGGTAGTAAAAAGAAAATCAAGCCTTCAAAAAGACCTGATTTCTAAATCATCAATTATGAAAATTACTACAAAACATAACCGATAGGTACTCTTATTTTTTGATCAGCTTTTGTGTTGCTGTCGCGCCAGATGTACTCGTAACTTTTACTAGATAAATGCCGCTAGTAAGATCGCTTATGTTCACTCGATCACTACTGCTTGTTTTTACGAGTTGACCTTGTAGATTATACATGGCTATTTGATCTATCTGCTCTTGATCTAGTTCAACTGTGAATTCAGTTGTTGCTGGGTTAGGATATAAACGTGCTTGAAGTGATTTGATATCATCGTTGCTAGCGGTACTATCAGTAACAGTTATAGGTATGGTAATACTATCAGTGTTTCCAGCAGCATCTGTTGCGATTACAGTGATGTTATAATTTCCTACAGCGTTGAATACGTTAGGTGTAGAAAGTGAAGTTGACACTGTTCCATTACAATTATCAGAGGTAGAGATCATTAGATCAGTGCTTAAATCAACTACTACTTGCGGTTGTCCATTAAGATCTGCAGTAAAACTTGCGACACCTGTAATTGTTGGGTCTGTAGTATCATTAACCACAACAGCTTGGGTAAGTGAACTTGTGTTTCCATTACCATCGTCAAAGGTCCAAGTAATAGTTGTATTACTAGAAATTGTTCCTGTAGTAACGGTTGTACCAGTAACCGTTCCTGCACAATTATCAGTAACCGTAGGTGGTATGATAGTTTGAACAGTAATTGGGCATTGCGTTGAGACACCTTGTAAATTAATTCCAGCGATACTAGGTGCAAGATCATCTACAACAGTCACCGTTGCTGTTCCTGTAGCGCTGTTTCCAGACGGATCTGTAACGGTTAATATAACCGGATTTGCTCCTATGTTTGAACAATCAAATATTGAAATGTCTAAGCTATAGTTTAACTGTCCACTACTATTATCAGTACTGCCATTATCGATATCGCTAGCCATAATCGTTGCGTTTCCGCTTGCGTCTAAGCTTACATTTATATTTTGAGTTATAACTGTAGGTGGTGTTGTATCTGTGCTAGATGTTCCAAATTCATAAGGACCCATATCTACGGTAGTATTTACAATTCTTGTATTACCAGCTAAATCTGTGGTTAAAGTGGTGTACTGGTTATCTCCTGCATCTATAGCTGGTGAACCTGATTGTAACGTATAATCCCCATTTACAGGATCTGTAAACAACGGATTTGCGTTTGAAACATTTGTAGTACTAGAACTACTTGCAAAATTATTATTAGATATACTATTGCTTACACTACCATTTGTATTAGATTCTACCGCATCTGAAAATGTACCCGAAAAGTTATCACCATTATTCCAAAATATAGAATTATATATATCAACCACAACTGAACCACCACTAGTATTTATTTTATCAATTACCGCTCTACTAGAATCTAAGTTATTGTCTGAAAATGTAGAATTTATTATCTCAGCAAATTGAGAACCTGAAATATCTTGTCTAAGCCAAATTAAAGAGCCAGTACTAGACACTGAGGTGTTTTTTGTAAATAGACAGCCTTCAAATATAATGTTTATAGTTCCGTTGGCTCGACCGTAATAAACAGTTCCAAATGACGATTCATTATCTTTAAAGATAGAATTTGTAATTTCAATATCCGTAAAACTATTATTTGTATCTATAGACCTAATGACACCACCTCTATTTAAGGTATGTTGGAAAAATTTACAGTTATTTATTTCTACACTACCTTGTGCATTAACATTAACAGCCGATCCTTCTCTCTGTGAAGTTGCGTTACCATTAGCATTTCCATTGTTAATACTAAAGCCATCTATAACTACTCCACCGCCATTAATTTCTACAATTCTATAGCTGTTTTCAGATCGATTTGGGTCAGTGGTAGAAAATACCATATTATCATTACCGTTAATGTCACCAGATAAAATAGTCGGGTTCACTTCTGGATCTCTCTGAAATACACTAACTTCTGTGCCATTAAATCCTCCATATATTTCCTGATTATTAGTTAAGGTAAAACTATCTGTTCTACTAGATCCAGGTATGTACGTACCTGCTTTTACCCAAAATGCGCTAGTTGGGTTATTATTTAGGGCATTTTGTAGATCTGTATAAGCATCTGTCCAGCTGGTTCCATCATTTGCTCCTGTAGCACTAGCGTCTACGTATACTTGAGCAGTTGAATACATGCTTATTAAAAAAGCAATTAAAAGTAAATGTGTTTTCATGATTGAATTGATTATTAATTTCAATCACAAAAGTGTGGTATTAAATAACCTGTTTTAAAAACACTTTCTGAATTGCAGTATAAGTTGCTGAAATGGCGCTTCGGCTACGCTCAGTGACCTCTGTCCGTTTCATAGATTTGAGAAATCTATTTTAGTTATACGCTTTGTTCAGACGCCATTTTGTGATATAATAGATGCAGAGAAATTTTTGCAAATGATGGTTGAGCGTATATCAATTGAGTTATTTATTATTAATAAGCTTCAAAATAATGTTGAATTTAGATCACTGAGCGCGTAGTCAAAGTCACCTGTAGTAGTCATGAGATTTTAGGTCACTGAACGCAGTGGAAGTGAGCTCACAAATACTTATCCTTAAAATATATATGGCTAGTTTCATTTAAGCATCTGGCAAGTTTCTTCAATTCTGAAATATTACCACTTATTAGAGCTTTTTTTTTTGCTCTTGTCCACTTTTTAATTTGATGTTCTCTGTTAAAAGCATAATCTATGCGATCAAAAGATTCAAGATATACGACTGCTTGCGGTGGAAACTTTTTAGTATGGTTTGCTCCTAAACCTGAGAAATGTTTTTTAAGTCTACTTTCTAGAAACTTTGTACTACCTGTATAATAGCTTTCGTTAGAACATTGTAATATGTATACATAGCAATTCATTGAGGTAATTTATAAATAAAATGTGACTTCGGCTACGCTCCGTCACCTCTAGTAGTCATGAGATTTTAGGTCACTAAACGCAGTCTAAGTGAGCTTTAGCAATCATTAAGTTTTAGGTCACTGAGCGCAGTCGAAGTGCTAAAACAACTCCTTAATCATCCCAAAAAACTCTTCACGTTTATCTCTAGATATAGGTACTAATTTACCATTATCCATCACTAGATGTCCACCTTCTTTTTTATTGAATTCTTTTATAGAGTTGATATTGATGAGGTAGGAGCGATGTGGTTTGTAAAACTGTGCGCTATCGTGCAACTGTTCTGCAAAATGTTTTAGTGGCTTACATATCATTTCTTTATGACCTGACTTTAGGAAAAATGTAGTGTACATTCCGTCTGCTTCTAGATATAGAATGTCATTATGTTCTACAAAAATGATTCCTCTAGGAACATCCAGAGCAATCTTATTGCTAGATAGTTTTTTAAATGACTGCTTTAATTCCTCTAGGTTAGTAGTGATGTTATGTTGCTCTTTTAATTTTATAGCTTTATCTACAGCACTTACTAATTCTAGATGGTCTAAAGGTTTGAGTAAATAATCTACCGCACTTAATTTAAAAGCTTCTATCGCATACTGATTATAAGCTGTGGTAAAAATGATTTGGAAATCTATTTTATGATCATCAAAAAATTCTAAAATCTGTAATCCTGAATACTTAGGCATTTCTATGTCTAGAAAAACCAATTCTGGATGCTCTGATTTTATTAAAGCCACACCAGTTTCTAGATCTTCTGCTTGATGGAAAGTGGTGATGCTAGGACAGTGTTCTTGCAATAATGTATGGAGTAGTTTGCGTGCCTTAGGCTCGTCGTCTATAATGATGGCTTTCATAATTCTTGTGGTATGATGATGCGTACCTCTGTACCGGTAGGCGTATTTGATTCATTCTTTAAGTCTGTAATTTCAACACTTAAAGGTTTTTTACGTTTTCTGTTGAGTAATTTTACACGTTCATTATTTGCATGCGTAGCAAAACTTTTATGATATGAACTGCGGTTTGAAATAATTTCTTGAGACGCCTGCCTACCTATACCATTATCATTTATAGTAACAGCTAGACGTGTTTTATCCTCACATAAATTAAAATCTAAAGACAGCTTACGATCTGATTTTTTATGCAGTAATCCATGTTTTAAAGCATTCTCAACATAAGGTTGTATGAATAGTGGTGGCACTTTTGTTTTGTCCATATCTATGGTAGCATCCACATTAAGTTCATAGATTAATTTATCTTCAAAACGCACTTTTTCCAACTGTAAATACAGGTTCATCGCATCCAGTTCCTGACCTAAAGTAATTTCATTATCACGGCTTTGGTCTAGATACATTCTTATCAATCTAGAGAATTTTACCAGATAACTGCTCGCTAGATTCTTCTCGTTACTTACAATGTACTCTTGAATAGAATTGAGTGCATTAAAGATAAAATGCGGATTCATCTGTGAGCGCAAATTTTCTAATTTGAGGCTGATTAACTCATTGTCTAGAGCTAGCTTTTTAAGTTGCTCGTTTTTTACGCTTTCGCGAAAGCGTAATTTCCTTTTATAATAAACCACTAGGCCAGCTATAGATAATCCTACTACAGCGATCCAGAATAAAACATTTTTATAGAAGACCTGATTTACCGTAAAGTATACAGATTGCACCTTGTCTGAATCTGATTGTCGCAGTTGAAATTCTAAATCACCTGTAGGCAAGCTGGCAAATTGAATCACATTACTGCCCGTAGGTTGAGCCGTCCAGTCTGTCTGATCCTTAATGCGGTATTCAAAACTTCCATTAGATAAACCACGCAAGCCGTTTACATTGTAGCTTATAGAAATAGGTGTTTCCTGATCTGGAATTTCATAACGATCAGCATCTGGCTGGTTGATACCGTCAATCGATATGTCTGTAAAATAATAATCAGGAATATAGAGTGGTTTAAATCCCTTGTTTTTATCAATACTATAAACGTTTTGCGAAGTGTTTAAGAGGATTTGATCTTGTAAAACGACCATATCTCTTATGGAGAATTCTGGGATCCCATCCCTAGCATTAAGGCTTTTTATCTCGCCAGTTGTGGTGTTGTACTTTTCAATTGCCTGATCTGTCGCGATCCAAAGATGACTGTCATCTAAAACAATGGAATTAATGATAGAAGAGCTTAATCCATCTTGTGGATCTATGTGATCTACTACTTTACCATTTGTGATTTTATAAATACCATTTGTAAAAGTACCTGCCCATATCGTGCCCTTATGATCCTGAACTAGGTTACGAGTAAGAATGGATTTACCATCTGTGGTTTTAAGTTCTTGTGGATTGCCATCCCTATTAAAGGTCATTAGTCCTGTTACGGTCGCAAAGTAGGAAGTTTCATTTTTCCCATCATGAATTACAGTATATCCTCTTTTATCATATTTTAAATCATAATTATTTTCAGGAGGAAAGGAATTATTTTTAAGAGATACTTTAGTTACAAATCCAGAGTTTGCTAGCAAAAATTTACCAGTTGTAGTGATATCAGTGTTTTTTACATTCCCTATACGGTTATTAATTCTTGTTAATTGACCAGTCTTATGATCATAAGTGTAATTATGTAACTTTTGGAAAAAGTAACTTCGGTTTTTAGTATCATCGTAATGAATAGTACTTATAGAAGATGGAGTAGGAAGATCTATGTGTTTAAACTCATTATTAGTGATTCTATATTCATATACATCACCGGATTCAAAACCCATAAGAACCGTTGAGTCGTTTTTCTTTTCTAGTCTAGATGGTAATTCTTCTGGTAGTGAGATTCGTTTTACATGTATATTAGGAATTACTACAATACCATCTCTTAAAGTGCTTACCCATAAGTTTAAGTCGGCATCTTCAAATAGGGAAGTGGTAAAATATTCCGTCAGAAAATGATCTTTTAAGAGTAGTTTTTCATCTAGTATGGTAAAATTAAAAATGCCACGATCAGTTAAAAACCATAATTCATTATGTAAATAATAAACGGCTATGACCTGTCTAGATGCTAGATTTTTAGGAGTTGTTAATTCCTTCCACTCGTCATTACTTTTTCTTTTAAATACCTTAATGATTTTGCCTCTAACCTGATTTATTAAAAAGCGTTCTTTATTTTCACCTTGAACAATTAACATATGTTCTGGTTTCTTATGGAAAGCAATGAGATTATCAGGTAAGGATCCTGTTTCTTTAAACGTGAAATCTTTTAGTGTATAGGTGTTTTTGTTTACGTACCATTCGATTTGATGATCTATTACCGTAGGAATTGAGTAATGAACCGTTTTGTCTTGTATTGGGATGATTTCCTTTGATTTAGTATTTAAATCATAAATAATATGTTTTTTAAACATTGAAATCACTAGTGATTGTGAAACTACGTTGATGCTTGCTAGTGAACCGTTGAGATCTTCTTTAAGATCTGCAAAAAGGTGCATCGTTTCTTTTTCAACATAGAAAAGCTGTCCAGAAATATTCATACACCACACGCGATCTAGCTCGTCAATAAATGGTTCAAAAACAGAAAGGCCACGCTGGTCTGGATGCGTAAATTTTATAAACTCAGATCCATCATATCTTATCAGTCCTTTATTACTGGCAATCCATACAAAACCTTTACTATCTTCCTTAAGTTCGTAGATTTCATTATCAGGTAAACCATATGCTGTGGTGAGATGTAACAGCACAGGATCCTGTGCCATCGCATAGCTAGAAATACACAATAAAATTAGGAAGATGTAACGCACCTCAAAAATTTTAAGAATAAAAGTACGATACTTAAGTACTAGTTTGAGGTTTCAATTGCTCAAATGCAGTAGGAATTGCTGAAATGTTGAAATCATGTTTGATTTCACATCCATATGTTATAGTGACTTTAAAGTAAAGCCTATGTATTGTAGAATTTCATAAGCATAACACCTATAAGTTACCATCGTTATAAAAAAATCCGTGGATCATTAAAATCTAGGCGCGATGATTCCGCCATTTGTATAGCCAGCACTTAATACCGTATTGCGAGTAGCCTCATAAAACGCATTATTGTTTGCGCGTTTATTTAAAAATTCTACATCATAATCGCCTAGCTGTATGAAGGGTTCTTTATTTGTATTGTAGATGGTAGGGAATTCATTGTTAGGTGCTAGAACAGGTAATGTAGAAAAATCAATCTGATTTGTATTCACTGAAACTAAGTGGGTAGTTTGACGAGGCTTAAAAAAGGATGAGATGTTTAAACTACTTAAGTTTGAAGTGGTCACCATACTAGGCTGTAAATTTACTCCATAATTAGGATCAAATAACACTGAATTTTGAACGGTAGGTTGTTGAGCTACAGCTGTGAAAGTGGTTAAAAGAACTAGTGCTGTAGTGAATTTTAATATTACATTCATCATCCTTATTATTTCCCATAAAAATAATATGGAATGATCAGATTACAATTCTATTTCACTTGATTTTAGGAATTTTAAAAACAGTAATTGACGGACTATTTAGTGGTGTTTAATCCTAATTCTTTACCTTTTTTAAGCATCCATTCTCTAGCAGCTTCATAATCGTTTGGGATTTTCCCATCCAGAATAGCTTCTTTAATACTTGCCTTAATAGAACCGATCTCGCGACATGGTTTTAAGTTAAAGGTTTTCATGATTTCCTCACCACTTACTGGTGGCTGGAAATTACGCACGTGGTCACGTTCTTCTACTTCCACAATTTTATCGCGTACTTTCTGGAAATTGTTATGGTATTTTTTAAATCGTTTGGGGTTTTTTGTGGTGATATCTGCTTCACACAAGGTCATTAAATCCTCAATATGATCGCCTGCATCATGCACTAATCTGCGTACGGCGCTATCTGTAGCACTTTCATCTATTACAGCGATAGGTCTGGATGACATACGTACCATTTTCTGGACAAATTTCATTTTATCATTCAATGGCATTTTCAACCTTTTAAAAAGGTGGAACACCATTTTTGATCCTTTGAATTCATGACCATGAAAGGTCCATCCTACTTTTTTTGAAAAACGCTTTGTAGGCGCTTTTCCTATGTCATGAAGTAATGCTGCCCAGCGCAACCATATATCATCGGTGTTCTTTGAGATGTTGTCCACCACTTCTAGTGTGTGGTAGAAATTGTCTTTATGTGTTTGTCCTTCCACTTCATCAATGCCTTTAAGAGCGGTAAGTTCTGGTAGAAAATAGGGTAGTAGTCCTGTCTTTTCTAATAGTAAAAAGCCTCGAGATGGTTTTTTACATGCCATTATTTTATGAAGCTCAGTAACGATACGTTCATTTGTAATGATCTTAATACGGTCTGCATTTTTTTTAATGCTCTGGAACGACTCATCATCAATCTTAAAATCCAGTTGACTGGCAAAACGTATCGCACGTAACATGCGCAATGGATCATCACTATAGGTGATATCTGGATCTAATGGGGTGCGTATGATTTGTTTTTTTAAATCAGATAGACCATTAAATGGATCAAGTAGTTGTGCATTATGCTTTCGCGAAAGCGAAATAGCCATAGCATTTATCGTAAAATCGCGTCTGTTCTGGTCATCTTCCAGCGTTCCATTTTCTACAATAGGATTGCGGCTATCATGACTATAACTTTCTTTACGCGCTCCTACAAATTCGAGTTCTAGGTCATCAGTTTTTACCATCGCAGTGCCGTAGGTTTTAAAAACAGAAACTTTAGTAGCGTGAGGTAACAATTGAGCTACTTTTTGAGCTAATTCAATACCACTTCCTACGGTGACGATATCGATATCCTGTTGTTCACCACGGTTTAAAAAATAATCACGTACATATCCACCTATAACATAGGTTTCTAATCCTAAGTCTGTTGCTGCATTACTAATAGTTTCAAAAACGGGATGTTTTATAGCCTCTGGATATATATTCTCTTTACTCATATTACTTACGCAAAATTTTCATGATGCCATTTCCAGATAGTTTAATAATGGATGATAATTTAGGATTCTTATTTAGTAACGGAACATCCATTACATGATCTGCACCTTCTTTTAAAACCTCTTTTATATCATAAAATCCTAATGCAATGGCTTCACCTTTAATACTAGCGCTGGTGCTCACAATAGGTTTGCGCAGTCCTTTTATTAACGCTCTACATATAGGGTCGTTTGTGACGCGTATGGCAATGGTGTTATCTGATGGGATAATATTTTCTGCCATTCCTTTAGGTCTATCATAGATGATGGTGAGTGGCTTTTTATTGTGTTTTAAAACTTCCCATGCCATTTCTGGAACTTCTTCAACATACTGATCTAGCATATTAAAACTGTCTACTAAAATGATTAAACCGTCTTCTTTAGATCTATGAGTTAATTCATAGATTTTTTCTACGGCATCATAGTTTGTAGCGTCGCAACCTATACCATAAATAGTATCTGTAGGATAAAGAATGGTCTTGCCATGTTTTAATGCAGTAACAGCTTCCTTAATATCTTCCATAGGAAGTTCTATGGCTGGTAGCTGTTTTTTTTGAGATGGTTTGCGCCCTTTTACGGGTTGTCTCCTTTTTTTATCGCGATCGCTGCGTGGCATGTTCTTTTTATTTTAAGTGCTCAATGCACAAGTTGCAAAATTACAATTAATGTGATAAGAAATTATTTAAATAAAGCTACAGTCTGCTAGATCGCTTTAAAAATTTGAGAATGGATGGTGTGAAACAACAAATTAAACCAGCATAAATTAGTTATTTGCTACTTAAGTATTCATTAACTTCTCGTAGTTTTGAATCATGCAAGAGCATTACCATTCTTCTTATGATCATTTAAAATCAGAATTACAGGCTGCCGCGCGTGATTTTGATCATATAGGTGATGTATTGCAGGATAGTCGTAATACGGTAAAGGTTATCACTATAAATGGTGAACGTTTTAATTACAAACGTTTTAAAGTACCTGGATTTATTAATAAGCTGGTATATCGTTTTTTTAGAACGTCAAAGGCACAGCGCAGTTTTGAGTACGCTCAACGATTATTAGAAAACGGAATAGGAACACCGCAACCGGTGGCTTATTTTCTAGAATTAGGACCCATAAGTTTAGGATCCAGCTTTTATATAAGTAAGCAGTATGACGCAGATTTTACTTTTAGAGATCTCATTCAGGATGAAAACATACCAGATAAAGAAGGAATTTTAAGATCCTACACTAGATTCCTTTATAAAATGCATGAGTCGGGAATTTATTTTATGGATAATTCCTTAGGAAACACCTTGATTACTGCAAAGAATGAAGACTATGAATTCGCTTTGGTAGATCTCAATAGAATGAAGTTTTACGATATTCCTTGGGATGATCGCATGCGTAATTTTGCAAGATTGTCACCAGTTAAATGGCCATTTGAGATTATGGGAGATGAATATAGTAAGCTTTCGCGAAATCATAATTCACAAACCACCACAGATCAAATGTGGCATTATGCCCAGGAGTTTCAATATAAATTTGCTAGAAAAAAAAGATATAAGAAACGATTTAAAGCATTTTTAAAAGCATAGATTATGAAGTTAAATGAAATGCCATTATCGATTAAGTATAGTCTTAAAATGCGAATGATCCATAAGCGTGATCTAGGTGCTAATTTTGAAAAAAAAATACCTGTTGTAGTTTCTTTAACCAGCATTCCTTCTAGATTACGCACGTTAGACATTACGATACGCAGTATGATGCAACAATCGTTTCAACCAGAAAAAATAGTGCTGTGGCTTAAAGAGGATTTAAAAGCCAGCATACCTAAAAGACTGCAAAAACTACAAGGCGATTTTTTTGAAATACGTTATTCGCCTTACGGATTTTCTCACCGTAAATTAATCCACAGTCTTACAGATTTTCCTAAATTCCCTGTTATCACCTGTGATGATGATGTAATTTATGATAAGGATACGGTAAAGCAACTTTATCTAACTCATCTAGAGCATCCAGATGTGGTCATAGGCAATCGATGCAGGGAAATTACCTATCACAACGATGAGGTGTTGAGTTATTCTAAATGGTCTTTTTTGAAAAACGAGGCAACACATAAAGAATTAGTAATGCCAGTAGGAGCGTTTTGCGTTTTGTATCCAGTAAATAGTCTAGACAGTGAGGTGCAAAATGTTGATCTATTCATGAAGCTAGCGCCACGTGCAGATGATTTGTGGTTTAAAGCTATGGCATTGAGAAATGGAGTTTTATCTATTCAAAATCATCGTGATATAAAATTTCCTATTCCTATTTTAGGTACGCAGTTTATCGCACTTAAAAAAGAGAATAAGGGTCAAGATAAAAATCGCGTACAGTGGAATAATATCCAGAAATACTATGACTGGAATAAGGAGCGTATTCTTAAACTGGTGTAGTACTACTCTAGATTACGTCGTAACAACCATAACTTTACATATCTCATAAAGATTCCATAACTACGCAGGTAGGCAATGGTAAATCCTACAAATCCGTCTAGAAATCCTTTTTGAAGGAAATAGTGTTTTATAAAGCCATAGAGAGGTTTAATAACTACATGAAATGCGGTAATCTTACCTACCTTTTTATCAAAATCGTGAGCCTGTAATCCAGCATAACGCTGCAGTTTTGCCACATGATGATCAATATTGATATACTTATAATGTAATAAACGATTATTTAACCATCCTACAGGTCCATCTGCTTGTATCTCTGAATGGACATGCTTATCCACGTACTTACATTTGGATTTTTTAAACAAACGGATGACACGATCATTTTTCCATCCACTGTAACGTACCTCTTTACCCATAAAGAAGTTGCGACGTTTCATCCAATAACCTACTTCTTCACGATCATCAATAGTTTCTAGAAGTGTTAAGATTTCTTCTTTTAGCGCTGGAGTGACACGCTCATCTGCATCTACTAATAAAATCCATTCATGTTGTGCTTGTGGAATCGCCCAGTTTTTTTGGGATGCGCTATGCTCATATTCTCTAGTGAGTAGTTTAGTGTAATATGGTTTTGCTAATTCTACCGTATTATCATTACTATTACTATCTACTAGAATGATTTCATCACAAAAGTTGACGCTTTTAAGAACTTCTACAATATTATGTGCTTCATTATAGGCTGGTACTATGGCGCTTAATAAAACCTTTGACATTAAAATCTACTTCTTAGGGTTGAGTTACAAAAATAAACTTGTATTTGATATAACCGCTTATGAATTAGTAAATTTGTATAATATAAAACCGCATCGATTAAATGATCAATAAACCGTCCATATCTGTAATTATTAGTACTTACAATTCTGTAGAGTGGCTGGAAAAGACATTATGGAGTTATGAGCATCAGGTTTTTAGAGAGTTTGAGATCATTATTGCAGATGATGGTAGTGGTGATGAAACAAAAGATTTTATAGCTAATTATAAAAAAACAAGCTCTAAACCTATCATTCATATATGGCATGAAGATGATGGATTTCAAAAGAGTTCTATTCTTAATAAGGCTTTAATAGCTTGTAATACTGATTATGTAGTAATGTCTGATGGAGACTGTATTGCTAGAGACGACTTTTTGCAAATCCATTATGAACGTCGTGAGAAAGGATTTTTTCTTTCTGGTGGTTATTACAAGTTGCCCTTAGATCTTTCAAAACTTATTACTAAAAGAGATATTGCATCGCAGCGCTGTTTTGATTTAGAATGGCTGAAAGAAAAAGGTTTGCCAGCTTCTTATAAAAATCAGAAACTTGTTTCTGGATTTGTAACCGCTGGCGTTATGGAGGCATTAACACCTACCAATGCTAGCTGGAATGGTCATAATTCTAGTGGCTGGTTAGCAGATTTAAAAGCAGTAAATGGTTTTGATGAACGTATGCAGTACGGTGGACAAGATCGTGAGCTAGGAGAACGATTGTTTAACTACGGTATTAAATCTAAGCAAATACGTTACAGCGCGATCTGTTTACACCTAGATCATGCTAGAGGATACAAGAATCAAGAATCAATAGATAAGAATAGAGCTATTAGAAAGTCCACAAGGTCTGAAAAGAAGAAATTCACTCCATACGGTATTGTAAAAAGTCAATCCTAGGATTTAAACTTGTGTCCTTTTTTCTAGCCAAGAGATTAAATACTTCAACGTGGATTCTTTTGCTTTATTCATGCTTTGTAATCCTAAGAAGAGTTTCTTTTTACCAGCCTGATGTAGCTTGTATCGATACCAGAATAAAGGACGTTTAAAAGATCTAAAATAAGCAAGGTTTAGTTCTTTCTCCATTCTAAAGGTTTTGTTTTTAAGCTCTAAATGATTTGCTAGTGCTACAATTAAAAACTGTTTGTTGCTTCTGAATTTGTGTTTTAAATTATTTCTTAGTAGATCAGGATGTTTTTGAAAGTAATTAGATAATGTAGATTTTCTTATAGGATGTGGTGTGTGCTTAAATCGATACAACTGATCAAATCCTAAATGCTTTGCTGCTAGCTCCTGCGCGGTCTTGTGACTTGCACGCGTTTTTAATTTATCGTCAAATTTTTGCCAGAAACCTCTTAAAACAGGATAACCTTCACTAGTGAAAAAATCAGTTTTTTTAGTTGGGTTGATGATGAAAAAATCGTCATTAAGGTATATAAAATGTTCTGCTAATTGTGGTATGCGATAAATAGCTGTTTCTATACTTCTACTATTGAAAACAGGCAAAAACTCTTCATACTCTTTAAAAATAATTTGATGATCAATAATGCACACTTTTGAGTAACAACTATCAGTATCAGTTTTCTTTAAAAACTCTGGAGTCTGTTGATCTGTTACTATAAAAATATGACGTAAATAAGGCGCGTATTTGAGTAAGGCATTTACGTTATACTGTATTTCATCTACTTGCTGGTATCTAGTTTTATATCCATCAAGGACATCAGAATCTTGTGGTAAGTGTGAGGCTAGTTTTTTTCTATAGGACTCTTCATTCCCATTTACCCATAAAATAACAGCGTCTATTACTAAATCCTTACTCATAGATCAAGGATTTTTAGAATAAACAATCTCTTGTATGCTCGTGATTACATCGTTATTGTTATTGAGTTGAGGTAGCGTTAAATAATCACCGATGACTTTGTTATACTCTTCTGGATAGAACTTCTTACGTGCATCAGATGGGTAAAAGGTCATCTCGCCAAAAACCGTTCTACCATTTACAGAATAAAAATCAACCCTAACAAATGGAAGGTCTATTGCAAGAATTCTTGCTAGCCTGGTCATTTCATCTAAATTGGTAGGTTTTTTTAAATCACTAGAAATGGACTTGTAGCTTTTACTTTTACCAAAAGGTAATAATTGAAAATCCAGATCAAAACAACCTTGTTTATGATCTTCTTCTCTATCTAGGTGTACATCTATAAAGATAGGTTCTCCATTAAAGCAGTAGTATTTGTAATCTACTAAGGATGTTTTATCATCCTCTTTTAAAAACTTTTCTATGATATATCTAGGCGTTACGTCTTTATAAGCCCATTCTTGACCCATTCTGTAGTATTGATTCACTTTAAGCCATTTTTTTAGTTTTTTTCTGACTTTAGCTTCATCAATGCTGGACTTATCTGTGACAATGATATTGTGACCGCTAGAATGTGTGGCTTTAATTACAAATTTATCAGGTAAATCATTAAAATCAATGTCATCTACGGTATCGTATACTCCATAAATGTCATTGAGATATTCACTTCCTATGGTATCGTTTATAAAATCTCTTACTTCATATTTATCTACTAGTGTATTTAAAATCTTAGGCCTAAAAAAAACTTTATACCATTCAATCTTTGCATTAAAATCTTGAGGGTTTTCAAGATCTAGTGGTTGACCTGAAAAATATTCATAGTGAATTTTTGCATAGAATTTAGATGGTAAAAACCTAAATTTACGCAGGTGCCTGCAAAAAAATCTTCGAATATCTTTAATCAATACGTATTGAGTTAGTTTAAATCTCTATTTCTTAAATAGCAATTTACAGATTTAATTACACCGCTACATTATATTCTCTTAATGCATCATTAAGCGAGGTCTTCTTATTAGTACTTTCTTTACGAGTTCCTATAATTAAGGCACATGGTACGTTATACGTTCCAGATGGAAATTCTTTTGCATAACTACCTGGAATAACTACAGATCTAGCAGGAACGACGCCTTTACGTTCTACTGGTGCGTCACCAGTAACATCTATGATTTTTGTCGATGCAGTAAGTACTACATTTGCTCCTAAAACAGCTTCTGTTTCAACACGCACACCTTCTACAACAATACATCGCGATCCTATAAAAGCATTATCTTCTATGATCACTGGTGCGGCCTGTAAAGGTTCTAAAACTCCACCTATTCCTACGCCACCGCTTAAATGCACATTTTTACCTATTTGCGCACAGCTTCCTACCGTTGCCCAGGTGTCTACCATCGTTCCTTCTTCCACATGAGCACCTATATTAATATAACTAGGCATCATGATTACACCACTTGATATATAAGCACCATGTCTAGCAACCGCATGTGGTACCACACGTATACCTTTATGAGCATAACCCGTTTTTAGCGGTATTTTATCATGAAATTCTAATGGACCACATTCAATGGTCTCCATTTTTTGAATAGGGAAATAAAGAACAACAGCCTTTTTTATCCATTCGTTTACTTGCCATCCGTTAGCGGTAGGTTCTGCAACTCGCAGTGTGCCACGATCTAGCATATCTACCACTTCTCTAATCGCTTTTTGAGTGACTCTATTTTCTAATTGAGAACGATCTTCCCACGCTTCCTCGATAACATTTTGTAATTGATCCACAATATTGAGTTTTATGCAAATTTAGTACAACTGCGTCTTAAGACGCGCATAAAACTCATTACTGTTTAAAACCATGCTAATTCCCTATTTTTGCATTCCTTATGAACAGAATACTTGCTATTGATTACGGTAAAAAACGCACAGGAATCGCTGTGACAGATCCTATGCAGATTATTGCATCGGGATTAACCACAGTGGCTACTCATGAGTTGCATCAATTCCTGGAAGATTATTTAAAGCAAGAATCTGTAGAAACCATCGTGATAGGTGAACCTAAACAAATGGACTATACGGATAGTGAGTTGGGCGCGGTTATTAACGCTTTCGCGAAAGCGTTACAACTCAAGCATCCTACTATTAAGATAGAAAGAGTAGACGAAAGATTTACTTCAAAAATGGCATTTCAAACCATGATTGATAGTGGTCTAAGCAAAAGTAAACGGCGCAACAAAGCTCTAGTAGATGAAATCGCCGCGACGATCATATTACAGACTTATATGGATAGAAAGGGCTAGTTTAAATTTGAAAAAGAAGTAAAACGAGTAGGTGGCAGGGCGCATTCGGCAATAGCCTAAGAGTTATCTAAGTCATCAGATGTTGAAAATAAAAGTAAAACAGAAATTAAAAACAAGGTCTTATTCCAAAAGAAAACAAACCTTTTGAACACTGAACACTGAACACTGAACACTGAACACTGAACACTGAACACTGAACACTGAACA
>JAHDIQ010000011.1:95953-120063 GCA_020630715.1 Nonlabens sp.
CTAAATTATGATTTACCCTATAGTCGCTTATGGCGATCCAGTACTTAGAAAAAAGGCAGTAGATATTCCAGCAGATTATCCTAACCTTAAAGAAATACTTGAGAATATGTGGGCAACGATGTATGATGCTAGTGGTGTAGGTCTTGCCGCACCTCAAGTAGGAATGCCCATAAGAATATTCTTAGTGGATACTTCACCCTTTGCAGATGATCCAGATCTATCTGATGACGAACAACAGCAACTAGCAGGATTTAAAAAAGCGTTTATCAATGCACACATTGTAGAAGAGAATGGTGAAGAATGGGCGTTTAATGAAGGATGCCTTAGTATTCCTAATGTAAGAGAAGATGTTTTTAGACAGGAAGAGGTTACCATTAAGTATTATGATGAGAATTTTAAAGAGCATACAGATACCTACAACGGTCTAGTTGCACGTGTGATCCAGCACGAGTATGATCATATAGAAGGAGTTCTTTTTACAGATAAAATATCAAGCCTCAAGAAACGTTTGATAAAAGGAAAATTAACTAATATTTCAAAGGGTAAAGTAAACGTAGATTACCGAATGAAATTTCCAGCGATAAAAGGTCGCAGATAAATAAAGATGATAAGTTTGGGTTTTATATATTTGCCCACCTTAATAAAAATCAGGTATGAGTTTAGATGAAATATTATCAGTTACTGGTAAGCCAGGATTATTCAAGTTAAAAACTAGAACAAAAAGCGGTTTTGTAGTAGAATCTTTGATAGACAAAAAAACTGCTATTATCGGTATCAATCATAATGTGAGTATTTTAAAAGATATCTCTATTTATACTTATGAAACAGAGGTGCCATTAAAAGAAGTGTTTCAAAAAATCGCCACTAAAGAATCTGAAGGTCCTGCGATTCATCATAAAGTGAGTAAGAAAGAATTACAAGACTACTTTAGCGAGGTACTTCCTAACTATGACGAAGAACGCGTGTACGCAAGTGATATTAAAAAAGTAGTACAGTGGTATAATTTGTTACAATCTAACGATATGCTTAGTGCTATCAATGAAGAGGAATAAATAATTCTGAAATAAAATAATAAAAATGCCTTTCCTACTGGAGAGGCATTTTTTTTAGTTCTTATACAATGGAATGCGATAAGTAATGCCGTAAACGTAGCCTACACCTATTTCTCCAGTATCATAGGTACGACCATATCCAGGTACATAAAGATTATCAAAATTTCCTGGAGTGGATTCAGTGATCATGCGCTTTAGTTGCACATTTGCCATTAAGTAAAAGTTAGTAAGGACTTCAACTTTAATTCCTAATTGAAATTCTAACCATAGCGCATTTAATCCATTAAATTCTCTATTCACTACTTGTTCATCAACAGGAAAGAAGTCATTAATGGTATTGAATTCGTATCGTTTTAAAGTCTGTGACATACTTGCGGCGCCTACACGTGCACCAAAGTATACCATGTTATCCATATCTAGCCAGTTATCATAAACATTATAGTCTATTCCTGCCTTAAAAAAACTACCGCTAGTTTCAAAGTCCACACGGTCGCTAGTGCGCTGTAATTGTTCATTTCCTAGTTCTCCAGCGATGTATAAATCGCGCGTAATTCTATAATCACCTAATATTTGAAAACCAGTGTATTCGTCGTCTATCACTGTTCGTAATAGACTAGCAGCATCTATTCCTATGCGCAGACCATAATTACGCTCAAACTGAGTAGAATCTACAGCCACATTTGTGATGCCAGCAGATTCCTGTCCCATACTCAAAAAGCAACTAAAAACGATAAGAATACTAGTGACGTATTTCAACATGAATATCATTTGTATTAGTTACGTTACTGGTAATGACCTGTACATTATTAATCCAAGAGTTAGAACCATTAGTAAGAATAGCATTAAGATCTTGATAGGTATTCTTAAAGCCACAAGCTCTATTAATATATTCTTCATTCACTATATAGGTTAACTCTACGTCATCCATAAAAACAGATGTTCCGTCGTCATTGTTAAATGTATAACTAGTAAAATCGTTATTACTATCTAGTGGTATTGCGATTGAATCAATTGCCGCAAGAGCAGTAGCTCCAGTGTCATTTAGTGGTGCTAGTGTATTAGATGATCCTTCTGTAATGGTTAAACTCGCGACCGCTTTACGTTCTAAAGTATTACTAGCATCTACAAATGTGATGATTAATCGTGGCGTTACAGCCTGAGATAAATCACATAAGTCATCACGCTCGCAGGAGTTGAATCCTACCAGCAATAACATCAGTAAAAAAAAGGCTCTACTAGATTTCTTCATTCACTAATTCTGTTAGTATCTCACTAGTCTTAGGGTAACTAGGTCTGTGAATGTAATCTGACTGTACGATTTCACCTTTTTTATTGATAATGGTATAGGTAGGAAAACCTTCTAGATTAATCTGTTTAAAGATAGGCGTAGACTCGTCACGATCTAAAAAGTAATGCTTTCCTGCAATCTGATATTTTGAAATAGATGGTAAGTAACCTTCTTCTTTACTCTGATGACATAGGTAAACAAATTCAACATCATCTTTAAATTTTTCATGCAGCTCTGGTGATGCACTTTTGAATTCTGCTTTACATGGTCCACACCAGGTTGCCCAGTTATCGATATAGATGACTTTACCATTTGCATTTGCTATGATTTCATCGATATAATTTGCTGGATCAGTAGATGTGAATTCTAGTAATTTAGCATCCTCAGGTAATTCAGGATTTTCTAACAACTGTTTTACTTCAGCATGTCTAGACGCTAGAGTAGTAATTTGTTCTTCGTTTAAAATCCCTTCAAATGATGCATTGTGATTATCAAAAAATGCAATATTGTTATCTTCTAGTGAGGTCATGGTTTTTCTATAAACCAGTTGGTTTTTTAAATGATCGTTTCCCTTTAATCGTTCTAAACCATGCATAAATGCGCTGTCTCTAGCATTATCTGTATTTTCTACAGCATCGCTAGATAGATAATAATCGTAATAGCTCAAAGCTAAATTAGGATAGTTGCTATTCACCACATAGTTTTCTTTGTACTCAGGTAAGTTTTCAACTTCTTCCATAAATAAAGAGTCTTTCATGGCTGGTTGACCTTGAGGTGTGAACAGCGTATACATTAATTTTTGTGCCGGAATAAAAAACAATTCTTCTGAAGTTAAAATGGTATTCATAATAGAATCATCATTACCAGTAGCAAAATCTTTATTGTAATTTTTAAGAACTACAAGTGCGCTATCTAATAATTTGTCATAAGCTTCTGGTTGCATTCCTTCACCAGATTTTAGGATCTCTGCAATAGGGTTGTTCTTTTTGTAATTGCCTAGAATCGCATTTACATTTTTAGCATCATTAAATTGAATATCTTCAAATTTTGAATTTGTAGACAATATAATAGAGTCTGCAGGTTCAACCACTAATTGAGTTCCATAATCACCATACATAGCTATGGTCATGGGTTTCTTAATATCTATAGTGGTAGAAAACTTGCCGTCTATAACTGGCACAGTTACTTCATCATAATTAGCCTCTAGATCATTGTAAACATATACCGTTAGCTCTTCTGGAACGGCGATAGTGTCTACTTTAACAATTGTTCCTTCTATGGTTACAGGTTTATTTACTATTTCATCGCCAGCAATTTTGTCATTACATGATATTAAAGCGATTGCCATTATTAATATTAAAGCTATCTTTTTCATAATAATATTATTTTTTTTCTAGTAAAACCACGTTTTCGACGTGGTGTGTTTGTGGAAACATATCCACTGGTTGGTATTTTACAATTTGATACTCTTCTTTCATTAACGCAAGATCGCGTGCTTGTGTTGCACTATTACAACTTACATAAACAATACGTTGTGGTGCTAATTTAAGCAATTGCGCGACAACATCTTTATGCATACCATCTCGTGGTGGATCTGTAATGACGACATCAGGCACTCCATTTGAAGCAATAAATTCATCTGTAAAAACCTCTTTCATATCACCAGCATAAAAGCTTGTGTTTTCAATATTGTTATGTGAGGCGTTAGCCTTTGCATCTTCTATTGCTACAGGAATCGCTTCAATTCCTACAACATGTTTTGCTTTTTTTGCAACAAACTGCGCTATCGTTCCAGTACCGGTATATAAATCATAGACCAACTCTTCTCCAGTTAAACCTGCAAAATCTCTAGTGATTTTATATAACTCGTAAGCTTGAGCAGAATTAGTCTGATAAAACGATTTTGCATTTACTTTAAACTGCAATCCTTCCATTTCTTCCAGAATGTAATCTCTACCGGCATAGCATATCACGTCTTGATCATAGATGGTGTCATTTGCTTTTTCGTTAATCACATATTGTAATGATTTGATCACGTCAAATTCATTTTTCAAATGTTCTAACAACGCTTCACGTGCTTCTTGATCTTCTTTAAAAAACTGTATGACTACCATCACTTCGCCAGTAGAAGACATACGTAGCATTAAAGTTCTTAGAACTCCAGTTTTCTCTCGTGGATTGAAGTAGGATATGGATTTCGCTTTCGCGAAAGCGTGAACACTCAACCTAATTTCTTCACCTATGGCTGGATGTAAATGACATTCATCCAGGTGTAAAATTTTATCCCACATACCAGGAATATGAAATCCTAGTGCTTTTTTATCCTCAATCGTAGTGTCGTTTTCAATTTCTTCTCTAGTTAACCAGCGATTGCTAGAAAACGAAAACTCCATCTTATTGCGGTAATAATATTGTTGCGCAGATCCAGCGATAGGAGTGATCTCTGGTAATTCCAGATGACCTAAACGTGTAAGGTTTTCTTTAACTTCCTTTTGCTTAAAATATAGCTGACTATCATATCCCATGTGTTGCCATTTGCAACCACCACAAACGCCAAAATGCTTGCAAACAGGATCTGTACGGCGATCTGAGAGTTCATGAAATACAGTAGCTTCACCTTCATAAAACGATTTACGTTTTTTAAAAGTTTTTATATCTACAACATCGCCAGGAACGGCGTTTTTTAAAAATATAACAGCGCCATCCTCAGTTTTGGCAACGCTTTTTCCTTTTGCGCCTGCATCTACCACAGGTACATTTTCAAAGGTTTTTTGAGCTCTTCTTCTACGTTTTGACATCGTGCCAAATTTACAGTAAAAGCTAAACCTAAACTTAAATCTAAACTTAAACTTAAAATGAAAATCAAAACTAAAACCAAAACCAAAATCAAAAACAAAATCAAAAACAAAATCAAAAACAATTTTACTAATAAAACGATCATTATGTCAGGATAATGATAAAACGCTCCATTTAAGCGTCGCAATGAGTTTATTATGATGGGTCGGGAAACGGTTTCATGGTTTAGAGATCAAGAACTGCTAGTCATCACCACAATGTAACTCCTTCCTTTGAAGGAATGCTGGGATGGATGTTAGCAAAACCTAAACCTAAATCTAAACTTAAACTTAAACTTAAACTTAAATCTAACCCAAAAACAAAATCCCTTAAACTTCCATACTCCATACTTATTCTTTCACCACGCGACATATTGCTTACTCCTTTTAGTATTTGTAAATTGCGACTCGATAAAAAAATTATATGGAAACCGCAATGGCAAAAGGAACACAGCATTATATTAATTTAGAAGATAAACACGGCGCACACAACTATCATCCACTACCTGTGGTATTAGAAAAAGGTGATGGCGTTTATGTATGGGATGTTGAAGGAAAAAGATATTATGATTTTTTAAGTGCTTACAGCGCGGTAAATCAGGGACACTGTCATCCAGCAATTGTAAATGCGATGAATGAACAGGCGCAAACCTTAACGCTTACCTCGCGTGCTTTTCATAATGATAAGCTAGGTGTTTATGAAAAGTATGTGACAGAGTATTTTGACTTTGATAAAGTACTTCCCATGAATACCGGTGCTGAGGCTGTTGAAACTGCCATTAAAATTGCTCGTAAATGGGCTTATGAGAAAAAAGGAGTTGCAGAGCATGATGCTCAAATAATAGTCTGTGAAAATAACTTTCACGGTCGTACGACAACTATAATATCTTTTTCAAATGATGAAGGTGCTCGTAAGAACTTTGGGCCTTACACGCCAGGATTTATTAAAATCCCTTATGATGACGTTGACGCATTAGAAACTGCGTTACAACAAGATAATATTGCAGGTTTTTTAGTAGAACCTATTCAAGGTGAAGCTGGAGTTTACACGCCTAGTGACGATTTCATGAAAAAAGCACAAGCTCTATGTAATAAACATAATGCGCTATTCATTGCAGATGAGATTCAGACTGGAATAGCACGTACTGGTGCTTTACTAGCTGTATGTGGGAAATGTTCTTGTGAAGGTCATTGTGAGAAACAAGAGGCAACTTATGCTCAACCTGATATTTTAATTTTAGGGAAAGCACTTTCTGGCGGAGCGTATCCTGTAAGTGCTGTGCTAGCAAATGATGAGATCATGAATGTGATTAAGCCAGGACAGCACGGTAGCACCTTTGGAGGAAATCCAGTTGCTGCAGTGGTAGGAATGGCAGCGCTAGATGTAGTTGTGGACGAAAAGCTAGCACAAAATGCTCGCGAGCTAGGTAATCATTTTAGAAATCGTATCAATGAATATATCGCTACTACAGATACGGTAACGCTAGTAAGAGGTCGTGGATTATTAAATGCTATAGTAGTAAATGATTCAGAAGACAGTGATACTGCTTGGAATATCTGTATACGTTTACGTGATCATGGATTATTAGCAAAACCTACACATGGTAATATCATCCGTTTTGCGCCACCACTGGTCATGAATAAAGAACAATTAAATGAGTGTATTGATATTATCATAAAGACTTTAAAAGAGTTTGAATAGTAAATATCAAAGTTTATCGCATAAAAAAACCACTTATTAACTAAGTGGTTTTTTATTGATTTAAAGTAAAATTACTTTATTAGGTTTTCTATTAATGCAAAACGTTGCGCACCTAATATTTTAGAGAGCTCCTCTTTATATTTATTCATGATACTAGTTACTTGAGTAGCTTTAGCATTACCTATTAAATTTTGAGAATCTAATTTTGTAATTCCTGAGATTTTACTTGTAACAATCTCTGCTATCGCTTCCTTTTCTGCATGAGAAACCGTGATAGCGCTAGTAATTGCATCTAACTCTTGATTCACTTTTAAATTAGTTTCTGCTACGCGTTTCTCGACTCTTTTAGTATTGTCCTTTTGAGCCTGCGTCATTTGAGCTTCTTGTGGTATTTGTGCAAATGCAGATCCAGAGATTACAAGTGCCATGATAAGTATCAATTTTTTCATCTTAACTATTTTTGAATCTGAAAAATAAGAAATATTTAATTATTAAACATAAAACCCTTCAAACTATTTTGTTTAAAGGGTCTTTAAAAATTGATGCTATCTGTCTTGTCTTCGTTTTTTAAGGCGTTCTTTAGCACCTTTTTTACGTTTGTTCATCGTTGTTTCAAATTTCTCAAATTGCTCAACAGATAAAACTTTTTTAAGTTCTCGTTTTGTAGCGATTTGTTGATCTAATCTAGCCTCCATTTGAGCAATTCGATCTTCTTCAGACATTTTTTCTCGTTCTTCCTTTGTCATTTTTTTAGGTCTGTCTTTAGCTTGTTCTAAGAGTAGATCATATACTTGATTTTGTTGTTTTTCTGACAAATCTAAATGTAGCGCCATCTTTTTAGACTTGATGCTCGCCTCTTGTTGTGGTGTCATACTTTGTCTAGCTTCCATACGCTTTTCTCCACGTTGTCCATAACTTACAGCTGTAAAAATTAAAGCCATAATTAAAATTGCATTTTTCATAAGTTGTTTCTTTTTAATGTTCTCTTTTAGGACTGTAGGTTTGTAAATTAGTTTAATTGGTCTCAAAATCTATGGAGGTTTTTAGGATGCCGCTTTCGCGAAAGCGGAACCACAACACCTAAATTATTTTATTTTAATCTGTTGCTATCCTACGGACATAATGTTAATCTTATAAGAAACGGAATACATTCTGTCTAATGTTTTAATAAATTGCTTCAACAAATTAAATTATTGAAAAATGAAATCTGTTATTTTAACTGTATCAACTTTAGTGTTTACACTATCACTAATTTTTTCACCTACACAAAATGCCACCGTTTCTGATTTTCAAGGAACTGCATACTACTTTTCAAAGTCAAAAATGGAATTAGGATCATGGGGCGCGAGAATGAGCGAGGCACAAAAAAAGCAAGTCGCTGCCCGATTGAAAAACAGACTAGAAAAGAATTTCATACTAAATTTTAATAAGGAAGAATCGCTCTTTACAGAAAAACAAAAACTAGACGCCATGTCTGGTGCTACAGATTCATGGGGCTCAAATTTTGCACGAGGTGATCAATACAAGAATATTAAGGAGAAAACAATAGTGCAAGCTCAGGAGTTTTATGGGAAAAAGTTCCTAGTTAAAGATGAGCTACCTACCATACAATGGCAAACTGGGACTGAATCTAAGATGATAGGAAACTACATGTGCTTAAAAGCTACGGCAATTGTTCCTACTAGTCAGCTTACCTGGTATGATTTCTCATGGGGCGATTTAAGAAAGCCAGAACCTGTAGAAGGTGAGGAACCAGTCATACCTACTACAGAGGTAGAAGCATGGTACACATTACAAATACCAGTAGGTCATGGACCAGCAGAATATCATGGACTGCCAGGATTAATTCTAGAAGTGAGCGCTGGTGGAACGACCATGTTATGTTCTAAAATCGTAATGAATCCTGAAGAAAAGATTGAAATCGTCGCACCATCTAAAGGTAAAGAAACTACCATGACAAAATACGCTGCTACGATAAAAAGTAAAATGATGGAAATGCGCAATAATCGTGGTCGTAGAAGAGGATAATCCTTTTTTGCATCGTATTTTATTCATTTCTAAAATATTATCTTATGAAATCTTTAATAACTGCAATAATGTTATTGCTAGTTACCATCATATCCTATTCTCAAATAACAGTTTCTGGTGTTGTGAAAGACAGTCTGGATAATCCATTAGAATTAGCTAGTGTGGTTGCCTTCAATAAAGCGACAAATGCGTTGCAAACTTACGGCGTTACAGATGCTGCTGGGAATTATCAATTAAAATTACCCAAAAACAATACCTATAAAATGCAAGTAAGCTATATAGGTATGAAGACGTTAATTGATTCCATAACAGCGGTAGAAACTAATATTAAAAAGGATTTTGTTTTAGCATTAGATAATGCGCTGGATGCCGTAGAGATTACCTATGAAATGCCCGTTGTTATAAAAGGTGATACTTTAATTTATAATGCAGATTCTTTTACAGATGGATCAGAACGTAAGTTAGAAGATATTCTTGAAAATTTACCAGGTGTAGAGATTAATGAGGATGGACAGATTGAGGTAGAAGGAAAAGTCGTCAATAAATTGATGGTAAATGGAAAGGACTTTTTTGATGGCGACACAAAACTAGGTGCAAAAAACATCCCTTCTAATGCAGTAGATAAGATTCAAGTCTTGCGTAATTATGCTGAGGTAGGGCAACTGCGCAGTGTTGCAAATAATCAAGATAATGTTGCTCTTAATATCAAACTTAAAGAAGGAAAAGAGAATTTCTGGTTTGGTAATATTACTGCAGGTGGTGGCGCGTCACCAGATGAAACATTGTATTTATTTCAACCTAAACTCTTTTATTACAGTCCTAAATATAGTATCAACTTTATAGGCGATATTAATAATATAGGTGAAGTGGCTTTATCGAGAAGAGATATTAGAGGATTTGGTGGAGGATTTGGATCCAGAGCTCCTAGTCGTAGTAGCGGTACTGATATAAATTTAGGCGATAATAGCTTGAATTTTTTAACAGGTCAGAACAATGCATTAGAAGTGGATAACAGATTAGCATCTGCTAATTTTAGTTATTCTCCTAACAAGAGTTTGGACTTAAGCGGTTTTGTTATCTTGAATAGTAGTCAGTTACTTTCCAGAGAAACTAGTCTAGTCCAGTATACTAATGTAGAATTAGGTGTTCCAGATGAACGTACCGATGAAACTAGTGACGAACGATCTAATCAAGCTCTCGCAAAATTAAGTCTTAGGTATAAACCTAACTTCAGTAACCAGTTAGATTATGATATTCTAGGTAGAATCTCTGATGATAGCCAGCGACAACGTGTAGTTTCTTCAGTGTTAGGTGAAACATCTCAATTAGAAGAGATAACTCCGTTCAGCATTAATCAAACCCTTAATTATTACTACACATTAGATGAGAATAACATCTTTGCTTTTGAAGCGCAACATCTTATACGAGATGAAGATCCTTTTTATAACGCCATTCTAGCTAATAATCCTAATGCCACTGATGATGCTTTTGATAATACTGCAGATGGATTAGGTTTAGACAATTCCTTAAATAATTACAACTTAGGACAAAACAGGCGCATACAGTCTAATCAACTGGATGCAAAAGTAGATTACTTTCATATCCTAAATCCAGTAAGCAATATCAACCTGACTTTAGGTACTATACTAAGTACGCAACAATTTAATTCAAATATATTTCAGTTTTTAGAAGATGGAAACACCTTTGATCCTACACCTAATTTTAATGACGGTCTAGATACTAATGACACACGGTATAATTTTAGCGACGTTTATTTAGGTCTTAGATATAGACTTAAGACCGGAAAGTTTACTATTTCTCCTGGTGTTTCTGTACACGCGTATGGAAACCAGAATACACAACAAGGAGATACATTTGAAGAGAATTTCTTTAGGATATTACCAGAATTTGAAACCAGAATTCAATTTAAGAAAAGTGAGGCACTAACGCTACGTTATGATATGCGTAATCGATTTACTGATGTTACGCGACTGGCTCAAGGGATTGTTTTAAATAGTTTTAATAGCATCCAGTTTGGAGAACCAGAACTACAAAATGCCTTATCTAATAATGTGAGCCTGATTTACACTAGTTTTAATTTATTCAATTATACTAATGTGTTTGCGCGAGCTAACTATTCTAACAACATTGATCAGATACGTGGATTGACTGATTTTGAAAGCGTGATACGTACTAGCACTTTTTTTAATTCAGGATTTGCAGATGAAACCGCAGGATTAAATGGTCGCGTACAACGTACCTTTGGTAAAGTACAAGCTTCCATACGTGCTGGTTACAACTACAGCAAGATCAATCAGTTTATTCAGGGAATACAATCTGTTAATGAAGGATTTACTCAAACCTATACGCCAGGAATACGTACTAATTTTAAAGAAGCTCCTAATGTTAGTTTGAGATACCGTTACAGTGTAACTCAAAATAACCAAGGTGATCGTGAGACTACATTTACCACTAATGCACCATCAATCAATTTTGATGCTTATATCTGGAAAAAATTCACCTTTAGAACTAATTACAGTTACACGGTACAAAGCCAGACTGGTGGCGATTCACAATCGTTTCAAACCTGGGATGCGTCGTTAAACTATCGTAAAGATCGTGATGCTAAAGTAGAATTTGAACTCAACGCGACTAACATTCTTAATATTGATTCACAAGTACGAAATAATGCAAATAATATCGCCGTTTTTAGCTCAGAGCGATTTGTGTTACCACGTTTTATTACGGCGCGAGTTGTTTATAATTTATAAGAATACGACTTCATAAAAACAAAAAATCCGCTGAGGTCATCAGCGGATTTTATGATGAGTAATGATATTCTACAACGGTTTTATCGTTAGACTATCATCATTCTTCTCCACCTTGGCAATCTTTTTGCCGGTTAAGCCTTTTACGGCTTTATCCCATTTTTTATTACTCAATCCAGCTTGTGATTTTAAATCGACTAGATCCATGACTTCATGGTTTTTTAAAATATCGTGAACCGTTTTTTCTTCTTCTGTTAGATCCAGTGGTTTTTTCTCTGGCTTCATTTGAGGGAAAAACAGCACTTCCTGTATCGATGGATTGTTAGTTAAAAACATGATTAATCTGTCCATTCCTATTCCTAAACCGCTGGTAGGTGGCATTCCATATTCTAGCGCTCGTAAGAAATCCTGATCTATGAACATCGCTTCATCATCTCCACGATCTCCTAAGGCTACTTGTGCTTCAAATCGCTCGCGCTGGTCTATCGGGTCATTTAACTCGCTGTAGGCATTTGCGATTTCCTTACCGCATACCATCAATTCAAATCGTTCTGTAAGCTCTGGATGCTCGCGGTGTTCTTTGGTTAATGGTGACATTTCTTTTGGATAGTCTGTGATGAAGGTAGGCTGGATGAAGTTTCCTTCACATTTCTCTCCAAAAATCTCGTCTATTAATTTACCTTTTCCCATAGTAGCATCTACGTCTATGGATTGCGCTTTCGCGAAAGCGTACAACTCTTCCTCACTCTTACCAGTAATGTCAAATCCAGTAAATTGTTTTATAGCATCTGTCATCGTGATGCGTGGATATGGAGCCTGCCAGTTAATCTCATGCTCGCCAAAAGTGCTGGTCGTTCTCCCGTTTACTTGTACAGCACAATGCTCTAGTAATTGCTCTGTAAATTCCATCATCCAGTTGTAGTCCTTATAAGCTACATAAATTTCCATGGCTGTGAATTCTGGATTGTGCGTACGATCCATTCCTTCATTACGGAAGTTTTTACTGAATTCATACACACCATCAAATCCACCTACAATCAGTCTTTTTAAGTACAACTCATTTGCAATACGCATATACAGCGGTATATCTAGTGAGTTGTGATGCGTGATAAATGGTCGCGCCGCAGCACCACCAGGAATAGGCTGTAGGATAGGTGTTTCTACTTCAAAATATTCGCGCTCATTAAAGAAATTACGCATCGCATTGAAAAGCTTTGTACGTTTTACAAAAACTTCTTTAACTTTTGGATTCACTACAAGATCTGCATAACGCTGGCGGTAACGCATCTCTGGATCTACAAATCCGTCGTAGGTGTTTCCATCAGCATCAGTCTTAGGTAATGGTAATGGTTTTAAGGCCTTAGTAAGTAAGGTGAAGTTTTTAACCATGACGGTCATTTCACCTACCTTAGTTTTAAATAATTCACCTTCTATACCTATGATATCACCTATGTCTAGTAATTTTTTATAAACATCGTTATACTGTGATTTATCATCACCAGTACAAATTTCATCACGGTTAAAGTATACTTGAATACGACCTTCACTATCTTGTAACTCTGCAAAGCTGGCATTTCCCTGAATACGTCTAGACATCAAACGTCCTGCGATGTTTACCTGTTTCCCTTCTTTAAAATCGGCTTTAATCTGTTTAGTAGAGTAATCTACTGGATAAAGCGCTGCTGGATATGGATCAATTCCCATTTCACGCAGCTTACCTAACTTTTCACGGCGTACGATTTCTTGTTCAGAAAGTTGCATAATTACTTGTTTTTATAAGCCTGCAAAGGTAGATAAATGAACTCAAAATTGAACTCGAAATTGAATTTGAATATCGTAAGTAGAGTTTAGAATATGGAGTATAGAAAATAGAGTTATACATAAGTCTTAAGGATTAGAGCTAGGTTTAAAATCAAAATCAAAATCAAAACTAAACCGTCATTCCGAGCACAGCGACGGAATCTGTTGTTTAGGACTAACGATGCGAGCTATTACTATTTAATAGAGATAACAATGATGATTATTAACTAACAAGTAAGTTAGAAAGTTTTCCCTTTGAAGGGAAATGTCCGATAGGACAAAGGGATGTTAAGCGGTGTTTATAAATATCTTTTTGAAACTAACACATCCATTAATTTAATGTAACATTTTTAATAACTATACGTCATATAAATGTATTAATAATTAAGTCACAATCGCTAATGCGTGCGGTGGACTAAAAAACTAAAATCTAAAAATTTATGAGTTTCTGGCGTGTGGTTCTTGCCATTATTTTCCCACCTCTTGCTGTAATAGGTAAAGGTTGTGGATCTATCTTAATTGTTTTATTACTTACCATCTGCGGTTGGGTTCCTGGCGTGATTGCGGCACTGGTGATATTGAATAAGAATGATTAATATTTTTTTTCAAGCAACCTTTTTAAATAAAGTACGTCTTAACGATAGATAAACTTTTAATTCATACTATAAATCTACCCATTATGAAACGTATTTTTTTATTATCCTTAATTATGATTACGGTTTTTTCTTGTCAAATAGAAGAGGAACTAATTAATTATAATGTTACTAACAACTCTGCAGAAGAAATTTACATTGCATTTGACTACGGTAATTCGGTGATATCATCTTTTGATGATCCTTTAATTTCTGATGGTAACAATGTGATTCCTTCAATGGAAAGTTATCAATATTCTGTTAACGAGGATGAATTGACTAGTTTGCTAGAATTAACACTTATCATCGTTACTAAATCTGTTTATGAGTCTAATTCGTGGCAAGACATTGTTGATAACGATATGTACGATCAACGTTATGATTTAACGCGATCAGAATTAAAAGATCTTAACAACGTAATTATTTACAATTAAAAGAACCGCTACTATTTAAAAGTCTTGTAGGATGGATTTATAGTTGCAAGTTCTACCTTTGCACTATGAATAAAAAAGTCCAGCTACAAGACTTAGGTCGTAAGGATTATAAGGAAACTTGGGATCAACAAGAACAACTCTTTAAACAAGTTCTAGATATTAAAATCAAGAATAGGAGAGAAGATGCTGGACTGGAAACACCTAATCACTTCTTGTTTGTAGAACACGATCATGTATATACTTTGGGAAAAAGTGGTGATCTGGAAAACTTACTGGCAAATGAGGCCTTACTCAAAAAAATAGGAGCAACTTTTTATAAGATTAATCGCGGTGGCGATATCACTTATCACGGTCCTGGACAGATCGTAGGTTATCCTATTCTAGATCTAGAAAATTTCTTTACAGATATTCATAAATACTTACGCTTGCTAGAAGAAGTATTTATCAAAATCCTAGCAGATTACGGGATAAAAGGAGAACGTAGTGACGGCGAGACTGGCGTATGGCTGGATGTAGGAACTCCATTTGCTCGCAAGATTTGTGCAATGGGCGTGCGTGCTAGTCGCTGGGTAACCATGCATGGATTTGCCTTTAATGTAAATACAGATTTAGGATATTTTGATCATATCATTCCATGTGGAATAGATGACAAGGCAGTCACTTCACTAGCATCAGAATTAAAACGACCTATAGACGAATCTGAAATTAAAGAAAAAATAAAAATCTATTTCTCTGAGCTTTTTGAGGCAGAGTTTATTTAGTTAGTCTTTGAGTCTTTGAGTCTTTGAGTCTTTGAGTCTTTGAGTTTGTGAGTAGTTGAGTTAGTGAATGCCTCTATGAGTTAAATAGTTAATAGATGACTGTGTATGTTTTTTCAACACTCTAGTATGATAACGATTAAAATTAGAAATTCTAATCACCTCATCTAAAACTTATAAATAATCACATCCTGATCATCTTTAACGGCTAGGAAATTCCCCTTACCATAACCCATATCACTTACTTGCTTACCATAAACTGGGAATCCTTCTAGAACAGCACCTTTTGAATCCAGTACGTACACTTTATTAGAGCCGTTATCTATTAAATGGATAAAGGATGCTCCTTTTAGTTTTACAATTTGAGCATTTGTGTAGGTTCCATAGGGTAATTCAACTTTTTCTTTTCCTATTTGTAGCACATTGTTTTCTTGGATGATTTCTATTCCATTTTTAGCAGTGTAATGTGCGTCTGTGCCTATCTTTTTAGCAGTTTTAGTGATGGCACCTGTTGCGGTGTTGATGCTTATTAATTGGTTTTCTGCGATTAATTTAATGGCTTTATTGTGCAAGAACAGGCCACTTTGCGCTCCTACATTTTCTTTTACGGTAGTGCGTACCTTACCAGTTCTGTGTAGTAATGAGATGGTGTTATCCGCTTTCGCTAAAGCGATATAATCACGTCCATTTACTCTAAAATGTTGTGGAGAAGTACTAATCACACCACTGCTTTTATACGTGAAGCCTTTAACCTTTTCTCCTTTTATATTATACATGAGTAAATCCTCATTTTGAGTGACAACAATGCGGTAATTCCTACTATTATCATAGTCAAAAACACTAAGCGGTTGCGTAATGGTATCTTTAAATGATAGCGGATATTTGCCAATGTCTTCACCATTGCGATCTAGATAATACACCTTATTTGCAGTATTGAATAACAATTGCTTACGGCCGTTTTTAAAACCATCTACAGCATTTATGGAGCCTATAATTTTGCTGTCTAAGCTTTTGTCCCAGTAGGGTTTCCCATTTTTATCGAGTAGATGTAACTTAAAATCTTCATCCTGATAGGCTACATCTAGCGATCCTGTTTTATGATTAGGAAACAAAAATGGACCTGCTATAATGTTATTTGAAGATTTGTAAGTTCCTATTTGCGCCACCTGATTGCGATTCTGTTGCTCGTCCTTACTAGGAATGAGGAACCTATAATGTGCATAAGCATTTTCATGTACATACTGACTTAAAGCAATAGGATAATCTGAAACATTAAATGCGCTTGCAGATTTTTTGTCTTTTTCACCTAGTGATGATTTAAGGTAATCCGGACTAGAGTAGTAGAGTAGTGTACTACTACTGCTCAACTGGTCAGTAGCGTTATTCCACCAGTTTTGATTATTTAAAACCGTTTTATTCTGATAATTTGCAATGATGATTTCTGGAGCGTTTGATGTTTCTGTAAGTAGTACAAACTGATCTATTACGGTAAAGTATTTATAAGAAGCTTTAGGTAATAGTGGTGATAGGTCGCTGGTGTTGATCTCTGTTGCTAGTTCATAGATGGTGAAATCACGATAGTTAAATTTTGCAATACTAGCGCTATCTATATTAGTATATAATTGCTCATAAGGTTTAAGAGTAAAGGCTAACACTTGGTTTTTAGGCAAGTCTATACGGCTTACTTCGTTAGAGTTTTCTAATAGCGATTTAAGTGTAGCGTTAATTTTTACTTCATCACTATGATATTTGCTTAAGTTTTTACGCAACTGTTCCACATCGTTATAGGTGAAAGAACGCGTGCTAAAAACAGTTGCCGGAATAATCGCTCCAGCCTGATTTTCCTGTGCTTGAATGTTCTGGAATAGTGAATGAAACTGGTTAACAGAATCCTTATAAGTGATAATCCCATCCAGATGTAAAGCGTTTTTAGTTTCTAGTGGCGATACTTTATACCACGATCCAAAATCGCTCGCATAGGATCGATGCGATGTATTGCTTAAAAAATCTTTGAACCATACGGCATTGTGTGCTTTAATGTAAATACCTAGATCGTTACCTGCGGTACGATTATATATGGATTCAAATTCTGGAAATAATCGCATATCATTGTCACCACGTCTTATCAGGCTTTCTATGACTAATTGAGAACTACTCGCTAGATGATAACCATTATAATTAAGGCTGTAGTACACATGATTATTTACCGCATTTTGAACATAACTTACCTTGTTATAAGTAAGTGGTTTGTAATGCGTGCTATCACCTAATTGTGATTCAATAGGTGCTGTGATTAAAGTGATAGCAAGGTCATTTTTACCTTCTGGACTAATGGTGATTAAAGATTGATCGTTAAGATCATAGGCAGTAAGAAAACCAGATGCAGATCTAATCTGCTGGATGCGTTGCACTTTTTCTAGTCGATTGAATAATTCATTTTCATGAAGTAATGCATTTACATCATCCGATGAGGTAGCACTAATAATTACAGATGTATCTGTAGGAATGTATTGTAATAGACTGGCGTCTGTTTTCTTTTCTTCAGTACAACTGTAAAGGAATAAGATAAAACATACGAATACCGTAATGCGATACATAGAACTGATTTTCAACAAAAATACGCAACCACGAGCTTCTTTAAAACTCTTAAGACGACAACCTCGCATTGTAATAGAAGTTAGTAATACTAGAATCAATGATGTTAACTATAACTTAGGGAAATCATGGAGAGAAGTGATTATTTTTGACTTAAAGAATAGCGTTATGAAAATCCTTTTATCTCCTGCCAAAACCTTAGACTATGATTCAGAATTACCTGAATTAACAGCTACACAGCCACTATTTAAAAAGAACGCTTTAGAATTAAATGAGGTTTTAAAAGCAAAGTCTCAAAAGGAAATAAGTGAATTGATGCATCTTTCTGATAAGCTAGCATCTTTAAATGTAGAACGCTATCAGGATTTTAGTAAAACCTTTAGTAGAAAAAATGCGCGACCGGCGATGTTTGCTTTTGCAGGCGATGTGTATACAGGACTGGATGCATATACTTTGAGTCAAGAAGAAATCCTAAAAGCACAAGATAAAATCCGTATTCTTTCTGGTATGTATGGTTATTTAAGACCGCTAGATTTACTGCAACCTTACCGTCTAGAAATGGGAACGTCTATACCAGTAGGTGATAACAAGAATTTATACCAGTACTGGAAAGAAATTATCACACCTAGTCTTAATAAAGAATTGAAAAAAGATGAACTAGTGGTAAATCTAGCTAGTAATGAATATTTTAAAGCCATAGATAAAAAAGAGCTTAAAGGTGAATTAATCACGCCAGTGTTTAAAGATTTTAAAAATGGCAAACTAAAAGTGATTTCCTTTTTTGCCAAAAAAGCCAGAGGATCCATGGCTCGTTTTCTAGTGCAAAACGATGCGCAGTCACTAGATGATGTACTTGCTTTTCAAGCAGATGATTATAAGTATTCCTTAAAAGATACCGTAAAAGAAAATGAACCAGTGTTTATTAGGTAAGTGTAGTATCTTTATAACGTGTCTATAACAAATCTTTCTATAAAAAACTGGTCACTTAATGATAGACCGCGCGAGAAATTACTAGCTCAAGGAAGCACCTCATTATCAGATGCAGAGTTAATAGCGATTCTCATAGGTAGCGGTTCTAGGTCCGTGAGTGCGGTAGAATTAAGTAGATTGATTCTTAATGAATCTGATAATTCACTAGATAAATTAGGTAAAGTAAGCATTAAAAACCTTATGAAATTTAATGGAATAGGAGAGGCAAAAGCCATTACCATTGCCGCAGCGATGGAATTAGGTAGACGTCGCGCTACAGAAATGCCCTTAGAGTTACCTAAAATCACTACTAGTAATGACGCTTTTAAAGTATTGCAACCTATTTTAGGAGAATTACCACATGAAGAATTCTGGATTTTATATCTCAATAACTCAAATAAAGTAGTCGCAAAACATCAAATAAGTAAAGGTGGATTCACAGGAACCTATGTAGATACTAGAATCGTATGTAAAAAAGCACTAGAAGAAAATGCGGTAGCAATGATCCTAGCGCACAACCATCCTAGTGGTAAATTACAACCCAGCCAGCCCGATAAACAACTTACTCAAAAACTAAAAACCGCCGCTCAAACACTAGACATTCAAATTCTAGATCACCTTATTGTTACACAGCAATCATTCTACAGTTTTGCAGATAATGGAATCCTGTAATGGTACTTGTTTTTGTTAATAAATTTACCGCACGTAAGCAGTATATCATTAAGCATATATTTAAACGCATTTTACAATTAGAGTTTGAAATCACAACAGATTTAAGTGTTTTTATCGCTCATTCTGGTGCAAAGCTGTCCTATGGTAAAAAACCACTAGGAGAAGAATTTTTTATATGGTCTCACGATTTACTAGAGCATACCGGTATAGAAGATTATGACATCAACGTCACACAGTGGAATGAGCTACCCGTTTTTTTTCAAGGAACTGGTAAAAGCCATGTGCCATTTGATCTATTTGCCGCCAGTTTTTATCTCATTACACGTTATGAGGAGTACTTACCACAAGTAAAAGATGATTTAGGAAGGTACAGTCCTTCAGCCAGTATCGCTATGGTAAACGGATTTCTAGAATTGCCATTGATAGATCTGTGGTCGCAACGGCTAGGTCATTTATTAGAGGAAAGATTTGATATTTCGCTTTCGCGAAAGCGTAATCACCACAACCACTTACTCATCGATACACCTAGTATTTATAAATACAAATTGCGTGGTCCACTAGAATTTACAAAGCAGTTTTTTACACAACTTTCAAGTTTGAGATTAAGAGATCTGATTACAAATGTGGCTGTAAATCTAGGATTAAAAAAAGATCCTTATGACCAGTATGACCTGTTAATTCATCAAATTAAAGAATCAAATGCCACTACTAAGGTGACTTATTTCTTTCATTTAGGGAATTATAGTAAATACGATAATGGGGTCTCGCATAAGCATCGCAATTATCAGGAACTCATAAAACATATCGCAGATTATTTCATGGTAGGTCTACGCTACACGCTGGATGCAAAAATTGAAGAAATTAAAAAACAGTCAAAACGATTTGAACTAATCACAAATAGAACAGCTCAATATTCTATCGCCGCACAAGGAAAAATTAGTATACCTAATCATTATAAAAAATTAGTAGATCTAGAACATGCGGTAGATTACTCCATGGGATATCATGATCAACCAGGATTTAGAGCCAGCACCGCACATCCATTTTATTTTTATGATCTGGATTATGAGGTGCAAACACCATTACTAATTCAACCCTATGCAATCCATTATAAGTCCATAGAGAAATATACCTTTAATGGTCAGGAAGCCTTAGTTTCACGACTTAAGGCGCATTGCAATACATTACATGTACCATTTACCATGATGTTGAGTAATGATCAATTTGATGATGATAAGCGCAGTCACGTCCATACTATAATTAAACAACTACTTGATGAAGTTTAAAAACATTAAGCATCTATTTTTTGATTTAGATCACACCTTATGGGATTTTGATTTGAACAGTAAACTAGCCTACAAACAAATATTTGAAGAGCATCAGGTAGAGCTAGACCTAGATTTTTTTATCAAGATCTATGAACCGTTGAATCTAGAATTTTGGCGCAAATTCAGACATAATGAGATCACTAAAGAAGAGCTGCGTTACCAGCGATTAAAAACAGCTTTTGACGCTTGTGATTTTAAGGTTACAGATGATCAGATCAATCTTTTTGCAGATTTGTACATTGAGTATTTACCTAATAACAATCATTTGTTTCCAGGTTGTATGGAATTGTTAGATCAATTGAAAGGGAAATTTCATTTACATTTAATTACAAATGGTTTTAATGAAGTGCAAGAGAATAAAGTCGTAAAGGCAGGACTTAAAGATTACTTTGACCTAATCCTTACGGCAGAGGCTGCTGGAATTAAAAAACCAGCTCCAGAAATTTTTCATATAGCATTAGAACGTACTGGCGCAACAGTGGATAATAGTATCATGATAGGAGATAGCTATGCAGCAGATATTTTAGGAGCACGTGGTGTAGGTATGCCTACTATCTGGTTTCATACGACGCAAGAACCTGTTCCTACAGATGAAGTTGTCGTGCATGAATTGTTACACATACTCGACTATTTAGAATTATAGTCGTAGTGATCTTTCCAGCGTTTTTGCAGGAATTCTTTTTGAGATGCTTCTCTGGGATTATCACCTGGTTCAAAAATGGTGGTGCCACTTATTTCTTGAGGTAGAAAATCGTAATGAGCAAAATTCCCTGGATGATCATGGGCATATTTGTAAGTTTCACCATATCCTAACTCTTTCATCAATTTAGTAGGTGCATTACGCAATCCTAAAGGAACTGGTAAATCGCCAGTTTGTTTTACGATCTGTTGTGCTTTACCTATGGCTAGATAAGACGCATTACTTTTTATGGACGTGGCTAGATAGATAGCGCATTGACTTAAAATGATTCTAGATTCAGGATAGCCTATAGTCGATACGGCCTGAAAACAGTTGTTTGCCATAATTAAAGCCGTAGGATTTGCATTACCTATATCTTCACTTGCTAGAATTAGTAATCGTCTAGCGATAAATTTTAAATCTTCGCCACCTTCAATCATACGTGCTAGCCAGTATACAGATGCGTTAGGATCGCTACCGCGTATGGATTTTATAAATGCACTAATGATATCATAATGTTGTTCACCGGTTTTATCGTATCGCGCTGGATTAGCTTGAATCTGATTAAAGACCAGTTGATTTGTAATCACGATCTTCTCTTCATTTTGACTGTTGATGACTAGCTCAAAGATGTTAAGCAATTTACGGGCATCACCACCACTAATACGCAGTAAAGCATCCGTTTCTTTGAGTTGAATATTCTTTGAGGATAGTTGTACGTCTGTAGTTAAAGCACGTTGTAGAAGTTGTTCTAGTTCCGCTTTCGCGAAAGCGTCTAAAACATAAACCTGACATCTAGAAAGTAATGCAGGAATTACTTCAAAACTGGGGTTTTCTGTCGTCGCGCCTATGAGAGTTACCCATCCTTTTTCTACAGCGGCGAGCAACGAGTCCTGTTGGGATTTACTAAAACGATGAATCTCGTCTATAAATAAAATGGGATTTTTTACGGTAAACATACCGCCATCACCTTTTGCCTTTTCAATGACTTCACGTACATCCTTAACGCCACTATTGATGGCACTTAAGGTATAAAACGGTCGTTTACTTTCTTGTGCGATGATGTTTGCAAGCGTCGTTTTACCAGTTCCCGGCGGACCCCATAAAATCAACGATGGAATCGTGCCGTTTACTATATGATTGCGCAAGGTTCCTTTTTCACCTACCAGATGGCTTTGACTTAAATAGTCATCTAAATTTGTAGGTCTTATACGTTCTGCTAATGGTGGCGTATTCATACGGCTAATATAGTTAAGTATCTATGGAATATGATGCGCGTTACCATTTTTGACATGACATTTAGTGAGGTATTTGATATGGTTTTATATTTGATACAAAGCATTTATGCAGGATAAGGAATATTTCAAATTTGACGGGTATACAGTAACTACCGCGATAGCGTTTGTATTGTTGTGTTGGACTGTATACACCATTGAGGTGCGTTTTCATTTGAATTTCAACAGTTACGGTATTCGTCCTGAAAAGTTATCTGGTTTACGAGGTATAATCTTTAGTCCATTTATTCATGGAGATTTGAATCATTTGTGGAGCAATACAGTTCCTGCTCTTGTACTTACTATTGCCTTGTTTTATTTTTATAGAAGAATTAGCTGGAAGGTTTTTGTATTTGGCACTTTGCTTACAGGATTGTTAACCTGGCTTATCGCGAGGCCTAATTATCATATAGGTGCAAGTGGTGTGATTTATATGTTGGCTAGTTTTTTGTTTTTTAAAGGCGTTTTTACCAGGCATTACCGTTTAATAGCATTGAGCTTTGTCATTGCCTTCTTTTATGGGAGTTTAGTCTGGTATGTGTTTCCGCTAAAAACAGGGATTTCGTGGGAAGGACACTTAAGTGGTGGAGTAGTAGGTGTGGTGTTGGCAATTTTTACTAAAAATGTGTTGCCAGAAAAAAGAAAGTACATCTGGGAAACAGATCAGTATAAGCCAGAAGATGATTTATTCATGCGACATTTTGATGAAAACGGTAATTTTATTGAATTTATTGATGAGGAGGAATAAAAAATCCTGTAGAGTGCTTCTACAGGATTTTTAACTTAATGGGATTCTAGTGAATTTAGTAACCAGGGTTTTGTTGATCTCTAATTCCAGGATTACCTACGCCTTCATTAAAAGGAATAGGCCATGTGAATCTAAAGTCATTGATAGGTAGGGAACAAGAATTAAGTTCTGCACAATCTACCGCATCACGACTAATTGTTCTATTTCCTAGTGCACCTAATCTTCTAAGATCTTTGTAACGATGACCTTCAAAAGCTAGTTCTATTCTTCTTTCATCTAAAATTCCACCGAAAGCTTCAGTCGCATCTGCATAAGTTACATCAGCAACAAAGTTATCAAAATCATCTGATGGGTCTGTAGGTGTTCCATTGTCGTTGATGTCATCAATTCTCGCATCTTGAAGTTGCTCAATTAGTGCCTCAGCGCCAGCTGGATCATTTGCAGCGGCTCTAGCTTCAGCAAGGATTAATAACATTTCTGAAGATCTGAATACTTTGTGATCATTCATAAGCGGTCTACCTTCTGAACCTGGATACTTGTTAACGATAT
>JAHDIQ010000003.1:0-127440 GCA_020630715.1 Nonlabens sp.
ATCCAAATGATCCATGTGATTACAATATTTCTCAGATAACTGTAGCAATAACAAGTACGGTAGATTGTGATGGAGATGGTGTGACTGATGTAGATGAGATTGCTGATGGCACAGACCCTAATGATCCATGTGACTTTGTTGATACAAGTGTTACCGTAGCTCAATCGGGAGATTACCTGCTTGCAGATTGTGATGGTGATGGAGTAACAAATGGTGATGAAATTATTGGGGGAACAGATCCAAGTGATCCTTGTGATTATGACGCTTCTGGTCAGAATGCAGACGCTACTAGTATAGCATGGCAAACTGCAGACTGTGATGGAGATGGTGTCTCTAACGGTACTGAACTTAATGATGGAACCAATCCACAAGATCCGTGTGATTACCTTGTGGTCAGTCAAGACCTCAATATTGTAACTCCAGAATGGTTAGCTTTAGACTGTGATGGTGATGGTGTTACTAATGGCGATGAAGTTGCTGATGGTACAGATCCAAGTGATCCTTGTGATCTTGAAGTAGCTAGCATAACAGTTCCTGTATCAGGAGACTTCTTGTTAGCAGATTGCGATGGCGATGGTGTTATTAACGGTGACGAGATCAATGATGGTACTGATCTGAATGATCCATGTGATTATCTTACAGCTAGTCAAACGGTTCCTGCTTCAGATTCATGGAATGAGTTGGATTGTGATGGAGATGGTGTACCAAATGGACAGGAAGTTCTTGACGGAACGGATTCTCAGGATCCTTGTGATTATGATGCTATATCTCAAGATGTGGCGGCTGCAACGGCTGCATGGGATGCATTAGATTGTGATGGTGACGGAGTAAGTAACATTGATGAATTATTCCCTCCAGGTGGTGGTGAGCCAACAGATCCACAGGATCCATGTAGCTTGAATATCGAAGATCAAAACTTAACGCCAGACCAGGCATGGTTAGATGGAGATTGTGATATGGATAATGTAAGCAATGGTACTGAAGGTCCTGCTGGAGATACTGATGGAGATGGAATACCTGATTTCTTAGATACTGATGATGACGGTGATGGTGTTGCTACGATATTTGAGGACTATGACGGTGATGATGACCCGACAGATCAAGATTCGGATGGAGATGGAATTCCAGATTACTTGGATACTGATGATGACGGTGATGGATTGTTAACTATTGATGAAGGTCCTAATCCAGATGGTGATTTAGATCCTAACACAGGAGATACTTCAGATATTGATAACGATGGAATTCCAGATTATCTAGATACTGATACAAGAAGAATTACAGTATGGAATGCGGTTACACCTGATGGAGACGGTTCTAATGATGTGTTCTTCCTGCAAGGGATTGAGAACTTTGAGAATACAGTAAGCATCTTCAACAGATGGGGTGTAGAGGTATTCAAAACAGATAATTATGACAACGGAGCTAATAGTTTCGATGGAACTTCAAACGGTAGATCAACGATATCTCAAGGTGAGAGATTACCTTCAGGTACTTACTTCTACGTAATTGAATACATTGATGATTTTGGTGAGACTCAACAATTAGCTGGATACTTATACATTAGATAAATAAATTACTCTAGCTCGACACTAATAAGTGTTGAGCTAGATCATTTGTAATACAAGAAGAGATGAAGAAAATAATAACGATCATTTTAGTATTTGCTTTCGCGAAAGCGGTAAGCGCACAACAGGATCCACAGTACACCCAGTACATGTACAATCCAGTTGTTATCAACCCAGCTTATGCGGGAAATAGAGGTGCATTAAGCATTGTAGGTTTACACCGTAGTCAATGGGTTGGTCTAGATGGTGCTCCAAGAACTCAGAGTTTATCAGCACATAGTCCGATAGGAGACAGTAGAGTCGGACTAGGATTGTCTGTTGTAAATGATGAAATTGGGCCAGCTGATGAAACATTTGTTTCTGCTGACTTTAGCTATACCTTACCTGTAGGGGATGAAGCTAAATTTAGTTTTGGTATTAAAGCAGGTGCTCATTTATTAAATGTTGATTTTAATCAACTTGATATATTCGATCCTGCAGACCCTAGATTACAAGGCGGTGGAGTTAATAACCTACTGTCTCCTATGGTAGGACTAGGATTGCATTATCACACAGATAAGTTTTATCTTGGTTTAAGTGCGCCTAATTTATTGCAGACAGAGCATTTTGACGAGAATAGAAATAATGCTACCACTTTTGTAGCGCAAGAGCGAATTCATTACTTCATGACAGCTGGTTATGTGTTTGATTTGAGCGAATCTGTTAAGTTTAAGCCTGCTACCATGGTTAAAATGGTACCTGGTGCACCTTTACAATGGGATGCGACTGCTAATTTCTTATTTAATGATAAGCTTACTATAGGAGCTGCATACAGATGGAGTGCCGCCTTAAGTGGATTAGTAGGTTTCCAAGTAAGCGATCAATTAATGATTGGTTTTGCTTACGACAGAGAAACAACAGCTTTAGGAAATGCTATCTATAATGATGGTAGTTATGAGCTTTTTATGAGATTTGAGTTATTTAATAACTTAGATAAAATTATTACACCTAGATTCTTCTAACATCAATATTATACAGTTATGAACAATAAACTACTACTATTATTAATAGTGCTTTTAACCTCGGGAAGTGTGTTTGCACAGAAGCGTGGTATGAAGTCTTCCAATGAAGATTACAGTAAGCTAGCCTATATTGACGCACAGAAGATGTATCTTAATATAGCCGAGAAAGGATATGCGGACATGGAGTTATTCCAAAATCTTGCGGATACCTATTATTACAACAACGATTATACGAATGCAAACAAGTGGTATGCAAAAGTATTTGAGTATGATTTACACGATATCAGTAAGGAATATTTCTTTAAGTATATTCAAACTTTAAAGTCAGTAAAGGATTATGATAGAGCTGATGAGATTGTTGAGGAATACGTTAAAGTAAAAGGAGATGATCAGTTTATCCAAAATTACACGAAAAATCGTAATTACTTAGATCAGATAGACGCACAGTCTGGAAGATTTGAAATAAAACGATTAAATATGAATAGTAAAGCCCAAGACTTCGGTGTTGGTATATACGACGGTGGTAAAAAGGCGGTTTTTGCTAGTTCTAATGATTCGTCATCGATGGTTAAATATGTGCACAAATGGAGTGATCGGTCTTTCTTAAATCTTTATAGTGCAGACGTAGACCCAAGTACAGGTGAGTTTTTGAATATGGAAAATTTTAGTGGTAATATTAACACTAAGTTTCATGAAAGCAATGCTGTATTTACAAAGGATAACAAGACCGTATACTTTACAAGAAATAATTTCTTCAAAAAACGTTTCAAAAAGAGTTCAGATGATATCAATAAACTTAAGATATTTAGAGCAACAAGAGAAGGTGAAGGAGACGAATGGAGTAATGTTGAGGAACTATCTATAAACGGTGAAGAGTTTTCAACTGCGCATCCTGCCTTAAGTCCTAATGAGGACAGATTATATTTTGCGTCAGATCGTCCAGGTGGTAAGAAAGGACTGTTTGATACAAAAGCTTCTTCAGATATATGGTATGTTACCTTAGATGGAAGCGGCGGATTAGGAACACCAGTGAATGTTAAGGAAGTAAATACGCCAGGAAATGAATTATTTCCATTCATGAGTTCAAATGGGGATTTATACTTTTCATCAAACGGTCATCAAGGACTTGGTGGATTAGACGTATTTGTTTCTCAGGCTACAAATGGTGAATTAACGAAAGACGTAATCAACTTAGGGAAGCCGGTTAATGGTACACAAGATGATTTTGCTTTTGTACTGAATCAAGAGAAGTTAACAGGTTACTTTAGTTCTAACCGTTTATCTGGAAAAGGACTAGACGATATCTATTATTTCAAACAAACGAAGCCATTGAGCTGTGTTGTTGATATTAATGGAGTTGTTACAGACGAGAAAACAGGGGATTTAATGCCACAATCTACAGTGTCTTTATTAGATGCTGATAACAAAGTGGTAGATCAAATGGTAGTAGGAGATGATGCAGCTTATAGCTTTAAACTAGAATGTGGAAGCAATTATTCTATCAAGGCTGAAAAAGATGGGTTCTCTGTCGCGGAAGAATTCATACAGACGCCTAATGTAACTACTACGTTAGAGCAACCACTAGCAGTAGCTAAGACTATCGAGGAAAAGGTTAATGAAATTCAGATTGGGGATAATGTAGCGGAAGCTTTAGGTTTAACCAAAATATATTTTGACTTTGATAAGTCAAATATTCGCCCTGATGCTGAAGTTCAACTTCAAAAGATTCTTGCTTACATGAATGCGTACCCTACATCTGAGATTGATATTCGATCGCATACAGACAGTAGAGCATCTGATGGTTATAACATTAAGCTATCAGATCGTCGTGCTAAGAGTACTAGAGCCTACTTAATCATGAAAGGTATATCGCCTAATAGGTTAACCGCTGCAGGTTACGGTGAGTATCAATTAGTAAATGAATGTTCTAACGGTGTTGAGTGTACAGAAGAGCAACATGATTTAAACAGACGTTCTGAATTTATCTTGACTAAGAAGTAGATTACTGCTTTAAAGATTTAGATATTTAATCAAATCAAAAGATCCTTTCGTAATTGAAAGGATCTTTTTGTTTTCACATACTTTATTATGAATCTATTAATAGATCACTAGATATGCTTTTGTAATTTTGGGTATTAACATGAGGTAATGGAAGAACAGGTAATACTGGTTAACGAGCGTGATGAAAAAGTCGGGCTTATGGAAAAAATAGAAGCGCACAAAAAAGCCCTGTTGCACAGAGCGTTTTCCGTGTTTGTATTGAATGACAAGAATGAGATCATGCTACAGCAACGCGCGTATTCTAAATACCACTCACCTGGTTTATGGACAAACACCTGCTGTAGTCATCAACGTGATGGCGAAAGTAATATAGAGGCTGGCAAACGCCGTTTAATGGAAGAAATGGGATTCACAACAGATCTTAAAGAATTATTCCATTTCATCTATATAGCTCCTTTTGACAACGGCCTTACAGAGCATGAACTGGATCACGTTATGATAGGTCATTACAATGATGATCCTCTTATCAATCCAGAAGAAGTGGCTAGTTATAAATGGATGACAGCAACAGACATTAAAAAAGACATTGATTCAAAACCAGAAAACTATACAGAGTGGTTTAAGATCATTTTTGATAAATATTATACGCACATATCATGAGATTAACAGCCTACCGTAAAGCGCATTTTAATGCAGCCCATAGATTATATAGACCAGACTGGAGTGATGAAAAGAACGAAAAGATTTTTGGTAAATGCAATAATCCTCATTTTCACGGTCATAATTATGATATGGAAATAGGCGTTAGTGGAGAGGTAGATCCAGAAACAGGATATCTTATTGATCTCAAAATTTTAAAAGATATTATTAAAAGTGAGGTAGAAGACGCCTTAGATCATAAAAACTTAAATGAAGAAGTGCCTGAGTTTAAAGAATTAATCCCTACAGCAGAGCATATCGCATTTGTGATTTACAATAAGATAAAAGCTAAATTAGATCCTAAATATGATCTAGAAGTAAAACTTTACGAGACTCCTCGTAACTTTGTACTTTATAAAGGAGAATAATGACGCTCTACCCGTTACAGTTTAATTCTATTCTTAAAAATAAAATTTGGGGTGGTAATGATTTAAATATCATTAAGAATTTAGATAATCCCATTCATCAATTAGGTGAAAGTTGGGAAATTAGTGTTGTTCCTAATGATGTGAGTATCATTAACAATGGAAAGTACAAAGATCATTCGATTTTAGAACTTATTGAGAACTTTCCTATTCAGCTTTTAGGTAAAAAAGTCATTAGCCAGTTTGGAGAGCAGTTTCCGTTGCTCATTAAGTATATCAACGCAGCTCAGGACTTATCTATCCAGGTTCATCCTGATGACGTTGTTGCACAACGCAAGCACAACAGCTTTGGAAAGACAGAAATGTGGTACATCATGAATGCCACTCCAGATTCACGATTGATCTTAGGATTTAATGAAGATTGTAATGATGCCGCTTTCGCGAAAGCGATATCACAAAACACTGTCATGGAATTGCTGAATTCTGAAAACGTAGTTGCTGGTGACGCCTTTTTTATTCATCCTGGTCTAGTACACTCCATAGGCGCTGGAATCACACTGGCCGAGATTCAACAAAGTAGTGATATTACCTATAGAGTATATGATTTTGACCGCAGAGATGATGATGGAAACACCAGAAAATTACATATCAAAGAGTCCGTAGAAGTAACCGATTATAAAAAATCAACAGATTATAAAATTCATTATAACCCTACTTGTTTAGGAACGCAAAATCTGAAAACAACGCCTTATTTCACTACTGATTACTTACATTTTACTGGTTGTGAAGATGTCGAAGTGGCACGTCATAATAGTTTCATGGTACTTATGAACATAGGTGAGGACTGCATGGTTTATTACGATGGTGAACATTACCGATTAAACTATGCCCAGACGATGCTATTGCCTGCCGCTATTCCTTACGTAAGAATTGAATCCACTGGAGATTCAAAATTACTAGCCATACATCTGTAGCATATAAATTAAGCTTACTTTTGTATCAAAATAATTATCATGGCAAGTATTAAAGACTTAAAACAAGATATCAACTTTGTATTAGGTGATATTATAGAAGCAGCATTAATTACTCAAGCGACTAATCCTGATCAAGATCCTAAGGCAGCAGATGCTGTTGTGGATGACTGTATCAGCACTTTTGACCAGTTAATCGCTCGCGTAAATGACCGTAAGGTAGAAAACCGTAGAGCACACCTTAAAAGTGTTAGACAGGATTTAGAATCTCAAGGTAAAGCCTTAATAGATCGCGTCAATAAACTATAAATTTACTTTAGTTTAGTTAATAATTCAGACAGTTGTTTTCCATAACGACTTGTCTGAATTTTTTTTGGCATCTGTTTATAGATGCTGTCTAGATAAACTGGATTAGCTTCAGTAGCCTCTGTAAGAAGAAGATATGGTGCCACTTCATGTTCTTTATGTAATTGTGCATAGTTAACAACGTATCCTACCTTACGACGTATATGTTTATTAATCGCGCGTTGTAAGGAGTCTACAACGGTTACTTCTATTTCATCTAGTTGATTTAATTCAATATTGCGTTTAATCAATTCTGTGTATTCTTGATTCAACCTTTTGTTAACTCTCTGGAATTCATTATACCGGCTTTGATTTTTTCCGCCAGTTACAATGGCGTCTTTCTCAAATTTTGCTAAACTCGTAGAGATGTTCATTACCGTATCTTCTGCAAAGAACGAAATGCGATCGTTGAACTCAATACCATCCTTTTTGTCTAAATAGAGATACATAATTTGTGACTCATCAATATCAGCGGCCATTTGAAAAGGAGTTTCACCATCTACCATTACGGAATCTACATTTACCAGTACCGTATCTTTTAATTGTTGCAAGTATAGCGTGCCTATTTTTAAACCATCTACAGTTCCATTAACTATTAAATTACCTTGTTTCTCTTGCTCACAAGATGCAGCAAGAATAATTATTAATAATAAGGTGAGTACTTTATTCATAATTACTTTTTAAGTGATGCAAATATCTGTTTTGGAATTGATTTAAGCTACTAAAAAGCTACATTTAAGTAGCGACCATTTGCATTAAAATTGTACAAGCAATAGCTCCTACCGTTCCTACTACATAACCAAAAACCGCTAGCAATACACCTACACTAGTTAACGATGGATGAAACTCTGATGCTACAATAGGCGCGCTAGCAGCACCACCTACATTTGCCTGTGATCCTACGGCTAGGAAAAAGTAAGGTGCTCGTATTAGTTTTGCCATGATGATTAACAGTACCGCGTGAATGGTCATCCATACAATTCCTACTAGAATCAATAATGGGTTTTCTACAATTTGAGTAAGGTCCATTTTCATTCCTATCGTAGCAACTAGTACATAAATAAAAATACTTCCTATACGACTAGCACCAGTTCCTTCATAAGATTTAGCTGGTGTAAATGAAAGAATAATTCCTATTAAGGTAGCAATAGAAATCATCCAGAAAAACTGACTGGTCAGAAAACTTAAATATATATTTTCCTTAATCGCTGGAAAATTTGTTGTCCATTCTGATAAAAAATTAGCGCCAAAATGAGCAATCGCCACCGCTCCAAAAGCCATTCCTAACATCACCATCATGTCTGTAAAAGTAGCTTCACGCTTCACACTAGCCGTATAATCAGATACGCGTTTTTTTAAATCTTCGATTGCGCTACTATCTGCTTTAAAGAATCGATCTATTTTTAATGACTTTCCTATTCCCAGTAGAATGATCGCCATCCATAGATTAGCCACAACGATATCTACCAGTACCATTCCACCATATTTCTCTTGGTTAAATTCATAAACTTCTAACATCGCTGTTTGATTTGCTCCACCACCTATCCAGCTTCCAGCTAACGTTGATAATCCACGCCATACGGCATCTAGTCCTTCACCACCTACTGTTTCTGGTGAAAACGATCCTACAATAAGTATTGCTAACGGTCCACCTATGATGATTCCCACAGTTCCTGTTAAAAACATGATCAATGCCTTAGGACCTAAATTAAAAACTGCTTTTAAGTCTATGGATAAAGTCATTAATACTAGCGCTGCAGGTAACAGGTATCGCGACGCCATATAATATAAATTTGAACTAGTTTCTACAACGGTGCCATCTGTTGCTACCGTTTTCCATTCTGGAGCAATGATACCTAGTGAACTCAATACAGATGGTAATAAGTAACACATCAATAATGATGGTACGATTTTATAAAACTTAGCCCAGAATCCGTCTTTCAATGAAGAACTATAGAATACCAGCGCAAGACAGATCATCAATAGCCCAAAAACCACCGTGTCTTTTGTGATTAATGGCGTGGTATCTTTTACTACTTCTGTAAGTGCGTATAAAGTCATAAAGTCGTATTTGCGAGTATGCAAAATACGACTTTAGGCTTTTATTTATGAATTGATTTTTATTTCGCTTTCGCGAAAGCGAAATATCAACAGGTTAATTTATACCTAGCAAACATTTAGAGAAAGCATCTCACTGAGCTTGCCAAAGTATCGAGATGAATCGATACCGAAAGAATCAACTCATCACAAGCGATTTATAAAATTCACCATAGTTGTTATTAACTCTGTATGAATAGGGAAATTAGGATCACTATAACTTTTTGCAGCGACTAGATCGTCTTCTGGTACTTCTTTAAGGACATGATTTAAACCTTTTATAATGGTGAGTTGCGCATCTGGTGCTGCGTTTTTGAGCAGTTGTGCTTGCTCAACAGAAACCTGTTCATCACGATCTCCATTAACAATTAAGGTTGGTATTTTTAATTTGCTGATTTCTACAGCAGGATCATAAGCCATCCATGATTCCATGAAAGGTTGCATTTCAGGTGCTTGTAAACTCATTAAATATGGACTTACATCTGTTATGATCTCTACAGAATCACGCATTTTTTGGAAGGTAGCCGCTGCAACTTTATCTAGTCCTGGTGCTTGTTTAGCTACTTGTGCGACAATGACCTTATCAATCATTTCACCAGAACCGGCTAGTGAGATAAATCCATCAACGTTGTCATCTATAGCTAGCATTGCAACTAGTGATCCCTGACTATGACCAGCAAGAATGATTTTTGAAAAGCTTTTGTCATTTTTAAAATGATCTACTACCGCTTTAGCATCATCTACAAAATCATCAAAACTAGTATTAGGATCTACCTTTTTCTTTTTAATTTGGGTAACCACACGTTTATCATAGCGATAGGTAGCAATACCATTTTCTTTTAAAAGTAGAGCAAGCTGTTTATGACTATCGTTTTTAGTCATAGGGCTATTTCCATCGCGATCATTAGGACCACTTCCCGTAAGTAAAATCACTAAAGGTGGCTGTTTGATATTTTCAGGTATCCACAAGGTTCCTTGAACGTTGTCATTAATGTTTAATTCATCACTAGCTTCCTTTTTAGGTTGTCCTTTTCCAAAAGCTGATTGAGCCATCCCAATAACGGGAAGCAACATCAGAATAATAAATATCTTTTTCATGATTGTGGTATTTTTTTAAAGATCATATAACTGTAAACCATCGTTACTAAAGCCGTGCCAATTGCGCCTACCAAGGTGATAATCGTTGTGATTTGAGATGATAACGCTAATGCACTAATAATAATTGCGACACCACTTGCCATAAAGGTCCATCCACCTAGTCGATGGGTTTTGCGCCATACGGTTTCATTTTCTAAAGTCCATGGCGTACGTATTCCTACAAAGTAATTAGGTTTCATTGCTGGCATGTAATTACCTAAAACCACAAATAATAATCCTACTAAAATAAAAACCCATGATGGGTCACCAGCAAAGTCTTCATTGTGATGTTGCGTCATATAGATAATTCCAGTTGCTAGTAATGTCATAAACAATGTCATAATCATTCGTAGATGAATAAATTTCTTACCCATTTTTTGGATCTGTTTTTTGGGATCTAATTGAGGTAAAAACTTAAGCAAAACGTAGATTAAACCAGTCATCATTATAGGAATCATCCATAGGGTTTTCTTATTACCATAGCCATCTACTACTCCTTGAGCATTCCAGTGTGTAGGAATGGTGTCAGGTAAATCGCCATAAATAATAGCGAGATATATAAAGGGAATTAAAGTAAGTACTATAATGACCGTTTCTTCTAGTCGGGTAGTTTTCATGAGTCTGTTTTTTTAAGTTGAACAATCCACTGCATTAATTCATCCATCACCGTTGTATTAATAGAATAGGTTACAAATTGACCATCCTTTTGAGAAGTCACCAGTCCAGCTTGTTTTAATAAATCTAGATGATGCGATATACTAGGCTTTGAGATAGAGAAGTGCTGTGCAATATCACCAGCATTTAAGTCTTTCTCTTTTAGCAGTTCTAGAATCTCGCGTCTAGTGGCGTCATTAAGTGCTTTAAATAATCTATTCAAAAGTAATTAGGTATTTAGACAAATTTCTAAATAAGTATTCATAAAAACAAATATGTTACACTTTATTAAAATTAAATTTGATCGTAGTATCGTATGATACGTCCATTATCTTTTCCCATAACACTGCGTACGTATGCGCTAGCGACCTTAATCATGGGAATAGGATTGTGACCTGGGAAGTAATTTTTATATTTTTCATAACCATCTTCAACCATTCCTAATGAAACTACATTTAATCGTTTTTCATCCGTTAGTTCAAGAGCTGTAGCTCTAGCAAAACTATGAATACCACCGTTTACCATAGCAGCACTAGCAGTTTTAATAACTGGGTCATCTGCAAGAATTCCTGTAGACAGTGTTATGCTACCGCCTTTATTGAGGTAATTGAGACCTAAACGCACTAAATTAACTTGACCCATTAATTTGCTTTTTAGACCTATGTAATAATCATCTTCACTTAATTCTGTAAAAGAAGCCCATTTTGCCTCACCTGCGATACAGACAATAGCGTCTAGTTTTCCAGTTTTTTCAAAAAGTAGCTTAATAGAATCACTATTAGCTATATCTACTTGATATTCATCTGATGTTCTTCCTGCGACTATGACCTCATGTTCATTTGAAAATGTTGCAACTATTGTTTTCCCTATGGTACCGTTTCCACCTATGATTAGTATTCTCATAACAAGATTTTAATGTATAAAGGTAACTTTATCTCTATTAAAAAACAGTTATAAAATGTGAAAGTAATTATCGCTTTGAAACCTTGTTTCCAGAAATGTGACGTTGTCTAGAACAACGGAAACGATCCATCTCTGGATCACGGCTAGCACGATGTTTTGTAGAACGACCTTGCACGCGAGCGCGCCACATTCTAAAACTGCTTTCCTTCATCTGGTTGCGCATAATCTTAATGACTTCACCTTCTGATATACCGAATTGTGCTTCTATCGCATCAAATGGTGTGCGGTCTTCCCATCCCATTTCTACGATGCGGTCTATATCGCGTTCTGTAAGATCTTTAAGGATATCTTTTGCTCTTGCCATAATAACAAAGTCGTGTAACAACCTTTTGAATTACAAAAATGCATCATAACTACAGGACTTTTCTAAAAGTAAGGTTAATACGTTCTCCTATTTGTCGTTTTGTTTTGGCAATTTGATGCTGGTAGGTATGTTGCGTTTGATCTTTCATGATAAGTAAACTGCCATGATGTAATGGGAATTTAAAACGCCATTCTTTATTCTCGTTATGACGTAAATGAAAGTACCGCTCTTGTCCAAAACTCAATGAAGCAATCACTGGATTCTCGCCTAAAACCTTTTCATTATCTGCATGCCAGCCGTTAGAATCCTGACCATTACGATAGCGATTTACCAGACACACATTAAATTCATGACCAGTCGTTTTTTCTATGTCATTTTTGATTTCTAGCAATACTTCATTCCATGGTAATGCCTTAAAATTGATACCGCTGTAACCGTAGTTAATTCCTTTGTCACCGTACAATTGAGTTAATCGTGGCTCGTCATATTGTTTGCCATAGACGGTGATTTTGTTTTGACGCCATGGGATCGTGTTGACTAATCTGAATTGTAGTGATTCCGCTTTCGCGAAAGCGTAATACCTACCATCATACTGTACCGTAGCATCTGGAATTAGTGGAATATCTGAATTAAAAAGCGTGCTCATCGTACCCAAAAATACATCGTTTTAGGAATGTTTTAGGGAAGTAGGATGTATATTGCATAGCTTACAAAATTGAATATATGTACACATCTCGCATTACCGGAATGGGAAAATACGTCCCAGAAAATGTAGTTACTAACGATGATCTTTCTAAAGTGATGGATACTAACGATGCCTGGATTCAGGAACGTACTGGTATTAAAGAACGTCGTCATATTAAAAAAGGTGATGGGAATTCTACGGCAGTTATGGGCGTAAAAGCGGCAAAGATCGCGATAGAACGCGCTGGTATTTCAAAGGATGATATTGAGATGATCGTATTTGCTACCTTATCTCCGGATTATTATTTCCCAGGTTGTGGAGTACAGGTTCAGGATTTGATGGGAATTCATACCTGTCCAGCGCTAGATGTACGTAATCAATGTAGTGGTTTTGTCTATGCACTTTCTGTGGCAGATCAGTTCATTAAAACAGGAATGTATAAAAATGTACTAGTCATAGGATCAGAGAATCATAGTGGTGGACTGGATTTTTCTACTCGTGGTCGTGGTGTGACGGTGATTTTTGGTGATGGTGCTGGTGCAGCAGTGATCTCACGTAGTGATAAAGAAGGTCATGGCGTATTGTCAACGCATTTACATAGTGAGGGAAAACACGCGCTAGAATTATCATTAAAAGGTCCATCTACTAATCACTGGGTTCCAGCATTAATAGAGGAGAATCCGCAAGAGGATATTCCATATTATCCATACATGAATGGTCAGTTTGTGTTTAAAAATGCCGTGGTGCGTTTTAGCGAGGTGATTATGGAAGGCTTAAAAACAAATGGACTTGAAGTAACAGATATTGATATGTTAGTACCACATCAGGCTAACTTACGTATCTCACAGTTCATTCAAAAGAAATTCAAATTGTCAGACGATCAGGTCTATAATAACATCCAGAAATACGGTAATACTACCGCGGCGTCTATTCCTATTGCTTTATGTGAGGCATGGGAAGAAGGAAAAGTAAAAGAAGGCGATACGGTGGTACTGGCAGCCTTTGGTAGTGGATTTACATGGGCTAGTGCGGTGATTAAATGGTAGATGATTTTATTTTAGAGGTGCGGACTTAAGTCCGCACCTCTAAAATAATCCACTTGTTTCTAAAATACAGACTGATCTTTACAGCTAGATTTAAAATTCATTTCATCGTAATTAGACATAACACCGCTTCTTTTTTTAGTTTTAAATCTCAAAATCTTCTTCGATAGAGTGATTTTTATGATGTTCCTTTTGGTTTTTAATGTATTTAATGATTCTAGGAACATCTTTCTCTTGTATTGAAAATGCGCCATAGCCTCTTTGCCAAATGAAATGGTCAATTAACAGGTAACTATCGTTAATGATCTTAGCGCTTTTCCCTTTTAATGATTGCATTAATTTAGAAATACTGATTTTTGAATCTAGTTTTACTAATATATGTACATGATCTTCAACGCCATTTACGGCTAGTGGAATACAATCGTTCTTTATGATGATTTCCCACAATTTGGGGTATAAAACCTTCTCCACAGCAGTTGAATTTGTGATTTTCTGTTTTTAGTGGTAAAAACAATGTGTATGTAAACCTTTAGTTGATTCTTTGACATCAATTAAAGGTAATCCTTTTCATAGTAATTTTTCAGGTTCGGACTTAAGTCCGAACTTGATTGGATTTATGATATTACTATGGTAAAACAAAAACCCGAGCCTGCAAGCTCGGGTTTTCTAATAACCAAATAATAACACTAACCATTCATTATGAATTATTCGGTTCTTATCTTTATCAAATAAATCAAAAGTAAATCTACCTTCACATAAAAGACGTTACTTTTGATGAATTGTTACAGCCATTCTATTAAATATGTCTAAAAAAACCTTAGTACTAGGCGCATCGCTAAAAGAAGAACGTTATTCTAACGTTGCCATTTATAGATTGCGTAAGTTCAATATTGAGACTGTTGCCATAGGTATGCGAGAAGGATTAGTAGATGATGTGAAAATTCATAAGGAGTTAATCCCTTTTCAAGGACTGGATACAGTAACACTTTATTTAAATCCAAAACGTCAGGTAGATTATTACGATTATATTGTTAGTTTAAAACCTAGACGTGTGATCTTCAATCCGGGAACTGAAAACCCAGAGTTCTACCAGTTGCTTAAAGAAAATAATATTGAGTCTGAAGTTGCTTGTACGCTAGTGCTATTAGGTACAAATCAGTATTAATTTTTTATGGATTACGCTTTCGCAAAAGCGTAACAAAACAACATTACATGGTATCTTCTTGTTCTTGCTGACTCAAAAATGACGCAATCCACAAACCTAAAAACGTGATTGCGCCATTAAGCAATAGGATAAAAAACCCAAATTCAAACTCGTATAAAGCTTCTGCATAAAAGCTAATTATAAAAGCTAAAAAAGGAGATAAAATTGCGATAATAGGTGTTGCATAGTGATGTACTTTTAGCCGAGTCACTATCCCAAATGAAAACAATCCTAATAAAGGTCCATAGGTATATCCAGAATACACAAAAAGCTTATTAATCACGCTATCGTCTTTAACTAGGTATTCAAACCCTACGATCACTAGAATTAAAACCACAGAAAATCCTACGTGAATCCATTTACGCATTTGGTTTTGTTTTTTTGCCTCATAGTTTTCTTCGATTTTTAAGATGTCTACAGAAAAAGATGTGGTTAATGATGTTAACGCGCTATCTGCACTAGAATAGGCTGCTGCTACTAATCCTAGAATAAAGACTAAACCTATTCCTATACCTAATCCAGCATCCAGAGCAATGGACGGAAACAAGGCGTCTTTTTGAGCATCAATTCCATTTGTAGAAGCATAAGCAGTTAATAAAACACCTAGACCTAAGAAGATTAGATTCACAAAGGTGAGTACCATCGTAAACCAGAACATGTTTTTCTGCGCGTCCTTAAGGCTGCGGCAGGTCAAGTTTTTTTGCATCATATCTTGATCTAATCCGGTCATTACAATAGCTATAAAAGCACCTGATATAAATTGTTTTACAAAATGTTGACCGCTTTTCCAGTCATCAAAAAAGAAAATTTGAGACAAATCACTTTCTGTTATAAAACCAGTTACGGATCCTATGCCGTTTAGTCCTAAACTATCGCTTACATAATAAATGGCGACACCTACCGCAATAAGCATGAATAAAGTTTGCAAGGTATCTGTCCAAACGATGGTTTTAATACCAGATTTAAAGGTGTACAACCAGATCAAAATTACAGTGAGAGTTACCGTTTGCCAGAATGAAACGCCCATGGCTTCAAATACAAAAGTCTGTAAGACACCAGCAACTAAATAAAGCCTAAAGCTAGCACCTACAATTCTAGAAAGAATGAAAAAACTAGACCCAGTATACTGCGCTGCATTCCCATACCTCTTATCTAAATAAGTATAAATAGACGTAAGGTTTAATTTATAATACAATGGCAATAACACCATGCCTATAACAGCATAACCTACAACATAGCCCAGTACCACTTGAAAATAATTCATGGCACCAGCTTCTACCGCACCAGGAACAGATATAAAAGTAACACCACTTAACGATGCGCCTATCATCCCAAAAGCCACTACGTACCATGGAGAACTGCGATTACCTCTAAAAAAAGTCGCGCTGTCACCTTTTCTTCCTACTAAATAAGATATTGTTATGAGTACTGCAAAGTACAGTACTATGGTAATTAGAATTTGTGTAGAAGTCACGTAGTATTTATTTAAACGCTAAAGTACCATTTATATCAATTTGCAAAAACCTTCTTGTGTTATTCCATTCACACACTTATGAATAACTGTGAAGTTATTTTATCTTCGCAAGGCATGAATTTTTCCTCAAAATTACTAGAAGAAGCCGTAAATCACGTGTCACAATTACCAGGAATAGGTAAGCGTACCGCATTGCGGTTAGTACTTCATTTAATGCGACAACCACAAGATCAGACAGATGGATTAACCCAAGCTTTATCCAGTATGCGTCATGATCTTAAATTCTGCAATCAATGTCATAATGTAAGCGATGTAGAACTTTGTGAGATTTGTGCTAGTCACAGTCGAGATAATACCATTGTATGTGTGGTAGAAGATGTGCGTGACGTTATGGCAATTGAAAATACCAGTCAGTATCGCGGTATGTATCATGTGTTAGGCGGAAAAATTAGTCCTATGGATGGAATAGGTCCTCAGGATTTGAACATTAAAACATTAGTAGACCGCATTAAGAATGATGAGGTTAAAGAAATTATTTTTGCCCTAAGCCCCACTATGGAAGGCGACACGACTAACTTTTATATCTTTAAACAGTTAGAAGGATTAGCCGTTAATACATCAACAATAGCTCGTGGAATCGCCGTAGGCGATGAGCTAGAATTTGCAGATGAGGTCACACTAGGCCGCAGTATTTTACATCGTGTTCCTTATGAAAATTCTATGAATAGCTAGGCTGTGGAACTATCTATTATCATATTAAATTATAACGCAGCTGCATTTTTAGAGCTGTGCATCGATAGCGTTTTTAGAGCTACAAAAAATATCAATGCAGAGATTATTGTAGCAGATAATAATTCTACTGATTCCAGCCTACAAATGCTTCATTTTGTTTTTAAGGATAAGGTAAAGGTTCTAGCATTTGAAGACAATCATGGATTTTCTAAAGGAAACAATCTAGCAGTTAAGGAAGCAAGTGGTGAGTATCTATGTATTTTAAATCCAGATACGATTGTAGGAGAACATGTGTTTGAGGAATGTCTCAGTTTCGCCCGTAGTTCTGATTCCGCTTTCGCGAAAGCAAAAAAACAACTAGCCTTTCTAGGTACTCAACTTATCGACGGTTCTGGAATATTCTTGCCAGAGTCTAAGCGTCACGTGCCAACTCCAAAAGTCGCAAGGCAAAAATTATTAGGCAATGATGAAAGCTATTATCATCATGAATTAGCTAAAGATGAAAATGGCGCTGTTGAAGTACTAGTAGGCGCATTTATGTTTTGTAAAAAGTCTGTTTATGAAACTATAGGTGGATTTGATGAACGTTACTTTATGTATGGCGAAGACATAGATTTGAGTTATTCTGCATTACTTTATGGTTATGAAAACTACTATCTAGGTAGTCAGAAAGTGATCCATTTTAAAGGTGAGAGCACCATAAAGGATAAAAAATATTTAGATCGATTTTATGGTGCGATGCAACTGTTCTATGATAAACATTTTAAGCAGTCTGCGATGCAACGGGCATTAGTGAAAATAGGAGTTGCCTTTTTAAAAACACGACCAATTAAAAAGGAACAAACGGTCACTAAAGTTAATCATCAGGTGTTAATTTCAAACGATGAGCCATATCAATGGAATGGTGTAGAAAAGTACTCGTTTACAGAATTACAAAGCTTAAAACTACAAGATCACACACAAATCATCTGGGATATCAAATCCCTTAATATGACTAGCATTATTGATTTTATGTCTACAAATACTGGTTCTAATATTACTTATCGATTTATGAGCGAGCGCAGAGATTTCATGCTAGGAAGTAATTATAGCAACAATCGTGGTGAGGTTGTTTACCTTAATAAATAATCAGAATATTAGCCTTTTCTAAAGGTTTTTGCTTCGCTTTTTTTTCATTTAAATTCTAATTAGTGTTTGTAACTAACAGGTTTGTTATCTCATATCGCCTTTTAAGAACCATCATTAATTTTACAAGCCTTAAAATAAACCTAAGGAATAATATTCTCTACCATTCCTATGAACAGAATTCTTACTTTTGCAAACGCTTAAGAAAACGATATAGTTATACAGTATTATGGCAAAGTTTGAATTGAAATTACCTAAAATGGGAGAATCTGTAGCAGAGGCTACCATCACTTCATGGCTTAAAAATGTAGGCGATACCATAGAGGCAGATGAAGCTGTCCTTGAAATCGCGACTGATAAGGTAGATAGTGAAGTGCCTAGTGAGGTAGATGGAACCGTTACAGAAATTCTTTTTCAAGTGGATGATGTAGTTCAGGTAGGACAGACTATTGCTATTATAGAAACTGATGCCGCTGAGGCTAGCGCCACAGCGACTACTGAATCAGCAACTGATTCTGCAGCAACGGCAGTTCAAGAAGCGACAGCACAAGTAGAAAAAGGAATGGAAACTGCTGGTAAAGTAGATTTTTCAGGAAGTGATAATTTCTATTCACCATTAGTAAAAAACATTGCCAAAGCAGAAAACATTTCCCTATTAGAACTAGAAAGTATTAAAGGTACTGGTTTAGAAGGTCGCGTGACAAAACATGATATTTTACAATTTGTACAAGATAAAAAAGCAGGAAAGACTACAGCTCCTGTTGCAAATTCTCCAGTAAAAGCCGCGGTGCAATCTGCGCCAGCGTCTAAAGCGGCGCCAGTAAGTGTTAATGGTGAAGACGAGATTATAGAGATGACCAGAATGGGTAAATTAATTGCTCATCATATGGTGGCATCTACTCAAACTAGCGCGCACGTTCAAAGTTTTATAGAAGCAGATGTTACTACCATCTGGAACTGGCGTAAAAAACATAAAGACGCGTTCAAAAAGCGTGAAGGTGAAAACCTAACTTTTACACCTATATTCATGGAAGCGGTTGCAAAAGCCTTAAAAGAATTCCCGATGATGAATATCGCTGTAGATGGTGATCATATCATAAAACGCAAGAATATCAACTTAGGAATGGCAGCTGCCTTACCAGATGGTAATTTAATTGTACCTGTAATTAAAAATGCAGATCAATTAAACCTAGTAGGTATGGCAAAATCTGTTAACGACCTGGCGAGTAGAGCTAGAAATAGCAAATTAAAACCAGACGATACACAAGGTGGAACGTATACGGTTACTAATGTAGGAACTTTTGGATCTGTTTTAGGAACGCCTATAATCAACCAGCCGCAAGTTGGTATTTTAGCACTAGGAGCAATTAGAAAAGTGCCAGCAGTTGTAGAAACACCACAAGGTGATTTTATAGGAATACGCATGAAAATGTTCTTATCACATAGCTATGATCATAGAGTTGTAAATGGAGCCTTAGGTGGTCAATTTGTACAGCGTGTAGCACAATTATTAGAAGCATTTGATCCGGATAGAGAAATCTAGAGCAAAATAATGAGTAAAAAAAACGTTTTAGCACATCGTGTTAAAACGTTTTTTATTTTACTAAACACCTACCTATGGAAAAAGATATTTACCTACATCAAATCGATTATTTTAAAGGCGCTAGAGTATTGCATTACTTTGAGTTGCAAGAAATGCAAGAGTTAAAGGATGAACACTTTACCGTACATGAAATCCACGCAATGGTTATATGTGATTATGAAGGTGAGGAAACCATGCTTTTTTACCTAGATGATGATCTAGAAGTCGCTATCGAATTTGAATTTATGATTCCTAAACAAGCAAAAGAACAAGCTTCTAAAGATTTTCAAGGAATGGATATTCAGTGGAAGAATAGGTAGTCAAGATTCTTCAGTATCGCATATTGCTAACCTAGTGTTGCAATCTGTTTTCTAGAACTGCCTTGATATTTTTCCTTTAAAAGTGAAAAGAAGATCATTTTTTTTGGATTTTCACCTAATCACCTAATCACCTAATTTTCTTTTTCTCTTGCGACCAGCGATGTAATCATCCACAGCTTTTTTTGTGGTATACCATACGCGACCTTCTTTATAGGCATCTATTTTCCCTTTACGCGCCAGTAGACTCACATATTCCTGACCGTATGTAATATCAGGTTCTTTTACAATATTAGAAATAGGAGCATAATCACCAGCTGTATCTTCTAGATTACTTAAATAAATATCTAATGAACGTGAGGCAGCCTGCGCGACTAACAACAATAGTTTGTCATAAGAACCATTATTTGCAGCGTTTAATGCCGTGTAATATTTCTTACGATCTACCTTTAAAATAATTGCTGGTGGATAACCTTCCTTCATTAAAAGTAGATTAAACACTAAACGCACCGTGCGACCATTACCATCAAAGAATGGGTGAATCCACACAAATCGATGATGAAAAATAGTAGCTCTCACGACAGGATGTAAACTAGCACCATCACCATTTACCCAATTGATAAGATCCTCTAAAAAATCAGAAACCTTTAATGCATTAGGTGGGATAAAATTAGCGCCAGCGATACGCACACCAGAATTTCTAATGCGACCAGCATAGTCTTTTTCTATCTTATCTAGTACTAGTGCATGAACGTCTAGAATATCTCTTTCTCTTAAAATATAGTCTGGTTGTACTAAAGATTCTACATGTTCAATAGCTTCTTGATGATTTACCGCTTCAAAATGCTCACGTAATGATTTACCTTTTATGGTAAATCCTTCTTCTAGGACCATACGGGTTTCCTGTAAGGTAAGTGTGTTTCCCTCTATACTATTAGAGTTAAAAGTCCATTCTACGGTAAGGCTTTCCTGTATGCTATGTACAGCATGACTAGGAAACGGTCTATAAGCATCTAGACGTTTTTTCTTACCATCTAGTTGCTCTAGTAGTTCCTTAAAATCATATGGTAACGATATGTTTTTCCATTTCTCCACACACAAATGTACGTCTTATTTCTTTAAAATCGGTAAGTGGTATAAAATGATTTAACCGATATTAAAATGTTTTTCTTCAAACTGTTTTGCAATTGCCACGGCATCATGGTGCTCAAGGATGAATTTTCTAGCTTCTTTTCCTAATTCTAAAATAGCTTTAGGATGTTCAATGAATTGGGATAATTGATTAACTAGGTATTCTACATCTGGTTGCGCATCAATTAATGGAGATTTTTCTAAGTCATAGGTTTCTAAAAATTCTTTACCAGCACCTGCAAAAACTACCTTGCCTTGAGCCATTGCTTCTAGTGCATTGTATCCTTGATCATAGCTTAGGACCTGATCTAGAAAGATGTGTGCCTTATTATACGACTTCATATATTGCTCGTACGGTAGATCTTCTGCGATTGTGATGTTGACTCTACTGTTATATTTATCCCTGATGATTTCTAGAGCTTTTTCAAAATAAGGAATCCCTTTTTTAAGGTAATTATGCCTGTTGATGCCCATAAAGATCTCTATGGTTTTAAAATCTTGATTTTGATTAAGTTCGAATTTATCAATTTGTACTGCGCTAGGAATAATATCAGTTGCTTTTGGTTCATTGTGCAATGCCATTTTAAAATCCGTATGTGATGGGATAATGGCTTCACACTGATTTAGTAACCAGAGATAATTTTGCTTATAATCATCCTGCAGATACTTCATCGTATAAGGGAATTCCTGACGCAATTCTGGTTTGTCAGGTTCTGGATTGATGATACTATAACCTTTATGAGAGGTAGTTATATAATGAGCATAATGATAGTCATCACCACAGGCAACTAGAAACGCCTTATCAGCTTTTTCTAATAATGAGCTCATCATTTCTTTTTCAATATCTGGACCGCAGTTAAAGCTATTAGAATTTATAAATTGAACGATATCGTAGTGGTTGTTGAGAATTCCGCTTTCGCGAAAGCGTGCTAACTTCAACCTATCCTGTAAATCGTTACCGGTTAATTTGTACCAGCCTACACGTATTTTTTGCCGTAACCAGCTACTCGTAAAGTAATCTGTGCTAATGTCAATGTCTACTGGAAATTTCTTGAAACCATCGCCATCACCTATAATCGTGACCTCATGACCTAATTGAACTAGGCCGTGTTTTAAAGAGTTGTGAAAACCGCTGTATTCACCTACCAATAAAATGCGCATATCATACCATTTTTGTGTTTGTAATATCGTTAAAATAAATTGAATTATTTTTTGATTAATTGAAGTTTAAAATTTTTTCCATAGCTAAGGCTATGCAAAAAATTTTACGCGAAAAGTAAGTGAAAAAGAAACGATTTATTAAGAGTTTACAAATTCAAAATGGTATAAAGTATCTTTACCGTAAAGATAAGCAGTTGGCTCTATACACCACATCAGATCTAGAAATATGTATCGCGACCATGAATCGTGAGAATCTTCATTTTCTACAAACGATGTTTTGCATGCCACCACAGGAGATTCCATATCAAATTCTAGTAGTGAATCAGTCTAAAACACATCAATTAACCTCTCATTTTCAAAATATTAGAGTGATTAATGATGTGAATTTTGGGTTGTCCAGAAGTCGGAATCTTGCTATAGAAAATAGTAAATGCAGATTGCTTTGGTTTCTAGATGATGATTGCGAAGTGTTACCAGATGCGGTAAATCATATCATCCTATCGCACAACCAGTATGATGCTGGAATCATCTCCTTTATGACCATAGGTTATACCAGTGGATTGCCATTTAGCGATTATCCAGATGGTGATATGTTGCTTTCTCGAAAGCAAATTAAAAAAGTCCTATCACCAGAAATTACACTTAAAAGAGATGTAATTGAACAATGTGATTTACGATTCAATACCCGATTTGGGCTAGGAGCGCAGTTTGCAGATTCAGAGAATTATGTGTTTCTAACAGATGCTTTACAATGTGATATAGCGATTCAATTTAAAAAGGAATATATCGTTAAACATGACGATTATACCAGTAGTGATGAGGTAGCCAGCAATAGGTTAATTTATGCGCGTGGTGCTTTAGCAGTTAGAGAGAATTTCTGGACCGCACAATTCAAACAATTCAAATATGTGTTTTTTCTATGGCGTAAAGGTTATGTAAAAGGCTGGAATGCTCTAATAGAAAAGTACCGAGTTTTTAATCATGGAATGAATGATTACCTTAGCGGTTTTGAAGGTCACCGTAACGGTCATCCAGATCTTTAAAAGCTTTTTTATGGACGTACAAATTATTGATATTCCTAAAATTACAGATCCTCGAGGTAACCTAGCCGTTATTGAAAAGGATACGATTCCTTTTAAAATGGAACGTGTTTATTATCTATTTGACGTTCCTAGTTCTTCCCATCGTGGTGGTCATGCTCATAAAGAATTACAGCAATTAATTGTTGCCTTAAGTGGCAGTTTTGATGTGGTAATAGATGATGGGATTAACAAGCAAATTATCACGCTAAACAAACCTGATAAAGGATTGTTGATTCCTACAATGATCTGGCGAGAATTAGAGAATTTTTCTAGTGGTGCATTATGTATGGTAGTAGCATCTCATGAATATAAGGAAGACGATTACATCAGAAATTACGATGATTTTGTGGCTCTAACTAGATCGTAAATCCCATCCTAATGCTTGTGATGTTTTTTTGATCGCATCTAGAATTTTGATACCTAGTCGTGATGTTTTGAGTAGTTTTTGTTGCTGATTAGATAAGTTGTTCAAATCGATTTTTCTACAAGTTTTTTGAAACTTCTGTTCTAATCCATAACGTTTATAATCCATTGCAATTGCAAATCGCTGTAAGTCTAAAAATTTCTTGAACGATCTAGATGGTGTATTATCGTATACAGATAAATCGGGAAGTTTTCTAGCTCGCATAGAAATTTTGCTAGACCTGTTTCCAGCAGATTTATCGATCATAACTGCGCTATGATGGTGAAAAACTGTTTTTAAATGAAGACCTATTTTAATTAGTAGTTCTGTGTCTTCACCATGTGTTACTTGTTCATTGTAAATGCCTATCGTATCAAAAGATGTTGTTTTAATCAAGTAATTAGAACTATTGATCGTTGTGTTTAAGAGTTGATGATTGAAAAAATCTTCTAATAATGAAACACTTTGTTTAGGGAGATTTGAAAAACGCGTGACAACTTCTTTTTTGTACGTGTTGATCAATCTATAATTAGAGCTTAAAACCTGAGCCACTGGATATGTAGTTTGCAGTTCTACAAGTTGATGTAGATGATGAGGTTGCCAGTAATCATCTGCATCTAGAAATGCGATCCATGAATAATTGTGTTTTTGAGCATAGGAAATGCCACGATTACGAGTGGCGCTAACACCTTGATTTTTATGTGAGTTGATGACAATGCGATCATCCTGAATTTGTTCAATTAATGCTAGACTTTGATCTGAACTACCATCGTTAATTATGAGAAGCTTGAGATCTTTATACTGTTGTTCTAATACAGAATTTATAGCACGCAATACCGTAGACTCTTTATTATAAACAGGTATGATGACTAGAATCGTATTCACTTCTTAGCTTTTAAACTGATGTACTCCTTTAGTTTTAATAAATCTAAAAATAGGATTTTAGGATTTAGCCCATTAAGATTTTTGATACATCTATTTTTAAATACATTTAATAGGACTCTTGCAATACCAGTTATATAAAATCGGTCCAATTTTAAATACGCACGTTGCACAGGTCTAAAATTTTTAGGTAATAATCCTTCCTTTTCTGCGAGGTATGTGGTTTTAATCGCGTTAAGACTTTTTGTGATAAAACTAGAAGCACTTTCCAGTCCTAAATGGATTACAGGATTGTTAATGTGTGTAATGTTAAAGCCTTGTTTGTTTATTTGATAAGACAACAGCACATCGCCACCATAACCAGATGTTGCCACAGCATTGTAAATTTTAAAAAACACTTCTCTTTGAATTAAAAATCCAGCACTTGTGATATTCTGGACTGGATCATTCATACGATCTTTAACAGATTTTGCCTCGCGCTCCTTACCATAATGCCAGCGTAATAGTTCTTGTGGTTCAGGCGTGTTTTTTTGATAGGTAATTCCGCCGTAGCATATCTCATAATCAGTATGGCAATGATCTAGATATTGTTTTAAAAAACCATCATTTGACAAAGCTACATCTGCATCTAGAAATAATAGATGATTATAAGTTGCGTGAGTTGCTAATTGTTTTCTAGCCTCAATACTACCTAGATTATTGTCAGGTCTGATAAGTTGAACTTCTTGCGTATCAATAGTGATGGGTTGTGGTGAGCAATCATCTAATACCAGAATTTCATAAGAAACAGAAAGTTCATTTGCTTGCGTTACCAGCTGTTTGATCAATTCATTAGGATCTGTTTGATACGCTGGAATGCAAATGCTAATCATATAAAGAATTTACAATGTTTTTTGCACCACTTCAAAAACTTCACCTTGATCACATTTTAAGGTTTTAGATGGATATTTTAATAATAATGCATAATCATGCGTTGCCATTAAAATGGTGTTTCCATTTGTATTGATTTGTCGCAGTACTTCCATGACTTCAACGCTGGTTTGTGGATCTAGATTTCCTGTAGGTTCATCTGCAATGATGAGTTCTGGATCATTTAATAATGCACGTGCAATAGCGATGCGTTGCTGTTCACCACCAGAAAGCTCATGTGGATATTTAAAACCAGTCGTTTTCATTCCTACTTTATCCAGCACTTCATTGATTTTATCTTCCATTTTAGATTTGTCTTTCCAGCCAGTAGCTTTTAAAACAAATTTTAAATTGGCCTCAATCGTGCGATCTGTGAGCAATTTAAAATCTTGAAAAACAACACCTAGTTTACGTCGTAAGTAAGGAATATCTTTTTCTTTAAGTGAAGCAAGGTCGTGATCTACGATGGTTCCAGTTCCTTGTTTTAGCGGGATATCTCCATAAAGCGTCTTCATTAAAGAGCTTTTACCACTACCAGTTTTACCTATTAAATATACAAACTCACCTTTTTCAATAGTGATATTCACGTCTTTAAGAATCAGATTCTCTCGCTGATAAATATGAGCTTCTTGTAAGCTTAAAACGTGATTTGACATAAAAATAATCTTTGTGTAAAATTATAGGAATAAAAAACAAAAGTAATGTTTCTACTCATTTGTTTGTGATGGTTTGATTTTGAATTGAACAACAGTGACTTCGATACATCTTCGGCTATTGCCTGATCCGTTCAGTCACCTAGATATTTGGTCTAAATAGTTTGTTATGGATTTAATATTGTTATTCGCTATTCATTTTTGAGTTCAAGTTCATTTTTGAGTTCAATTTCATGTGAATAAGATTATGAATAATTAAACAAGAAATATCTCGTTCTAGTATAGTAAGATGATAATTTTACTAAACTATTAAAATAGTTAGATATGAATAAAATACTGCTAACCTTATTGTGTTTCATTTTGGGCTCTACCGCACTTATGGCACAACAATCTAAAATATTTACAGACGATCTGGCGACTTATAATCAGGCGGTAGATTTGTATCAGGAAGAGCAGTACATCGCTGCGCAACGCCTTTTTGAAAATGTAAAGCAAGAAGTGAGCGATAACACCATTCAGGGAAATGCTGCTTACTACATCGCAAATTGTGCGGTACGATTGAACCAGCGCAATGCAGACGCACTCATGGGATCTTTCGTAGAGGAATATCCTACTTCTACTAAGCGTAACACCGCATTTATAGACGTCGCAGATTACTATTTTAACAATGGTAAATACAAACTATCTGCAAAATGGTACAGTAAGGTTGATGAAAGTACGCTTTCGCGAAAGCAAAAAAACCGTTACTATTTTAATACTGGTTATACACTGGTGGCTAGTAAGAAATATGATGAAGCAAAGCCATTTTTAAACCGAGTAAGTGATGATCCAGAATATGGTTCACAAGCAAAATACTACTTAGGTTACATCGCTTATGAAGGTGACGATTATCAAGAGGCGAGCGAGTTATTTGATGAATCTGGCGGTAGTCCAGAGCAAGATGAAAAGCTGTCGTACTATCAGGCAGATTTGAATTATAAACTGGGGAATTTTGACAAAGCAATTGCCCTTGCCAAAGAACAATTACCTAAATCTACTAAAAAAGAGCAATCAGAATTAAATAGAATTATAGGTCAGAGTCTTTTTAATAAAGAAGACTACACACAAGCCTTACCTTATTTAAAGGAATATAAAGGCGTGCGTGGTAAATGGAATAATAACGATTATTACCAGTTAGGATATGCATATTATAAAACAGGCGATTATGATAATGCGATTGCGACCTTTAATAAAATCGTAGATGGGCAGAATAAAACGGCCCAAAATGCTTACTACCATTTAGGACTTTCCTATATCAAAAAGAATCAGCAAGAAGATGCTTTAAATGCTTTTAAAAAAGCAAGTGAGATGGATTTTGATCCTACCATAAATGAAGATGCTACTTATAATTATGCAAAGTTGAGTTATGAGTATGGAAATCCATACAACAGCGTTCCATCTGTGATTTTAGGATATTTAGAAACTTTTCCTGATAGTAAACATCAGGCAGAAATGAATGAATACCTCATAGATTCCTACTTTTCTTCAAAAAATTATAAAGAGGCGATGAAGTTACTAGAAGCTGGTAGAATTAGCGGTAATGAAGACGTATATGCAAAAGTTGCCTTGTTTCAAGGTTTACAAGATTTTAAAGCTGGTGATTATAGAGAATCCATTGATCAACTCAATAAAACACTGCGCTATGCAACAGATCAAGCAATGAAAAAACGCGCTCAATTCTGGACGGCAAATAGTAATTATGAGCTCAATAACTTTGACCAGGCTTTAATCATGTTTAATACGGTTAGATCTAATAACGCATCTATTGAAGAAGATAATTTGATCAATTATGATCTGGCTTACACACATTTTAAGTTAAAGAATTACGACCAGTCCATTACTGCTTTTACAGCATTTACAAATCAGTCTAATGCTACTAATGATCGTGCTAGGTTGAATGATGCTTACTTGCGTATAGGTGATGCAAACTTTGTAAGTAAGCAATACTGGCCAGCCATGGAATCTTATAATAAAGCTATTGAGATGAATGGTTTTAACGGTGATTATGCTGCCTTTCAAAAAGCAATTTCTTACGGTTTTGTCCAGAAAAACGATCGTAAGATTCAAGATTTAAATCAATTTTTGACAAAATTTCCTAACTCAAAATATCGTGATGATGTGTTATACGAGTTAGGAAATACTTACATCAATACAGGTAATGTAAATCAAGGAATACAAACCTATGACCGTTTACTAGCAGATTATCCTCAAAGTATTTACACTTCACAGGCGATGATGCGTAAAGGATTACAATACTATAATGATTCAAAATTAGAAGAAGCACTCGTGGTATTTAAGGATGTTGTAAAACGCTATCCAGGCACACCACAAGCAAATGAGGCTGTGAGTAGTGCAAGACTGGTTTATGTAGATTTAGGTCGTACTAACGATTATGCAGCATGGGTACGTGGTCTTGAGTTTGTTGATATCACAGATTCAGAATTAGATGATACGGCCTACGAAGCTGCAGAACGTCCGTATTTACAAAGTAATATGGCTGTTGCGAGTAGGGAATTAAAGAAATACTTAACGACTTATCCTAACGGTAAACATGCTTTAAAAGCACATTTCTACCTCGCACAATCTTTATATGCACAGGATAAAAAGACTGAAAGTATCACGTATTATGAGTATGTGACCGGTAAACAGCGTAGTGAATTTAGTGAACAGGCACTAGCTCGTTTAAGCGGTATATACTTGAATGATGACGCTTTCGCGAAAGCGATACCTACATTAATCAAACTAGAACAATTAGCAGATTTCCCACAGAATGTCATTTATGCTCAGTCTAATTTGATGAAAGCTTATTACGAACAGGAAGATTATGCTAAAGCAATCCAGTATGCTAATAAAGTATTAGGCGATACTTCTATAGATGCAAATTTAGAATCTGATGCTCAAATCATAATCGCCCGTAGTGCCATGAAAACTAATGATGAAGCTAGAGCAGAAAAAGCCTATGCAACTGTTCTCAATACCGCAAGTGGTGCGCTAGCGGCAGAAGCAACATACTTCCAGTCTTATTTTGAACATAAGGATAGCAGGTATAGTAATGCCATTACCACGGTTCAAGGATTAACTAAGAACTATGCTGGTCACAAATTATGGAGTGCAAAAGGATTAGTAATCATGGCAAAAAGTTATGATGCACTAGATCAAACGCTTAACGCTACTACGATTCTAGAAGCGGTCATAAAGAATTTTACACAGTATCCTGATGTAGTACAAGAAGCACAAATAGAACTGGATCGTATTAAAAACAATGCGGCCAAAACCAATTCATCTATAGTTCCTACAGATAAAAATTAAGCACATGAAAAAATCAAGAATATATACAATTTTTGCAATGGCGTGTGCGGTTTGTAGCGTTGCAGTTGCTCAAGAAAATGAAGAAGAGAACGAATTAAATGGTGGTACGATTACGGTAGTAAAACCCTATGATCCTACTATATCAGATGCTTTTAAGGTAAAAAGCGTTCCTGCGATTAACGATACCACACAGGTGAAGAAAAAACCGGTGACTTATAGTATATTCTCTGTTCCAGTAGCTAGTACGTTTACACCTGCTAAAGGGAAGTTATCGACTCGTAAAAAAACAGCACCAGCTAAGTATTTTGATAATTACGCACGATTAGGCGTTGGTAATTACGTAAATGTTTTGGCAGAGTTTACTGGGAATTTTGAAATAGATAAGGATACAGATGTAGGTGTGTTTTTAAATCATTTTTCTTCTCAAGGTGGTATTAATGAAGTAGAGGATTTAGGTTTAAATGATGCATTTTCTGATACCTCATTAGATATTTCCTATGGAAAACGTAATCGTGGTTATAGTTGGGGAATTACCGCTGGTGGCCGTTTTCAAAGCGCAAACTGGTATGGTGTACCACAAGGTGCAGGTTTTTCACCTGGTGAAGATGCAGATATAGGTACAAATTACCTTACCGCAGGTATTGGCGGTAAAGCACGATTCTTTGATTCGGCAATAGAGACAATAGAATTGCAATTATTTAATACAGGATCTAATTATGACGCTGGTGAAACTCAAATAACACTGCGTCCAGAGTTTGGTTTTGACATCATGGATGAAGAAATAGGATTAGGTGCCACAGTTGATTATTTAACAGGTGCATTTGATAATGAAGACTTTCTTTCAGCAGATTACTCCTATTTAAACCTAGGAGTAAATCCTAGTATCAATTTATATGGTGATCGTTTTAAAGCAGAATTAGGTGCTGGAATCAATTACCTGAGTGATTTAGAAAATAGTGAAGGGCAAGTTTATATATATCCAGATATTAATGCTAGCTATATTTTAGTAGATGAAAAAGTGATGGCTTATACAACCATAGGTGGTGGACTAGATATGAACTCGCTACGTGGATTTGCAGATGAAAATATGTTCATTGCACCAGCAGTTGTCGTAGCGCCTACAAATAGGCAATTAGATTCACAATTAGGAATTAAAGGAAAACTTTCAGAGCGTTTTGGGTACAAGGTATTTGGTGGTTATCGATTAGAAGAAAATAGGTTTTTCTATACTAAAAATGGGCCGTCGTTTCCTTTAGACTTGAGTCTTGCACAACCTTATCAGTTTGCTAATACTTTTGGTATTTCTTATGGTGATTTAAACACGTTTACTTTTGGTGGTGCGTTGAGTGTTGATCTGAATTCACAATTTAATTTAACCCTAAATGCAGCGAGCCTTTCTTATGATGTGACTAATGGAGATTCCTTTAATAATGTAGCATCACAATTACCATCGTTCACGGCAGATTTAATAGGGAACTATGATATTACTGAAAAGTGGAATGTAGGTGCTACGTTATATTATGTAGGTGAGCGAGACGTTTTCACAAATGACATCGCATCTACTACCACGCTGGACTCTTTTCTAGATTTAAATCTAGACGTCAATTATAAGATCAATCCTAAGATCACTGCTTTCTTAAGAGGTCATAATCTTACTGGCGGTAATTATCAGTACTATCTAGATGTTCCAGTACAAAATTTACAGATTCTAGGTGGTGCGGTTTATAAGTTTGATTTTTAGAATTCTGCCTTTGTTGATTACATTTAGTTTGTCATAGTAGAGGTGTAAGCTACCTCAATCCTAAAGCCATATTAAAACTAGTTTACTTTTTTAGCAATGCCATTATCTTTGTGATATGACACCGATTACAGACCAAGAATTACATCAAATGGCGATGAATATCGTAGGAAAGGAAATGGAGGAATTAGGATATGAATTCCTATCTGTTAATTCTAAACCTAAGAAACATCCACAGTTTGTAGCCTTGAAGGATAAATACCTCCATTTTGTAGTAGTGCGTGTGGTGAAATATCCGTTAAATCCAGTGCAATACGATGTAGAATTCATGAATAAAATGAAAGACCATGCCGTAAAATTTAAAGCACGTACCTATTATGCTGGTGTAGGGATTGCAAACTCTCGAGATTATGAAATGCCTGTGCATCACGAGGATGATTATGTGGTGAACTTTGCAGGATTAATAGAAATCAAATGAAAAAATTACTAGTAGTAGCCTTTGTCTTTTTATTCATCTCTTGCGGTGAAAAACAAGACCCTAATGTGGCTCAAACTTTTGTAGGTAATGCCATAGGAACTACTTACGGAATCCAATTATTTCACAGCGAACCATTAGAAATCACAAATGATGTTCAAGACATTATTGATCTATTTAATGAAAGCATGTCCACATGGGTAGCAGATTCTAAAATCAATCAAATCAATGCAGGGGACAGCACTGTTGTGGTAGGTGAAGCATTTAAAGAAGTCTTTAATTATGCAAAGCAAGTCCATGCAGATACAGATGGGTATTTTGATCCTACGGTAGGAAATTTGGTGAACGCTTATGGTTTTGGCGCTGATGGTTCACAAGAAAATGTACCGACAAAGAAGCAAGTGGATAGCCTGATGAAGTATGTAGGTTTTGATAAAATGAACCTAATATCTGTAGATAACGGATACCAAATTACCTCACAACAAACTGGAATGTATCTGGAGTTTAACGCCATAGGTAAAGGAACACTTGTAGACTACATCGCTAGAATGCTGGATGAAAAAGGAGTAGAGAATTATCTGGTAGAAGTAGGTGGTGAAGTGGTTGCAAAAGGTAGAAACCTAGAAAAAGATTCAGACTGGCTAGTAGGTGTTAACGCGCCTAAAAAAAGTAAAACCGGTGAAACTATGGCATTGATGGCTTTGAATTTAAAAGACAAAGCAATGGCTGGTAGCGGTAACTACCGCAAGTTTAAGTTAGATGAAGATAGTGGTCAGGAATATGTGCATACCGTTAATCCGCTAACGGGTGAGGCAGTTCCTAGTAATGTAGTGGCTGTAAACGTTATTGCGTCTAATTGTACCCTTGCAGATGGTTACGCGACGGCTTTTATGGCAATGTCTTTAGAGAAATCAAAACAACTATTACCAAAACTAGATCATATTGAGGTACTAATCATGTACCTAGATGAATATGGGATGTTGCGTTTTGAGAAAACTGCTGGATTTGACAGTTATGTTAAGAAGTAGGTTTCCTCACCACAGGAATTAATTCACCTAAAGCAAGTCTATAGCGATCTACCTCTTCACTACTTAATTGCGTGGTGTAATCTACTCTCTGAACTTCAAAACCTATAGATTTCAAACGGTCAAAATAGTCCATTCCATAAACTCGCACGTGATCATACTGGCCAAAAATCCTAGCACGTTCTGCCTTATCCGTAATGCTATCATCCTCAAAGGTCACTTTACGATCATTCTCTAATGGTATTTGAAGAATCGCCGTCGCGCCAGGTTTTAGAACTCGATACAATTCCTTCATAGCAGTTTCATCGTCTGGAATATGTTCTAGTACATGATTGCATAAAACAAAATCATAAGTGTCATTCTTAAAAGGTAGATCACAAATATCTGCCTTAACATCTGCTAGTGGAGATAGTAAGTCAGTAGTGGTGTAGTGGATGGTTTCGCTTTCGCGAAAGCGAGATAAAAAACACTGTTCTGGTGCAAAATGTAAAAGTGATTGTGGCCGTGTGAACAAATCTGTTTCCCGATTTAAATACAACCAAAGCAAGCGATGTCTTTCTAACGATAGCGTTGATGGCGAAAGCACATTTTCACGCACATTCCCATATCCATAAGGAAGAAAACTTTTAAATGATTTCCCATCGATAGGATCTGTGTAACGATCACCACGATACCACCACGTCATCAATGGACGCACCCAGTAACTCGCTTTAATCAGCAATGGTCTAGGGATGAGGTTGAGAAAGAATTTAAAGAGGTTTTTCAAGGTGTTTTCAATTCAGAATTCAGAATTCAGGATTCTGAATTAATTTTCTGGCCAGCGATATTTATCCTCTTCATCACTAGTAATTCCCAAGACTTCATAAATATAATCAAAGGTGCTTAATAATCTAGGCTCGCCATCTATGATAGCAACGTCGTGTTCAAAATGTGCACTAGGTTTTTTATCTCTAGTTTTTATGGTCCAGCCATCAGGATAATGCTTGATATTTTTAGTACCTAAGTTGATCATAGGTTCTATAGCAACGGTCATTCCTTCAACAAATTTCTTACCACGACCACGTTTTCCATAATTAGGCATTTGTGGATCTTCATGCATCACACGACCTATTCCATGACCTACTAATTCACGTACCACGCCATAACCGAAACTCTCACAGTAATTCTGTATCGCATATCCTACATCGCCTACACGATTCCCTACGCGGAATTGTTCTATTCCTAGGTATAAGGAATTCTTAGTGTGATCCAGTAAATCCTGCGTCTCTTGTGGAATCTCACCTACGGCAAATGTATAGGCATGATCACCATAAAAACCATCCACAATAGCACCACAATCTACAGATAGGATATCACCATTTTCTATCGCTACATCTTTAGGAATACCATGGACCACTTCTTCATTAGGAGAAATCAGTAAAGTACTAGGACAATCGTACAAACCTTTAAAACCAGGAATTGCTCCGTGATCACGTATGAATTCCTCTGCCATTGTATCTAGCTTTAAGGTTGTAACGCCAGGTTTAATCTCGCCTGCAACCATAGCAAGTGTTTTACTTACCATGTGCGCTGCACGACGCATGATTTCTAATTCTTCTCTTGTTTTAGTAACAATCATAAACTTGAAATAAAGGTGCAAAAATAGGGATTCAATAAGCGATCTTGGCTTAAAATCCCTTAAACACAAACTAATTTAAATAAGTATCTTATTTCAACGCTCTTCCTAAAATTCCCATGACACCTCTAATAAAAGAAGCACTGGTTAATACCTTAACAATGGGATTTTGTCTAGTACTTTTTCTAGTGGTAGTGCTGCTTTTACGTGTTTTTTCTTTCTCTGCCTTTGCTTTTTCTTTTACTTCTTCCTCATTTGCTTTTTCAATCTTTTCTTGAAGTAGTTCTTCAGCGCTTTCACGATTGATTTCTTCGTTGTACTTATCTGTAAGTTCAGAGTCTGCGATGAGGTCGCTTAATTCACCAGCTGTTAAAACATCCATACGACTGGCTGGTGCACGCAATAAAGTCGCCGCTAGTGGACTAGGTCTTCCTTTTTCATCCAGTGCGCTTATAAATGCTTCACCTATTCCTAGTGATGTTAATACATCTGCCGTATCATAATAATCTGATATAGGATAGTTTTGTGCGGTGAGTTTAATGGCTTTACGATCTTTCGCTGTAAAAGCTCTTAAGGCGTGTTGTATTTTTAAACCTAGCTGACTCAGTACTCCTTCTGGAACGTCTGTTGGGTTTTGAGTTACAAAATAAAGTCCTATTCCTTTAGAACGGATCAACTTCACAATATTCTCTATCTGATCTTGTAACGCATCGCTAGCCTGATCAAAAATCAAATGCGCTTCATCAATAAACATCACTAGCTCTGGTTTATCAGCATCACCTTGTTCTGGGAATGTGCTGTAAATTTCGGCTAGTAAGGATAACATAAAGGTAGAGAACAACTTAGGTCTATCCTGAATATCTGTTAAACGGATTACGTTTACATAGCCGTAACCATTTTTATCCTTGCGCACTAAATCTTTAACCTCAAAACTACGCTCGCCAAAAAACTGATCTGCTCCTTGTTGCTCTAGCTCGATAATTTTTCTCAAAATCGCACCAGTAGATGAGGTAGATATACGACCGTATTCTGACTGGAATTCTTCCTTTCCAGTTCCTGTAGCATATTGCAATACCTTTTTTAAATCTTCTAGATCTAATAATGGTAACTTGTTATCATCACAATACTTAAAAACTACAGATATAATACCAGCCTGCGTTTCTGTAACATCTAGAATACGAGAAAGTAGTACTGGACCAAATTCACTAACCGTGGCGCGCATGCGTATTCCATCTTGTTTTGAAATGGTCATGATCTCTACAGGTGAGCTATGTGCCTCATATTCCAGTCCTATTTTTTCATGTCGTTCATCAATTTTAGGATGTCCATCACTAGCAGCGGCGATACCAGAAAGGTCACCTTTAATGTCCATTAATAAACTAGGAACACCTTGTCTAGAAAGTTGTTCTGCAATGATCTGTAAAGTCTTTGTTTTACCAGTACCTGTCGCACCAGCGATTAAACCATGACGATTCATGGTTTTTAAAGGGATTTTTACATGAGCACCAGTAAGTGTTTCATTATCTAACATGGCAGCGCCCATAATAATCGAGTCACCTTTAGGACTATAACCTTCTGTAATGTATTTGAAAAAGTCTTCTTTTTGAGACATAATAATTGATGTTTACAGCAAATTTAAATAAAACCGCCGTTTAAAGCATCTTTAACGCCTGTGCTATTTGTGATTCTGTTTTAAGAAGTACCTTTGCGTCATGCTTACAGAAATTACAACACAAGCCGTTGAAAAAGGAACGATGTTGCCTTTAATGGAAGAATTTTACACCATTCAAGGTGAAGGAAATCATACCGGTAAAGCAGCGTATTTTATACGTGTAGGTGGCTGTGATGTAGGCTGTCACTGGTGTGACGTGAAAGAAAGTTGGGATCCAGATGTGCATCCACCTACTGCAATTGAGCAAATTATTACTAACGCTTCCAGTTACAGTGATACCGTTGTCGTTACCGGTGGCGAGCCTTTAACGTGGAACATGGAACCGCTTACTAGTGGTTTGAAGGCAAAAGGCATGCAGGTTCACATAGAAACCAGCGGTGCTTATGCATTAACGGGAACTTGGGACTGGATTTGTCTATCACCTAAAAAAGTGAAAATGCCACTAGCAGGAATTTATGAGCAGGCTCATGAGTTGAAGGTTATTGTGTATAATAAACATGATCTCGCTTTCGCGAAAGCGGAATCAGAAAAAGTCTCTTCTACCTGTAAGTTATATCTACAACCAGAGTGGAGTGTGCGTGAAAAAATGATCCCATTAATCACAGAATTTGTGATGCAAAATCCTAAATGGCATGTCTCTTTACAGACTCATAAATACCTCAATATCCCATAATACTGGCAGTGATTTCATGGTGTTGTATTAAAATTAACCATGTTTGTCAATAGTTCTTTTTGGGTACACTTTTTGGATATCTATTTCTAGTCAATTTTATTGATAATTTGTTAATAACTTGAATCTCGTGAAACTAACCGAATCACCTATAAAATATAGGGTTTGGTTATATTTGTTTGTTACGGATTTAAAGTAAAATTTACACTCAAATTATGAGCGAAGAAAAGAAGAATTACGGCGCTGATCAGATTCAGGCATTAGAAGGAATGGAGCATGTAAGAATGCGTCCATCCATGTATATAGGAGATGTAGGAGTGAGAGGTTTACACCATCTGGTTTATGAGGTGGTAGATAACTCTATTGATGAGGCGCTAGCTGGTCACTGTGATAATATTACCGTGATCATCAATGAAAATAATAGTGTTACCGTTACAGACGATGGACGTGGTATTCCTGTAGGAATTCACAAGAAGGAAGGTGTAAGTGCGCTACAAGTTGTAATGACTAAGATAGGTGCTGGTGGTAAATTTGATAAAGATTCTTACAAGGTTTCTGGTGGATTACACGGTGTAGGTGTAAGTTGTGTAAACGCGCTATCAGATCATTTAAAAGCAACTGTTTATCGCGATGGTAAAATATGGGAGCAAGAATATGAACGTGGTAAAGCTTTATATCCTGTAAAAGCAGTAGGTGATACTGAAAAACGTGGTACAGATGTAACTTTTTTACCAGATACTAGCATTTTCACGCAAACCATCGTTTTTAACTACGATACACTAGCAAATCGTTTAAGAGAACTATCATTCCTTAATAAAGGAATCAAAATTATCCTTACAGATAGACGTCATAAAGATGAAGAAGGTAATTTTATTACAGAAACCTTCCAGTCTGAAGAAGGACTTAAAGAATTTATCCGTTTTTTAGATGATACACGCTTACCTATTATAGAAGACGTGATTTCTATGGAAGGTGAGAAAAATGGTATTCCTGTAGAAGTAGCGATGATTTATAACGACAGTTATGCAGAGAATCTTCACTCTTATGTGAATAATATCAATACACATGAAGGTGGAACGCACTTGAGTGGTTTCCGTCGTGGATTAACGACTACTTTGAAGAAGTATGCTGATAATAGCGGTATGCTGGATAAATTAAAGTTTGATATCGCAGGAGATGACTTCCGTGAAGGATTAACCGCAATCGTATCTGTAAAAGTACAGGAACCACAATTTGAAGGACAGACTAAAACTAAACTAGGAAACCGTGAGGTAACTAGTGCGGTATCTCAATCTGTGTCTCAAATGCTAGAAGATTATCTAGAAGAACATCCAGCAGATGCTAAGATTATTGTACAAAAAGTAATCCTAGCAGCGCAAGCCAGACATGCAGCTCGTAAGGCTCGTGAAATGGTACAACGTAAAACTGTAATGAGCGGTGGTGGATTACCTGGTAAACTTTCTGATTGTTCTGAAACTGATCCTACTCTATGTGAGGTATTCCTTGTGGAAGGAGATAGTGCAGGTGGAACTGCAAAACAAGGTCGTGATCGTGAATTCCAAGCGATTATGCCACTACGTGGTAAGATTTTAAACGTTGAGAAAGCCATGACGCACAAGGTTTTTGAAAACGAAGAAATTAGAAATATTTACACCGCATTAGGTGTAACTATAGGAACTGAAGAAGATTCTAAAGCACTGAATTTAGAAAAACTAAGATATCATAAAGTAGTCATCATGTGTGATGCAGATATTGATGGTTCTCACATTGCGACGTTGATCTTAACGTTCTTCTTCCGTTATATGCGTGAGATGATAGAAATGGGATACATTTATATCGCTACACCACCGTTATATCTAGTTAAAAAAGGTGCTAAAAAGCGCTATGCGTGGAGTGATAAAGAACGTGATGAAATCGCAGAATCTTTTGGTGGTGGCGTAAATATCCAGCGTTATAAAGGTCTAGGCGAAATGAACGCAGACCAGTTATGGGATACGACCATGAATCCAGAATTTAGAACGCTACGTCAGGTAACCATAGACAGCTTACCAGAAGCAGATCGTATTTTCTCTATGTTGATGGGTGATGAAGTACCACCACGTAGAGAGTTTATTGAAAAGAATGCCATTTATGCAAATATTGATGCTTAAATAGGTAATTCACTTACATTTTATCAAAAGCCATCGAGAGATGGCTTTTTTGTTTCTCTAAAAGTTCTAAATCTTTATTAAAGCCTTTCATTTATTGATGCCTAGATTAAAGGAATAGCACTCTGTGTTGTATTTTTGTGTACCGTTGATAATCAACGTTAAACAGTTGTAATTAATAAAAAATTCATAAAATGAAAGTAACCGTAGTAGGAGCAGGAGCCGTAGGTGCTAGTTGTGCAGAGTATATTGCAATTAAAGATTTTGCAAGTGAGGTCGTATTATTAGATATTAAAGAAGGATTTGCCGAAGGTAAAGCCATGGATTTAATGCAAACCGCTTCTCTTAACGGTTTTGATACTAAAATCACCGGTTCTACTAGCGATTATAAAAAAACTGCTGGTAGTGATATCGCGGTAATTACTTCCGGGATTCCGCGTAAGCCAGGAATGACTCGTGAAGAGTTAATAGGAATTAATGCAGGAATTGTAAAATCTGTTGCAACTAGTCTTGTTGAGCAATCACCTAATGTGATTCTTATCGTAGTGTCAAATCCTATGGATACCATGACTTACCTAGCGCATCAAGTAACAGGATTACCTAAGCACCGCATTATAGGAATGGGTGGAGCATTAGACAGCGCACGTTTTAAATATAGATTAGCCGAAGCTCTTGAAGCTCCTATATCAGATGTAGACGGTATGGTAATCGGTGGACATAGTGATAAAGGAATGGTACCATTAACGCGTCTTGCAACTCGTAATTCTGTGCCAGTAAGTGAATTCATAAGTGAAGATCGTTTAAACCAAGTGCTGGAAGATACTAAAGTAGGTGGTGCAACACTTACTAAATTATTAGGAACCAGTGCATGGTATGCACCAGGTGCAGCAGTATCTGGATTAGTACAAGCGATTGCCTGTGACCAGAAGAAGATCTTCCCATGTAGTGCATTACTTGATGGTGAATATGGACTCAGCGATCTTTGTATAGGTGTTCCTGTAGTTTTAGGACGTAATGGTATTGAGAAAATCGTAGAGATTAATTTAAGTGATGCAGAGAAAGTTAAATTACAAGAAAGTGCTGCTGGTGTTAAAAAGACCAATGAATCGATTTAGTCATCAATCTTAATTATACTGAAACAGCCCGCAAATTGCGGGCTGTTTTTTTATACTTTCTGTATACTATTATACTTCCAGTTAGAGTTAAAAAAGGCTCGCAATCGCGAGCCTTTTTTATTCAAATCGACTTTATATTATTTACATCCAGCTTCTTCCATAGCCTCATAGACTGGTGCTAATTGCTCTTCGGTAACACCTGGATTGTCAAGAGCAAAGTCTAAATACCAATTCCAGAATTCACATTGATTCATGTAGAACCAAACGATAAAAGCTAAACCTATCAAGGAGATGATTAATGAAATTATAGAAATAGTCCTGGCGGTTTTCATTGCTGGTCCATTAGAATACATTTCAGGATTCTCCTGATATTTTTTTAATTCTTTCCCAGAAATAACAATAGCTATAATTGCCGCTACAGTACCTAATCCATAAGCGCAACAGCATAAAAATCCTACAACGGATAAAATGTAGACAAGAGTAGTATTAAGTTTTTGCATAAAATTTGTATTTATATGGTTAGTATGTTTATGACGTAATTTGTTACAATAGTTGCAATGGTAGCAATAACTAAAGCTATTTTAATCTTCTCACCATGTTTTACATCTTTGAACCAGTCAAAAATAAGAAAAAGAAAAAGAAGAATCATCGGGTATATTCCAGGATACATATAAAATGCATCTATAAATTCACCGTGTAATAAAAAGGAAATGGACCGCTGGATACCACATCCAGGACAGTCCATTCCTGTTAATTGTTTACTCATACACGGTAGCATCCAGCTATCATCCATGTAAAGCAATGATCTCATACACTAAAATTAATTACTTACGCTAACCTTAACCGCTACTTGTTCTGAATCCAGAGTAGTGATACGCACAATATAAATTCCGGTACTTAATTGATCTGTTTGATAAATAAAGTTTGAATTATTATTATTTTCTGTTTTGTCAAAAATTAATTTTCCTCCTAGGTCGTATAAAGCAATATTAGACACATCCTTTTGGCTTGCGTTAAATATGGTTAGCTGTCCTAGGTTATTATTTTGTATTACACTAAATTGATCTTGTAGCGCAGCGGTATCGCTATGAGACAGTGTAACTGGTTCTTGAAATACGATTTGAAACCTATCATCTATTAAACCTACTGGCAATTGTAAGGTTGCAGTTCCAGATTTTAAATTATAGACCATACCTGTTCTAGTATCTTCTAAAAAGATAAAAGGGGTATCAAAATTTTCGAGTTCTTTAATGCTAAATTCAAAAATGCTATTGCTAGTGACCTCAAAAGTTAAAGGAACAACTTTATCAACACTAAACGGAATAGAATTGATGATGAGGTCATTTCCAGATACAGGCATGTAAACATCATTAACTTGTTTATTATTATCTACTCTTCCTTCCCAACTATAATCGTAATTCATGGTTACTGTAGGGTGAAATTGTAATACTAATTCTCTAACGTAAAGATCATTTACAGTAGCGTTAAAACGTATTTTAGGAAGTTCTCCATTTCCAGCAGTGTTGTTTGTAGAGCTTCCTGGCGCATTTGCAAAGAAAGATAAATTTCCATCAGATTCTTTATAAAATATGCGCTGGCCATTGTTAAACTCTACATTTCCTGTATCTCCTAAAACAAATCCGGCACTTTCTGGTCTGGTGATCATAAAGCCTTGACCTATAGGTGTAAATCTTCTATTTACTCCAGATATTGAGCTTGTCGCTCCAAAAACAGATCCTCCGGAAGGCGTTCCATCAGAATTATATCTTGAGTATGCAGCTTGCACATACGTACCATTGTTGTCGTAACCATTTGCTGTACCGGCAGTAAAACCATTAGGAACATAAGTTCCATAACCACCTATGTAATCAGTCAATTGGTGACTGGTACTTACAGATTCCCAGTACAAGATTTCAGCGTTCATTTCTGAAGTGCCAGGAACAACTTCCCATGCGCCAGTCATTAAAGGTCCTCCTGTAGGATTAAACACTAAATCGCTATTATCATCTAAAAATCGTTTCAAATCTAGTGCTGACGGATAAGGATTTCCCACTAAAGCGACGTCATCTGTACTTACTGTCACGGTGATATTACCATTATTAGGTCTTCCTCTAAAGTCGTAGCGTTGTCCTTCAAATCCAGTGAAAGCATTTGCAACAAGGTTTCTTGCATTAGTTGATCCACTTTGAGCAACACCTTTCATGGAAAACCCATAACCAGGAGAAACGGTAGGATTAGAAGCAGTGTTTATAGCTTGCCAGTTACCGTAAGATCCACCACCTGCACCGTTATTATTGTATTCATATAACCATCTTCCAGAAATGGTTAGTGGTTGTGTTATATTAAAAGGAGCTGTATCATCTTGTAAATCTGTAAGACCCGTTGGATTTCCTACACCAGTGACTGTGGCTAATTGTGCATCTATAACTAGATTAGTAGAAAGGTTTGCAGCTGTAGTAGAAATATCAAATGTAGATGCACCAAAACCAGCCATCAATCTAGGGAAATAGGTTTGAGCATCCATGTCAAATCCTAAATTACCAGCTGTTGAAGTAGCCTGTCCTACTGGTGCACTCCAGTAGTTGTAAGTAAATTCATTCTGAGTTCCTTCTTGAAAAACCGATAGAAAACCTTCGCCTTCATTATCGACATTATCCTCTTGTATAAGTTGCGCTTCATCTCTCAAATAAAAAGCACCATTTGCAGATATATCGATGTCTTGTTCCACAAAAATGTGCGTACCTTTTGAATAAATAAAGCCATCTCCTATAAATACTTGAGCGTTAAGCAAAAATGCTCCAGTAAACGTGACTAAAAATAATACTTTCGTCTTCATATTGCCTATGATTATAATCGTTCACAAAGTAACTATTTTTTTTCAAGTTGCCATTTTTTACGAGTTAAATGATCGAAAAACTACCTAAAACATCGATAAAATGCATTATAAAGCGTTCACTGCAAATTTATTAATGCATGATTTAGTTAAGTTTTCACTTTTCATTTTGCTTACCCAAGTTATCTTTGGAAATAATGACTTCTTCAAAATTTAAAATAGGAGATCGAGTGCTAGTCCTGGACGATGATGTTGCTGGTGTTATCTCTTTCGCGAAAGCGGAATTCATCACCATCACTACAGATGACGGCATCGATCTAGTATTTCACAAATCAGAGCTGATTTCAGAAGCATCCATGAAAATTGATAAGGTAATCGTAAAAGATGAACCATCATTACGAAAGAATAAAAAACGCAACACGTCTAGAAAAAAAGCAAAAGAAATCCCAGCAGTAGAAATAGACCTGCACATTCATCAACTAGTAAAAAATGAACGCGGTATGGATGCGTATGATAAGCTTAATAAGCAACTAGATACAGCAAAATATCAATTAGAACGAGCAATTAAAAACAGAGTGCCTAAATTGATATTTATACACGGTATAGGAGCTGGCGTATTACGTGCAGAGTTAGAATATCTTCTCAATAGATACGATGGGATCTCATACTATGATGCAGATTATCAAAAATATGGTCGTGGCGCTACTGAGGTCTATATCTATCAAAACCCTAGTTAAAAGGCGGATTTTCTGTAATCGTTATCCCATTACCTACATAAGTGCCAAAATCAAACTCCTCATAAATGATTTCTGAATTGCCATTAGATAAGGTCACATCAAATAAGGTGATTTCTACATTAGATTGTCTAGTGTAGGTATGTTCTATGAACGTATCGATTGGTGGGTTTGCAGGACCACTTACTAAAGGATTTAAGTAATTTCTTAGATTAGCTGGTCCATCATTTGCAGGATTAGCATCTCCATCTGTGGTTTCCTGATCAGTATTTATTCCATCATCATCATCATCTCTATCTAGGTAATCAGGATCACCATCACCATCGGTATCTCGACTTTGACTTAAATCACTTGTATTGACACCTTCCTGTGACGTAGGTACATTGTCACCATCATCATCTTCATCGCGATAATTAGGAATACCATCACCATCTGTATCATCATCTTCTAGATCTCCATTATTATTTAGATCTTCATCTATCGCAGGGATTCCATCACCGTCATCAAAACTGTATTCGGTTGTAATAATAAAAGTTCCTGCATTAGCAATAAAGGTTTCTGTCACATTAGGAGATGATGGTGGTACATCATTACAGAAGTAATCATTTGACACTGTACCGTTAAATTTTCTGTATTCAAATGGGTTACTAGTAACACTGAAGTTGTCATAAATCCCTTCTTCTAATAAGTCTTCAGAACTCGATACTTGAATGGATAAGGTTTCATTATTTACGGTCTCTATTTTATAAAAGGTGTAATTGCGAGTTCCCGCATCATTTTCTGGTAAGCAGGCTTGAACCGTGATGTTATCAAAGTCAAAATCTTCAAACAACGCATCGCCGTCATCACAATTTATGATAAATAGAAAACTTGCAAAAATTAAAAACCTTTTCATACTTCAAAATTAAGCAATCGCTTCTAGGGAATAAAGAACGGTTATTAATTCTTTATATTTTATTTTTGCTCACATGAGAAAAGTATACCTAGATAGTGCAGCCACCACAAAAATGCGACCAGAAGTTGTTACCGCAATGACTGAGGTGATGAATGATGTATATGGTAATCCTAGTAGTACGCATAGTTATGGTCGCGATGCCAAGTCCTTAATTGAAACTGCGCGTAAAAATATTGCGGTACATTTAAAGGTAACTGCTGCAGAAATCATTTTTACTAGTGGTGGTACTGAGGCCGATAATCTAGCTATTCATAGTTGCGTGCGTGATCTAGGTGTAGAACGCATCATAACGACACGTATAGAGCATCATGCGGTAATTTACATCGTAGAGCATTGTCAGGAAAAGTATGGTACTGAAGTGGTTTATTTAGATTTACAAGATTGCGGTACGCCAGATTATGGTCATCTAGAAAAAGTTTTGAGTGATACTAGTAAGAAAACACTAGTAAGCCTAATGCATATCAACAATGAGATAGGTAATAGATTGGATATTCATAGAGTAGGCAATTTATGTAAACAATACAATGCGCTATTTCATAGTGATTGTGTCCAGTCTATAGGTCATTATGAAATGGATTTTGCTGAATTACCGGTAGACTTTACCGCCGTAAGTGCTCATAAATTTCATGGTCCTAAAGGTGTAGGTTTTGCTTATATTAAAAAAGGAACTGGTTTAAAACCTTTAATTCTAGGTGGTTCTCAAGAACGTGGTTATCGTGCTGGTACAGAAAGCGTTCATAATATTGTAGGAATGGATAAGGCCTTACAGATGTCTTATGAAAACCTAGATAAAGAACGCGATTATGTTAAAGGTCTTAAGGATTATTTTAAAACACAACTTACTACTCATATTCCTGGCGTAAAATTTAATGGTAATTGTGGTGATCATGAAAATAGCACCTATACCTTACTTAATGTTTGCTTGCCATGTCCAGCAGATAAAGCTGCGATGCTTTTATTTACTATGGATTTAAAAGGAATCGCCTGTTCTAAAGGTAGCGCCTGTCAAAGCGGTAGCCAGAAAGGTTCACACGTACTTACAAATGTGCTGCCAGATGAGGATTTAAATAAACCTAGTCTACGATTTAGTTTCTCTGTTTTTAATACAAAGGAAGAATTAGACTATGTCGTTGAGGTGCTTAAGGAATATATAGATTCTATAAAGTAGAGAGATTCTGCTTTCGCGAAAGCGTAATCATACTACCATCTAGCTACTAAACGTACATTGAACACACGTGGCGTCAACAGGTTAGGAATCGCAATTTGCTGATTTGCAGCAATATCTCGTACCCAAATATTAGTAATCGTATTTGCGTTGTCAAATAGGTTATAAATCTCGCCACCTATAGTAACCTCACTAAACTTTTCAAACAATTTACTTTTCTTGTTTTCATCTTTTAAAACCAGATTCACACCTATGTCCACACGACGGTAATCTGGTAGTCTGAATTGGAATTCATAAGGATCTGCATAGTTAGGTGATCCACCAGGCAAACCAGTATTATAAACTAGATTAAGGTATAATTTAAGATTAGGAATATTAGGTACATAATCCTGAAACAACATCGCAAACTTAAATCGCTGATCTGTAGGACGTGCTATGAAACCGCGACCGTTTTGGTTTTCTTGAGTTTGCATAATTCCCATAGAAATCCAGCTTTCAGTACCTTTTACAAATTCACCATTCATCCTGAAGTCAAATCCATAGGCATAGGCAACGGCATCATTTGTTGCATTATAACGTATGCGCACATTTTCAAGAGTATACGTATTGACGTCATTCATGTCCTTATAATATGCCTCACTAGTTAGTTTGAAAGGCTTATCCAGCCATTTAAAACTCCATTCATTTGCTACTATAAAGTGAATGGATTGTTGTGCTTTTACATCAGGTACTACTTCACCTTGTTGATTACGTAATTCTCTGTAAAATGGTGGCTGATAGTACAATCCACTAGCTACTCTAAAGAGCATATCTGTTTCTTTCCAGTCTGGTTTAATAGCAAATTGTGCTCTAGGAGAAAAAACTGTTTGTGTTGTGCTATTGATAGCTGCACCATTGACATTCCATAAATGCATACGTGCACCAGCATTCCAGAATATTTCATGGTCACCTATGTAGCCACGACTGCTGTACTGCCCAAAAGCTTGTAATCGTGTCACTTGTACATCATTATCTGCTCTCACAGATTCAAATGGTACTAAGGGTCCTGTAAATGGAGTATAAGGTTGATCATTTGCAAAGTCAGAAAAAGGTGGTCGCACGTTAAAGCCTGCACTGTCTACCACATTGAATTCACGCACACGATCACGTATGTCTTCTTTTGCATACTTAATTCCCCAGTCGATCTGGTCATCTTCTTTTTTATCACTGTCTAGTGTATATGTACCGCGATGTTCCGCAGTGAAGATTAAAGCATCTAGATCATTACGACCGTTTTCTAATTCTGATCCTATGGCGGTTACAAAATCGACGCTTCCTAGATCATTACTACCTATATCTGTATTAGGTGTTCCTAATCCATATCTAGCTAGAATAGAATAGTGTTCTTGTTCTTGTGTATGATAAATGCTAGTAATAAAACGTAAATTCAATTGATCATTTACGTCATAACTTGCTTTTAAAGCGCCAAAATAGGTCTCGTACTGATCTTCTTCACGACCGTCATAATCTATAACTACGACTTGTGGATCTTGTATAGTTCCAAAGTTAGTCTGTCTATTTAACGGCTGGAAATCATAGCTATTAATTGCGATGTTTCCTAGAAACCCTAATTCAAATTTCTTATTTACCTTATAAGTAAGATAGGTCTGTGCATCAAAAAATCGTGGTTGTACAAAACTTTCTGTTTGTCTAGAATTAACCAGTAAACTATTGTCTCTATAGCGCACACCTAGGATTCCGGTAAACTTTTCTTTAAAACCATTTCCTTCTACATAAGCGTTTACACCTAATAAACTAGCATCGATTCCTGCGGCTACGCTAGTAGGTCTGCGGTAATCTATATCTAAAACAGAACTTAGTTTATCACCATATTGCGCCTGAAATCCACCAGCGCTAAAATCTACATTTCGTATCAGGTCTGAATTGATGATGCTTAAACCTTCTTGCTGTCCACTACGTACTAAAAACGGTCTGTAGACTTCTATTTCATTAATGTAGACTAGATTTTCGTCAAAGTTTCCGCCACGTACGTTGTATTGTGTACTTAATTCATTGTTGTTGCTTACTCCAGGAAGTGATTTTAAAATGTTTTCTACACCAGGTTGTGCACCAGCTACCTTACGTATCATGGTAGGACTTATGGTGGTGATGCCTTCTAGATCCTTACGAGTGGTGCTATTTAAAACAACCTCACCTATATTATTGACGGTAGTGCTCATCACAGGATTGAGCTCATAAATCTCATCTATTTTTAAAACGAGTTTGTTAAGTCTAGTCTCCTTATATAATATAGAGGTAAAAACAACAGATAGTTCTTGATTTGCAGGAACGGTAAGTTTATAATAACCGTTACTATTACTGGATGTTCCCGTAGTTGTACCAGCGATACTTACATTAACATCTGCAATAGGTTCATTGTTTTCGTCTAGAATGACACCTTGAATTACCGCTTGTTGTGCGTTAGCATAACAGCATAATAGTAGTAGAAGTAGAGTAAGTGTAGTTCTCAAAGAGTTGTATTATTTCTTACGGTAAAAGGTGGCTTCAAATGTAGTGCTATTTCCTACATTATCTGTCACAATCACTTTTAACAGGTTTTCTGAATCTGTAACGACATTATCGCTAAAATCGTGTTTAAGGATACCCGTTTTATAATCATACTCCATTAAAATGAATTTTCCATTTACGGTAGCACGATATCCATCGATACCACTTTCTTTATCTTCAACGGCTAATTTTAGCGTCTTATTGTTGCTAATCCATTTACCGTTTTTAAAATTAACGGCCTTAATGGTAGGCTTCTTTACATCTTTAGTAATTGCATACCTGCCAAAGGTTCTAGTACGTGCCGTTAATCGGCTTCCGGTAAGTTTTGTATTGACGTGATATGCAGCGCCCCAATCTGTAATACGAGCGATATAATACTGATCTAGATTGTCATTCTTTTTTGCGCTAATATCATATTCTATGATCATGTTCTTATGTAACGGTACGTGATCCTTATGAATAGTTAAGGTGTCCAGGTTTTCTTTAATCTCTAATAAGGCATCCTCATAGAGCGCACCTTTAGGAATTATGATGTTATAGTTTCCTAACTCATTAGTATAGGTAGAGTTGTGCGATACATATTCCATTCCGTCATTATCAGGAGCTAGTAGTTCTGATGGTGGTTCTTCATTAATGATATCAATAACAATAGAGCTGGTATTTCCTTTAAAGTCTTTGATTATGATGCTGTATAAACTTTTTGTTCCTGGTTCATAGAGATTTAAAACGCCTTCATTAATATGATCTTCATAAAGACTTAATGGACTTCCTTCTGGAATAAACAATTTTGTGATTCTGCTTTTATGTTTTTTGAAAAAACCATAGTCTATCATTCTATTTAAATATCGGGTCTCACTAAAGGCATATCGATCAAAGGTGACACTGAAGTTTTCGCTTCCGTTAAAAGTGGTTTTAATTTGAAAAACACCATTTTGATTATTTGCACCGTCTTGTTTATCGCTCGTGTTCACGCCTAAACCTACACGTCCATAAGCGCTTACTTTTTCTGTTTTATAAGTGCCATTTTTCTGTGGGATCACTCGTAGTAAAACAGGTTTGTTTTTACCATTAATCGTGCTACTTTCATCTAGCGGATAAGCCATGACTTGTTTTACCAGTGGTTTTCTAGAATCTGGTATATCAAATCCCATCATCTTAGGGTTGATAGGTCTTGCCGCGCTGTCGCGTATTTCAAAATGTAAATGTGGACCACCGCTTCCACCACTATTTCCACTGTAAGCTATTTGTTCACCTTGATCCACACGTAATGCCAGATCATCAGGATATAACTGTATTTCATAGCTTTCTTTAGCATATTGTTGCTTCCTAACATAAGCTTCTATCCTAGGAGAGAACTTTTTGAGATGCGCATAAACGGTTGTATAACCATTAGGATGCGTCACATAAACCGCTTTTCCATATCCGTAACGTTCAATTTTGATACGACTTACATAACCTCTTGCACTTGCATAAACTGGTAATCCAGTGCGCTGATTTGTTTTAATATCCAGACCACTATGAAAATGATTAGATCTTAATTCACCAAATGTTCCACTAAGCTTCAATTCAATATCCAGCGGACTCTTAAAATAATCTTGTGGTAAATTTTTTAGGGTTTGGCTGTTGCCAAAAGTTGCTACACACAACACTGCAAATACGACTAAAACGATAGTTCTTAACATAGGCTAAATATAAGTGCCTTCTTTAAAAAGCACAATTTTATAACCACACCTTTCAAAGTTTGTTCCATTATTGTTTGAAAAGTCTTCAGGTAATCCTAGCTTTGTGGGAATAGTATCAAATTTGACGTAATAGGTATGTTTTCTTCTCAAATAAAAGATATTGAATTTAAGATCAAGGCTTTAATAGATCAGAACAATCAATTAAAGCAACAAAATAGGAGCTTAAATGAGCGTATCAATGAGCTGAAGAAGGAAAATAAAGAGCTTAAAGAGTCATTTATCCATCAGGAAGAACAAATGAAAGCTCTTAAAACGGCAAATGCGATGTTAGGTAGTGATGATTATAAAACAAAAACCAAGCTTAAAATAAATGCGCTGGTCCGTGAAATAGATCAATGCATCAATCAATTAGCTTCATAGATGTCAGATAAATTAAAAATAAAAATATCTGTTGCAGATAGGGTTTATCCCTTAACCATAGATCCTTCTAGAGAAGAAGGACTACGTAAAGCTGCAAAAAATATTGAAGCCATGATTAAGCAACTGGAAAACAGTTATGCAGTAAGAGATAAGCAAGACGTGCTAGCCATGTGTGCTTTACAATTTGCTGCAAAATCTGAGCAAATACATATTGATAGTAAAGTGGATATAGAACAAGCTCAAGAGAAATTAAAAACTCTTAACTTGTTACTTTCACAACAATTATCATAGACGTTCTTTAAATAAAAACAGTTACTACCTGCACTTGTTTCATTTTTTGGTGAACTCAACACTAAATTCTTTAAAAAAGGTGAGTCGTGGTTGTAAAAGCAAGCCGTGCCCTGGAGCCGGATCCTTGATCAGCCAGTTAGCCTTAAACTTATTTTAAGGAGTTCATACAAAACCCGAACGTGTGCAGGTTTTTTTATATATACAATTATGGAAACAACAACAATTATCTATGCCGTAGTGGCATTAATTATAGGCCTTATCATAGGCTACTTTATAGCAAAATCAATGGTAGAGAAGGCAAAAGCTTCTCAACTAGTTGCAGATGCTCAAAAAGAGGCAAAAAGTCTTATTAAAGAAGCCGAAGTAGAAGGAGAAAAAATCAAAAACGAGAAAACCTATAAGGCAAAAGAGCGCTTTATAGAATTAAAATCAAAGCACGAAAAAGAAATCATGGCTCGCGAGAAAAAAATGAGCGAGGCAGAAAAACGTACCAGAGATAAGGAATCTAAAATCTCTGATGAATTAGCACAAAATAAAAAATTACAACAAAGCCTTACCAGTAAATTGGCAGATGTAGAAAGTAAAAGAGAATCCATCTTAAAAAAACAAGCTGAGGTTGATAAAATGCACGATGCCCAAGTAAAGCAACTAGAAGTGATTAGTGGCTTAAGTGGTGAAGAAGCAAAAGCACAACTGGTAGAAACCTTAAAGGACAAAGCAAAAACAGAAGCGATGTCTATTGTTCAAACTACTATTGAAGAGGCAAAACTTACCGCACAACAAGAAGCCCGTAAAGTAATTATCAATACCATACAACGTATAGGTACTGAGGAAGCTGTAGAAAATTGCGTGTCTGTATTTAACCTAGAAAGCGATGATGTAAAAGGTCGTATCATAGGTAGAGAAGGACGCAACATTAGAGCAATTGAAGCGGCGACTGGTGTAGAAATTATTGTAGACGATACACCAGATGCGATTATACTTTCTTGTTTTGATAGCGTACGCCGTGAAGTGGCTCGCTTATCATTACACAAGTTAGTAACAGATGGAAGAATTCACCCAGCACGTATTGAAGAAGTAGTACGTAAAACACGCAAGCAAATCGATCAAGAAATTGCCGAAGTAGGAAAACGTACCGTAATCGATCTAGGGATTCATGGATTACATCCAGAATTAATTAAGATGGTAGGTAGAATGAAATATCGTTCTTCTTATGGACAAAATTTATTACAACACAGTAGAGAAGTAGCTAAATTATGTGGAACCATGGCGTCAGAATTAGGGCTGAATCCTAAACTGGCGAAGCGTGCAGGATTACTTCATGATATAGGAAAAGTGCCAGAGACAGAAGATGAAACACCTCACGCAATTCTAGGAATGAATCTAGCCGAAAAGCATGGTGAAAAACCAGAAGTATGTAATGCCATAGGAGCTCACCATGACGAGATTGAAATGACCTCTTTACTTTCACCTATCATACAAGTATGTGATGCCATTAGTGGTGCACGTCCAGGAGCACGTAGACAGGTATTAGATTCTTATATCCAGCGTTTAAAAGATCTTGAGGATATCGCCTTTGGGTTTAGTGGTGTAGAAAAAGCTTATGCCATTCAAGCAGGACGAGAATTACGTGTAATTGTAGAAAGTGAAAAAGTGACAGATGATAAAGCAGCACAGCTTTCTTTTGAAATTTCTCAAAAAATACAAACAGATATGACTTATCCAGGTCAGGTAAAAGTTACGGTGATTAGAGAGACAAGAGCCGTGAATATTGCTAAATAAACTTAAACATAATAACAGAAAAAAGACCGCTACCTGCGGTCTTTTTTTATGGCATAAAAAAACTCTCAAGGTCCCTACACCTTGAGAGTTTTACTTAATACTATTGAGTGGTATTAGTGAGTTATAAAAATCACATTTAACAAAGCTAAATGTCCCTTAGAAATTTAAAAACTCAAACCTATTCATGCGTTAACAGGTGATATTCTTCTAATACATTACAAAGATGAGTTAATATCATTCTTAATACTATACCCTATAAAGGGTATTTTTCTATTCATCGTAAATATTAGTATAGCCTTTTGATGGTGCTTCAAAGAATTTGCCAGTTACATATCTATAATTACGATCCATCTTTGCCAGCTCGTTTAGATCTTCTTGATCTAGGTTTATTCTTGCGCTTTGGATATTACTGATAATATGTGAATCAGTCGTAGATTTAGGAATCACAGCGGTACCTCTATGTTCTGACCATTTGATAAGAACTTGTGCAGGATGGGCATTATGTTTTTGAGCAATATTTTTAATTGTAGGATTATCCATCATGTTAGGTTCGTTTTCTTGCTTCATTTGTTCACTGCGATCACCGCTACCTAAAGGTGAATATCCAGTAAGATGAATTCCTTTTGAACTACAATAATTAAACAAGTCATCTTGCTGTAATAGTGGATGTAACTCTACCTGATTCATTTCTGGAATAACATCAGTTTGTTGTAATAGTTCTTCTAGTTTTTCTTTAGAAAAATTAGAAACTCCTATATGCTTCACCTTTCCTTTTTGTTGTAATTCTACCATAGCATTCCATGTTGCAATCAGTGGTGCTTCATCTAGGGACAAATAATCGTCTTCTTTTTCAGGAAATCCTACTTCTGGTTTAAAAGCTACAGGCCAGTGCATTAAATACAGATCTAGATAATCTACTTGTAGATCTTTAAGTGTTTGATCCAGTGCTGGTTCTACATCCTTAGGTAAATGTGCATTGTTCCATAACTTAGAGGTAATCCAGACATCTTCTCTCTTTACAATGCCTTCAGAAAACACTTCGTTAAAGGCTGTTCCTATGGCATCTTCATTTCCATAAACTGCAGCGCAATCGATGTGTTTATAGCCATTTTTTAAGGCCGTTTTTACAGCGTTTTGAACTTCATCGGTACCAGATTTCCAGGTACCTAATCCTATAGCGTCCATTTGATCGCCGTTCTTAAATTGTAGCTTCTTCATAATAATACTTTTGGTAAAATATAATAAGGATGATGGATTTACGCTTTCGCGAAAGCGTAATTAACACAACTTTATCGCCCTATTTAAGCTCTAGGATGATGATCTTCCAGAACCTTTGCTAGATGTGCCCGATCTACATGCATATAAATTTCTGTAGTGGTGATACTTTCATGGCCTAGCATCATCTGGATGGAGCGCAAATCTGCACCATTTTCAATAAGATGAGTGGCAAATGAATGCCTAAACGTATGCGGACTGATCGTTTTTTGAATTCCCGCTTTAATAGCTAGCTGTTTGACAATATGAAAGATCATCGCTCTAGTAAGACCGTTGCCGCGTCTATTTAAAAATAAAGTGTCAGAGAATTTAGGGTTTACGGGTTGATGAACGCGTATTTCTTTACGATACAATTCGATGGCTTTTATGGTATAATCACCTATAGGGATAAAACGCTGTTTATCACCTTTACCAGTGACTTTTATAAAACCTTCTTCAAAAAACAAATCACTAATTTGTAAAGTGATCAATTCACTCACGCGTAATCCACAGCCGTAAAGAGTTTCTATAATAGCTCTATTGCGTTCACCTTCTGGTGTACTACGATCTATGGCGTTGATGATTAAATCAATCTCTGTCGTGCTTAACGTATCTGGTAATTTACGACCTGTTTTAGGTGCCTCTATAAGATCTAGCGGTTGATCTTTGCGGTAGTTCTCTAATATTAAATAAGAGAAAAAGGCTTTTAAACTACTTATGGATCTGGCTTGTGATCGTGGTTGAACGGTTTTGGCAAGATGATATACGTAATCTCTTAGCTGATCAGTATTGATTTGAGAAGCGCTAATTGTGATATCATGATTTTCTAGGTAGGTTACCAGTTTTTTAAGATCACGCTGGTAGGCTTTTATGGTGTTGTCAGACAGTCCACGTTCTAGCCTAGCATATATAGTAAAGTCTTTTATGTGCGATTGCCATTTCATTAAGGTAAAAATATCATAATAAATTGGCTTCTTATAGGATCTATATCGTTCTCTAAGAAATAACAAATATCTTTACGGTATGAAAGTAATGATCATAAATGGACCTAATCTTAATTTACTAGGTAAACGTGAACCAGATGTTTACGGTTCACAATCGTTTGAAGACTATCTAGAACATTTAAAAGACCGTTTTAAGGATGTTGAAATTCATTATGTACAGTCAAATGTAGAAGGTGAATTAGTAAATGCACTTCATAACGCAGACGATGATTCTTATGATAACATCATTTTAAATGCTGGTGCTTACACACATACATCCATCGCTATAGGTGATGCTGTAGCTGGAATAAGCGCACCTGTCATTGAGGTTCATATATCTAATGTGATGGATCGTGAAGAATTCAGGCATGTTTCTTACATCTCAAAACACGCCGCTGGAGTAATTAGTGGTTTTGGGTTAAAAGGTTATGAGTTGGCTATGATCACTTTGAATATTTAAATATATAGCTGGTGCATAATTTCTTACATTTTTACCTTTTAAATTTTAAATAAACTAAGTTTTTAATTATTTTTGATCTTAATCAAAACCAAATTAACTTATGAAATTTACTTTACTTACACTTATGTTATTTGTTCTAGGAGCGGTAACTATCTCTGCGGCGTCATTTCCAGTTGAAAGAACAGCTGTTGAAACATCATCTATTGAAGTTCAAGAAACAGTTGAAACTAGAACGGAAGTTGTAGCTCTTCCTTTTAATCCTGCTGCTGGTAAAAGTCAGCTTATTGCCTTACTTCTAGCTGGATTTGTTGGAGCTTTAGGGATTCACAGATTTTACTTAGGTTATACTTGGCAAGGTGTTGTTCAATTATTAACGTTAGGAGCTTGTGGGATTTGGTCTTTAATTGACTTAATACGCATTATTACTGGTGATTTACAGCCTAAGAATGGATCATACTCCAAAACATTATAATAGAAAGAAAAGAAATAAAGGTTTTAATAAAATCTTTCAATGGGGCATTGTTATTGCCCCATTTTTTCTTTTATTACTTCCTGTAGATCACTTTGATACAGGAGAAAGCATCTGTGTTTCAAAATTTTTAGCAGGAATAGAATGTTATGCTTGTGGCTTAACCAGAGGAGTCATGCATTTTATCCATTTAGATTTTGCTGGTGCATGGGAATTCAACAAATTAACTTTTATAGTAGTACCTCTATTATCTTTATACTGGTTAAAGGCCTTACTAACCGTTTTAAAACTTAAAATTCCTAGATTTTTAGATAGAATTATGTAGTTTTCATATTAAACCATCTCATGGATTATCCTCATTTCCTATGATTAGATTCACTTTTATTTTTTTACTTTTTACGTCTTTTTCTTTCTCTCAAAAAACATATGAGTATTTAGGGTTAGCAAAATTAAATGACACTACAGCTTTAACATATAGAATAGTTTTTGAAGAAAATGATGGTCAAATATCAGGCTATTCCTTAACTGACTTTGGTGGAGATCATGAAACTAAATCTAACCTTTCAGGAACTTATGATAATGACAAAAAAAGGATTTCCTTTAAAGAATCAGGTATCATCTATACAAAATCATCATTTGTCAAAAACGATTTTTGTTTCATTAACGTTGAATCTGTTAAGTTTAGACTAGGTAGGTCTAAGTCATTAATAGGTCCTTTTTTAGGAAGGTTTAAGGATGGAACAAAATGTATTGATGGTGAAGTTTATTTACAAGCTGTAGAGCGAGTTGAGAAATTTGTGAACAAACTATCTAAAAAGGTAGATAAGTCAAAAGTGGTAGACGCAGAATTAAAAAGTCAGTTTCAGAGTATGAATATAATGGATTCTTTGAGGCTTAACATTCTTAAACCATCACAAGTAACTTCTTTCTTTACTAAAGACAAGACAGTAAAATTAAAATTATTTGATGGTGCTAAAATAGATAATGATATTACAACGGTGTACGTTAATGAAAAAGTAATTTTAGAAGCACACAAAAGTACTCATGATATTAAAGAATTAATTATACCTGTAACAGCTGAAGTTACAGAAATTAGATTAGTTTCAAATTCAGTAGGTACTCTAGGTTTAAATACGACCATTGTAGAAATCGTTGATTCTAAAAACGAAATTACCGCCATGACAAATCTTGATAAAGGCGATACGACCACCATTAACATTATAAGATCAAAATAGCTGTTGTAACGATGAAAAGACTCTTACTATATTCATTTGTTTTTTTATTTACTGCTTCTTCTTTTGCTCAAATAGGTAAAGGAGACATCACCATAGCACCACAGGTAGGATTAAACCTTTCTAATTACTATAATATTTTACAACCATTAAGTAATCGTGCGCGTATATCATTTAATGCAGGAGCAGCGCTGGATTACCATTTTGCAGATGATTGGAGCTTTAAAACAGGTTTAATTTACGATTCTAAAGGAACTAGAATTCCTGATACCGATTTTGGTGATATTACAGAAAGATTAACCTATTTAGCGGTTCCTGTCCATGTAACTTTTAACTGGCATATTGATCAAGGCAATACACTTTCTATAGATTTTGGTCCTACCTTAAATTTTTTAATAGATGAAAATTTTGAGGCAGATGACCCTAGTTTTCAATCTCCAGATGGTCGTGTAAGATCATTAGATTATGGTTTAGGGTTTGGAATTGGATATTCTTTTGAAATTGCAGATAATCTTAGGTTTTTAATTCAGACGCAAACTTATTATGGACTAAGATCACTAACAAATGAGAAACTTAACGACGGATTTGATGAGTTCAATATTTTCAATCTCACCTATTCTCTTAATGCTGGATTGTTATTTCAATTATAATTAGATCGTATTAATTACAGATTACTCGTCTTGTTTCAACTTTTATCGAGCGTTAAACTTTCCCAATTAGCGTTATATAAAACTTAATATCATACTTCACTTACAATAGTTGCGTTTTTCTGCGAACTAATAATAAAACTTTATGTCAAAGAAACTCACCGTAGCGTTACTACTTACAATTTGTTGTAGCATCCATTCAAACGCGCAAGAAACCACTACTAACAATCTACCTTCATTATTTCCACAGCCACAAACATGGTCTTTTGGTGCGCAGTTGAATCAAGGTCAGCAACTATTTTCTAATCCTAACATCGATGGTTTTAGTACTTCAGATTATAGACTGGAAGCAATGTTTTATGCAGATTACCGTATTAATGAAAAGTCATCTCTTAGGACAGAGTTGTTTTATACACCTACTAATAGTCAGGCAATAGGCTTAAATGCCACCTACAATTATAAGATAGGTGAACGCTGGGAGCTATTCGGTGGTGCTGGTGTTTATGTGACTGATTATGCCTATGATGATTCATTATTTAATGATCCCGATCTCAACTACCGCCATTTTAATGCGACGGGAATTCTAGGAGTACGATATCATGCTAATAAGGATGTGTTTATCGACCTAAGATATACTCGAGATTTATTAAGTCCAGTTACAAATACTAACGCCGAATTCAATCCAGGAGCATCCAATAGTTTTACCTTAGGATTAGGACTTAAGTTTTAATTATTCCTAGATATATGTGAAAAAAAACTCGCAATTCTAATTAAAGAATCGCGAGTATTTAAAATTCTAATATCTAATATCTAATATCTAATATCTAGTATCTTACAAGTGAATCACCTCACCATAAGCATCTGCTACGGCTTCCATTACTGCTTCACTCATGGTAGGATGTGGATGTACTGCTTTTAAAACTTCATGACCAGTAGTTTCTAGTTTACGTCCTAGAACAGCCTCGGCAATCATATCAGTAACGCCAGCACCTATCATGTGACATCCTAACCACTCGCCATACTTAGCGTCAAAGATTACTTTTACAAAACCATCCTTTGCACCAGATGCACTCGCTTTTCCAGATGCGCTAAAAGGAAATTTCCCTACTTTTAATTCGTAACCAGCTTCTTTAGCTTGTGCTTCAGTCATTCCTACACTTGCAATTTCTGGAGTAGAATAGGTACAACCTGGGATATTACCATAATCTAACGGTTCTACATGCATACCAGCCATTTTTTCGACACATAAAATACCTTCGGCACTTGCTACGTGCGCTAGCGCTGGACCTGCCGTAATATCACCTATAGCATAGTATCCTGGAATGTTTGTTTGATACCAGTCATTTACTAATACTTTACCACGATCTGTAGAAATTCCTATTTCTTCCAGACCTATATTCTTAAGATTAGTTTCTATTCCTACCGCACTTAAAACGATATCTGCTTCTAGAACTTCTTCACCTTTTTTAGTCTTTACGGTAGCTTTTACACCTTTCCCGCTAGTATCTACACCAGTAACCTCACTAGAGGTCATGATCTTAATTCCGGTTTTCTTAAAACTGCGTTCCATTTGCTTAGAAACGTCTATATCTTCTACAGGCACGATGCGGTCTAGGTATTCTACTATGGTTACCTCAGTCCCCATAGTGTTGTAGAAATAAGCAAACTCAACACCTATGGCACCAGATCCTACGACGATCATTTTCTTAGGTTGTTCTTTAAGCGTCATTGCCTCACGATAACCTATCACTTTTTTACCATCTTGTGGTAAGCTAGGAAGTACGCGAGATTTTGCACCAGTAGCGATGATGATGTTTTTTCCTTCCACGATAGAAGTAGAACCATCATCTGCCTTAACCTCTATTTTTTTACCTTTCTTAAGTGTACCATAACCCATGATGACGTCGATCTTATTCTTCTTCATCAGGAATTGTACACCTTTACTCATGCCATCTGCCACGTCACGAGAACGCTTTACCACAGCGCCAAAATCTTTATCTACATTATCTACCTTAAGACCATAATCTGATGCATGGTTCAGGTAATTAAAAACATCTGCACTTTTTATTAATGCCTTTGTAGGGATACAACCCCAGTTTAAACATACACCACCTAGTGATTCTTTTTCTACAATTGCCGTTTTCATTCCTAGTTGTGACGCGCGTATTGCCGTTACATATCCACCAGGACCACTACCTAAAACGATTACATCATATTTACTCATATCAGTCTGTTTTTAAGAGCCACAAAAATATACAATAAAGCAATACAGATTGTAAATTTGCATAACCTTATTATTATGTATAAAACCGTTGTAAGACCGCTACTTTTCAGCTTTGATCCAGAGGCTGTGCACCATTTCTCTTTTAAGAGTATTAAATTGTTAAGTAAGTTGCCTGGTTTTAATACGCTTTCGCGAAAGCGTTACCACCACAACCATCCTGCTCTTCAACGGGAATTATTTGGTCTCACATTCCCTAATCCAGTAGGAATGGCCGCAGGATTTGACAAAGATGCCAAAGCCTTTAAAGAATTTGCAGACTTAGGATTTGGCTTCATAGAAATAGGAACGTTAACGCCAAAACCACAGGCCGGAAACCCAAAACAACGCCTCTTTAGATTAAAACAAGATCAAGCGATTGTAAACCGTATGGGATTCAATAACGGTGGCGTGGATGAAGCCGTAGAACGATTAAAAAAGAACCCAAAATTAGGACAAAAAGGACACGTTCTCATAGGCGGAAACATAGGAAAAAATAAGGTCACGCCTAATGATGAAGCGGTAAATGATTACATCATTTGTTTTGAAAAGCTATTTGATCATGTAGATTATTTCACCGTAAATGTAAGTTCACCTAATACGCCTGGATTGCGTGAATTACAGGATCGCAAACCGTTAACGCATATCCTACAAACCCTACAAGACCTTAATAACGACAAGCCACAACGCAAGCCTATACTCTTAAAAATAGCACCAGACCTTACAGATGACCAGTTGCTAGACATCATAGGAATCGTAGCAGACACAAAAATTGACGGCGTCATTGCGACTAATACTACCATAGAAAGAACCAATTTAAAATCAGAAGCCTCATTACAAAAAGAAGCCGGCGGATTAAGCGGTGCGCCACTTACCAGTCGCGCTACAGATGTCATTGCTTTTATACACGATAGAAGCAACGGCGCTTTCCCGATTATAGGCGTAGGCGGTATTATGACTGCACAAGACGCGATTGATAAATTGAATGCTGGTGCTAGTCTGGTGCAATTATATACTGGTTTTGTGTATGAAGGACCAGCGTTGATTAAAAATATTAATAGCGCAATTATTGCTCAAGGACTATGATAGAATCTCTGGTGTCTTTTGCTTTTGCAACATTAATTCTTGCATTAAGCCCAGGACCAGATAATATATTTGTCCTTACGCAATCAGTTGCTCGAGGTTCAAAATATGGAATCGCTATTGCCACCGGATTGATTACCGGATGTATTGTCCATACTTCAATCGTTGCATTAGGTTTTGCCGTGATTATTAGGGATAATGATTGGTTGTTGTATTCCATAAAAATAGCTGGTGCTGTTTACTTGGTTTATCTCGCTTATAAAATATTTAAGTCAGACGCTAGCATTGAATTTGGTGATTCTAATGCGTCTTTTCAAAGTTTGTGGAAACTCTACAAAGTTGGTATCACCATGAATTTGCTGAATCCTAAAGTAACCTTATTCTTTCTAGCTTTATTACCACAGTTTGTGATCCCAAAGTCCTATCCCGATTGGATTCAAATCTACATGCTTGGCGGTGTTTTTATGCTTGTTTCTTTATTAACCTTTTATACCATAGCCTTACTTGCAGGAAAAGCAGCAAGTTTCATAAAGTCTTCTCGATGGTTTGCCCCAGCAATGAAATGGTTACAGATTGTGGTTTTTATAGGAATAGCGATTGCGATTTTGATTCCTTAGTAAGTCTTTGAAATCGATTTCGTAAATGACAATCACAGCCTTATCTTTACACCATAAATGGATCAAGTTAAAATCATAGAATGTCCACGAGACGCGATGCAAGGAATTAAGGAATTCATTCCTACAGACTTGAAGGTGCAGTACATTCAGTCACTATTGCGTTGTGGTTTTGATACCATTGATTTTGGGAGTTTTGTCTCACCGAGAGCAATACCGCAAATGGTAGATACTGCAGAGGTGCTTTCAAAATTAGACCTCTCAAAAACGGATTCTAAATTACTAGCCATTGTTGCAAACCTACGTGGTGCGCAAGCAGCTTGTGAACATCCAGAGATTCAGCACCTTGGATATCCATTTTCTATTTCAGAGAATTTTCAAATGCGTAATACGCATAAGACCATTGCACAGTCAGTAGAATTACTTCAAGAAATTTTAGATCTCGCTTCTGCGAAATCGAAACAACTCGTCGTCTATATTTCTATGGGTTTTGGGAATCCTTACGGTGATCCATGGAACGTGGATATTGTAGGAGAATGGACTGAGAAGCTCGCATCTATGGGCGTTAAGATCCTTTCCTTATCAGATACAGTAGGAACCAGTGATCCAGAAACAATTGACTATTTATTTTCAAACTTGATTCCTAAATATCCAGAAGTGGAATTTGGTGCTCATTTACATACGACGCCTACTACCTGGCACGAGAAAGTAGATGTAGCTTATAAAGCTGGTTGTCGCCGTTTTGATGGAGCTATTCAAGGATTTGGCGGTTGTCCTATGGCAAAGGACGAACTCACAGGCAATATGCCTACTGAGAAAATGGTGAGTTACTTCGGGTCTAGAAAAATCCATTCTAATGTAAACGCCATGCCGTTTGAAAGCAGTTATAACGAGGCGACTAAGATTTTTACAAAATATCATTAATTATCTAGCTAATTTTTGTTGTTGAAACTCTAATTTATCGTTTTTACTTACGATTTGCTATACAGTAATAAAAATTCATTGTATTCTGATTAATGGCATCTTGTAAAAACCTTAACCAGGTTTAAGGATAACTCATCGTACTTTTGATTAAAATAATTTAACCATGGCGCTTTTAGGACCTATTATAAAAACTGCTTTACAATTGCATGAATCTATCACTAATACAGAGGATCATGTGCAAGCACAACGTAAGGTCTTAAAATACTTACTAGATACAGCTAGTAAAACGTCTTTCGGGTTGTATCACGACTTCAGAGTTATTTTAGAAAATGATGATATAGAACACGCTTTCGCGAAAGCGGTACCTTTCTACGACTATCATACTATGAATGAACACTGGTGGAAACAAATGAAACAAGGAAAACCAGACATTACCTGGCCTGGACTACCGAAATTTTTAGCGAGATCAAGTGGTACCACCGGAAAAAAGTCTAAAACTATTCCAGTAAGCGATGAAATGATCACGGCTATAAAGGCCGCAGGAACTTCACAGGTAAGTACGCTTACTAACTTTAATTTAAAGGCTGATGTATTTGAAAAAGAAGTTCTGGCCTTAGGTAGCTCAACAGATTTAATTACAGAGAATGGTTTTATGATAGGGGAAATAAGCGGTATATCTGCCAGTCAGATTCCCGAATTTTTAGATTCTTATTATCGACCAGGGAAAGAAATTTCATCTATTGATAATTGGGATGAACGTGTACAACGAATCGCCGAAGAAGCCAAAAACTGGGACATAGGAATGTTGAGTGGTATTCCATCATGGCTAGAATTGATGTTGAAAAAAGTAATGAATTATCATAAGGTAGAGTCGATTCACGATATCTGGCCTAACTTGTCTGTTTATACCTCTGGTGGTGTGGCCTTTGCACCTTATCGTTCTAGTTTTGAAATGCTTTTTACTAAGCCGGTTCAAATAGTAGATACGTATCTAGCCAGTGAAGGTTTCATTGCTTGCCAGCAACGACCAGATACTAACGCCATGCAGTTAATTACTGATGGTGGAATCTATTTTGAATTCGTACCCTTCAAGCCAGAATACGTTGAGCAGGATGGAAGGATTAGTAAAGACGCTCCTGTTCTTTCCATTGCAGATGTTGCCGTGAACGTAGATTACGCCTTAATAATATCCACTGTATCGGGAGCATGGCGATATTTAATAGGAGATACGATACAATTCACAGATGTAGATCGCGCCGAAATCAAAATCACAGGTCGTACTAAATTCTTTTTAAATGTAGTAGGTAGCCAGTTATCTGTTTTAAAAATGGAAACTGCTATAACAGAATTACAAGAGCAGTTTAATACGACGATCAAAGAATTTACGGTAAGTGCAGTAAAAATAGATGGTGATTTTCATCATGTATGGTACCTAGGGACTGAAACGGAAACTACAGAACAGGAACTAGCTAAAGCACTAGATAAATCATTACAACAAGCTAATAAAAATTATAAAGTTGCTAGAAGTAAGGCCTTAAAAGGTGTGAAAGTGTATAAAGTTCAGCCAGAAACCTTTGCAGCATGGAGTGACTATAATAAGAAAAAAGGTGGTCAGGTAAAAATGGAAAAGGTGATGAAAGAAGAAAAATTTAAAGATTGGGTAGCGTTTGTAAATAGCTTATGAGTTAGTATAATTTACTGAAAATCTAATTATTAGTGAGTATTTAGTCATCATTTGAATTTTTTTACAAACAACGACTAGCTAGCTCTGCTCATTTATTGTGGTGCCAGTTCTTCCTTTTTTGGTGTTTCTCCAGTTTCTCCATAACGATTTATTAATTCTAAAATTTCCTCTGGTGATAGATAGAATTTACGCATATGTTGCTTATACTTTTCGGATAGGCTGGTATGGTTCAATATAAAATTTTTAGTTTTTATAATGTATTCACCCATACCATGTTGAACTGCATACTCATCTGCAGTACGTTCCACTTCCTGGATATGTGCATTTGAAAACAAGTATTTAATTCCAAATACGATCATATTAAACGTAGACCTTGCTCTGTAATCCATAACGTGACCTAATTCATGACCTAGCCACCCTATGAGTACATCACTTGGAATTTCCTTAATGGTGAATACGTGGTTTTCCACCTTAAACTCTTTACTGATTAAAATGACATAACTACGGTTTCCTCTAGATTTTAAAATACTAGCATAGCTAGGTTGTGCCTGCATGAAATTTTTACGTACCATATCATTAAACTTAAATTTAATGGTGGTATCGTAAAGTTCTGGATAGTATGATAATGATATTTCTGCCTCTTTAAGTATGGATTTAGGTGCTTTTAGTTTTGGATATTTCATAGAAAACAATATACTATCTGCGTTGATTTTGGGTCGTGAAATTGACGTTAAAGATTGAAAAGATGTGGTTTCTAACTTATGCTCATGACTACCTAAATTAAAAGTTTGACTTACTTCCATTTTTAAGAAATGACGTCGAGATTTTCTCTGTAGATCACCGTTTATATTGTTTTGTTGATTTTGAATAGAGCCTTTTTGTTGTAATGCACTGGTGTTAACGCATTGTATAAAATTACCAGTTCTAGGTACTACATCATTTATGCCGTGCAAATCCTGCCCATAAGTTAGAATGCAAAATAATACGATAACTGATGATAAAACTGATCTTTTCATCGAATAAAGATAGAAAATTATCTCATTTGCTTTCCTAACTAACAAGTGTTAGTTTTGTAAAGAATTAACGACTATTTACAGGTGAGCGCATTCCATGACATAACATTATCTCAGGTTTATAAAGAAACTGATGACACAACGGTATTAGCCTTTAACGTTCCTGCGGAATTAAAAGAGGAGTTTCAATACCGTCAGGGACAATTTTTAACCTTACGCGCCATGATTAATGGCGAAGATGTGCGTCGTAGTTATTCGCTGTTTAGTAGTCCGCTGGATGATGAATGGGAGGTTGCCGTAAAAGAAATTTTTGAAGGTAAATTTTCTACATTCGTAAATCGTGAATTAAAAACAGGCGATGTGCTTCAAGTAGCCGCACCTAGTGGTGATTTTGGGATCGACTGTTATCCAGAAAATGAAAGTAAGAACTACATAGCCTTTGCCGCAGGATCTGGTATCACACCTATGTTGAGTATTATTAAGACGCATTTGAAAAAGGAGCCACAGGCAAAATTCAAATTATTCTACCTTAACAGGACGGTAAAATCTATTATATTTAAAGAAGAGATAGAAGCACTTAAGAATGAGTATTTAAGCCGTTTTGAAGTCTTTTATTTCCTGAGTCGTGAGCATCGCGATATTCCGCTATTTAACGGTAGGTTTGATAAGGAGAAAATGCAAGTACTGACTCAAACCTTAATTAACGCGCCACATACAGACCATGCCTTTATTTGTGGTCCAGAAGAAATGATCTTCTTGATACGCGACGAGTTAGTCGCTGCAGGAATGAAAAAAGAAAACGTTCACTTTGAGTTATTTGTAAGTGGATTAAGTGAAGAAGATAAAGCACGCGCTGCAGCAGCGCTAGAGCAAAAAGTAGATGGAGTAGATGTAACCATCATTGATGGAAGTAAAGAATTCCACTTTGTATTAGGTGATGACCACGATAACGTACTGGATGGTGCGATCGCCGCTGGAGCAGATTTACCGTTTGCTTGTAAAGGTGGCGTTTGTAGTACCTGTAAATGTCGTGTGAAAGAAGGAACAGTTGCCATGAAAGTTAATTATGCGCTCACAGATGAAGAAGTAGAGAAAGGATTTGTATTAAGCTGTGTGAGCGTGCCTACGAGTAAGAAATTAGTAGTAGATTATGATGTCTAAAATTACGCTTTCGCGAAAGCGAATTAACAATAAAAAGTAAGAAAATGAGTGAAGCAGAAATCAAGAGTTTAGAAGCGCAATTTGATGCTAAAATTGCCAATGATCAAAAGATTGAGCCAAAAGATTGGATGCCGGAAAAGTATCGTAAGACGCATATCAGGCAGATCTCACAGCATGCTCATTCTGAAATTGTAGGAATGTTACCAGAAGGAAACTGGATCACACGCGCGCCATCGTTAAGACGTAAAGCTGCCTTACTAGCAAAAGTTCAAGATGAAGCTGGTCACGGATTATACCTTTACAGCGCTTGTGAAACATTAGGAATAACTAGGGAAGAATTGTACGATCAGTTGCATTCTGGTGCAGCAAAATATAGTTCGATATTTAACTATCCTACACTTACTTGGGCAGATATGGGAGCGATAGGCTGGCTAGTAGATGGTGCGGCAATTATCAACCAGGTACCATTATGTAGCACCTCTTATGGACCGTATGCTCGTGCGATGGTACGTGTATGTAAGGAAGAAAGTTTCCACCAGAGACAAGGATACGAGATCATGTTATCGCTGTGCAATGGAACTGATGAGCAAAAAGAAATGGCTCAAGATGCATTGAATAGATGGTGGTGGCCATCGCTTATGATGCTAGGGCCAGAAGATAAAGACAGCGTGCATACAGAGCAGTCGATGAAGTGGAAATTGAAGCGTAAGACTAATGATGAATTACGTCAACAGTTTATAGATCAGACGGTACCACAAGCAGATATTTTAGGGCTTACTATTCCGGATCCAGATTTAAAGTGGAACGATGAAAAAGGGACCTATGATTTTGGTGCAATAAATTGGGATGAATTCTGGCAAGTAGTAAAAGGACATGGGCCGTTGAACAAAAAACGACTGGATGATCGCCGCAATGCATGGAATGAAGGAAAATGGGTGCGCGATGCAGCCATGGCTTATGCAGAAAAGCAAGCACAACGTAAAACAGAAGCTGCAACAGCAGTATAATTACGCTTTCGCAAAAGCGTAATCAGCATAATCATATAGGTAACGGCGGAACTAATTGCGCCAGAATCACAAATAAAAAAAAATGAGTAAAGAAATTCCATTATGGGAAGTATTCATTAGATCAAAGAACGGTCTAGAACATAGACATTGCGGCAGTTTACATGCTGAAGATGCAGAGATGGCAATGAATAATGCTCGAGATGTGTACACTAGAAGAAATGAAGGAGTAAGCATCTGGGTAGTGGAGAGCAAAAACATTACCGCTAGTAGTCCTGAACATAGCAGTGAACTTTTTGAACCAGCAACAGATAAAGTATATCGTCATCCTACTTTTTATGAATTGCCGGATGAGTTGAAGCATATGTAGGTTTTAAAATCAAAATCAAAACCAAAACTAAAATCAAATAGCAATGAGCGAGAAACCTTACGATGTAGAAGATCGCCTGATACTTTTTGCTGCAGATATAGTAAGACAATTTGATTTTCCTATTAAAACTTATGCCTCTAAGTATTATGCCGAGCAATTAATACGTTCTTCTGGCAGTGCAGCGTTAAACTATGGTGAGTTTGCTGGTTCGGGAACGAGTAAAGACAGAATTAATAAACTTAGAATTTGTTTAAAGGAATTAAAAGAGTGTAAGAACAATTTAAGGATACAACTCAAAGCAAATCTTTTAAAAGTCGATCAAGAAAATTTAGTTGACGAGGCTTTACAATTAAGCAAAATCGTAGCGACAATTATTAAAAACCAAAAGTAAGCGTTTTCAAAATTGATTTTGATTTTGATTTTCGTTTTGTTTTTAAATCATTTTATTTTTATGATGAAACCCATAAAAGAACTCAACCCACAATTCTTGGAGTCCAAGGAAAATAAAGAACACCTAATATCATATTTACTAGGCGTAGCAGATAATTATTTAATCCTTGCGCAACGACTTGGCGAGTTATGCGGTCATGGTCCTAATCTTGAACCAGATATAGCGATTACTAATATTTCTCTGGATTTATTAGGTCAAGTACGTAGTTTTTATCAATACGTGGCTCAATTGAAAGGTGATAAATCCACTGAAGATGATATTGCATTCTTACGCAAGGAACGTGAATACCGAAGTGTGTTGTTAGTACAACAACCTAACACTGATTTTGGCTATGTGATTGTGAGACAGTTTTTCTTTGATGTTTATAACAAAATGTTTTTAAATGCCTTACAACAAAGCGCAGATGAAACATTACGTGCATTAGCATTTAAAGGAATTAAAGAGGCAAGTTACCATGAGCGTTTTTCTGGAGACTGGTTGAAAAGACTAGGCGATGGGACAGTAGAGAGCAAGCAACGTGTACAACAGGCAGTCAATGACCTTTGGGTATTTACAGATGAATTATTTCACAGTTCAAAAGCAGACGATGCGATGATCACTGCAGGAGTTGCGCCAGATATGTTGCAACTACGTGAGTACTATTATGAGAAAGTTGAAAATTTACTCACAGAGGCGACTCTAGAAATTCCAGAAGTTCCTTATTTCCAAAAAGGTGGAAAGGAAGGACTGCATAGTGAATACATGGGATATATACTTTCTGAAATGCAGTATATGCAAAGGGCGTATCCTAATTCTCGATGGTAAACCATCGAAATCGAAATCGAAATCGAAGTTGAAATTGAAATCGAAATTGAAAAATTGAAATAGACCTTATGCCTGATTACGATCTTGCTGATAGATTAGAAGATTTTGCTGCTTCAATAATTAAGATGTACGATGTGATGCCAAAGTCTTATGCAGCTCAATACCTTGCTCAACAATTAATAAGATCTAGTTGTTCCACTGCTCTGAATTATGGAGAAGCTCTCGGAGCAGGAACAACCAGAGATCAATTGAATAAACTACGAATTACTCTTAAAGAACTGAGAGAATGTCTGAGAAACTTAAACATACAATCAAAAGCTAAGCTTATCGATGTTAATATATTTGATAAATTAAGGAATGAGAATGATCAGTTAATTAGAATAGTCGTTACAATTATCAAAAACAAGTCTTAGTATATTTTACATGCAAGAATTTCAACTTCAATTTCAACTTCGATTTCAATTTCTTTGCATATTCATCATTAAAAATTTATGATCCAAAACTATAATATACCACAAGAGCTATTAGGTATTCTAGAATCCGTAAAAGACCCAGAGATTCCTGTATTAAACGTTATAGATTTAGGTGTAATAAGAGAAGTGATAGTAGATGGTAAAGAAATTCTAATTAAACTCACACCTACCTACAGCGGTTGCCCAGCGATGGACGTGATAGGTGATGATCTAGAACGTGCATTTGCAAAGGCTGGATACACGACAACTATCCAATTAGTCATGTCACCACCATGGACCACAGACTGGATTACAGATCGTGGTCGTAAAGCTCTTGAAGAATATGGTATCGCAGCACCACTGGACGAAGTTGCAGATAAAGACGTGCTACTCAATAATAAAAAACTGGTAAAGTGTACCAACTGCGGTTCACAAAATACAAAGCTGATTAGTCAATTTGGTTCTACAGCTTGTAAGGCAATGTTCCAATGTGAAGATTGCCATGAGCCGTTTGATTATTTTAAGTGTTTGAAGTAAACTTATTCCTTAACGACTTTTAGTGTTTGTTGAGATTCTTGATTTTGAACACGTAATAGATATAATCCAGTTTCAAGATCCCTGAATAAAATATTTGAATTCTCAAAATCACCAGATACTAGTAACTGCCCGGCAATGCTATAAAGTTCATAAGAACCAGACACTATAGAGATGTTTAATAGATTACTTACTAAAGGATTAGGATAAGTCGTAATACGATTAACATCACTAATACTAGCAGGAGCATCTGCATATCCATGTTTATATTGAAAATTAAATGCAAATAATAAGCTTAATAGAAATGGTGAGCTACCTTCTATAAGACTATAACTATTTACTGCGGTGGGAAATGAGTTTTGATCAATAGTTGCTACAAAATCGTCCATAAATGAGGTCACGTTGATAGGTGGATCCATGTTCCACCATCCAGCTTCATTAGTCATGGTTTGTATGGAAATTCCATCTGAATTTACGGCATTAATAACTGCGCCACTGATTCCTGAGTCTACATTAGCGGTAAACACGTTATCTAAATCATTATCAATGTAGATAAACCCATAGGATTGAGGCTCAGATATTTGATAGTATGATATCCCATTGTCCACTCGGTTTCCTTGAGGATCTAAACCATCAGAAAGTTCATTAACGCTAGTGCCATTTAAATCTGCATTTACGGTTGCTTGCGTAAAACCTAAAATAGGCAAAGAACCATTAACAGGATCTCCACCAACAGGAATTCTACCAGTCGCCGTTACTTGGATTCCAGGTCCTAAGGTGGATGGATTAAACGTAAACATAGGTATTACCGCATCAGGATGATTCACAGTCACATTCGTATAAGTTTCTGTAGGTGATAGATTAGTCACGGTATAGGTGACATCAGCATACTCGCCTATAGTACCATTTGTCACATCCATATCAAAATCTAAATCTGTTTGTGCAGTTAGAAATCCAGCACACAAAAAAATGAGTAAACAGGTAATTAGTTTCATAAAAGCAAGATAACAAAAAAGGAGTGAGTTTAGAATTACGCTTTCGCGAAAGCAAAATAATCACAACATTTTAGTTTTAACACTATTTAACAAAACCGCATTTGTAATAATCTCGTAAGTAATGTTGAGAGCCAATTAACTTTTAAAATCTCAATACTTATGAAAACAACAAAAAAATTATTTGCGGTCACAGCGGTAATAATGATGGTTATAGCAATAATCGCCGCAGATCATATCGATGCACCAGCGGTGCAAGGTGGAACCAGTGACATAACAGATTTCTATGCCTTTCAGGGCGAGGACTCTAACAACATTGCTTTTGTAGCAAATTTACAAGGCTTATTATCTCCAGGCGCGACTGCGGCAGCAACATTTGATGAAAATGTATTAATAGAATTCAATATAGATACTGATGGTGACGCTGTGGAGGATCTAGTGATTCAAGCAGTTGCTAGAGATGGTAAGATGTACGTTTTTGGTCCAGATGTGCCTAACGGGACAGGCCTTAATAGTACCATTTTATCAAATTCGCTAAATCAATTATCTGTGGATATGACTCCTTATGGGCAACCTGCAATTGTAGAAAGTGCTAATGGGATGATGGCATTTGCTGGTCCCAGAGATGATCCATTTTTTATGGATTTTGCTCAGTATGGAGAAATCATAGCAGGTAACGCCACTAGTTTCAATAATCCAGGATCAGACACATTTGCTGGTACAAATGTACTATCTGTGGTGGTAGAAGTTCCTAAGACTATGATAGGTGGAACTGGTACGATCAATACATGGGTAGAAACAAAGAGAAAACAATAATCAAAAAACTTAAAACAATGAATTCAAATATATTTAAATCACTAATCGCGATGGCAGTTATAGCAGTTGCTTTTACGAGCTGTAGCGATGATGATGACGTCATGGATCAAATGAGTGGTCCAGATTTTTCAGGAACTTTTGTACAACAAGACCAGATGGGAAGACCTGCGGTAAATACTGTTTTTGTATCTGGTGGATCAAAAGATAGTTTTAACGTTACGATTCCATCGCAACAAGATGCAGCTTTTCAATCCATGTTTCAAACTAATTTAGAGGCATTAAGTCCAGCGTTTGCAAATCCGGGAGATGCTAATGCTTTAGGACAGGATGCGGCAACCTTCACAGGATTACTAGCGACAGATGTGCTTAATGTATCCTTAGACGGAACAACTACATTTTTTGATGGAACTAATGTGCTTACCGGTCGTAATCTTGCAGATGATGTGATCACTGTAGAATTACTTTTGATTTTTGGTGGTGAAGATTTTTCTGAAAATCCAGGCTTATCAAATGATAATGTAGATGCAAATGATAAAGCATTTGAAACGTCATTTCCATACCTGGCATCACCGTGGTAAGTCCACGCTAAATACTTATTCATAAATAGAAAGTGAGCTGGAAAAATGGCTTCTCAAACGCTCACTTTCTATTTTTTATTACCCAACTAAGTTCAACTGAATAAAACCCAACAACTATGAAAACGATACACTTTTACATTTCCATTATACTAATCGCAATACTAGCATCTAGTTGCAGTAATACGATAACACAAAAAGCAGATTTTGCACAGTTTTTAGAAACGGCAGTTGATCTGGATCCTCTAGAAGCAGATGTTGCTTTCTGGACAAAAAAAATTAAGAATGATGAGAATCAACATCCATTCTACGTACAGCGATCTGCTGTATACCAAAAATTATTTGATGCTAGCGGTGATATTGTCAACTTGAAATTAGCCGAAAAAGATCTAGTAAAAGCAATTGAGCTTACTAATAATCGTAACTCATCTTACTTAAGAGCGCTAGCGTCAAATTATATTTCTCAACATAGATTTAAGGAGTCTTTACAGTTACTAACTAGTGCTCAAGAAATGGGCGATCATCTAATAAGAACTCAAAAAATGCTGTTTGATGTTCACTTAGAATTAGGTAATTATACAACTGCACAACAGTATTTAAAAGAAGTTGAAAAAGATGGTGGTTTTGATTACTACATCAGACTTGCAAAATGGGAAGATCATAATGGTAACCTTGAAGGAGCGATCTTTAATATGGAACGCGCTGCCTCTATTGCAGAGTCTTCAAATCTGAATAGTCTTAAACAATGGTCTTATACTAATCTTGCAGATTTTTACGGCCATGCAGGCGAAATTGAAAAAAGCTATCAGCATTTTATAAAAGCTTTGCAAATAGATCCTCAAGACGCGTATGCAAAAAAAGGAATCGCATGGATTTTATATTCTTATGAAAATCAACCTAAAGAAGCACTAGCTATTCTAGAACATTGTACAGCTTATTACAAATCACCAGACTATGAATTGTTAAAGGCACAGATTGCTTCATTTATTGGTAATAATGATCTTAAGGATCAATCTATAAAAAGTTATATAGCCATGAGCGATAATCCACTTTATGGAGATATGTATAACTCTCATACAGCCATGATGTTTAATGACGAATTATCGCAACCTAAAAATGCGATAACGCTAGCAAAAGAAGAAGTAAATAATAGACCTACTCCAGCATCTTATGATCTATTAGCATGGAGTTATTATAATGCTGATGAGACAGATCTTGCTTTGCAAATTATAGATGAGAAAGTATATGGAAAAACTTTTGAACCAGCCGTATTGTTTCATATCGCGGTGATATATAAAGAAGCTGGTCGCATAGATGAGGTAAATGAATTGAAAGAAGAATTAGTAGCAAGTTCTTATGAATTAGGACCACTTACAGAGTCTAAAGTAAATCAATTGTAAGAATGAATCTTTAAGTTTAATCTAATTTAAAAATGAAATTTCATTTGCTAGATTATTTATGAGGCAGTTTTTAAAGTAAATAAGTAAATTGGTTTAGTTGGTTGGTAGAGCGTCTGTACTTCATTGTACAGGCGTTCTTTTTTGTAATGATTGATCTTTGTACTGGAATTGATATAAATGAAAAAGACCAGTAATAAAATACTGATCTTCAATTCTATTATATGAAATACTCGTTGTAGTGGTTTATGGAGTAGAAGAAACTATTCCTAGAGTATGTAATTGCTCCATAGTAGGTGATTCACTACCACCAGCAGGTTCTAGAGTAATTCCAAAAGCCTGACTTTCATTTTCATTTGCGATGGCAAATACTTTATCCGTATCCTGATTAAAATTATCAATAGTACCTAGACTCGTAGGTGTTAATGGGTTTAAAGTAAGTGACCAGACTTGCCACACTTTTCCATCTGGAGCTTCAGGTAAACCTTGTGCATCTAGATAAATGGTGTTGTCCTTTTTGTTCCAATATACTTTTGCATAAGAAGTGTCAAAATCACCTTGTCCACCTAACGGTATTGAAATGATATCTTTATCCCTTAATTGTTGCAACACGTTCTCTGTGTTAGCTAGATCGTCTTGAACGGTTTCAATTTCAGAATTTAAGAACTCATTATCTTGAGAAACAACTTCTAATTGATCTTGTAAGCTTTGATTATTTTGATACGTGTAAAATAATCCAGATGCCAGTAAAATAGACGCTGCCCATCCTGTATATGAAATCCAGTTATTTGATTTAGGAGCTATAGATTGTACTGGTGTATCATCAATGTCTAGTTGACTTTTAATAGAATCAAAAGAGTTAGCGTTTTTAGAAACGGCCGCTGTTAATTTCACAATCGCCAGTTCTATTTCTTCAACTTCACGCTTTACTTCAGGATATGATGCGATCATAGAGGCAACTTCCTGATTTTCTGTCTCAGAAAGTTTACCGGCTACGTATAGCTCTAAAATACCAGATTCTATGTATTCTTTTACATCCATATTACAATACCATATCCCTTAATTGCTGGATACAGTTTCTATTACGTGTTTTAATTGTTCCTAGAGGATTTTTTAATTCCTCTGAAGCTTCTTTATGTGTATAACCTTTAAAATAAAGGAGTTCAATTAGTTTTTTACAAGTGTCACCTAAATTTTTTAAATAGTTGGCTATTCCTATAGCATCCGTTTTACCATCTAGGTTTGAATGGTCTTCAATTATATTTACGAAAAAATCTGCATCTAGGTTTTGTTTTCCTTGTTTAAAAGACTTTGACCTTGTGGCATCAATAGCAGTGTTTCTGGCTATGTTGAGCATCCAGGTAAAAAAAACGACCTTTTTTACTAGAATAGGTGTCGGCATTTTTCCACGCCTTCATAAATACATCTTGCAGTAACTCGTCAGCTAGATCTTGATTTTTTACAATAGCATAGATAACACCATGAATACTTCCATGGTACATGCTGTATAAAGTCTCAAAAGCCTTTACATCTTTGTTCTTAAATCGTTCAACTAGTTCTTCTAGGTTTGCCATGAAGGAATTTGTGCCAGACTTTAAAAGTACAAAAGACTAACCGTTAAATCATATGATTTGATTATTTTCTGTAGGACTTTTAGGATGTTATAAATATGATGAGTATTTGAATTACGCTTTCGCGAAAGCGTAACAACCATTACCTTTATGCAAACTAAAAACCTATGTCTGATTCTATTACTTTACAGATAGAAAATAGTGTCGCAACCATCACGTTGAATCGTCCTAAAGTATTTAATTCTTTTAATCGTGAGATGGCATTTGCCATGCAAGATGCGCTAGATCGGTGTCGAGAAGATGATGTGCGAGCAGTGATGATTACAGGAGAAGGAAAAGCTTTTTGTGCTGGTCAGGATATTCAGGAAATTACAGATCCAGATTTAAATCCCGGATTTAAAGCCATTCTGGACGATCACTATAATCCTATTGTTTTAAAAATTAGAAATCTAGAAAAACCAGTCCTTGCAGCCGTTAATGGAGTCGCCGCTGGAGCAGGCGCAAATATTGCAATTTGCTGTGATGTCGTTATCGCGACAGAAAGTGCTGCTTTTATACAAGCATTTTCTAAAATAGGATTGATACCAGATAGTGCGGGAACTTTCTTTTTACCTCGATTAATAGGCTTTGGTAAAGCAAGTGCTACCATGATGCTGGCTGATAAAATATCAGCGGCTGAAGCTGAGCAAATGGGAATGATCTACAAATCTGTTCCAGATGCTGATTTTTTTGCAACGGCTAAAAAGACAGCGCAAAAACTAGCTGCGTTACCAACTGTTGCTTTAGCAAATACTAAAAAAGCACTCAATCAATCGTTTTACAATACCGTAGAAGAACAACTAGCTCTAGAATCAAAACTTCAAATAGAAAGTGCATCCACAGAAGATTATGCAGAAGGTGTTGCGAGTTTTATGGAAAAACGTAAGCCTGAGTTTAAAGGGAAATAAAGAATATCAAACATCGATTAAAGAACATTGAATACTGAAATATGGAAATCAACAAAGTCGGAGTAATAGGTGCAGGAACAATGGGTAGTGGTATTGCTCAAGTAGCTGCCACAGCTGGTTGTATAGTTAAGTTGTTTGATGTGAATCAGGAACAACTGGATAAGGCAAAAGCAGCGCTAGAAAAAATCATGAATAGGTTAATTGATAAAGGTAGAATAGACACTACAGAAAAAAACCGTATTCAATCTAATATATCTTATGTAAATACAATTAAAGATCTAGCCGACTCAGATCTTACGATTGAGGCGATTATAGAAAATCTAGATATTAAGAAAAAAGTGTTTCAGGAACTAGAATCCTATGTTTCTGATGATGGTATCATTGCTTCAAACACATCTAGTTTAAGTATTGCTAGTATCGCAGGATCATTAAAAAAACCAGAACGTTGTATAGGAATTCACTTTTTTAATCCTGCACCTTTAATGAAACTAGTTGAGGTAATTCCTGCGGTACAAACTACCCAAAATGTAACCGATACTTGCGTGAATACTATTGAAAACTGGAAGAAAGTGGTCGCAGTGGCAAAGGATACTCCTGGTTTTATCGTGAATCGTGTAGCACGACCTTTTTACAGTGAATCGTTACGTATTTATGAGGAAGGAATGGCCAGTTTTGCAACCATAGATTATGCGTTAAAAGCCTTAGGTTTTAAAATGGGACCTTTTGAATTGATGGATTATATAGGTCATGATGTGAATTATGTGGTAACAGAAACCGTTTTCACGGCATTTTACTTTGATCCTAGATATAAGCCATCACTTACCCAAAAACGACTGGTAGAAGCTGGATGGTTAGGACGCAAATCAGGACGTGGCTTTTATGATTATGTGAATGTGGATAGTGAGTACGCTTTCGCGAAAGCGAACCCAGAAAAATCACCTGAGCTCATTCAAGAAATCCAAGATAGAGTATTAACCATGTTGATCAATGAGGCTGCAGATGCGTTATTCTTAAACATTGCAACAGCACAAGGAATAGACAGTGCCATGACTAAAGGTGTGAATTATCCTAAAGGATTGCTGGCCTGGGCAAATGAAAAAGGAATTGACTGGTGCGTGAATCAACTAGATGCGATGTATGATATGTATCGTGAAGATCGATATCGATGCTCGCCACTATTACGCAAAATGAAGGTTGCTGGAACTCAATTTTAATTGTAATGGACGGAAAACAAATTCCAGCAAAAATGCTTTCGCTCGATCCTTATTCGCAATGGCTAGGAATCAAAATACTATCGGTTGAAATAGGTTGCGTGAAATTAGGAATGGCCATTAGACCAGAAATGCTCAATAGCATGGGAAAAGCTCATGGTGGAATTACCTATGCACTAGCAGATACTGCTTTTGGCTTTACTTCAAATACGCACGGTAAGTATGCCGTTTCCATAGAAACCAGTATTAATCATATAGAAGCACTAGAAGAAGGCGACTTTATCACAGCAGAATGTACGCTGGATAAAACCAAAACTAAAGTAGGTTTTAACATCGTTGAGGTAAAAAAAGGCGATGAACTCGTCGCGCTTTTTAAAGGTGTGGTTTATAGGACGAATAAAGATTGGGAATAAACCCTATTCTCTTACGACTTTCAACGTTTGTTTACCATGCGATGTTTGTACTTCTATAAAATACAAGCCCGTTGAGAGTTCTTTTAGATTCAAGGTTTCTCTAGTATGATCAACTTTTTTAGAGATAACAATCCTACCAGAATGATCATAAACTGTAAGATGCTCCATTGGGATGTTTGCTTCTAAGTTTACGATATTAGAAGTAGGGTTAGGGAACAAGCTTAATCCTATTAAGTTAGCATCGGATATACTTGCTGTTTGCTCTACGGTCACCATATAATTATTAGTGATAATCGGGAAGTTGAAATCAAAATAGATACCAGCTTGGTTAGGTATCACATTTCCTAATTGAAGTGAAGGTAATGACCTGATCTTGTAAATTAAATATCCATCATTAGTAGCGTCATTAAAATCTAAATTGATGTTCTCAAAAATAAACTCTACTACGTTACCATCAGTAATTCTAGTACGCATAGGATGACTGCTAGTTAATGGGATAAAGGAATTGATATCTAGTCTAGATAGGTTTATTTCATTACGTACTACCACATTAATGGCACTCGCTGTTCCAGTGTTTTCAAATCGTATTTTATAATACAGATCATTTCCTACATCTACAGGATCTAAGGATTCACCTTGAAGACAGGTAATGTCATTAGGGTCAAAAGAATTCACAACCGTTTGGTCAAATTCAAAAGTGTTATTTAGGGTATCTATATCAGTAACACCTATAGGCGTAAAGATCGTACCACCATAAATAAGAATATCACCACCATTAACTGCCGGAGTGTCCATAGGTGAATTAACTCTAAAACTTAATTCAATAATATACTGCTCTCCAGCTTGTAAGGTAGGAACGTTCCAGCTTAAATTTCCTGGGTTGTTGTTTACAGGAGTAACAGATGAATTAATGTAATCTATACGACTGTCATCGTAATTTAAAAACGCAGTTCCATTCATTGCGGCAGTTCCTAGATTGCTACAAATCAATCTGTATCCTGGCGTAAATCCTGGTCTTGCTGGTTCTACTTCATCTAAAATAATTGCAAGATCTACTTCATTACCATTAGGAATTAAGCATAAATCTTGCGTAATGTCTGGACTTCCCACGCTAAAATTTACATTAAAAGGATTTAACGGTTGGAATAAACTCGCAAATATCGGTTCTGGTGTGACGGTATAGTTACCTTCTGGCAATGCGATATCGTAATCGTAAAACGGTGACTCAAAAAATATAGCAGTATCAACTCCATCTGTAACGGTAAACTTAAGATCATTAACTCTTAAGTCATTTACATCACATCCATTTAAATCTAGATCAGATCTTACGTCTCCAGTAATGTTGTAATTGCTGCCACCAGGAGTAAACGTGCAATAGCTGTTAACATTAGGAGAAGTTGAAGATATATTATTTATGGTAGTGAATAGCGAGAATATTTCGCTATTATCAGCACAGGCATAGTTAATAGTAATGTTCCCAGAAAAAGTTATGTTATCTGTTACTCCATTTTTAAGAATCAGACGATCTATATTAGAGTTTTTTATTTCTAAAGTAGTTCCAGTTTCTGTTTTTAAAAATGATACTTCCAGTAGATTTGATTCATTAGTAATGTTTATATAATCTACAAGAGTACCATTATCAATAGCGATGGTTTCCAGCCCATTGTTGTCTGTGTAGAGTCCAAAGTCAGTATTATTATTTGCCTCCAGACTTACTAAATTAGGATTATTAATAATGTTATTTCCAAAGAAACCAAAGTTGTCATTCATTTGAACTGATGTCAGTAAAGTATTGTTTTCAATCTCAATACCTGAGACAATTGCGTTATTATTATTTATAACAAGTGATGTGATATTTGTATTCTTTATTAGTAACGAGTCTAATTCTATTTTGTTAGATAGTCCAGTTAGGGTACTAAGTGGACAGTTGATAACGGACAAAAAGTAAATAGAGGATTGATTAGAAACATCTAGCGATGTTATTAACGTATTGTCTAACTCAAAATTTTGAATATCAGGATTTGCACTTACATCTAAAACACTAATCGGATTGTTATTTAAAGACAAACTAGCTAAAAGAATGTTCTGACCTAGATCTAAGCTAATTAAAGAGTTATCGCTTAATTCTAGATTTCTTAGGTTAGTATTTTGAATAAGACTGATGCTACTTATAGAGTTGTTTGTGAGTGACAACTGTTCCAAATTTGAATTCTGAGTAACATCAATACTATTTAAATTATTATTGATGATAAACAGTTCTTTTAAACTCAAATTTTGATTCACATTTATAGAATTCAAAGTATTATCATCTAATGATAATGTTTCTAAGTTAGGCAAATTACTAACATCTATAGTACTAATTTGATTATCATTTAAAAGCAATTTTCTTAATGAATTCATAGAAAAAACTGGCACATTATTAACCTGACTATTTCTAATCCTTAATTCTTCTAAATTATTAAAAAACTGTAAGCCTTCTAGTGATTGGACATTACGATTAAATCCTAAATATAAAGTGCCCACAGCATTTGCTTCCGACTGCTGGATTTCTCCATCATTGTTTAAGTCTATATCTGCATCTGCGGTTCCGTTATCGTCTGTATCTGTAACGTTTGTAGATGTAAGTAAATTTTTAAGGGCGACATCTGGGATAGTAACATTTTGGGCGTGAAGTCCTAATATACAAATGAGACTTAGCGAGGTAATTAATAGGTTGGTTTTCAAATCGTTTAAATTTTCGGTAAGATAATTCCTATTTAGAGTATTACAAAGCTGGGTTAAACAAAATGTTGATTGTTGTATTTTTGAGATTGAATTTACGCTTTCGCGAAAGCGTAATCATAATCTACCTCATGAAAAACACCTACATCATTGACGGCACAAGAACGCCTATAGGAAATTACAAAGGAACACTTTCAAAAGTACGTCCGGATGATCTTGCAGCACATGTGATAAAGACCGTTGTAGATCGCAATCCTAATATACCAAAAGATGCCTATGCAGATGTGATTATGGGCTGTGCAAATCAGGCTGGAGAAGATAACCGCAATGTGGCACGTATGGCTGGATTACTAGCCGGATTACCATGGAGCGTTCCAGGTGAAACGGTGAATAGATTATGCAGTTCTGGATTAAGCGCGATTGTGCATGCGCATAGAGCAATTCAAACGGGTGATGGTGATGTGTTTATTTCTGGTGGTGTTGAAAATATGACGCGTGGTCCATTAGTGATTGCAAAACCTAGTAGTGCTTTTGGAACCGATTCAAAAATGTATGATTCTAGTTTTGGCTGGCGATTTGTGAACCACAAAATGGCCGAAATGTATGGCGTAGACGGCATGGGAAATACTGCCGAAAATCTAGTAGAAAAATTTGACATTTCACGTGAAGATCAGGATGCTTTTGCAGCATGGTCACAACAAAAAGCTGCTGCATCTAGAGCGTCTGGTAGACTAGCAAAAGAAATTACGGCAGTAGAAATACCGCAACGTAAAAAGGACCCGATCATCTTTAAAGAAGATGAATTCATAAAACCAACTACTACAAAAGAAATTCTAGCAAAATTACGTCCAGCGTTTAAAAAAGAAGGTGGATCTGTAACTGCTGGAAATTCAAGTGGTTTAAATGATGGTGCAGCTGCTACAATTATTGCTAGTGAAGATGCGGTAAAGAAATACGATTTAAAACCTATCGCTCGTATGGTAAGCAGTGCTGTAGTAGGTGTTGAACCACGTATTATGGGAATAGGTCCTGTTAATGCGAGTAATAAGGCATTAGAAAAAGCTGGATTGACAATAGACGATATGGATGTAATTGAGTTGAATGAAGCATTTGCTTCACAGGCTCTTGCTTGCACCAGATCATGGGGACTTGCAGATGATGATCCACGAGTAAATCCTAATGGTGGCTCCATAGCTATAGGTCATCCACTAGGTGTTACTGGAACACGTATTGCTTATAGTGCAGCATTAGAATTACAATTAACAGAAAAAAAGTATGCCCTAATTACCATGTGTGTAGGTGTAGGACAAGGTTATGCGATGGTGATTGAGAATGCTATGTAATAATTTTCGTAATTTTAAGGTTAAGTCCTACAATTATGAATAAAACAGTATTTCTTGCAATTGCTTGTTTTTTAGGTATTTTTAAATTGAATGCTCAAAACCCGGCATTTACGGCAAATGACTGGGTTTTAACAGAGTTAAGTGTAAATGGTACGACAACCTTACCTTCTAATATAGCATATCTAGGAACTCAAGATGTGACCCTTCAATTTACAGATTCAGGAACAGATTATAGTTTTGACACTTATGTTTGTTCTAGTGAGGCTATATCTGGATCTGTTAGTTATCCTTTTAATAGTATGACTTCAGATCAGTTTACATTGTTGTTTTCGGCTCAGACCGCAGGGACGTGTTGTGTTGCTCAGGCAGATGTTTCTATGCCACCTGATCCAGATTGCGTGGCTTTGTTAAACTTTAGTGCAGACTATTTTAATCTTTGGAGTTCTCCTGTGAACACTAATTACGATTTTGAAATTTTAAATATTGCAAATTCGATTACCTTAAGAGTTACAAAACCTAATGGTGATTTTGCTTTATATCGAAATGCAACAGCATCAATACAGGATTCGAAATTGGTAGACATTTATATTTCTAAAAGTAAAGATTCTAATGTTATTGAACTAAAAGGAGATGATGTAAATCGAATTGATAGCGCTGTTATTTATAATCTCTCTGGTAAAAGAATAGCGCAAATGGAAGATATCTCAAATCCAATTGATATCTCAAACTATGCATCTGGGATGTATTTAATGCGCTTAGAATTAGATGATCACTGGATGAATTTGAAATTTTTAAAGTATTAGCGCTTTTTGAATTGTTCATTTAATCAGCTTACTATAAAAGTGTGGCATCGTTAATTTTCAACTAAATAAATCGTTTTTTAGTAAGGAATTTTATCTATTTCTATGAAATTTAGAAGGGTATGGTTTTTGATCCTAAAAAAGTAAAATGAGATATTATGAAAAGAGTTTTATTATTATTTACGTTAGTATGTTTTTTTAGCACCGCTCAGAATCAAAAGGATTCTTTAAGCACTAAATATCAAAAAAACTCGATAGTTCCTATTGAGGTAGTACATCTCCATATCAATAAATCTTCCTTTGTGGCTGGAGAAGATCTTCCTTTTGGCGCGTATGTTTTAGAAAGAAATTCAAGATTACCGTCCGTTTTAACTAAAAATCTCTATGTTATTATTGAAGATAACGATGGTAAAAGAATAGATGAAAAATTACTTAAGGTAAATAATGGCTTTACAAATGGTGTTTTTACTTTAAGTTCAGAACTAGAACTAGGTTATTACAAGATACGCGCGTACACTAATTTTATGCGTAATAATTCATCTCCTAACTCTTTTGAGACGACCATAAAAATTCTTGACCCAACAGTTGAAAATGAAAATATAAGCAATGTTATTTTGGAACCTATTGTTGAATTCAAGCCAGAAAGTGGAAACCTCATTTCAGATATCTCAAATAACATTGCGGTAATGGCAAGAAAGGATAATTTTTCATTTGAAATTAAAGATGGAATGTTGATGGAAAACGGGATTCCACTGAAATCTTTCAAAACTTCAAAATCTGGTTTAGGTAGACTGTCCTTTACACCTAAGTATGGTGCAATTTATGAAGCAAAAGTTAATTGGAATGGTATAGAATATAATTTTGAACTACCCTTCGTTGAAAAAGAAGGTGTGATAGTCTCTGTAAATCAATTAAAGGAAAAGGCAATAGTTAATATAAAAATGAATGATCATTCTTTTCAATTATTCAAAGATGCAAAGTTTACGGTTGCTTTACATGATGGTAGCAATATCAAAGTAATACCATTGAAGATAGAGAAAAAATCCACAGTTCTTGCGGTAAAAAATGAGGATGTTAGTCCAGGTGTTAATTATGTAACTCTATTTAATGAGGCTTTAAGCCCGATTGCAGAGCGTGCGTTTTTTAATAAAAAGACCATTCCCAGTGTTGAACTAAGTGAAAAACAATTACAAATTGAATATGATTCATTGAAGGTTTCAATAGGGTTAAACGGATTAGATGTAACAACAAATGATTCTTTGAACTTCTTTACTGTTTCTGTGCTTCCATTGCAAACTAAGGCTTTAAATACTAGTTTAAATTTATTAGGTAGCATGTACATAAATCCTTATGTTAACATTCATGTGGATCAACCATTATCATTTCTGGAAAAAGAAAGTAGAATGTCTGATTTTCAAATGGATAATCTAATGATGGGAGCAGCGATGCAAGTTTATGATTGGGATAAGATCTTTAAAGATAACTTGAAATTTGACTATTCTTTTGAACAAGGTTTGACAGTTAATGTTTTGAAAGACACTAAAAAAAATCGTTCTTTAATGATATATCCTTTAGCTAATAGCAACGCACAAACTGTAGAGCTTAAAAAAAATGAAGAGACTGCCTTTAATCAAATTTATCCCCAAAGTGATGAATCCTTGCGAGTTAGTCTAATTGGTGATAAAGGACAATTTGTGAAACCAGATCTTAAATTTCAAGTATTTCCAAATGTTGTACCGCCTTTAGATCCCAAAAATGATTATCATGATTATGATGTTCCTAATATTTATATAAATAGTGATAAACCTATCGTAAATTCAGATGCGCAACGGTTAGATGAGGTATTGCTTGTAGCAGATTTTGAAAACAGAAGAAAAGACTCGATTGTAAGTAAAGCAAAAGGTCGTGTAGATGTATTTACTGATGAGGATAGATTAAAACTACCTTCTTTAACTAACTATTTGAACGCTTCTTTTCCCTATGAAGCTTTTATAAATGCAGAAGGAACATTTGTTGTTGCAGATAGAAGAATGAGTAGATCAGACCCTACATTTGTTCTGGACAACATATTACTAAATGATGCTGAATTTTTATTAAACGTAGAAGTAAGTACAATAGATTATGTTGAAGTAGATAATACAGGTGTTTTCAACGGTAGGTTTTTTGGAGGCGATATTATTAAAATATACACTAATCCTAATCTACGTAATACCTATGATAGGAATGTTCAAAATATTAATTTCCCTATAAGCTTTGAAGTAGATCGTAAATACTATCAACCACTATATGCAAGTTATACAGATGAATTATTTCAAAGAGCTGGAGTACTGGGCTGGGCAGTACTTAAAAATAAATGTTCTGACGGGAAACTAGAATTTTCTGTTCCTTATAGAGGTGTTAATGAAGTGTTTTTAATCATTGAAGGTATGACAGGATCAGGAAAGTTAGTAAGTGAAAGTTTTGTACTTTCTATTAACGATTAGCCTCCGTAGTGCCATATCTCCTAAAAACAAACATTATATTAATGTTTGTTTTTAGTGGTTAATCTTAAAAATAAGCACAATATAATTAGAGCTGTTTAGTAATAACCGTCTAGATTTCTTACCTTTCTTTAAGATATGTATTCCCTTTAGACATTTGTTATGTATCTTTTTTGCTTTTCATAAATGGAATGAATTCCGCTTTCACTTCGACAAGCTCAGCGCATCGTGCAAAAGCAAAATCCTCAAAGACCATCCAGTAATCTACTTTTTCTTATACTTTCTATAACTAACGATTGTTAGTTAAAACAGCTGATTATTCTTATTTTCGTAGCGATCGACAGGTCGTTTACCGACCTGTTTATATCTAAGTTTTGAAACTATGATTCTAGAAAGCTACATAAACGGCCAGTGGCAAACTGGTGAAGAGAAAAATACACGCCATATGTACGACGCCATTACTGGCGAAGTAATAGGACTTACCAGTACAGAAGGACTAGATATTGCCTGTGCATTACAATACGGTCGGGATCATGGAAAGGCGTTGCGAGATATGACTTTCCAGCAACGTGGTAACATGATTAAAAAACTAGCGCTGTATCTTAACAAACGCAAAGCGCAGTTTTATGAAATCAGTTATCGTACTGGTGCTACCAAAGCAGATAGTTGGGTAGATATAGAAGGTGGTTTTGGAAACCTGTTTGCAAATGCGAGTTTGCGTAAGTTGTTTCCAGATCAGAATTATGCCGTAGAAGGCGATCCTATCGATCTATCTCGTGGTGGTCGTTTTATGGCTCATCACATTCTGGTGCCTCGTCGAGGTGTTGCTGTTCATATTAATGCTTTTAATTTCCCAGTATGGGGAATGTTAGAAAAATGTGCCGTAAACTGGATGGCTGGTATGCCAGCAGTAGTATTACCAGCGCCACAAACTGCATTTCTTACAGAAGCCGTTGTGCGTGAGATCATCAATTCTGGAATTCTGCCAGAAGGTTCTTTACAGCTTTTGAGCGGTTTAACCACTAGCATTCTCGATACTGTAAACTCACAAGACGTAGTCACTTTTACAGGTAGCGCCGCAACAGGTCGTAAGTTAAAAGCACATCCACGATTACTAGAAGAATCAGTTCCATTTACCATGGAAGCAGATAGTTTAAACTCATCTGTTCTAGGACCGGATGCCGTTCCTGGAACTCCAGAATTTGACATTTTTGTTAAAGAAGTTCGCAAGGAAATGACGTCTAAAGCTGGTCAAAAATGTACAGCGATCAGGAGAATCCTCGTTCCAGAAAACCTGATGGAAGATGTGCAAATCGCACTTGGAAAACAGCTTTCTAAAACCGTAATAGGTGATCCATTATTGAGAGAAACTCGTATGGGCGCATTGATTAATAACGACCAAAAAGAAACAACACTCGCTCAAATCCATAAAATTGCCAAAACCGCAAATCTTGTTTACGGTAATCTCGATGAGGTAGAAATTCATGGAGATCGCGCTCAAAAAGGAGCCTTTATGTCGCCTATTTTGATGCGAGAAGACCAGCCGTTTAAAAACACAGCCGTTCACGAGATAGAATGTTTCGGTCCGGTGAGTACATTGATGCCGTATAAAAATCTGGATGAAGCCATTGAACTGGCTCACATGGGTAAAGGTTCCTTAGTAAGTAGTGTGGTTACTGGTGATGACGCTTTCGCGAAAGCGTACACCATAAACGCCGCATCGTCTCATGGTAGAATATTGACTTTAAACAGAGAAAGCGCACCACAATCTACTGGACACGGCTCGCCATTACCACTGTTAATTCACGGTGGTCCAGGACGTGCTGGTGGTGGCGAGGAAATGGGTGGACTGCGCGGTATCAAACATTACATGCAACGATGTGCCGTGCAAGGAAGCCCGACATCGTTAACAGAAATCACGGGAATTTATCAGCCAAATGGCGCTTATAAGAAAGCCGAAAAACATCCTTTTGCCTATCATTATGAGGATATCAAGCCTGGAATGAGCTTAGAAACTCATAAAAGAACACTGACTGATACAGATATCCAGAATTTCGCAAATCTCACATGGGATCATTTCTATGCACATACAGATATTACAAGTTTAGATGGTAGCATCTTTAAGAAACGTACAGCGCACGGTTATTTCATTATCAGTGCAGCAGCAGGATTATTTGTATATCCTAATAAAGGACCTGTAAGTGCAAATTATGGACTAGAGGACATCCGTTTTTTAAGACCGTTGTATCATAACGATACCATTTATGTGCGATTGACTTGTAAAGAAAAACGAGAAAGAGATGTTGCTGGTCGTGAGCATCCATCTGGAATAGTGAAATGGTATGTAGAGGTTTTTGATGCAGAACCTGTAGATTATGAAAACGGTAAGACAGATGAAGAAGCTACAGCACTTGTAGCCGTAGCAACTATTCTTACCATGGTAGAGAAAAAACAAACGGTGTTCCCTAATATTAATGAAGACTATATTAAGTCCGCTTTCGCGAAATTAGACGCTGAATCAAAACCACAATGGGGAACGATGACATCACAACACATGGTAGAACATTTAGAAATGAGTTACCGAATTGCTGCTGGACAAAAGCAAGATTTTGAAATCGCCACACCAGAAAAATACCTAGATAAAGTTGCAGCAACCTTGTGGAATTATGATAAAATGCCAAAAAATCACAAAATGCCATTGATGAAAGATGGAGAGTTAGAAGAGTTGGTTCACGACGATTTAGAAACAGCAAAAGCTAAGATGCTAGAAGCACGTGAAGAATACCTAGAATATTTTAAACGTAACCCAAAAGCAACGACTAAGAATGCCGTTTTTGGAGGATTAACTAAGTATGAGTGGACATTGCTGGAGAGGAAGCATGTTTATCATCACCTGACTCAATTTGGAGTAGCTAATTAACCGAATGCGCCCTGCGACTTGTTGATGGTAACAAGTCAAGCCGTCGCAGTACGGCTTCGCTAAGTACAAACACAAAAACATATTAAGATGAGTGATCCTTACGTAAAAACACAAACTGAAAACCAAATAACAACCATAGAATTCTTTCATCCTGCGCACAACTCCTTGCCTAGTGATGTGCTTGCAAATCTCGCACAAGCGATTACAGATGCAGGAAATGATGACGCTACTAAAGTGATCATCTTAAAGTCTGGTGGTGAGCGCACCTTTTGTGCAGGAGCTAGTTTTAAAGAACTAGTAGCCATAAATGATGAAAAAACTGGATTGCGGTTCTTTAGTGGCTTTGCAAATGTGATTAATGCGATGCGTAAGTGTCCTAAATTCATCATAGGTCGTGTACAAGGTAAAACTGTAGGTGGTGGCGTAGGAGTCGCTGCAGCAACAGACTATTGTTTTGCTACAAAATTTGCTGCTATTAAATTGAGTGAGCTTAATATAGGAATAGGTCCATTTGTAGTAGGTCCAGCAGTACAACGCAAATTAGGACTAACAGGAATGAGCCAGATTGCTATAAATGCAAATGAATTCTATTCGCCAGAATGGGCAAAAAACAAAGGCCTATTTGCTGAGGTTTATGATTCTACTGAAGAAATGGACACGGGAATTCAAGCATTTGCAGAGCATCTAGCTACCTATAATCCAGATGCAATGGCAGAGATGAAAAAAATGTTCTGGACTGGCTGTGAAGATTGGGATACTCTGTTGATAGAAAGAGCAGAGATTTCTGGACGATTAGTGTTGAGTGATTTTACTAAAGAGACGTTGAAGCGCTTTCGCTAGCTGTGAGTCCGTAGCTATGAGCCATGAGCTCTAAGTTTATTATTAAAATGCGTTAATCGCTAGAGAAAATAGATTTCCTATGAAATTTGAAAGTGAATATCATTTCAGTTTTGTAAACTTATTAGTGTATCAGAAAGCAATTGATTTTGGTGAAGTCTTTAATATGTTGGTTGAGTAATTTCCTAAAAAGGAAATGTATAGGTTGTCCTCTCAGTTCTGTATAGCAGCAGATTCCATAGCTGTAATTATTTCTGAAGGATCAGGAAGTACAGATCCCAATTTTAATCGTTACTTGAAAACGGCTTGGGATAGCAGTCATGAATGTGTTACTTGGAATACAAAAGCATATCTAAGAAGTTACATTTCCCATGAACAGTTTGAACAAAACAGATCAACTCTTACAGAAATAGGTAAAATGATCTCAGCACTCCGTAAAAAGTTAAAAACAAAGTGATTTTTCTATAAATATTTTATAAATTTTGCTCACAGCTCATAACTCAAAGCTTAAATGATCTACTCCTTCAAATCCCACATCCCAGTCATCCACGAGTCCAGCTTTGTACATCCACAGGCAACGGTCATCGGTAATGTTATTATAGGTAAGAATTGTTATGTGGGTCCTAGTGCGGTGATACGTGGTGATTGGGGCGAGATCATTCTAGAGGATGGAGTGAACGTACAAGAGAATTGTACCGTACACATGTTTCCAGGAAAAAGCATTACGCTTAAAGAAGGAGCACACGTAGGTCATGGAGCGATTATTCACGGTGCAAATCTGGGACGTAATTGCATGATAGGAATGAATAGTGTGATTATGGATGATGCGGTCATAGGAGATGAGTGTATTGTAGGAGCCATGGCATTTGTAAAAGCTGAAGCTGTTTTTCAACCACGAAGTCTCATCGTAGGGAATCCTGCCAAAAAAATCAAAGAAGTCTCTCATCAAATGATCGCATGGAAAACGGCTGGAACAAAATTATACCAGCAATTGCCAGCAGATTGTCATAATACCATGAAAAAAGTAGAGCCATTAAGGGAAATCCCACAAAACAGACCCATTCAAGAAGACTTCTATAAAACCTTACAAGAGATTAAAGGTAGTTAAGCGATTAATTAAAACTGTTGATCTAATAAACTGAACTGATTTATTAATTATTTGCTAATTATTTATTCAAGGTTATATTTATAAGGTTGAAAATGAAGTGATTATCATTTTCTTACTTTTTACTAACCCTAACAAATATTAAATCATGAAAAAACTTTTAGCAGAATTTATTGGAACTTTTTGGCTCGTACTAGGTGGATGCGGTAGTGCCGTATTAGCAGCTGGTGTACCAGATATAGGAATAGGACTCGTAGGAGTTTCTTTAGCCTTTGGTCTAACCGTATTAACAGGTGCGTATGCATTAGGACATATTTCTGGTGGGCATTTTAACCCAGCAGTTTCCATAGGTTTATTTATGGGCGGTAGATTTGAAGGTAAAAGCTTACCTGGATATATCGTTTCTCAAGTTTTAGGTGGTGCCGCAGGTGCTGCTATTCTATATTTAATAGTAAGTAGTTCTGCAGATTTTGCAGGATTAGGAACTAGTCCAGGATCATTTGCGACTAACTTTTATGATGCAAATGTATACGGTGTTAACTTTGGAATGGTAGGTGCGTTAGTCATAGAAGTTGTAATGACTTTTATGTTCTTAATCGTAATTCTAGGAGCAACTCACAAAAATGCCTCACCAGGTTTTGGTGGAATGGCGATAGGTCTTGCACTAACTTTAATTCACTTAATTAGTATACCGGTAACTAATACATCTGTTAATCCTGCACGTAGTACTGCGGTTGCATTGTTTGTTCCAGAATCTATGGGACAATTATGGTTATTCTGGGTAGCACCTATCGTTGGTGCAGTTTTAGCTGGAATTGTGTATAAATTTATGGCACCTCAAAAAGAAGACTAATTCTTCTAATATTATATTTTTTAATAAGCCAGAGCAGCGATGTTCTGGCTTTTTTGTTTTCGCTTTCGCGAAAGCGGAATTACAACAAATATTTCACTACTAACAAGCGTTAGTTTTCTTATTTTTATACCATGGCAAAGACTATGGATTTCATACTCCCGAAAATGGGAGAATCAATAACTGAAGGAACCATCCTAAACTGGTTAGTGCAAGAAGGAGAATCCTTTGAAGAAGGCGATATATTAGTGGAAGTAGGAACGGATAAGGTAGATAATGAAGTGCCAGCTCCAGCAACTGGAATAATGTCTAAGCATTTATGTGATCCAGGTGATGTGGTTGAAATAGGCAGCGTGATTGCTCAGTTTGAAGAAAGTGATGGTTTAGTGTCATCTGTTAACGTTACAAAGCGTAACGATAAAAAAGAACAGATTCCGCATCAAGTGCGGAATGACAAGTCAAATGTCAGTTCGAGCGCAGTCGTGAACAGTTCAAAAACACAAAACCCTGTTCGCTCAAATTCAACTTCAAATTCAATTTCGAGTTCATACGTAAATCAAGACCTATTCGTAAGTCCATTAATAGATGCTATGGCTCGTCAGCATCATATTTCTTATGAAGAATTAGCGCGCATACCAGCAACAGGTCATGAAAACAGACTGCGTAAAAGTGATGTTGTTAATTATTTAAATGATGGACGTCCATTCCAGTTTGCACAAGCTGTGAGCAATGAGCCAGATCCTACAGCTTATCGCATACCACAATTAAATCTAGATAAAGGTAAAGGTCGTATTGTAGAAATGGATCGTATGCGCAGTATGATTGCAGATCATATGGTCTATAGTAAACATACCAGTCCACATGTAACGGCTTATGTAGAGGCAGATATGACAGATCTAGTCAACTGGCGTAATGAGCATAAAATACCTTTTCAAGAAAAACACGGCGAGAAACTCACTTTCACACCGCTATTTGTAAAAGCAGTGGCAAGTGCTATTAAACAATACCCGATGATCAACTCGAGTCTAGACGGCAAGAATATCATCGTAAAAGAAGATATTAATGTAGGAATGGCTACGGCATTACCTACAGGTAATTTAATTGTACCAGTAGTAAAAAACGCAGATCAAAAATCCCTTGTAGAACTAGCGACAGATGTGAATCGATTAGCACATCTAGCTCGTGAAAACAAATTAGGTGGTGATGATATAAAAGGTGGCTCCTTCACGATATCTAATGTAGGAACCTTTGGATCACTAATGGGAACACCTATTATCAACCAGCCAGAAGCTGCGATCCTAGCTACAGGAATCATTAAAAAACGTGCAGAGGTGATTACAGAAAACGGAGAAGATCGTATCGAGATACGTAGTATGATGATGTTGAGTTTATCCTTTGATCATCGAGTGGTGGACGGGTTTTTAGGAGGCTCGTTTTTGAAGCAAGTTGCTTTGAATTTGGAATTTGCACCTGAAGAAGATTATTAAAGAATTTGAATTTTCGCGCTCGACGTGGAAACTGCTAGTTTATTACGGTGCATAGTGCCATACCATTAATAGGATGTCAATCTGAGCTTGTTAAAGACGATTTGAACATCTGCTAAGTTAACTATTAAGCAATGCCGTTCTTCAACGGCTTGACATAAAAACAAACAAATTGGAAAAGTCATTATTAGAATTCGGATATAGAAACCTCACCACTGCCAAAGCTATGGCAGAGCTTTACGAAGAGAATTTTAAACTAGTGTCAAAATACGTGCATGCGACCAGTCGTGGTCATGAGGTGATACAAACGGCGATAGGGATGCAATTGCAACCTCAGGATTATGCTTTTCCTTACTACCGCGACGATGCGATGCTACTTGCTATAGGTATGAAGCCTTACGATTTGATGTTGCAGTTACTGGCAAAAAAAGACGATCCTTTTTCTGGCGGTCGCACCTATTACTCACATCCATCCTTAAAAGATGATGATAAGCCTAAAATCCCTCATCAATCTAGTGCCACTGGTATGCAAGCGATTCCTGCTACTGGAGTTGCCTTAGGTTTTCATTATAAGGAAAGTTTTAAAAATTCAGAATTCAGAATTCAGAATTCTGAATTGCCTATAGTAGTATGTTCACTAGGTGACGCATCCGTAACAGAAGGTGAGATTGCAGAGGCTTTTCAAATGGCGGCTTTAAAACAATTACCCATTTTATATCTTGTACAGGATAACGGCTGGGACATCAGTGCAAACGCAGCAGAGACTCGTGCACAAAATGCAGCAGAATATGCCGCTGGTTTTCACGGAATAGAAGCTATTTCTATAGATGGGACAGATTTTGAAGAAAGCTACAACACCTTAAATGAGGTGATTCATAAAATACGTACAGAGCGCAGACCGTTTCTGGTTCATGCAAAAGTACCTTTACTAAATCACCATACTAGCGGTGTGCGCATGGAGTTTTATCGTGATGATTTGGAAGAGGCGAGAAGCCGTGATCCGTATCCGCGTATGAGGAAATTGTTGCTAGAAAATGGATTTAGTGAGCAAGATGTGGATGGATATGACGCTTTCGCGAAAGCGGAAGTAAAAGAACATCTAGACCTAGCATTGCAACAACCAGATCCAGAACCACAGGATTTATTCACGCACGACTTTGCACCTACACCTATCACAGAAGAAAAAGGAGAGCGATCTCCAGCAGGAGCCGAAAAAGTAGTGATGGTAGATTGCGCCTTATTTGCTATAGAAGAATTAATGCGCAAGCACCCAGAATGTTTACTATACGGTCAAGATGTAGGAGGAAGATTAGGTGGTGTGTTTAGAGAAGCGGCGACACTGGCACAAAAATTTGGCGATAATCGAGTGTTCAATACACCTATTCAAGAGGCCTTTATCGTAGGAAGTACGGTAGGAATGAGCGCGGTAGGATTAAAACCTATCGTAGAGGTGCAATTTGCAGATTACATATGGCCAGGATTGAATCAGCTGTTTACGGAGGTTTCTCGTTCCTGTTATTTAAGTAATGGGAAATGGCCAGTTTCTATGATTTTAAGAGTTCCTATAGGAGCCTATGGTTCTGGCGGACCGTATCATTCTAGTTCTATGGAAAGTGTAGTGTCTAACATAAGAGGTCTTAAAATCGCCTATCCATCTAATGGTGCTGACTTAAAAGGTCTTATGAAAGCAGCGTATTATGACCCGAATCCCGTAGTGATTTTTGAACATAAAGGACTGTACTGGTCTAAAGTAAAAGGTACCAAAGGAGCAACTAGTGTAGAACCAAGTGAAGATTATGTGTTGCCTTTTGGAAAAGCATGGGTGTTGCAAGAAATCTGGAAAAAAGAGGAAGAAGAAACCTTATCCATTATCACTTACGGAATGGGCGTGCACTGGGCAATGAATGCAACAGAGCAGTTAGGTGTTCAAGATAGAGTAGAGATAGTAGATTTAAGAACGCTTCATCCACTGGATTATGAAACTGTTTTTGCTAGTGTAAAAAAATGCGGTAAATGCCTTGTTATTACAGAAGAACCTAGTGATAATGGATTCTCTCGTGGATTACAAGGTCGTATTCAGGAAGAATGTTTTATACATCTAGACGCACCAGTAATGCTTATAGGTAGTGAAAATATGCCAGCGATTCCATTAAATAGTACTTTAGAACAAACCATGATTCCTAGTACAGAGAAAGTGAAGGTAAAGATTGAAGAAGTATTGAATTATTAGAATATGAAAATAGATATACAGCGCAAAAACAAAGAATTCCTTTTAGAAGCAACAGGCGCATCAGGAAATACCGTAATGATAGATCATAGCGGTGCAAATCCTGTGCAAGGTGTAAGTCCTATGGAATTATTGCTTATAGGCGTGGGAAGTTGCAGTGCTATTGATATCATTGATATTCTTAAAAAGCAACGTCAAGAGATTAAAGATTATAAAGTTGAAGTATCTGGAGAACGCTACGATCTAGATCAATCTAAACCTTTTAAATCCATGCATTGTAAAGTGATTTTAACTGGCAATATAGATCCTTCTAAAGCACAGCGTGCAGCTACATTGAGTTTTGAAAAATACTGTTCTGTTTCTAAAACATTTGATCAACAGGTAGAAATTACCTACGAGGTCATTGTTGAATAATACCACTAATACCTTTTTTAAATTGATATGAAACGCATCAGTGATTTTTTATCTTCTTCCATAGATTCTAGATCACTAGGGCTGTTTAGGATTATTATAGGTTTGAGTTTGATTTACAACGTTGTTTTTCAGCGGCTGTTTTATGTAGGAACATTTATCAATAATCAGGAATTGATTCCATTTGAAGTAATTGATTCGTATTACGGCGTTCCTTTACAATTATTTAGATGGTTTGAATCTAACGTTTGGTCATATAGCTACTTAACCGTATTACTAGTTTTAGTAATTCTATTTACACTAGGTAAATCGCCGTGGTGGTTACGACTGGTAACTTTTGTTTTATACGGTACGGTGAATGCTAGTTATACTTACTTATCTCATGGACCTGAATTTCTAATGGAAACTGCACTATTCTGGAGTGTATTATTGCCTGTGAATAGCTCCTTTCAATTTAGGAATAACGAACAACCTAAAACTATTCAAAGCTTTATTGTCACAGGATTCTACCTGCAATTGTTCTTCATCTATTTGTCATCGTGGTTATTAAAAGATGGCATAGCATGGCAGTCTAATCAAGTGATGGAGATCCTTGCTTTTGAACGTATTCATGCCACAGATTTGTTGATTAGTTTAAAAGACTCTACTAGTTTGTTGCGATGGTTTACGGCGTTCGGGTTTTGGTTAGAGGTAGTAGTGTCAATTCTGCTGTTGATTTCAATTAAGGTATACCGCTTACGATGGTTTACCGCCGTAAGTATCCTATTGTTACACAGTTCTATGGTCTTGTTATTAAGCGTAGGTCATTTCTGGAGTTTAGGACTTGCTTTTAGCTGTGTATTCATTCCCTTTAAAGATCTGCTAAAAAAGGTACTAAATCATACTGATCAAATAGTGATTAAGAAACACTTGATGCCTTTACCTTTTATTAGTTTTGCTGTATTGTTGCTGTTTATCCTACACGGAAATATGTACGCATGGAAAAAGCAAGGTTATTTATCAGATCTCATAAATGATCTTCCACTATCAAATGTTTTATTGCGATCTCACTATAAAGATCCTGGATTTGCTTCTGGGTTCTATCATCAATCTTGGCGATTTTTTAGTGGTGATATCCCGCCTGATTTAGGAGATTTTGTGTATGTAGGAATAGATGACTATGGTATGGAATATGAATTAAATAGCGGTAAGCCTCTATCTAGTATTGAGAACTTTGAATTTAAGAAAAATGAATACCAGCATGCTGAATTTGTATTTGCCGTTTATCTTAAATTTTATCAAGATCGCTTCCCTAAATCTAGTTTAAAGGAATGGTTGCGATTACAAGTTTTACAATTAGATAGCACATCACCCTACCAAACCTATAAATTGTTACATCATAAGAAAACATTTAATGTGACAGATCCTGTTGAGATACGTGATGAACTTATTGAATTAGCAACCATTAATTCGCCTAACTAAAAAAGGTCAGATTTAATAACCTAACCTTTTAGTATTAAATATATGGTGTAATCTACTGTTGCGGCGGATATTGCGCTAGAATTTCTTTTACAATAAGGTTAATACGTTCTGTTTTTCTTACAGGATCGCCAGTACGTAAGGCAGATCTTCCTATACCTTGCCAGATTAATTCCTTTTGATTTGTATCAATAAAGTCAATGTAAAGAATACCTTCATTAGTGGTGCTTACCTGATTTCCCATAGGCATTCCCCAGCCAAAACCGCCCCAGCCCCAGCCGCCAAAGCCCATTCCCCAACCCCAATTGTTGAAGACGTCTACGCGCTGCTGTGTATCTGTAAAAATGCTAATCATCATGTCTGGTGTTTCAGATTTTACATAACCAGCTGCTAGCATGTGATTGTCAATAGCTTTAAGAATTCTCTTTTTATCTAGATCGTTAATTTCTGCGGCGTCTATTCCTTGTTTAAAATAGCCGTAAGTCTTATAATTGTTAAAGTCTGTACTTACTTCGTAGTCTTGTGCTACACGCACCGTAGAGCAACTAGCTAGTAAACCAGTTATAGCAAAAAGGATTAAAAATTTTCTCATAGCATTAATTATTTCGCTTTCGCGAAAGCGGTACATCCACCATCACTCCAGACGTTATTAAAATAGATCATCACTAACCTGATGAGGTATAGTCACTTTTAATTCGGGATTTAATTCCATTGCTCGTTTTATAGCAAAAGTCGCATTTTCATTGCGCGCCCAATTGCGTCTGGCAATACCATTATTTACGTCCCAGAACAACATTGATTCTAGTCGTTGTTGTGCTTCTTTACTACCATCAATAAGCATACCAAAACCACCATTCATCACCTCGCCCCAGCCTACGCCACCACCGTTGTGAATAGAAACCCATGTAGCACCACGGAAGCTGTCGCCTATAACGTTATGAATAGCCATATCTGCGGTGAATCTAGATCCATCATAGATATTACTGGTCTCGCGATATGGAGAATCTGTACCAGAAACATCATGATGATCTCGGCCTAGTACAATAGGACCTATTTCACCTGCGGCAATCGCTTTATTAAAAGCACTTGCGATTTCTGATCTTCCTTGTGCATCTGCATATAATATACGTGCTTGAGATCCTACTACGAGTTCATTTTCTTGAGCACCTTTAATCCATGTAATGTTATCTTGCATTTGTTGCTGGATGCGTTCTGGTGCATTTGAAGCTAGGCGTTCCAGAACTTCTGTAGCAATTTGATCTGTTTTCTTTAAATCTTCTGGGTCATTAGACGCGCATACCCATCTAAATGGTCCAAAACCATAATCAAAACACATAGGACCCATAATGTCTTGTACATAAGACGGATAACGGAATTCACGATCCTCACCTGCAATAGCAGCATCTGCCCTGCTAGACTCTAGTAAAAATGCATTACCGTAATCAAAAAAGTAAGTCCCTTTTGCGGTATGTTTATTTATAGCATCTACGTGGCGTCTTAAAGATCGTTGAACTTCTTTTTTAAACTGATCAGGATCAGTGCTCATCATTTCATTTGCTTCTTCAAAACTTAGGCCTACTGGATAATAGCCACCAGCCCATGGATTGTGTAAACTAGTCTGATCGCTTCCTATAGAAATCTCAATATTAGCTTTATCAAATGATTCCCATACGTCCACAATATTTCCTAGATAAGCAATGGAAATAGGTTCTTTATGTGATTGAGCGGTTTTTACGCGGTGAACAAGTTCTGCGGTATTATCAATAACAATATCTACCCAACCTTGTGAATGTCTAGTGTGTACCGCTTTAGGATTAGTCTCTGCACATACGGTAATACATCCTGCGATATTTCCAGCCTTAGGCTGTGCACCACTCATTCCACCTAGTCCAGAGGTTACAAATATATTTCCTCTAGTAGGTTTTCCTATTTTTCTAAAGGCGTTCATTACTGTAATGGTAGTACCGTGTACAATTCCTTGAGGTCCTATATACATATAACTACCAGCGGTCATCTGACCATATTGAGTCACACCTAGTGCGTTGAATTTTTCCCAATCATCTGGCTGTGAATAATTAGGAATCATCATACCATTTGTAACTACACATCGTGGTGCGCCCTTGTGGGATGGGAATAATCCCATAGGATGACCGCTGTACATCACTAGGGTTTGTTCATCTGTCATCTGACTTAGGTACTGCATGGTAAGTAAATACTGCGCCCAGTTCTGAAATACACCACCATTACCACCATAAGTAATTAATTCATGTGGATGTTGTGCCACGGCATGATCTAGATTATTCTGGATCATTAACATAATAGATGCCGCCTGTGCACATTGAGCAGGATAATCGTTAATATCTCTTGCCTTAATTTCATAATCAGGCATGAAACGATACATATAGATACGACCGTACTTTTCTAATTCTTCTTTAAACTCTGGTAATAGTATCTCGTGATGTTTAGGTTCAAAATAGCGTAGTGCATTTCTTAACGCTAGTTGTTCCTCATCTTTTGATAGAATCTTTTTGCGTTTTGGGGCATGATTTACATTCTCGTCATAAACATATGCTGGTGGTAAATCTTTAGGGATTCCTGTGATTATGCTTTCGCGAAAGCGTACTAAAGAACCATCTACACTAGTTGCTATCATAATTACTTTTTTATAGAGTCTTTATTCTTGTCAAATCCATACGGACAATGACGGCAACCGCTTTCACAACAATAACCTCTTTTCAGATGGTATTGCTCTGTAAAACAGCGGTATCCTTGAGGCGTTAAATAGTAATCACCTTCTTCAATAGGTATGTGTTTTTTCACGATATAAAAATACAACTCTTTAATTGCTCTCTAAAGCAGCTTATAGTAGGTAGACGTTAATATATTCTAAATGCTTTGTGCAATGATTAGAAGTAAGCGGTTTAAACAAAAAAAGCCTTTCCATTATGAAAAGGCTTTGTAATTGATCTATAAGAAGCTATTTATTCCTTTACAGAAGTTGGTGTGCTAGCTTTTATATTTTTGTTAGTTACTTTCTGATCTAAGGTGTTTGTTTGTTCTTGATCTGTAACATCTACAGTCATAGATTTATATTCTTTTTGTTCTACAGGACCAGGACCTACTGGTAACCTAATACCTACGTGTTTAGATACCATAGTACCATCTGGTGCTACACGATCTGCTCTACTCGCGACAATTTGCCATGAGAATGATGCATTACTGGTTCCACCTTGTAACTCTTTTACAGTAAAGCCATCTGCAGATTTATTTGTTACGTAAACGCCATTACATTCACCTTCTAAAGTAACAAATACTTTTAATGGATGAGCGTCATCTACATGAATGGCGTTTTTAAGAATAGGATCTAATTTAATAGTTACGATTCCATTTTGTAATTGACCTACACCATAGTCTTGGAATAAAATTTCTGGAGCTTCTGGAGAAAACATAATTCTAGGTGTACCATCTGGTCCGTCAATTAAGGTAGAATTAGTTCCAGTTCCTATCACTTTATAATCTTGACCAGATCCTGAAGTTCCGTTACCGTTACCATTTGTCCTGTATCGCATTCCTACGTATGCATAACTAGGAGTTCCAGAGCTTTCACTACCACCGCTAAAATAACCACCATAATAACTATTTCTATTGTTTTGACTTCCGTCTGGTGTAACGTTGTCAAATCCAGCAAGTTTTGCTCTAGCGCGAGTACCATCATTACCACTGTTTGTTGTGGTATCATCATCTGCATCTAATACAAATTCACCAGCTGCGTTCCCTCGATTAGCATTTGCAACGTCACCTAGACCTGCATATGCAAATAAACCTAAGGTGTTTCCTGAGGCTGCCGCACCTGATCCGTCTGGATTTACTACCACATTTAATCTGCCTTGTCCCATCGCAGCAATACCAGTACTAGTAGCTGTTGAACCTACACCTGTAGCACCATATTCACCTCCAAAAACACCACCTACACCTACAGTTGCAAAGGAATAAGTTCCAGCACCTGCACCAGAAGCTAAGATACCATTACCTACTGCATCAGAATTAAGTCCGTAGAACGCAGCACTACCATTAGAAAATGCAGCTGATCCAATACCGCCACCTATACTTTCTCCTTGAATACCGAAACCAGTACCAGTACTAAATCCACCTATAGCAGTTTCTGTGCCGGAACCAAATGATTGTAGCATATAGTTAGGTAGATAACTGTAACTACCAAATGCGCTGAAACTATTCAAGTATGTTTCTCCGTTAGCTGGATTAATCAATATTTTAGGTGTGCCGTCTGTACTTAAAACGAGTGGTAACGCGTCTGATGTTCCTACATAGTTTGTAATAGGTGCGGTTCCAGAGTTACCAGTAAGCGTCCAGTCTAATCCGCCAGGAGAACCTGCGTAAGCTACCCATCTAGATCCGTTCCAGTAATACAATCCTGGTGCCACATTATTAGGTGCAGTACCAGCAGTATTAGTATTATAAACAGTTGTTCCAGGTTCTAAAGCACCTCCTTGTGGATTTGTTACTGGTGCTGCTGTTATTATAGATGTTAACTCGACCCTAGGTAATACTAAACCGCTATTTTCAGAATTAATTTCTAATGCGCCCGCAGGAGTATCAGTTCCTATACCTACTGCATTATCTGCTCCATCTACAAATAGCATATTAGCCTGATTGTCTGTTTCAACTCTTAGATTTGAATTTGTGCTACCATCATTAAATACTACTTCTGATGTAGCACCGCTCTCTCTAAATTCCACCATTTCTCTACCACCAGCTGAAATATTTAAACGGTCACTACTGCTTCTCCAGATACCTACATTGGTATCAGAATTCCAAGAGTAAAAAGGGGCTGTGTTAGTTCCATTAGCCAACGCTCTTACAGCATCTGCATTAGGTATTCTTAATCGTTCACGACCATTTGTAACTAGACCTAGTTGATCTTCTCCAGGACTGTAAAAACCTTTATTACTGTCGCCAGACCAAGCAAATAAGGGACTTGCTGCTGTTCCACTTTCTGATGCCAAGAATCTACCACTGTTTGTAATTTCAAATCGTTCTGTATCGTTAGTTCTAAAACGTAGTCCTACATTATCTGTAGTTCCAAGAAAATTTGTTGAAGTAGAAGTACCTGTATTTCCTTCTAAATCCCATTTATCATTTGTAGTTGAGATGATACGAACCCATTGAGATCCATCATTATAATAATAACCTGGAGTAACATTACCAGCACTAGCGGTGTTATAAACTACCATTCCAGCAACATGGTTGCTTAAGGGTGATGTGCTAGTTGTTGCACTTAAAGCAACGCGTGGTAGTAGTAATCCACCAGCTGTTGTGCTAGCATCTATGTCTAATAATGCATCTGAATTAGGAGAAGCCGTTCCTATTCCTACTTGAGCTTGTGATGCTAATGATAATAATATAATTATCACGGTGAGACTAATCTTGTTTAGGGTACAGATTTTCATACTAACGCATTTTAACCGATTTATTACACAAATAAACGTATTTGTTTTTGTAAAACAATTAAAAACAACTTTAAAATACACATTAATTCGATGAAACGCATTGTTGTGTATTTAAAGAATCTAGTTGTTGTTATTTATTTCTTATTCTGAAAAACAAGAATTACGTTGTTTACATACCCAATCTCATTATTAGGAGTAAACAACTGTCGGGCTTTGATTAAGTTTGTAACGTGATTTTTGTTACTACTTCATGGTTTAAAAAAATAAATGGTTTAGTCTTATGGCCTTTCCTTTTTTTGAGGAATCCTATATTAAAAGATAATCCTGTATTCATAAACCACGAAAAAATTCATGAAAGACAGCAATTAGAATTGCTGGTTATCTTTTTTTTAATTTGGTATCTATTTGAGTATATAATTCTTAGGTTGCGTTATAAGCATGATCGTGCTTATAGAAATATAGTCTTTGAGAGAGAAGCTTATACTATGGAAAGAGATCTACACTACTTGAAGAAAAGAACCTTCTGGTCATTTCTTAAGTTTTATAAATCTAAATATGCTGTATGAATATCTTTAACCACGCAGATTCTGTAAATCAACGGTTTAAAACGTTTACAGATTTAGATATCATTATAGACATAAAGCGCGAGGATTTATTACACCGTCTGGTTTCTGGTAATAAATTGCGAAAATTAAATTACAACCTTCTAGAAGCACGAGATCAAAAACATCATACGATTTTAACCTATGGTGGTGCTTTTTCAAATCACATTGCAGCAACTGCAGCAGCAGGAAAAATTTGCGGTTTTAAAACGATAGGAATTATCCGTGGTGATGAATTAGGTGTACGATTAGAGGACACCTTAAGAACTAACCAAACTTTAAAAACAGCTCACGATCATGGTATGCAGTTTAAATTTATTTCTAGGGCTAGATATAAGGACAAGGATACTGCCCAATTTCAAAAAGAGCTACAACTAGAATTTGGGACGTTTTACAATATCCCAGAAGGTGGAACAAATCACCTTGCGATTAAAGGAACCTCTGAAATTCTCATTACAACCGATAAAACAGAATATGATGTTATTGCTGTTGCAGCAGGAACTGGTGGCACTGCTGCTGGAATTATCAATAGCGCATCGCCTCACCAGAAGGTAATAGTTTTCTCTGCTTTAAAAGGCGATTTTATGCGAGATGAGATTTTAAAATATACGCATAGGAGTGACTTCACCGTTGTTGACGATACTAAATTTGGTGGTTATGCACGATCTAACGATGAATTGATAGAGTTTATGAATTTACGCTTTCGCGAAAGCGGCATACCTCTAGAACCTATCTATACAGCAAAAATGATGTATAGCTTAGAACAACTCATAAATACTGGCGTTATCTCTACAGAATCTCGTATTTTAGCCATCCATACTGGCGGTCTTCAAGGCATCACTGGTTATAATGAAATGCTACATAAAAAAGGAAGAAAATTAATCACTTATGAAGATCAGTTTTAAAACCGTAGTTTTAGTAATCATAGGATCTGTTGTGTTATCATCATGTGGTTCAAAAAAAGGAGTAATCACGTCTAAAGGCGATCAAAACCAGAATTCTACTAGAGTGGATCAGCGTTCTTCAACTGGTGAAACTAAGGTTGATGATGCTAAAGATAATATTAGCATAACGGACGTTCCATCTTCAAGTAAACCTGTTTTTAAAGATAAAGTAGTTGCGTATGTTTACCAGTATAAAGATGTTGCAATGAGTGAGATGCAACTCTATAAAATTCCTGCCAGTATCACACTTGCCCAAGGAATACTAGAAAGTGGTGTAGGTAAAGGTAGATTAGCAGTAAAAGCAAATAATCATTTTGGTATTAAATGTCACACAGCATGGACTGGTGAACGCATCTATCATGATGATGATGAATTACAAGAATGTTTTAGAAAATATAAAGATCCTAATTACTCGTATAGAGATCATTCCTTGTTCCTGACAGAGCGCAAACGATATGCAAGTTTATTTCAACTAGATCAAGGTGATTACAAAGGCTGGGCACGTGGATTACGTAAAGCTGGCTATGCTACAGATAAGAAATATCCGCAAAAATTGATAAGTCTTATAGAACGTTATGATTTACAACAATACGATGCTATTGTTTTAGGTAAAGAACCATCTACAGCAGTTCAAACTGCTAATGACGTTGAAAACCACATTGTAAAAGCTGGAGATACACTTTACAGCTTATCTAGAAAATACAATCTTACCGTAGCACAATTAAAATCCTATAACGACTTAAAATCTGATGTTTTAAGTGTAGGTCAGGTATTAGTGTTACGACCACAATCAAAAAATTAGTGATGTCCTTAATATATAAGAGAAGTAGTGCCTTATTCAATGAGGCAAAAGAATACATACCTGGTGGAGTGAATTCACCAGTTAGAGCCTTTAATGCTGTAGGTGGTGATCCTGTTTATGTAAAAAGTGCTAAAGGTGCATACTTGCAAACAGAAGATGGACATGAGATAATAGATTATATAGCTTCATGGGGACCTATGATCTTAGGACACGCATTTGAACCTGTAGTTACGGCTGTTCAAGAAGCTGCGTCAAAAGGTACTTCTTATGGAATGCCTACCGCTCTAGAGACTGAAATAGCAAAGCTAGCCGTTTCTATGGCGCCTCATATCGATCAGATTAGAATGGTGAATTCTGGTACTGAGGCCTGTATGAGTGCTGTAAGGTTAGCTCGTGGTTTTACGGGTCGTGATAAGATTGTCAAATTTGCAGGATGTTATCATGGTCATAGTGATAGCTTTTTAATTCAGGCAGGTAGTGGTGCAGTGACCTTTGGTAGTCCTAATAGTCCTGGCGTTACCGCTGGTACCGCAAAAGATACTTTGCTTGCTTCGTATAACAATCTAGCTCACGTAGAGGAATTATTTGTGAATAATCCTGAACAAATAGCATGCATAATTATTGAGCCTATTGCTGGTAACATGGGTTGTATTGTTCCACAAGATGGCTTTTTAGAAGGTTTACGTCATTTATGCGATCAGCATGGTGCGTTACTTATTTTTGACGAGGTGATGACTGGTTTTAGATTAGCACGTGGTGGTGCTCAAGAGACTACTGGAGTACGGGCAGATATTGTTACCTACGGTAAAGTGATAGGTGGCGGATTGCCAGTAGGTGCATTTGCCGCTAGACAGGAAATTATGAATCATCTAGCGCCTTTAGGTCCAGTTTATCAAGCAGGAACTTTAAGTGGTAATCCACTTGCAATGAGCGCTGGACTTGCAATGCTAACGCATCTTAATAATCATCCAGAAGTGTATGATGATCTAGCTCAAAAAACAGAACAATTACATCTAGGAATACAAGATGTTCTTATAGAAAAAGGGATCGCACATCAAATTAACCGTTACAGTAGTATGATGTCTGTTCATTTTTGCGATGAACCAGTAATTGATTTTGAAACAGCAGTGGCTGGAAATAACGACTGGTTTAAAAAGTATTTTCACGGTCTTTTAGAACGTGGCATTTATCTGCCGCCTAGTGCATTTGAAAGTTATTTTTTAAATAACGCTTTAAGCGAAAAGGATATTACAAGAACCATTCAGGCCACCAGAGAAGTGGTCGCTAGCTGGTAACTTTTCATGAAGTATATTTGCGACATGCGTCTTAGATTAGGTTTTATTGGAATTTTAGTAATGTTATGCTTAGGTATAGTGTTTACTAATGCAGATGATCAACCTAATCAGAAGATCGTACTTCAGTTTGAATCGTCTATAAATCATATAGATGATCAAATAGCTTTCATCAGTGAGGAACTAGTGTTATTAGGTGCTAGTAATATTGAAGTGGCAGCATCTGTTGACGGAGTTTATGTTATTACTTACGTTAGTAATTACAGCCTAGAGCAAATTCAATCTCATCTAGAGGAATTTAAGAACGATGTATTACCGTTTAGAACAGCTCATGATGAATTAATCTCTATCGTTGTTCAGGATATAAAAGCAACATCTGGTGACTGGAATATCAATGATATTCCTATGATTGAGGTGCGTCATGAATGGTTAAGAGCACAATTTCAACCTGTTTTATCTGGGAATATTCAAACAGATAACGAGCTTTTTTCAAATTATAATCATACACCTTCTATAACTAGTCAATTTCCAGATAAGTTATTCAAGATTACCATCTATGGTTTGCCAGAAACTAGAGCAGGACCTATTGCTACAAATTTCATCGTCTGAACTGTTTTTATAGATAGTTCTAAGTTGCTACATACCTATCTTTTAGCAACTCATTAAACATTAAAAATTAACAACTAATATCAACCGGCTTCTAGTATATTTGCCGGATTGAAAAATTAACACATTGAATTATGCAAAATAAAGGACTTATAAGGTTTTTTGCGATTTTATTCGGATTAGTAAGCATATACCAGCTTTCTTATACCTACATAACAAATAAAGCAGAGAGTGATGCTGAAGCTTATGCAGATCGCATTGTAAACGCGTCTGATGTTAACGCATCTACTTTAAAAGATGAGGCGACAAAAAAATATTTAGATTCTATCTCTGGTGATACCATCTGGGGTTTTACTTCTTATATAGAAGCAAAAGATCAAGAACTTCAAAAAGGTCTTGACTTAAAAGGTGGAATTAACGTTATTCTACAAATTTCTGTAAAAGACCTATTAATAGGTATGGCAGATGGTAGTAAGGATCCTGATTTTAGAGAAGCGCTAGATCGTGCAGATGAGCGTATTAAAGATGGACAGGATAGTTACTTTGAGTATTTCTACCAAGAATTTACATCTATCGATGGTGCGCAATTAGCATCTCCAGATATTTTCTCTAATCAGCAAATGGAAGATGTCATAGACTTTGACATGAGTAATGCTGAAGCTAAAGGAAAATTAGAGGTGAAGTTACAAGAGTACATGGTGAGTGCGTTTGAAGTATTAAGAAAACGTATTGATAAATTTGGGGTAACTCAACCTAATATCCAGCGCCTAGGTGATTCTGGTCGTATTTTGATTGAATTGCCAGGAGCAAAAGATATCAAACGTGTAGAAACACTATTAACCAGTACAGCACAATTAGAATTCTGGCATGTATTTAAAGCTCAAGATATTGCTTCATATATCGTAGAGGCAGATACGTACTGGGCAGAGCAATTAGCTTCAAAAAATGAGGTAGTAGAAGAAACTGCTCAAGATGCTACTGCTACTATTAGTGATGATCAAGCATTAGCGCAAGCACAAGAAGAGCAAGCAGAAGGAGCAGATGATATTTCAGATATTTTAGGTTCTGATGATCCAGTAGATGCTACTGAAGATCCTGCAGATGCGGCGATAGGAAATGATGCTAACCCGATTCTTTCTAGAATGTTAGCTCCTGGAAGAGGTGACGGGCCGGTGATAGCAACTTTTCGCGAAAGCGATAAAGACTTAATTTATAATTATTTAAATGATGCGCAAGTAAGAAGTAAACTTCCTGCAGAGATGCGTTATGCAAAATTTGCCTGGGGAAAACCAGTTCTTAATGAGGAATTAGGATACGAAATCATTGACCTTTATTCTATACGCTCAAATCGTGAAGACGAGGCGCCGTTAAGTGGTGGCGTGATTACTAATGCAAAGCAAGACTTTGATAACGTAGGTAATATCATCGTAAGCATGAGTATGGATTCTGAAGGTTCTAAAATCTGGGAAGATATGACTACAGAGGCGTTTAACAATCAATCGCAAATTGCTGTAGTTTTAGATAATACCATTTATAGTGCACCTGGTATTACTAGTGGTCCTATTTCTGGAGGGAACTCACAGATCTCTGGAAGTTTTGATGTACCCGAAGCAGAAGATCTAGCTAACGTTTTACGTGCTGGTAAATTACCTGCTAGTGCAGAGATTATTCAAAAAGCAGTAGTAGGTCCTTCACTAGGTAAGGAAGCGATTAATAGTGGTTTATGGTCATTTGGTATCGCATTAGTGCTAGTACTTATCTGGATGATATTTTATTACGGTAGAGCAGGAATTTATGCAGATGTTGCCTTAGTAGTGAATATCCTATTCATTTTTGGAGCGCTTGCCTCACTTAAGGCGGTACTTACTTTACCGGGAATTGCTGGTATCGTACTTACGATAGGTATATCTGTAGATGCAAACGTTCTTATTTTTGAACGTATTAGAGAAGAACTAGCAAAAGGTAAATCACAAGCAGATAGTATTAAGGATGGTTTTAATAACGCATTAAGTTCTATTCTAGATGCAAACGTTACTACTTTCTTAACGGCGTTGATTTTATTCGTATTTGGAACAGGACCTATTCAAGGTTTTGCAACTACTTTAATGATAGGTATTCTTACCTCTTTATTTACTGCTATTTTCATTACTAGATTATTTATAGATGGTTATGGAAAGAATGGTAAGTCACTAGCGTTTGCTTCGCCTATTACAAAGAACTGGTTCCGTAATGTGAATATTGATTTCTTGAGTAAACGTAAAGTTGCTTACATTATTTCTGGTGTATTAGTACTAATATGTGCAGGTTCACTGTTAACTAAAGGGTTGAACTTAGGAATTGATTTTTCTGGTGGTAGAACCTATACAGTTCGTTTTGAAGAACCTGTAGATGCATCTGAAATCACAAAATTATTAAGTGCAGAAGATGTTCTAGGAAGTGCAGAGGCTAAGACTTATGGGTCTGATAACCAATTAAAAATTAGCACTAAATATGGTATTAGTGGTGTGGATTCTTTAGTGAGTCAGGAAATTGAAACTAAATTATATAACAGTCTTAAAGATTATATGCCAGCGTCAATGTCTCAAGAAGATTTTACAGACATTAGTAAGGCAGATAAGGAAAATGGAATCATGTCTAATTTCCAGGTAGGTCCTACCATTGCAGATGATATCTTAACAGGATCGTTGTACGCAATATTTGGATCATTAATTGTTGTTTTCTTATATATTTTATTACGTTTCCGTAAATGGCAGTTCTCTTTAGGTGCGGTAATAGCCGTATTCCATGATGTATTAATTGTATTAGGTTTATTCTCTTTAACCTATGATTTCTTACCGTTTAATATGGAAATAGATCAAGCGTTTATTGCGGCTATTCTTACGGTAATAGGATATTCCTTAAATGATACGGTAGTTGTATTTGATAGAATTCGTGAATTTATTAACGAGCGTACAAACTGGGAATTTGCCCGTACGGTGAATGCTGCTATTAGCAGTACCATTTCACGTACATTGAATACTTCATTAACTACGTTAATTGTATTACTAGCGATTTTTACATTTGGTGGTGAGTCTATTCAAGGGTTTATGTTAGCGTTAATTATCGGTGTAATTGTAGGTACTTATTCATCAGTATTTATTGCAACGCCAGTAATGTTTGATACAATGGCAAAATCTAAAGGGAAATTATTACCTAAAGAACCAAAACCTGAAAAGGAAGTTTTATAGCACATAGTATTTACAGATATAAAAACCATCTTCTTTAATTAGGAGATGGTTTTTGTTTTTTATAGAAGTAATAGGTAGTTTATCGAGGTGTTAAGAAATTCATAATAAATACACCGTATTTCATTCCAGTCTACTGCTCTGAATTGAACTATTTTATTATTTTGCAATGGCTAAGATGGTATTAACACTTGAATAGCAAAATAAAACGAGCCAAATGAAAAAACTATTACTCACGTTTATTGCAATATGTACGGTTACAGTATACAGCAATGCACAAGAAATTAGAATGACAGACGGATTGATAACGGCCTGTACCGGTGATTTTACCGATACCGGTGGTCTAGCTGGAGATTATTCTGATGATGAAAGTCTAACTCTAACTATCTGTTCGCCTTTTCCTACAGATGATATTCAAGTTACGTTTCAATTATGGAATGTAGGCGGTGGTGATATAATGATCGTTTATGATGGTGATACAGCCACTGGAGCGCCGTTAGGTGTTTTTAACAGTGGAATTACACCTTCTGTTTTAACGGCTACAGCAGCAAATGCTTCTGGCTGTTTAACCTTTAGATGGATATCTAATAGTGCCGCAGTAGGACCTGGATGGCAGGCTACAATTGCTTGTATTGATAATTGCCAGACTATCTCTAATACAGTAACTACGACACCAGCCAGAGATGCAGATGGAGTTTTACGAGTTTGTCAAGGTGAGGCAGTTCAGTTTTCAGGAGCTTCTACATTTAGTGTGGATGGAACTGGAGCTACAAGTGAATATGTTTTAGCAGATGGTACTGTAGTAGCAGGAACAACGGCTACAGAAACTTATTTTACCCCAGGAATCTATGTCGTTGATTATGTAACCTTTGATAGCAATGGATGTAGAGATCGACAATTAGAGGACGTAACCATTTTAGTTTCAACCACTCCTGATTTTACGGGAACAGAAGCAGTTGATCCATCTATTTGTTTTGGTGAATCTACGGTTATAACTGGTATGGTAGAAACCACGCAGTTTCTTGCAGATGTAGCTCCACCAGTTACAGGTCAAACCTTTTTACCGGATGGTAGTGGTGTTGCTTATCAAACTTGTATCGATGTAACTGGTTTTCCAGCTGGTTCTACCTTTAATGCGGTTTCTGATATTCTTAGCTTCTTTATCAATATGGAGCACAGTTACATGGGTGATTTAGACATTGTGATCACAGCTCCTAATGGTTCACAGGTAAGTTTATTGACGTATCCTAATGGTGCAGGATCGACGTTTCTAGGTGTTCCTATCGATGTTGATACTAATTTAAATCCTGGAACAGGATTTTTGTATACAATTACAGAAGGTCCATCAGCGACTCAAACTATGGCTCAGGCAGCTGGAGGTTTTGGTACTACTTTACCAGAAGCAGATTATAGGCCAGAAGATCCTTTCTCTAATTTTATAGGTTCTTCTTTGAATGGGTTATGGTGTCTTGATATTGTAGATAATTTAGCTTCTGATAATGGATATATTTTTGAATGGGGAATTAACTTCAATCCTATAATCGTTCCTACTGCTGGTTCTTATCAGCCAGGAGAAGTTACAGAGACATGGGCTTCTAATCCAGACATCACTGCCGTAAATGGATCAGATATTACAGTAACACCTACAATCTCTGGTCAGAATTGTTATGATTTTGAATTAGTTGATTCTTTTGGTTGTACTTATATTGAAACCGTATGTATCGATGTTGCACCAGAAATTACTAGTGCGCCAGGAGTAATTGTAGTATGTCAAAATGGAGGAAGCGCTACAGTAGATCTTACTTCTCAAGATGATACCGTTAGAAACGGTTTAAGCAGTACAGATTATACGGTTACTTATTTTAATTCTGATGCAGATGCACAAGCAGACATGAATTCCATAACATCACCAGACGCGGTAAGTGTTTCTAGTTCTGGAACTTTTTATGCACGTGTTTTTGATACCATTAATGGATGTTTTGAAGTAGAAGAAGTGAATGTTTCTATAGAACAGGTAATTGCAGACGCTGTTCCTACTCTAGAAATATGTGATGATTTAACAGGAGATGGTTTTGGAACCTTTGACTTAACACAACAGGATGCTATTGTTATAGGCTCACAAGACCCAGCAGATGTTGTTGTTGCTTATTTCAACTCACAAATGGATGCAGATATGAATCAGAACGCGATTACAACGCCATCTGCTTATGATAACCTAACTAATCCGGAAACCATTTATATCAGAGTTTCTAATGCATTAGACCAGGATTGTTTTAATACCGTAGCTTTTAATATTGAAGTTTTAGATTTACCGGCTATAGGAACTGCAGCAGACATTACAGTATGTGATGATGTGCCTATTGATAATAGTGCACTTATAGAACTAGTAGATCTAGATGATGAAATTTTAAATGGTCAAAATTTTGCAGAAAATACAGTGAGTTACTACAGTAATGCTGCAGATGCAGACGCTGGTACAAATCCATTATCTAGCAGTTATACTGCAACAAATGGTGAGCAAATATTTGCGAGACTTACTAATATTCAAACTGGATGTTACAACGTGAGCAGTTTCTTTGTAACTGTAGAAGGTTGTGAAGTGATCATCCCAGAAGGATTTTCACCTAATGGTGATGGAGTTAATGACACGTTCTCAATTCCTAATATAGAGCAGTATCCTAACTTTGAATTAATGATATTTAACAGATACGGTAGCAAGATTTACGAGACTCGTGGTTCTAATTATGAAGAGTTTGCTGGAATACCTAATTCAGGAACCCTAGCAGGTGATGGATTACTTCCAGTAGGTACTTACTTCTATGTGATTAAGTACAACGATGCAAATATAGAAGACGTTAGCAGTTGGGTTTATATTAATTATTAGTAATATTTCGCTTTCACGAAAGCGTAATTTATCAAACTTAAATATTCTTAAAAGCTTCTCCATCGAGAGGAGCTTTTATATTTGTGATCATTTCTTCTACCAGTTTTTCCTAAATTTACCTTTTGGTGAAACCATGGCAGAACAAACCTCTATATCCTATTACCAGACAGAATTTAAATTCAACGGTAAAGAACTAGACCAGGAAACAGGCCTTTACTATTACGGTGCGCGTTATTACGATCCTAGTTTAAGCATATGGATGAGTGTGGATCCTTTGGCGAAATTAGCTCCAGACAAAACCCCATACCATTATGTTAGTAATAATCCGATAATTCGAATTGATCCAAAGGGATTAACAGACTATAAAATAAATAAAGACTCGGGTAAGGTAGAACGGGTAGGAAAACCTAATGATCAACCAGATAGAATTCTGAAAACTGATTCAGATGGAAATATTCAGTATTACAAGAGACGTAGTAAGAGAGGGCAGCCAAAGGTAGCCGTTGATAACATCAAGAAAGGCTATTTAAAAAATGGTCATAATTTTAAAGAACAAAGAATTATGTTTGAAGTTGATAACGATGGCGAATTAAAATCAGTATATAAACTTATCTCATATTTGTCAGATAAATTTTCACGTGAAGGTGGTGGTTTTACGTTTACAGCTAAAAATTCAGATAAGGTTACAAATGTTCTTCTTTTTGGTTTTAAACATGGGTCTAGAGACGGTTTTGAATTTCCAGGTCGTGTAGCTAGAAGAACAAGATCAAGCAGTATAAATTCAAAAAATGGAAAAATTTATTATAAAGAAATGTTCCATACACATTTATCAGACCCAGTAGCAAGTAAAAAATATTATAATGATGACAACTTTGGAAAAGACGTTTTGCAATTAAGAAAAATTGATAAAGTAAATAGCAAATTTTTGGATACTTTTATATTGGCTCCAGGAGGTGTTAGGAGAGATTATAATTTAGGTGGGCTTATAGATTATTAAGGATGAAAAGTTATTTAATTTTGTTGTTTGCTTTAATGCTTTCGTGCTCTAGACGAATCGCAATTAGATCCTCATACACTGATGTTAACTATATTAATGAAGTTATTAAGATCACATTAGATGGTGAGGACAAGTTTTATAATTCTTCCGTATTTTCTATAACAGAATTCAGTGACTCATTGAAACATGAGTTTATTGTTAATAGAGAAGAAGATATTTTAGGGATGTCCGTTGTCCCTGATTCGGTATATATTTATTTTAATGAATTTAAAATAGTAGAGGATAGGTTGTTCTTATTTAACGATGAAAGTAGTAATCGTGCTAATCATGAAATATTTGATACTTTAAGTGAATTTGGGTATAGATTGGATTCGTGTTTATATAAATATTCATTTTTAAAACAAGATAATCAAAAATATTTCGAATGTTCGGTCGAATCTCAAAATAAGACAAATATTCATCCTAAACACATAAAAATCACATTTAAACGAAATTCTAGAACGAAAAAAATAAAATATTCTTTTAATGAGTACCTCTAAAAAATAAAATCATCGTGTGAACCCGATAGTGCAGACTTGTAGTCTGTGTATAGATACATCATTCATATAGTAGCTTTTTTGTTTTATTGAATAGTTGGAATAGCTGAGTTTCATCACCTCAATAACTTACCCCATAGTTGCTCGCGGCAACGGATTGTGATTAGGTTTGTAGTGCTGTGTTGAAATAGAAAAGTGATTAAACCTTAGTCTTTGCAATGCAATAGTCCAAAATTAAGGTTTTAGCGCCTATTCCCACACCACTCGATCACCTATATCCAGTCCCCATTTTTCAGAAAGGCCAGCATTAATTTCTAGGACATAACGGGCAGGAACAGCCGTAGGAAGTGATTCCTCACTTAGTGGGGTAGTGTTTTCTTTAAAATCTACAATCTGATGTTCTTTATTGATATAGATAATATCTAACGGGATTTTTGTGTTTTTCATATAAAATGATAGCGTAGCTTCTTCAGGAAAAAGAAAAAGCATTCCCTGATTTTCTTGCATACTATTACGATACATAAGTCCAGTCTGAATGTCGTAATCCGTATCAGCAATTTCAATATCTAGAGATTGAATGGTGTCGTTAGAAATGGATTTAATTAGATGTAATTCACCTTCCTTAGTAAATACTAGGTCTGTTGTAGTAATAGATTTCTGCATAGATTCTCTGCAACCAGAAAGTAAGATAACAACGCAAGTCAATAATAAAAGAGACATTTTTTTCATATGAGCAAGATACTTTAAAATGACAAATCCTAAACTACGAACTCCAAACTCTAAACTCCAAGCTCCAAATCTTAAACTCGCGCTACACATGTTGAGAAGCGCACGACTCGGTAATCATATTTTATATCGATTATAAAAGTCTTAAGCCTAGATTTTTTGGTTCGTTTTTTCATCAATGGAAAAAATGAACAGTAATAAAATATCAAACAGTAGGCTGTTAACTCAAAATAAAGATACAAATCTATTTCGAGCAGTAGCGTTTGCACTGAGTTTATCGAAGCGTAGAGAACTTAGAATTTCTAATGTAAACTCCAAATTCAAATCTCAAATTCGCACTGGAAATTTTGAAAAGTGCACGACTTGTTGATCTTAATTTATTTCGATGAAAAAAGACCTAAGACTTTTATATCCAGCCATTGCTATGACGCGTGGGCAGTTACCGAAAAATCTGTTTGAGGTTTAGATATAAACCGAGTTATTTTTCGGAAGGCTGGGAAATAGCTAGATGGTGTAATATAAAAGTCTTAAGTCTAGATTTTTTTGGTTCGTTTTTTCATCAATGGAAAAAATGAACAGTAATAAAATATCAAACAGTAGGCTGTTAACTCAAAATAAAGATACAAATCCACTTCGAGCGGTAGCGTTTGCAATGAGTTTATCGAAGCGTAGAGAACTTAGAATTTCTGATGTAAACTCCCAAATTCCAAGCTGATCTATGAAGACTAAGTACTCCTTCCTTTGAAGCGCTGTATTGAGCTTGTCGAAATAGAAGGTCGGGATGGATGTTGGCAATGTTGTTATAAAATTCCAAAAACCAAAAACCAAAAATCTCCAATCAAAAATCGTTAATCTACTTGCCCGTATTCCACTCTTTTTTAAACATGCCTTCTGGTCTAAACATTAAGAACAATCCTAAAAGCACAAATGGAATACTCAATAACTGGCCAGTGTTTAATTCCATGCCTAAAATCATATAAGCATCATGATCTGTTTGAGGTTCTTTAAGAAACTCAATAAAGAAACGTATGGTAAACAAAAACACAAAAAACATTCCCAGTAAATAACCTACTTTGTGGCGTTTTTCTGTTTTCCAGTAGGTAAAGTATAAAATGATAAATACACCTATGTAACATATCGCTTCATATAATTGTGCAGGATGTTTATACGGAATCGTTTCAAGAATAGGTTGGAATTTTGGGTTGTTGACCAGTACTTCAATAGCTTTATCAGTATCTCTCAAACCTGTTTTTTGTAATGCAGCTCTTACGGTATCATCACTTAGATCGCGTACAAATTTAAAACCAGTAGCCGCATCTGTAACCTTTCCATTAATCTCACTATTCATAAGATTCCCTAGACGTATAAAAGTTCCTCCTATAGCGGTAGGAATTACCAGTCTATCTAGAATCCACATAGGATTAAATTTTAAATGCTTACGACTGTAAAAAATCATGGCGATAATAATTCCTATAGCAGCACCATGACTAGCCATACCTGCAAATCCAGTCCATTCAAAAGGATCTAATTCAAATGGTAATAATACATGTAAAGGATCGCCAAAAAATATTTCTGGTTCATAGAATAAAAAATGTCCTAATCGCGCACCTAGTAAACATCCCACAACCGTGTAGGTAAAAAGTGGATCTAATTTATCACCCGTTAAACCATCGCGATTAAGCATCGGTTTAATGATGTACCAGCCTAATGCAAAAGCAATAACATAAGTAAGGCTATAAAAATGTATGGTAAAAAATCCTAGATCTATTCCTTCCAGCGGATTCCATATAACTTTTAAGGGCAACATAAAGTGATAATTAGAGTGCTAAAGTAATCATTAATAATATAAAGCAACAGCACTTTACTTCCATTTAATGTTACAACCTATACTAGGTTTTTGCGGTTCTGGAATCTTGCGATTTCCTAAAATAGCATCCATCGCTTCTCGTAATGATCTACCCGTAAGCGGTATACCATTTCCAGGCCTTGAATTATCCAGTTGACCACGATAGACTAGGTAATCTGCATTATCAAATAAATAAAAATCTGGCGTACAGGCCGCATCATAACTACCCGCTACTTCCTGTGTCTCGTCATATAGATAAGGGAACGGATAATCATTCTTGTCTGCGATTTCATACATGAATTCAGGACCATCTTGTGGATAATTCTCTACATCATTACTAGAAATCGCCACAAAGCCAAAACCCATCACACGGTAATCATTTGCCACACGTACGATTTCCTCATTGACATGCAATACAAACGGGCAGTGATTACAAATAAACATCACTACAGTTCCTTTTTCGCCTTTTACATCGTTAAAAGAGATCATGTTTTCACTCACCGTATCCAGCAATTCAAACTTCGGTGCTTTGGTGTTTAACGCTAACATATTAGAAGGAGTTCGGGCCATGTTTTTATTTTATAAGTAGCAATTTAGTGATTTTTGTTACGCTTTCGCGAAAGCGAAATACATTTAAAAACCTCATAAAAATGATCCTTTGTAACTCCTAAATTAAAACGCTACTTTTAAGCTATGGAATTATCATGGCAAGACTTTCAAAAAGTAGATATGCGCGTAGGAACGATCCTAGAAGTAGTAGATTTTCCAGAAGCTAGAAAACCAGCCTATCAATTAAGAATCGATTTTGGTTCCATAGGGATCAAAAAAACCAGTGCCCAAATCACCCATAGATATTCTATCCACGAACTGGTAGGTAAACAAGTCATCGCGGTAGTGAATTTTCCCAAAAAACAAATCGCAAACTTCATGAGTGAATGCCTAGTTTTAGGCGTAGTAGGAGATGATCATGATGTCATATTACTACAGCCTAGCACAACCGCAAAAAACGGAGATCGAGTAGGATGATTTGAAAATTTCATATTCCAAGCTCCAAGCTAGTGTAAAAAGACTAAGTTCTCCTTCCTTTGAAGCGCCGTATTGAGCTTGTCGAAATAGAAGGTCGGGATGGATGTTTGCAATGTTATTATAAAATTCCAAATTCCAAATTTCAAAACTCAAAGCATCGCATATTCCGAATGAAGCCTGCGTAATGAAGGAATCTGTTGAAGCGCAGGACTAGCGATCTCATAAAGTCTTAATTGTAAATAGAACTCAGTACTCCTTCCATTGAAGCGCCGTGTTGAGCTTGTCGAAATAGAAGGTCGGGATGGGTGTTGGCAATGCGATAATAAAAATTCCAAATTCCAAATTCCAAATTCCAAACCCCAATTCCACTTCGAGCGACAGCGCTGCACTGAGTTTACCAAAGTATCGAGAACTTAGAACGTATAATCTAAATTTCAAATCGCACAGCATATTGCGAGGAGCGAGCGACGTGGCAATATGCTATTAGGACTTCCTTTTCTAAAATTGTAGTCTTGCTAATAACTAACCATTAATCTAACAAAAAAAATCACATTCTCAGACAACCTTTTTAAAAAGTCCTCGTCTATGTAAATAGAAGCACGTAAATTGTGAGAGTGATACAACTTTATACTAACGAGAAAAAGCTAATTGAAAAAGCTGCGAGAGGTGACCGCAAGGCACAAAAGCATCTTTTTGATAAGCACGCACCTAAAATGCTAAGCGTTTGTAGACAGTATATATCTCCTGTAGAAACAGCAGAAGAATTGATGTTAAATGGATTCTTTAAAGTATTTACAAAATTAGATCAATTTACACATCTGGGAAGTTTTGAAGGTTGGGTAAGACGGATTATGGTAAGAGAATGCATCGATTACCTACGTAAAAAAAATCCTTTTCAATATACAGACGAAGTAGACGAGGAGAAAGTAGGTGCTACAGATCAGGATGATGAAACAGATCAATTACCACTAGCCGTGATTCAGGAATTGATCGATAGCTTACCAGATGGTTACAAGAGCGTGTTTGTAATGTATGCCATAGATGGCTATAAACATCAACAAATAGCACAAGAGCTAGGAATAAGTGAGAACACCAGTAAAACACAATACCGTAAAGCAAGAATATTGCTTCAGGAAAAAGTAAACAGCATTAAAAAGCAACAACATGAAGCTTAATAATATTAAAAACCAAATGAACCAGCGAGAAATCGCACCTAGCGCGCAAGCTTGGGATAAGTTACAGGCGCGACTAGATGAAGAGCCAGCATCTAAAAAGACATGGATTTACTGGGTAAGTGGTATTGCAGCAGCAGCGCTATTAGGATTCTTTTTGTTTCCTATGCTTACTACAACCACTACCATAGTTGAACCTGGTAATCAAGTAGTCATAGAAGAAAATACACCACAGTTTGAAATAGAAATCTTTACACCAGAAATCACACAAGAAGAAATTGCAATTGTGGAAGAAAATGAAGAGGTAACGGTTACTACTAATTCATCAACAGCTACTCAAAATAAACCAGTTGTACGCAAGGCAGTTCCATTAAAGAAAGCAATAATAGTAGCCACCACTAATAATAAGCAACACATTACTAGTAAAGATGAATTTATCACACAACCTACTATTAACAATACACAAGAAACAGTAGTAGCGAGTACCACTATTACAAATGATCGTATCCTAGAACAACCAGTTGTAAAGCAACTCACTGCTGCACAAGAAGCAGATTTACTATTACAAAAAGCATTAGGTAAACAGCCTAAAAGTGATGTCGTTGCTTCTAAAACTGTCGATGCAAAAATGTTACTTCTAGAAACTGAATGGGATGTAGAATCAGATCGTAGAACTAGAATGCAAAACACCATTCAGGATGGATTAAAATTCCTGAAAACAGAAGCCGTAGCGCTGATCGATAAATAGAAATCACCAGTAAATAAATTAATAAATAACGCGCACAAAAAACCGTGCACAGCCACAACTATATCAATTTTTAAAATTTAGAATTATGAAAAATCAATTACAAATTATTACTATTCTAGTCATGGTACTAGGGTCTTTATGGGGAACTGCACAAGAAAAAGTTCACACAGATACCATTAATGGTAACGTTATAGAGTATAAAGGATATACCGATGAAGAATTTAAAGATTTGAAGGTAAGATTACGCAGCATCACTGAGTATCTAGAAGAGCGTCACGAGTTGTTTGTGTCTGACAAAAAAACTGAATTTAAGGATCGCATAGAAAAAATAAATGCTTCTGTAGAAAATGGGACTGCAACACTAGAAGAAAGTGAAAAGATTAAAAAAGAACACGCCGAAGATCTAGCACGTTTAATTGCAGCGCATAGAGCAAAGGTTGATGCACATTTAAATCTAATTAGAACTAATAGAGCTTCATCATTTTATGATTTTACACTAGAAGAAGAATTTGATGATCAAATTGAAATTTCTAGTAAATCAGGAATTAATATACGTCTACAAGAAAGAACTAAAACAAAACAAAAATACATTAGTACCTATTCAGGTTTTACATTAGCCTTTGGTTACAATTTTATGAATGGTGAGGATTTAGGAATTAACGATTTTAGTTATCCTAATAATAACTATTTTTCTATAGGTTATCAGTGGAAAACCACGCTGGATAAAGACAAAAACAATTTCAGATTACTATACGGAGTAGAGTACCAGTCTCATGGAACAGAATTAAATGGTGGTCGTTTTATTACACAAGGTGATCAGTCGCTTATTGCACCATTAGCATCAAATCTACCACTAGGAGCTAGTGTAAGTAAAGCAAAATTCCGTCAGGATCAGATAGTGTTCCCGTTACATTTAGAAATAGGTGGCGCAAAACGTAAAGAATATGAAGATGGTCGTGTACGTTTTAGAGAAGATGGATACTGGAAAGTAGGAATAGGTGGATTTGCAGGATTTAATACCAGTTCACGATTAAAGTTAAAGTATGAATTAGATGGTCGTGATATTAAAGAAGCACGCATTAACAACTTTGATAATGAGAAATTTATTTATGGATTAGATGCTTATGTAGGGACAGAAACATTAACGTTTTTTGGTCGTATGAATTTAAATAATGTATTTAATAATAATTCTGTAGATGCACAATACATCACATTTGGAATAAGATTACAGTAAGGATTTATTTGAGTTAGCCAGAAAAACTCCTGCAATTGCAGGAGTTTTTTGTGGTTAAAAATTAGTTAACCTTAAATAATAAATACAAGTCTAGATGTAACTTTAATCAAAACTATAATTATGAAAAAAGTACTACTTACAGCATTAACACTATTGTTATGCATATCATTAACAGCGCAGGACGATAGTGATTATCAACAGGAAGTTCCTTTTGATTTTTTAGATCTTTTTGATGATTCTAGAGAAACCAGAGACGTTCTTACTAAAACTGAATTGTTTGTTGCCTTTGGATGGAATCAGGCTTTAGGTGATGATAATGGGATAGGAGAAGACTACCGTTTTTGGGGTAGTGGGATTTTTGACGTAGGATTAGAGTTTAATACTAGATTAAAAAAAGACTCTGATTTGTTTAGATTGACTTACGGTTTAAACTTCCGTACACAATCCTTAAGAATTAATGGTAATAGACAGTTTTTTACCTTTGATAATGTTACAAATTTTGATTCATTATTTGGCTCTGGAATCGATTTAGATCGTTCTAGGTTCACACAGTTCAGTCTAGTAGCACCACTACATATAGAAATAGGTAGTAGAGAGCTCAATGAATATGAAAATGGAGTGAAGAGATACGGTGGTGGAAATGGATTTGTAGTCGGTCTAGGTGGTTACCTAGGATATACTACTACCTCCACACAAGAGTTAAGATTTGAGCGTGAAGGTCGTAATGTAACGACTACTGTGACAAATGACTTTGAAATTAATAACTTTAATTACGGATTAAGTTTCTATGCGGGATGGGATCACTTGCAATTATTTGCCTTATATGGCTTAAATGATATGTTTAAAGATTCACCATTACAGCAACAACAGGTCTCTTTTGGAATCCGCTTGAGATAATCGTTGCATAACATAAATACTATTTAAAGGCCGCATTTATGCTGCCTTTTTTTTGAAGGTATTCTAGTGAAAAAGAATGTCTTTTTTATGTTGTTTTCTGGTTTTATTTCGCTTTCGCGAAAGCGTAATCATTCAAATCCTTATTTTTACATTCAAGAGTTATTAAATCTAAAACACCGTAAAAAATTGATTGCAAGATCCACCGTAGATGCCGTTTTTGATACCGCTCGTGTAGAAGAGGTAATCGGTGATTTTGTCCAACTCAAAAAATCAGGTTCTAACTATAAAGGATTGTCGCCTTTTAGTGAGGAACGCACACCTAGTTTTATGGTGTCACCTGTAAAGCAAATCTGGAAGGATTTTAGTTCTGGTAAAGGAGGAAACGTCGTTACATTCCTTATGGAACACGAGCATTTTACCTTTCCTGAAGCGATAAAATGGCTCGCAAAACGCTATGGTATTGAAATAGAAGAAACAGAGCAAACAGACGAGCAAAAACAAGTCCAAGACGAGAAAGAATCCATGTTTCTGGTCTCAAAATATGCAGCAGAATGGATGCAGTCACAACTCAAAACAGAGATGGGACGCGCCATAGGTTATAGCTATTTTAAAGAACGTGGTTTTACAGATGAAACGATAGCTTATTTCCAGTTAGGATATTCACCAGATCAGTGGAGTGCTTTTACAGATGCTGCCGTAAAAGCTGGATATAAATTAGAGTTTTTAGAAAAAACAGGATTAAGTATTGTAAAGGAAGAAAAACAATTTGACCGTTTTAAAGGTCGGGTGATGTTTCCTATTAGGAGTCTTTCTGGACGTGTTTTAGGTTTTGGCGGTAGGATCCTTACTAATGATAAGAAAGCAGCAAAATATCTAAATTCACCGCAAAGCGCGATTTATGATAAATCAAAAGTGCTTTATGGAATCTATGAAGCAAAACAGGCGATTGCAAAAGAAGACCTGTGTTACATCGTTGAAGGTTATACAGATGTGATCCAGTTGCATCAGGCTGGAGTTAAAAATGTGGTTTCCAGTTCTGGAACCGCACTTACTAAAGAGCAAATCAGACTTATACAGCGATTAACACCTAATATTACCGTTCTTTATGATGGTGATGCTGCAGGATTACGCGCCGCAATTCGTGGTACAGATCTTATCCTAGAAGCTGGAATGAATGTACGTGTATGCACATTCCCGCAAGGTGAAGATCCAGATAGTTATGCAAAAGCACATACCCAAACAGAAATTGTAGAGTTTCTAAACGGCAACGCTGTTGATTTCATTAGCTTTAAGTCTAATCTTTTAAAAGAAGAAGCTGCTGGAGATCCTATTAAGAAAGCGGCGATGATAAGGGATATCGTTACCAGTATTGCAAAAATTCCAGATGACATTTCTCGCGAGATTTATATACGTGAAAGTGCGGCTATTCTAGATATAGGAGAAGATGTGCTATTCTCATCATTAGCTCAAATACGCAATGCCAGTATTACAGAAGAGCGCAAGAAAGAACGCCGTGAGCAACAAGTGCAATCTTTAACTAAAGTTGAGGATGCACAACCTGCCTTAAAAGTAGATCGTAGATCTATTCTAGAACAATCGATTATAAAAATTCTATTGTTGTATGGAGATCGCAAAGAAGATTTCTATGAGGAATACTTACAGGAATCTGATTCTGGTGAACTAGTAAGTGAGACTGTTAAGGAGACTATTCCTGTTTATGAGAAAATTTATATGGATTTACAAAGTGATGAAATCGCTTTTTCTAATCCTATTTTTAAAACCTTATATCCTAAAATCATCGATATGTTATTGATGAAAGGAACCCTAGATTTAAACACGGTAATGTCTATCCTTACAGATCAAGAAGCACAACACGTCGCAGATCTGGTAATGCAAGAAGATAAATATCAACTGCATAAATGGGATGAGAAAATGATCTTTGTCAAGTCTAAAGAATCTACTATTGCCAAAGCTTTAATGGATACCATTCTTAATTTTAGAAGGTTGATGATTCAGGACAAAATAAAGGCATTACAAAATGACATCAAGCCAGATGCCACTGATAATTTAGAAGTACTCACCGCAGTAAACGATTACAATAAATTGAATCGTTATCTAGGTAATAGACTTAATCGCGTGATTTAGTGTGTAATCTGAAGTAATCTAGCCTGATTAATTAAATCTGCTAGGTTAGTTACATTGAGTTTTTTAAGTAAGCGTGTTTTATAAGTACTTACCGTTTTCTCATTGATATTCAATACCTGCGAGATTTCTTTGTTACGTTTACCACGTGATAGTAAATTAAGCACTTCTATTTCGCGAGTAGAAAGCTTTCTAAAAGGAACGTTTTTAGAACTTCCTTTACGTTTTTCATGCATTTCACGTACATCCTGTGAAATGTAGGTATCACCATTACTTACTGCTAGGATCGCTGCAACGATTTCTGCCTCACTTCGTGTTTTACAGATATAACCATTTGCTCCAGCTTTAACAGCACTAATTGCATAAATCTCTTCTGGATGACCACTGATAACCAGTGTTAATAAATTAGGATGTAATTCTTTAATATCTCTTAACGCACCTACACCATTACTATGTGGTAGATCTATTTCTAGTATAAGTAAATCAGGTCTTTCAGCATCAATAGTTTTAAGTAAGTCGCTACCATTCTCAGCAATCCATTTAAAGTTAAAATGCTGGTGATCCTTAAGAGCGTTTTGGATGCCTTGTCTATACAACGGATGATGATCTGCTAATAAAACGTTCATGGTTATTGGAAGTTTCTTTCACAAATGTACAACGATTTATTAGGCTATCCTACGGATAGTATTGTGCGTATTTCCTTACTTATCAGTAATTTATAGCGGTTTAACGCAATTCATCGGGTATGATACAAACAGGTATTGGATTCATTTTGTGCTGATTCCTGCGGTTAAAGTCCTGATAGATAGTGAGCACCTCTTTTTCACGATCTTTAAAATCTTCGGCAGTTTTTCCCGCATCGATCTGGTGCATTGCCCATTCTAATTCATCATAGCTAGCGCCTATTTGATCCTCGTCAGTACGTTCTGCACCGTAAAGTCCATCACTAGGTGCAGCTTTCATGATACTATCAGGTACGTTTACAAATTCACCTACGGCATAGACTTCACTTTTCATAAGATCTGCGATAGGACTTACGTCCACGCCACCGTCACCGTATTTAGTATAAAACCCTACGCCAAAATCCTCTACCTTATTACCAGTTCCAGCCACCAGTAATCCATTCACGCCACCGTGATAATATAAGGTAGTCATGCGCAATCTTGCTCTGGTATTACCACGTGTAAGATCTACTTGTGCGTTATCTTCTACATCAGGCATACTATTTATAAAAGTGTCAAAAACAGGAGTAAGATCACTGCGCACATCACTTACATTAGAAAAGCGATGTTTTAATTGTGTAATATGTTCCTGCGCTCTAGTTACGTGATCCTGATGCTGGTGAATAGGCATTTCCACACATAACACTTCTAGACCAGTCATGGCGCATAGCGTTGAGGTAATTGCGCTATCAATCCCGCCACTAACACCTACAACATAACCTTTAACGCCAGCATTACTTGCATAATCTTTTAACCAGTGAACGATGTGATGGGTGACTTTCTCTATATTCATAACTCAGATTTACGGGATATTAGATGTATTTTTGTTGCCTTAAAATTAATCAATTTTTATTGCGTTAAAGAACTCATGAGGTTTAAGTTTTACAAGGTTTTTTGGGTTTTCGCTTTCGCGAAAGCGATATTACTAGTCACTTCCTGCGATACAAAAAGCAGTGTAGAGAAAGAAATTGATGCCATAACAATAGATGTAGAATTAGATCAGTTCCACACGACATTTAGTATGGCGACCGAAGAGCAGTTGCCCGAGCTAAAAGCAAACTATCCACAATTGTTTCCACAACAGTATCCGGACGACCTGTGGAAGGCAAAAATAGTAGGAACAGATACGATTTATGCAGTTCTAGAAGAAGCCGTACTTAATGCTGATTTTAATTATACTGACATTGAAAGTCAGGTTGAGGACGTAATGCGACACGTAAAATATTACTTCCCAGAATTTGAACCTACACCTATTATTACGGTACTTTCAGAGGTGAATTATCGCAAGCGTGTGACGCCTACTAGAGATTATTTAATTATCGGGATTGATAACTACTTAGGATCTGGTCATGAATTGTATACCGGAATTAATGATTACCAGCGTGATGACTTGAACATTGAGCAACTACCAGCAGATGTAGCCTTGAGTTATGCCTATTTATTTGCAGAACCGTCTGTAGATCGTACGTTATTAGGATCTATGGTCCATTTTGGGAAATTACAATACTTGCAAAGTTTATTTGCGCCAGATGCGACTGGTGCACAGCGTTTTGAAACTACACCAGAAAAGTATGAATTTATGGTGCAAAGTGAATTGCAAATGTGGCGTTACTTTGTAGATCGCTCCTTATTATATTCCACAGATTCTAAGTTGTTATCCAGATTTATTTTGCCAGCACCTTTTTCAAAGTTTTATTTAGAAGTAGACCAGCAAACGCCTGGTGGCGTAGGGAAATATATAGGTTATCAAATGGTAGCAGCTTTTATGGATAATAATGATGTTACCTTAAACCAGATGCTGCGCATGCCAGCACAAGAATTATTTGAACAATCAGGTTATAAACCACAACAATAATGGCACAAAAACATAGATCAGAGATTAAGATAGGAATAGAGCTAGATGAAAATCGCGTACCTGAAAACATACGCTGGAGTGCACCAGATGGTGGCGTGACTAGCGCACCAGCAAAGGCAATGATTCTCGCTATGTGGGATGCGGTAGAAAAGGAAAGTTTCCGTATCGATTTATGGACTAAGGATATGCCTGTGGATGAAATGCGTGTATTCTTTCACCAGACTTTAGTAAGTATGACAGAAACCTATCACCGTGCTACTAATGATGATAAAATGCGCGATACAATGAATGATTTTTGCGATTATTTTGCAGAGAAGCTAGAGTTGAAGAAAGAGTAATTGAGTAATTGAGTTTTTGAGTCCTGAGTTTTCAGTCGCAGTATTCAGTATTCAGTCGCAGTTTAAAGTAAGAAGTCATCGCAAAAGTTATGAGTTAAGACTTATGACTTATGAATGATAAGTAGATTACTTCTGAGAACAACGCAGGTGACTGAGTGGGATTTTCCCAAAAAAGTAACGAATCAAAATAACCAGATCTGCTATTTTTGATTGCATATTGCGACGAGCATGTGAGGAAGCAATCTGTTGTGAATATCTAAAAGATAAAAGCTGATGGATGTTTCCCACTCAGATTTCTGTTTCCTGAAATTATCTTAAATCTTAAATCTTAAATCTTAAATCTTGAGCATCGAACCCTTTGATCATAAAGCACTGATAGAACTTGCTTGGTATAAAATGCCATTTGGTAAATACAAAGGTTCTTTCTTAAGTGAATTGCCAGAGGCTTACTATGTATGGTTCAGGCAAAAAGGATTTCCAGAAGGAAAACTAGGTCGTTATATGACTACCGTTTGGGATATGAAAGTAAATGGGATAGAGGATATTCTTAGAGAAATACGGCGTAAAACGATAAACGATAGACCGGTGAAATAGAGCTTGTTGATTCTATTGATTTTCTAGAGGTTTATTGCTCAGGTAAGTTACTAAGAATGATCGTTTTCATTCCTAAAAAAAAATTCAAAACCGTAGAATTATCAGCACGTAAAAACTATTTTACTC